>NZ_LZIF01000001.1 GCF_001667145.1 Mycobacterium sp. 852002-51971_SCH5477799-a
TCGGCCAGGGCGACTCCCAGCGCCGTGGCATCCAGATGCCCACTGAGCCGCAACGCCACCGCCATGTTGTACACCGCCGAGGGCCCCTGCAACTGATCGATAAACCACAACCGCTGCTGGGCAAACGACAACGGCACCACCGCCGGACGCTCCTGGGCCACCAGCGGGGCCAGCCCACCGCTTGACCCACCGACGCGGGGTGCTAACTGGGCGATCGTGGGTGCCTCGAACACGGTGCGCACCGCAAGGTCGGTATCCAGGGTGGTGTTGATCGCCGCGATCACCCGCATCGCCGCGATGCTGTCCCCACCCAGCTCGAAGAACGAATCATCGACCCCGACCCGCTGCACACCCAGGACCTCGGCATAAATGCCGGCCAAGATCTCTTCGACCGCATCGCCCGCGGCGCGGTAGCGCCCGGCGCTGGTGTAGTCCGGGGCGGGCAGGGCGCGGGTGTCGAGTTTGCCGTTGGCCGTCAACGGCAACGCGTCAAGCGCCACCACCGCGGCGGGCACCATATGCTCGGGCAACCGCTCGGCCAGCGCGGCGCGCGCCGCGACCGGGTCAGCGGCCCCGGTGATGTAGCCGACCAGCCGGGGGGTGCCGGGCTGGTCGTCGCGGGCGATCACCACCGCCTGGTCCACCCCGTCCAGCCCGGTCAGGGCGGCCTGGATCTCGCCCAGTTCGATGCGATAACCGCGGATCTTGACCTGCTCATCGGCGCGGCCCAGATAATCCAGCTGCCCATCAGCGCGCCAACACACCAAGTCCCC
>NZ_LZIF01000002.1 GCF_001667145.1 Mycobacterium sp. 852002-51971_SCH5477799-a
GACCAGCCCGGCACCCCCCGGCTGGTCGGCTACATCACCGGGGCCGCTGACCCGGTCGCGGCGCGCGCCGCGCTGGCCGAGCGGTTGCCCGAGCATATGGTGCCCGCCGCGGTGGTGGCGCTTGACGCGTTGCCGTTGACGGCCAACGGCAAACTCGACACCCGCGCCCTGCCCGCCCCGGACTACACCAGCGCCGGGCGCTACCGCGCCGCGGGCGATGCGGTCGAAGAGATCTTGGCCGGCATTTATGCCGACATCTTGGGTGTGCAGCGGGTCGGGGTCGATGATTCGTTCTTCGAGCTGGGTGGGGACAGCATCGCGGCGATGCGGGTGATCGCGGCGATCAACACCACCCTGGATACCGACCTTGCGGTGCGCACCGTGTTCGAGGCACCCACGATCGCCCAGTTAGCACCCCGCGTCGGTGGGTCAAGCGGTGGGCTGGCCCCGCTGGTGGCCCAGGAGCGTCCGGCGGTGGTGCCGTTGTCGTTTGCCCAGCAGCGGTTGTGGTTTATCGATCAGTTGCAGGGGCC
>NZ_LZIF01000003.1 GCF_001667145.1 Mycobacterium sp. 852002-51971_SCH5477799-a
GGGGCTTGGGGCTGATTTGCCGGGGGAGGCTTAATGACTAGGTGCACAAAATTTGGCATCGGTGTCTTTGGCCCGCCGCTAATCCTGTTCGTCATCGAGGCATTGCCGCGTTTCCGTCCCGGTCCCGGCGGGGGCCGACCCACAGCCGTCCTATCCAGGATCGCCTCCGGGCGTTCACAGTCTCGCTGAGCAGAAGTTCCTTCACGACATCGCTAATGAGGGTATGCATCCCTCTCCGCCCGGCATTGGGGGGAGAGCAATGCAATCAGCGAGGGCTATGTCATAGCGAGTGCTTCACGCTGACGAGGCATCTGATCCAACCATCGCTGTATCGAAAGCGCTTTCGGCGCTGCATCTAGCGCGTCGCGGAGAAATGAAGGCTGCCTCGAAAGACGACTCAGTCTCGAAGGTCAGCAGCGGTTTGCTGGGTGGTAGTGGGCTTGGTGTGACATCCTGTGCGGGTGTCCGCAGGGGGACCACCTTCTGGGGTTGTGACGTTCCTGTTCACCGATATTGAGGGTTCGGCCCGTCGGTGGGAGGCCGACGTCGCGGTGGTGCGACAACCCCTGACCGTCGCCGCCAATCTGGCTTTCACGATGAGTTACCTGAAGTGGGCTCCATCAATGGGGGTAGTCGTAAGGGTTGGCCGGGGTATCGATGCGCGTGACCTTGGTGGCTTCCAGCGTCGGAATCATGAGGTAATTCGGTTGCCCGGTGAGGGGTTTGACTTGGCCCTCGACCCGAAGCCAGGTGTTGTCAGGCAGGCCGGCGGCGTGTGGGGCGGCCGGGCCGCGCAGATGGATGCGGGCCAGCTGGGCGTCGGCGGCGCAACAGTAAATGACGATGCGACCAAGATCCACGCCCTGGGCCTCGTTAAGGACGAAGCCGGTCACGGTGATCGACCGATTGGTCAACGAAGCGGTGGAGTCCTGGACCTCGCGCCTTAGTACCTCCGGGAGCGGCACCTCAGGGGCATTGCCCGGCGGTAGCGGAGCAAATGGAAACCGATTCAGAACAACCTGCGACCCGGCGGGCACAGACGGGGCAGCGGCTGAGGGCCGCAGCGCCGGCGGCGCCACGACCATCAAGACCAAGATAGGAACGACGAGCAGCCACACGACGCCTGTGCGGTGGGAGTGTGTCTCGCTGTGATCACTGGGTCGCGGTCCTCCGCGCCGGATATCGCCGATGATCGCCACAAGCGCTAACGCAATCAGCAGCAGCGCGGATGCGGCCAGCCACGGCAGTAGTCCCGGCTTGACGTAGCGGGTGAACGCGCCCGACACGGTGATCACGGCGATGCTAATGCCTATTAGCAGGAGAACTATGTTCTCTGTTTCGCGGCTCACTTACCGACCACCGAGAACGACAAGTCCGACAGCGCACGCGCTCGCCATTGCAACCAGCAACGTGGCGGGGGAAAAGCGGGCCGCAAAAGCGCGGCCAAACATGCCCGCCTGCATCGCAAACAGTTTCACATCAACGGCCGGTCCCACGACCAGAAACACCAGCCGCGGGAGTAGCGGCACCATCGTCATGCTCGAGGCGACGAACGCGTCGGCCTCCGAACACAATGCCAGAACCACCGCCAGGCCGGCCATCACCACCACGCCAAGGATCAGGTGTGCCGCCAAATGTTCGAACACCCACCGCGGCACCAGCACGTGAAGCATCGCGGCTGCGGCGGCACCCAATACCAAATACGATGCGGCTTGCAGGAAGTCGTGACGGGCCGCCTCAGCGAACACCACCAAACGTGACTGGGTCTGAACCTCTGGAGCGGGTAGCCGGCGGGTGATCCACTCCGTGCGGCCCCAACGTGACCATGCCCAGCCCATGATCACCGCAGTCAGCAAGGACGCCCCCAGCCGCGCAAAAACCATCCTGGGCGCACCGGGAAACGCCACCGCGGTGGCCACTAGTACCACCGGGTTAATCGCCGGCGCCGCCAACATGAACGTCAAAGCCGCGGCCCCTGTGGCCCCTCCTTCGCCGAACAATCGCCGCGCCACCGGGACCGACCCGCATTCACAGCCCGGCAACGCCGCCCCACCCACACCGGCGGCCAATACCGCCACCGCGGGACGACGCGGCAGCCAGCGCGCCAAGCGCTCCGGTGAGACAAACACCGCGATCAACCCGCTGACTACCACCCCGAGTGCAAGGAACGGAACCGCTTGCACGAACACCCCACAGAACACCGTGCCCGCGGTCGACAATGCCTGACTGCCAAAGACCGCGTTCCGCAACATGGTCGTAGAGAGGGCACACGCGAGCAGAATGCATACCAGCACTTCCGACGACCCGATGCCTAGTCCGCGCCCCAACCTCTGTGTCGCCACCGTCCCATTATGTAGCGCGACCGCTACAGCATCGGATCCTGCGGCACCGACACCATTCCTATATCTCGAAGCGCGCACGCTGCCAATGGCTGACTGGAAACCCGAGGCGATCATCGTGGGACCGCTATACCGCCAAGCGGACTGGAGCAGCGCTGCTTCTCGCGCGCGAGCGTCGAACTGGCTGCGGAGCGACCCGTGGACCGGAATAGCCCCTCGGCAGCCTCTACATGACAATGAAAATCGTTCTCGACAACGCAGCGCCCGGGCGGTACGGTAGGCCCGTCCAGATGACAATGGTTTTCAATAGGGGTGGCAATGAAGACTCCGGTGTGCCCCATCGCCGATGTGCCGGTCGCCACCCAACCCGAGGCCTGCACGGTTGGCGACGGTGAGCCCCGCCCAGCCGGAGGCGCTCGCCTCGACAATGGGCTGCGCATCCCGGGCTGTGCTCACCACCGCCGTCATCCAGTCGAGCTACGTGCAAACCCCTCGGTGTTTGACCAGATGCTTGTCGTCGCGGCGCTTTTCAGTGTGCTTTCGACACGGCCCTATCTGCCTGCCGAAGGCTTCTCCACCACTGCAATTAGTTAAGCGGGAGCTAATGATGACGATCGACTTCGCGATGGTTCCCCCTGAGGTCAACTCGGCTCGGATGTATTCGGGGTCGGGTTCTGCCTCGATGGTGGCGGCAGCGTCGGCTTGGAAGGGTTTGGCCGCTGAGTTGCGCTCCACGGCGCTGTCGTACGGTGCGGTGCTTTCGGCGCTGACCGACGATGAATGGCGTGGTCCGGCGTCCGATGCGATGGCTTCCGCGGCTGCGCCCTATGTGGAGTGGATGAACATCACCGCGATGCAAGCCGAACAGACGGCCACCAATGCCGAGGCCGCTGCGGCGGCCTACGAGGCCGCATTCGCGGCTACGGTGCCGCCCCCGGCCATTGCTGCCAACCGCGCCCAGCTGGCGTCCCTGATCGCTACCAACATCTTGGGGGTCAACACGCCGGCGATCGCGGCCGCCGAAGCCCAATACGGTGAGATGTGGAGCCAAGACGCCGCCGCGATGTACGGCTATGCCGGATCGTCGGCGGTGGCCAGCCAGCTGACCACGTTTGCCCCGCCCCAACCGATCGTCAACCCCGCTGCGGTGACGGGGCAATCGCTGGCCGTGACCAAGGCCGCGTCCACCTCGGCGGGCAGCGCGCAAAGCGCGCTGTCAAAGCTGACGACCTCGGTGCCCAGCAGCTTGCAGAGCCTGGCCGCTCCGACTGCCTCGATCGGCACCGGACAGTCGATCCTGGACCAACTCGCCGATTCGACCACTCCGATCGGCTTCATGTGGAACAACTTTGGGCTCAACGCCAATATTTGGAACACTATCTTTTCGTCCGGCTTCTACATGCCGGGCAACTTCCTGGGCACCGCCGCCGACTTCATGAGCCAAGCGGGTCAAGGCGCGGGTGGCGCGGCAGCAGATGCGGCCGGTGCGGCAGAGGGAGCGGCTGCCGCGGGCGCAACGCAGGCGACCGCAACCGCCCCGCTGGGCGGGGTGGGGGCTGTAGGCAACGCAGTGTCGGCAGGCCTGGGTGCGGCGCCGCAGGTCGGGGGGCTCACGGTACCAGCGAGCTGGACAGCGGCCGCGCCCCAGATGTCCTCGGCGATAAACGCCACACCGATGGTGGCTCCGCCACCGGCAATGGCAGCAGCGGGCATGCCCGGGGTGCCGATGGGCGGCAGCCGCGGATTCGGCCGCCATGCGCCCCCCCAATACGGCTTCAAACCCGCCGTCGTTACACGCCCACCCTCAGCGGGTTAACGGGCCGCGGAACGCACTTCACCATCTGCCCCTCTGCGCGCCAGCGCCGACGCGCCACCTGAGACCGCCCAGCAACAAGGGAGGAGGCCAACGAGTGAGCATGCTGCTCGATTTCGCCACGCTTGCTCCCGAAGTGAACTCGGGTCGCATGTATTCGGGGGCCGGAGCGGGCCCTTTATTAGCTGCCGCAGGTGCCTGGAATGGTCTGGCCGCTGAGCTGCGAGCCACCGCGCTCGGTTACAGCTCGGTGCTTACGGAGTTGACCGGCCACGCATGGCACGGCCCGGCATCGGCCTCGATGACGGCCGCGGTCGCGCCGTACGTTGGATGGCTGAGCAGCGCCGCGGCGCAGGCGGAGGAGACCGCTGCTCATGCCGAGATGGCCGTTGCGGCATACGAGGCCGCGTTCGCCGCCACAGTGCCACCCCCGGTGATTGCCGCTAACCGGGCTCACCTAATCGCGCTGATCGCCACTAACTTCTTCGGCCAGAACACCCCGGCGATTGCGGCAACGGAGGCGCAATACGCCGAAATGTGGGCCCAGGACGCCGCCGCCATGCATGGCTATGCGATTGCCTCGGCGATCGCCGGGCAACTGACGCCGTTCCGCGCGCCTCGGCAGACTACCGATCCCGCCGGGCTACCGGCACAGTTGGATGCGGTAAGCCGTGCTGCGGCAACCTCGGCGGGCACCGGGCAAAGCACGGTTGCGCAGCTTATACCGGCGATGCCCGCCACCGTACAGACTCTGGCCGGCCCGGCTGGCATCGGAGAATCCATCCTGCAGCAACTTTCCGATTCGACCACTCCAATTGGCTTCGTGTGGAACAACTTCGGACCCAACGCCCAGATCTGGAACACCGTCTTCGCTTCGGGCTTTTACATGCCGGCCAGATACGCAGGTACTGCGGCCAACTTCCTCAGCGTCAATCAGGAGGCTGCCACAGGCGCGTCCGGAGCCGCGGAGGGCGTAACGGGCGTAGCCGTCGGCCCGCCGGACACTCCGCCGGGCCGAGTGGTGCTGGTCGACTCCGTGACGGCCAGCGCGGGCAGGGGAGACCTCGTCGGTCGGCTGTCAGTACCACAAACCTGGGCTACCCGCGCGCCGCCGCAAACCCCGCTGGCGACGCCGCCCGGTAGCACATCGGTGAAGGCGCCGTCCGCGCCAGGCACGGCAGGCGCATCCTCAATACCGCTGCCGGGGCACATGGGTCCCCGCGGCGAGGGCCGTGCCATGCCCCAATATGGCCTTCGCGTCGGCTTTGTGGCACGTCCGCCGGCGGCCGGATAGTAGCGGGTAGTTCGGGAGGCACTGGTGCTAATTGCTAAGCGAGATCGCTTGGACCACAGGTCCGATGACTCCTCGGCATCGGCACCCCACAGCGGCGCATGGCGCATGGCCCTCCTCAAGCAATGTCGCTCTGCGCCCCTCGGATTTGGTGTGCCCAGGGGAACTTCACGAATGTGCTGTAGAGAAATCAGCCGTTCCTCAACGTCGCATCGCGTGCTACTCTCACGCAAAATAATGGAAATCGTTTTCAATAATGGGCCGTGGAGATGTCCGGTGAAAGGCCAATCTGGTCGGCGTAAGGCGGCGATATGGGCAGCGATGGGTGTGGCTGTGGTACTTCTGGGCGCGGTTGCGTGTAGCGCCAGCAAAGCACCGCGATCCGGACCCGGTGGCACGAGCAGCACGGGCACCGTCTCCAAACTCGCGGTTGTCGTGACGATTAACGCGTGGGGCAGTATCGCCTCACAGCTGGGCGGTGACAGGGTGCAGGCGAACAGCATCATCACCAATCCCGACACCGACCCCCACAGCTATGAGCCGTCGGCCGCCGATGCCCGTAAGGTTGCCGACGCGAAGGTCGTCGTTGAAAACGGCATCGGCTACGACGTCTGGGCCGAGAAAATGCTTGCGTCCGACCCGAATCCGCAACACATAGTGATCAATGTCGGCGATACCGTCGGGGTTGCCGGGGGCGGCAACCCGCACCAGTGGTATTCGCCCGACTCGCTCACCAAAGTGGCCAACGCAATCACCGCCGCATACAAGAAAGCAGACCCGAATGACTCGGGATACTTCGATCAGCAGAACCAGCAGTTCCTCAACCAGGGCCTGTCCAACTACCACAGCTTGATCGCCAGTATCAAAGCCAAGTACGCCGGGACGTCAGTCGGTGCCAGTGAATCAATCTTCTCCCCGCTCTCGGATTCGTTGGGGCTGAACCTGATCACGCCACCCGAATTCCTCAGGGCGATCAGTGAGGGCACCGATCCGTCGCCGGCCGACAAGGCGACCATCGACCAGCAGATCGCCACAAAGGCGATCAAGGTATACGTGTTAAACAGCCAAAACAGCAACCCCGATGTGCAGGCCCAGGTCGACGCAGCCAAGAAACAGGGCATTCCAGTCACTACCGTGACGGAAACATTGTCGCCGGCGAACGCGTTATTTCAAGACTGGCAATCAACCCAGCTGTCTGGCCTAGCCGACGCTCTGCATGCTGCGACAGGAAAATAGATGACCAGCACCGTCCCCGGCCATGCCAGCCAGCAGGCTGGCCTAGCGCCAGTTGCAGACGGGACCGCCGTCCGGATGCGCGACGCCTCAGCCGTGGTCGGCGGGACGACGGTGTGGTCGGATATGTCCCTCGAAGTCGCCGCCGGGGAATTCGTCGCGGTGCTGGGACCTAACGGTTGCGGGAAGTCGACGTTGCTGAAGGTGCTGCTCGGGCTCACACCGTCGCACGGCACGGTTGAGGTGCTCGGCGCGCGCCCCGGCCGCCGCAGCCACCGGATTGGGTATCTGCCGCAACGGCGCGCTTTCGACGCCAGCGTGCGCATCCGCGGGATCGACGTGGTATCCCTAGGATTCGACGGCGCCCGCTGGGGAACGCCCGTACCGTGGCTGAGCCGGCTGCTGGCCCCGCGACGGTTCGCGGAACGGCAGCGACGGCTCGAACACGTCATCGAGGTGGTCGGCGCCACCGACTATGCCCGGCGCCCGATCGGGCGCTGCTCCGGTGGTGAACAGCAGCGGCTGCTGATCGCGCAGGCCCTGATTCGCCAGCCGAAACTGCTACTGCTCGACGAGCCGCTCGACAGCCTCGACGTGCCGAGCCAGGCCGGGATCAGCGCCCTGGTGCGCGACATCTGCCGCCGAGAACGCGTCGCGGTGGTCATGGTGGCCCATGACGTGAACCCGATCCTCCCCTACCTGGATCGCGTTATTTACCTCGCCCGCGGGTCAGCCGTGAGCGGAACGCCCGAGGAGGTGATCACCGCCGATAAGCTCAGCGCGCTCTACGGCATCCCGATTGAAGTGCTCCGCGACGGGGCCGGGCGCCTGTTCGTCGTCGGCCAAACCGACGCTCCTCCCGCGCAAACCGCAGGAGGGCGTGAATGAATCCACAGCTGACCTGGAATCTGATCACTGATGTGCAACAGATTTGGGCCTACCCGTTCATGGTCACCGCACTGCGCGCCGGCACCGTCGTCGCCATCGTCGCCGGGATTGTCGGCTGGGTGATGGTGCTGCGCAAGGAAAGCTTCGCCGGACACACCCTGGCCGTCGTCGGTTTCCCCGGCGCCGCCGCGGCGGCCTGGATTGGCGTGGCCACCGGCTACGGCTACTTCGCGGCCTGCATCGGGGCCGCGGCGGTGATCGCGTTGCTGCCCGCGCCGACCCGCGCGGGCGGGCTGGGCGGGTTC
>NZ_LZIF01000004.1 GCF_001667145.1 Mycobacterium sp. 852002-51971_SCH5477799-a
GCCACCTGCGCACCGAACAACGCCGGAATCGACACCCGCACAGTCGAATCGGGCCGAGCCAACACCGCCCGATTACCGATCCGATCCAGGTGGGCGCGCTCATCGGCATCCATCAGATCGACCGATGACAACCGAAGCGTCGGGTCGGCGGTCATAGCGGCCAACACCCGCCGCAACCGCTCGATCAGCGCGCCAATGGTTTCGGCGTCGAACACGTCGGTGCGGAACTCGACGGCCCCGCCGATCCCCGCGGGCTCACCGGCGTCGCCCCAGCGTTCGGCCAACGAGAACGACAGGTCCATGCGGGCGGTACGGGTGTCCGCCGGTATGGAGCTGACCTGCAGGTCGCCTAGCATCAAGCCGGCGGCCGGGTCACCGGCGAAGTTCTGCCAGGCCAACATCACCTGCACCAGGGGATGATGGGACCGGCTTCGGGCGGGGTTGAGCCGCTCCACCAGCACTTCAAACGGCACGTCTTGGTGCTCGTAGGCGGCCAGGCTGCGCTGGCGCACCTGAGCCAACAGTTCGGCAACCGTCGGATCACCGGACACGTCCACGCGCAGCACCAGCGTGTTGACGAACGACCCGACCAGCTCGTCCAGTGCGGGGTCGCGGCGCCCGGCGATCGGAAATCCCACGGCCACATCGGAACTGGCGCTGAGCTTGGACAGCAACACCGCCAGGGCCGCCTGCATCACCATGAA
>NZ_LZIF01000005.1 GCF_001667145.1 Mycobacterium sp. 852002-51971_SCH5477799-a
GATAAGCCGCCCCGGTCTTCAACACCGCCAAAATCGCCGTGACCGCTTCGGTGGACCGCGAAAACACCAGCGCCACATACTGTCCCGGGACCGCACCGCGGCCGGCCAACACATGTGCCACCCGATTCGACGCCTCATCGAGCTCGCGATAGGTCATCGAATCTTCGGCGCACACCACCGCCACCGCCTCCGGGGTGCGCGCCACCTGCGCAGCGAACACCGCCGGAATCGACACCCCCGTACCCGCCCGACCCAACACCGCCCGATTACCAAACGCATCCAAGCGGGCGTGCTCACCGGCGTCCAACACACCGATCGACGACAACAACCGCCTCGGATCGGCGGTCATCGCCGCCAACAGCCGCTCTAGCCGCTCGGCCAGGTCTCGCACGTCGCAATTCGAAAAGAATTGACCGTCACCGACGGTGGTGAGAAAAAGCTGATCTTCATCCCGGAAAAAGACCAGACCAAAATGCAACGGGCCGGCATGGGTGAGGGTTCCCGTTGTCGGAGCGCCGGCGAAATGTCCGGTGTGCGTCGCGGGAATTATGTTGACGGCTACCCGGTTCGACGCCTGCCCAGACCCGCCGAGACGTGTCTTGTCATCAATAGCGTGCACCGGGAACCGCTGATGTTTTAGCGCTTCGCGCATTCGCGAGTCGACGACTTTACAAAAACTAGCGACCTGCGATTCCGGAGAAGCTTTCAGTACCAGCGGAAGGAACCCGGAAACCATCCCGGGCACCGTCTGTGTTCTCGGATCAACACGCCTGCTCACCGGAAAGTCGAGGACCACCTCTGGGCTCTCAGTATCGAACGCGCGTACCAAGAGGGCACAGGCCGCCGTAATTACTGACGATCGACGCACCCCTAAGGTTTGTGATAACGCTTGCACACCTGCAACGAAAGAAGAGTCCAATTGAACCGGTTCGGAAGCCTCATCATCCCCGTCCACCGTTGAGTGTGCCGGTCGGTAGTTCGGTTCGGTTTCCGGCGGAAGATTCCTCCTCCAATAAGCCTGGTCATCGATATAATCGCCGGACGCTTCGTATTCTAATTCGCAATCAATCAAGTCGCGTAGCGGTCCGAAAAGAGCAGCTGGGATCGGCTCACCTGCAGCCAATGCAGAATAGACGTTCGCTATGCGGTGACAGACAAAAGTGAGCGCGATTCCGTCGACCACTATATGGTGGCAACACGCGAATAAGTAGAATTCTTCGGCCCGGGTCTGAAACAATGCAAATTTGAATAGCGGACCGTCGAGCGGCATCAGCGTGCGTTGAATCGATGATGCAAGCCGATAGGTGTCCTTTGCGGGATCCCGCGCACCAATGATGTTATAGCGAGCGACCTCAACATCTGGGTAGTCGACCAGCTTTTGGAAAACCCGGCCGTCCATTTCGAAAAAGGAAGCCCTAAGTGGTTCGGCCTCACGCAGCACGTAAACAATCGACTGCTGAAGCAAATCCGGGTCTACCGCGCCATCGATTCGCAGAAGTTCGCCCAGCTGCCACTTCGCGCCGAAGCGACCCGTTTTCTGCGCGAGCCAGATGTCTAGCTGTCCGCGCGTCAGCGGTAAGGCTCGGCCATCAAGTTGCATTCTTCTACCCCCGAAGATGAACTTCCCATTGCCTCGGCTCGCCGCCATCCGCCCCGCGCAGACATGAGTCGATTAGGGAAACCAACCCTACTGCTGCCCAACGAGCTGGGTCCGGCGTTTCGGCAAAGTTCTGACAAGACTCTGAGGCTTCTGCCCAACTTATGCCGCGCCGTAGGAGTGAGCCGGTTACGCTTCCGTCACTATGGATCTCGCGTTTCTCGATCTTGCGGCGGGCGACATCCGCCGGGCCCAAGGCTTCCCAAACTGCTGAACTATTCGGGGCTCGCCGGAGCTGCGTGCAACGCGCATGACCCTCGCTGACGAATCAGCAAACGCGCGCTGAGGAAAATCTCCAGCGCGCCAGTGGCGTCGCTGCGGTGCATTGCTCGGCAGCAGCCGCTGTTTGGAGCGGCGGCAAAATCGCTGGCCCCCACTTCACTTCACTCAGCCGTGCAGTCGCGTGCGCGGATACCGACCACAACCGCCCGCTGTGCGCGTCAACTCGTCGCAGTGGGCACACTTCGCCGCCATACTTTACGCACGCCTAATTGGGCTGCCTGCGGCACTTTGTTCCTCACCGTGCAATCTCGGGCCCGCCTGGCGCGTCGGCCGGGCACCACGGGATTAGGCGACGCAAGTAAAACGGCTCCGTACGGCAAGTTGCCAATTCAGGTATACAGTCTGGCTGACGCAAAAGGACGACATGGCAGCTTGGGCCGTGCAAAGCTCAATCTGACTAGGCGAAAGAACGCGACAGCGCCACGAAAGCGTAATCCCGACAGGGCTGCGTCAACGGCGCGATGATTATTCGATAACTTGACGAATCACGCTGTCTTGGCGCTGGCAGAAAGACTGCCCAGGCCGTCGCGCAGCCGCGGCTCGTCACCGGATTCGGCAGCAGCGCCAGCCAATTTGCGACATTGTCAATTCGCCTTGTCGGCTGGAAGGCAGGGATTCCACGAGGGCGAACTGGAAGTTTGGCTATGCAGCCATTCGAACTTTGGGAGGGTGTTCGATAACGGGAAACCTGGGGTGAAACAAAGAGGGGACGTCGTCCAGCGCGGCGCCCAGCGCCCCGTGTTGGTACACATTGGACATGTGCCCAATAACTGCACCCGGGTCGGAGGGGCCATCCCCCGGCACTACTTACCGACGTAGCCCCACCGAAAACGGGAACAACTGCTCCGAGTCCGCTGCCTAACGTGCCTGCAGGGATTGACTGCCCCGGTGCAACCGGACGCCCATTCGGACTTACTCGGTGACCCAGCATGTTTATCTGGCCAATTTCGCGGATAACAACTCTTCAGATTCCGTAGGGTGCCCGCTAAGCCGACTCTCGCCGCTCTTGCAGAGTGGCAGTACATCACTGGACGACACAACGCGCGAAACGAGTCCGATGCCCGTCAAACCGACCACCGCAGGCCAGACCAACAAAGACTTCCCGACCAGGCTGCCGCCGCGCTGGTTTGTCGCCGCGGTTATCGCGATCGGCGGCATGCAGCTGATGGCCACGATGGACGGGATGATCGCGGTCGTCGCCCTCCCCAGGATCCAGAACGACCTGGGCCTGTCTGATGTCGGACGGAGCTGGGTGATCACCGGGTACGTACTGACCTTTGGCGGGCTGGTACTGCTGGGCGGTCGTCTCGGCGACACCATCGGGCGCAAGCGCGCCTTCATCATCGGCGTCGCGCTGTTCACCATCGTCTCGGCGATTTGCGGCATCGCCTGGAACGGGGGCGTCCTCGTTTTGGCGCGGCTGCTGCAGGGCGTGTCCGCCGCGATCATCGCACCAACCGGGATGGCGCTGGTGGCAACCACTTTCGCGAAGGGGCCGTTGCGCAATACTGCGATGGCTGTGTTGGGCGCGATCGGCGGTCTCAGCTCGGTGCTGGGTCTGGTGGTGGGTGGCTTGCTCACCGAGGTGTCGTGGCGGTTGGTGTTTTTGGTGAACGTGCCGATCGGGCTGGTGGTGCTTTATCTGGCCTACACCGCGCTGCGGGAAACGCAAAAAGAGCGGACAAAGCTCGACGCGGCTGGGGCTGGGTTGGCGACGTTGGTCTTTACCGCGGCGGTGCTCGGCTTCTCGATGGGACCGGAGAAAGGCTGGCTGTCGCCGGTCACGATCGGTTCGGGTGTGGTGGCCCTGGGCGCTTTCATGGCGTTCGTGGTGGTGGAGCGCAGGGCAGAGAACCCGGTCGTGCCCTTCGGCTTGTTCTTCGATCGCAACCGGCTGGCCATGTTCGCGGCCATGTTTCTGGCCGGTGGGGTGATGTTCACCCTGACCCTGCTGATCGGCGTATATGTGCAGGACATCCTGGGCTACAGCACGCTGCGCGCGGGCGTGGCGTTCATCCCGTTCGCCGTCGCGGTGGGCGTCGGGGCGGGCGTGTCGTCGCGGTTGGTGATGTCGTTGCCGCCGCGGGTGGTGGTGATCTTCGGCGGCTTAGTCGTGCTGGGCGCGGTGCTGTACGCGTCGACGCTCCATCGGGGCGTACCGTACTTCCCGAATCTGGTGCTGCCCCTCGTCATCTCCGGTATCGGAATCGGCGTGATCAATGTGCCGCTCGCGCTTTCGCTGATCGCCAGCGTCGGTTTGGACCAGATTGGGCCTATATCGGCGATCTCGCTCATGCTGTCCCGCCTCGGTGGGCCGATGGTGCTGGCCGTTATCCAGGGCGTCATCACGTGGCGCACGCTGCAACTCGGCGGCACCACCGGGCCAGTGAAGTCCATGAACGCCCCCCAGTTGCATGCGCTGGACCACGGCTACACCTACGGCCTGCAATGGCTGGCCGGCGTCGCCTTGCTGGTCTGTGGCGTGGCGCTGCTCATCGGCTACAGTGCCCAGCAGGTGGCGCATGCGGCGGAAGTCAAGAAGGCCTACGACGCGGGGGAACTCTAGCTAAAGCAAAGGGGCGCAACGCCAAAGGCTAGGCCGTCGCTCAGTAATTCTGACAAGTAGCAAAGGTCCGTTGCCCGCCCATTGCGGCCAGCTCGGCTGCGCCACCTAGCCATAACGCTCGTGCGGTGCGGCGGCATATTCAGTGAGAGCCCCCTGTCAGGATTGAACTGACGACCGCTCGCTTACAAGGCGAGTGCTCTACCACTGAGCTAAGGAGGCGGGGTAAAACCGGACCCAGCCTAATCGGTCATCGGTCGCTGTCGATCACACCGGCCGAGCGCACGGCGCGCGACGACGGGCGCCGGCGGCCCGGCAGCGGAATCCGGTCGGCAATGTTGCTCAGCGGGTTGACCACCATGGTGAGCGCGATGACCGCGTCCTGCAGGGTGGCGATCGCGGGCTCGAGCGCTTCCATCCCGGGCGTCAGCCGAGCCAGGGTGTCGGCGACGTCGGCAAGCTGATCCAGCGGTCCGTTCTTTGCCGTCAACTTGTCGATAAGCCCGCCCTCGCTGAGCAGCCGGTCGGCGAGGCCGTCCTCTGCCAGCAGCCGCTCGATCAGACCGTTTTCGGCGACCAGCTGATCGGCCAGCCCACCCGGCTGCAGGGTGCGCTGCAGGGCGCCACCCTCGGCGGTCAGGCGGTCCAGCAGGCCGCCTTCCGACGTCAGCATGTCGACCACCCCGCCCGGGCGCAGCAAGCGATCGATCGGGCCATCGGGGGCTACGGCCCGGCCTAGCGGCGCGTCATCGTCGAGCAGCCTGGCCAGTCGATTGGCCCGGACGATCGCGTCGTCGATTCCGAGCATCGACGTCATCGCGGTGGTGCCGGCGGCCCCGCTCTCACCCACGGCCCGCTTCGCCACGCCGACGGCCGCGCTCGCCACGCTCAAACCCGCATCCGCGGCGGCGAGTCCCACCCGGGCGGGCGCGGTCGCAGCCGACACGATGCTTTTGGTGAGGTTCATTCCAAGAGTCTATTCACGACGCAAACCGAGCAAGGGCTTTACGTCCCAAGGCAATGCGATGACTCCTGGCAGACTACTATCAGTCTGTTGGCACTGACCATTCAGGAAGCGCACAACCTTCACATAGCAAACGCCAAGTAAGGGGCATGGGCATCTGATGACATCGGCAACCCCCAGCGACACGAAATCCGAGGCTCGCGTCCTCGTGGTCGACGACGAAGCCAACATCGTCGAGCTGCTCTCGGTCAGCCTGAAATTCCAGGGATTCGAGGTCTACACCGCAACCAACGGCGCCCAGGCCCTCGATCGGGCACGCGAGGCGCGTCCCGACGCGGTCATCCTCGACGTGATGATGCCGGGCATGGACGGCTTCGGGGTGCTGCGACGACTGCGCGCAGACGGCATCGACGCCCCCGCCCTGTTTTTGACCGCCCGGGATTCCCTGCAGGACAAGATCGCCGGCTTGACGCTGGGCGGCGATGACTATGTCACGAAGCCGTTCAGTCTCGAAGAGGTCGTCGCCCGGTTGCGGGTCATCCTTCGCCGCGCGGGCAAAGCCGGGGCCGAACCGCGCAGCGCGCGCCTGACCTTCGCCGACATTGAGCTCGACGAGGAAACGCACGAAGTGTGGAAGGCGGGTCAGCCGGTATCGCTGTCGCCGACCGAGTTCACGCTGCTGCGTTACTTTGTGATCAATGCCGGCACGGTGTTGAGCAAACCGAAGATCCTCGACCACGTGTGGCGCTACGACTTCGGAGGTGACGTCAATGTCGTCGAGTCCTACGTGTCGTATCTGCGTCGCAAGA
The DNA here is from genome assembly GCF_001667145.1 of Mycobacterium sp. 852002-51971_SCH5477799-a. Lineage (GTDB taxonomy): Bacteria > Actinomycetota > Actinomycetes > Mycobacteriales > Mycobacteriaceae > Mycobacterium. The sequence continues at coordinate 6,276 of NZ_LZIF01000005.1, forward strand.
TCGACACCGGGGAAAAGCGGCTGCTGCACACCCTGCGCGGAGTGGGTTACGTATTGCGGGAACCGCGCTGAGCGGGCCCGCGGTGAGCAGCGGTAGCGAAGAAGTAGGTAGATGGTCAGCAAGCCTTCACGTGGACTGCCCCTCCGGATAGGGCTCGTCGCCGCCACCCTGGCCCTGGTCGCCTGCGGCCTCGCCGTCTCCGGCGTCGCGGTGACGTCCATCCTGCGACACAGTCTGGTCAGCCGCATCGACTCCACGCTGCTCGACGCGTCCCGCGGCTGGGCGCAGGCCCCGCGGCGGCAATCGCCGCCGTCCTTCAACGGTCCCGACCCGGGCCGGCCGCCGTCGAAGTTCTACGTGCGTGGCGTCAGCACCGACGGCACCCCGTTCACGGCCATCAACGACCGCAACGCCGAACCGGCGCTACCAGCCGACAACGACGTGGGCCCCAACCCGACGACGCTGCCGTCAGTGAACGGCTCAGACATTCAGTGGCGGGCCGTCTCGGTGCACGGTCCGCATGGGCTGACCACGGTCGCGATCGACCTGTCCGACGTCCAGCACACGCTCACCTCGCTGGTCTGGTTGCAGATGGGCATCGGCGTGGCGGTGCTGGCCGTGGTCGGGATCGCCAGCTTCGCGGTGGTGCAACGCAGCCTGCGGCCGCTGGTCGAGGTCGAGCGGACCGCCGCGGCGATCGCCTCCGGCCAGCTGGATCGCCGTGTGCCAGAACGAGATCCGCGCACCGAGGTGGGCCGGCTGTCGCAGGCGCTCAACGGGATGCTCGCGCAGATTCAGCAAGCGCTGGCGTCCTCGGAGTCCTCCGCCGAGAAGGCTCGCGGCTCCGAGGACCGGATGCGGCGGTTCATCACCGACGCCAGCCACGAACTGCGCACCCCGCTGACCACCATCCGCGGTTTCGCCGAGCTGTATCGGCAGGGCGCCGCCCGCGACGTCGCGATGCTGTTGTCGCGGATCGAAAGCGAGGCGTCCCGGATGGGCCTACTGGTCGACGACTTGCTGCTGCTGGCCCGCCTCGATGTGCAGCGCCCCCTCGAACACCATCGGGTGGATCTGCTGGCGCTGGCCAGCGATGCCGTGCACGACGGGCAGGCGATGGACCCCGGGCGCACCATCACCATGGAGGTCCTCGACGGGCCCGGCACCCCGGAGGTGCTCGGTGACGAGGCGCGGATCCGCCAGGTGTTGAGCAATTTGGTCGCCAACGCTTTGCAGCACACCCCGGAAAGCGCCGACGTCACCGTGCGGGTGGGCACCGACGGCGACCACGCGGTGCTCGAAGTGGCGGACCAGGGTCCGGGCATGAACCAGGAGGACGCCTCGCGCGTCTTCGAGCGGTTTTATCGGACCGACTCGTCGCGGGCGCGGGCCAGCGGCGGCACCGGCCTGGGGCTATCCATCGTCGAGTCGTTGGTGCGTGCGCACGGCGGTGTTGTCAGCGTGACCACCGCGCCCGGCGAGGGCTGCCGTTTCCGGGTGATGCTGCCCCGCATCAGTGACGTGCCGACGCACGAGCCGGTTCACGCCAACTGAGCCAGCGCCGCCTTGATCCTGGCCTGGGCCTCGTCCAACGATTCCGCCGACGGGTTGCGGTCGACTCCTGCGAAGCCGAAGTCGCTGAGGCTGCGCGTGGGAAAGACGTGCACGTGCAGGTGCGGCACCTCGAGCCCGGCGATGATCAGGCCGGAGCGCTCGGTTCGGAAGGCCTTGCACACGGCCTTGCCGATCAACTGACTCACGGACATGACCCGGGCGAAGGCCGACCCGTCCACGTCCTGCCAGTTGTCGATCTCGGCGCGCGGCACGACGAGCGTGTGCCCCTGCGTCATCGGCTCGATCGTCAGGAACGCGACGACGTCGTCGTCCTCGTAGACGAAGCGGCCGGGGAGTTCGCGGTTGATGATCTTGGTGAAGATCGACGCCATGGGCCCCAGCATAGGTGCGCCGACATTGCAGCAGCGGCTGTGGTCGCCCTCGCGCCACGCCGCGAAGCAACCTCGGTGACCATACCGATGAGTTCGGCCGCCGTCTCGGGTCAATCCTGCGACGCCCCACAACGCGGATGTATTCAGGAGACCTCACCATGTCACGAGTGCGCGTGCACAACTTTTCGATTTCCCTCGACGGCTTCGGTACGGGTATCGGCCAAAGCATGGACGCGCCGTTCGGGCACGCCGGCGGACGGCTACACGAGTGGTTCTTCGCGACGCGGACCTTCCGCGCCATGCACGGCGAGTCGGGCGGGGCCACCGGCATCGACGACGCCTTGGCCAGCCAATGGGCGCCGGGCATCGGCGCCGAAATCATGGGACGCAATAAGTTCGGGCCGCAGCGCGGACCATGGACCGGCCAAGACGGCGGCGAGGAATGGAAAGGCTGGTGGGGCTCCGAGCCGCCGTTTCACACACCGGTCTTCGTGCTCACCCACCACCCACGACCCCCGATCGAGATGGACGGTGGCACCACGTTCCACTTCATCGACGCCGGTCCCACGGAATCCCTTGAGATAGCCCGAAAAGCCGCCGGGGGCAGCGACATTCGCCTGGGCGGGGGACCGTCGAGCGTCCGCCAATTCCTCGAAGCCGATCTCGTCGACCACATGCACATCGCGCTGGTGCCGATCATCTTGGGGCGCGGCGAGTCGTTGTGGACGGGGCTGGAGGGCCTCGAACAGCGATTCGACCTTGAGTCGGTGAGCAGCCCCAGCGGCGTCGTGCACCTGATCTTCACGCGCCGCTAGGAAGATCGCCGTGGCTCGAGGGCCGGCTCAGTCCTGTTTGCCGAACTGCATCATGTCGAGGTTCCAGTAGCCGCGCATGTTGGTGATCAGGCCCGCGTCATTGACCTTGTAGGTGAACACGCCACGCACCGAGCTGGTGAAGCCGCCGTCGAACTTGCTGTTGAGCACCAGGATGTGGGCGATCTCGTCGGGCGAACTCGACGGGAAGGTCTCCTCGCAGGTGATGGAGAGTTGGTTGGCGGCGATGTTGGTGTCGAAGAACGCGCCGACGGCCTCCTTGCCGCGGACCCCGGTGCCGTCCGGGTTGGTGACGGACTTGCCGATCGGATCTTCGATGACGACGTCGTCGGACATCAGCGCCAGCCAGCCCGCCCGGTCGTGCGCCTGAACGCACCGCCACGATGACTGGGACGCGGCCAGGGCCGGGGATGCCTGGGCCTCTGCGGTTTCGGTCATTTTCTTAGCAGCCGCCGGTCTACCGGTCTGCGTCGGTGAACCGGATGACGCCGCGAATGTTCTTGCCGTCCAACATGTCCTGGTAGCCGTCGTTGATCTGCTCCAGCTTGTACTGGCGGGTGATCATGTCGTCCAGGTTCAGCTTGCCGGCCTTGTACATCGACAGCAGCTGCGGGATGTCGTACTGCGGGTTGCCGCCACCGAAGATGGTGCCCTGCAGGTTCTTCTGCATCAGCGTCAGCATCGCCAGGTTCAGGGTGACGTTGGTGTCCAGCAGGCTGCCGATGGCGGTCAGCACGCAGGTGCCGCCTTTTTGGGTGATGTTCAGGTAGTTGTCGATGTCGGCGCCCTGCAGCTCGCCCACGGTGACCACGACCTTGTGGGCCATCAGGCCGTAGGTGACCTCAGCCATGCCCGCCATCGCGGCCATGATGTCGGGGTAGACGTGGGTGGCGCCGAACTTGAGCGCCTGGTCGCGCTTCCACTCGACGGGGTCGATCGCGAAGATGTAGCGGGCGCCGGCGTTGACGGCTCCCTGCAGCGCCGCCATGCCGACCCCGCCGACGCCGACGATGGCGACGTCCTGGCCCGGGCGGATGTCGGCGGTGCGGACCGACGAACCGTAACCGGTGGTGACGCCGCAACCGACCAGCGCGGCGACCTCGAACGGGACGGACGGGTCGATCTTCACCACCGAGCTACGGTGCACGACCATGTACGGGGAGAACGTGCCCAGCAGCGTCATCGGGAAGACGTTCTGGCCGCGGGCCTGGATGCGGAAGGTGCCGTCGGACACCGCGGCACCACCCAGCAGGCCGGCGCCCAGGTCGCACAGGTTGCGCATGCCCGCCTGACAGGTCGGACACTGACCACACGACGGGATGAACGACAACACCACGTGGTCACCCGGCTCGATGTCCTCCACTCCCGGACCGACCTCGGTGACGATGCCCGCGCCCTCGTGGCCGCCCAGCACCGGGAATCCGGCCATCGGGATGCCCCCGGTGACCAGGTGATGGTCGGAGTGGCACATGCCCGCGGCTTCCATCTGGATCTTGACCTCATGTGCCTGCGGGTCGCCGATTTCGATTTCCTCGATAGACCAGGGCTGGTTGAACTCCCAGATCAGTGCGCCTTTTGTCTTCACGATGGTCCTGACCCCATTTCGCCTTTGAATCGATCAGTGCTGACCGGCCCCTTCATGCCGGCCAGCTGGGTGACGAGTGCCACAGGCACCCTTGTCGCGTCAGCATAGCGCGTGCAACGAATCAAATGCTTGGTTGGCTCCCGCGGTCCGCCATGACGAGGTCAGCGGTCACCAAATCGGGACGGGTGCCTCGCCAAGCGGGTAGTAGCCGGGCAGCTTTTCGCCGGCGAGGCTGCGTTCGATGCGCTTCTGCATGCCCTCGCTCAGGTCCCCGGACTCGATGAGTTTGCCGAACATGTACGCGACGTGGCCGAAGTCGAAGAAGTCGCGCTGCCACTCGATGAGCTGGTCGCTGTTGAGGCGGAACCAGCTGCCGCCGATGCCGTAGATCTCGTCCTGGGTGCCGTCGGCCTTGTTGACGATCTGTTTCCAGAAGCCGACGATCTCTCCCTGCTTCTCGTCGATGAGCACCTTCTGGTACTCGTAGACCCAGTTCTCCAGGCCCTCCATCTCCAGGCCCAGGGCGACGTCGCGGATCTCGTCGACGCCCACGCACATCACGTCTTCCTTGGGCCCGATGTTCCAGCCGTACGTGGCGTCTGGGGTGTAGAAGTCGGCCAACGGCCGCCAGTCACCGGCCTTTTCGCAGTCCTTGTTGGCCTGCAGCCAGCGGTCGACCCATGCCTCGAGGTCTGCACGCGAATGTGACGCCATTGTCCTAGTCTTCTTTCTCTTTGATGAATAGTGCTTGCGTTGGGCACATATCGACCGCGCGCTCGACTTCCTCGCGGGCGTCTTCGGGCGGTTCGGGGTCGACGATTTCGACCTTGCCCCGCTTAGGTACCCGGAAGTAGGCGGGCGCCTCCAGTTCGCACATGGCGTGGCCCTGACACAAATCCAGGTCCGCTTCGATTCTGAACCCGCCCATCGGACTTACTCCTTACGCGCTGCGCTTGCGGTATCGGACCTTGGCCGGCCGCGCGAGCTGCACCACCATCTTGGAGTGGTCGTTGTGATAGCTGTCTGCCGGCTGGGCCATCTCAAACTCGTACTCGCGCAACAGGACCGAGAAGATCGCCTTGATCTGCATCTGGGCGAAGGCGGCGCCGACGCACCGGTGCCGGCCCGCGCCGAACGGGATCCAGGTCCACCGGTTGACGATGTCGGCCTGCTCGGGCTTGTTGTAGCGATCGGGCTTGAACGCGTCGGGGTCGGGGAAGTCCTTCGGAATCCGGTTCGAGATCGCCGGGGAGGCCGCTACGTAGTCGCCGTCGTGAATCGGAAAACCTTCGACCTCGAACTCGCCCTTGGCGACCCGCATCAGGATGATCAGCGGCGGGTGCAGGCGCAGGGTTTCCTTGACCACGTTGTCCAGTTTCGGAATCGACCGCAGCGCATGGAAACTCACCTCTTGGCCATCGGCATAGAGCTCCTCGATCTCGGCCTGCACCTCGGCGTACACGTCGGGATGGCGAATCAGCTCGATCAACGTCCACGCCGAGGTCCCCGAACTGGTGTGGTGCCCCGCGAACATCAGTGAGATGAACATGCCGGTGACCTCGTCGGCGGAGAACCGCGGGTTCCCATCCTCGTCCTTGATCGACACGAGCACGTCGAGCATGTCGCGGTCGCTCTTGTCCTTCGGCGGGTTGGATAGCCGCTGGTTCATGATTTCCTGCACCAGCGCAACGAGTTTGACCCGGGCCTCGTCGCGACGCCGAAAGCTCTCGATCGGCAGGTAGGGATCGACGTAACACAACGGGTCGGTGCCGCGCTCGAGCTCGTGGTAGTACTCCGCGAACCGGTGGTCGAGCTGGTTGCGGAATTTCACACCGATCAGGCAGGCCGTCGAGGTGTAGATGGTCAACTCGGAGAAGAAGTCGAGCAGCTCGATCTCGCCCTCGTCGCCCCAGTCCGCGATCATTCCCTTGACCTGAGCCTCGATGGTCGCGGCGTGGCCCTTCATCTGCTCGCCGCGCAGCGCCGAGTTGTGCAGCATCTCCTTGCGTCGCTCCGGGCTGGCGTCGAACACCACGCCCTTGCCGAAGATCGGCGCCATGAACGGGTACGCCGCAGCCTGGTCGAGGTCTTCGTCGGCGGACCGGAAGAAGAACTCGTTGGCACCCGCGCCGGAGAGCAGGATGACATGTTTGTCCACCAGCTGGAACCAGCCGACGTCCCCGCACTCGTCGCGGACGCGTTGCATCAATCCGATTGGGTCGGTGCGGAATTCCTCGAGATGGCCATGCTCTTCTTCGCCACCGGATACCCGCGGCACAGTCGCCGTCGTGGTCATTGTCCTGGCATCCCCTCTTCGCCGAGTGCGAGTTTCTGGCGATCTTTGTTGTCGGACAACGGGGCTTCGGGTTGAAGCTCCATGTTCGCGATGAAGCCACCGCGCGGTGTCTCGGCGACGAACGTGATGGCCCGTCCCAAATCCGCTGCGCGCAGGAAGTAGTCGTGGCGGGCCTGGCCCCATTTGGCCCAGTCCTCCAGTGCGGGGCCGATCTTCTCGGGCGGCAGGCTCCAACCCATCGAGGTCTTCGTCGGGCCGGGGTGCACGATAGATGCCCGCACACCGGTGCCCTCGAGCTCCATCTGGAAGTTGGTGACCATCGCGACGAGTGCGGCCTTGGCGGCGCCGTAGGCGCCCATGTGTGGGCGTTGGCGCAAGGCGACATCGGAACCCACGAAGATCAGGTCGCCGCGCCGCCGCTCCAGCATGCCCGGCAGGACGGCCGAGGCCAAGCGGAAGGCGCCGACCAGGTGGATCTGCAGCTGCGACTCGAACTCGTCGCCTGCGATCTCGGCGAGCTTGCCGAAGTAGGTGTCACCGGCGCCGGCCACCAGCACTTCGATGTCACCGAGCGCGCCGGTCGACTGTGCGACAAAGGATTTCACCGAGTTCGGATCGGTGACGTCCAGGTGGAACCCGACCGCCTCACCGCCGTTGGCGTTGATCTTGCCGACGATGTCGTCGAGCTTCTCGACCCGGCGCGCACCCAGGGCGACCGGGAAGCCGTGCGCGGCGAGCTCGATGGCGGTGGCCTCTCCGATGCCGGAGGAAGCGCCGGCCACGATGGCGGGCCGGCGTTCGGGCAAGGGTTCAAACCGGGGCATTCAACGGACCTCCACGCTCATGGGTAGGTGAGCGAATCCGCGGACATTGCTCGAGTGGACGCGGACGGCGTTGGCCTCGTCCACCTCGTATCCGCGGATTCGCTTGAACAACTCGGTGAGCGCGACCCGGGCTTCCATCCGCGCCAGATGCGCGCCCAGGCAGAAGTGTGCGCCGCTACCGAAACTCAATAGTTTGGGCCCGATTTCGCGCCCGATCAGGTAGTCGTCAGGGTTATCGAAGGCTCGCTCGTCGCGATGCCCGGATCCGGGCAACAGCAACAGGACGTCGCCCTCGGGGATGGTGGTGTCGTAGAGGGTCAGCTCGCCCGCCACGGTACGAGCCAGGATCTGGCTGGAGGTGTCGTAGCGCAAGGTCTCCTCGACCCACAGCGGCACCCGCGACAGATCTTGGTAGACCGGCGCGAGTTGATCCGGGTTCTTGTGACCCCAAAACGCGGCATTGGCAAGCAGTTTGGTGGTCGTCTCGTTACCGGCGATCACCATCAGGAACATGAACCCGAGCACTTCGTCGTCGGTGAGCCGGTCGCCGTCGATCTCGGCCTCCAGCAGCGCCGAGGTCAGGTCGTCGGTCGGCTTCTCGCGCCGCGCGGCCACCATTTGCTGGTAGTAAACGATCAGGTTGAGCGAGGCCTCAACCGCCTCCGGCGGCACGTCGGTGACACCTTCCTCGCGGTGCATCACCCCGTCGGCCCAGGCCCGAACCTGATCCCGATCCGGCTCGGGGACCCCCATCAACTCGGAGATGACGTCCATGGGCAGCTTGCCGGCGAATTCGTCGACGTAGTCGACCGCACCGTTTTTGGCCTTGTCGAGCATCGTGTCGAGATGCTGGGTCGCGATCTCGGTGACGCGCGACTCGAGTTCGCGAATCCGGCGCGGGGTGAAGCCTTTTGAGACGAGCGTCCGCAGCCGCAGATGGGCCGGGTCGTCCATCGCCAGAAACGACATCGTCTTGCTGGCGTGCGGGCCCCGCGACGCGGGGTCCAGCGACACGCCGTACTTGTTGGAAAGTGTTGTGCTGTTGCGGAATCCCTGCAGCACGTCTTGGTGCCGCGAGAGCGCCCAGAACTTCAGTTCGTCATTGCGATACAGCGGGGCCTCGTCGCGCAGCCGCTGGTAGTACGGGTACGGATCTTCGTGGAAGTCGTAGTCGTAGGGATCGAGGACCAGCTCGTGGTCGCCCACATGGACGGTCATTTAAGTTCTTGTCTCCTGGCTTGTCGTCCCGGGCAGAATCAGACTCACTACGTAGGCCAATCGGTCGGCGATCTGGTGATAGGTGAACTGGCCACTGGCCGCCTGCACCAATGCGCCGAAGAAAGCCATCTCCAGCGCGGCCACCGTGTTCGGGTCGGCTCCGGGCCCGATGGCCGACGCGATGCGGCGGTGGATCTCCGCGCCAATGCGATCACGCACTGCACCCACCGCCGGGTCCGTGCCACCGCCGAGCAGCGCCGTCGTGCACGCCGCGCCGACCTCGGGTTCGTCGGCGACCACCAGCGCCAGGTGACGCAACACCTTGTCCACCCGGGCGGGCATCGGGTCGTTGACGTCGGTGAAGAACGGCACCCGCCGCACCAGATCCAGATACACCTCGGCGATCAGGTGGTTCTTCGACGAGAAGTAGGTGTACGCCGTGGCCGGGGCGACTTTGGCGCGGGCGGCGACCGCGCGCACCGTCAGGTCGGCGTACGACTTCTCCCGCAGGGTCTCGATGCCGGCCGCCAGCACCTTGCGGAAGGTCTCCTCCTGGCGACGGTTGCGCGCCGGCTGACCGGTGTGGCGGTCGTTGTCGGACGGGATCGTCACCAGTGCTTCGCTGGACACATGTCCAAGCTAGTGGACTGAAACCGAGAGAAGCAAGCCCGCTCCACAAAAACACAGTTCACAAGGCATTGTCTGCTGCCCGACGAGCAGTATCAGAGATCGGCTCTTGCACCTTCGGGCGGCCGACGACTATGGTTCTATCGGACAATATCGGACAACTGTCCACTAGATGGCGTGGCGGCCGCCGCGCGCAGACGGGAGCGGGACATGGCCTTGTTGGCCGACGGCGTGAGTGAACTGTTCATCGACGGCAAGCTGTCGGCCGGTAGCGCCGGCAACTTTCCCACGGTGAACCCGGCGACCGAGGAGGTGCTGGGCGTCGCCGCCAACGCCGACGCCACCGACATGGACCGCGCGATCGACGCCGCGCGGCGTGCTTTCGACGAGACGAACTGGTCCCGTAACACCGAATTGCGGGTGCGTTGCATACGACAGCTGCGCGACGCGATGCGCGACCACATCGAGGAACTGCGCGACATCACCATCGCCGAGGTAGGCGCCCCGCGGATGCTCACCTCGGCCGCCCAATTGGAGGGACCGGTCGCCGACCTGAGCTTCGCGGCCGACACCGCCGAGACCTACGAGTGGAATCAGGACCTCGGCCAGGCATCGCCGATGGGCATCCCGACCCGGCGGACGGTCGCACGCGAAGCCGTCGGCGTCGTCGGTGCGATCACCCCGTGGAATTTCCCGCACCAGATCAACCTCGCCAAGCTGGGCCCCGCGCTGGCCGCCGGCAACACCGTGGTGCTCAAGCCCGCACCGGACACCCCCTGGTGTGCCGCCGTGCTCGGCGAAATCATCGCCGAGCACACCGACTTCCCGCCCGGTGTCATCAATGTCATCACGTCGAACGACCACCGAATGGGGGCGCTGCTCTCGAAAGACCCTCGGGTGGATATGGTTTCGTTCACCGGATCGACCGCGACCGGCCGCAGCGTCATGGGCGACGCCGCCGCGACCATCAAGCGGGTGTTCCTGGAGCTGGGCGGCAAGTCGGCGTTCGTCGTTCTCGACGACGCCGACCTGGGCGGGGCGTGCTCCATGTCGGCATTCACCGCGGCCATGCACGCCGGGCAGGGCTGCGCAATCACGACCCGGCTGGTGGTTCCGCGGGCCCGCTATGACGAGGCCGTCGCCATCGCGGCGGGCACCATGGGCTCGATCAAACCCGGCGACCCCGACGACTCCGGAACAGTTTGTGGCCCGGTGATTTCCGCCCGGCAACGGGATCGCGTGCAGAGCTACCTCGATCTGGCGATCGCCGAGGGCGGGACGTTCGCCTGCGGCGGTGGCCGTCCGGCGGACAAGGACCGCGGGTTCTTCATCGAGCCCACCGTGATCGCCGGCCTGACCAATGACGCGCGTCCCGCCCGGGAGGAGATCTTCGGACCGGTGCTCACCGTGATCGCCTACGACGGCGAAGACGATGCGTTGCGCATCGCCAACGACTCGCCATATGGCTTGTCGGGCACCGTGTTCGGCGCGGACCCCGAACGCGCGGCCAACTTCGCCGCGCGGATGCGGGTGGGAACCGTCAATGTTAACGGCGGTGTCTGGTATTCGGCCGACGCGCCGTTCGGCGGATACAAACAGTCCGGGAACGGGCGAGAAATGGGCTTGGCCGGCTTCGAGGAGTACCTGGAAGTCAAAACCATTGCCACAGCCGTGCAGTGACCCGCCGATCAGGCGAACGAGAGGAAAGCATGCGATTCGAGAATAAGGTCGGCATCGTCACCGGATCCGGTGGTGGCATCGGGCAGGCGTACGCCGAGGCCCTGGCCCGCGAGGGCGCGGCGGTGGTGGTTGCCGACATCAACGCCGAGGCCGCCGACGCGGTCGCCAAGCAAATCGTCGCCGACGGCGGAACCGCCATCAGCATTCCGGTCGACGTGTCCGACCCCGCGTCGGCCAAGGAGATGGCCGACCGCACGCTGGCCGAATTCGGCGGCATCGACTACCTGGTCAACAACGCCGCGATCTTCGGCGGCATGAAGCTGGACTTCCTGCTCACCATCGACCCGGATTACTACCGCAAGTTCATGAGCGTGAACCTGGACGGGGCGCTGTGGTGCACCCGCGCGGTGTACAAGAAGATGGCCAAGCGCGGCGGCGGGGCGATCGTCAACCAGTCGTCCACCGCTGCTTGGCTTTACGCGAACTACTACGGCCTGGCCAAGGTCGGGCTCAACGGCCTGACCCAGCAATTGTCCCGAGAACTGGGTGGCCAGAAGATCCGGATCAACGCGATAGCCCCGGGGCCGATCGACACGGAGGCCAACCGGACCACCACGCCGGCGGAGATGGTCGCCGACATCGTCAAGGGCCTGCCGCTGTCGCGGATGGGCACGCCCGAGGACCTGGTCGGCATGTGTCTGTTTCTGCTCTCCGACGAGGCATCGTGGATCACCGGACAGATCTTCAACGTTGACGGTGGACAGATAATCCGATCATGAGCGATCACGCGAAGCTCGGCTACATCGGCCTGGGCAACATGGGCGCGCCGATGGCCACCAAGATGACCGAATGGCCTGGCGGAATAACGGTTTACGACATCAGGACCGAGGCGATGACCCCTCTGGCCGAAAAGGGCGCCGGCCTGGCCGACAGCGTCGCCGACGTCGCCGCCGCCGACATCATCCACATCACCGTTCTCAACGACGCCCAGGTGCGTGAGGTGGTCGGCGAACTGGCGGCCCACGCGAAACCCGGCACCGTCATCGCGATCCACTCGACCATCAGCGACACCACCGCGGTCGAACTCGCGGCCGAGCACAAGCCGCGAGACATCCATATCGTCGATGCGCCGGTCAGCGGTGGGGCCGCCGCGGCGGCGAAGGGCGAACTCGCCACGATGGTGGGCGCCGAGCGCGAGGTGTACGAGCGAATCAAGCCGGCCTTCAAACACTGGGCCGCGATGGTCATCCACGCCGGCGTGCCGGGTGCCGGGACGCGAATGAAGCTGGCCCGCAACATGTTGACGTTCACCTCGTACGCCGTGGCGTGCGAGGCCATGAAGCTCGCCGAGGCGGCCGGGCTCGATCTGCAGGCATTGGGCCGGGTGGTCCGGCATACCGACGCTCTCACCAGCGGCCCAGGGGCGATCATGGTCCGCGACAACATGAAGGACATCGAACCGGATAATTTCCTGTACCAGTCCTTCGTGCACGCCCGCGGCCTGGGGGAGAAGGACCTGAGCCTGGCGCTGGCTCTCGGCGAGGCGGTCTCGGTCGACCTGCCTTTCGCCGAGTTGGCCTTTCAGCGATTGGCCGCGGACCTTGGGGTGCCGCACACACAGAAAGAGGCGTAATGGACGAGCTGCGCAGTAAGGGCCTCGCGAAGATGAACGAGGTCTACGGCTGGGAGATGCCCAACATCGAGGGCGACGCGTACTTCGACCTGACCGTCGATCACCTGTTCGGCAGCATCTGGACGCGACCGGGATTGTCGATGCGCGACAAGCGCATCATGACGCTGACGGCGGTGACCGCGATCGGCAACCGCGACCTGGCCGAAATCCAAATCAACGCAGCCCTTCTCAACGGCGAGCTCACCGAGACCGAACTGAAGGAGATGGCCGTCTTCCTCACCCACTACCTCGGCTTCCCGCTGGGTTCGGCGCTCAACGGCGCAGTCGACGCCGTCGTGGCCAAACGCAAGAAGGCCGCGGCCAAGGGCGCAGGGGAGGACAAGAAGGGCAACGTGGATGCCGCGCGCAAGATGCACTCGGGCAAGAAGGACGACTAAGCGTGGCGTGAAGCCTCCTGCGCAAGTTGGACTCTCGAGCTGATCCCCAGCTTGGAGTAGACGTGGCTCAGATGCGTCTGCACCGTTCGTGAGGACACGAAAAGGCGGGCGGCGATGTCCTTGTTCGCCAGCCCCTCGCTGACCAGCTTCACCACGTTGATTTCGGCGGGGGTCAGTGATTCCCATCCCGTTGCCGGTCGTTTGCGCTCCCCGCGCCCGCGCTGCGCGTAGGCGATCGCCTCCTCGATCGACAGCTCCGCACCCTCGGCCCATGCCTCGTGGAATTCGCTCTCGCCCATGGTTTCCCGAAGGGCTGCCACCGACGTGTCATAGGCGTCGTCGTAGATCTTGAATCGCACATAGCCGGCGCGGCCGCGCACCGCATCTGCCGCGCCGAAGAGGCGCCCGGCTTCTCGGTTCGCCCCGGCGCTCGCCGCGAGTATGGCCAGGCATTCGATGACGTCGGGGACAACGTAATACCCCTTCAGTTCCCCGGCGCTGATGAGCGCATCGCGTGCGTCGCGCGCTGCTTGCTCAACATCGTTTTGCGCGATAGCAATTCGCGCACGCTTCGTCAGCGCGAGCAGCAGGTGCATGCCGGGGGCTACCGTGACGGCATCGTCCGCCAAGCGGCGCGCCACCGTCAGGTCACCCCGCGCGAGGGCAACGTCCGCGAGTGGGATGACGTTGACCGCGGCCAGTTCGGGTTGGGCTTTCATGCGTTCCCACGCCGCCTCGCCGGCCGCGGCCGACGCTTCCACATCACCCGCGGCCAGGTTCGCGACCGCCAGCGCGGCATAGGCGAAGCCCTGGATGAACGCGCTGTAATCCGCGGCGGCTTCGACGGCCGCGGTGGCGGCGGCTCTGGCCCCGTCCGGGTCACCGGCGAAGGCGAGGTAGTGGCCCAGGCTGACGAGGCTGGACATTCGCCACGTTTCGTCGTGCGCCGCCTCCGCTTCGGCGACCACGGCGCGGAACTGCGCTATGCCTCCGAAGAGGTCCCCTTCCCACTGCTGCGCCAAGCCAATACACCACCGGCACCCCCGCGAGGTGTAGCCATCCCCGATCGCGTCGGCGATGTCACGCCCTTCTTCGCCGGCCGCCCGCGCCGCGGCCGCGTCACCCTTTCCGGTGACCGCCGCGAACGCCTGGAAGGCCAGGATCTGGCTCAGACTCCAGTCGTCGCCCACCGCACGGGCGAGGCCGACCGCCTCGTCGAAGTACAAGCTGGCGGCCTCGGCGTCATAGGCGGCGATGAGGCCGCAGCCGGCGAGTGCGCGGACGAGCAGTGCCGGGTCACCGATCTCACGCGCGAGGGCCAGCGCCTCCAACGCCTTGTCCATGTTGTCGTGGATCGATTGCGCGCCCTCGAGCATGGCTTTGTCTGCGAGCGCCAGGGCCCGGACCGGAAGCGGTAGCTCCGCGTTGTGCGCGGCGGCCTCGGTGAGCGCGGCGTCGAACCAGGCCGTTCCCTCCTGCACGCGGCCCCTAGTCGTCCACAGCGGCTGTAGGGCCGACGCGAGTTGTAATGCGGTGGCGTATCGCGCATTTTCGCCAGCCCATGCGAATGCCGCCCGCAGGTTGTCCATCTCGAGTACGGCTTGCTCGATGCGGCGCTGCTGCTCGGAGTACCCCGCCATGTCGAGCCGACTGGCGATCGCGGTGTAGTGGTCGGTGTGGCGGTCGCGAACCGTGTCCGCCTCGCCCGATTCGCCGAGCTTTTCCAGCGCGTACTGCCGAACCGTCTCCAACATTCGGTAACGGGTCCCGGAGCCACCGTCTTCGGTCGTGACGAGCGATTTGTCGATCAACAAGGTGAGTTGATCGAGGATCTGGTAGCGCTCGATGTCGGTGTCCCCGCCCACCGCCTGCGCCGCATCCAGGTCGAATCCGCCCATGAACACGGCCAACCGCCGGAACAGAACACGTTCGGGCTCGGTCAACAGCGCGTGCGACCAGTCCACCGACGCGCGCAGCGTCTGCTGGCGGCGCACGGCGGTGCGCGCCCCGCCGGTCAGCAGCCGGAAGCGGTTGTGCAGGCTGTCGAGGACCTGCGTCAGCGACAGTGCCCGCACGCGCGCCGCGGCGAGCTCTATTGCCAGTGGTATGCCGTCGAGTCGCCGGCAGATCTCCGTCACGGTGGCCGAATCGTCTGCCGACATGGCGAACTCGGGCCGCACTTGCCGGGCACGATCTGCGAACAGGGCAACCGCCTCGTCGGTCAGCGCTAACGACGGTACGGCCCAGGCGATTTCGCCGGCCACACGAATCGGCTCACGGCTGGTGGCGAGAATCGTCAGCGCCGGGCAAGACCGGAGCAACGCAACGGCCAGCGCGGCGGCCGCATCGATCAGGTGCTCACAGTTGTCCAACACGACGAGCATGTGCCGCCCGGCGATGACGTGGGTGAGAGTGTCCATCGTCGAACGCCCCGCTTGGTCGGGCAGACCCAGGGCGCGCGTCACGGCGACCGGGACGACGTCGGGGTCGGTGACGGGTGCCAGGTCGGCGTACCACACGCCGTCCTCGAATTCCGCGTCCAGCTGGTCTGCGACCCGCACCGCCAGCCGGGTCTTGCCGACACCGCCGGCGCCGGTCAGCGTCACCAACCGCTGCTCGCCAAGCATCCGGCGGACGGCTTCGATTTCCGCGGCGCGGCCGACGAAACTGGAAAACTGCGGCGGAAGATGCTGCCTTCCAGAACTTTTCGAGGCGCGAAGCGGTGGGAACTCGTTGCGCAGGTCAGGGTGGCAGAGCTGCGATACACGTTCGGGCCGGGGCAGATCCCGCAACGGGTGGGTGCCGAGGTCGAGCAGCCACGCTTGGGCGCCGACCGCGTCGGCGAGCAGGTCGGCTGTGGTCGCCGACAAGACCGTCTGGCCCCCGTGGGCGAGATCGCGCAGCCGTGCCGCACGGTTGATGGTCGGCCCGATGTAGTTTGCTTCGTCGCGCAGTTGCACTTCGCCGGTGTGCAGGCCGATTCGCAGACGGATCGGCGTCAGCGGTGTGCGCTGCAATTGCAGAGCAAACGCGGCGGCGTCGCTGGCGCGGGCGAAGGCGGCCACGAAGCTGTCGCCCTCGCCCTGCTCCACCGGGCGCACCCCGCTGTGCTGGGCAACCAGGTCCGATACCGCCCGGTCCAACTGCGCGATCGCCGCGCTCATCTCGTCGGGCTGGGTCTGCCAGAGCCGCGTCGAGCCCTCGACGTCTGCGAGCAGCAACGTCACCGTTCCGGTCGGGAGCTCGGTTACGCCCAAGTCGCTCCAGTTCAATGGTGGCGCGTCCGCGCGTTGGTCGGTCTCAGCCATGTTAGCCAGCCTGAGCTGGTTGAAGGGGCCAAACATCGGCACAAAGACGTAGAAACCCGCTCGGTGGTCCGCCCGCGCGCGTAGGCCCTTTGGCGGATGTTCTTCCACTCGCCGCGACACATAGTCAGGTCACCGACGAATGGAGGGTGACCCATGAATAACCAGGCGCATCTCGCCGCAAGCCACGCCAGAATCGACGCCCACTTCACCACTGGGGTGTTACATGGCTACTACGACAGCCGCTTCGAGGATCTCGCCGCCGCGCTGGCTGACGAGGTCACCGCGAGCGGCGAGCTGGGTGCCGCCATCGCCGTCGATATCGGCGGCGAGCTCGTCGTCGACATCTGGGGCGGGTATGCCGATCGGGCGAAAACCCGGGAATGGTCGCGGGACACCATCGTCAACGTCTTCTCCAGCACCAAGAACGTGACCGCCCTGGCGGCGCTGATGCTGATCGACCGCGGTGTGCTCGACCCGTTCGCCCCCGTCGCCAAGTACTGGCCCGAGTTCGCCGCCAACGGCAAGGACCGCATCGAGGTGCGTCACGTCCTCAGTCACACCTCGGGGGTGTCCGGCTGGGATATGCCTTTCACGCTCGAGGACATCTACGACTGGGACAAAGCCACGTCGCAACTCGCCACCCAGGCGCCGTGGTGGCCGCCGGGAACCGCCTCGGGCTACCACGCGATCACCATCGGGCACCTCGTCGGTGAACTCGTGCGCCGGGTCACCGGCACGACGCTCAAAGCGTTTGTGCGCGAGCAGATCAGCGAACCGCTCGGCGCCGACTTCCAGATCGGTGCTCGGCCCGAGGACTACGACCGCATCGCCGAGCTCGTTCCGCCACCACCGCTGGACGTGCCCCTCGACGCGGTGTCCGCCGACCATCCGATGCGCAAGACGTTCGCCGCCGTGCCGCCCACCGCGGCGGCCGCGCCGGCCGCGGAGACAGCCGCGTGGCGCGGCGCGGAGATCGGCTCGGCGAACGGACACGGCAACGCCCGCTCGCTGGTGCGCGCGTTGTCACCGATCTCGTTGGGCGGCAGCGTAAACGGGGTACGGCTGCTTCGGTCCGAGACGATTGACCTGATCTTCGAGGAGCAGGCCAACGGCACCGACCTGGTGCTGGCCATGCCCGCGCGATGGGGCATCGGCTTCGCGTTACCGCATCGGGACGCGGTGCCGGACATGCCCGATGAAAGAGTCTGCTACTGGGGCGGCTGGGGCGGCTCCATGGCGGTCATGAACCCTTACTGCCGCACCACATTCGCGTATGTCATGAACAGGATGGGGCAGGTCACCCCGGCCGGAACCGAGCGCACCAGGATGTACACGCGCCTGATCTATCAGGCCATCGGATGACCTCGGCGCCGACTCAGTACGGCTGGACGCCTTCGGGCATCACGTATTCGGAGATCGGCGCGGCGACCCCGTTGACCGTCGTTCCGCCGTTGATGATGCCCGGCGCCATCTCCAGCATGTTGTGCGGGAAGCCGAACCTGGGCTTGGTCAGCGTGTCCAGCCGGGCCAGCTCGTCGGCGGCGAGATTCACGTCGACCGCTCGGACGTTGTCCTCGAGCTGGGAGAGCCGGCGCGCCCCGATGATGACGGACGAGACGGCGCGCTGCGCGCGCACCCAGGCCAGCGCCACACTGGCGACGGTGGTCTCGTGCGCCTTGGCGATGGCTTCGAGTTCGTCGATGACGGCGTAGGTTCTTTCGTTGAGGAAGGCGTCGACCATGGCGCCGCGGTCGGCGGTGTGCCGGCCGCTGTTGGCGCGGGTGTATTTGCCGCTCAGCACGCCGCTCTTCAGCGGCGACCATGGGGTGATGCCGAGGCCGAATTCGGACGCCATCGGCACCAAATCCTGTTCGATGGCGCGCTCCAGCAGCGAGTACTCGACCTGCAGCCCGACGAACGCCGGCCAGCCGCGGAAATCGGCGATCAGGTTGGCCTGGGCGACTTCCACGCCGGGGTGTCCGAGACGCCGATGTAGCGCACCTTGCCGGCGCGAACCAGGTCCTCGAGTGCCGCCATGGTCTCCTCGATGGGGGTGGTGGAGTCCCAGATGTGCAGCCAGTACAGGTCGATGTAGTCGGTTTGCAAGCGCCGCAACGAGTTTTCGCAGGCGTTGATCAGCGACTTGCGGCCCGAGCCGCCGCCGTTGGGATCACCGGGATACAGGTTGCCACTGAACTTGGTCGCGATCGCCAGCCGATCGCGGCGGGCTGGGTGGCGCCCGACGTGGTCGCCGATGATCTTCTCGGAGTGGCTACGGGTGTAGAAGTTGGCGGTGTCGATGAAGTTGCCGCCGAGTTCGAGGTAGCGGTCGATGATCTGTTGGGACTCTTCCACGCTGGTGCCCCAGCCGAGGTCTTCACCGAATGTCATCGCGCCCAGGCACAGGGGGCTGACGCGCAAACCGGATCGCCCGAGTGTCACATATTGATCCAGCGGCATGCTGCCCACTTCCTGGTAGGTTGTTCGACTATGAGGTTGTTCAAAATAAAACTAGTTCATAGCTGAACGATCTGGCAAGTCGATGTCTGCGGTCGATGCGGCCAAGATCTGGTCACTGAACTACCGGGTGCTGCTCTCGGTCATCTCGTGCGCCGAGGCCGACATCTGCGCGCTGGGCCTCGAGTCCAAGGAGCTCTTCCTGCTCGCCGAGATCGACGAGCACCCCTACCCGGCCGAGCTGGCGGCGGCGTTGAGCATGCCCAAGGCGACGGTGACGTTGTACCTGAAGCGGCTCGAGGCGGCAGGGTTCGTGCGTCGCGAGATCGATCCGTCCGATCTGCGCCGGCACCGGCTGCTGCTCACCCCGGCCGGGCGTCAGGCGGCCAGGAAAGGCCTGAGAATGCTCTCCGACGAGTTCGACAAGCGCCTCGGGCGCCTCACCGTGGCGCAGCGCAACGACCTCAAGGCGCTGCTCGAGAAAATCCTCTGAATCCTCCGGACTGTGGGTGTGCGCCGCTGCACCGGCTAGTCTGACGTGTCGTGCGTGTCCTGGTGATTGGTTCCGGTGCCCGTGAGCATGCGCTGCTGTTGGCGCTTCGCAAAGACCCCCAGGTCACGGGGCTGGCGGTCGCTCCCGGCAACGCCGGCACCGCGCGGCTGGCCGACCAGCACGAGGTCGACGTCACCTCGGCGCAAGACGTCGTCGCCCTGGCGCGCGAGGTCCGCGCCGACCTGGTGGTCATCGGTCCCGAGGTTCCGCTGGTCCTGGGGGTGGCCGACGCGGTGCGAGCCGCCGGCATCGTCTGCTTCGGCCCCAGCAAGCAGGCCGCTCGCATCGAAGGCTCGAAGGCTTTCGCCAAGGAGGTCATGGCCGCGGCGGGGGTGCGCACCGCCACCAGCGAAATCGTCGATACCCCCGCGCATTTAGACGTCGCCCTGGACCGGTTCGGCCCGCCGGCGGGGCATGCGGCCTGGGTGGTGAAGGACGACCGCCTGGCCGCGGGCAAGGGCGTGGTGGTGACCGCGGATCGCGGCGTCGCACGCGCGCACGCCGCCGGGCTCCTCGAGGCGGGGCACCCGGTGCTGCTGGAGTCCTACCTGGACGGCCCGGAGGTGTCGCTGTTCTGCGTGGTCGACGGCGAAACCGTGGTGCCGTTGCTGCCGGCACAGGATTTCAAGCGCGTCGGCGACGGCGACAGCGGTCCCAACACCGGCGGCATGGGCGCCTACGCGCCGGTGCCGTGGCTGCCCGACGAGGTGTACCGCGACGTGGTCCGCAACATCGTCGAACCCGTTGCGGCCGAGATGGTTGCGCGTGACAGCTCGTTCAGCGGATTGCTGTATGCCGGACTCGCCATCACGTCGAACGGACCCGCGGTGGTCGAATTCAATTGCCGCTTCGGTGATCCCGAGACGCAGGCGGTGCTGGCGCTGCTGGAATCGCCGCTCGGGCAGCTGTTGTACGCGGCCGGCAGTGGGACACTGGCAGACTTCGGCGAGTTGCGCTGGCACGACGGTGCCGCCGTGACAGTGGTGGTGGCCGCGGAGAGCTACCCCGGACGCCCCCGGGTGGGTGACGTCATCGTCGGCTCGGAAGCCGACGGGGTGCTGCACGCCGGCACCGCGCGTCGCGACGACGGCGAAATCGTCTCCTCGGGCGGCCGGGTCTTGTCGGTGGTGGGCACGGGTGCCGACCTGACCGCCGCGCGGACCAAAGCCTATGCGGTCGTTCGTTCAATTCGGCTGCCGGGCAGTCATTTCCGCAGCGACATCGCCCAGCTGGCTGCCGAGGGGAAGATCCGCGTCTAGAAGGCGGCGGCCTGACCGTCCCGCCGCGGATCGCTGGCCGCGACATAGCCGCCCTCGAGACGCCAGATCGCCTGGCAGCTGCCGAATTGGTTGTAGTCGTCGACGGCAACCAGATCGTGTCCGCGCCGGCGCAACTCGTCCAGCGTCGAGGCCGGGAACCCTGTTTCGCAGCTGACCTGCATGCCCTCCACCCACCGAAACCGCGGGCCGTCGCACGCCGCCTGCGGGTTCTGCCCATGATCGGCGATGCGCACCATCACCTGCACGTGTCCCTGTGGCTGCATCATTCCGCCCATCACCCCGAAGCTCATCACCGCGGCGCCGTCTTTGGTCACAAATCCCGGGATGATGGTGTGGTACGGGCGCTTGTTCGGGCCCACTGCGTTCGGATGTCCGCGGGCCGCAACGAAATTCGCACCCCGGTTCTGCAGCGAGATCCCGGTGCCCCCCACCACCACACCCGAACCGAACCCCATGTAGTTCGACTGGATCATCGACACCATCATCCCCCCGGCGTCGGCCGCGGTCAGATAGACGGTGCCGCCCGCAGGGGCGCCGGCGGCTGCCGGCCTGGCCCGCCCGCGGTCGATCAGCGCCGCGCGCCGCCTCAGGTACTCCGTGTCCATTAGCCGTTCCGGCCCCCACGGCATGTGCTCGATGTCGGCGACATAAGCATGGGCGTCGGCGAACGCCAGCTTCACCGCTTCGATCTGCAGGTGCACGCTGTCGGCGGAATCCGCTGGCAGCGAGGCCATGTCGAAATGCTCGAGGATGCCCAGGGCGATCAGCGCGACGATCCCCTGCCCATTGGGCGGGATCTCGTGCACCGTATACCCGCGGTAGCCGCCGTCGACCGTACCGACCCAGTCGGCACGGTGAGCCGCCAGGTCACTGGCCCGCATGGCGCCCTCGTTGTCCAGCGCGTGCGCCTCGAGTTTGGCGGCCAGTTCCCCACGGTAGAACGCCTCGCCGTTGGTCGCGGCGATCGTCTCGAGGGTTGCAGCATGATCGGGCAAACTGAATCGCTCGCCGGGTCTCGGCGCCCGCCCGCCGGGCAGAAACGCCTGGGCGAAGCCCGGCTGCTTCTCGAACAGCGGAACCTGCGCCGCCCACTGCTCCGCGACCGTCGGAGAAACCAGGAATCCGTTGCGGCCGTAGCTAATTGCGGGTTCGAACAGCCGCTCGAACGGGAGCCTGCCGAACTTCGCATGCAGTTCCGTCCACGCCGACACCGCGCCGGGCACGGTCACCGAATTCCAGCCGAGGATCGGAACTTCCTTGCCGCCAAAGTATTCCGGTGTCCAGGCCGCGGGTGAGCGGCCTGAGGCGTTCAGCCCGTGCAACTGCTTGCCGTCCCACACGATGGCGAAGGCGTCCGAACCGATGCCGTTGGATACCGGCTCCACGATGGTCAGGGTGACGGCGGTGGCGATGGCCGCGTCCACCGCGCTGCCGCCCTGCGCGAGCATCCGCAGGCCCGCCTGGGCGGCAAGCGGTTGCGATGTGCACACAACGTTTTCCGCCAGGATGGGCTTGCGCGGCCAGGCGTACGGGAAGGTCCAGTCGAAAGGTGCCGTCACCCCCGCGAGCCTAACTTGCTACGCCGTCAGCAGCGGTGCCATCCAGGTCAGCTCGGCGGGCAACTGCGAACTCCAGAAAGCCCCGTCGTGCCCACCGGGCGAGAAGCCACCCGCCGGCGGATTGGGCAGTTGCGCAATGAATTGCTTTGTCGCGCTGTAAAACGGATCGCTGTCGCCGCAGTCGATTCGGATGGGGATCGAGGCCAGGGCGGGCATGCCGAACACCGAGTTCGCCGCGAAGTCGTCCGGGCCGTCGAAGGCTCCGGGCGCGGCCGCACCCGAGGACATCCACAGCGCCGGGCTGACCGCGCAGATCGCCGCGGTGCGGGCCGGCCCCAACCGGCCGCCCAGCAGCAATGCCCCGTAGCCGCCCATCGACCAGCCCAGGAACGCCACTCGCGAGGTGTCCAGGTTCTGGTTGCCCAACATCGGGATGAGCTCGTCGAGCACCATGGCGCCGCTGTCCTCACCGGAAGCCCGTTTGTGCCAATAGCCGCCGCCGCCGTCGACGGCGACCACCGCGAATGGCGGCAGCCCGGCGTCGACGGCCTGTGCGAGACCGTGTTCGACGCCGCCCGCCATCACGGTGGACGCGTCACTGCCCTTGCCGTGCAGTGCGATCACGGGTCGCAGCGGTTTCGTCTGGCCCGGCGGACGGGCGATGGCCCAGTTCGTGTTCACCCCACCGCGTGCGGCGGAGACGAAGGAACCGGTCACCATGGTGGGCGCGGCCGCCGGCGGTGGAGCCGGATCGCGAGGTGGGTTCGGCGGCGGCGCGAACGGCACCTGGGTGCCGGCCGTCGACACCGGCATGGCGTGAGATGTGCGTGGCTCTAACAGGATGTCGAGCCCGTAGGCGCCCACCGCCCCCACGGCCGCGCTGGCGCCGAGGCCGAGCAGGGCGCGTCGGCTCAAGTCGGGCATGCGGGCCATTATGCCCTGGCCGTTTGGCCGAAATGGCATCGCAGTACCACTTTGGCTGGCACGATGGCTACTCGTGACTGCAGCGGTTACTCCAAAAGGAGAACGCCGGCGGTATGCGCTCGTCAGCGCCGCCGCGGAGCTGCTGGCCGAGGGCGGGTTCGAAGCGGTGCGGCACCGGGCGGTCGCGCGGCGTGCCGGATTGCCGTTGGCATCCACGACCTACTACTTCTCCTCGCTCGACGATCTGATCGCGCGCGCCGTCGAACACATCGCCATGATCGAGGTGGCGCAGTTGCGGTCGCGGGTCAGCGCCTTGTCGCGGCGGCGCCGGGGACCGGAGACCATCGCCGAGGTGTTGGCCGATCTGCTCGTGGGCGACGTGTCCGGCCCGGGCCTTACCGAACAGCTGATCTCGCGCTACGAGCGTCACATCGCGTGCATCCGGCTGCCCGCGCTGCGCGACACCATGCGTCGCAGCCTGCGCCAGCGCGCCGAGGCGGTGGCCGAGGCCATCGAGCGCTCGGGTCGCTCGGTGCACATCGAACTGGTGTGCACGCTGATCTGCGCGGTGGACGGTTCGGTGGTTTCGGCCCTGGTGGAGGGCCGGGATCCGCGTGCGGCGGCGCAGGGTGCGGTGGTCGACCTCATCGAGGTGCTCGCGCCGATCGATCAGCGGCCCGTGCAGATCTGACCGACCCCTATCCGCGGACCGGATCCACCGGCGGCGACGGCGTCACGATGTGTCCGGTGTCGGGGTCGCCGTAGATCGTCACTTCCCCCGGCTGGCGCTGCGCATACAACGCCACGTAGGCGCAGACCACGGCGTCGACGGGATCCTCCGCGCGGCGCAGCTCGCTTTTGCGCTGCGCGGCCGCGACGGCCCGGCGCAGCGCGATCCACCCGTCGTGCCCGGTCACGC
The DNA here is from genome assembly GCF_001667145.1 of Mycobacterium sp. 852002-51971_SCH5477799-a. Taxonomy (GTDB): domain Bacteria; phylum Actinomycetota; class Actinomycetes; order Mycobacteriales; family Mycobacteriaceae; genus Mycobacterium. The sequence goes on from NZ_LZIF01000005.1 coordinate 30,355, forward strand.
GGAGCGGTACCAGGGCGTGCGCCAGCCGCTCGACGCCGTCCATCAGCAGCAGCAGCTCGGATTTGAGCCCGTCGACGGTGCGCCCGGGCTTTGCCTTGTATTTGAGCGTGCGCTCCAACTGGAACAGGGCGACGGTGGCCGCATGCGGGTAGACCTCGATGGCGCGCCGCGCGGCCGGCGATCGCGGATCGAGATCCAGGCTCAGCGTCGCGGCCAGGCGGCCCGCGCGGGGGCCGGCGGCGAATTCGGGCTTTCCGGTGTTGCAGGGGTGGGTGCCGGCCTCGTACCTGCGGAAATCGCGGTTGAGCGCGTTCTCGGCCGGGCGCTGGCCGGTCGGGTTGTTCACCACCAGCGGCGCATCGAAGGCGACCACGCAATCGCCCTGCACGTAGGGGCGCAACGCCGCCAGGATCTCGTCGTCGTCGCGGACCGCGCACACCCTCACCAGGGTGCCGGCGGAGTCCACCACCGCGACGCCGGTCGGGTTACGACCAGCCCACGCAAGGTCGACGCCGGCGAAGTACATCCGCATAGGCTACGAGCGCGACCGTAAGCTGTGTGTTCGTGAGGACCAAGTGAGCATTCCGAATGTGCTGGCCACTCGGTACGCCAGTGCCGAGATGGTCGCGATTTGGTCGCCGCAGGCCAAAGTCGTCGCGGAGCGGCGGCTGTGGCTGGCGGTGCTGCGCGCGCAGGCGGAGCTGGGTGTTGCGGTGCCTTCCGAAGCCGTCGCCGACTACGAGCGGGTGATCGAGGACGTCGATCTGGCGTCCATCGCGGACCGGGAACGGGCACTGCGCCACGACGTCAAGGCGCGCATCGAGGAGTTCAACGCCCTGGCCGGTCACGAGCACGTGCACAAGGGCATGACCAGTCGCGACCTGACCGAGAACGTGGAGCAACTTCAGATTCGGCGCTCGCTGGAGCTGGTCTTCGGTCACGGCGTGGCCGTCGCCGCGCGGCTCGCCGAGCGGGCCGTGGCCTACCGCGACCTGGTGATGGCCGGACGCAGCCACAACGTCGCCGCGCAGGCGACCACGTTGGGCAAGAGGTTCGCCTCGGCGGCCCAGGAAACGCTGATCGCGTTGACCAGGCTGCGCGAATTGATCGACCGCTACCCGCTGCGCGGCATCAAGGGCCCGATGGGCACCGCGCAGGACATGCTCGACCTGCTGGATGGTGACGCGGCCAAGCTGGCCGAGCTCGAGCGGCGCGTAGCCGAATTCTTGGGTTTCGCAACGGTATTGACCAGCGTAGGGCAGGTGTATCCGCGTTCGCTGGACCACGACGTGGTTTCGGCGCTGGTGCAGCTGGGCGCGGGACCGTCATCGATGGCCCACACCATCCGGCTGATGGCCGGGCATGAACTGGTTACCGAGGGATTCGCGCCCGGACAGGTGGGCTCCTCGGCCATGCCGCACAAGATGAACACCCGCAGCTGCGAACGAGTCAACGGGCTGCAGGTAGCGCTGCGGGGCTACGCCTCGATGGCCGCGGAACTGGCGGGGGCGCAGTGGAACGAGGGTGACGTGTTCTGCTCGGTGGTGCGCCGAGTGGCGTTGCCGGACAGCTTCTTTGCGATCGACGGGCAGATCGAGACGTTCCTGACGGTGCTCGACGAGTTCGGTGCCTATCCGGCCGTGATCGGCCGCGAGCTGGATCGCTACCTGCCATTCCTGGCCACCACGAAGGTGTTGATCGCCGCGGTGCGCGCCGGCGTGGGACGCGAGACCGCGCATCACGTGATCCGCGAACACGCGGTGGCCACCGCACTGGCCATGCGCGAACACGGAGCCGAGCCCGACCTGTTGGAGCGCCTGGCCGCCGACGAACGCCTGCCGCTGGACCGGGCCGCTCTGGACGCCGCGCTGGCCGACAAGAAGGCTTTCACCGGTGCCGCCGGTGACCAGGTGGACGAGGTGGCGGCGCAGGTCGACGCGCTGGTGAACCGCTACCCGGACGCGGCCAAGTACGCCCCGGGCGCGATCCTGTGACGCTGGCGGGCGCGCTCGCCGAAATCGATTTCACCGATCTGGACAACTTCGCCAACGGATTTCCGCACGATCTGTTCGCGATCCACCGTCGTGAGGCGCCGGTGTACTGGCACGCACCGACCGACAACACCCCGGACGGCGAAGGCTTCTGGTCGGTGGCCACCTACGCGGAAACGCTTGAGGTGCTGAAGGATCCGGTGACCTATTCATCGGTCACGGGTGGCTCGCGGCCGTACGGCGGCACGCTGTTGCAGGATTTGTCGATCGCGGGTCAGGTGCTCAACATGATGGACGATCCGCGGCATTCACAGATTCGGCGCCTGGTCAGCTCGGGGTTGACACCGCGGATGATCAGGCTGGTCGAGGACGACCTGCGGACCAGGGCGCGCCGGCTGCTGGACGCGGTGGTGCCCGGCGAGCCGTTCGACTTCCTGGTGGACATCGCCGCCGAATTGCCGATGCAGATGATCTGCATCCTGCTGGGAGTGCCTGAATCCGAACGGCATTGGCTGTTCGAGGCGATCGAGCCGCAGTTCGACTTCGGCGGCTCGCGCAAGGCGTCGCTGTCGCAGCTCTCTGTCGAAGAGGCCGGGTCGCGGATGTATCAGTACGGCCAGCGGCTGATCGCGTCCAAGCGCGAAAAGCCCACCGACGACATGTTGTCGGTCGTCGCGAACGCGATGCTGGATGACTGCGACAGCGGTGCCGGATCGGCCCTATCCGACCTCGAGCTGTACCTGTTCTTCAGTCTGTTGTTCAGCGCCGGCGCCGAGACGACGCGCAACGCGGTGGCGGGCGGCCTGCTGGCGTTGGCCCACCATCCGCACCAATTGCAGTCGCTACGAGGCGATCTCGATGTGCTGCCCACGGCCGTCGAGGAGATGGTGCGGTGGACGTCGCCGTCGCCCTCCAAGCGTCGCACCGCCACTCGCGCCGTAACCCTGGCCGGGCAGTCGATCGAGGTGGGGCAGAAAATACAGATCTGGGAAGGCTCGGCGAATCGTGACGCCGGGGTGTTCGGGAACGCCGACGAATTCGATATCTCGCGGAAGCCGAATCCGCATCTGGGCTTCGGTCAGGGCGTGCACTACTGCCTGGGTGCCAATCTAGCCCGGCTGGAACTGCGGGTGTTGTTCGAAGAGCTGCTGTCTCGCTTCGGCGGGGTGCGAGTTGTCCGGCCGGTCGAATGGACCCGCAGCAATCGGCACACCGGCATCCGGCACCTCGTCGTTGAGCTCCGCGAAGAACCGTGACGATCCGGTTCGCCGACGTCGAGCCCTCACCCGATGTGTTCGCGGCGGTGATGGCGACGGGAATACTGTCGATCGACGCGCACAATCATGGGTACCGGTTGATCAGCGACACGATGGGTGTCATCGCCACTGCCGGGCTGTTGTTTCTGGTTGCCCTGGTCGCCGCGAAGGCCGCCACCCCGGGCCAAGGGTTGCGTTGGGACTTCACCGACCCCAACGTCACGCTGCGACTGATCACGTTCGTCGCCGCCTGTGCGGTAATCGACACTCGCTTGTCGTCGAACGTGTGGGTGGCGCGGATCCTCGGCGGGGTCGGCCTGGCGGCCTGGCTGATACTGATCCTGTTCAGCGCGCGAAATATGTTGGCGCACCGGTGGACCGAGCTGCGCGACCGCGCCCACGGCCCCTGGCAACTGGGCAGTGTGGGAACCTCCGGTTTGGCGATCGTGATCGCCCGGGCGGCCCGACAAACCGGCCATCACTGGTGGCTGGCGGTGGCCGTGGCCGGATGGGTGGCGGCGCTGTGCATCTATGGCCTGATGACGTGGCTGACCATGTGGCGTGTGGTGAACGAACGACAGGACCGCGACGGCTTCGAACCCGACACCTGGCTCCTGATGGGCGCCATGGCGATTGCGACGCTGGCCGGCGACAACATCCACGCCGTGGCTCCCGCATGGCTGGGCGGCCCGGTGCGCGCGGTCATGATCGTGACGTGGATGACGGCCACGCTGTGGATACCGCCGCTGATCTACTTTGCGCTGCACCGCATCAGGCGGTACCCCAACATGCTGAGATTCGCCGGTGTGTGGTGGGCCTTCGTGTTTCCGTTGGGCATGTACTCCGCGGCCAGCTTCGCCATGGCGCGCGTGTTCGATCAGCCGTCGCTGTTCACCGTTTCGCTGGTGTTCTTCTGGGATGCGATGGCCGCGTGGCTCGTTGTGGTCGTCGCCGGGCTACTGCTCTTGTCGCGGGCGCTGCTGACTCCCGCGGACCGCGATACCGGCCGACCGTAGTTCGAGCGCGACCAGGGCCCCGATGGTGGCCGGATCCTCACGGCGCCATCCGCCAACCGGATCCGCGCTGACGGCGATCAACTTGCGGGGCGGACGGTTGGTCAGCGCGCGCAGCGCAAGCAATTGCGCACCGGCCGGGGTTGCGGCCAGAGCGGTCACGGTCAACTTGCGCCGAAAGAACCGCAGCCGCAGAAACAGCCACGGTACTACCGCGACCAGGAGCGGCACCGCGACAACGGCCATCGCGAGCAGCACCGCGAGCCAGCTCGCCGCGCTGTCCAGATCATGGCCCGCGCCGGCGATGTCCAGCGCGGCGTGGCTGGCGGAGTTGAGCGGCTTGCTCACCGTGTCGCCCACCACCGGAATGTGCTGGGCTCCGTGGCCGGCGGACGCGAGGTTGCCGGCGATCCCGTTCGCGCCGGTCTCGACCTGCCGGCCGGCGTCGGCGATGGTGGCGATCGCGTCGTAGACGGCTAGGCCGACGAGCAGCCAGAGCACCGTCCACACGACGACGGCGAGGTCGCTGAACAGCTGGACAGCCAGCCGGCCGGGCCTGGTGGAGTAGGGCAGAAACCGCGGTGTCATAGCCCCGATCCCAGCACAAAGCCGGTTGGCGGGTGCCCGATAGGCTGACCGGATGCCTGCACTGTCCGACTACCAGCATCTGGCCAGCGGCAAGGTCCGCGAGCTGTATCGCATCGACGACGAGCACCTGCTGCTCGTCGCCACGGACCGAATCTCGGCGTACGACTTCGTCCTGGACAGCACTATCCCGGACAAGGGCCGCATCCTCACCGCGATGAGCGTCTTCTTCTTCGGACTCGTCGACGCCCCCAACCACTTGGCCGGGCCGCCGGACGATCCACGCATTCCCGACGAGGTCCTGGGCCGCGCGCTGGTGGTGCACCAGCTGGAAATGCTTCCGATCGAATGCGTGGCGCGCGGCTACCTGACCGGCTCGGGATTGCTGGATTACCAGGCGACCGGAACGGTCTGCGGCATCACGCTGCCGCCGGGACTGGTCGAAGCCAGCAGGTTCGCCCAACCCCTGTTCACCCCCGCGACGAAAGCCGCACTGGGCGACCACGACGAGAACATTCCGTTCGCGCGGGTCATCGAGATGGTCGGTCCCGTGCCCGCCAATCAACTCCGCGACCGCACATTGCAAATCTATGTTCAGGCCGCCGATCACGCGCTCCGGAAGGGAATCATCATCGCCGACACCAAGTTCGAGTTCGGCACCGACCGAGACGGCAACCTGCTGCTGGCCGATGAGATCTTCACCCCGGATTCGTCCCGCTACTGGCCGGCCGACGAGTACCAGGAGGGCGTCGTCCAGAACAGCTTCGACAAACAGTTCGTCCGCAACTGGCTGACCGGCCCCGAGTCGGGCTGGGACCGGCACGGCTCACAACCGCCGCCACCGCTGCCGGAACCCATCATCGATGCCACCCGTGATCGGTATATCGAAGCCTACGAACGCATTTCCGGCCTGAGCTTCGACGGCTGGATCGGTCCCCCCGCATGACCGAAGCGCACCTGGACGAATTGGAACCTCCTGTCGCCAAGCGAGTGGATAGCCGGCGCGAGCATCACGGCGACGTCTTCATCGATCCGTATGAGTGGCTGCGCGAAAAAGCCAACCCCGAAGTCATCGCCCACCTCGAGGCGGAAAACGCATACGCCGATCGGATGACCGCCCACCTCGAACCGCTGCGGCAACAGATCTTCGACGAGATCAAGGCGCGCACCAAGGAGACGGACCTGTCGGTACCGACCCGGCAGGGCGAGTGGTGGTACTACGCGCGCACCTACGAGGGCAAGCAATACCGTGTCCAATGTCGTTGTCCGATAAGCGGCTCCGACGACTGGGATCCGCCGACCCTGGACGAGAACACCCAGATACCGGGCGAGCAGATCCTGCTCGATTCCAATGTCGAAGCCGAGGGTCACGAGTTCTTCTCCCTCGGCGCCGCAACGGTGAGCCTGGACGGGAATCTGCTGGCGTACTCGGTCGACACCCTCGGCGATGAGCGATACACGTTGCGGTTCAAAGACTTACGTACCGGCGAACTGCTTCCCGACGAGATCGCCGACATCGGGGCCGGTGCGACATGGGCCGCCGACAACCGCACCATGTACTACCTGACCCTGGACGACGCCCACCGCCCCGACAAGGTGTGGCGGTATCGGGTGGGCTCCGGTGCCGAGTCGGAGCTGGTGTATCACGAAGCGGACGAAAAGTATTGGCTCGGCGTGGGGCTGACCCGCAGCGAGGCCTACGTCTTCATCGCCTCGGGATCCTCGATCACCTCCGAGTATCGATACGCCGACGCCGCCGACCCGCAGGCCCGGTTCACCGTCGTGCTGCCCCGTCGCGAAGGCGTCGAGTACGCGGTCGAGCACGCGGTCATCGGTGGCCAGGACCGGTTCTTGATCCTGCACAACGACGGCGCGGTCAACTTCACTCTCGTTGAGGCGCCGGTCAGCGATCCGGCCCGGCAGCGCACCCTGATCCCGCACCGCAACGACGTCCGGCTCGACGGTATCGATGCTTTCGCCGGCCTCCTGGTCGTCAGCTATCGGCGCGAGGCATTGCCCCGGATGCAGCTGTGGCCCCTCAACGGGGACGGCACATACGCACAGCCCGAAGAAATTTCGTTCGACTCCGAGCTGATGACGGCCGGTCCCGCCGGCAACCCCAACTGGGCGGCGCCCAAGCTGCGGATCAGGGCGGGATCGCTGGTCACTCCGGCGCGGGTCTACGACATCGACCTCGCCACCGGTGAACGCACCTTGCTGCGCGAGCAGCCCGTCCTCGGCGATTATCGGACGGGCGACTACGTGGAACGGCGTGACTGGGCGATCGCCGACGACGGCACCCGCATCCCGGTGTCGATCGTGCACCGCGCCGACATCGAATTCCCGGCACCGGCATTGCTTTACGGTTACGGCGCTTACGAGCTGTGCACCGACCCAAGCTTTTCCATCGCCCGGCTGTCGCTGCTGGACCGAGGCATGGTGTTCGCCATCGCCCACGTGCGTGGCGGCGGTGAGATGGGCCGGCTGTGGTACGAGCACGGCAAGCTGTTGGAGAAGAAGAACACCTTCACCGACTTCGTCGCGGTCGCAAGGCATTTGGTGGATGTCGGGGTCACCCGGGAGCGTCAGCTGGTGGCCCTGGGGGGCAGCGCCGGCGGTTTGTTGATGGGCGCGGTGGCCAATCTGGCGCCGGAGCTTTTCGCCGGCATTCTCGCGCAAGTCCCGTTCGTCGACCCGCTGACCACCATTCTGGATCCCTCGCTGCCATTGACCGTCACCGAATGGGATGAATGGGGAAACCCATTGGCGGACAAGGACGTCTACTCCTACATGAAGTCCTACTCGCCGTATGAGAATGTCGAGGCGAAGCGGTATCCGGCGATTCTGGCGATGACGTCGCTGAACGATACGAGGGTCTACTACGTGGAGCCGGCCAAATGGGTTGCGGCGCTGCGCCACGCCAACGGTGCCGGCAATCAGGTCCTGTTGAAGACCCAGATGAACGCCGGGCACGGCGGCGTCAGTGGCCGCTATAAGGGCTGGGAGGAAACCGCCTTCCAATACGCGTGGCTGTTGGCCGCGGCCGAGGCCCAGTCGTCGACCTAGGACGCTGCAGGCCGGCCGACGGTCCGCGCGAGCGATCGCGCTATTCGCCGGCCGTTTCGCTCGCCGGCTGCTTAGGCAAAAACCACGCCGGAATGAGGGTGCACACCACCAGCACGACGGCAATCACGAAGACCGCGGTGTAGGCGTGTGAAAGATCGTGCACCACATTGCTCGAAAATCCCGGGTCGAGCGACTGCCGGGGTATTGCGGATTGGTCGAGCGGCACCCCGTCGACGGCCGCCCGCTGATGCAGGGCGGCGAGCTTGTTCGCCGCGACGATGTTGGGGCTCCGCAGGAACTGGTTCGTCAGGATCATCGACATCAGGGCGGTTCCGATCGAGCCGCCGACCTGGTGACTGACGCTCATCAGCGTCGTACCCCGGGCGATCTGATGGGGCGCCAACGCCTGCACCGAGGCCACCGACAGCGGCATCATCGTGCAGCCCATGCCCAGGCCCATGATCGCCAGCCCCACCAGCAGCGTGGGTAGATAGTGGGCCTGGGTGGCCGCACCGAAGGCGAAGGTGCTCAGGCCGGCGGTGATCAGAGCGATCCCGACCAGCACGATCTTGCCCGGGCCCTGCCTGTCCACCAGCGGTCCGGTCAGCCGCATGGTCAGCATGGCGCCCAGCCCCTGAGGGATCATGTGTACCCCCGCCTGCATCGGCGTTTGGTGCAAAACCTGCTGGAAATAGCTCGGCAGGAGCAGGCCGGCGCCGAAGAACGCGCCGGCGAAGACCAGCATCGTCACGTTTGCGTGGGTGAGCACGGGATCGCGGAATAGCCTTAGATCGATCAGGGGATGCTCGGCGTGATGCCAGGCGTGCGCGACGAAGCCCGCGATCAATGCCATTCCGATCATCGCCGGTATCACCACGTGGCGGTCGGCCACGGTGCCGCGGCCCGGAATGGAGGACACCGCGAACAAAAACGTCGCCAGCCCCGGCGAGAGCAGCAGCACGCCGACGGCGTCGAAGGTCTCCGACCGCGCCGGGTGATCCCGCGGGAAGATGACGGCGGCCAGCGCGATAGTGAGCAACCCGATCGGCACATTGATCAGAAAGATCCACCGCCAACTCGAGGTGTCGATCAGCCAGCCGCCCAGGATCGGCCCGCCGATCGGGGCGAGCAGCATCGGGATGCTCAGTATCGACATCAGGCGCCCGAGCCGCCCGGGGCCCGCTTCGCGAGTCATGATCATGAAACCCAACGGCAGCAGCATGCCACCGCCGACCCCCTGGACCACACGAAAGACGATGAGCTGCACGATGTTTGCCGCAATCGCACACAGCAGCGAGCCCAGCATGAAGGCCACCACGGAGCCCATGAAGAGCCGTTTGGTGCCGAACCGGTCGGCCGCCCAGCCGGTTATCGGGATCACGGTCGCCAAGGCGAGCGTGTAGCCGGTCATCGTCCAGGCGACGACGGCCTGCGAGGACGCGAATTGGTCGATGAAGGTGCGTTGCGCGACGCTGACGACCGTGACGTCCAGGATCGCCATCACCGTGGCCAAGATGCACACACCGGAGATCCGCAACAGCGGGGCGTCGAGCTTGTCGGGATAGTCCCGTTCCTCGACGCCCGGCTGTCCGGTGGGGGCGTGCGGCAGCGGCGTTTTGGCCGCTGCGTACGAGGCCTCGTCCATGGCGTTGCTTAGCATATCGAACTGATCACGTCGGCTGACGCTCGCGGCGGTCGCGGTTGGGGCAAGGCCGGCGCCGAAACTTAGGGCTTGGGTGAGTGCGTATACGCCTGCTGTCTGCGTGTCCTTCACCATCGCGACACTTGGGATCGGCAAACTGCTGGTGTGTCTGGAAAATTGATCGTCTCGATCTCGGGAATCGGGGAACGCACCCTGCCCGACGTCGATGCGTTCTGCGCGCAAATGGATGCCCGCGAGGTGCCGGTGTCGTTACTCGTGGCTCCCCGCCTGTCCGGTGACTACCGGCTCGACCAGGACCCGGAAACCGTCGGGTGGCTGAGCAACCGTCGCGCCGGCGGTGACGCCATCGTGCTGCATGGCTATGACGACGCGGTCACCAAGAAGCGTCGCGGCGAATTCGCGATCCTGCGGGCGCATGAGGCCAACCTGCGATTGACGGCCGCCGACCGGGTCCTCGAGCACCTCGGGTTGCGTACCCGATTGTTCGCGGCGCCCGGCTGGGTGGTGTCACCCGGTGTTGTGAAGACGTTGCCGGACAACGGATTCCGGTTGCTGGCCGATCTGCACGGGATCACCGACCTGGTTCGTCACACCACTGTCCGCGCACGCGTCCTCGGCATCGGCGAGGGCTTTCTCGCCGAGCCGTGGTGGTGCCGGATGGTGGTGCTGTCCGCCGAGCGGATCGCCCGGCGCGGCGGCGTCGTGCGGGTTGCGGTCGCGGCCCGCCACCTGCGCAAACCGGGGCCGCTGCAGGCCATGGTGGACGCCGTCGACCTCGCGTTGATGCACGGTTGCACACCCGCCGTCTACCACTGGCAGCCGGCCAAAGCGGTGCTCGACGCCGCCTGACGCGGCGACTGCCTGACCTGCCAGTCGGGGCATTACCCTGGTCCGACATGGGCGATTCTTCGGTTGCGGGGTTCGACGCTGATGCCATCGTCGTCGGGGCGGGCCTGGCCGGCCTGGTCGCAGCCTGCGAACTGGTGGATCGCGGCTTGCGGGTGCTCATCGTCGACCAGGAGAACAGCGCCAACCTGGGCGGGCAGGCCTTCTGGTCCTTCGGCGGCTTGTTCTTCGTCGACAGCCCCGAGCAGCGCCGGCTGGGTATCCGCGACAGCCATGAACTGGCGTTGCAGGACTGGCTCGGCACTGCGGCGTTCGATCGTCCCGAGGACTACTGGCCACGCCAATGGGCGCACGCATATGTCGATTTCGCCGCGGGGGAAAAGCGCAGTTGGCTACGGTCGCGCGGGCTCAAGCTTTTCCCGCTGGTGGGCTGGGCCGAGCGCGGTGGGTATGGCGCACAGGGGCATGGCAATTCGGTTCCCCGCTTTCACATCACCTGGGGTACCGGGCCCGCGCTGGTCGAGATTTTCGCGCGGCAACTGCGCGACCGCTCATCGGTGCGCTTCGCGCACCGCCATCAGGTCGACGAGTTGATCGTCGAGGGCGAGGCGGTGACGGGCGTCCGGGGCACGGTGCTGGAGCCGACGGCCACGCCGAGGGGGGTCGCGTCGTCACGAAAATCGATAGGACAGTTCGAATTTCGTGCCGGCGCGGTAATCGTGACGAGCGGCGGCATCGGCGCCAATCACGAACTGGTGCGAAAGAACTGGCCCAAGCGCATGGGCCGCGTCCCCGAGCAACTCCTGAGCGGGGTTCCGGCCCATGTCGACGGCCGGATGATCGCCATCTCGCAGCAGGCCGGCGCGCGGGTCGTCAACCCCGACCGGATGTGGCACTACACCGAGGGCATCACGAACTACGACCCGGTCTGGCCTTTGCACGGCATCCGGATCATCCCCGGCCCGTCGTCGTTGTGGCTGGATGCCAGTGGCAAGCGGTTGCCGGTCCCGCTCTACCCCGGCTTCGACACGCTGGGCACGTTGGAGTACATCACCAAGTCAGGGTTCGATTACACCTGGTTTGTGTTGAACGCCAAGATCATTGAGAAGGAGTTCGCGCTCTCCGGTCAGGAGCAGAATCCGGACCTGACCGGACAGAGTATCCGCGAACTGGTGCGAAACCGGGCGCGTTCCGGGCCGCCGGGCCCGGTGCAGGCGTTCGTCGACCGGGGCGTGGACTTCGTCAGCGCGACCTCGTTGTGCGACTTGGTGACCGCGATGAACAAGCTGCCCGATGTGCAGCCGCTGGACTACGCCACGGTGGAGGCCGAGGTCACCGCCCGCGATCGCGAGGTGGCCAACAAGTTCAGCAAGGACGGGCAGATCACGGCCATTCATGCCGCCCGAAACTATCTGGGCGATCGGCTGGGCCGGGTGGTGGCGCCGCATCGGCTTACCGATCCGAAGGCGGGACCGATGATCGCGGTCAAGCTGCATATCCTGACCAGAAAAACGTTGGGCGGCATCGAAACCGACCTCGCCTCGCGGGTGTTGAAGGCCGACGGCACGCCGCTGACCGGTCTGTATGCCGCCGGCGAGGTGGCCGGGTTCGGTGGCGGCGGCGTGCACGGCTACCGCGCCCTGGAAGGCACGTTCTTGGGCGGCTGCATCTTCTCCGGCCGCGCCGCCGGACGCGGCGCCGCCGATGACCTCATGTAGCCGGAGGGCAGAGCCCCACTTGCCGTCGAGCGTCACGCCAGCGTGACCGCCGAACGCGAGCGTCACGCCAGCGTGACCGCCGAACGCGAGCGTCACGCCAGCGTGACCCCAGCTAAAACGTGACGGCGTCCTCTTCGGGCAGCACCTGGAAGTCGGTGCTGGTCATCTCGGTCAGCCGTCCGTAGTAGATTCCCCGCGCATCCGGGGCGATGATTCCCTGGTGAATGGGGACGGCGCGCTGCGGGGCCACCGCACGCAGGTAGTCGACCGCCTCGGATACCTTCATCCAGGGCGCGGCCGCCGGCGTGGCCAAGACGTCCACCGGCTCGTCGGGCACAAACAGCGCGTCACCGGGATGCATCAATCGGGCGCGATGGCCGGCATCGCCCACCAAAAACGAAATGTTTTCTATCACAGGGATTTCCGGGTGAATGACCGCGTGTTTTCCGCCGACGGCGCGAATGGTCAGTTCGCCGATGTGCAACTCGTCGCCGACATGGACCTCGCGGCAGGGCGCGCCCAGTTGCGCGGTGGTCTGCGGGTCCGCGTACAGCGCCGCGTCCGGGTTACCCTCGAGCAAGGCGGGCAGCCGTGTGACGTCGACATGGTCGGGGTGCTGATGGGTGATCAAGATGGCGGTCAAGCCGGTGATTCCCTCGAAACCGTGCGCGAAGGTACCGGGGTCAAAGAGCACGCGGGTGTGGTCGAACTCGGCAAGTAGGCACGAATGGCCGAAATGCGTCAGCTGCATATCTACGATTGTGCCTTGATGGACAAGCTGTCGACGCGGGTGATTTTGGCCATGATGCTGTTCGCCGGCAGCTTTGCGGTTGCTCTGATCGTCGTCGTCCCTGCGCACGCGGAGCCCGAGACTTGCCCGGCCGTGTGCGATCGGATCCCGAACACCGCGTGGATCGATCAGCACGCCGTGCCGCTGGACTCCGTGTACCACTGGTCCGCGCTCGCCGGCCAGGCCGTGCAGACAACCGGTTCTGCGCCCGGCCCCCGGTTCCGGTTCGAGGAGTTGTGTGCCGCGCCGCCGATGGCCCAGGATCCCCGCGACTCGGCCGTCGCGGCTCGCTCGACGGTTCAGCATGCCGACGGACAGTGGCAGCTGCAGGCCCAGGTCCTGCACTGGCGGGGCGACACCGCCCACGGTGGGGCCACCGCAGCCACGGCGTTCAGCAATGCCGTCGCCGCGCTGCGGGGCTGCCAGCAGCGCGCGCCGCAGGAGTCACCATCGCTGACCACCGACGAAGCGAATCGGATGGCCGCCGTGATCAGCGGCCCGGTCGTGATGCACACCTATCTGTTCGCGCACCCGGCCAGCAGCACGATCAGCGAGGTCACGCTCTGGTCCACGGCGCCGCCGCAGACCCCCTGGCCGGCGATGGCGGACGATCCGGTGCTCAACGCGCTGAGCGCGCCGCTGTGCGAGGCCTACATTGCCTCGTGCCCGTGACCCCGAGCTGCGCTTTCGCCGGTAGAGTGGCGCCCGAAACGCCAACTGAGGAGGAGCGCCGGTGGCCCGGGTAATCGTAAGCGTGATGCCCAAAGCGGAGATTCTCGACCCGCAGGGTCAGGCGATTGTGGGCGCGCTGGGTCGCCTCGGGCATTCGGGAATCTCAGAAGTGCGGCAAGGCAAGCGGTTTGAGCTCGAAGTGGACGACAGCGTGGACGATTCGGCGCTCGCCGAGATCGCGGAATCACTGTTGGCGAACACCGTGATCGAAGACTGGACGATCAGCCGGGAGAAGCAGTGACGGCACGCATCGGGATCATCACGTTTCCCGGCACGCTCGACGACGTGGACGCCGCCCGCGCGGCGCGGCGGGTCGGCGCCGAGGCGGTCAACCTGTGGCACGGCGACGCCGATCTGAAGAGCGTGGACGCCGTGGTGGTGCCCGGCGGGTTTTCCTACGGCGACTACCTGCGGGCCGGAGCGATCGCCCGGTTCGCCCCGGTGATGACCGAGGTGGTGGAAGCCGCGCGCCGCGGCATGCCGGTGTTGGGGATTTGCAACGGTTTTCAGGTGCTTTGCGAGGCCGGGCTGTTGCCTGGGGCGCTGACCCGTAACGTGGGCCTGCACTTCATCTGCCGCGACGTGTGGCTGCGGGTGGCCTCGACCTCGACCGCCTGGACGTCGCGCTTCGAGCCCGACGCCGACTTGCTGGTCCCGCTGAAATCGGGGGAGGGGCGCTACGTGGCGCCTGCCGAGGTGATCGAGGAGCTCGAGGGCGAGGGCCGGGTGGTGTTCCGATACCACGAGAACGCCAATGGCTCGCTGCATGACATCGCCGGGGTCAGTTCCGCCAACGGGCGCGTGGTGGGTTTGATGCCGCATCCCGAGCACGCCATCGAGGCGCTGACCGGGCCGTCCGATGACGGCCTGGGCCTGTTCTATTCGGTGCTGGACGGCGTGCTCGCCGGCTGAGCGGAAACGCCTGCGGCATCCCGTAATTCGGCAAAGGACGCGCCGATGGCGTCCGTCGCCTCGTGCGGGTCGTTGAAGGTCCGGTCGTCGGTGAGCACTGCGACGCCGAGCCGGTCCACGTAACTCCACACGGTGATGTTGACGGGGGCGCCGGGCGACAGCACGCCGGTGGAATAGATCTCGCTGACCGCCGCGCCACCGAAGTGGCCCCGCTCACGCGGCCCCACCACGCTGGACACCGCGACGTTCATCAGCTTGTTCGGCGCGTCGCGTTGACCCAGCCAGCGGAACGCGGCCGGGGCGAAAGCGGTCGGAAGGTAGGCCATCATCTTGCCGTAGAGCTCCGGCCCGAGGACTTCGTGATCTTCCTTGGCGATCTTGGTGGCCAGGGCGACCAGCCGGGCCCGCTCCACGGGATCGCCGACATGGACCGGCAGCGAGACCATCAGCCCGCTGATCTCGTTGCCGGTGATGCGGTCCGACTTGTCGGTGGCCGTGGGCACCGAGGCGATGATCGGGCGGTCGGCCGCACCGTCATAAGCCAGCAACAGCGTTCGCAATCCGCCGGTTGCCATGGCCAGCACCACGTCGTTCACCGTGACGCCCAACGCCTTTGCCGTCGCTTTAACCTCCGGCAGCGACAACGACGCGCTGGCGAACCGGCGCAACGGCGAGACGAGATGGTTGAGGAACGTCGGCGGTGCGTCGAACGCGTCGGCCAGGTCGGGGTGGCCCCCGCGCTCCCGGGACCGGCGGCGCACCCGCATCATCCCGACGGCCGCGTCCCTGAGGAGCCTTGGCAGGGCGCCGATCTGCCGAACGTGATCGCGGGCCGCCGCACGCAGCAGGTCGGCGTTGGAGGTGGTGACGCCGGCTTCGTCGTTGTCGCGCTCGTCGGTGAGCCCGTCGCGCAGATCCATCGCGCGCGCCAGCAGATTCACTGACGCGACACCGTCGGCCAGCGCATGGTGCACCTTGCCGATCATGGCGAACCGGCCACCCGCCAGCCCCTCGGCGAAATGAAACTCCCACAGCGGACGACTGCGGTCCAGGGGAGTGGACGCCACCTCGCCGATCACCTGATCGAGCTCGCGCCGACCGCCCGGTGCGGGCACCTGCACCCGCCGCAGGTGATAGTCCAGGTCGACGTCGCAATTCTCCTGCCACATCGGGTGATGCAAATGCCAGGGAATATCAACGAGCTTGTAGCGCAACGGTTCTAGCAGATGGAGTCGACGGCGTACGTGACGGCAGAAGACCTCGAAACCGAATTCTCCGTCGAAGTCCGTGGGGTCGATGACGGCCACCTTCAGCGTGTGCGTGTGTAGGTTGGGCGTCTCGCTGTAGAGCAGCATCGCGTCCATGCCGTTGAGTCTCTTCACACGCCACCTCCAGCGGCCCGGATACCGTCAGCCCAGGATCGGGAACCGGCGCTCGCCGGCAAGCCGCTTCAGCGCGTCTTCCATGACGGCGCGTACGTGGGCGTCGACCTCGTCGACGTCTGGGTCATTGCCGAATTGGGCGGCGATGTCGATTGGCTCGAGAACCTCGGTGACGATCTTTGCCGGCAGGGGCACGTTGGGCGGGAAGATGACGCTCAAACCGAACGGGAACCCGACGCTGATGGGCAGAATGTCCATTCGCGCTTTGGTCAGCCCCAGCTTGCGGGCCAGCCAGTTGCCCCGGGTCAGGAACAGCTGGGTCTCCTGGGCGCCGATCGATACGGCCGGCACGATCGGCACTCCGGCTTCGATCGCGGTCCGCACGTAGCCGGTGCGGCCGTTGAAGTCGATGGAGTTCGCGCTGAAGGTCGGCCGGTAGGAGTCGTAGTCGCCGCCGGGGAACACCAGAACCACCGCACCGGAATGCAAGGCGGTGGCAGCGTTTTCGCGGCTGGCCTCGATCACCCCGAGGCGTCGCAGCCAGCCGTCCAAGGGCCCCATGAACAACCCGTAATGGCCCAGCGTGTAGACGGGGCGGTCGTAGCCGAACCTGTCGTAGAAGGCCGGGGAGAAGATCAGCACGTCCGGCGTCAGCATGCCGCCCGAGTGGTTGGAGACCACCAACGCCCCACCCGAGGCCGGGACGTTGTCGATGTTTCGCACCTCGGCCCGGTAGTACCGTTTGATGGCCGGTCCGAGCAGCTTTGCCACCTGTTTGGTGAAAGCCGGATCCCATTTGGCGGTTTCGTGGTTTTCCGCCGCGTCAACACCGTTGCCCGTCATGGCTGCCCCGCTATCTGTTGCTGCTCTTCGCCAGTTGTTGCCGGTGTGACGCCAATCTCAAACCTGAGCCTCCGATCAGCATATGCTACTCTCCATTTAGGAGAATGGCATATCCGTTTGCTGGAAGGCAGACGGCCGGTGGGGGAGCATGTCCGAAAAGGTCTTGGTAACTGGAGGGTTCGGGCTGGTCGGCTCGCAGACGGTGCGCCGCCTGGTGGCCGACGGCCACCGCGTCGTCGCGACCGACCTGGGCACCGCCGCCCAGCGCAAAGCCGCGGGAGCGCTGCCGGCCGGCGCCGAGCCGCGCTGGGCGGACCTGACCGATCCGGACCAGGTCGACCGGCTACTCGCCGAGACGTCGCCCACCGCCATCGTTCACCTGGCCGCGGTGATACCACCGCTGATCTATCGGCAGCCGGCGCTCGGGCGCCGCGTCAACGTGGACGCGACCGCCACGTTGCTGCGCGCGGCGCAATCGAGGCGTCATCCGGCGCGGTTCATTCAAGCGTCGAGCAACGCCGTGTACGGCGCGCGCAATCCGCACCGGCATCCCGAGCTGCTGCGCCCGGACTCCCCGACGAATCCGGCCGACCTCTACGGCGCGCACAAGGCCGAAGCGGAACAGCACCTGCAAGCATCGGACCTCGAGTGGGTCATCTTGCGCCTGGCCGGGGTGATCAGCGTCGAACCGGACGCCATGCCGTTCAGCGTCGATGCGTTGTTCTTCGAGAGTGCCCTGCCGGCCGACGGCCGCATCCACACCGTCGACGTTCGCGACGTCGCCCGCGCCTTCGCCGCAGCGGTCACCGCCGACGTCGCCGGTGAGACACTGCTGATCGCCGGCGACGAGTCGCATCTGCTGCGGCAGGGCGATGTCGGCAAGGCGCTGGCCGCCGCCCGCGGTCTGGTCGATGTCTTGCCCGTCGGCCGGCCGGGCGACCCGGACAGCGACGACGACTGGTTTGTCACGGACTGGATGGATACGGTTCGCTCCCAGCAGGTGTTGCAATTCCAGCGCCACTCGTGGCCGGACATGCTCACCGAGATGCGAGCCGCCGCCGGGTGGCGAAGGTACCCGATGCGGCTGATCTCACCGCTCGCGCGACGGTTCCTGAAAAGCCGTGCGGCCTACCGGGATACGCCCGGACGCTACGCCGACCCGTGGGGCGCGATCCGGGCCAGGCTGGGCGACCCGCGCCCGGACTTTCCTTCTGAGATGTAGCCCGTCCGCACTTCAGCCGGCGTCGCGCAGCAGCGGCCGTTCCGTGGGCGGCAATTCGACCCGGGGGTTCAGCTCCTCGAACAGCTCGGTGGCGTCCGCGATGGTCTGGTCCACGAAGGAAGCGAAGTCATTGAAGCCGACGTCATTTCGGATCCATTGCGACTTGCGGGCCATCACGCCGATGCGCTGCGGATCCGACGAGCCGTGCACGATCGCGGTGACCTGGCGGTCGTGACGGTTCCACCGGTCGCAGAAGTACGTCACCCACGGCCGATCGGCTGCCGGGAAATAGCACCCGGGGCTGACGCGGATGATCAGCACGTCGTCGTGCGCGGCAGAGATCTCGAAGTGAACATGCAAGCGCCGCGGAGCGTTGCTCACGAAGAAGTATTCGCCGTCGTGGTGGCCGCGAAAATACCGTCGCCCGCGGGTGCGCAGGTAACGTTCGACCAGGTTTGCGCACCACTGCTCATTCGTCATGCGTTCGATGGTGCGTCCTGTGACTTTGGGAATGCTTGGAGCCAAGCCAAGCGGCTCCCAAGAATTGGTTGAGAATTCGCTGAATGAGCCCGGCCTGGCGGGGGCTGGGCATGCGGCGCGAGACGTTCGGGCCGACGCAGCGGACGCCGCTGAGCTGTGGGCATTAGAGGATCACTCTTCGACCGGCACCTGATCGAGGTCGCCGTTTACTGAGGGTCGGCCAGCGGATACAAAGCCGGGAGATTGATCACGATGGCTTCCTGGCTGCTGCGGGCGATCACCACCTCGGCGGTGGTATCGGGGTCGGGGTTTTCCTCCCGGTGCGGCAGATACGGCGGAATGAAAACGTAGTCGCCGGGTGCCGCGGCGATGCGGACCTCGTCACTGCCGTCATGAAACACGAACTCCGGGTTGCCGCTTCGCACATAGATGGCGGTCTCGGAGTCACCGTGATGGTGGTTGCCCGAAGCCGATCGCGGCAACGCGTGCGTCTCGCCCATCCAGAGCTTCTCCGCGCCGACCGAGCTGCCGGACAGGGCGGCGAAGCGGCGCAGCCCCTCCGATTGTGCTGTGTCGGAGCTGATCTCCGACGCCTTGATGTGACGTACCCGGTTGCGCTCGAGCGGCGTTGCCGTGTCGTCAAAGTCTGGATGAAATCCGTCTGAAGTAGCCACGGGTCGATTATCGCCCGGAGGTGTCCCGATACGCCTCGAGCAGTCTGAGCCACAGCTCGCTGATCGTCGGGAAGCACGGCACGGCGTGCCACAACCGGTCGACGGGCACCTGGCCGGCGACCGCGATGGTGGCCGAGTGGAGCAGCTCGGTCACGCCCGGGCCGACCATGGTGACGCCGAGCACGTTGCCGCGATCCATGTCGACCACCATCCGCGCGCGGCCCGTGTAGCCGTCCGCATAAAGCTTGGCCCCCATCACCACATCGCCAATTTCGATATCGACGGTGCGGACCCGGTGCCCGGCTTGTCCGGCCTGCTGAGCCGTCAGTCCGACGGCTGCGGCTTCGGGGTCGGTGAAAAAGGCCTGCGGCACCGCATGATGGTCGGCGGTCGTTGCGTGCGCGCCCCACGGTTTGGTGTCCAACGGCTTTCCCGCTGCGCGGGCGCCGATGGCCGCACCGGCGATGCGGCCCTGATACTTGCCCTGATGGGTAAGCAGAGCCCGGTGATTGACGTCGCCGGCCGCGTAGAGCCAGCCGTCTTCGACGGCGCCGCGCACCAGGCAGGTGTCGTCCACCTCGAGCCAGCTGCCCGGCCTCAAGCCCACTGTCTCCAAACCGATGTCGTCGGTCAGCGGCGCGCGACCGGTGGCGAATAGCACCTCGTTGACCCGCAACTCGGTGTCGTCGTCCAAGTCGAGCGTTACGTGGGAATCGTCCGGTCGGCGCAGCGCGCGAACCGATACTCCCGTCCGCACGTCGACGCCGCCCTCGGTGAGACCGCGGCCGATTAGCTCGCCCACAAAGGGCTCCATCCGTGGCAGCAGTCCCGAGCCCCGTGCTAACAGGGTCACCTGGGAGCCCAATCCCTGCCACGCCGTGGCCATTTCGACGCCCACGCCGCCAGCGCCGACGACGGCGAGCCGCTGCGGGACCGTGCTGCTATCGGTGGCCCGCCGGTTGGTCCATGGCCTGGCCTCGGCGAGGCCGGGCAAGTCGGGCAATGCTGGGCGGCTTCCGGTGCAGATCACCACCGCATGCCGTGCGGTCAGGGCCAGCCGCTCGCCGGCGCCGTCGGTGACGACGACGCGGCGCGCACCGTCCAATCGCCCATGCCCGCGTATCAGGGTCGCGCCGATCCCGCTCACCCAGTCGGCCTGGCCGCTGTCGTTCCAGTCGCTGACGTAGCGGTTGCGGCGGCCGAACACGGCGTCGCCGTTGAGCGGCCCGGTGACCGCCTCCCGCGCGCCGTCGATTCTGCGGGCGTCGGAAAGCGCAATCACGGGGCGCAGCAATGCTTTACTGGGCACGCATGCCCAATACGAGCATTCACCGCCGACGAGTTCTCGCTCGACCAGAGCAACACGCAGTCCTGCGGCGCGGGCGCGTTCGGCGGCGTTCTGGCCGATCGGCCCGGCGCCGAGCACCACGACATCGAAGTCTCCTCCGCCAGCTGCTGCCATGGTCGACGATCCTTTCGCTTGGTGGCCACGGCGCGCGCTTTGCGTCTTCATCAAGACGTGACTAGTTGCTCGGCGAGCCCGCGTAGATCCCTGGTGACGATGTTCGGCTGCGGCAGGCCGTCCACCGGCAGCGGTGCATTGCCGCGCCGGGCGATCAGAGCTCCACTGAACCCGACATTCTGCGCACCGATGGTGTCCCACACGTGCGCGGCCACCATCATGCAATCCGCGGGAGCCACCCCGAACGCCTCGCACGCATATCGATAGACGGCGGGCGAGGGCTTGAAGACGCTCCGGGCATCGACGCTCAATTGGTGTTCGAAAAAACCCGCCAGCCCGGAATGCTGCAGCGCCGTGGGGCCGTCCGGATTGGGCGGGGAGTTGCTCAGGGTCACCAGTCGAAATCCGTTGTCGCGCAGCGTGGCAAGTCCGTCGGCGGCATCGGGGTGCGCCGGCATGGTGAGCAGCGCGGTCTTCAGGCGGTCCAGATCGCCGTCTGTGATGTCCACCTCGTAGATGTTGCCCAGCATGCGCAGCACCCCCTGGGCAAGAACCGGAAAAGTCACGTAGTTGTCGGCCAGCGTGATGGACATCGAGTACATGACCAGCTGCGCGAACCATTCGCGCAGCATCCGTTCGTCGCCGAACAACTCACCGAAAAGCGGTGCTAGGGACTCGATGTCGAGCAAGGTCTCGTTGACGTCGAAGACGAGGACGGACGGGGAGGGCGTTGTTGCCATGGCTAGGGCTGCACATCCTTGCGTTGGGGAATATCCGGTCGGAGATACCCCACGAGGCACAACACAATCAGCAACATCGCCGCCACCGGCCACCACAAGGCGACCAGCGCCGCCGTCACGAACACCCCGAGCGTGATAAATGATCTCATCTGCAGCATGCGCCGCATCCGCGCCGAAACGTCATGCTGCGAGGGCCGATCGATCGCTTCCCAACACAGCGCCAGGTAGGTGATGTTGACCAGCACGAAGACCGCGGCGTACAAGGACACCGGTGCCGCGGCCAACCTGCTGTCGGCGATCCACTCGGTGGTGAACGGGATCAGCGACACCGAAAACAGGTGCGCGAAATTCGACCACACCAACCGCGACGTCGCGACCTGCGCGTAATTGAACAGGTGATGATGGTTGACCCAGACGATCGCGATGAACAGGTAACTGACCACATAGCTCAGCCCGACGGGCCACAGCGGAAGCAGAGCTCGGAAACCGTGCTCGGTCGGCGGTCTGAGCTCTAACACCAGAATGGTGATGAGCACGGCGAAGACGCCGTCGGAGAACCCGCGCACCCGTTCAGGAGTGGTGTCTCCTTCCGCCACCGCTACCTCCCATCTGCCGCGATGCGCCTGAGCCATTTTCAGGCGGCTTATGGTTCCGCTCCTGCACCACCCAAGCATTGCCGTCAGGATCGCGGAAGTCGGCAAAGCTCGCGTACTCACCGCGATCCGGATCGGTTCCTGGGAGGAACTTGCCGCTCCACCCGCCGTCGGTGTCCTTGTGGCGTATCTCGCTGACGGTTATGCCGCGACCGGTCAGCTCGGCGCGACAGGCCTCGATGTCGGAGACCACCAGGTATAGGCCCCGCACCGAGCCGCTCGGCGCATCGGTCAGGCCCACACCGAACTGGATCGAGGTGCCCGAGCCCTCTGGCGTCAACTGGATGACCCGGAACTCGGGGGTGGGGGCGTAATCGACGTCGAGGTTGAAGCCAGCCTGATCACGGTAGAACCGGAGCGAGCGATCGGGATCCGCCACGGGCAGGATGACAACTTCGACGGACGCCCTCATGAGGCGCTCCGGCTCTGCCCTAACACCTCTTCTGTGTCGAGCCCGCGGTCGACTCCGTGTGGAATGACAGTCTGGCCGGGCTCGAGCTGAAGTTGCTTGCCGTCAAGGCTCACATCGATTTTGTCGGGTTCGAAGGACACCAGATTGCGGACCCGTGCGACCTCCGTCCAAGCGTCGACGTAAGACCAGGCCGCGCGCTGGTGGCTGCCGATGTCATAGTAGGAGCAGATTCCCTTGTATGGGCAAAACGTCTGGATATCAATGAGTTTGAGCACCGACTCGTCGATATCTTCGCGCGGCACGTACCATCTGGGCGCAAAGCCGGACTCATACAGCGCCAACGGGCGATGGGTGTCGGCGATTACCTGGTCGCCGTCCCGGACGACGAGATACCGTGCGGTAGAACGAATATCGATGCGATGGTAGGCGTCGGCGGCGTGCCCGACGATCCGTTCCTCTTCTTCGTAGAAGGCGTCCATGGCACGCCAGGCAAACGCGACCCGGCCACCAAGCACCGTCGCATGGGCGGGTAAGCCAGTGTGTTCCCAGGCGCTGTGGTTGTTCTCGCGTCCCGATGCCTTGACGGTGAACCACTGGGTGGCCCCGAGGTCGCGGTGCTGCGTCACCCGGTCCTCGGCGAGCAACGTTCCCTCTTCAATATCACCGCGGGGGAAATAGGCGACCGGGTAGCGGCCCGGTTCGTGTAAGAGAATCACGTTGCCGCTGTCGGCGATCCACCGATCCGCGAAGCGCACCCGCATCCGGCGACGCAGCGGTTCGGCGAACAGCAACCGCGGTGGCATCGGCTGTTCGGTGAGGAAATGTCCGAGCGATCCCGTCGCCAGCGGGCCTTGCTGCCATGCCAAACCCATGGGGAGCCCGTCCTTTCCTGTAATTCGTTCGCGCAGTGGTGTT
The DNA here is from genome assembly GCF_001667145.1 of Mycobacterium sp. 852002-51971_SCH5477799-a. Taxonomy (GTDB): domain Bacteria; phylum Actinomycetota; class Actinomycetes; order Mycobacteriales; family Mycobacteriaceae; genus Mycobacterium. The sequence continues at coordinate 53,710 of NZ_LZIF01000005.1, forward strand.
TAGGGCCCGGCATCAGTCCATGACGACGACGAGCTTTCCTGCGGCTTCACCCGCCTCAGCGACACGGTGAGCTTCGCGGATGTCGTCGAAGGAGAAGACCCGCGCCGGTGTCGCGTGGAGCTTGCCGTCGGCGATCTGCCGGGCGATTTCGCCAAAAGGCACATCCGATACCGGGAATCCGGGATTGCCGAACACGGGGCTGGCAAAGAAGCTGAAGTTCACTCCGCTGGCCATTCGCGCGAGTGGGTTGAAGTCGCCGATGGGTGCCAGGCCCCCCAGCCATCCGGCGAGGCAGGCAGTGCCACCGCGGCGCAGCATGTCCAGGGAGTCGAGGATGGTGCTGTTACCGACAAGGTCGAGGACGGCGTCGATGCGGTTGGCCTCCGCGATGTGGGCGGCAAGGTCGCCGCGCTCCACCTCGACACGGGTCGCGCCCAGTTCTTTTAGCATGCCGAAGCGTTCACGGCTGCGGGCCGTGGCAACGACATTGGCGCCGGTGATCACCGCCATCTTCAGTGCCGCCTGACCCAATGCCGACGTCGCGCCGCGGATCACCAACGTTTGTCCCGCGGTCAAATTCAGGTTGCGGTACAGGCACGTCCACGCCGTCGCATAGGTTTCCGGCAGCGCCGCCAGCTGCGACCACGGCAGGTCGGATTCGATGGGCGCGACATTGGCCGCGCGGACGCGGGTGTATTCGGCGTAGCTCCCGTTGATGGTGCGCCCAAGACCGCCCATCAGCGCCGCGACCTTGGCCCCGACCGGGAACTCGCCGCCCGGGCACGAGTCGACGATGCCCACACATTCGATCCCGCTGACCTCGGCCGCCTCCGCCCATTCCCCGCGACGCATGTGGATCTCGGCGTGATTGATGCCGAAACCCTTGACCGCAATTACGACTTCGCCGTCTTTGGGCAGCGGCTTGGGGATGTCAGTGTAGACCAGGCTGTCCAGACCGCCGAACTTCTCCAAGACGATCGCCCGCATGGTTGGCCCACCGGATTGCTCGCGTACGACCGCCGGCGCGGTTGGCAACTGAGGTGACTCGATTGTGGACATCGATGCCTCTTTCATAACCGTTGGCGGGCGACGACGCCGGCCGGCGCGGCCGCGTAATAATGGGCCAACTGACCCATTATTATGGGCGACCAGATCCACCATGTCCAGCCAAAGGTCACTACTCAGGCTTTGCGGTGACCGCCAGACGACGCGGATCGACCCTTAGGCGGGGGCTGGGCCGCGAAGGAGCGCACGTAGTCGACGGCGGCATTGACGGCGGCCCGCAACGGTTGCGGATCGCCGGTGACGTGGGTGAGCATCGCGCCGCCCTGATGTGCGGTGACCAGCGATACGGCCAGATGCCGCGGGTCGGCGTCGGGGCGCAGGTCGCCGCGATCGCACATCGACTCGAGGCCGGCCCGAAACAACTCAATCCATTGGTCGTACCCCGCGGCGAGGTCGTCGTGTATTTCGCGGTCGGCCTCGATCAGCTCACCGGCCAAGGACCCATAGACACAACCTCCGATCCGGTACACGCTGTCGATGTCGGACACGCAAGCATCGGCCCATGCCTGCAGCGCTTCGAAGCTGTCGAGTTCGGCGAATTGCGGCCGAGTGTGGAAGGCCTGCACATCATTACGGCGCGCCTCGACGACGTGCCGGGTCAGATCGCGCTTGTCGGTGAAGTAATGCGAGATCTGGGATCCGCCTACCCCGGCCGTGCGCCGCACCTGGTCGACACTCGTGTTGGCGACGCCACGCTCGAACATCAGCCGGGCGGCCACCTCGATGATCCGCGCGCGCGTAGCCAGTCCCTTGCGGGTGAACCGCGATGCGGGCCGTTCGGTCACGTCGTCACCTCTGACAGCCTCAGCTTGCTCGTCGCGCCGGACGGCGCCCCCGCGACCGGCGCGGTGGACGGGGCACTCGTTCGGCGCTGTCGGTGGCGAACAGGCGCAGGTAGTTCACCGCGAAGCGGATCGCATCGGCGTGCGGCCACTCCTCTTGATAGGTGAACGTCAGCACGCCACCTCCCTGGTGCGCGGCGACGATCACCATGGCGAGCCGGCGCGGATCGGCATCGCGAACCAGCAGCCCGTCATCCTTCATTCGCTGAATTGCCTGCTCTAACAACTCGATCCACTGCAGGTAGCCTGCGGCTAGCGCGTCGCGCGTGGCGTCGTCGGTCTTCGCCAGCTGGGCGGTGAGTGCGTGATAGGTGGGGGTCCCGAAATAGCCGATGCGGCGCAGGTAGCGCATGTTGAGGTCGATCCACCGCTCGAAGTCGTCGAGCGAACCCAGGTCCCGAAGCGTGGGCTGGCGGTGAAAGTCCAAGACCACGCCGATCTGGCGCCGGATCACCGCGCGTATCAGCGCCGCCTTGTCGGCGAAATAGTGCGCAAGCTGTGAGCCGCTGACCGACGCCGCGCGGCGCACGTTGTCCATGTTCGACGCGGACAGACCCTCGGTGACGATCAGCTGGGCCGCCGCCTGCACGATCCGGTCGCGGGTGGCGCGCCCCTTGGCGGTCAACCGTTGTTCGTCGTGAACATCGGGATGGGCCATCGCGTCAGGCTAACCCGGGAGCGCTCCCATTTTTGGGATCTCCAGCCCATACATCAGGTCAGGCCGTGACTCGCTTGGCGAGAAAGCCACGGATGAGCTGGGCGACGGCGTCGCACGCGGACTCCAAGAGGAAGTGGCCACCGTCGAGCAGGTGGATCTCGGCGTCCGGGAGGTCGTCGGCGAACGCCTCGGCGCCGGCAGGCCCGAAGATCTCGTCGCCACGGCCCCACACCGCGAGCAGCGGCACCCGGCTGGCTCGGAAGTACTCGTGCAGGCGCGGATACAGGGGAGCGTTGGTGGCGTAATCGCGAAAGAGCTTGAGCTGCACCAGATCGTTGCCGGGCCGGGCGAGCAGCGCGTAGTCGTGATGCCAGGAGTCGGGATCGACCAGTGTCTCGTCGGCCACGCCGGTGACGTACTGCCAGCGGGTGGCATCGAGCGTGAGAAACTGGCGCACCGGCGCCTCGGTGGCCGGCGTCTGTTCCTGTTGGTACGCCTGCACGACCTTCCAGAAGCTCTCGACGAATCCCGCGTCATAGCCATTGCCGTTCTGGCTGATGATCGCGGTAATGGCGGCCGGGTCGCGCAGCGCGAGCCGCCAGCCGATCGGTGCGCCGTAGTCCTGGACGTACATGGCGTACCGGTCGACGCCCAGGGTTCCCAGCAGACCCGCCGTGAGGCCCGTCAGCGCGTCGAAGGTGTAGTCGAACTCGTCGACCGATGGGGCGTCGGACAGCCCGAAGCCGAGGTGATCCGGCGCGATGGCATGGTATTTGTCGGCCAGGGCCGGGATCAGGTGGCGGAACATGTACGAGCTGGTGGGAAACCCGTGCAGGAGTACCACCGCGGGAGCGGCGGGGTCCCCGGCCTCCCGGTAGAAGATCCGATGGCCGTCGACGGTGGCGTATCGATGATGAACCGCAGGCATGGCATTCCTCCTGAGTCAATGCATTTCAGCATCGTGCGCCGCGGCGGCGTCCGATGGAGGTGCGCGGAACCCAGAATCCAGATTTATGGGTTGTATGACCCAGTATGCACCAAAGGGGCGGGTCGCAACAGCCCGTGAAGCCGATGTATTGCCGTGCGGACCGGCCTGCCATATTCTGGGCGAACCATCCCAGTTGGGGCTCGGTACGAATACGAGCCGTTTCGAGGTGACACAGTGGGCAGGCTTGTTTCGGTGAACGTGGGCATGCCCAAGAACGTCCAATGGCGGGACAAAACCGTCTACACCGGGATCTGGAAGGCCCCGATCGAGGGGCCAGTGATGGTGCGCCGGCTGAACGTCGACGGCGACGGCCAGGGGGACCTCGCCGGTCATGGTGGGGAGCAACGCGCCGTCATGGTGTACCAGACCGAGGCCTACGACTTCTGGGAGGCCTACCTGGGTCGCGACGACCTGCGACCCGGACACTTCGGCGAGAACTTCACCGTCACCGGGCTCGCCGACGACGACGTCTGCATCGGGGATCGCTATCGCATCGGCGATGCCGAGTTCGAGGTCACCCAGCCGCGTGTCACCTGTTTTCGGGTCGGCATCCGCCTCGACGAGCCCGACATGCCCAATCTGCTTGTCTCTCAACATCGCCCGGGCTTCTACTTCCGGGTGATCACCGAGGGCCGCGTGCGGGCCGGCGACGACATCGTGCGCACCCGCCGTGGCCGTCACGAACTCAGCGTCGCCGACGTCGACGCCCTGCTCTATCTGCCCGACCGCAGCGTCGAAACGCTGCGCAAGGCCATCGACGTTCCGGCGCTCAGCCCGGGCTGGCAGCAGTCTTTTCACGAGCTACTGGCCGCACGCGATGGCGGCCGACCCGCCGCGGTAGCGCCACCAATCGGGGTCGAACCGGGGTGGAAGGGCTTTCGTGATTTGCGGGTCACCCAAACACGTTGGGAGAGTGCACAAGTTCTTTCGATCCGGCTCGAGGCCGATGACCACAGTCCGCTGCCACCGGCGCTTCCCGGCCAGTACTTGACGGTCAAGGTCACCGGCGCCGGCGAGCCCGCGCCGCTGCGCAGCTACTCCCTGTCGGACGATTCCAACGCCGGCTATTACCGCATCAGTGTCAAGCGCGAGGACCGCGGCGTGGTGAGCCGGTGGCTGCATGCCCACATCCAGCCGGGATCGGTGATAGCGGCGGCTGCCCCACGCGGCGACTTCTACCTCGCCGAAGACAGCGGTCCGGTTGTCCTGTTCTCCGCCGGAATCGGCGCGACGCCCGTCCTGGCGATGCTGCATGCGCTGTCGGTGGCCCGGAGTCGGCGTGACATCTGGTGGCTGCATACCACCCGCAACCGCGAAACCCAAGTCTTTGCAGCCGAAGTCGCGAAACTCATCAATTCGTTACCGCACGCCAGGCAGCAGGTCTTCTACACCGAAACGCAGGGTCGGCTGCGCCGAGAGTCCATCGCGAAATTGGGCCTGCCCGCCAGCGCCGCCGTCTACCTTTGCGGTCCAACGCAATTCATGGCGGACATGCGCGACGCTCTGACTGGCATGGGATTCGACCCGGCCCGCATCCACAGCGAGTTGTTCGGTGCGCTGCCCGCGATCAACTCTGGAGTAGTCGACACAGGCGAGCGCAGGCCACCCCACCCGCCCGTCGGGCCGCCGGGCACCGGGCCCGCGATCACCTTCACGCGCAGCGGATTAACCGTCGACTGGTCACCCGCTTACCGAAGTATCCTCGATCTCGCCGAAGCCTGCGACGTGCCGACCCGTTTCTCCTGTCGAAGCGGGGTGTGTCACGTGTGCGTGACCGGAATCGTTGCCGGCACGACCACTTACGTTCAGCAGCCGTTGGAGCCGCCCGGTGACGGGTCGGTCCTCATCTGCTCCGCGGCCCCGGAGACCGACGTGGTGCTCGATCTTTAGTCCTCATGCGACGATCGCTTGCTGCCCTCCGGTTGCGTGCAAAATAGCGCCGTTGACATAGCTGGCCTCCGGAGAGGCGAGAAAGACCGCTGCACTGGCGATTTCACTCGCATCGGCCACTCGCTTCAGGGCGGTGATCGCCGCAATTGTGTCGAGGACACCCGGAAGTGCCGCGGCCCCCGGCGTGTCGGTCGGCCCCGCGGCCACCGCGTTCACCCGCACGCCCGCCTCGCCGAATTCATCGGCCCAGACACGCGTCAGCTGCTCCACGCCGGCTTTGGTGGCCCCGTAGATCCCCGCCCCGCGCGTTGCCACCGACGCGGCGAGGGTGCTCACGTTGACCACGGCGCCGTGGCCCCGAGCGGCCATGGCCGGCACCAACTGCTGCACCAGGATGTACGGCGCACGCAGGTTGACGTTGACGTGTTCGTCGAAGGTCGCGTCGTCGGTGTCCGCCGTGGGGCCGAACTCGTAGATGCCGGCGTTGTTGATCAGGATGTCCACCGGCCCCGCCTCGGCCGCCAACCGCCGGACATCGGCGGCGACGTTGAGGTCGGCCGCGACGAAACGCGCCTTGCCACCGGCATTTTCAATGTCTCGAACGGTTTTGGCGCCGCGTTCGGCATTGCGGCCCTGCACCACGACCTCGGCGCCGCGAGTTGCAAGCTGCAATGCAATTTCCCGGCCGATCCCCGATGTCGCGCCGGTCACCAATGCGGTCGAGCCGGCCAAAGTTGTTGCCATCGAAACCCTGCCTCCGAGAGAGAAGTTCGTTTTCTCTCCGGGTAAGCAGTGGCTCGCCGGTAATTATTCCTACGGGCTGAGCGGGACGGCCGCCTCCGCGGTGTAGCACAGGAAGGTCAGCGTCTCCTGCAGATACAGCTGCACGGTGTCCGCGTCATGGCTGGTGTACCCGATCGACACGTCGTGCCCGAGCTGCAGGTCAAAGTCACCGCCGCGGGTGGTCAGCACGAAAGCGCCGTCGATGGCCGGCGCCCAGATGATGTCGCCGGGAACCAGCCGGTCGATGTGCTCGAGGATCGGGTAGCCGTGTTCGGTCGTCTCGCTGACCCGCGTGTAGACGTCGGCGGACAGCAGCACCGAGTAGGGGCCGTCGACACCGGCCAGCCGGAGTTCGGAGATCGCCTGGGTGATGACGTCGGGAATCTCCCGCGGATCCGCCGGCAGGGTCAGCGACTTGTTCGAGCTTGCCGAGCGGATGCCCTCGATCGATGCCGCGGCGTAGCCCTCGAAGATGGCCCGGTCTTCCACGAACGCCAGCTTCTTGGCGGCTTCCTTGACCGGGTCCCAATCGGAGTCGTTGGCGCCGCGCTCGACATTGTCGATCTCGTAGCGCGACAGGGTGAACGGAACCCGCAGCCGGACAAGCGGTTTGCTTTCCCGCAGGTGGGCTTCCACGCCTTCGGTGGGTGACGCAACGTTCGCGAGTCGACCGGTGCTCACCGCGGCGGTGACCGGTCCGCCGGGCTCGCTGACGTCAACGACCCGACGCCCGGCGATGTGGCGTTTGAAGGTGCGGGTCGCCTCCGTTTCGATTTCGTCCCAAGCGGCGTCGGTGACCGGTGCCAGGTCGCGGTAGAGGTTGTTCATGAAGTCGTTCCTTTCAGGCTGCCGATCGAAAGTGAACCGTTCTGTGCAGCAGGCGTTTCCGCCGGCGGCGCTGCGGGCAGGGGCGGTGGGTCGTCGAGAAAGTCGAGGGTGGGGGAGAAGAACAGGCCGCCGGTGATGGCCGTGGAGAAGTCGAGGATGCGGTCGGTGTTGCCCGGCGGATCGCCGAGGAACATGTTGCGCAGCATCCGTTCGGTGACTTGGGGTGTGCGCGAATAACCGATGAAATACGTGCCGTATTCGCTTTTGCCGAGCTCACCGAACGGCATGTTGTGCCGCACGATTTTCAGTTCGGTGCCGTCGTCGTCGGTGATCACATTGAGGGCGATGTGGGCGTTGCCCGGCTTGACGTCGTCGTCGAGCTCGATGTCGTCAAGCTTCGTGCGGCCGATCACCCGCTCTTGCTCGGTGACCGAGATCGAATTCCACGACGACATGTCGTGCACGTACTTCTGCACGTGCACATAGCAAGAGCCGACGAAGTCGGGGTCCTCGTCCCCGATCGCGGTGGCACTGGTGGCCAGCGCGCCGTCCGGATTCTCTGTGCCGTCAACGAATCCGAGCAAGTCGCGGTTGTCGAAGTAGCGGAAGCCATGCACCTCGTCGACCACGGTGACCGCACCGGCCATCGATTTGAGGATCCGGTCGGCCAATTCGAAGCAGACATCCAAGCTCTCGGCCCTGATGTGGAACAACAGATCCCCGGGCGTGGCGGGAGCGGTGTGCCGCGGTCCGTTCAGCTCGGGGAACCGATGCAGTTCGGCGGGCCGGGGTCCGGAGAACAGCCGATCCCAGGCGTCGGAGCCGATCGAAGCGATCGCCGACAACCGCTTCTGTGGTTCGCGGAAACCGATCGCGCGCACCAGCCCGGGAATGTCGGGCAGCGCGTCGTGCACCGCTTCCTCCCCTCCCTCGTCGACGGTCACCACCAGGAAGATCGCCGCGGGAGTCAGCGGCGCGAGGATGGGTTGCGGCTGGACGGGGGGCACTCTGAGGACCCTAGCGTGGTGACGGTGAGCGCCGGAAGCGGCGCGAGCAAGGTGCGCGCAATCGACCCTAGCGTGAACTGCATGACGGCGGACAGCCATGATGTTCAACATGTCCGGCGGGCCTCGAAACCAGGCGAAGTCCTCAGCGAGCGCGCAAGGACTTTGCGATTTCATCGACGCCTCTCCGTCGCCATTTCACGTGTGCGCCACGATGGCCGCTCGGCTGGTCGCTGCCGGATACACCGAACTGAGCGAGGCTAAACGCTGGCCGTCCGAGACCGGGCGCTACTTCACGGTGCGGGCGGGCTCGCTGATCGCCTGGAATTCGGAAGGCGCCGACGGACCGTTCCGAATAGTCGGGGCGCACACCGACAGTCCCAACCTCAGGGTCAAGCAGCACCCCGACCGGGTGGTCGCCGGCTGGCGGGTGGTGGCGCTGGAACCCTATGGGGGCGCGTGGCTCAACTCGTGGCTGGACCGCGATCTGGGAATCAGTGGGCGCCTGTCGGTGCGCGCGGACGGCGAAGACGGCGGCGTCGCACACCAGCTCGTGCGGATCGACGAGCCGATCCTTCGGGTGCCGCAGCTGGCCATCCATCTGGCCGAGGACCGCAAGTCGGTGACGCTGGATCCGCAGCGACACGTCAACGCGGTGTGGGGTGCCGGGGATACGGCGCGGTCGTTCGTCGATTACGTCGCCGAGCGCGCCGGGGTCGCCGCGACCGACGTGCTGGCCGCCGATCTGATGACCCACGACCTGACTCCCGCCGCGGTGGTCGGCGCCGACGCCGACCTGCTGAGTGCGCCCCGGTTGGACAATCAGGCCAGTTGCTACGCGGGGTTGGAGGCACTGCTGGCCGTGGAACGGCCCGGGGCCTATCTGCCCGTGTTGGTGGTCTTCGATCACGAGGAGGTCGGGTCGTCGTCGGATCACGGCGCGCAATCCGATCTGCTGGGCACCGTGCTCGAGCGAATCGTGCTGGCGGCCGGCGGTAGCCGCGAGGACTACCTGCGCCGGCTGCCGTCGTCGTTGCTGGCCTCGGCGGACATGGCACACGCCACCCACCCCAACTACCCGGAGCGACACGAGCCCAGCCACGCGATCGCGGTGAACGCCGGGCCGGTGCTCAAGGTGCACCCGAACCTGCGCTACGCCACCGACGGCCGCACCGCCGCGGCGTTCGCGCTGGCCTGCCGGCAGGCCGGAGTGGCCTTGCAGCGCTACGAACACCGGGCCGACCTGCCGTGCGGGTCGACGATCGGACCGTTGACCTCGGCGCGGACGGGCATCCCCACCGTTGACGTCGGCGCCGCGCAGTTGGCGATGCACTCCGCGCGCGAGTTGATGGGCGCACACGACGTGGCCTCCTATTCGGCGGCGATGCAGGCGTTCCTTTTCCCGACGACATAGGGTCTGCCGATATGGCGCTCAACGTGGAGATGTTGACCTTCGACTGCAGCAACCCGGCGAAACTGGCCGGCTGGTGGGCCGAGCAGTTCGACGGGATGACGCACGAGGTGCTGGCTGACGAGTTCACCGCCGTGACCTTCCCGCAAGGGTTGCGGCTCGGGTTCCAGAAGGTGCCCGACCCGACGCCTGGAAAGAATCGCGTGCACCTCGATTTGAGCGCGGCCGACGTCGACGCCGAGGTGTCGCGGCTGACGGCGGCCGGAGCGACCGAGGTCGGCCGGCACCAGTTCGGCGACAGCTTCCGCTGGGTGGTGCTCGCCGACCCCGAGGGCAACGTGTTCTGCATAGTGCGTCAGTAGCCCAGGCTCGCAGTTCAGCCCGGTCCCGGCCATCTCGGCGTCCGGGGTGCGACCAGCCCTAGACTGTCTGGCGTGACAGTCTCCGGGACGAGTGCGCGCACCCAGGCCATCGACACCGTCGAGCACGCCGCCACTACTCCCGACGAGCCGCAGCCGTTCGCCGAGCTGGGCCTCAAAGACGACGAATACCAGCGGATCCGCGACATCCTGGGACGTCGGCCGACCGACGCCGAGCTGGCGATGTACTCGGTGATGTGGAGCGAGCACTGCTCCTACAAGTCGTCCAAGGTGCACCTGCGGTACTTCGGCGAGACCACCACCGACGAGATGCGGGCCGGCATGCTGGCCGGCATCGGCGAGAACGCCGGCGTCGTCGACATCGGCGACGGCTGGGCAGTCACCTTCAAAGTCGAGTCGCACAACCACCCGTCCTACGTCGAGCCCTACCAGGGCGCGGCCACCGGTGTCGGCGGGATCGTCCGCGACATCATGGCCATGGGCGCGCGACCGGTCGCGGTGATGGACCAGCTGAGGTTCGGGGCGGCCGACGCGCCGGACACCCGTCGCGTCGTCGACGGCGTGGTGCGCGGCATCGGCGGCTACGGCAACTCGTTGGGATTGCCCAACATCGGCGGCGAAACCGTCTTCGATGCCTGCTACGCCGGCAACCCGCTCGTCAATGCCATGTGCGTCGGCGTGCTGCGCCAGGAGGACCTGCACCTGGCCTTTGCCTCGGGCGCCGGCAACAAGATCATCCTGTTCGGTGCCCGCACCGGCTTGGACGGCATCGGCGGGGTCTCGGTGCTGGCTTCGGACACCTTCGACAGCGGGGGATCCCGCAAGAAGCTTCCCTCGGTTCAGGTCGGCGACCCGTTCATGGAGAAGGTGCTCATCGAGTGCTGCCTCGAGCTGTACGCCGGTCACCTGGTGGTCGGCATTCAGGATCTGGGCGGAGCCGGATTATCCTGCGCCACATCGGAATTGGCTTCAGCCGGCGACGGCGGGATGGCGATTCAGCTCGAAACCGTGCCGCTGCGCACCACGCAGATGACGCCCGCGGAGATCCTCTGCAGCGAGTCCCAGGAGCGGATGTGCGCCGTGGTGACCCCGGAAAACGTCGACGCCTTCTTGGCGGTGTGCCGCAAGTGGGACGTGCTGGCCACGGTGATCGGCGAGGTCACCGACGGCGACCGGTTGCAGATCACCTGGCACGGCCTGACGGTCGTCGACGTGCCGCCGCGCACCGTCGCTCACGAAGGCCCCGTTTATCACCGCCCGGTCGCCCGGCCCGATACGCAGGACGCGCTGAACGCCGACAGTTCGACGCGATTGCCGCGACCGGCCACCGGTGACGAACTGCGCGCCACTTTGCTTGCGCTGCTGGGTAGTCCGCACCTGTGCAGCCGTGCGTACATCACCGAACAGTACGACCGGTACGTGCGCGGCAATACCGTGCTCGCCGAGCACGCCGACGGTGGCGTGCTGCGCGTCGACGAATCCACCGGCCGCGGCGTCGCCTTGTCCACGGACGCCTCCGGCCGCTATACGAAGCTGGATCCCTACGCCGGTGCCCAGCTCGCCCTGGCCGAGGCCTACCGCAACGTCGCCGTCACCGGAGCGGCGCCGGTTGCGGTGACCAATTGCCTGAATTTTGGTTCGCCGGAAGACCCCGGAGTGATGTGGCAGTTCTCGGAGGCGGTGCGGGGCCTGGCGGATGGCTGTGTGGCCCTGGGGATTCCGGTGACGGGCGGCAACGTCAGCTTCTACAACCAGACGGGCACGGCGGCGATCCTGCCCACCCCGGTGGTAGGCGTGCTGGGCGTCATCGATGACGTCGGCCGGCGCATCCCCACCGGGCTGGGCACCGAGCCGGGAGAAACCCTGCTGCTGCTTGGCGATACGCGCGACGAGTTCGACGGTTCGACCTGGGCGCAGGTGACCGCCGATCATCTGGGTGGATTGCCGCCCAAGGTCGACCTGGCCCGCGAAAAGCTGCTGGGCGAGGTGCTGCATTCGGCGTCGCGCGATGGTTTGGTGTCCGCTGCCCACGACCTGTCCGAAGGCGGCCTCGCGCAGGCCGTCGTCGAAGCCGCCCTGGCCGGTGAAACCGGTTGTCGCATAGTACTTCCGGAGGATACCGATCCGTTCGTGACGTTGTTCTCCGAGTCGGCGGGTCGCGTACTGGTGGCGGTGCCGCGCACCGAGGAGAGCCGGTTCCGTTCGATGTGCGAGGCGCGTGGGCTGCCGGCGGTGCGCATCGGCGTCGTCGACCAGGCCTCCGACGCGGTCAAGTTCCAGGGGCTGTTCACCGTTCCGCTGACCGAACTGCGCGAGACCTCCGAGGCGGTGCTGCCCCGGCTTTTCGGATGAGTGCACGCAGCGAATCCTGATGTCTGCCAGGCACTTCGGTCGATTTGACGCGTTGTCATTGGCCGCCGCGCTGATCGGCTGGAGTTTCGTCAGCCCGCGGCTGCCGGCGTTGTGGCGGACGATGCTGCAAGCCGGCGTGGGCGGCGTGCTGGTGCGGGTGACGCGGACGCCTTTGGGCTTGGGCCCGCCTAGGCTACGGGCCGGCTTGCGATTGGGGTCACTGGCCGCCTTGCACGTGGCCGGTACGGTCGCCGCGACGACCATACTGGCGACGGTGCGCCGATCGATGGCCGACCGCCGGCCGCCGGCGGCGGCGCCGGAGTGGCTGCTGCTGCGGATACCGGTGGGCACCGTGTGGTCGGAGGAGGCCGCGTTTCGGGGGGCGCTGATGACCGCGGGCTCCGCTGCTTTCGGTGCGCGCGGTGGACGGCTGTTGCAGGCCTGCACTTTTGGTCTGTCACACATCGCCGATGCGCGCGCGACGGGTGAGCCGGTCGCCGCCACCGTGTTGGTCACCGGGATCGCGGGCTGGCTCTTCGGTTGGCTGGCCGACCGTTCCGGAAGCCTGGCCGCACCCATGCTGGCGCATCTGGCGGTCAACGAAGCGGGGGCGATCGCCGTGCTGGCCGTGCGGTCTTCGGACCGCGGGATTTTGAGACGCTAGGGTATGGCCCCGCGCGACAAAGCCGATCCGGCGAAGACCCGGCAGGCGTTACTGGTCATCGCGGACTGGCTTCGCGACGATTCCCGTCCGGCGCCCGACCGCCAGGAATTGGCGACGGCCGTGCGGCTGACCGCCCGCACGCTGGCCGCGGTGGCACCCGGGCGAAGCGTGGAGCTGCGCATCCCGCCTTTCGTCGCGGTGCAGTGCATCGCCGGGCCCACGCACACCCGGGGCACGCCGCCCAATGTGGTGGAAACGGATCCGCGGACCTGGCTGCTGCTGGCCACCGGAAAGTTGTCGTTCGCCGAGGCGCAGCCCACCGGTGCGCTGCGCCTTTCCGGCTCGCGAGCGGGTGAGATTGGACACTGCCTGCCCTTGTTCGATGTGGGCTGAACATAACCCTGAACTGCAGGTTTAGGTGTTTGAAGTGGGAATTCGTGGCTCAACACGCCCGGCGGATTCGTCGGCGCGCCGACGCTGCCCGTAGACTACGTTAGGTCACCAACCGTTCCCCGGGGAGCTGCCTAATCGTGACCGTCCAAGAACCCGAAGAGGACTTCAACGCACCCCGTGAAGAATGCGGTGTATTCGGGGTCTGGGCCCCGGGCGAGGACGTCGCCAAACTCACCTATTACGGCCTGTACGCGCTGCAGCATCGCGGCCAGGAAGCCGCCGGCATCGCCGTCGCCGATGGATCCCAGGTGCTGGTCTTCAAAGACCTCGGCCTGGTCAGCCAGGTATTCGACGAGCAGACGCTGGGCGCCATGCCGGGCCACGTCGCCATCGGCCACTGTCGCTACTCGACCACCGGCGACACCACCTGGGAAAACGCGCAGCCGGTCTTCCGCAACACCGCGGCCGGCACCGGGGTTGCGTTGGGACACAACGGGAACCTGGTCAACACCGCCGAGCTCGCCACCCGGGCCCGCGACGAGGGGTTGATCGCCAGGCGCGCCCCGGCGCCGGCGACCACGGACTCGGACATCCTGGGCGCGCTGCTGGCCCACGGCGCGGCGGACGCCACCCTGGAGCAGGCGGCGCTGGATCTGCTGCCGACCGTGCGCGGCGCGTTCTGCCTGACCTTCATGGACGAGAACACCCTGTACGCGTGCCGCGATCCGCATGGGGTACGGCCACTTTCGCTCGGCCGGCTGGACCGTGGCTGGGTGGTGGCCTCCGAAACGGCGGCCCTCGACATCGTCGGCGCGTCGTTCGTGCGCGACATCGAACCCGGCGAATTGCTGGCGATCGACGCCGACGGCGTCCGGTCCACGCGTTTCGCCAACCCCACCCCCAAGGGTTGCGTCTTCGAGTACGTCTACCTGGCACGACCGGACAGCACGATTGCCGGCCGGTCGGTCCACGCGACCCGGGTGGAAATCGGTCGCCGGCTCGCCCGTGAGCGTCCCGTCGAAGCCGACCTGGTCATCGGCGTGCCCGAGTCGGGCACGCCCGCCGCCGTCGGATACGCGCAGGAGTCGGGCATTCCCTATGGCCAGGGGCTGATGAAGAACGCCTACGTCGGGCGCACCTTCATCCAGCCGTCGCAGACCATCCGCCAGCTCGGTATCCGGCTGAAGCTCAACCCACTTCGCGAGGTGATCCGGGGCAAGCGACTCATCGTCGTCGACGACTCGATCGTGCGCGGGAACACCCAGCGCGCACTGCTGCGAATGCTGCGCGAGGCCGGCGCCGTCGAAGTGCACGTGCGGATCGCTTCGCCCCCGGTCAAATGGCCGTGCTTCTACGGCATCGACTTCCCGTCACCGGCGGAACTGATCGCCAACGCGGTCGAAGACAAAAAGGAGATGCTCGAGGCGGTGCGGCATGCCATCGGTGCCGACTCGCTGGGCTACATCTCGCTGCGCGGCCTGATCGCGGCCTCAGAGCAGCCGGCCTCGCGGCTGTGCACCGCCTGCTTCGACGGCCAGTATCCGATCGAACTGCCCGACGAAACCGCGTTGGGCAAGAACGTCATCGAGCACATGCTCGCCAATGCCGCGCGCGGCGCAGGCCTCGACGATCTCGCGGCCGATGAAGTGCCAATCGTGCGCTGAGGGAACTCGGTTGCGCCCCATCGCCGACGTTTGATCCCGGTCGTGAACGCCGCCCGGTAGCCTTTATCGCGATGACGGATCCCGGAAAGAGCCCCGGACGCCACCAAGGCAGTCAGGGCATCACCTACGCTTCGGCCGGGGTGGACATTGAAGCCGGCGATCGCGCCGTCGAATTGTTCAAGCCGCTGGCGACAAAAGCTACCCGACCCGAGGTTCTGGGCGGCCTGGGCGGATTCGCCGGCCTGTTCGCCCTGCGCGGCGACTACCGCGAGCCGCTGCTCGCGGCCTCCACCGATGGCGTCGGCACCAAGCTGGCGGTTGCCCAGGCGATGGACAAACACGACACCGTCGGGCTGGACCTGGTCGCGATGGTGGTCGACGACCTGGTGGTGTGTGGCGCCGAGCCGCTGTTCCTGCAGGACTACATCGCGGTGGGCCGCACGGTGCCGGAACGCTTGAGCGCCCTCGTCAGTGGCATCGCCGAGGGGTGTGTGCGGGCCGGTTGCGCGCTGCTGGGTGGCGAGACGGCCGAACACCCCGGTCTGATGGAACCGGACCACTACGACATTTCGGCTACCGGAATCGGTGTCGTGGAGGCCGACGACGTGCTGGGCCCCGACCGGGTCAAGCCCGGTGACGTCATCATCGCGATGGGCTCTTCAGGGCTGCATTCCAACGGATATTCGCTGGCGCGCACGGTGCTGCTCGAGATCGACCGGATGAACCTCGAGGGCTATGTGGAGGAGTTCGGCCGCACCCTGGGTGAGGAATTGCTCGAACCCACCCGTATCTACGCCAAAGACTGCCTGGCGCTCGCGGCCGAAACCCACGTCCGCACCTTCTGCCACGTCACCGGCGGCGGGCTGGCAGGCAATCTGCAACGCGTCATTCCGCATGGTCTGGTCGCCGAGATGGACCGCGGCACCTGGACGCCCGCGCCCGTGTTCGCCATGATCGCCCAGCGCGGCCGGGTGACGCGCGAGGAGATGGAGAAGACGTTCAACATGGGCGTCGGCATGATCGCCGTCGTGGCTCCCGAAGACACCGACCGCGCGTTGGCCATCCTGACCGCACGACACTTGGACTGCTGGGTGCTGGGCACCGTCGGCAAAGGCGGAAAAGAGGGCCCGCGGGCCAAGATGGTGGGTCAACATCCCAGGTTCTAGGACGCGTGGGCTTCGGCAGAACTAACGCGGCGCCGGTGCACTACGCATCGGCGCCGGGGCGTTGGCTTTAGCGACGCCAGCTGTCCTGGTCGTCCCAGGATTCGTCGGATCCGTCGCTGTCCAGTTCACTGGACTCGTCGGAACCCGATCCGGACAGCTCTTGCTGAAGCCGCTGGAAGTCGGTCTGCGGAGAACTGTATTTGAGTTCTCGAGCAACCTTGGTCTGCTTTGCCTTAGCCCGGCCGCGGCCCATGGGGGAACCCCCTCGCGCAATAACGGAGCGGCCTAACGAGTAGGCGGCTCCGATCTCCTGGTGTCATATTGTCCTGCCAACCACTTTACCGTGCCCCGCCACCGGGCGTCGGCGCGCCCTGCTCGCTGTGGCGGACGTTACCGTTCATTATCCCGCACCGCCCCGCAACCGTTCAACAGCTAACCGTCCGGCGCCGATCTGTTCCGTCGCGGGCAGGGAATCGGCATCGATCACCGCCGCTACCGAGGCCTCCGGTCCGGTCGCCAATTCCGTGTCGGCGGCCAGCCCGCGCTTGAGCAGCGCCAGCGCTATCGGCCCGAGATCGACGTGGTCGACGACGGTGCCGAGGCGGCCGACCGTGCGGCCGCCGGCCAGCACCGGATCACCCGTCGACGGCCGGTCCACCGACCCGTCGAGGTGCAGCAGCACCAGCATCCGGGGTGGCCTGCCCAAGTTGTGCACCCGCGCGACGGTCTCCTGCCCGCGATAGCAACCCTTGTCCAGGTGAACGGCTCCGGCGCCCGGACCACCGATCCATCCCACCTCGTGCGGAATCGTGCGCTCGTCGGTATCGACGCCGAGGCGGGGCCGCACGGCCGCGACCCGGTGAGCCTCGTACGCCCATACACCGCCGGGCCGGACCCCGGCTTGCGCCAGGCGATTTCGCCAGTCGTCCACCGCGGCGCGCGGAACGAGCAGGTCCAACTCGATTTGGCCGTCGCGGGTGCCACGCATTCGCCGCACGAAGCCGTCGCCCACGGGAACAGCGGTCAGCTCGGCCGGCAGCGCGTCCACGCCGAGCGCGTCAAGAACCGCCTGGTCAGCCAGCTTCGGGCCGAGCAACGACAGCACCGCCAGATCGGCTTCGGCCGCAGTGACATCGGACCAGAACACCATCTTGCGCAGGTACCCCAGCAGCGGCTCAGCCCGCCACGGTTCGGTATCGAGGTAGGTCGTGCCGGCCAGCTCGGTCTGGACCCAGTGATCCTCGACGCGGCCCTGGCCGTCGAGGCTGAGGTTCTGTGTGCTGGCGCCGTCGGGAAGGTCGCTGACGAATTGCGTCGAGATGCTGTGCAACCAGGTCTGCCGGTCCTTGCCGGCCAGGGTGAGCACTCCGCGGTGCGAGCGGTCCACGAATATCGCGTCGGTGTCGGCCGCGCGCTGCTCGCCCAACGGATCGCCGTAATGCCAGACGGCACCGGCGTCGGGTCCGGTCTCGGGTGCGGGGACGGGGTGGGTCACGAGTCAACTCTACGGACGGGTCTACGAACGGGCGGGCGCTCCTCACCAGTGTGAAGTTGGCTTCACACTGGACGCCGAATGTGCGGCCAGCTTCACGTTCGCGGGGAGCGTCGTGCGCCGCACTCGCGGACCCCATTGGATTAGGCTTTCCGTCCATGGCCGGTCAGACGGGTGTGATCGTCACCCTGGACGGCGAACTGCATTCGCCGGACGCGCCCCTGCTGTACGCCGACGACCTGGCAGCGGTCCGCGGTGACGGCGTCTTCGAGACGCTGTTGGTCCGCGACGGCAGAGCCTGTCTGATCGAGCCGCATCTGCAGCGGCTGACGCAGTCGGCCGCCTTGATCGACCTGCCCCAGCCCGATCTGCCGCGATGGCGAAGCGCGATCGAGGTAGCCACCCGGCACTGGTGCGCCGGGGAGGCCGGCGAGGGAGCGATGCGGTTGATCTACAGCCGCGGTCGCGAGGGTGGTTCGATACCGACGGCCTACGTCATGGTCAACGCCGTCCCCGAACGGGTGACCGCGGTCCGCCGTGGCGGGCTGGCGGCGATCGCGCTCGACCGCGGGCTGCCCGCCACCGCAGTAGACGCGATGCCGTGGCTGCTGGCCGGAGCCAAAACCCTGTCCTACGCGATCAATATGGCGGCCCTGCGCCATGCCGCCCGCGAGGACGCCGGTGACGTGATCTTCGTCAGCACGGACGGCTACATCCTGGAAGGCCCGCGCTCGACAGTGGTGATCGCCGCCGCCTCGGAGACGCCCGACGGCAATCCGTGCCTGGTGACACCGCCGCCGTGGTATCCGATCCTGCGCGGCACCACCCAGCAGGCGCTGTTCGAGGTGGCCAGGAACAAGGGCTATGACTGCGACTACCGGGCGCTGCGCGTCGCGGATCTGGATGCCGCCCAAGGTGTTTGGCTGATCTCGAGCATGACCTTGGCGGCCCGCGTGCATACCCTTGACGGCCGCCCGCTACGGCCCTCACCGATGGCGGCCGACTTCGCCGAACTGATCGACGCCGCCATCGTCAGCGATCGCTGAGCGCTGAATTCTGTTGTCGGCTGGCTGATTTGCCGGTACGGTCGGTCGTACACAAGAAGGGAGGTGGTCCGCGAAATTGATAGCTTCATGGACATGTGAGGTGGCTGCGCGCTAGCAGCAGTGGCTCGGAAGAGCTGGCGTCAAAGCCGCGCTAGCGAATTCCCCGCAGTCACCCGGCCCCCGAGCTTCCGGTTTTTGTCCGACCAGGAATACGGCTCGGGGGCCGCTCCATATCTGGAGGGCGTACGTGACATCGCGCTACTAGCCGACGAAGCGGGACAGCCGCGCCGAGAGATGCGGCACCAAACCGCCGTCGGCGTCCACCCGCTCCTCGACGTAGGCCAGGTCACCGCCCTCGACGATGCCGTAGAGGCGTTTGGCGCCGCCGACCAGCACGCCCGACCTGCTGCGGGCCAGCGCGTCGGTGACCAGTTCCCACGACGACTGGGTCAGGGGGCGGCCATAGAACAGTTCGACGTAGCCCGCCGAATGGGCCAACAGCAGTTCGATCGCGTGGGATTCAGTGGGGTCGTCGGGATCGGTGACGAAACGCCAGAAGCCGGTCTCACGCAAGCCGCGTTCTTGGTACTCGCCCGTCTCGCTGAGCCGCCAGGAGCGGGCTTCCCAGTTCAGATAGTCGCCGCCGTCGTGCGACACCACGATCTGCTGGCCGAACCGGTAGTCACCGTCGTGCCCACGGCCTTCGCCTTCGCCCCGCCACACGCCGACCAGCGGCAGCAGCGCCAGCAAGGCATCGCTCAGATTCGCACCTTCGCGCAGGTTCGCGGTGTCGGTGGGTAGGGGCAGGTCATCGTAGGACGGGATGTTGCGGCCGGCGGTCAGCTTCGCGCGCTCAGCGGCGGCGGCCACCGCCCGGTCACCGGAGCCGGCGGAACTCACCGGTTCGTCGGGGGTCACCTGCGCCACTCCTCCCCATCGCTGCGCTCTGGATCGTCGCCGGCGGGGGTCACGACTCGTCGGTGATCAGCCGATAGAGGGTGTACAGGGCGAACCATGAAATCACCACGACCGCCACAACCAGCATGATCTCGAAGAACAGCACCACGGGGACAAGTCTATTCGTCCCGCGGCGTCCCCGTCGGGGACGGCTGGCGGGTCAGGCGATCTTGACGTCGACCTCGTGGATGCCCGCACCGGACGGCGCCACCACGGCGTCGCCGTTGCCGGCCTTCGACAGGGCGCGCAGGGTCCAGGATCCCGGTGCGGCGAAGAACCGGAAGTCACCGGTGGCCGAGGCCACCACCTCGGCGGTGAACTCGTCGGAGGAGTCCAGCAAGCGGACGAACGCGCCACCCACTGCCTGACCCTCGCCGTCCACGACGCGACCGGTGATCACCGTTTCCTTCTCCAGGTCGACGCTGGCGGGCAACGTCAGTCCTTGTTTCGGTGCAGAGCACATATCAGCTTCCCAACTCGATCGGGGCACCCACCAGGGAGCCGTATTCCGTCCAACTGCCGTCGTAGTTCTTCACATTCCGATGCCCGAGCAATTCATAAAGAACGAACCAGGTGTGCGACGAGCGCTCGCCGATGCGGCAGTAGGCGATCGTTTCCTTGCTGCCGTCCAGGCCGGCGCCGGCGTAGAGCTTGGCCAGCTCTTCGTCGGACTTGAAGGTGCCGTCCTCGTTCGCGGCCTTGCTCCACGGCACGTTGATGGCGCCGGGGATGTGACCGGGCCGCTGGCTTTGCTCCTGCGGCAGGTGCGCGGGCGCCAGAATCTTGCCCGAGAACTCGTCGGGGGACCGCACGTCAACCAGGTTCTTGACGTTGATGGCCGCGAGCACGTCATCGCGGAACGCCCGGATGCTGTTGTCCGGCGCGGCAGCGGTGTACGACGTCGCCGCCCTGCTGACGGGGTCGCTGGACAGCGCGCGTCCGTCGAGCTCCCACTTCTTGCGACCGCCGTCGAGGAGCTTGACCTTCTCATGGCCGTACAGCTTGAAATACCAGTAGGCGTAGGCGGCGAACCAGTTGTTGTTGCCGCCGTACAGGATCACCGTGTCGTCATTGGAAATTCCCCGCTCGCTGAGCAGCTTGGAGAACTGCTGAGCGTCGACGAAGTCGCGTTTGACGGGGTCCTGCAAGTCGGAGCGCCAGTCCAGCTTGATCGCGCCGGGGAGGTGGCCGGCATCGTAAGCGCTGGTGTCTTCGTCGACTTCGACGAAGACGACGCCTGACGCGTCGAGATTGCTCTCAGCCCAGTCGGTGGAGACCAGGACGTCGGAGCGTGCCATGGAGTGGATCCTTTCAATCGCTTTTGTTACAGCAGGTCAGGTGGGACGCGCGGGGCGTCGGAAACGGGCCACCAGCGGATAGAGCTGGCAGCCCAGGCAGATGCCGAAGGCCGCATTGAGGAACGCGGCCGCCAGGGCGGCCGCGGTGGCGATGACGCCGAACAGGACGGCGCCGGTCGCGAACCCGACCGTTCCCAGCACCGCGAAGATCAATCCGACGACTTGGGCGAACTTCAACGGCGCGGTCGGTTCGCGATCTTGGACCGGGCCTAGCCGCCGCGCGACGACGGTGGCGAAGATTCGGCCGTACGGATGCTTGCGCGGTCCCCCGACCGCGCCGATGGCGAAGATGACGGCCTGGACGGCCAGAATCACCGCGGCGACCAGCGGATTCACCGCCGACACGACCAGCGCCAGCACCAAGACTGCGGTGGTGACCCAGGCGGCGAATCGCGGTCCGCGCACGTCGACCAGGTCCGGCTGCGTGGTGGTGGTGTTGTTTGGCAAGGACTACTCCTCGATACCTTCGTTGCTGACGGAGACGACGAATGGAGACGTGCCACGGTCTGGATTCCGGGCCGCTCCGAGTGCTACGCGAAAGCGCGGCTACTCAGCAGCAACAGCAACAACAACAGCCCGCGGTGCGGCACAGCTCAACTGCGCGACGCTCGGTGAGCATGGGCTCGAGGCGGGCTGACACGTCGGTCAGCTTACCCAATGACACCGTGGTCAAGCCAACAGCGGTTTCAGCGCGGACGCCAGGTCGGCGGCGTTGGGCACTCCGGACGTGCGGTATCGCTGCCTGCCGTCGACGTCGAAGATCAACGTGGTGGGCAGGGACAGGACCGAAAACCGGCGCGCGGTCTCCGGATTTGCGTCCAGGTCGACCTCGACGTGCGCCACATCGGTCAGGTCGTCGCAGACCTGCTCGACGACCCGGCGGACCCGGTCGCAAGGTCCGCACCACGGCGCGCTGAAATGCACCACCGTCGGTCCGCTGCGGGAAAGCCCCAGGGCCGCGATGTCGGCGTCGCTGCCCTGCTCCGGCTGGGCGTCGACTTCCCGGATTCGTCCGGAGCGCCGGGTCAACAACCACCCGGCCAGGGTTGCCGCGGCAAGCACCGCGACGGTCACGACGATGACGGTCATGACTGCTTGAACCCGTCAAGGGTCACGGTTACTCCACGGGCGATGCCTTCGATGATGACGTCGGAGCCCCGGGCCCCCTCGGCGGTCGGCGCGACGCCGAAGGGCAGCCGCTGATTGGGCAGCCTTCCGCTGAAGGCATGCAGCACCGAGTCCTGTTTGTCCGCGGGCACCGTCTGGCTGGCCGTGTCCGACCCGGCGAGGACGCCGGTCGGGGTGAACACCAACGTCGCCGGGTCATCCGGGGCGATGGAAAGGTCGACCGAGACGCTGACCCGTCGATCGAAGCCCGCCGATTTGGGTGTCCCGGTGAACACGAGCCCGTGGCTGTCCGAGATGCCCGACGCAGTGACACCGCCGGTGGAGGTATTGGTTTCCTTGGGTGGTGCCTCGACCATCAGGTCGCTGATGCCCATGAACCGGCCCAGGTGGGTCGAGTCGATGATGATCCGGCTCTCCAGCTTGCCCACCGCGAGCTTCGCGTCGGGGCTGATCAGCCACGACGCCTGGGCGAGATTCACCGAGTACATCGTGGCTTCCAGCGTGGCCCTGCCGGTCCTCGCGTGGTCGACGGCGTTGGCCTTGATCTCCACCTGGCTGTAGTTGCCGCGCATCGCTTCCGGAATGAAGGGAAACGCCACGATGGCCACGAACGGGTCGGTGCCCAGCTTGGTCGCCTTACGGACGCTGGACGACAGCCGGTATTCGGCATAGATGCTGGTCCCATAGTCGACGCCGATGGCGCCGAGGGCGAGGACCGCAACCAGGATCGCCGTCACGGTTCCAGCAATCAGCACCTTGCGCACCCGCATATTGTGGCGTAACACCGCAGGGCCCCTGCGCGCCGGACCTCTGGTGGCGGGGCTCACACTGGATCGTCCACCACGCGAAAAACCCAGGTGACACGTTATCGTTATACGACCTGGTAACCGTCGCTTAATGGCGTTGTGAATTTGGGAGATGCCGTTCCCCCGAGTTGGAGGGGCTAGTTGGAGCTACTACTGCTTACCTCGGAGCTTCATCCCGACCCGGTCTTGCCGTCGTTGTCCTTGCTTCCGCATACCGTCCGGACGGCGCCGCCAGAACCCTCATCGTTGCTCGAGGCCGGGACCGCGGATGCGGTGATCGTCGACGCGCGCACCGACTTGTCGTCGGCTCGCGGCCTATGCCGCCTGTTGAGCACCGCCGGCCGGGCGGGGCCCGTGCTGGCCGTGGTGAGCGAGGGCGGGCTGGTTGCCGTCAGCCCGGACTGGGGTCTGGACGAGATCCTGCTGCCCACCACCGGGCCCGCCGAGGTCGACGCGCGGCTGCGGCTGGTGGTCGGCCGCCGCGGCGGACTCGCGGACCAAGAGAGCGCCGGCAAGGTCAGCCTGGGGGAGTTGGTGATCGACGAGGGCACCTACACCGCCCGGCTGCGCGGTCGCCCGCTGGACCTCACTTACAAGGAATTCGAGTTGCTCAAATATCTGGCCCAGCATGCCGGGCGGGTATTCACGCGGGCGCAACTGCTGCACGAGGTGTGGGGATACGACTTCTTCGGCGGCACCCGCACCGTGGACGTGCACGTGCGCCGCCTGCGGGCGAAACTCGGTCCGGAGCACGAGGCGCTGATCGGCACCGTACGCAATGTGGGTTACAAGGCCGTCCGCCCCGCGCGCGGCCGCACGCCGGTTGCCGAGCCCGATGACGCCGACGGGGCCGCATCCGAATCCGAATCGCAGGACGTCCAAGACCCGTTGGTCGATCCGTTGCACACACAGTGACGTCGCCCGACTGGCGCCGGGCGCTGACCGGCGAAGAACAGCAGGGCATACGCGAACTTGTCAGTGCGGCAACCGAATTCGATGGAGTCGCCCCCGTAGGTGAACAGGTACTACGCGAGCTCGGGCATGACCGCACCGAGCATCTGCTCATCACGAATCCCGCGTCGCCCGGCGAAGCGATCGTTGGTTACCTCAACCTGAGCCCGCCACGCGACGGCGAGACCGGCATGGCCGAACTCGTCGTACACCCCGATGCGCGTCGGCGCGGCATCGGGGCCACACTGGCACGCGCTGCGTTAGCCAAAACCGGTGCAGGCAACCGCTTTTGGGCGCACGGCACGCTGGAGCCGGCGCGTGCGACCGCGGCCGCGCTGGGCCTGACCCCCGTGCGGGAACTGATGCAGATGCGACGCTCGCTGCGCGGCCTGCCCGACACCGTGCCGTCGGTGCCCGGGGTGAAGATCCGCACCTACGAGGGCGGCGCCGACGACGCCGAGCTGCTGCGGGTCAACAACGCCGCGTTTTCCTACCATCCCGAACAGGGCGGCTGGACGGACGTCGAGCTGGCGGAGCGCCGTAACGAACCGTGGTTCGACCCGGCTGGCCTGTTCCTGGCGTTCGACGACTCCGGCGGCGATCAGGCCGGCAAGTTGCTGGCCTTCCACTGGACCAAGGTGCACCTCGATCGGCCCGGCCTGGGCGAGGTGTACGTGGTGGGCGTCGATCCCTCGGCGCAGGGCCGCGGTCTCGGGCAGGCGCTGACCGCCGTCGGCATCGACTGGTTGGGGCGTCGCCTGGCCGACGCCCCCGAACCCACCGTGATGCTCTACGTGGAGTCGGACAACGTCGCCGCGGTGCGCACCTACCAGCGCTTGGGATTCAGCGTCCACAGCGTCGACACCGCATACGCGGTCGTACCCGCGGCCAACTGACCGCGGGTACGAGCTTCAACCCGGATCGCTAATCTGGTCCTGGCCACCGAGACGTTGCTGCGGGCCGCGTCGGCGCGAATTTCGCCGGCGCTTGGCAACCTCACACGGGAGATGGCCAGCGGCGCCCACATGCGTCCGGAAAGTGTCAGGAAAGCGAGATCGGTGAGGCTCGACAGGCGAAGCAGGGCACTGGCCGCCGTGGCGTTGGTGACGGCGCTCGTCGCCGGAGCACTGACCGCCTGCGGTAGCGATGAGAACCGCCGCGGGGCCGCGGGGCCCAGCTCCGGCGTCACCGGAACGGCCGGGTGTGGTGGCAAGGACAAGCTGACGGCGGAGGGCTCGACCGCCCAAGAGAACGCGATCACGGTGTTCAACCAGGTGTGGGGCCAGTACTGCCCCAGAAAGGGTCTGGCCTATAACCCAACCGGATCCGGCGCCGGCCGTGAGCAGTTCATCGCCGGACATGTCGATTTCGCGGGCGCGGACTCCCCCTTGGTCGCCGACCAGATCGGGCCCGCCGCCAAGCGCTGCGACGGAAACCCCGCGTGGGACCTGCCGATGGTCTTCGGCCCGATCGGGATCGTCTACAACCTGCCCGAAAATCCGGACCTGGCGATCAACAGCGACGCGCTGGCCAAGATTTTCACCGGCAGGATCACCGCCTGGAACGACCCGATCCTGGTGGCGCTGAATCCGGGCACGCAGCTACCCGACACCAAGATCACGCCGATCTACCGGACCGACTCGTCGGGAACCACCGACAACGTCCAGAAATATCTGACCGCGGCCGCGCCGCAGAGCTGGTCCAAGGGAGTCGGCACGGAGTTTCAGGGCGGTGTCGGCGAGGGCGCCGCGAAGTCGGCGGGCATCATCCAGGCGGTGCGGGCCACCCCGGGCGCGATCGGATACGTCGAGAAGGCCTTCGCCGACCAGGCCCACATGCCGTACGCCAAAATCGCCACCCGCGGTGGCGTCATTCCCCTGACCAACGAGACCGCTGGGAACGCCGTCAACGCGGCCAAATTCCTGGCCGAGGGCGACGACCTGGTGCTCGACCTCAACGCCATGTACGGCTCCGAGGAACCGGGCGTCTACCCGTTGCTGCTGGTCACCTACGAGATCGTGTGCTCAAAGGGTTACGACGCCCAGACGTCGGCGGCCGTCAAATCGTTCCTCGCCGTGTCCGCCAGCACCGCGCAGGGCGAACTTGCGAAGGCCGGGTACGTGCCGTTGCCGGATAAGGTCAGGGAACGACTGGTTACGGCCATCAATGCGATGCAGTAACCGAGTGCATCGGGTTGCGAGGAGTGACAACAGACCTGTGACGGGATCACCGTGACAACGCCGAATCCCATCGACGCGGGTTCGGGTGCGGTTGTCGCCGCGCCGTTTCCGGACAAGCAGGCCACACCCACCAGCCCCTGGGGAGAGGGGCGGCCTCATGTGGCCGACCGGATCTTCCGCTGGCTCGCGCAATCCTCGGGCGTCGTCATCATCGTGGTCATCGCCGCGATCGCCACGTTCCTGCTCGGACGCGCGATACCGGCTCTGCACCGCAATCGGGAGAACTTTTTCAGCTACGCCGGTGTATGGGGCACCACGGACACCTCGGCGATGCACTTCGGCATCGCCACCCTGGTGCCGGTCACCGTGTTCGTGTCGCTGTTCGCGTTGGTCCTGGCCATGCCGGTCGCGCTGGGCGTGGCCATCTTCATCACTCAATACGCCCCGCGGCCGGTCGCCACGCCGCTGGCCTACTCGGTCGACCTGCTGGCCGCGGTGCCCTCGATCATCTACGGAGCGTGGGGACTGTATGTGCTGGCGCCGCAGCTGCGGCCCGTCGCCACCTGGCTCAATCGCTCGCTGGGCTGGTGTTTCCTGTTCGCCAACGGCAATGCCTCACCCGCCGGCGGGGGAACCATCTTCACCGGCGGCATCGTCCTGGCGGTGATGATCCTGCCGATCATCACCGCGGTCACCCGCGAAGTGTTCGTCCAGACGCCACAGGACCAGATCGAGGCCGTGCTGGCGCTCGGGGCCACCCGCTGGGAAGTGGTCAAGACGGTAACGCTGCCGTTCGGGCGGTCGGGCTATGTCAGCGGGTCGATGCTGGGGCTGGGCCGCGCCCTCGGTGAGACTGTGGCGTTGCTGATCATTCTGCGGGGCACCCAATCAGCCTTCGGGTGGTCGCTGTTCGACGGCGGCTCCACCTTTGCGACCAAGATCGCAGGCGCCGCAGCCGAATTCGATGACCGGTACAAGGCCGGCGCGTACATCGCCGCCGGGCTGACGCTCTTCGTGCTCACCTTCGTGGTCGACGCCCTGGCCCGCGGCGCCGTCGCCGGGGCGGGACGACGGGGGGCCCGATGACCTCGATGCTGGACCGGCCCCTCAAGCCGCGGACGTTCTCGCCGGTCAGCTGGCGCCGTCGTACCACGAACTACGTTGCGGCCCTGCTGGTTTCACTATCGTTACTGATCGCTGTGACGCCGTTGGTGATGGTGTTGTGGTCGGTGGCCGTCAAGGGTTTCAAGGCGGTCGCGTCAACTGTGTGGTGGACGCACTCGCAAGCCGGGATGACGGCGTTCGTGACCGGGGGTGGCGCCTACCACGCGCTGGTCGGCACCGTCCTGCAGGGGGTGGTATGTGCCCTCATCGCCGTCCCGCTCGGGCTGATGGTCGCGATCTATCTGGTCGAGTACGGCGGCGGCACCGCGCTGGGGAGACTGGCGTCGTTCATGGTGGACATCCTCAGCGGTGTGCCGTCAATCGTTGCCGCGCTGTTCATCTACGCGTTGTGCGTGGCCATGCTGGGACTTCCCCGGTCGCAGTTCGCGGTATCGCTGGCGCTCGTCTTGCTGATGCTCCCGGTGATCGTGCGCGCCACCGAGGAAATGCTGCGAATCGTCCCGGTGGACCTTCGCGAGGCCAGTTACGCGCTGGGCATCACCAAGTGGAAAACCATTGCGCGGGTAGTGATTCCCACCGGATTGTCCGGCATCGTCACGGGGATACTGCTGGCGATGGCCAGGGTGATGGGCGAGACGGCGCCGCTGCTGATCCTCGTCGGTTACGCACAATCAATGAACTTCGATATCTTCAGCGGGTTCATGGGGACGCTGCCCGGCATGATGTTCAACCAGACGACGGCCGGCGCGAGCCTCAATCCCATCCCCACGGATCGGTTGTGGGGTGCCGCATTAACCCTCATCCTGGTGATCGCCGTCATCAACATCGCGGCCCGGGTGATAGCGAGATTTCTGGGCACCAGGAAGTCATAGGCAGGAGCAGTAAGTGGCCAAACGGTTGGACCTCAAGAGCGTCAACATCTACTACGGATCGTTTCACGCGGTCGCGGATGTGACGCTGTCGGTTCTGCCCCGCAGCGTGACCGCGTTCATCGGCCCGTCGGGTTGCGGCAAAACGACGGTGCTGCGCACGCTGAACCGGATGCACGAGGTGGTGCCCGGCGGACGGGTCGAGGGCAGCGTGCTCCTCGACGACGAAGACATCTATGGCGCCGGAGTCGATCCGGTCGGCGTGCGCCGGGCCATCGGGATGGTGTTCCAGCGACCGAACCCGTTCCCCGCCATGTCGATTCGCGACAACGTGGTGGCCGGCCTGAAATTGCAGGGGGTTCGCAATCGCAAGGTGCTCGACGAGACGGCAGAGTATTCGCTGCGCGGGGCGAATCTGTGGGATGAGGTCAAGAATCGGTTGGATCGGCCCGGCGGTGGATTGTCCGGCGGGCAGCAGCAGCGCCTGTGCATCGCGCGGGCGATCGCCGTACAACCCGATGTGCTGCTGATGGACGAGCCGTGTTCGGCGCTGGACCCGATCTCGACGATGGCCATCGAGGAGCTGATCAGCGAACTGAAGCAGGACTACACCATCGTCATCGTCACCCACAACATGCAGCAGGCGGCGCGG
Organism: Mycobacterium sp. 852002-51971_SCH5477799-a; assembly: GCF_001667145.1. GTDB lineage: Bacteria > Actinomycetota > Actinomycetes > Mycobacteriales > Mycobacteriaceae > Mycobacterium. The sequence goes on from NZ_LZIF01000005.1 coordinate 82,362, forward strand.
GTCAGCGACTACACGGCGTTCTTCAACCTGGAAGCCGTCGGAAAACCAGGTCGGCTGATCGAAGTGGACGACACCGAGAAGATCTTCTCCAACCCGAGCCAGAAGGCGACCGAGGACTACATTTCCGGCCGATTCGGCTAGCCCGATGGGGTGTTCGCCTACTGGGAGGCGGGTTTCGCTTCTTCCTCGGGAAGTCTGCCGGTCGCCTGGAAGATGACTCGCCGGGCCACCTCGACGGCGTGGTCGGCGAAACGCTCATAGAACCGGCCCAGCAATGTCACGTCGACGGCCGCCGCGACGCCGTGCTTCCATTCACGGTCCATCAGGACCGAGAACAGATGCCGGTGCAGGTCGTCCATGGCGTCGTCTTCTTCGCGAATCCGGGCGGCCTTCTCCGGGTCGCGCGACAACACCACCTCTTGCGCGCTGTTGCCCAATTCGACTGCAATGCTGCCCATTTCGGCGAAATAGCCATTGACCTCTTCGGGTAAGGCGTGCTGGGGATGCCGGCGACGGGCGATCTTGGCGACGTGCAGTGCCAGCGCACCCATCCGGTCGATGTCCGCCACCATCTGAATCGCACTCACAATGGCCCTCAAATCGCCGGCCACCGGCGCCTGTAAAGCCAGTAGCACGAAGGCGCTTTCTTCGGCGCGCGCACTCAGTACGGCGATGGCCTCGTGATCGGAGATGACTTGTTCGGCTAGCACCAAGTCGGCTTGCAGCAGAGCCTGGGTGGCGCGCTCCATAGCGATTCCTGCCAAGCCGCACATCTCGCCGAGGCGCTCGGATAACTCCGAGAGTTGCTCGTGGTAGGCGGTCCGCATATCACCAAGGGTACGGTCTCCCCGCCCGAAAAGGGCGGCGGAACGCCGTCAAAAGCGGTTACTCGCAGGTGGTGTCGGCCGCGTTGGTGACGGTCAGGTCCTCGGGCAGCTTCGCCGGTGCATTGCTCGAGCCGCGTTCGATCTGCAGGTTCATCGAGGAGCCGCTGGGCGAGGGAGTGGAGACCGACTTGAAGTCGGGGCCCAAAACCACCTGCACGACCTGTCCGTAGCCGGACACCCGCTGGACTTTCGCGTTGGCGAACGAGGACGCCACGGTGGCGGCGGCCTCCTCGTTACCCGGCGAGAACAGCACGGTCGTCGCGTTGACCGAACTGGGGTAATCGTCGGGCGACATCACGTTGAAGCCGTCGTGCTTGAGCTGGGTGGTCGCGGTGGTCGCCAGACCGCTTTGCGTGGTCGCGTTGGAGACCCGCACCGTCACGCCGCTGGGCGAGGTCGTGGTGACCTGCTCGGGCTGCGCCTCCGGCGCCGGTGCCGGCGACTTCCTGGTGGTGGGCGCCTTCGACGGGCCCTTCGTTCCAGAAGTGCTCAAATTCTGCGCGTTCTGGTCGTTTTCCTCGGGTAGCGGATCGTCGTTGATGACGGCGTCGAACAGGGCGCGCATGTCGGCCATCCGTGGCGGCTCGTCGCCGTTCTGGTCGGTGACACCGGTCGGCACGGTGACGAACGTGACGTGCCCGGCTGCCATGCCCTGCAACGACTGACCGAGTTGGATCAGGTCCTTGGACTGCACGTTGTCGACGACGGTGTCGCTGATGAACATGTTGACGACGCTGTTGAGCTTGTGGGGGTCCAGCAGCGTGTCTTCGGAGATCAACGACCGCAGCAACGACGACAGGAACAGCTGCTGACGTTTGATCCGGCCGTAATCGCCATTGACCTCGGTGGTGACCTGGCGGGCCCGCACATAGTTCAGGGCGGTGGAGCCGTCGAGCACCTGGCGTCCACCGTGTTCGAGGACCGTGCCCAACTCATAGTCGTGCAGCGGCGTGCTCGAGCAGACCTCGACCCCGCCGAGGGCGTCGACCATTTTCGCGAAGCCGGAGAAGTCGACGGCGATGAAGCGATTGATGCTCAAGCCGGACAGCTTCTGGATTTCCTTCACCAGACACTTGGGGCCGCCGAAGGCGAACGCCGAGTTCAGTTTGGTCTCGGTGTAGACCATCTTCGGGCCGTAGGTCTTGGTCTTCGGGTCGTACAGGGGTCCGTACTTGCCGGTTTCGGGGTTCCACGCCTCGCACTGCATCGGGGTGATCGCCAGGTCGCGCGGGAACGACACCGCCACGACGCGCTTACGGTTGGCCGGGATGTTGACCAGCATGACCGTGTCCGAGCGCTCGCCGTCGGCGTCGTCGGTGGTTCCGGCGCCCATGTTGGCGTTGTCGCCCAGGCGCGAGTCGAGACCGACGATCAAGAAGTCCTCGTCGCCGTACTGACCGCCCGGGTCGCGGATGTCGCTGGAATTCTGGTCGAGCGCGCTGATCGTATTCAGCCGGGCGTTTTTCGACGTGCTCCACTGCCATGCCCCGCCGGTCATGGCCAGGGCCAGCACGGCAGCCAGGGCGGCCGTCGACCGTGCAGCCACCAGCAGTGGCCGGCGCCGGCGTTTGGGTTCCTCGGCGCTGGTGTCTGCGACCAGGTCCTCCGGGTCCTCGTCGTTCGGGTAATAGGCGGCCTCCAGGGCCCGGAGCTCGGCGACGGCGTCCACGGAGTAGGCGAGGTCGTCGATCACCTGCGTTTTCTGCAGGTGGATCGGCAGGCCAGGCTCGGCGCCGGTGGGCTCGACCTCGGAATCCTCCGGGGCGGCGCGATGATGGACGGGCCGGCCGGGGGCACCGATCTTGGCGATCAGATCGGCGACGCTGACGCCGCCGCCGGTGTGGGATCCGCCCCGATCGGTGTCATCCTCGCGCGGCCCGACGGCCTCGATCGCGCCCTCGGGCTGCCAGCGGTGAAGATTGTCGCCGGCCGGCGGTGCAAAGAATCGCTCCCAGGGGGCCGCGCCCAACGGCGCCGGGTCCGTCGCGATCGGATAGGTACGCGCCCCGCCCGGGCCGTGCCGACCATTGAGAGTGGCGTCGTTCTCGGCGTCACTCATGTCGTACCGGCCTCCGAAGCTCTGATGCGGACGTCAGCGTGCTCGTGCTTAATGTCAGCGCAGTGTCGCGTTGCGCGCGCCCGCGGCTGGTGCCAACCAGTTTTGCCACCGCTGGTGTGGCGGCACGGAATCGATCCGCCACCCAAGCGCACGCAATAAAGCCCACATCGTACTGACTTATCGGCCCGGACGCGATTTTCGAGCCGTCGGCTCAGCCCCCGGAGTGCATGACGTCGGCGCCCGCCGGCACCGTGCAGTCGTCGGGGTCGGTCAGCCAACCTTCCGGCAGCACCACCCGGGCCGGTGAACCCTGCCGGCCGCGAGGGCCCGTCGCCTCGTCCGGGAACGGCACGGCGCCGTCGAGCCGGTCGAGCAGGGAGTCCAGTTCGTCGAGCGTCTTGACCATCGCCAGCGCGCGGCGCAGCTCGGAGCCGGCCGGAAAGCCGTGCAGATACCAGCCGACGTGCTTGCGGATGTCGCGCATGCCCTTGTCCTCGCCGAAGTGCGCGGCCAGCAGTTGCCCGTGTCGTCGGACGATGTCGGCGACCTCGCCCAGCGTCGGGGGTGTGGGCGGTGGGCTGCCAGTGAAGGCGGCCGACAGCTCGGCGAAAAGCCAGGGCCGGCCCAGGCAGCCGCGGCCGATGACGACGCCGTCGCATCCGGTGGTGGCCATCATGGTCAGCGCGTCACTGGCGTCATAGATGTCGCCGTTGCCGAGTACCGGGATGGTCCGCACCTGCTGTTTGAGCCTGGCGATCTGTTCCCAGTCGGCGGTGCCGGAATAACGCTGCGCGGCCGTGCGGGCATGCAGCGCGACGGCGGCGGCGCCTTCGGCTTCGGCGATGCGGCCGGCGTCGAGGTGTGTTTGGTGCTCGTCGTCGATGCCGATGCGGAACTTCACGGTCACCGGTATCTGGGTGCCCTCGGTGCCGCGCACCGCCGCGGCGACGATCTGACCGAACAGCCGCCGTTTGTATGGCAGCGCCGATCCGCCGCCGCGCTTGGTCACCTTCGGCACCGGGCAGCCGAAATTCATGTCGATGTGATCGGCCAGGCCTTCGTCGGCGATCATCTTGGCGGCCGCGTAGGTGGTCGCGGGGTCGACGGTGTAGAGCTGCAGCGAACGCGGCGACTCGTCGGGGGCGAATGTGGTCATGTGCAGGGTGGCCGGATGGCGCTCGACAAGCGCACGCGCCGTGACCATCTCGCAGACATAGAGCCCGCTGACGGTGCCGACCTTGGCTTGCTCCAATTCGCGGCACAGCGTTCGGAACGCGACGTTTGTCACGCCCGCCATCGGTGCCAGGACCACCGGGCTGGCGAGCGCGATGGAACCGATGCGCACCCCTTGGTTACCGCCGGCTCATGGTCAGCGTGCCCGCGGTTTGGTGCAGCTCCAATGCGGTTGTCTTCTTGCCGGTGCGGGCTTCGCGGTCGAGCTGACGCTGCTTTGAGATCTCGAACTTCTCGCAGGTTTGCTCGAGTTCCTTGATCAGCAGCGCGAGATCGTCGCGCATGGCGGCCGCCTCACCGGTGAAGTCCTCACGCTCGAAGATGCGCCATTTCTTCAGCACCGGCATGACGACGTCGTCGAGGTGGATACGCGGGTCGTAGACGCCGCCGACGGCGATGACGACGGCCTTCCGGCGGAATTCGGGCACCTGGTAGCCCGGCATCTGGAAGTTGCGCAGCACCTTGTGCAGGGACTTCATCGCCTGATTGGGCGCGGCGGCGAACCCGGCGTCGCTGACGTCGCGGTAGAAGATCATGTGCAGGTTCTCGTCGGCCGAGATCTTGGCCAGCAATTGGTCGGCGATCGTCTCGTTGCAGGCCTTGCCGGTGTTGCGGTGCGAAATCCGCGTCGCCAGCTCCTGGAACGTGACGTAGATGACCGAGTCGAACAGGCTCTCGGCGAACAAATCGGCTCGAATCTGCTGGTTCTGACCGGGGCTGAAGCCGCGGTTCACGACCTCCATGCGCAGCTTTTCCAGCTCGGTGGGGTCGACCGCGCGGGTCACCACCAGATAGTCGCGCAGCGCGATGCCGTGGCGGTTCTCCTCGGCGGTCCACCGGTTGACCCACTGACCCCACGCGCCGTCCATGCCGAAATTCATCGCGATCTCGCGGTGATACGACGGCAGGTTGTCTTCGGTCATCAGGTTCTGCACCATCGCCACCTGGGCGACGTCGGAGAGCTGTGACTGGCCTGGCTCCCAGTCCTGTCCTCCCAGCGCGTAGTAGTTCTTGCCGTCCGACCACGGGATGTAGTCGTGCGGGTTCCAGTTCTTGTGCATGCTCTCGTGCCGGTTCAGGTACTTCTCGACGAACGGCTCGAGTTCGTGCAGCAGCTGTAAGTCCGTCAGCCCGGCTGACATACGGCCTCCAGTTATCTGTGTCGATGGGTAGCAGTCAATATATCTGTGTACTCAAGTAGCATCAAGTTTTTCGTCGGCGCGCCAGGTGACATTTCTATGTCGGTTCGAGTGGGCCCGTTGCCTACCGGTACGGCTTGCCGATGGCGCACGATTGAAAACACGCGTTACTGCGACTTGCCGAGTTCCCCGGCCGGGACGTACGGCGCGGCCGTGATGTACAGCATGTTGATGCAGTAATCGATGAATTGCTGGCGGGTGGCGCCCAGCTGTCCGTGCAGGTAGGCGGTGAACAGGCCCGACAACCCGCCGATCAGGCTGGTGGCGATCATTTTTTGCAGTACGGCATCACCGATTCGGGACAGCTTGCGCTGCAGCAGATCGATGAAATTGGGCATCCATTCCGCGCCGGAGCGGGTCAGGACGGGCTCCACCGCCGGCGCCAGCAGCAGCACCCGTCCACGGACCGGGTCGTCGACCATCAGCTCGACGAATCGCTCGACGGCCTCCCGCGGGGTCGTCGCCGATGTCAGGGCGCTCATCGCTCGCGTGCAGACATCGTCGTAGACCGCGCGCACGAATTCGTCGCGGTCGGCGAAGCTTTCGTAGAAGTAGCGTTCGGTCAGCGCGGCCTCGCGGCAGACCGCGCGCACGGTCAGTGCAGGGCCGCCGGCACTGCCGAGTAACTGCACGCCGGCGTTGATGAGGTTGTCGCGGCGGAGCGCGAGGCGGCTCTCCAAGGGGACCCCGGTCCAGCGTCCCCGTCGTTGACCCGTCTGCACATCGCTCCTAAGCTCTAGATTGACAACGGTTGTAGTCAAAATTCACGATACCTACAGGGATCTAATAGTGACTCAAGATACGTCCGCACCGTCCGCTCTGACCAGCGACGTCGCAGGTGGTGATGTCGTGGGCACCGCTGAGCAGTCGGTTTCGGCCGACGCGTCCGACGGCGTCGCGGGCGGTTGCCCGGTCTCGCCGACGGGCTATGACGCGCCGCCCGCACCGCTGGGGCCCGAGTCGTTGACCTGGCGGTACTTCGGGGACTGGCGGGGCATGCTGCAGGGTCCGTGGGCGGGTTCGATGCAGAACATGCACCCCCAGCTGGGCGCGGCGGTCACCGATCACTCCACGTTCTTCCGCGAGCGCTGGCCGCGCCTGCTGCGCTCGTTGTATCCGATCGGCGGAGTCGTGTTCGACGGGGATCGCGCCCCGAGTACCGGCGCCGAGGTCCGCGATTACCACACCGACATCAAGGGGGTCGACGAACAGGGCCGGCGCTACCACGCGTTGAACCCCGACGTCTTCTACTGGGCGCACTCCACCTTCTTCATGGGCACCATCCACGTCGCCGAACGATTCTGCGGGGGGATCACCGAGGAGCAGAAGCGCCAGCTGTTCGACGAACACGTCGAGTGGTATCGCATGTACGGCATGAGCATGCGACCGGTGCCGGGTTCCTGGGAGGAATTCCAGGTCTACTGGGACCACATGTGCCGCAACGTGCTGGAGAACAACTGGGCCGCCCGGGCCGTGCTCGATTTGACCGAGCTGCCGAAACCCCCGTTCGCGCAATGGATTCCGGATCCGTTGTGGGCCGCGCAACGCAAGCTGTTGGCGCCGTTCTTCGTCTGGGTGACGGTTGGCCTGTACGACCCACCGGTGCGAGAACTGATGGGCTACCGCTGGTCACGCCGCGATGAATGGCTGCACCGGCGCTTCGGCGACGTCGTCCGTGGCGTGTTTGCCCTGGTGCCCAGCAGATTCCGCAAGCACCCTCGCGCGCGGGCCGGCTTGGACCGCGCCAGCGGGCGGATCCCGCTCGATACGCCGCTGGTGCAAACACCGGCGCGCAACCTGCCGCCCGAGGACGAGCGCGGCAATCCCAAGCACTACTGCCCGATGGTTTCCTGAGTCGCCGAAGCGCCGCTCGCGCTATGCGTGGTGGTGACCGTGAACTTCTTCCAGGCCCGCCTGGTGCACGTGCTGATGCGTGTGCTCCGTCCCGTCCTCGTGGGCGTGTGAATGTTCGTGCTCGACATGGTCATGCTCGTGGCTCGTGTGCGCGTGAGCATGCGTCACGTCGCCGTGCTGGTGTTCGTGCGCGTGTGGCGCGTCATGGGTGTGCTGTTCGCTCATCGTTGATCTCTCCTTTGTGAAATGCCTTGTGGCTACTGCTCGTTCAGCGCGCCGCGCCGCCCGGTCGGCGGGCGAGACGACTGGCCGACGGCCTTCAGCCCACTGTCGGCGCGGTGATGGCCGGGCACGCCTGGGCCAGCGTGTTCGGCGTTGAAGACCGCGTCGATGACGAGCTGGCGGACGTGATCGTTCTCCAGGCTGTAGAAGATCGTCGTGCCCTCCCGGCGGGTGCGAACCAGCCGTGCCATCCGCAACTTTGCGAGGTGCTGGGAAACCGACGGCGCCGGTTTGCCCACGTGCTCGGCGAGTTCGTTGACCGCCATCTCGCGGTCGGTCAACGTCCAAAGCACCTGCACGCGAGTGGCGTCGGCCAGCATCCGGAACACCTCGACCACCAGGTTGACCTGGTCCTCGGGTAGCCGCCTTTTGCTGTTATCTGCATGCATACGCAAATATTAACCAAAGCCGGTTCTGCTGCCAAGGGCACGGTTCAGCCCGGCGGAACGACCGTCGACTGGCGGCCGCCGTTGCGCTCGTTCCAGAGCCGGTAGACCTCCACGGCGTTGTCGTTGGGCTCGTAGCGCATGGGCAGGCGACGCTGGTCCCATTGCTTCGCGAATTCGTCGTAGAAGGTGGACAACTCGAAGTACTTGCGGTCATCCACGTAGTACTGCTCGTAGCTGTCTCGAGTGGTCAGGAAGACGACTTCCTTGGGCGAGCAGTAGTACAGCGAGCCAAGGCACATCGGGCAAGGGTGGGCCAGCACGTAGATGGTGGCGTCGACGAGGTGCTCGGTGCCCAGCTTCATGCATGCCTCGCGGATTGCCAGGATCTCGGCGTGGGCGGTGGGATCGTTCGTCTGGGCCACCTTGTTGGCGCTCTCGGCCAGCACCGCGCCGTCCTGGATGATCACCGTCGCAAACGGGCGGCCGCCCTCGCCCACGTTGCGGCGAGCCAGGTCGATCGTCCGCTGCGTGAAGTCGGTCACGGGGTCCTCCGGCGTAGAACGGGGAGCAGATAAATCGGAGAGTAGTCCCGCGGGCCGGGATCCGGCCTTGTGATACTAACTAGATTGTCTATGTTTTCCGCGACCCGGACTGAGGAGACACATGGCGCGCACCGAACGCGATCGCTGGGATCTTGCGACAAGTGTCGGCGCGACGGCGACCATGGTGGCCGCCCAGCGGGCACTGTCTTCCGACGCGAAGCTGATCGATGACCCGTATGCCGCTCCGCTGGTGCGTGCGGTTGGGATCGACGTCTACGTCCGGCTGGTGAACGGCGAAATCGCGGCCGGTGGGAACACGGAGTTCGATCCGCAGCGGATGGCGCGAGGGATGGCCTGCCGAACCCGGTTCTACGACCAGTTCTTTCTTGAGGCGACGCGCAGCGGCATCGGCCAGGTGGTGATCCTCGCGTCGGGCCTCGACTCGCGCGCCTACCGGCTGCCCTGGCCGGCCGGGACGGTCGTCTACGAGGTCGACATGCCCGAGGTGATCGAGTTCAAGACGCTGACGCTGGGCGATCTGGGCGCCGAGCCGACCGCCGAGCGGCGCACCGTTGCCATCGACCTGCGCGACGATTGGGCCTCGGCCCTGCAGGCGGCCGGATTCGATCCGCAGGCGCCGTCGGCATGGAGCGCCGAAGGCCTACTGGTCTACCTGCCGGACGAAGCTCAGGACGCGCTGTTCGACAACATCACGACGCTGAGTGTCCCTGGCAGCCGGCTCGCCTTCGAATTCGTCCCTGACACTGCCGTTTTCGCCGACCCGCGCTGGCGCGCCCACCACGACCGGATGAGCGAACTCGGCTTTGAGATCGACTTCAACGACCTCGTCTATCACGGCCAGCGCAGCCATATCGTCGACCACCTGAGCCGGCGCGGTTGGCAGACCACGTCCACGACTGTTGCGGAATTGCACGCGGCCAACGGATTCGTCTACGCCGACGACGACGTCGCCGCGGCCTTCGCCGATGTCACCTACAGCAGCGCGATGCTCGGGCGATGAGCCGTCATCGGAGTGCACGCGGCCACGGCCGCGCGCGTCGTGGTGCCCCCACTAGGACTCGAACCTAGGACCTGCGGATTAAAAGTCGCTAGCTCAGGCCCGATTGGAGCGGCACTAGCGGCCCGCCCGCGATCCAGTAGAAGCTCTAATCACTTACTGCCACTAGGAGAGAACGGTTCGCGGGGTCTATACAGGCGCTCTAACGGACGTCGGCCCAGTTCGCCAAGTTGCCGAAAATTTGTGGACGTAGTGTGGACGCGGGCAGGTTGTCCACACCGTTTTGGCGCGCCTATTCGCACCCAACTCCGTTGCCGTCTCGATCAAGGCCGTAGATGTCCTTGCCGACGACAGTTACAGGACCCTTAACGTAGGCCGGACCATTACCGCTACCGCCCGCACAGTCGACATCACTTGCGATCGGAACGCAGGCACCCGAGTAATTGGGGTCGCATGATGGACTTGGCTTTTGCGGTATGGGCGCTGCTGGGCCGACGGACTGCGCAAACGACACATCGCCTGGATCGGCGTTCACTGCCGGAACGAGCGTGAGCCCCATGGCGAATCCAATTGTCAGCGCTGTCAATCTGCCCATGGTGGCGGATCGTAACCTCGACCATTGCCGTCTGTTGCCTCTTTCCCACGGAAGTGCTCCCAATCGGGCCGGAACCGCCCTTCGCGTGCAATTCAGCCGTTGCTAGGTCACCGTTGGTCGGTTGGGCCGCTCTGACAACACGAGGCTAATACGACAGCTAATAGATCGGGTAATGCGATTCCGCCGGTCATAGCAGCTCTAATGGCCTACGCTCCTGTCCAAACCCCTTGCGCAGCAAAGTCACACGTCCATACCGTGGAGATGGCCGCGCGGGAACGCGGTCCGCCTTTCACCGCGCGGCGCAAAGGTGTCCGACTCCACCAAAGGGTTCCGATGAAATACACCGAGATACCGACACATCTGCTTGACGAGGCCACCAACCTGCTGCCCCGCCTTGGCTACCTGTACGAGCAAGCCGACTTCAGTGCGGACGTGGCGCTGACGGTCACTGCAGAGGAGATGTTTCGGTTGATGCCGTTAGTCAGGTGGCTTGAATATTTCGAGTCCACCACGTGGGTCGAAAACGCCCGCCGCCGGAGCAGGCGCGAGCTTGACGCATTGGCCGCCCGGTCGAACTAGAGACAGATACGGAATTGATCGATGGACAGCAGAGACACACCGGACTTTGACGCAGAGCTTGCAGAACTGATCGCGCAGGACCAAGAACTGGCAGCGGTGAAAGCCGAAACCGTGGCGTCACTGCGGGAGATGGCCGACCAGTTAGAAGGCAACGGGATACCAACGTCACGGAAAAAGCGTGACAGGCTTGTACTAGATCAAATCAATGCGATCGCGCGTTTCAACTCTGTTGCAAGGCGCGCCGAGCTCGCGGCTACCGAAGCATTAGACGCAGAGGAAAAATGGCGAGCGCACCCCGAAACAGCAGACTTCGGCGTCGAACACGCGTTTGTACTCTACTACCTACTTGAGCCACCGGACGATGAGTTTGACGGCGATTTCGTTGTCTCAGTAGGGGCTTGCACCCTTAACCCCGGCGACGACGACGAGCGTATGAAATTCGTGTTGCTCGGTGTGGACGGCTCGCAGGGCACCCGGCTTACAAACATCGTCCTCACTGAGGAAGAGGCCCAACAATTGGCTCAGTACCTGCAGGCCGCGGCGGCGGAAGTTGAGTGCTACAACGCTTTCAACGCCCCCACGGAAGAAGAAAAACGTGAGGCCATGGATGAGCTGATGCGCCAAGTTGTCGAACTTGAGCGTGAACGCCTGGACTCAGAGCGTCAGGAAGAGTTAGGAGAACAGCGGCCTTAACCGCGACCCGCCAGAACGGTTTTCGGACTTCTGCTTTCCGAATCGCGGTTCGATTCTGCGACTGGCTCAAGCCACCGTCTGGGACGGTTCGCACCTTGACAACTAAACAGTGACCACCCCAGCATCTGCGTGAGGGGGCTTGTAACACTCTGGGCGCCAGGGCGGTTGCTGGACCCTGACGCCAAGTGCGGCGCGCTGCGCACAAGGCACCCAAACCGCGCGCGGCCAGCTTATGAGGTTGGTTTAGCGCCGCTTCTTGCGCTGACGTGCAGAGCTTTTAGCGCGCCGACCCACCTTCCCGGAACCGCTCTTTGCCTGCCGCGTAAACGTGCGGCGAGCTGCGGCTTGACGCTTGGTTGCCATAGCTACCCACCCATCCCCATTACACGGGCACAGTCGGGCGTAGTGCCCCTATATCTCCCGCCGTCAGCCGGCGGCCGACCGCGCACCGATGGCGGTTCGATACCCACTCCCCAGCTGAACTCGGACGCATCATCGGAGTCCGCATTAGGGTCAAGCGGGTAGCGCACGTCATAGTCACCGACACCGAAGGTGTTCGCTCCGGAACCGTAGTCACTGTTGCTCATCGGACACCCCTCCCGCCCCGGTAGACTGCGGCCGTGCCGCCAGTGCTGCGTTGGCTTGCGCTATGGCCACCAAAACGTCGGCCAGGTTGTCATGCAACCAATTCGATGCGGTCATGGCTTACATAGGGATTGCCGGGGCAACGTAGTTGCCGGTGGCCTTGATCTGCATCACCGCAGCAGCGCCACGGTGGCGTGTGCCCACGCCGATGCAGCGCGCCCAAAAGCTGTCCTGCAGAGGGTAACCGGGCCGGAAGCCGGGAATGGTCCGCAAACCCTGGTAGGCCGCGTTGGTGTGCTGCCGAACGCTCACCGCGTTGTTGGGGCTGTTCGCGCCGGACGTGGCCACCACAGTCAAGTACTTGGCTGGAATGTACTGGCTGCGGACTATCCAAAGAGGCCCATAGCTGCCGTCAATCTTCAGACCTTGGTACTGAGCTGGCGCGATCTCGCCGACGATGTTGTCCGGCTGCAGATACGCAGGCGCACCCTGGGACGGGATGAAGTCGTGCTTGGCCACCACGGTGTTGTTGTTGGTTTCGCCCGCCTTGAAGGCACCTACCTCATCGGCGTCTACGGGGTTCATAAAAGCGATCAGACGGCTTCCGGCGTCCATGCCATAACCGTGCTCGGTTACATGGTTGATCAGAGCTTCCAGGTCTCCGCTGTCGATGGTGTCGGCACCGCTAACCAGGTAGTGCGTATGGGTGTCGTCAAACGTCTTGCCTAGGTATGGCGGTGGCACCATGCCGTCCGCGCTCCACAGCGGGTAGCAGGTGTGGTTGAACTCGTTGGTTTGTGGAGCCGGATTGAACAGACGGTTGACGATGAGTCCGTTGACCAACTTGTTGTCGGCAGCAAGAGCGTAGTTGGTTACCGCGCGAATTTGCTCAGCTGTGCTGTCTCGTAGAAACTTCCACGTAAAACGGCCGGCTTTGTCGTAGTCGACAAGCGTGTTGCCTAGCAAGATAGCGTTGCTCGGCGCCCGCAGGCTTTCCGGCTCGCCGAATTCCGATGCGACCTCGAAACTTTCGTCAGCAATGCTCTGCGGCACCGCATCGGCAGCATTGATGGTGTTGTAGCTCAGCAGGCTAGCTACTGCATTGCGTTCGGAATTCCAGGCCGAGAGAACGGCTTGCACCTCTTGCCACAGCGCGTTGACGTCAACGCCGTCTGCGGTGACGTTAACGAGGACGTCGCCCTCCGTATTTACGCCCAAGCCCTCACCGCCGAACGGCGGCAGCTTTAAAAGTGTTTGGAGGTCAGGGTCGAGTCGGGGTTGTGTGTAGATTGCACTCACGATGAGAGCCTTTCGTTGTCACTGCCTTTCGCAGTTTCGTTGAAAACACCAAGCCCGCAAACGCGGCTAATGGGACTGAAAGCTCTCGCCGCGTTCGCGTTAGGTGCCGACAACACATGCCGTGACGGCTCCTCACCGCGTGTAGGCGATTATACGCGGCGGCGGGCGGGCGGCCCCAGCCAATTTTGCTGGCGTGCAGTGTGATTCGGCTATAATCAGCTTCGGGCAGTCAGCTCGGAAAGGCTCGATCCTATGACGGCAGTAAAGACGTACCGTGAATTTCTGGACATCAATCAGGCGGCGCAATACCTGCAAGACAAGGGCTTTACGTCCTGCACGGTGCAGACAATTCGCTACCTCGCCTACGAGAAAGGGCTATTGCCCCGACCGGCAGTGCTTGGCCGTAGGGCGTATTGGCGGCGCAGTGACCTCGACAAGCTAATCGAGAAGCTATGAGAGACAATAGCTATCCACTTGCGCGGGTTCTGTCCGTATCGGTTGAGGGAGAACGTTTACCGCCGGGGTACGTGGGGAAGGTGACCGTCCGTTGCCCGCATTGCCAAACATTGCACACGCACCGCATCTATACCCACGACAGTATTAGACCCGCGCGTACCGCCCCGTGCACCGGCGACAAGCCCGTGTTGCGCTACCGCATTGACCTAGGTGCGCCTGTAGCTCCGAAACGCAATGTGTCCCAGCCGCACCCTGTGTACGCAGCCGGCGAGGGTCTGAACGACAACGCAATAGATGTTCCAGTACCGAACTGGGAAGAATGAAAGGAAATAAATCACATGGCTTTTAGTGACAGCGTTACGGATTTTGACCCCAATGATGAAGACTTCTCTCAATTGCTCGAAGTGCACCGGGCTATGGGCTGGCCTGCGCCTACGGAGGCCGAACTTCGGCACATTGCCCACGGTGCCGAATTGCTTAGCGACATACTGGTGGCCGATCTCGGTTACGGTTGGCCGGACGACTCCCCGGAGGCCCGTTTTGCAAACGGGCTAAGCGTTGAGGTGATCAACGCGTGGAACAGCTACCGGCGCAAAAGGGACGCATACGGGCAGAGCAACTTCAACCCCGTCGGCCGCAAGCCGGTACGTCGCGACAAAGTGCAACCGTCGCTAGACAAGCCGTTCACCATGACAAAGCCGCTGTGCATCGTCGCGCGCAGTCCTAAGAAGGCGTATCCCCTAGACAAGCTAGAGGATTGGAAGCTTGTACCCCGGGACGTGCTTAGCCCCTGTGACGTCGGCATTTCCGCAGAATGCCACAAATCGTTCGCCTTGATTACCCTATCCTTGAAACGCGGCGAATTCGTCACCGTGCATCAGGTGTGCAATGCCTGCTACCGCTGGCCCTTCGCGTATAGCTCCGAAGCAATCGAGCTCTTTCGAGACATATTGGTAGAGCACCATGTTGAACCTACGAACGGTGACCGCAGGGCTCAGCTAGTGCTTGCCGCAGACGCCGGGGTTCTGTGACACGTGAACGATTGAACGCTCTCTAGCGTTCCGGGAAAAGATACCCGCCGGGTGGGTTGGTAGCCCAGCGGCTTGGGTTGGCCGGGTTCTGTTGGGTTGGCGCTCCAGAGGACAGGCTGAATCGTGCCGCCAACGGAATACAGCGCTACTGGATCGACCGCGCGATATAAGAGCGTAGAAAGATTCGGGTCAATTCAGCGGCCGTCGGAACAGTTGCTGTCAGTTCCGGATCTATTGCGTTGTCTCCCAATTACTTTCCGGCGTCGGGGTGCTGCGTCGCGTGCCGTGGTGGGCTAACGTCGATTTTGCCGCAGGTTGGCGGGCATTCGGCCCGACTTCGACAACTCAACCGGAGAGAAGGAAATGACCACCCCCGTACAGCAGTTCTATGACCGCGCGGAAGTCGTTGCCATTGCGCACGCACGCGGCCTGAAGCACATCACCGAGAACTCGGTGATCACCGCTGCCTATGAAGGCAGCAAGCCGTTAAAGCGCACCAAGATCAACGGACGGATCTACTACGCCCGCAACGACGTCGAGGCCTGGCTTGCCGGTGAACGCCTCGACTAACGGCCAACCTGCGCAGGTCATTTCAGAGAATCTGCGTAAGCAACGCATTCGACTCAAGAGCCTTCACCTTCGGTTCCAGAACTGGTTCACAGACCACTACGACTTAGCCGCCCTAGACGTCTCGCTGGCAACCGCAGCCGTGGAGCAGCTCGACGGTGACCCTGTCTGGCTGCTACTGGTGGCAGGCGCGTCCACCGCCAAGACGGAAACCGTATCGCAGCTCAAGACCTGCGCGCGTGTGCACGAAGTATCGACGCTCACGTCAGAGGCCGCGTTGCTTTCGGCGTCCAAACGCGACGATAAGGCGCACGATGCAACGGGTGGCCTACTGGAGCAGATCGGGCCGCGAGGCATCCTGATCATCAAGGACTTCACATCTATCCTGTCGATACACCCCAGCACCCGAGGTCCGTTGCTGGCCGCATTGCGGGAAATCTATGACGGCTATTGGGATCGCTACAAAGGCACTGACGGCGGCGCTGGACTGCATTGGTCCGGGCGAATCGTTGTTATCGGAGCCGTAACGACATCCTGGGACAAACACCACGGCGTTGTGGCCGAGATGGGCGACCGATTCGTTCTGCTGCGCATCGATTCCCGCAACGTGGACAGCCGCGAGGCGTTCGGGTTAAAGGCAATCAAGAACATCTCTTCTGAAACGGAGTACCGCAAAGAGCTACGCGGCGCGGTCAAGCGACTCATTTCCTGTGTCGACACCGCTGATGCACCCGAACTCACCGACGAAGAGACACAACGAATCTTTCAAGCCGCCAACCTGGCGTCCTACGCACGCACCGCAGTAGACACCGACCACAAGGGCGACGTAATCGACTCGCACGCTCCGGAAGGCCCGGCACGTCTGGCCAAGCAACTCACGCAGCTGTTCCGGGGCTTGTACGTGGTTGGCGTTCCAAGGGGCCGAGCAATGCGCCTGGTGATCCGGTGCGCTCGTGACTGTATCCCACCTCTACGCCTGCAAGTGCTGGAGTACCTAGCGGCACACCCGGACTCCCTCACCAGTGACGTACGGAAAGGCATCCAGAAGCCCCATGCCACCGTGGACCGCGTCATCCAGGCCCTAGTGGCCCTTGGCCTTATCGAACAAGACGAGACCCCCGGCCGCGTCCAGACCACTAGCAGCTACACCAAGAGCTGGCGCTTCAGCGTGATCGAAGGCGTGGACGTGAGCGTGCTCAAGATCCCCGAACCCGTCCGCTCCGGGAATGACAGCGGGGCCATGCGCCCGGCGGGCGCTCCGGGAATCACAGGGGAGGCAGGCCCTATCTCTTCTCACTCTTCGACTGTGAAACCCGGAGCGCGGCCTACCTGCGGAAATGCAACTAACGGCAGAGCACCGGTCGAATTTTGAACCAGCTCAGAATCGAATCGAAAGGGCATACGGCATGAGTACCGACGATGACGACATCATCGACGCGGAAGTCGTAGACAGCGATAACCTTCCTGCAACTGTTGGCACCTATCAACATTCCGAACCAGTCACCAAGTGGAGCGAAGAGTGGTGGGCTGCCGCGTCTCCAGCAGTGCAGGCGAACAGGTGTCGAGCACACAAGAAAACCGGCGAACGCTGTAAGAACGCAGCAATACTCGGTGCAACTGTGTGCCGTTTTCATGGCGGTGCGGCCAAGCACGTAAAGCGCGCTGCGCGGGCAAGGTTGGA
Source organism: Mycobacterium sp. 852002-51971_SCH5477799-a (assembly GCF_001667145.1). Classification (GTDB taxonomy): domain Bacteria; phylum Actinomycetota; class Actinomycetes; order Mycobacteriales; family Mycobacteriaceae; genus Mycobacterium. The sequence goes on from NZ_LZIF01000005.1 coordinate 99,311, forward strand.
GAACGCCGCTGATCTGATGGCAAAGCAGCTCTTGGGGATTGCGCTCACTGCCGACAGTGAGGCCGTGAAGCTTGCGGCCATCAAGGATGCCCTGGACCGAAGCGGACTCAAAGCGCCCGCGGAAGTCGTACTGTCGCAAGGCGAGTCCAAGCCCTACGAGGACCTGTTCGACGGCATCGCGAGCGGCAGTCGCGCCGAATCTCGCAGAGCTAGAGGCGTTCCCGATTCTGCGGACAATTTTGCCGGCTTCGAGATTGGCACAGAAGGCCCGTCCCAACCACCCACCCAAGGCGACTCGCCCGACCCAAGCCACAACGAGGCCAGCTGCGCGCGGCGGGTATTTCGGGGCTCGACCACCAACACACCAGAGGTTGACTACCAAGGCGAGGGCGGTAGTAGTGGGCAGCAGGATTCGCCGTCTAGCGCAGACGCGCCGCTGCGGCAGCCTCATCCCCATGATTTCGACCGGGAGAGGCCGCCTGAGTCACCCGTGCGGCACATCACCGGCGAGGACGCCATCGACGCGGCGAACTGGGCAAACCGCCGGATAGGCGCGCTGAAGGCCATCGAGTCACCCCACAGGCGGTACAGAAGGCCATGAGGCACCCACAGGCACAGTTTGCCCAGCTCAGGCATTGTAGCCACGGTTGTACCGGTCGGCTAAAACTTAAGGCGTAAGGCGCAACCGCTCGGTTACGCCCCCACACCAGCAAGGGAGACGCAGCAATGCCGGCAAGGGCAGACGCACGAGAACCGATACAGCCGTTGATGTTTGGATACACGCGTGTGAGCACCGACGAACAGGCGGACAGGCGTAACGGCCTAGAGGCACAACGGCAAATCATCGAGGCACAGGCACTGCGCCGACAGTGGAGCCTTGAGCACTTCGCAGACGAAGGCGTATCCGGTAAGGCCATCGGTCCGAAGCTTGCGGAAGGGTTGCAGCTGTTGGCTTCTGGACAAGCGGACGGTCTGGTAGTTGCCAAGCTGGACCGCTTGAGTCGATCAATCGTCAACGCAGCCAACATCATCGAAGCAGCGCAGGCGCAGGGCTGGTCGCTGGTGATCCTGGACCTTGGCGTGGACCTGACCACAGCAGCAGGTCGCATGATGGCCATGAACCTGGTCAACTTCGCCCAGTACGAGCGCGAGCTGATTAGTGAGCGTACGAAGGCCGCTCTTGCCGCCAAGAAGCGCAGAGGCGAGCGAATCGGAAGGCCTCGAGTTGCATCGCCTTCGGTGGTGCGTCGCATAGTGCAAGACCGAAACGCCGGCTGGACATACGACGCTATCGCTTCCGCACTCACAGCATCAAACGTCCTAAGCCCACTGGGCAAACGGACGTGGCAGCCGTCCACCGTGCGCCGCATCTACGCCAGCGCCACAGTTGAGCAGGTGTCGGTATGAAGCGCGATCCCCGTGACAAACGAAAGGCACATGTGGAGACCGGGTTAGTGCCACCAGAGCCGCCGGAAGTGACCTGCAAAGGTTACGGCCCACCGCCAGAGGACGAGGAAGCCTCGTCTCCAGAAGAGGAGACGCGGTAATGGCCGCGACTATTCGCAAGCGCACTACCGGCAAGCTGGACAAATTCGGTAATCCCGTTATTAGCTATCAAGTCCGGTGGCGCGAGCCGGTACGCGATGAGTTCGGAGCACCTACGGGCACCTTCAAGCAGACGTCGGAAACTTTCCCGACCGAGCGGAAAGCTAAGGCGCATCTGCGCAAGGTGGAGGATCAGCTGGAAAGCGCTGCAGGCGTTGACCCATCCAGCCAGAAGGCCAAAGCCAATCGTCCGCTAGGGAAATACGCCAAGCAGTACCTCGAATCGCTGGCAGGCACCATCGATGACAGCACGATTGCGGGCTACGAGAACATCTACCGCACCCATATAGCTTCCGTGTTCGGTAGCAAGCCAGTTGCTTCCATGACCACGGCCGATGTGACAGCCTTCCGCGCTCAGCTGTTGGCCCCGCACCACCGCCGCAGCTTTGTCACGCGCGGCAAGCCGCAGCCTAAACCCCACCCCAGCACCCGCGTGGTCACTCGCAGTCCCGCCACAGTGAAGCAGATTGTCGGAACGTTAAAGCGCATCCTCGACACCGCGCAGGACGATCAAGCCATACAGAGCAATCCCGTGGTGTCCGGCCGACGTCGGACGACTAAGCGGCGAGCCACGGGGGAGACACCCTTTAGCCACCACCCACTTACTGCCAACCAAGTAGCGTCCGTAGCGGACTGGATCGCCAACACCAAGGGCAATCAGGTCTACGCCCTCGCGGTTCTCTTCGCAGCACATACCGGCGTGCGGGCAGCGGAACTGCAGGGCCTACAGGTCCAGGACCTCACGCTCTCGGACATATCCGGCACGGTTGGCGCGATCCGAGTTGCTCGGACCGCCAAGCGCGAAACCGGTCGGTGGACCTACGGCACCCCCAAGAGCGACGCCAGCACCAATCGCACAGTGCCGCTAGCGCCGTGGCTGGCTGATGAGCTACGCGACTACCTGACTACGGTTCACCCTTTTGCCGGCAGGCATCTGCACGCGCCGCTGTTTCCGGGTCGGCTTAGTCGTTCCAGCTTCGATTGGGCGCATCCTGTCGTGGCTGACAACCTGTATGACAACTACCTGCAGCCTGCGACTAAGGCCCTTGGCCTTGGAGCCGTACGGTTTCACGACCTGCGCCACACGTTCGCGACCATGAACCTGAGCGCGGGCGAGCACTACATGCAGGTGTCAAAGTGGCTCGGACACTCTAGTTTCGTACTGACGCTAACCACCTACGCCGACTACATCCGCGAGGACGTGCTGGCGGTACCGAAGGTTGGGCGTGGCACCGTCACGCCTGCAACGGACAATGTGGTGACGATGCAGCGCACAGCTACTTGACCTCGGCCCGCTACTCCGTCTTGTCAGGTGGCATGAGGCCCTTAGCCCATTTCAATTTCACAAGGTCCTGCCAAAGCCAGCCGAGTGCGAGATGTGTCGCAGGTTTCTTGTCCGCGAGGTTGAAGCGCCCCGTCGAGACCGAAAACGAGTCGGCAAAAGGTTCAAGCCCAGGCGTGTTCGCAAAGTAGAGGAAGTGTGCATCGCTAAAGACGCTGTAGTTGTCCATGATTTCTTTATCGCGCGATTCATCATTCACGGTAACATTGACAGAATTTTTCCCATTTCGTTTGCCATTTGGAAGCGGGACGCCGGTCGGACGCAAAAGCCACCTCAGCCCAGCTTCAGGGGGTCCTATTGATCCAAGTGACAACGGTTCGCCGTCGGATGAAGCACTGAAATTAATATTCCCGTAGTATTCAAATGGCATCAAGCCGCTGTGCGCCAGAGTGTCGCCGAACTTGGGTGCGACTGTGGCGCACAGTTCCTCATAGCAGCTGATCGCCGCGCGGATTATTGCATTAAATCTCTTCGACATTGCCTCGATGGAGAACCCGGGCCAGCCGGACCGTCCTGGTGCGATATCAGGTAGGGGATAGACGCTGCCATACAAACCATCTGCTACTTCGTCAATAGTGGTTGGGTATGGAAGGTTGCTTCTCCTAATTTGGTCCTTTAACTCGCTCCGGACGATTCCATCGTGTTTGGCAGCGATGCCAATCGCAATGGTGGTGAAGCATTCAGCCAGGTCCTTCGCAAGAATTCTGCGCGCAGCCGGCCAGACCCAGTTTCGTCCTGTTGGTACGGCAGCCCATTCCATGCACATGAAACGCCTATTGAACGGTGTCTGCCTGGGGATAGTGTTTATGACAGCTGGAAGCGTTTCATCGGGAATCTCACTGGAAATCAGCCAAGTCGTGTCTACACGTCCACCGCGGATATTCAACGCGAGCGAAAAATCCTCCAAGTCGTTGAGAGTGGTGATCCGAAACGGTGTAAATGCCGCTGACAATGGACCCAGGCCATCTAGTAACGACGCAAGTGCTAAACGAAGACGAGTGCCGATCTCCTGCCAGTGTTCCGCAGGAATGTCTTCCCGATTTCGAGACAAGCCTGCAGTTTCGGTCTCATTGATGATCCACGAGATCGCGCCGGGGTTCCACCGAGCAATGGTGGCCATGATTGAGTCCACGCGACTGGGCTCGCCGGATGCGAGAACCATTGACAAGACGTATTTCCACCGATCAAACGACACCAAATCACGCAAGGTATCGCCTATGTCGACGGCATCTTCCAGTAAAGCTCTCGAAGCGAACCATTGTTCGATTGTTGCTAACGAGAACGAGACACCATGTGCTGTTGTAGTTACAAAAGGCGAACGTCGAATTTGCGCGGCTATATCAAAATCAGCAAATAGTTCAGGGTCAACCGCCCGCCCGGTAGTTACCGTCTCAACCGCCAGTCGGCGCAAATGTTGATACAAATCCTGGTTCTCCGAGGCGACAATCTTTCGGACTACCCCTTCGATGACTTCTGTCATCGTGGTGAGTTGCTCCAACGTGGACTGTTGCCCAACTAGAAGTGCGAACAGGGGCCTTTTTAAGGCTTCTTCAATTTGCGGGCTGATATTGCCGATGCGGGCGACTCCGGCCACCAGACTGGCTAGTTGTTGACCTTGAGCTTTAGACAACGGCTGAACTTCAACGCGCGTGCTCGCGCTCACGGCTTGTGTCGCCCGAGATGTCAACACCACCCGTGAGCGAGGCCAACGGTCGATCAGTGAAACTGCCTGCCTTATAACTGTTTCGGCACGGTCTGCGCGTTGGTCTAACCCGTCTACGACGATATCGGCGCCAAGATTTTCGAGTGCGTGTAGGCCGACCTCTCTGCGTACATCGAGTTCGAGTGATGACTCCAACTCGTCGATTGATACCCACACGGGTACCGGCGCTTCTGAGTTGGTTTGGGCCGTAGTGATCGCAGCCCGGACCCAAGCTTCTGCGATGTCGGATTTTCCGGCACCTAACGGACCCGTCAGTACGATCAATCGGCCGGTGGTTAAGGTCGTCAACTCGACAGGTACGGGAGGCAATAGGTATCGGATTCGATCAATCTGCGCCTCATCGAGCCCCGCGCCGGCTCGCCTGCGCTCGATCCGGGAGTCTGAAGCCGCTAAAGCCCGCGCGAGGTACTCACTTGGCCCCATGGCTTCGTAGACCGACGGATCACCGAAGGTGACGTTGACATCGCCGCCGATCATGCTGTTGGTGAATTGCACCCCTGGCGCGACAGCGGAACCGCCCTGTGCTGCCGCGCCCGTTAAGGGGTGGAGGACGGCCCCTTCTGGCCTGAGGTCACATTGCTGATATCGATAGGCCCCGAGACCTTCGCGCCGCGAACATTCACCCCGCCGCCGCTGGCCCAAACATTGTGGATACGGATTGCCTCAGCCTCGACCTGCTCCAGATTCACTCCGATTGGTTCACCAGCTTTCGGATTGTCCGCGCGGACGGCTTCGATCAGGGCCTTTGCCGCAGCCAACAGATCTGCGTCCGATTCGGCGCCCGCGTCTTTGAGGTCCTCTTCGAGGGAGTTCCGCTTAGCGTCGGAGCTGGGCTTCTTTTCCACCCCGCTCGGATCTACGCCCTTATAACGGTCCGAGATGAGGCGTTTCAGACCTGCGTAGGCATCTTTGACGGCGCTCGCCACCGTCTCGCGGACGCCTTCTTGCGCGCCGAGGGCGACCGCTGCAACAACAATCGAGACTGGATCCACTCTTGAAATGCTGCCACAGCCGGGTGCAGAAGTTGGACAACTTGCGGGTCGCAGTTGATCGCGTCCGCCATGTGGACGTGGTGTGGACGTAGGCGGCCTGCCGCATTCGCCCGTGCAACGCCGCTGACCTCAGACAACGCCCTGACTTGGACGTTTGCGTGGTGCCCCCACTAGGACTCGAACCTAGGACCTGCGGATTAAAAGTCCGTAGCTCTACCAACTGAGCTATAGGGGCCGCGGAGATTCAGGATACTTGGACCGGAAACGAGGCGCGTTTGAGGATTGGGCACACCGTGACCTAAGCTGACGTGGCTCCCAACGAAACCACGTTGCGAGTACCCCGGAGTGATTCGGTTCTGGCCCCCATCGTCTAGTGGCCTAGGACGCCGCCCTTTCACGGCGGTAGCACGGGTTCGAATCCCGTTGGGGGTACGCGACGCGGTGACGCGGAGCAGCAGCAAGGCCCTGTGGCGCAGTTGGTTAGCGCGCCGCCCTGTCACGGCGGAGGTCGCGGGTTCGAGTCCCGTCAGGGTCGCCAAGCGCGGCGAGGCACTCGCTGCCCTCCGGCCAGGTAGCTCAGTCGGTACGAGCGTCCGCCTGAAAAGCGGAAGGTCGGCGGTTCGATCCCGCCCCTGGCCACCGAGAATCCGTCGAGTTCCACGCGCTGCAAGTAGTGCGGCGTCAAACCACGTAGGGCGCAATCAGAGTGGTGGCGCCCAGCACCACCAACCCGATCAAGAACGCCACGATCGTGAAGCCCATCACCTGACGGACATTGAGTTTCGCTATCGCAAGCAGGGGCAACAGCCAGAACGGTTGGATCATGTTCGCAACCCCTTCGCCGACGGCGACGGCCATGGACATCAACCCGAGGTAGGCCGGTGAGGTCTGACCGAGCGCCCGCGCCGAGTCGACCGCGATCGGGCCCTGCACCGCCCAGTGCCCCCCGCCGGACGGCACGAACAGGCTGATGATCAACGAGCCGATGAAGGTGAGGAACGGCAGCGTGTACTGCGTCGCGCCGCTCACGAGCCCGTGGGCCAGCAGCGTCTGCAAGGGCACGGCTTTGCCGTCGGCGTGGGAGGGCGGATAGCCGAGCAGCGCAACCAGCCCGCCGTACAGCGGGTATTGCAGCAGCAGCGGACCAGACACCTTTGCGGCTCCGGTGAATGCCCGGATGAACCGAATCGGCGTGCGGTGCAGCAGCGCACTCGTGATGGTGAACAGCATGATCATCGAGGAGATGTTCAGCGCAAAACCACTGAGCCAGAAGTAGGCAGTGCCGGCGACGAAGACGACGACATTGAAAATCCACTGGTTTTCCAACCATTCGGCAAACGATCGCTTGCCCTGGGCCTTAACCTCGGGTTGGTCCTCGTCCTCGAACACAGCGGAATCGGGAGCAAGGCTTTGCGTCGGCTGCATGCGCCAGATCGCAAGCGCGAGCAGTGTCAGCACGACGATCACCGACAGCCAGCTGTACGGCTGAAAGATCGTCAGCTTCAGCGCCACCGTGGCGCCAGTCATCTTGTGGATCACGTTGATTGGACTGCCGTCGTCGGTGTTCGCCAGCGCGATCGACGACGACAGCCCCTGCGTCCAGACGATGAAGCCCATGAAAGCCGCCGCGATGAGATAGCCGAAATGTGTGTCCGTGCAGCGCTTCGCGACCTGGCGGGCAACCAGCGCGCCTGCAACCAACCCGAGTCCCCAGTTCAGCAGGGAGAGTGCGGCACTCACAGCAAAACACAGCAGGGCGCCTTGCGCCTGATTGCTCGGCTTGCTCGCGATGTAGACGATGGCCCGCTTCAAAACCGGCGCCTCGGCGAGCGTGTAGCCGGTCACGAGGATCAAGACCATCTGGAAGGCGAAAGTGAAGATGTTCTGCGATCCCCACACGCCCCCGTACCACGCCTTGAGCATGCCGGTCGCCGAGGCGCCGTGCACCAAGAGCGCAACCAGCGCGGCCACGATGACGGTGAGGATGACCGCGAACAGGTACGGGTCGGGCATCAGGCGTTCGACATACCGGACACAGAGTGCGGTGAACGCTTGGATGATGCTGCGGCGTCCGGGTTTACGTTCTTCTTCTCTTGACGGCCTTGCTCGTTCGGGCCCAGCCTCCGGCGTGTCGGCCGCGGCCATGGGGTCTTCGCTCGTCATCGACCTGCCCTCGCATTGTGTGGCCAGCTCGCGTTCGGACGCGCGCATTGGCCGATCGTAATGGACCTTGCGAAGGGGCGCTTCCTATCGGAAGCGGACTGTCGCCGGGAGCGGCCAGAGCTACTTGAGCATGCTCCCGGCGTCAACGGTGACCGGAAGACCTGTGATATAACGCGATTCGTCGGAAGCCAGGAACAACACCGCGTTGCTGATGTCAACCGGCTCGACCCAGCCGACCGGCAGCACATGCATGAACTGCGCGGCGACCTTGAGGTCGTCCGGGCCGGGATTCTCCAGATCCGGCCGGAACAACTTCATGGTTCCCTCGTTCATGAACATCGGCGTGTTCACGTTGGTCGGGTGAACGGAGTTCACGCGGATGAAGTGCTGGCCGAGTTCCACGGCGAAGGCACGCATCAAGCCGACAACCCCGTGTTTGGCGGCGATGTAGTGACCGGTGTGCGGGTAGGCCTTGAGGCCGCCGACCGAGCTGGTCAAGATGATCGAGCCGCCCTGGCCCTGGGAAATCAAGTGCGGCACACCAGTTTTCACAGTCTTCCAAACGCCCGACAGGTTGACGTCGATCATGTCTCGCCAGTCGTTCTCACGGGTTTTGTCGAGAGTCTGTCCGCCATTACCGATTCCGGCGTTCGCGCAGATGATGTCGAGGCGGCCGAGCTGTTCGACTCCGCCGTCCACCACCGCCTTCAGGGCGTCGTAGTCACGCACGTCGACTTCGGCGGTCACGATGCGCCGGTTGAGGCCCTTGACTAGATCGGCCGTCTTGGCCAGGTCATCCGGCGTCGATGGCGGGATCTCGCTGCTGCTGCTGATCGGTGTGCAGATGTCGACCGCGATGATGTCGGCACCCTCCTGTGCCAGGCGCACGGCGTGGCTGCGGCCCTGACCCCTGGCGGCGCCGGTGATCAGCGCAACCTTTCCCTCAACTCTTCCACCCATGACTGCACCTCACTGCCCTTGAAGCCGGATTGATGACGGTCCGGCGCGCATGTCGACGTATCGACCCCAGTTATTTGTCGGTCGATCAGGAAGGGTGGCAGCATTTGATCGCGGTGTCAACAGCCGTCGGCGGGGAAGCGCGGTCGATTGGTGCGCCGCCGAAGCGATGCGGGGCGTATCGCGGGGAGGGCAGGCCGGTCCTACCTGCTCGGCGCCGGCGTGGCCGCGGGTGCCTTCAGCAGGCTCATCTGGCGTTCGACGAACGCGCGCAGCTCGTCGTGCCCCTGGGTGACGCCGACGGCGCTCTCGTTGCACAGGCTGCGCGCAACCTGTGCGATCAGCATCGAGATGGCCACCGGCGGGTATTCCTCGAGATCGATGTGGTTGGCGCGCAGGACCATCGTTACCGCAGCTGTCTCGATGTCGCGAACCCGCTCGGCGTAAGCCTTGAGTTCGGCGCCAATTGCCTTGCGGTGGTTGGCTAATGCCATGAACTCGGCATTCAGCGCCGTCACCGCCGAATCGCTGTTCATCAACCACAGCGCTTGCAGCGGGTCGTCGTCGGTCAGCAGGGCGCGCATGCGTGCCAGCGCGGTCTCGGCACCGGCGCGCAGCACCTCCACGAACAGGTCGTCCATCGTCAGGAAGTAGTAATAAACGAGGGCCTGCTTGACGCCGGCCTCGGCGGCCACTCGCCGCGAGGTGGCCGCGGCATAGCCCTCCTCGCGCATGATGCGCGCAGTGGCCTCGATGAGCTTGGTGCGCGCCCCCACGTCGGCGCCGCTCTTGGTGGGGCGCTTCGATGCGGGGTTGGGCGCGCCCGTTTTGCTTGACCGGCGCGCGCGATCCGTGGTAGGCATACCGCATCCTATCAATTTGGTCGGTCGATCAGTTTATGACCGTGAGCTCGCTTCGGCCGGGATGGAGGGGCCGCGGCCGCCTGCCCGCGCCAAGCCATCAGCGCGCCGGCGTGCCGCTTCGTAGGGCCAGGAAAAGGAAATCGAACTCATGACTGAACTCGCCGACGTCGATTACTTCACCGACGCCGACACCGCGCAAGATCCCTATGCCTATTGGGATTACCTGCGCAGCCGGGGCCCGGTGTTCCGCGAGCCGCATCACGGGGTTGTGGCGGTCACCGGTTACCAGGAAGTCCAGGCCGCCTTCAAAGACGTCGGTTCGTTCTCCGCGGTCAACGCGATCGGCGGCCCATTTCCGCCATTGCCGTTCACGCCGGAAGGCGACGACATAAGCGAACAGATCGAGGCGCACCGCCACGAGTTTCCGATCTTCGAGCACATGGTCGTCATGGACCCGCCGGAACACGAAAAGGCGCGCTCCCTGCTCGGGCGGCTGCTCACGCCGCGTCGGCTGCAGGAAAACAAGGACTACATCTGGCAATTGGCCGATCGCCAGTTCGACGAATTCATCGCGAACGGTCAGTGCGAGTTCCTCGGCGAGTACGCAAAGCCGTTCGCGACTCTGGCGATCGCCGATCTGCTGGGGGTCCCCGAGGAGGACCGTGCCGAGATTCGTCACAACCTCGGGGCCGGTAACGCACCGGGCGCCAGGGTGGGCGCACTGGATCACGAACCGGTGGGCAGCAACCCGTTGCAGTACCTTGACGACCTGTTCAGTGCCTACATCGCCGACCGGCGGGAATGCCCCCGCGAAGACGTACTGACCGGCCTGGCGACCGCCACGTACCCCGACGGCTCAACCCCACCGCTGCTGGAGGTCGTGCGACCGGCCACGTTCCTGTTCGCGGCGGGCCAGGAGACCGTGACCAAGCTACTCAGCGCCGCGGTGCAAGTTCTCGGTGACCAACCCGAGCTTCAGGCGCGGCTGCGCGCCGACCGAACCCTGATCGGCTCGTTCATCGAAGAGGCGCTGCGCATGCAGAGCCCCACCAAGGTCGACTTCCGGCTGGCGCGCAAGACCACCACTCTGGGCGGGGTGCACATCCCGGCTGGCACGGTCATCATGCTTTGCCTGGGAGCAGCCAACCGTGATCCTCGAAAATTCGACAATCCCAACGAATTTCACGTCGACCGGAAGAACGTCCGCGAGCACATCGCTTTCGGCCGCGGGATCCACACCTGCGCGGGCGCACCGCTGGCGCGCGTCGAAGGCCAAGTGACCATCAACCGTCTCCTGGACCGGACGCGCAACATCCGGATCAGCAAAGCCAAGCATGGGTCGCCGCCCAACCGCGAGTACAGCTACGAGTCCACGTTCTTGCTGCGCGGACTCAAGGAGTTGCATATCGAGTTCACCGAGGCTTGCTGACGAGCGCTAACCCTGTGCCGCAGGGCCTTTCACCGGTCGGTAGTAGACGATGTCGCCGCCGCCGACTCAATGCCCAAGAGGATTTCGGGGATCAACGTCCACGTGTGAAACGTCCGCGCGCCCTGCGGTTCGATTCGCCCGCGGCGCACACCGCCGCGTGCACGTCACGGCCAGCTGCTCGGTCGGCCGCCCCAAGGCTTGCTCGTCTAAGTGCCGCGCACGGGTGTCAGGTCGATCATCGGCATTGCGCCACCCTCCGCGCAGTCCGCGTGGTTTGCCGCGATGACCGCCATGCTCGTGGGCTGGCTAGTTGCCGGCGGCACGTTCACGTTGTTGTTGCGCAGCCCGCAGGATTGAGTCCGCGGCTACAAATGCGGGTTTGGTGCGGTCCGCACTCTCGATGGGTAGATTTGCGGCGCAGCGGAGCACCATCAGCGCCAACCCGCTGTGGGTCGCATACGAGACGACCAAAAGGTTCACGCGGGCCTGTACACCGAAGATGGTCATTACATGCTGGCGTTTGCCTTCCCATCCCGGCCAATTGAGATCGGGTGGCCGTTGCAGCGACGACCAATTGACGTTGATGGATGTGACTTCTCCTAGTAACGGAGATAGGACCGCGACAAGTTCGGGCAATTCATTCGTGATGCGATCTGCACGCGGCCACCACGCGCCGTCGATATCGCGGCCGAGTTCGCGAGCCACCGAGAGCCGGATGGGGGTGGATTGGCGTCGGGTAATGACCGGGGTTGTATAACCCATGGGCGGTTCCTTCGCGCTCGGCGTCGTCGGGTCCACGGACGCGGCACCGACGGAGGAATCACATTGCCCGTCGGTGTCATCCGCAGCGATTGCGCAGTCGACCACCGCTGACAACGAACGGCTCCCTTTCGACGCTACGCCACCACCGGCCCACTTGGGCGATCGGGTGGCCACCGGTAGCGCGCGCAAGCCGGCACTGGTTGCCTGACCGCGTCCGGCGAATTCGCCCGTTGAACCCTATTCGTTTTCAACGGCAAGAAATCGCCTGCGGTGCAAGAGGTGACGAGACGATGCATGCCATCTGCGCCGTGGAGCGGAATGACGCGTAGGGTGGTGGCAACGACGAGGACGGGTCTACATGGCAATAGAGAACTGGTGCGACGCGGTCGAAATACACCCATCGCAGATCCGCGTCGGTGACATCATCGGCACGCGGCGTCCCACCGAATTGCGCCTGACCGTCAAGATGATTAGTGGTCCGCAGAGTGGTCCGGGGCAGTGGACATTTTTTAGTCGAGACGACAGCGGTCAGCAGCGAACCAGTACCTTCGGGGAAGGCGAATTGGTCCGCAGGTACGCTAAAGCAGGCTGACATCCAAGCATCTCAACGCCGATCAGCGACGTTGATCTGTAGATCCGCCGGTGTCGGGCCGATCGGAAAATGTCGGGTACTCGACCGGTTTCGCAGAGGCTTCGCCCGAAGCGACATATTTCGGTGCCTCTGGGTGGGAAAACAGGTTCGACTGGTCCATGGGGTGTCCTTCCGAATGAAGAGTTCGGCCGATACGCATTGCTGCCTGGCGTCGGACGACGATCGAATCGCACGCGTCCTCATTCGTGATTCGTTCGCGATTCGCGATGACCGCTCGAAACGCGGTTCCTGTCCACTCTACACGCAGCCGGCGCTGCGCCTGTAGCACTCGGGTCAGTTGCCGCCGTGGCGTGCCTTCTGCGTCCGAGAAGGCGGCTCGGTCAGCGTGCGGGCGCGCCGATTCCGCCGGTCACGGGCATTATTGCGCCCAGACCCGCTGCTAGGCGAATCAGTAAGCGATGCAATAGTTTTCGAATTGTAGTCGCGCTCGTGCTACCCTGAGCCCGCATGGGTGTGTTTGGTACATCCGCTTTTGATGAGAGAAGTAAGTAAATGGCACAGGGAACTGTGAAATGGTTCAACGGTGAAAAGGGCTTCGGCTTCATCACCCCTGACGAGGGCACGAAGGATCTCTTCGTCCACTACTCCGAGATCCAGGGAAATGGCTATCGCTCGCTCGATGAGAATCAGCGTGTTCAATTCGAGGTTGAGCAAGGAGCCAAAGGTCCCCAAGCGGTAGGGGTCAGCGCCGTCTGAGAAGTTGACATACGTCACGGTGGGCTGGTGCGGTCGTTTCGTACCAGCCCACTGGTGTTTTTTGGACTCTGGACGCCGGCCGCGACAACACCTGACACCTGACCCGATTCAGATGGACAAACCAGGATAATTGACCGCATGCGTCTGGCTTGGGTGCTGCTCTTGAGCATTGCGGTGGCGCTCGTGTCGGTGGGAGGGACGCTCACCGCGCACGCCGGCCCCGACGTGCCGCCAGTCAGCGAAGCCGCGCGCGCGGCGGGCTTCGTGGACATCCGCACTGTCATCCCCGACGCGATACTAGATCTGCGCTACGCGACGGCAAACAATTTTACCCACACGCAGCTGTACCCGTCCGACGCCAGATGCCTTGTGCACCAATCAATGGCGCCCGGCCTGGCCGCCGCGGCCGGAGCGCTGCGCCCGCAGGGGCATCTGCTGGTGTTCTGGGATTGCTATCGGCCGCATGACGTTCAGGTCAAGATGTTCGCTCTGGTCCCCAACCCCGCTTGGGTGGCTCGGCCGAGCCCGTACGCGCACAGCCACGAGTCGGGGCGTTCGGTTGACGTGACCTTCACGACGACGCAGCAGCCATGCTCATCGGGGCTGTACGCGAGCGGACTTTGCCTAGCCGACATGGGTACCGACTTCGACGACTTCACGCCACGGGCAACCGCTTTCAATACCAACGGCATCGGTGCCGACGCGGTCGCGAACCGGGCCGCGCTACGGAACGCCCTGAACTACGGCGGGTTGAAGGTGTACTCGGGCGAGTGGTGGCATTTCGACGGCCCGGGAGCCGGTGCCGACCAGCCGATCCTCGACGTACCCGTCGACTAGACGTCCCATAGCATGAGATAGAAATTCCACACAGTGGTGACCGCGCGTAAGCTGCCACACTAGACGCGGCAAACCGAGGGGCCGCCTTGAACAACCAAAACCGAGCGACGTATACGCACGGCCATCACGAGTCGGTGTTGCGCTCTCACCAGCGACGCACCGCCGAGGACTCCGCCGCGTACTTGTTACCGCACCTAGAATCGGGGCTTTCCGTGCTCGACGTCGGTTGCGGGCCCGGCACCATCACCGCCGACCTTGCTGCGCGGGTCGCACCCGGACCGGTCACCGCGATCGACCAGGTTGCCGATGTGCTCAGTGTTGCCCGCGGCGAAGTCGAGCGACGGAATCTGTCCAACGTCTCGTTCGTCACCGCCGACGTGCACAACCTCGACTTTCCCGACGACACCTTTGATGTCGTCCACACGCATCAGGTGCTACAACATGTCGACGATCCGGTTGCGGCCCTGCGGGAGATGCGGCGGGTGTGCGCGCCGGGCGGCGTCGTGGCCGCCCGCGACGCCGACTACTCCGGGTTCATCTGGTACCCCGAGCTGCCCGCCCTCGACCTGTGGCGTGACCTCTACCAGAACGTCGCGCGCGCCAACCGCGGCGAACCGGATGCGGGCCGGCGACTGCTGTCGTGGGCGCAGCAGGCGGGATTCGGCGACATCACGGCCACCGGCAGCCTGTGGTGTTATGCCACGCCCGAGACGCGCGACTGGTGGGGCGGAATGTGGGCCGACCGCATTCTGCACTCGACCGTGGCCCGTGACGTCGTGAGGCTTGACCTGGCGACCACCGCGCAGCTTGAGGAGATCTCCGCCGCGTGGCGAGAATGGGCCCGCGCCCCGGATGGCTGGATCGCCATCCCGCACGGCGAGATCATCTGCCGCGCATAGCTATTCAGTCGAGAAACAGGTCCGGAATCGGTTGGTCGCCGCCGCCGTAGCGGGACAGGTCCGTGACCCCGGCGGAGTGCAGCACATCGGCGTCGATGTAGCAGTTCCCGGTGGCTTCCCGGCTGGGACGGGAGATGATCTCGACGGCGGCGTCGGCCATGATCTCCGGGCTGCGCGACGACCCGGCCAGCTTGTCTCCGTCGGCCATGTTCGCCACCGCAGCGGTGGCGATATACGTCTGCGGCCAAAGGCAATTCACACCGATCCCGGCGGCGGCGTATTCGGCCGCCCAGCCCAGCGACAGCAGCGTCATGCCATATTTGGACAGGGTGGCCGGGTGGTCGCGCAGCCCGGAGATCATGGCCG
>NZ_LZIF01000006.1 GCF_001667145.1 Mycobacterium sp. 852002-51971_SCH5477799-a
GTATTGGGAGCAGACCCTGGCGGGGTTGCCTGAGCAGCTGCAGTTGCCCACGGATCGGCCTTATCCGCCGGTGGCCGATTATCGCGGGGCCAGTGTGGTGGTGGATTGGCCGGCCGAGTTGCAGCAGCGGGTGCGCGAGATGGCCCGCAAGCATGATGCGACCAGTTTCATGGTGGTTCAGGCCGCGCTGGCGGTGTTGTTGTCGGCGCTGAGTGCCAGTTCTGATGTGGCCGTTGGGTTTCCGATCGCTGGGCGGCGCGATCCTGCGCTAGATGATCTGGTCGGGGCGTTTATCAATACGTTGGTGTTGCGGGTGGATTTGGCTGGGGATCCCACGGTGGCCGAGTTGGTTGCCCAGGTGCGCCAGCGCAGTCTGGCGGCGTATGAGCATCAAGATGTGCCCTTTGAGGTGTTAGTCGAGCGGCTCAATCCGACCCGCAGTCGGGCGCATCATCCGTTGATTCAGGTGTTGTTGGCTTGGCAGAATAATCAATCCGCGGAGCTGGATCTCGGTGATTTGCAGCTGACCACGTTGCCGGTGGAGATCCGTACGGCCCGTATGGATTTGGCGTTCTCGCTGGCTGAGCGTTGGACCGAGTCCGGTGATTCCGCTGGGATCGGTGGTGAGGTCGAGTTTCGCACTGACATCTTTGAGCCGGCCACGATCGAGGCGTTGATCGAGCGGCTGCGGTGGGTGCTGGTGGAGTTGAGCGCTGATCCGGGGCGGCGGTTGTCGTCGCTGGATTTGGTGGATGCCGCTGAGCATGCCCGCCTTGCCCAGATCGGTAACCGGGCGGTGTTGGACGAGCCGGCGATGGTGTCGGGGTCGATTCCGGCGTTGTTCGCGGCGCAGGTTGCGCGTACCCCGGAGGCGGTGGCGCTGACATGCGCTGGGCGCTCGATGACGTATCGCGAGCTCGATCAGGCCGCTGACCGTAAGGCGTATCTGCTGGCTACGTTGGGTGCGCGCCCGGGTGAGTCGGTGGCGTTGCTGTTTTCCCGCTCGGCTGAGGCGATCGTGTCGATTGTGGCGGTGCTCAAAACCGGGGCCGCTTATGTGCCGATCGATCCCGGCCATCCTGACGAGCGGATCAGTTTCATGCTCGCCGATGCCGGACCGATCGCTGCGATCACCACCGCCGACCAACGCTCACGGTTGGATCGGCTGGGACTGTTGGTCATTGATGCCAACCATCCAGGTATTCCCGTTTATCCGGGCAAGAGTTTGCCGGTACCGATGTCCGATGATGTCGCGTACGTGATTTACACCTCGGGTACTACCGGGGTGCCGAAAGGTGTGGCCGTCACCCACGCCAATGTGACCCAGCTCCTCACGGAGACAGACGCGTATGTGCCGCCGGGGACCTGGACGCAGTGCAATTCGTATGGGTTTGACACCTCGGTGTGGGAGGTGTGGGGTCCGCTGCTGCATGGCGGGCGGGTGTTGGTGGTGCCCGAGTCGGTGGCCGCGGCGCCAGCAGATTTCCACGATTTGCTCGTCAAGGAACGGGCCAGTTTTCTTGCCTGGACTCCGTCTGCGGTGGCGACGCTCTCGCCGCAGGGCTTGGGCCAGATGACGTTGGCCGTCGCCGGTGAGGCGTGTCCTGCTGAGGTGGTGGACCGCTGGGCTTCGGGGCGGGTGATGTTCAATGCCTACGGTCCGACCGAGACGACGATGGTTTTGACGCTCAGTTCGGCGTTGGCGGCGGGGTCGGGGGTGCCGCCGATTGGGTCGCCGGTGCCTGGGGCGGCGTTGTTTGTGTTGGATCAGTGGTTGCGCCCGGTGCCGGTCGGGGTGGTCGGTGAGTTGTATGCGGCGGGTCGTGGGGTGAGCCCTGGCTATGTGCGTCGGGCGGGGTTGACGGCGTCGCGGTTTGTGGCGTGTCCCTTTGGGGGTGTGGGGGCGCGGATGTATCGCACCGGGGATTTGGTGCGGTGGGGCGTTGATGGGCAGTTGCAGTATTTGGGCCGCGCTGATGAGCAGGTCAAGATCCGTGGGTATCGCATCGAGCTCGGTGATGTGCGCGCGGCGCTGGCCGGGCTGGATGG
>NZ_LZIF01000007.1 GCF_001667145.1 Mycobacterium sp. 852002-51971_SCH5477799-a
CAGACCGCTTTGGCGGTGCTGCTGGGCAAGCTCAGCGCCAGCGCGGATGTGGCGGTGGGGTTCCCGATCGCCGGGCGGCGCGATCCCGCCCTCGATGAGCTGGTCGGGTTTTTCGTCAACACGTTGGTGTTGCGGGTGGATGTGGGCGCCGATCCCACCGTTGGTGAGTTGTTGGCTCAGGTGCGGGCGCGCAGTTTGGCCGCCTATGAGCATCAGGATGTGCCGTTTGAGGTGCTAGTGGAGCGGCTGAATCCGGTCCGGTCGTTGACCCATCATCCGTTGGTGCAGGTCATGCTGGCCTGGCAGAACTGGCAAGACGCTGATCCCGCCGCCGGGGTGGCCTTGGGGGAGGTGCAGGTCACGCCGTTGCGGGCCGATACCGACACCGCGCGCGCGGATTTGACGTGGTCGTTGGCCGAACGCTGGACCGAGGCTGGTGAGCCCGCCGGCATTGGCGGGCAGGTGGAGTTCCGCACCGATGTGTTTGATGTGGCCAGCATTGAGGTGTTGGTGGAGCGGTTGCAGCGGGTGGTGTTGGCGATGACCGCGGATCCAGCGCGGCGGCTCTCGTCGGTGGATGTGTTGGGTGTTGGTGAGCGTGCCCAGTTGGAGGGGTGGGGTAATCGGGCGGCGTTGATGTCCCCGGTTGTGCAGCTGGGTGTCTCGGTGTCGATTCCGGCGGTGTTCGCCGCGCAGGTGGCCCGGGCTCCGGAGGCGGTGGCGCTGAGTTTTGAGGGCGAGTCGTTGACGTATCGGCAGCTTGATGAGGCCTCGAATCGGTTGGCGCATTTTCTGGTGGGTCAGCGGGTGGCTGCCGGTGATCGGGTGGCGTTGTTGTTGCCTCGGTGCGCTGAGGCGATCGTGGCGATTTTGGCGGTGCTCAAGACCGGGGCGACCTATGTGCCGATCGATCCGACACAGCCGGGGGCGCGGATGCAGTTCATGCTCGCTGATGCGGGGCCGGTCGCGGTGGTGAC
>NZ_LZIF01000008.1 GCF_001667145.1 Mycobacterium sp. 852002-51971_SCH5477799-a
CGGCACAGTTTCGATCTGAGCAGCGAGATCTTGTTGCGGGCCACACTGTTTCGCCTCGGCCAAGACGAGCATGTGTTGGTGGTGGTGGTCCACCACATCGCCGCTGATGGCTGGTCGATCACCCCGCTGGTGGCCGATCTGGGCACCGCCTATGGCGCCCGGTGCGCCGGCCACGCCCCGGATTGGGCGCCGTTGCCGGTGCAGTACGTCGATTACACGCTGTGGCAACGGGCCAGTTTCGGGGACCTTGAGGATCCGCACAGCCGCATCACCGCCCAGCTGGACTACTGGCAACAGATGCTGGCCGGAATGCCCGAGCGGCTGGCGTTGCCCACCGATCGGCCCTATCCGGCGGTGGCCGATCAGCGCGGGGCCAGCGTGACGGTGGACTGGCCGGCCGGGTTGGCCCAGCAGATCGCGCGGGTGGCCCGCGAACACAACGCGACCAGTTTCATGGTCCTGCAGACCGCGCTGGCGGTGCTGCTGGGCAAGCTCAGCGCCAGCGCGGATGTGGCGGTGGGGTTCCCGATCGCCGGGCGGCGCGATCCCGCCCTCGATGAGCTGGTCGGGTTTTTCGTCAACACCTTGGTGTTACGGGTCGATCTGGGCGCCAATCCCACCATGGCCCAACTGTTGGCCCAGGTCCGCACCCGCAGCCTGGCCGCCTACGAACACCAAGACGTCCCCTTCGAAGTCCTCGTCGAACACCTCAACCCCACCCGCAACCTGTCCCACCACCCCCTGATCCAAGTCATGCTGGCCTGGCAAAACCTCGCCGCGGAGCCTGCGGCCGCACTGAGTTTGGGTGACCTGCAGGTGACGTCGCTGCCGGTGGACACCCAGAGCGCTCGTATGGACTTGACCTTCTCGCTGGCCGAGCGTTGGACCGGGGACGGTGAGCCCGCCGGGATCGGCGGAACGGTGGAGTTCCGCACCGATGTGTTTGATGCGGCCTCTATCGAGGTTTTGATCGCCCGGTTGCAGCGGGTGCTGATGGCGTTGACCGCCGAACCCGCCCAGCACCTGTCGGCGATCGAGGTGCTGGATGCGGCGGAGTGTGCCGAGTTGGATGTGTTCGGTAATCGGGCGGTGTTGGGTCGGGCGGGTACGGGGGTGTCGATTCCGGCGGTGTTCGCGGGGCAGGTGGCGCGCACTCCGGAGGCGGTGGCGCTGGTGTGCGCGGGCGCCTCGATGACCTATCGCGAGCTTGATGAGGCGTCGAATCGGGTGGCGCAGGTGTTGGCCGGCAGCGGGGTGGGCGCGGGACAGTGTGTGGCGTTGGTGTTGCCGCGCAGCGCTGAGGCGGTGATCGCGATCGTGGCGGTGCTCAAGACCGGGGCGGCTTATCTGCCGATCGATCCGGCGCTGCCAGCGGCGCGCATCGGGTTCATGCTCGCCGATGCCGCGCCGATGGCCGCGGTGTGCACGCGCGAGCTGGCCGACCGGCTTGCGGGTTTCGCCGGGGTGGTGATCGAGGTCGATGACCCCGGTATCCAGGGTGTGGCGGGCACACCGCTGCCGGTGCCGGCTGCTGAGGAGGTGGCCCACATCATTTACACCTCGGGCACCACCGGGGTGCCCAAGGGGGTGGCGGTCACCCACCACAACGTGACCCGGTTGTTCGCCTCCTGGGATGCCGGGTTGGTGTTGGGGCCGGATCAGGTGTGGACGCAGTGCCATTCGTATGCCTTTGACTACTCGGTGTGGGAGATCTGGGGGGCGCTGCTACATGGTGGGCGGCTGGTGGTGGTGCCTGAGGAGGTGACCCGCTCCCCGCAGGAGTTGCAGGCTCTGCTGGCCGCCGAACAGGTCAGTGTGTTCAGCCAGACCCCGTCGGCGGTGGGGATGTTGTCTGCCCAGCAGGTCAACGCGGCGGCGTTGGTGATTGCGGCCGAGGCGTGTCCGGCGGCGGTGGTGGATCGGTGGGCGCCGGGGCGGGTGATGGTCAACGCCTACGGGCCGACCGAGACCACGATCTATGCCACCCTCAGCGCCCCGCTGCGGGCGGGGTCGGGGGCCCCGCCGATCGGTGCGCCGGTGGGTGGGGCGGCGTTGTCGTGCTGGATTGGTGGTTG
>NZ_LZIF01000009.1 GCF_001667145.1 Mycobacterium sp. 852002-51971_SCH5477799-a
CAACCACCCATCGAGCACGAACAACGCCGCCCCACCCACCGGCGCACCGATCGGCGGGGCCCCCGACCCCGCCCGCAACGGGGCGCTGAGCGTGACATACACCGTGGTCTCCGTCGGCCCGTAGCCGTTGACCATCACCCGCCCCGGCGCCCACAGATCCACCACCTCCGCCGGGCACGCCTCACCAGCGATCACCAACGCCGTCGACTCCAGCTCCTGCGGGGACAACATCCCCACCGCGGACGGCGTCTGGGTCAACACCGTCACCTGTTCGGCGACCAACAGAGCCTGGAATTCCTGCGGGGAGCGGGTGACGTCTTCGGGCACCACGACCAGCCGCCCACCGTGCAGCAGCGCGCCCCAGATCTCCCACACCGAGTAGTCAAAGGCATACGAATGGCACTGCGTCCACACCTGTGTCGTCGGCAGCTGGGGAAGCGAGGACTCCGCCAGGTGGGCCAGGTTTCGGTGGGTGATGGTGGTGCCTTTGGGGGTTCCGGTGGTGCCGGAGGTGTAGATCAGGTAGGCGATGTCGTCGGGGGTGGGGGGCGGTAGTGGTGTGTTCGG
>NZ_LZIF01000010.1 GCF_001667145.1 Mycobacterium sp. 852002-51971_SCH5477799-a
TCGGTGTGGGAGATCTGGGGGGCGCTGCTGCATGGCGGGCGGCTGGTGGTGGTGCCTGAGGAGGTGACCCGCTCCCCACAAGACTTCCACGCCCTACTCGTCGCCGAACACGTCAACGTCTTAAGCCAAACCCCCTCAGCGATGGGTGTGTTGTCTCCACAGGGGTTGGAGTCGACGGCGTTGGTGGTTGGCGGTGAGGCTTGCCCAGCCTCATTGGTGGATCGGTGGGCGCCGGGGCGGGTGATGGTCAACGCCTATGGCCCAACCGAGACCACAGTGGATGTCTCAATTAGCGCCCCGCTGGTGGCGGGGTCGGGGACCCCGCCGATCGGTGCGCCGGTGGCCGGGGCGGCGTTGTTCGTGCTGGATGGGTGGTTGCGCCCGGTGCCGGTCGGGGTGGTGGGTGAGTTGTATGTGGCTGGTGCTGGGGTGGGTGTGGGTTATGTGGGTCGGGCGGGGTTGACCGGGTCACGGTTTGTGGCCTGCCCCTTCGGGGCGCCCGGACAACGCATGTATCGCACCGGGGACTTGGTGTGTTGGCGCGCTGATGGGCAGCTGGATTATCTGGGCCGCGCCGATGAGCAGGTCAAGATCCGCGG
>NZ_LZIF01000011.1 GCF_001667145.1 Mycobacterium sp. 852002-51971_SCH5477799-a
CCACGATGCGCCCATCAATCGCATTACGCTGACCGGCCAACTCCGCCAACTCCTCGAACAACACCTCCAGGCGCTCAGCAGGGCTCACCGCCACGGAAAGCGATGCGGTTGAGAACATAACCCCATCATCGCAGCGGAGTACGACAATTTTCGGCCGGCCAATGACGATCCACGTTCTGGTTTCGGGAGGTTCGCAGGTTGTAATCGGTTTCCAGTGTGTTGGTTCAAACACTTGCTCCTCACGTCGCGTCAGGTCTTAACGTGACGGTTGTGTCCGATACGCGACAGGAGAACGCCCGGCCTGCGCTGTGGAAGGTGGGCGCCCTGGCCGAGCTCACCGGGCTGACGGTGCGAGCTTTGCATCATTACGATCACATCGGCCTGCTGCGGCCCTCTTTCCGTTCGAGCTCGGGTCACCGCCTCTATAACGGGCAGGATGTGGCTCGGCTGTACCGGATCTGCCTGCTGCGGCGGCTGGGGTTTGGGCTCAATCGCATCGGCGAGGTTGTCGATGACCCCCAGTGGCAGTTGCGCAATGCCGTGCAGTGCCACCTTGATGACACCCGTCGACGCGCCGCGGTGGCGGCCAGCCTGCAAGCGCGCTTGTCAAGGATGGTGGATTCGCTTGCCGCGTTTGACGATCCGTCCACCGAGGAGCTTTTCGCCACCATTGAGGAGATGACGATGCTTGATTCGACCGTGCGCAGTACCACCGCCTTGCTCGTGTACGACGATCTTGCTGCCGCCCACGAGTACCTGGTTCGGGTTTTCGGGCTGACCGCCGGGGCGCTGCAGCAAGACGATCATGGCCGGTATGTCCATGGTGAACTGCGCGCCGGTGATCATGTGATCTGGCTTCACCCATCTGCCGAGGACTACCAATCGCCGCGCACGTTGGGCGCGGCAACGGGCATGACGGTCATCAACGTTGACGATGTCGATGCTCACTATCAGCGCTGCCGCGCCGCTGGCGCTGAGGTCATCGAAGAGCCCACCGATCAGGGCTACGGAGTGCGTGAATGGGGAGCGCGTGACCTCGAGGGCCAATTGTGGTTCTTCCACGCACCTCTCACCTAAGTCGACACGGAATCATCTGACGCCTACGGGAAATCGATGGCCGCCAGCCGGACGCTACCCCGATCACGCGCCCAACCAGGCCACTACGCACTAGCGGTCTATTCCCTCATCTGCGGAATTGACCTAACGTGTCATGCATGGAGGCAGATGGAACTCCGGAGTCGGTGTCGGTCGAGAGCTTGCACTCGGGCGACCCGATCACCGATTGTGGTCAGCGGTACATAGTTCTCGAATCGAAATCCTTCAGCGATAGCTGCGTGGTGCTCGAGCTGGAATCCAGGGTGGATCACCAATTGCAGGTCATCGAGAAATCGTTTCCTGCCGGGTATCAGGTCGGCAGGGCGAACCACCGAATTCTGTAGCGACTTCCCATCGCCCGAATAGTGCGCGAGTAGCCGGTCGACGGCTACCGCGCATTCGTGTCTTCGGGCCTTCTCACCCGGGCGCGGCGAAAGCCCAAACCCGCTGCGCCACTTAGTTTTCGCGCGGCGGCCGGATGTCGCTGGGATCGTCTGGGTCGGGCTCGCCGAACCAGCGGGACGGCTCGTGCTCGCCGTAGGCGTCGTGCCAGTCCCACCACTCGTATGGAGCGGTCTGCGGATAACCTTCGGGCGAATCCTCCCAATTCTCTTGGCGCCCGAGTGCGGTCATGTCGAGGAAGCTCCAGGTGGTTCCGAGCGCCTCGTCGCCGCGGTTGTTGATGAAGTAGGTGCGAAACACCCGGTCGCCGTCGTGGATGAAAGCATTGGTGCCGTGCCATTCGTCGACGCCGAAGTCGGTGTCGAAGCGATCGGTGATGGTGTACCACGGCATCTTCCAGTCCATCCGCTCCTTCAGGCGTTCGATGTCGGCCTGCGGTGCGCGCGACACGAACACCAGCGTGGTGTCGCGGGCGTTCAGGTGGGCCAGGTTGCCGACATGATCGGCCATCATCGAGCAGCCCCGGCAGCCGTGCTCGGGCCAGCCGTCTACGTCGGGTCCGTAAAAGGCGCGGTAGACAACCAGCTGGCGCCGGCCCTGAAACAGGCCCCGCAGGTTTACCTTGCCCTCGGGCCCCTCGAACACGTACTCGGAGTCCACAGGTGTCCACGGCATCCGGCGTCGCATGGCCGCGAGCGCGTCGTGGGCGCGGGTGAGTTCCTTCTCTTTGGCCAGCAGTTGCTGATGCGCGGTTGCCCACTCTTGGGCCGACACGATCGGCGGTGTGTTCATGGTCGTTTGCCTTTCGGTCTTCAGAGCCTCAGGCCAGCGGCGCGAGGCCGGCGGCGGTGAGCAGGTAGGCGTCGTGGCCGGCGGCGGCGCCGGTGGCGATCTCCAGGACCGACTTGCCCACCTGCTCGGCGGTGAGCGCGGGTCCGGTGGCCTGCAGGAAGGTGTCGACGTCGACGCCTTGCCGTTCGGCGTAGGCGGCGGCGGCGACCGCGCCGAGGTCGGTGGCCGGCGTCAACCGCGGCAGCACGGCGGTGAAGCCGATGCCGAGCCCGGCGCGTTGCGCTTCCATGGCCGCATAGCTGGCGATGAACCTGACCGTCGCCTTCGCGCCCGCGTAGCCGCCGGACAGCGGTGATCCGTTCAGCGCGGCGCCGCTGGACATCACGATCACCGAGCTGCCCGGCGCCAGCGGGCGCCGCAGCGCGTGGCCAATCCAGTGAAAAGCCTGCGCCACGTCGGCGTTCCAGTTCGCACTGAACGTCTCCCAGGTCTGGTCCTGTAGCGGCGTCATCCGCGGCGCGGCCCCGGCGCACAGCACGAGTGTGCGCGGTTGGAACTGATCGATGAGCCGATGGGCCGCCTCAGGATCGGCGGCGTTGGCCACCTCCGGAGTGAAGGCGTCCCCGAGTTGGGTGCGCACCTCTTCGAGTTGCGATCGGGTACGGGCAACGCCGACGACGTGTGCGCCCGCCGCCGTCATCGCGCAGGCAATGGCGCGGCCGAACCCGCGGCCGGCTCCGGTGACGATCGCGGTGGTGCCGACGAGCCCGTCGGCGTGGGCGGTGCGGGGCTGGTTCATGGTCGTTCTCACTCCCTCTGGTCGGCGGCCGTTGCCGCGTCTTCACCAATTCAGATACGGAGCGGCATCGGGATTCATCGCGCCTCGACCGATGAATTTCGGCGGCGCGACGTCTCTAAGGGAGTAGGTTCCCGTCGCAGCCGAGAGGAGAAGGTCGTGCCGGCGCAGGAAGATTTCGTCGAGCAGGCGGCGCCTTTTCGGGCCGAGCTGATCGCGCATTGCTATCGCATGCTGGGCTCGGTGCACGACGCCGAGGATCTGGTCCAGGAGACCTATCTGCGGGGCTGGCGCGGCTATGCGGCATTCGAGGAACGCGCCGCGCTGAAGACCTGGCTGTATCGCATCGCGACCACCGCCTGCCTCCGTGCGCTGGAGAACCGCGCCCGCCGCGTGCTGCCGATGGGGGTGGGGGACGGCTCGCTCGACCCGGACACTGACTTCGACGCGAAGGCAGGCGCGCACGCCTGGCTCGAGCCCATTCCCGATTCGATGTTCAAAAACCCGGAGGACGACCTCACCGCCAAGCTGAGCGTGCGGCTCGCCGTGATGACGGCGCTGCAGGAGCTGCCGGCGCGGCAGCGGGCGGTGTTGATTCTGCGCGACGTCGTACAGTTCAGCGCCGCCGAAGTTGCCGAGCTCCTCGAAACCACGCCCGCGGCGGTCAACAGTTCGCTGCAGCGCGCCCGGGCCCGCCTCGCCGAACTCTCCCCCGCCGAGGAAGACATGTCCGAGCCCGGCGATGCGCAGCGTCGCGACTTGCTCGACCGGTATTGCGCCGCATTCGAAAACGCCGACATGGCGGCGCTGACGGCGCTGCTGCAAGCTGACGTCAAGCTCGAAATGCCGCCCATGCCAGTGTGGTTCACCGGCCGCGATGCGGTACTGCGGTTCCTCGCCCGGCGGGCTCTGGCCAAGCCGGGCGATATCGTGATGCTCCCGACGGCCGCGAATGCGCAGCCCGCCGTTGCCGAGTACCGGCGCAGCGCGGACAAGGCGATGGCGGCCCATTCCATTCATGTCCTGACCACCGGCGCCTCCGGGATCGCCAGCATCACCGTCTTCCTCGACCCGGGCTTGTTCAGCACGTTTGGTTTATCGCCAACCCGGTAACCTTGGTCCAGGGACGTAATCGCACCCTTGCTCTCTAAGGGAGGCCGGACCTGCATCGTCATCGGCGTCGTCGCACGGTTTTACCTTCCCCGCCCACGTGTGGACAGCTCCTCCACACGTCAGGATCATTAAGCGCGGTAGACGAAGTTGAAGGGTGACGAGTGAAGATTCCCGGCGTTTCCAGCGTCGTCGCCGGCGTAGCCGGCGGAGCCGCGCAGGTGGTGCGGGCCGGTGTGTCCACCGCGGCAGGGGCCGCGGGCGCGCTGCAGACGCTCACCAGTCCGGTCACGGAATTGGCCGGCCCGGTATTTCAGTCGGTGGCTGAAACCACGGGCCGGGCCATCGGATTCGGCGGCTCCACCAACGGCTCGTCGGCCCGCATCTTGCCGCCGGTGCGCTGGCAGAGCGGACGACGGGTGCATCTGGACCTCGACCCGCTGCTGCCGTTCCCGCGGTGGGACGAGTACGCGGCCGTCGTCGAGGAACCGGTTCGCCGGATTCCCGGCGTGGCCAAGGCCCATGTCGAGGGCTCGCTGGGCCGGTTGGTGGTCGAATTCACCGACGACGCGGAGCCCGGCACCGTCCTGAACGAGGTGCGCGAGGCGGTTGTCACCCTGGCCGACGACATCGCTCCGGCAACTTCGATGTCGTCGCCCCTGTCTGCGCCCTTCGCCGACCCGGGTAACCCGCTGGCGGTTCTGGTCCCGCTCACCGCCGCCGCCCTGGACATCATCGCGGTGAGTGGCGCGGTCACCGGGTGGGTGACCCGCCTGCCCGCCGCACCCAAGACCACCCGGGCCGCGGCCGCCCTCATCAACCATCAGCCGCGCATGGTGGGGATCCTGGAATCGCGACTGGGTCGGGTGGGCACCGATATTGCGCTCGCCGCCACGACCGCGGCCGCCTACGGACTGACCCAGGCGATCGGTACACCGCTGCTCGACCTGACCCAACGCACCCTGCAAATCTCGGAGGCGACAGCACACCGCCGGGTGTGGCGAGACCGCGAGCCGGCGTTGGCTTCGCCTCAGCGGCCACAGGCTCCAGTCGTGCCTGTCATCTCATCCGCCGGCGCCAAATCCCATGAGCCGCGGCACAGCTGGGCGGCCGCCGCGGCGGGTGAGGCTTCGCACGTGGTGGTTGGCGGATCCGTCGACGTCGCGATCGACGCCGGCAAGGGGGCCATGGCGGGCCCGGTCGAGAATTACGTCGACTCCGCGGCCAACGGCGCGCTGATCGCCGCGGCGAGCGCGCTGGTCGCCGGCGGCGGTACCGAGGACGCGGCCGGCGCGATCGAAGCCGCGGTACCGCGAGCGGCGCACATGGGTCGGCAGGCGTTCGCGGCGGTGTTGGGCCGCGGGCTCGCCAACTCGGGGCAACTGGTCCTCGACCCTGGCGCGCTGCGCCGGCTGGACCGGGTGAAGGTGGTCGTCATCGACGGCGCCGCGCTGCGCGGCGATCATCGTGCCGTCTTGCGCGTCCGCGGCGATGCGCCCGGCTGGGACGACGACCGGGTCTACGAGGTCGCCGACGCACTGCTGCACGGGGAGGAGGCACCCGAGCCCGACGCGGATGAACTCCCGGCCACCGGCGCACGCCTGAGGTGGGTCCCGTCGGAGGGCGGACCGGCGGGCAAGCCCGCGCAGGGTCTGGAAAGCGCCGACCTGATCGTCGACGGCGAATGCGTGGGCAGCGTCGCCGTCGGCTGGGAGGTTGACCCCTACGCGATTCCGCTCTTCCAGACCGCGAACCGGACGGGTGCGCGGGTGGTGTTACGCCACGTCGCCGGCACCGAGGACCTCACCGCCAGCGTCGGCGCATCGCATCCGCCGGGCACGCCGCTGCTCAATGTGGTCCGCGAGCTGCGAGTCGATCGCGGACCCGTCCTGCTGATCACCGCGCTGCATCGCGATTTCGCGTCGACCGATACCCTGGCCGCCCTCGCGATCGCCGATGTCGGTGTGGCCCTTGACGATCCGCGCGCGGCCACGGCGTGGACCGCGGACATCATCACCGGCACCGACCTGGCCGATGCGGTGCGGATCCTGTCGGCGATCCCGGTAGCGCGGTCGGCCAGCGAATCGGCCGTGCACCTCGCCCAGGGCGGCACGACGCTGGCCGGTCTGCTGTTGGTCACCGGCGAAGAACAAACACCCACCGGTCCCGTGAGCTTTCGCCGATGGCTCAACCCGGTCAACGCGGCCGCGGCCACTGCCTTGGTGGCGGGAACCCTGTCAGCCACCCGGGTGCTGCGCCTGCCCGATCCCACCCCTCAACCGCTCACCGCCTGGCATGCTCTGGATCCCGAGATCGTCTACTCGCGGCTGGCCGGCGGCTCCCGGCCCCTGGCGGTCGAGACCGAGTCGTCGTGGCGGCGCCGTCTCGATGACCTGTCCTACAGCCCGGCCTTGGCGCCGTTGCGCGGTCCGCTGCTCAACGTGGCCAAGCTGGCGTCCGCCACGCGGGCCGAACTCGCCGACCCACTGACCCCGATCCTGGCCGTCGGGGCCGCTGCGTCGGCGATCGTCGGCAGCAACATCGACGCCCTGCTGGTCGCGGGCGTGATGACCGTCAACGCGATAACCGGTGGGGCGCAACGGTTACGGGCCGAGGCCGCGGCCGCCGAGCTGTTCGCCGAGCAGGATCAGTTGGTACGCCGGGTCGTCGTTCCGGGGGTCGCGACGACCAAACGCCGGCTGGAAGCCGCACGGCACGCCACCCGCACCGTCACGGTGTCCGCCAAGTCCTTGCGGCCCGGCGACGTCATCGACCTGACCGCACCCGAAGTGGTGCCGGCCGACGCCCGCGTGCTGGTGGCCGAAGACCTCGAAGTCGACGAGTCCCTGCTCACCGGCGAGTCGCTCCCGGTGGACAAGCAGGAGGACCCCGTCGCGGTCAACGATCCCGACCGCGCCAGCATGCTGTTCGAGGGCAGCACCATCGTCGCAGGGCGTGCCCGAGGGATCGTTGTGGCGACCGGCGTCGGCACCGCCGCGCACCGCGCGATCTCGGCGGTCGCCGATGTCGAAACTTCGGCCGGGATCCAGGCTCGGCTGCGGGAACTGACCAGCAAGGTGCTGCCGCTGACGCTCGCCGGCGGTGCAACGGTGTCGGCGTTGGCGCTGCTGCGCCGCGCGACGCTGCGTCAGGCGGTCGCCGACGGTGTCGCTATCGCGGTGGCCGCGGTCCCCGAGGGGCTGCCGCTAGTGGCCACCCTGTCCCAGCTCTCGGCCGCCCAGCGGCTGACGGCGCGCGGGGCCCTGGTCCGCGCACCGCGCACCATCGAGGCGTTAGGCCGCGTCGACACCATCTGCTTCGACAAGACCGGCACGCTCACCGAGAACCGGCTCCGCGTGGTGTGCGCCGTGCCCGACGATGTCGATCCACACGACCCGTTCCCGGAGCTGACCGACCCGGAATCCGCCGGTCTGCTGCGCGCCGCCGCACGCGCGTCCGCCCAGCCGCAGGAGGGCCAGGGACATGCGCACGCCACCGACGAGGCGATCCTCACCGCCGCCAGTTCGCTGAACGGCCACACCGATTCGGACTGGGCGATGGTCGCCGAGGTGCCGTTCGAGTCCAGTCGCGGCTTCGCCGCCGCGATCGGCACCGTGGGCCACGACAACGGCCAGCCGGCCGACGCGCCGGTGCTGGTCCTCAAGGGAGCTCCCGAGGTCATCCTGCCGCGCTGCAAGTTCGCCAACCCGAAAGCCGACCTGAAGCGGGCCGAGGCGGTGGTGCACGGTCTGGCCGAGCAGGGCTTGCGGGTGCTCGCCGTGGCGCAGCGCGGTTGGAAGCACGAAACCGACGACGACGACACCGACGCCGACGCCGTGGACTCCGCGGCGAAGAACCTCGAGCTGCTCGGCTACGTCGGTTTGGCCGACACCGCCCGGGCATCGGCGCGGCCGCTGATCGAAGCGTTGGTGGACGCCGGCCGCGATGTGGTGCTGATCACCGGTGACCACCCCGTCACCGCACGCGCGATCGCCCGGCAGCTGGGCCTGCCCGAAGATGCGCAGGTGGTGACGGGCGCCGAACTCGCCGGTCTCGACGAGGACGCGTGCGCCCGGCTGGTCGCCGACGTGCAGGTGTTCGCCCGGGTCAGTCCGGAGCAGAAGGTGCAGATCGTGGGCGCCTTGCAGCGCTGCGGACGGGTGACCGCGATGGTCGGCGATGGGGCCAACGACGCCGCCGCGATCCGGATGGCCGACGTCGGCATCGGGGTGAGCGGTCGCGGATCGTCGGCCGCTCGGGGCGCCGCCGACATCGTCTTGACCGACGAGGATCTGGGCGTGCTGATGGACGCCCTGGTCGAGGGCCGCAGCATGTGGGCCGGGGTTCGCGACGCCGTCACGATTTTGGTGGGCGGCAACGTCGGCGAGGTGTTGTTCACCATCATCGGGACCGCCTTCGGCCAGGGCCGCGCCCCGGTGGGGACGCGTCAGCTGCTGCTGGTCAACCTGCTCACGGACATGTTCCCCGCGCTCGCGGTGGCCGTCACGTCGCAGTACGTCGAACCCGACGAAGCCGAGTACGAATCCGCCGAAGCCGCCGACGAGGCGCGCCGCCTGCATCGGCGCGACGTGCTGACCGGGCCGACGCCCTCACTCGACGCCCCGCTGATGCGCCAGATCGTCTCGCGCGGCGCCGTCACGGCCGCCGGCGCAACGGCCGCCTGGGCCATCGGAAGATGGACACCGGGTACCGAACGCCGCACGGCGACCATGGGTTTGACCGCGCTGGTGACTACGCAGCTGGCGCAAACGCTGCTGACACGCCGGCACAGCCCGCTCGTCGTGGCGACCGCCCTGGGCAGCGCGGGCGTCCTGGTCGGCATCGTGCAAACCCCAGTGCTCAGTCAGTTCTTCGGATGCACACCGCTGGGGCCGGTGGCCTGGTCGGGTGTGCTGGGCTCGACGGCGGGTGCCACCGCGATCTCGGCGCTGGCACCCAACTGGCTGGCCAAGCAGGTCGCCGCTTTGGAGCCCGGCGAGGAGTAAGCCGTCAGCGGGGCAACTCTTTGCGCAGCACCTTGCCGGTGGGATTGCGCGGGATGCTGTCGACGATGTTGATGTCGCGCGGCTGTTCGAAGCGGGAGACGCGGCTTTTCAGGTGTTCGCGCAGCTCCGCCACATCGATCTGGCCACCGGACTGCGCGACCACGAACGCGGCCAAGCGCTGACCGAACCGTTCGTCCGGGACACCTATGACCACGCTGTCGGCGATGGCGGGGTGCTCGGCAAGCGCGTTCTCGACCGCGCGCGGATAGACGTTCTCGCCGCCGGAGATGATCATGTCGTCTTCGCGGCCGACGATGAAGAGCCGGCCCGCGTTGTCCAGATAGCCCATGTCGCCGGTGCTGGTCATGCCGTCGACGACGGCTTTTGCCGCGCCGTCGGTATAGCCCTCGCTGGTCAACTCGCCGCCGACGAATATCCGCCCGGTGACCCGGGGCCCGACCGGCTTGTCGTTCTTGTTGAGAATGCGCACCGGGCACCCCACGACGGGTCTTCCCACGGTTTCGGGAGCTTCGCGGAGATCGGCCGGCGTGGCCAGCGCACCGATGCCGACCTCGGTGGAGCCGTAGCCGTTGTAGAGAATGTCGCCGTAGGCGTCCATGAACCGCTGGCCCAGACTGGGGTCAAGGCGGTCGCCGCTGGAAATCACGGTCCGTAAGTAGGGCAGCGGGTTTCGCGCCCGCACTTGCTCGGGTAGGTCCAGGATGCGCGCGAGCACGACAGGTACCGCCGTGAAAGCGTCGGCGCGGTGCAGCGACGCCTGGGCCAGCGCGGCTTCGGCGTCGAACTCACGACGCGTGAGAACGGTGCCTCCGAGCGCGAAGGTCAACATCAGCATGCCCAACCCCAACCCGTGAAACATGGGCATTGCCACCGAAATTCGTGAACCGGTGCGCAAGCGGGTGCGGTCGAGAATCGTCACCCACACACCCACCGCGGAGCGCAGCTGCGGTGTGCGCGGCACCCCTTTGGGTTTCCCGGTGGTGCCCGATGTCAGCAACACGATGCGGCCCGGTGCGGCCACGTCCGGCCTGGGCGCGCCCTCGTCGCTGCCGACGTTCGCCGGGTCGACCGTGACGACCGATTCGTCCGCGGTGCGGACTCGCTCGGCGAACTCGTCGTCGTCGACGACGACGGTCGAAATGCGGTGAGCCTGCACCGCCGCCGCCAGTGCGTCGCTGCGGAATTCCGTACTCATCGGCACGACGTCGGCGCCCAGCAGGGCAGCGGCGAAAACGCCTGCCACGAAACGACGTCCGTTGCGGCACATCACTCCGACCGCTTGTCCGGGTGCAACGCCCTCGGTGGACAATTGCCGCGCGAGCGACTCGGTCATCTGCTGCAGCTGCCGATAGCTCAGCGCGCCGTCGTCGTCGACGATCGCCGTCCGGTCGGGCCAACGCGCGGTCGTCACAGCCAACAGCGTGTAGGGATTCGTGCCGCCGCGGCGCGCCTCGCGAAGAAGCCGGAAACCTGCCAGCGGCGCCGGCGGATTGAGCAGACCGGAGTGCAGCAGGGCCCGGGCGGCGGTGGTCACCACACGGTCAGTCGTCATCGTCGTCCCCGTCGGTGTCGGGCTCGGTCAAGAACCGGCGATGCCATAGCCGCGCGGCGTAGTCGGCCGGGCCGGCCAGTAGCACCGAGGCCAACTCGACCGGCAACACCCAGGGCGGTTCGATGGTGCGTGGCCGCTCGATGATCGCTTTGGCGATGGCGTCGGCGGCTTCGTCCGGCGACAGTCCGGGAAGGCGGCTCAGCAGTGGCGTGGGCGCGATCATCCTGGTTCGGACCAGCGCGAAATAGACCGTGCTGACGTCGACACCGTCGGTGTGCAGCTCCGGAGCCACGCTACGCAGCCACCGGTCGAAGGCGCCTTTGGATGCCTGATAGGCGCCCCACTGCGGACCCGGCACCACCCGCACCCCGACACTCGACACATTCACTATGTGCCCGCTGCCCTTGCTGCGCATCGCGGGCAGCAGGCCCAGCAGCAGCCACACCGGCCCCAGATAGTTGATGTCAATGGTGCGCTGGAAGTCGTGCGGCCGGTCGTACTGGTCGTGCAACGAGCGGCGCAGTGATTTGCCGGCGTTGCTCACGACGATGTCGAGCGGGCCGTGTTCCTCGGTGATCTGCTTGGTCAAGGCGCTCACCGCGGATTCGTCGGTGAGGTCGGTCGGATAGGCGACGGCCTTACCCCCGCCGGCGTTGATCGACGCGGCGAGGTCGCGCAGCCGTTCCTCGGAGCGGGCGACCACCAGTACGGTCGCCCCCGCGGCGGCCAGGCTGCGGGCAGTCGCCTCACCAATGCCGTAGGAGGCGCCGGTCACCAAGACGGTCTTGCCGAATACGGTGCGGCGCAACTTATCGGGGTCCGACACGCGCGCCGGGTTGGCCACGTGGTCCGTGACCGTGTTCAGGGCCTGCGCTATTGCGTTCAACTTCGCCGCCGCATCCACTCGAGCCGGCTGCCGAGGCCGGCTGTTGCTTCACCGTGCCCAGGCTCGTAACTACAAGTAGCAGACCACATTGCGTCGCGGGCCCGCGCTCCGGCCCGGCAGTGGCGGCTCCGGACGTGGCCCTCGCTGACGGTGGGCTCTCGAGGATGGGACCGGCGGCGCCGGATGCGCGCCGCGCGCAACCGATCTCAGCCCGCGCGCATCAGCGGCGGTCATTTTATGAGAACACTGTAATTTCGGTGTTTCCTGTGTTTAAGCGGCGGGTCGGCTGGGCACAATGGCGGCATGATTGCGCGTCACTTCGTTCGTTCTCTTGGTTCAGCAGTAGTTCTCGCAGCGTCGGGCGTGGCGGTGTCGGCCGTGTCCACGTCC
>NZ_LZIF01000012.1 GCF_001667145.1 Mycobacterium sp. 852002-51971_SCH5477799-a
GGCCCGGGTCCCCCGATGCACCCGGGCCCATCCGCGGATGCGCCCCCGCCGCCGCGCCTGGCGCCACCGCCGGCACCGGAGCAGGCGCCCAGGCACGGCGGTGACCCCCAGCAAGAGGGCCTCAACAGCGCGGGAGACGGCGCCCCCACGGGAGGGCAGTCGGTGGCCGATCTGCTGGCCCGCCTGCAGGTGCAGCCCTTAGAGGGCGGCCGGCGACGTCGCCGCGACGGCTGAGCTGGGAGCTTCCTCACATTGGGTAATGCCTGGTAATCGACTACAGTCGTGGTGACCGAACGGTACCCACCAGGTGGGACCGGAACGAAACAAGATATTTGTGAGGTCGTCTGCGATGGGGCAGCTCGACGGTTTGCGCCCGGCTCGGCTCAAGGTGGGAATCATCTCGGCCGGCCGCGTGGGCACCGCTCTCGGCGTCGCGCTGGAGCGCGCCGACCATGTCGTGGTGGCATGTAGCGCCATTTCCCATGCGTCTCGGCAGCGCGCACAACGCCGGCTGCCCGATACGCCGGTGGCACCACCGCCCGAGGTGGCCGCCGGTGCCGAGCTGTTGCTGCTCGCGGTCCCCGACAGCGAACTCGCCGGCCTGGTATCCGGGCTGGCCGCCACGTCGGCGGTGCGACCCGGAACCATCGTGGCCCACACGTCCGGCGCCAACGGTATCGGCATTCTCGGGCCGCTGGCCCGGGACGGCTGCATCCCGCTCGCGATCCACCCCGCGATGACGTTCACCGGCTCCGATGAAGACATCGGCCGGCTGGCGGATTCCTGCTTCGGCGTCACCGCGGCCGACGAAATCGGATACGCGATCGGGCAATCGCTGGTCCTCGAGATGGGCGGCGAACCGTTCTGCGTCGCCGAGGAAGCCCGCGTCCTGTACCACGCTGCCCTCGCCCACGCCGGCAACCACATCGTGACCGTGCTCGCCGACGCGCTCGACGCGCTGCGCGCCGCACTGCGCGGCAGCGAACTGCTCGGCCAACAGATCGTCGACGACCAACCGGGCGGCATCGCCGAACGCATCATCGGACCGCTGGCCAGGGCCGCGCTGGAGAACACCTTGCAACGCGGGCAGGCGGCGCTCACCGGCCCGGTCGCCCGCGGCGACGCCGCCGCGGTCGCGGGGCACCTGTCCGCGCTGGGTCAGGTCGGTCCGGAGCTGGCGCAGGCATACCGGATGAACGCCCTGAGGACCGCCCAGCGCGCGCACGCCCCCAGGGATGTCGTGGAGGTGCTGGCGCCATGAGTCCCGGCGGGCCTCCGGGCTTCACGGCGGGCGAACTCAACGTCTACTCCGCCCCGCGTGATGTCGCCGACGTCAGCCGCGCGCTGCGCCACACCGGGCGCCGGGTGATGTTGGTGCCCACCATGGGTGCACTGCACGACGGACACCTGGCGTTGGTGCGCGCGGCCAAGCGGGTGCCCGGCGCGGTGGTGGTGGTGTCGATCTTCGTCAACCCGCTGCAATTCGGCGCGGGCGAGGACCTCGGCGCCTATCCCCGCACCCTGGACGACGACGTCGCCCTGCTGCGCGCCGACGGCGTCGAAATCGTTTTCACCCCGACGGCCGCCGCGATGTATCCCGACGGCCTGCGCACCACCGTGCAGCCGGGACCGCTGGCCGCCGAGCTCGAGGGCGCCGTCCGGCCCACCCATTTCGCGGGAATGCTCACCGTGGTGTGCAAGCTGCTGCAGATCGTGCGGCCGGACCGGATCTTCTTCGGGGAGAAGGACTATCAGCAGCTGGTGATGGTCCGTCAGATGGTCGCCGACCTCAACATCGACGCGCAGGTCGTGGGGGTGCCGACCGTCCGGGAATCCGACGGCCTGGCCATGTCGTCGCGCAACCGCTACCTGGACCCCACGCAACGCGAACTGGCCGTGACGCTTTCGGCCGCGCTGACGGCCGGTGCACATGCCGCGCACGACGGCGGTGCGGCCGCGCTGGCCGCGGCGCGCGCGGTGCTGGACGCCGTGCCCGACCTCACCGTCGACTACCTCGAGCTGCGCGACGCCGGGCTCGGCCCGGCGCCCACCCACGGTTCGGCCCGGCTGCTGGTCGCAGCCCGGCTGGGCACCACCAGGCTGCTGGACAACATCGAAATGCAGATCGAAACACCCGCCGGCACCGCTGGGCCGGACGGACACCACGAATACGCCCGATCACCTTGGAGGAATTGATGCGCAGGACGATGCTCAAGTCGAAGATCCACCGGGCCACCGTCACGCAGGCAGACCTGCACTACGTCGGCTCGGTGACCATCGACGCCGACCTGATGGACGCCGCGGACCTGCTCGAGGGTGAACAGGTCACCATCGTCGACATCGACAACGGCGCCCGGCTGGTCACCTACGCGATCACCGGCGAACGCGGCAGCGGCGTGATCGGAATCAACGGCGCCGCAGCACATCTCGTCCACCCCGGCGACCTGGTGATCCTGATCGCCTACGGGACGATGGAAGATGCTGAGGCGCGTGCCTATAAGCCGCGCATCGTGTTCGTCGACGCCGACAACAAGCAGATCGACCTGGGCAGCGATCCGGCATTCGTGCCCGACGACGCGGCCGAGCTACTCAATCCCCGGATCGTTGCGCGGTAGCCGTGCTGCTGGCGATCGACGTCCGTAACACCCACACCGTCGTCGGGCTGATTTCGGGATCCAAAGAGCACGCAAACGTCGTGCAGCAATGGCGAATCCGCACCGAAGCGGAGATCACCGCCGACGAGTTGGCCCTGACCATCGACGGTCTCATCGGCGACGATTCGGAGCGGCTCACCGGCGCCGCGGCGCTGTCGACCGTCCCCTCCGTGCTGCACGAGGTGCGGCTCATGCTCGACCAGTACTGGCCGTCGGTGCCGCACGTGCTCATCGAGCCCGGGGTGCGCACCGGCATCCCACTGCTCGTAGACAATCCAAAGGAAGTCGGCGCCGACCGAATCGTCAACTGCCTGGCCGCTTTTCACCGATTCAATGCCCCCGCCATCGTCATCGACTTCGGATCCTCGATCTGTGTGGACGTCGTGTCGGTCAAAGGCGAGTTCCTCGGCGGCGCCATCGCGCCGGGATTGCAGGTGTCCTCCGACGCCGCCGCGGCCCGCTCGGCGGCCCTGCGCCGAGTGGAATTGACCCGTCCCCGTTCGGTGGTCGGCAAGAACACCGTCGAGTGCATGCAGGCGGGAGCCGTGTTCGGTTTCGCCGGGCTGGTCGACGGTTTGGTCGGGCGCATCCGCGACGACGTGGACGGCTTTGCCGGCGACGACGTCGCGATCGTCGCCACCGGCCACGCCGCGCCGCTGCTGCTGCCCGAGCTGCAGACCGTCACCCACTACGACCAGCACCTGACCCTGCACGGCCTGCGGCTAATCTTCGAACGCAACCCCGACGCGCAGCGCGGCCGGCTGAAGACGGCACGCTGACGTCGACGCACCGTCAAAGCGCGGTCCTTTAAGCTGGCACGTCGTGAGTGCCGACGACCTAGATATTCCCGAGCAGTACCGAATTCGCCGCGATAAGCGCGCTCGGCTGCTCGACGAAGGGCATGACCCCTACCCGGTCTCCGTCGAACGCACCCACACGCTGGCCCAGGTGCGGGCAGCCCATCCCGACCTGCCGGTCGACACCGCGACCGACGACCACGTCGGCGTCGCTGGCCGGGTGATCTTCGCCCGCAACTCCGGCAAACTCTGCTTCGCCACGCTGCAAGAGGGCGACGGCACCAGCCTGCAGGTGATGATCAGCCTGGACAAGGTCGGCCAGCAATCCCTCGACGCGTGGAAGGCCGATGTCGACCTCGGCGACATCGTCTACGTGCACGGCAACGTGATCAGCTCACGGCGCGGCGAATTGTCCGTGCTGGCCGACTCCTGGCAGATGGCGTCCAAGTCGCTGCGTCCGCTGCCCGTCGCGCACAAGGACATGAGCGAAGAGGCGCGGGTACGGCAGCGCTACGTCGACCTGATCGTGCGCCCGCAGGCCCGCACGGTGGCGCGGCAGCGGATCGCCGTCATCCGCGCGATACGCAACGCTTTGGAACGCCGTGGGTTTCTCGAAGTCGAAACCCCAATGTTGCAGACGTTGGCCGGTGGCGCGGCCGCGCGCCCGTTCATCACGCATTCCAATGCACTGGACATCGATCTCTACTTGAGGATCGCACCGGAACTGTTCCTGAAGCGCTGCGTGGTCGGTGGTTTCGACCGGGTTTTCGAACTAAATCGAGTGTTCCGAAACGAAGGTGCGGATTCCACGCATTCTCCGGAATTTTCCATGCTGGAGACCTACCAGGCGTACGGGACCTATGACGATTCGGCAGTAGTGACGCGTGAGCTTATTCAAGAGGTAGCCGATGAGGCGATCGGAACCCGACAACTCCCGCTTCCCGACGGCAGTGTCTACGACATAGACGGAGAATGGGCTTGCATACAAATGTACCCGTCATTGTCTGCGGCTCTCGGTGAAGAGATCACACCTGCGACGTCAGTTGAACAGTTGCTCGGAATCGCCGATCGACTCGGCGTCGAAATTCCCGCGAACCGGGGCTATGGACATGGAAAGATCGTCGAGGAACTGTGGGAGCACACCGTGGGCAACGCGCTCGTCGCCCCGACGTTCGTGAGGGACTTCCCGGTCGAGACAACGCCTTTGACGCGCCAGCACCGTAGCATCGCCGGCGTCACCGAGAAGTGGGATCTGTATCTGCGTGGAGTCGAATTGGCAACCGGCTATTCCGAATTGAACGATCCCGTCGTGCAGCGTGAGAGGTTCGCCGCGCAGGCGCGTGCGGCCGCCGCCGGCGACGATGAGGCCATGGTGCTCGACGAAGATTTTCTTGCCGCGCTCGAGTATGCGATGCCGCCATGTACGGGAACGGGAATGGGCATCGACAGGTTGTTGATGACTTTGACTGGACTGTCAATTCGAGAGACAGTTTTGTTCCCGATTGTTCGGCCCCAGTCGTAGTTGAAAGTCCCAATGTGCGGCTTCCGTACAGATTGAGTATGCTTCCCTGTTATGGCACATTGGTTACCCGGGGAGGTTCGATCCGATCTGCTAGTAACTGTTCAGGACGAAATGCGAGGACAAGCCAATGGCAAAAAAAGTGACCGTCACCCTGGTCGATGATTTCGACGGTGCCGGCGCAGCCGACGAAACCGTGGAATTCGGACTCGACGGGGTTACCTACGAGATTGACCTTTCGTCCAAGAATGCCGCGAAACTGCGTAACGATCTGAAGCAATGGGTGGAGGCCGGTCGCCGCGTCGGGGGCCGTCGGCGCGGGCGTACCGGCTCGGGACGCGGCCGTGGCGCGATCGACCGTGAGCAGAGCGCGGCCATCCGCGAATGGGCCCGGCGGAACGGGCACAACGTGTCAACGCGGGGCCGCATCCCGGCCGACGTGATCGACGCATTCCACGCAGCGACCTAGCAGTTCTCAAACCGGCGCCCAGGGCTAGCAGGCCCGGGCGCCGGTTTGTCGTTTCGCTGGGCGCGAAACAATCGTCGGCGGCCCGGGGAAACGAATTCGGCCATCGCAACGTTTCTTCAGTTATAGCGCGCAAAGCCGCAGGCAGTCACAGGTGATATCGGCCCAGCAGAGACCGGGCCCGTCCGCAGCGAAGAACGCACGCCAAGGTTAGGCCCGCTGGCAAGCCGACCACTACAGTGGAGACAGGTACGCGATTCCGGCCCCAGGGGACCGGCAGGATTGCTCGAAGGGCCGCTAACTAGTTTGTACCGATGTTGAGGGAGAGCAGGTAACCCGATGTTTGAAAGATTTACCGACCGAGCACGGCGGGTCGTCGTCCTGGCGCAAGAAGAGGCCCGGATGCTCAACCACAACTACATCGGAACCGAGCACATTCTGCTGGGTTTGATCCACGAGGGTGAAGGCGTCGCGGCGAAGTCGCTGGAGTCGCTGGGCATCTCGCTCGAGGGCGTTCGAAGCCAGGTCGAGGAAATCATCGGCCAGGGCCAGCAGGCCCCATCGGGACACATTCCGTTCACGCCCCGCGCCAAGAAGGTTCTCGAGCTGAGCCTGCGCGAGGCGCTGCAGCTCGGCCACAACTACATCGGCACCGAG
Organism: Mycobacterium sp. 852002-51971_SCH5477799-a; assembly: GCF_001667145.1. Taxonomy (GTDB): domain Bacteria; phylum Actinomycetota; class Actinomycetes; order Mycobacteriales; family Mycobacteriaceae; genus Mycobacterium. Next base: position 6,094 of record NZ_LZIF01000012.1, read on the forward strand.
CACATTCTGCTGGGCCTGATCCGCGAGGGTGAGGGTGTGGCGGCGCAGGTGCTGGTCAAGCTCGGCGCCGAACTGACTCGGGTGCGCCAGCAGGTGATCCAGCTGCTGAGCGGCTACCAGGGCAAGGAAGCCGCCGAAGCAGGCACCGGTGGGCGCGGTGGCGAATCCGGCAGCCCGTCCACCTCGCTGGTGCTCGACCAGTTCGGCCGCAACCTGACCGCCGCCGCCATGGAGGGCAAGCTCGATCCGGTCATCGGCCGCGAGAAGGAAATCGAGCGGGTGATGCAGGTCCTGAGCCGGCGCACCAAGAACAACCCGGTGCTGATCGGCGAGCCCGGCGTCGGCAAGACCGCCGTCGTCGAGGGCCTGGCACAGGCCATCGTGCACGGCCAGGTCCCCGAGACGCTGAAAGACAAGCAGCTCTACACGCTGGACCTGGGTTCGCTGGTGGCGGGCAGCCGCTACCGCGGTGACTTCGAAGAACGCCTGAAGAAGGTGCTCAAGGAGATCAACACCCGCGGCGACATCATCCTGTTCATCGACGAGCTGCACACCCTGGTCGGTGCCGGAGCCGCCGAGGGCGCGATCGATGCCGCGAGCATCCTCAAGCCCAAGCTGGCCCGCGGCGAGCTGCAGACCATCGGTGCCACCACGCTCGACGAGTACCGCAAGTACATCGAGAAGGACGCCGCGCTCGAGCGCCGCTTCCAGCCGGTGCAGGTCGGCGAGCCGACCGTGGAGCACACCATCGAGATCCTCAAGGGTCTGCGGGACCGCTACGAGGCGCACCACCGGGTGTCGATCACCGACGGCGCGATGGTGGCCGCGGCCACCCTGGCCGACCGCTACATCAACGACCGGTTCCTGCCCGACAAGGCGATCGACCTGATCGACGAGGCGGGTGCGAGGATGCGGATCCGGCGGATGACCGCGCCGCCAGACCTGCGCGAGTTCGACGAGAAGATCGCCGAGGCGCGCCGGGAGAAGGAATCGGCGATCGACGCCCAGGACTTCGAGAAGGCGGCCAGCCTGCGCGATCGCGAGAAGCAACTGGTCGGCCAGCGCGCCGAGCGTGAAAAGCAATGGCGCTCAGGTGATCTCGACGTGGTCGCCGAGGTGGACGACAACGAGATCGCCGAGGTGCTGGGCAACTGGACCGGTATCCCGGTGTTCAAGCTCACCGAGGCCGAGACGACCCGGCTGCTGCGCATGGAGGACGAGCTGCACAAGCGGATCATCGGCCAGGAGGATGCCGTCAAGGCCGTCTCCAAGGCAATCCGCCGCACCCGGGCCGGGCTGAAAGACCCCAAGCGCCCGTCGGGTTCGTTCATCTTCGCCGGCCCGTCCGGTGTGGGTAAGACCGAGCTGTCCAAGGCGCTGGCCAACTTCCTGTTCGGCGATGACGACGCGCTCATCCAGATCGACATGGGTGAGTTCCACGACCGGTTCACCGCGTCGCGGTTGTTCGGCGCGCCCCCGGGATACGTCGGCTACGAGGAAGGCGGCCAGCTCACCGAGAAGGTGCGCCGCAAGCCGTTCTCGGTGGTGCTGTTCGACGAGATCGAAAAGGCCCACCAGGAGATCTACAACAGCCTGTTGCAGGTCCTCGAGGACGGCCGGCTCACCGACGGCCAGGGCCGCACGGTCGACTTCAAGAACACCGTGCTGATCTTCACCTCGAACCTGGGCACCTCGGACATCTCGAAGCCGGTCGGCCTGGGCTTCACCCAGAGCGGCGGTGACAACAACTACGAGCGGATGAAGCAGAAGGTCAACGACGAGCTGAAGAAGCACTTCCGCCCGGAGTTCCTCAACCGCATCGATGACATCATCGTCTTCCACCAGCTGACCAGGGACGAGATCATCCGGATGGTCGACCTCATGATTGAGCGCGTCGGCAAGCAGCTCAAGACCAAAGACATGTCGATGGAGCTGACCGATAAGGCCAAGGCCCTGCTGGCCAAGCGTGGCTTCGACCCGGTGCTGGGTGCCCGCCCGCTGCGGCGCACCATCCAGCGCGAGATCGAGGACCAGCTCTCCGAGAAGATTCTCTTCGATGAGGTCGGTCCGGGCCAGGTCGTCACGGTCGACGTGGACAACTGGGACGGCGAAAGCGCCGGTGAGGAAGCGACATTCACCTTCACCGGTACCCGCAAGCCGCCGGCCGAGCCGGATTTGGCGAAAGCCGGGGCGCACAGCGCCGGCGACCCGGGGCCCGACGTCCAATAGCGAACAAGCGAAAACGGGCGGTAGTCGATCTCGGACTACCGCCCGTTTTCGCTGCGCCCTACACTGACCGTTGTCATCGACGTGTAACGGAATCTGGTGAAAGTCCAGAACGGTCGCGCCACTGCAAAAGTCAGACCCGATGCTCGTCATACCCAGCGGGGACGCGTTATCCCCAGAAGGAGTCGATAGTGTCCCACCCGCAGCTAACCGGCGGCCGCACCCGATCGGTCGACCTGTCCGCGGCACGCGCCGCACTCTGGTTGACGGCGACCGTCTTCCTCGCGTTGCTGGCGCTGTACTTCGTCGGCATCGACCAGGGGGCGGTCTCGCTGTTCGGCAGCGATTCGCACGTGCACGAGTTCGTGCACGACGCACGCCACCTACTCGGCTTCCCCTGCCACTGACCGCGTCTCGTGGAGAAACGCCTGATCGGGGGCGGTCTTCTGGCGGGTGCCGTCGGCGCGGTGCTGGCGTTCGTCTTCGCCCGCGTGTGCGCCGAGCCCGTCATTGGTCGCGCTATCGCCTTTGAAGACGGTCGCACCGACGCCGAGAATGCGCACGGCGTGCACGAGCACGGCGCGGAGCTGTTCACCCGCGGCGTGCAATCGGGTCCCGGGCTGGGATTCGGTGTGCTGATCTTCGGCCTCGCAATGGGCGCGCTGTTCGCAGTGCTGTTCAGCGTCGTCTATGCGCGGGCCGAAGTGGGCCAGCCGCAAAGGCTTTCGCTGCTGTTGGCGGCCGGCGCGTTCGGGGCGGTGTACGTGGTGCCGTTCGTGAAATACCCGCCGAACCCACCGGCCGTCGGACAGGCCGACACGATCGCAGCGCGGACCGGCTGGTACCTGGTGATGGTGCTGGTATCGGTGGTGCTGGCGATCGGCGCGGTCTGGCTGGCGCGCCGGCTCGCTGCCCGGTTCGGTGCCTGGAACGCCGGACTGCTGGCGGCCGCAGCGTATCTGGTGTCGATCGTGGTGGCGGCGGTGCTGCTGCCGTCCGTGGACGAGACACCAGAACCGCTGCGCGACGCCGCGGGGACGATCATCTATCCGGGATTTCCCGCCGATGTCCTCTACGAGTTCAGGTTGCTGTCGCTGGCCACCCAGCTGGTGCTGTGGGCGGGCATCGGTGTGGTGTTCGCGACGATCAGCGGGCGGCTGCTTTCAGCGCGGACGCGGCCGGCGTCGAGCATCGCGGCGTGACGGGGGTCGTCCGGCTGACGCTGCTCTCGCACGGCATGACCGACGCCATGGCGAGCGGGCGTTTCCCCGCCGACGAACCGCTGAACGCGATGGGCCGCCGCCAGGTTGAGGCTCTGGACGACGTCGCCCCCGCCCAGCGCCGGCTGTCCGGACCCGAGCAGCGCACCCTGCAGACCGCCAAACTGGTTGGCCTGCAACCCGAAACCGAGCCGCTGTTGGCAGACCTCGACTGCGGGCGGTGGCGCGGCGAGGCGCTTGCGGGGCTGCCACCGGATGAACTCGAGGTTTGGCTGAGCCAACCGGGCGCCGCGCCGCACGGCGGCGAGTCGATCGCCGACCTGACCTTCAGGGTTGCCCGGTGGCTGGAATCGTTGACCGCCAACCCATTACGCACGGTGGCGGTGACGCACCCGGCGGTGATCCGGGCGGCGATCGTGGCGGCGCTGGACATCGCCCCGGAATCATTTTGGCGGATCGACGTCGAGCCGGCTGACCGCGTCGTCATGCACTTCCGGGGTGGCCGTTGGACGCTGCGCTTGTAGGCCTCAGCGCGGGGCGATCAGCGCGAACGCCTGTTTGGCGATTTTCAGCATCCAGCCGGTCACCGTCGGCCCGTGATCGCGCGGCCAGTTCAGCTGGAAGCTGACCACCCACGGCTGCTGCGTCTTATCGACGGCATACCAGCTGAACGTCAGATCACCCGGCAGGCCACCGGCTTTCGCGCCGATATAGGGCCAGACGTTGTGGTCCAGCTGGATACCCGCGACCGCGGAGAGGATCTCGCGCACCGGCGCGGCCTTGCCGACCGCGTCGGCCTGCAGCGCCGCATGGACCCGACAGATGTCCTCGGCGTTGCCGTACCACTCGGCACCGTAGGAGGACGCCGGCGAATGGGCCCGCAACGGATCCGGGTCATACGGCGTCCAATTCGCCTGCGCCAGCAGCTGCGCACGGACTTGCGGCGATCCGTGCTCCCATCGGCTGCGCAGGTCCGGCCTGCCCCAGCCGACGGAGAACAGCTCGTACATAGTGGGGAACGGGGTCATGCTGGCCGGGTCGTGATGGCCGGCCGTGGCCAGCGCTTCGGAGATTGCGTGCGTGCCCATCTTCTCGATCAGCAGGTCGGTCGCCATGTTGTCACTGGTGGCGATCATCTTCTCGGCGGCGGTGCGCACCGAAACATGCGCTCCGGCAGGCAAAGCCAGCCCCGACGAGCCGACCGCCCGGCTCTTGTCGGTGACCGTCAGCTCGTCCTCCCAGGACACCGTCCCGTTCTTGATCGCGCCCGCCAGCGCGTGCAACACGTACAGCTTGAAAATGGATGCCAGCGGCAAGGATTCGTGGGTGTTGGTGCCCGCCACCGGATCGCAATGCCCGTCGTTGACCTTGGCGACTTGATAGGAGTAGCGCGCACCGGTCTTGCTCAGCACCGCGTCGATGTCGTGCCACGAGCTGATGGTGGGCGCCTGGGTCTCGAGATCGAAATGATCCACCGAACCGCCGTCATCGGTGTGGATCCGGATGTCTTGCTCGGCGCCGTAGGACGAGGTCAGGTGCAGCGTCGCCACGCTCGCACCGAGGTCGACGCCGTTGAGCGTGAACGGACGGTCCCACCACAGCGCCTCCATGGTGGTTTCCACCGACTCGACCTTGTCGGGCGCGGCGAGGGTGCCGACCCCGACCGGGCCGATCGGCCAGTCCGAGTTGAGCATGTCCAGCGTCTGCTGGGCCCGGATCCCGGGCGGGGTGCGGGTGTCGATCTGCCGTCCCGGATTCGCCGCGTTCGCCTGCGGGGAGGGGTTCGCGGCGCAACCCGGCGCCAATGTCGCTACCAGTGCGGCGGCCGCGCTCAGCACCCACGCGCGGCGCCGGGCCGATGACGCGCTAGCCAGCCTGCTTGTTGCCGGCAACGTCCATCACAACCTCGAATTCCAGCAGCGAGGCCCCGGTCGCCACCGGCTTCGCCCGCTCGCCGGAGTGCGCTTCGATGGCGGGCCCCTGCGCCCACGCCTGGAATGCCTCTTCGGACTCCCACTGCGTCACCACGAAGTAGCGGTTCTCGCCCTTGATCGGGCGGAGCAGCTGAAAGCCGAGAAAGCCGGGCTGGTTGTCGACGGCGTGCGCCCGGTGCGCGAACCGCTTCTCCAGCTCCGGGCCGGCGTCGGCGGGTACTTCGATTGCGTTGATCTTCACCACTGGCGACATGCCGCTAGGCTACCCCGCCGATCCCCGTGCCCGGGCCGTGGGCGGTGCACGCAAGATGGTGCTATGCCCAGCCATCTGTTGACTTGCCACGGGGGAGACGGCGAGCCGCTGGTGCTGGTGCACGGCCTGATGGGACGCGGGACCACCTGGCCGCGGCAACTGCCCTGGCTGACCCGGCTGGGTGCCGTCTACACCTACGACGCGCCGTGGCATCGGGGCCGCGACGTCGAAGATCCGCACCCCATAAGCACCGAACGGTTCGTGGCCGACCTGGCCGACGTGGTGAGCACGCTCGAGGTGCCGGTCCGGATCGTTGGGCATTCGATGGGCGCCCTGCACGCATGGTGCCTGGCCGCCGAGCGCCCCGAGCTGGTTTCCGCCCTGGTGCTCGAGGACATGGCGCCGGACTTCCGCGGCCGCACCACCGGCCCCTGGGAACCCTGGCTGCACGCCCTACCGGTCGAATTCGGCTCCGCCGAACAGGTTTTCGCCGAATTCGGGCCAGTCGCCGGCCAATACTTCCTGGAGGCCTTCGACCGCACCGAAACCGGTTGGCGGCTGCACGGTTACACCGCGCGGTGGATCGAGATCGCCGCCGAGTGGGGCACCCGGGACTACTGGGCGCAGTGGCACGCCGTGCGTTCCCCCGCGCTGCTGATCGAGGCCGGCAATTCGGTCACCCCGCCCGGCCAGATGCAAGAGATGGCCGAAATCTGCCCCACCGCAACGTATTTGAAGGTCCCGGAAGCCGGTCACCTGGTTCACGACGAGGCGCCCCGGCTGTACCGCGAGGCGGTCGAGGCGTTTCTGGCGGCGCCGCGCCCCCCGGCCTGACCGGCTACTCCTCGCCGGCCAGCGCGAACCGGCCGTCGCGCGTCTGCGTCACCAAACCATCGGCCAGCAGCGAATACAGCGCCCGGTCGCGCTGTGCGGTGTCGGTCAGCCACGCCACGTCCAGGTCGGCGCGGGTCACCGGAGAATCGTTGGCGCGCAACACATCCATCAGTCGCCCGCGGACCTGACGGTCGGTCCCGGCATAGGTCTGAGCGCGGCGGGCCGGGCCCTGTGGGGGCGGATAACCGGCGTGCCGCCAGGCGCACCGGTCCAGCGGGCACAGCCCACAGCGCGGCGCGCGCGCCGTACACACCGTCGCGCCCAGTTCCATCAGCGCGACGGAGAACTTCGGTGCCGTTTCGTCATCGGGCAGCAGCGCCGACACGTCGGCGTGGTCGCGCGTCGCGGCCGGCGCGCCCGCGTCGGCCAGGCCGTGCACCACGCGCGCCACCACCCGACGCACGTTGGTGTCCACCACCGGTACCGACTGGCCATAGGCGAAGCACGCGATCGCGCGGGCGGTGTAGCTGCCGACACCGGGCAGCATCAGCAGCGTAGCGACGTCATCGGGCACAACGTCGTCGTGATCGCGCGCGATCACGACCGCGCATTCGTGCAACCGCTTGGCCCGCCGCGGATAGCCGAGCTTGCCCCAGGCGCGCAGCACGTCGGCGGCGCTGGCCGCGGCGGGGGCCGACGGGATCGGCCACCGCCGCACCCAATCCGTCCAGATCGGCAGCACCCGCGATACCGGCGTCTGCTGCAGCATGAATTCACTGACCAGGATCTGCCAGGCGCTCACCGCGGGGTCGCGCCACGGCAGATCGCGGCGCGACGTCTGGTACCACCCCAGAAGTTCGTCCGCCGGGATTCGAGGGCGGTTAGTCACGGGCGACCGCGGCACAGCACAATGTGTGCCATGCCCAACACCACTCCGGCAACAGCATGGAAAACACTCAAAGAGGGTAACGAGCGATTCGCCGCCGGACGCCCCGAGCATCCCAACCAAAGCGCCGAGCGCCGAGCGAGTTTGGCATCGGGCCAGCAGCCGATCGCCGCGGTGTTCGCCTGCGCCGACAGCCGGGTGGCCGCCGAGCTCCTGTTCGATCAGGGATTGGGCGACATCTTCGTGGTTCGCACCGCCGGGCAGGCGATAGACACGGCGGTATTGGGTTCCATCGAGTACGCGGTGGCGGTGCTGAACGTGCCGCTCGTCGTCGTCGTCGGCCACTCCGGCTGCGGTGCGGTAAAGGCGGCCGTGGGAGCGATCGATGACGGCGCGGTGCCCGGCGGCTTCGTGCGTGACGTCGTGGAGCGCGTGGCTCCGTCGATCCTGGTGGGCCGCCGCGACGGCCTGAGCAGTGTCGACGAGTTCGAGAAGCGGCACGTTGCCGAAACCGTCGCACAGCTGGCGTCTCGGTCCACGATCATCGCCGAACGGTTGGCCGCGGGCACCCTGGGGATCGCCGGCGTCACCTATCAGCTTGCCGATGGGCGGGCCGAGCTGACCGACCACGCCGGCGATCTGGGCGAGTAACCCCGCGGCGAATACGGGCCGGGCGACGCGGGTGGTCCGGCCGTTACTACACGGCGGTTGGCCGGCAAACCCGGCGACACGCCGAGGCGGGTCAACCGAATCGGCGTGACCTGGGCCTACGCTGCGAACGTGCTCGATCTGGAACCGCGTGGCCCGCTACCCACCGAGATCTATTGGCGGCGCAGAGGCCTGGCCATTGGTATCGCGGTCGTCGTGATCGGGATCGTGGCCGCCGTCGTCATCGCATTCATGGGGCATAACGCGGGAGCCAAGCCCGCCAACGCCGACAAAGCGACCGCCGCTCAGAACAAGCCGGCATCGCCCGCGCCGCAGGCGCGCCCACCGGCAGGACCCGAGGCACCCGCTCCGGTGGTGCCGCCCGCGCAGGGCCAGAACCCCGAGACTCCCACCCCCACCGCCGCGGTGCAGCCGCCGCCGATCCTGAAGGAGGGCGACGACTGCCCCGATTCGACGCTGGCGGTCAAGGGTCTGACCAATGCGCCGCAGTACTTCATCGGTGACCAGCCGAAGTTCACCATGGTCGTCACCAATATCGGGCTGGTGGCCTGCAAGCGCGACGTCGGCGCCGCGGTGCTGGCCGCCTACGTCTATTCGCTGGACAACAAGCGGCTGTGGTCGAACCTGGACTGCGCCCCGTCCAACGAGACGCTGATCAAGACCTTCACGCCGGGCGAGCAGGTCACCACCGCGGTGACGTGGACGGGAATGGGTTCGGCCCCGCACTGCCCGCTGCCCCGGCCGGCGATCGGACCGGGCACCTACAACCTGGTCGTGCAGCTGGGCAATCTGCGTTCGATGCCGGTTCCGTTCATCATGAACCAGCCGCCACCGCCGCCGGGTCCGGTGCCCGGACCGGGGCAACCGGGCGCCGTGCCGCAGCCCGAGGCGCCGCCGATGCCCCCGCCGGCCGGCTGAGGCCGACACACATCAATTCGCACCTAGTTCAACGAGTCGGTGATCGTCGACTCGGCCAGTTGCGACAGTCCTTCCCGCACGTGGCGGGCCCACATCGCGCCGATGCCGTCGACCGATTGCAGGTCGTTGGCGCTGGCCGCCAGCACGTTCTGCAGCGTCCCGAATGAGCGAACCAGTAGGTCGGCATGGGCGAACTGCAGCCGGGGGATGCCGGCCAGCGCACGGTAGCCGCGCGGGCTGACCGCCGAATCCTGCGCCTCGGTTGTCGTCGGATACCCGAAAACCTTTGCCAGGATGGTGAAGTCGAGCAGCTCGGTATCCGACAGCGCGTCCAGCTCGTCGAGCGTGGCCGTCACCGGCGCCTCGGACAGCGGCTCCGGGCTGGCGTGATAGTCGCGCACGATCAGTTCGCGGGCATCCTCGTTGCCGCCCAGCAGCTCGTCGAGCTGCAGCCGCAGTTGGCGGCCGTCGGTGCCGAGTTCCACCACGTCGTTGTCGATCACCTCACCGATGCGGCGGACCAGCTCGAGCCGCTGCACCACCGTCAAGACGTCACGCAACGTGACGAAGTCCTCGATCTCGGCGCGCGACAGCTGCCTGCTGACCTCGTCGAGCCGGATCTTGTAGCGCTCCAGGGTCGCGATGGCCTGGTTGGCCCGCGACAGGATGGTCGCCGAGTCGGCGACCACGTGGCGCTCCCCGCCCACGTAGACGGTCACGATGTTCATCGAGTGGCTCACCGAGATCACCGGATAGCCGGTCTGGATCGCGGCCCGCTCCGCGGAGCGGTGCCGGGTTCCCGATTCGTCGGTCGCGATCGACGGGTCCGGAACCAGCTGCACGTTGGCCCGCACGATGCGGCTGCCGTCGGTGGACAGCACCACCGCGCCGTCCATCTTCGCCAGCTCGCGCAGCCTGGTGGGGGCGTAGCGCACGTCCAGGGCGAACCCGCCGTCGCAGATGGCCTCGACGGCCTCGTCGTTGCCGAGCACGATCAGCGCGCCGGTACGCCCACGCAGGATGCGTTCCAGGCCGTCACGCAGCCCGGTGCCCGGAGCCAGGCGGGCGACGGTCTCACGCAGCGTCGGACGGGTCACAAAAGGTCATTCTTCAGGGCGAGCGCGCCATGCGTCTAGCGATCGCACGTTTGCGGGCGGGCCACCCCGGTGGCCGGCGATGTCGACCATGTGCTCCAGCGCCGCCACGATGGTGGGCGCACGCAGCGCCCGCATGCCGTTCGGCACGATCTCGCGCCGGGGATCGTCCCCGTCGGGGATGAGCGCGATGCTGAACCCCTGGCGCGCGGCCTCGGACAGGCGCCGCTCCATGCCGGTGACCCGCCGGAGGTCTCCGGCCAATCCCACCTCGCCGATCATCACCGCCGTGGTGGGCAGCGGCAGGTCCGCGAGCGCCGAGGCCAGCGCGACCGCCACCGCCAGGTCCGACGACGGGTCGGTCAGCCGCATGCCGCCGACCGTGGACAGGTAGATGTCGTTGGCGGCGACGGGCAACCGGGCGTGCTTTTCCAGCACCGCGGTGATCATCGCGGCCCGCGATTGGTCGATGCCGCTGACGGCGCGGCGCGGCGAGCCGCCCGCCGGCGTGGCAAGCAGCGCCTGCACCTCACCGATGAGCGGCCGCTTCCCGTCGAGCGTCACGGTGATCGCGGTGCCGGGAACCGGGGCCGGGCGCTGGTCCAGGAACAGGTTCGACGGGTCCGCGACGCCCTCGATCCCGTTGTCGTGCAATAGGAAACACCCGACCTCGTCGGCGGCCCCGAACCTGTTCTTGATCCCGCGGACCATCCGCAGCGAGCCGTTGCGGTCGCCCTCGAAGTGCAGCACCACGTCGACCAGATGCTCCAAGGACCGTGGCCCGGCGATGGCCCCGTCCTTGGTGACGTGCCCGACCAGGATCAGCGCGACCCCATTGGATTTGGCCGCCGCGGTCAGCGCTGAGGTCACCGCGCGCACCTGCGTGACGCCACCGGCCACGCCGTCGACCTCGGTGGTCGACATGGTCTGCACCGAGTCCACGATCACCAGCGCGGGCTTGACCGTGGCGATGTGCTCGAGCACGGCGTGCAGATCAGATTCGGCGGCCAGATAAAGCTCATCGCTGCCGCAGCCGATGCGGTCGGCGCGCAGCCGGATCTGGCCCGCGGACTCCTCGCCGGAGATGTACAGCGCACGCCGGCCGGATTGCGCCCAGCGATGGCCGACCTCGAGCAGCAGCGTCGACTTGCCCACACCCGGATCGCCGGCCAGCAGGGTGACCGAGCCGGGCACCACGCCGCCGCCGAGCACCCGGTCGAGTTCGTCTACACCCGTCGAGCGGTGCCGGCTGGCGTTGGGCTCGACGGAAGTGATGGGCACGGCCGGCGAGGCCGTCGCCAGGCCGCTACGACGGCCGGCGACCGCGCTGAGAACCGGGACCTCGTCGACCGTGCCCCAGGTGCCGCACTCCAGGCAGCGGCCGACCCACTTCGCGGTGACATGCCGGCATTCCGAACACCGGTATTGGGAGCGCGCTGTTGCCACGCCATGACGGTATCGAGCCGCTACGACAAGCCCGCGTCACGACAGGCGGTTAGTCCGCTTGGTTTTACTGCGCTGGCTTGAGCCCGGCCGAGATCGGCACGGCAACGGTCGCCTGCCCGGCCTTCTCGAAATTGAAGGTGAAGTTGTAGGTGAGGCCGTTGGAGATGGGCTTGGCCAGGTTCACCGTCGCCTTGGCCGCTGCGGTGTTGGAACCGATTGGCCCCGGCGCCACCTTCTCGCCCTCCGGCGTGCCGACGAACAGCGACCCGCCGGCAGGCAGCCGAGCGTCGCCGCTGACGGTCACCGTGCCGATCTCGCTGGTGATGCCGATCAGTCTGTCGGCGGTAGTCGCCGACTGGTTGACCGCCACCAGCACCAGATCCACGGTCCGGCCCGGCTTCAGTTCGTCACCGGTTTGGCTGGCCTGGATCCGGATGTTGCGCAGCGCCACGTTGTTGACGGTGACCTTGTTGCCGTTGATGGCGGGCTCTTGGACCGCCATCTGCGAGACCTGACCGGCTCCGCAACCGCTGAGCAGAGCGGCCAGAACGGCCATCGCGCCGGCGACGGCGAGCGCGGGGAGGCCGAGACGGATCTTGAAGCGGTTCACTGTCTCAAGCCTCCTGCTGAGCCGGTTCGACTAATGCAACTATGCACAGTAGTAGCAAGGTCTCGCGCGCGATAGCGCGGGGCGCCAGACCTGCGCAGGAGCGCCGCGGGAGGCGTTTTCAAACCAGCCGCCGGGCCACCGCGGGGGCATTGGTAATGTGCTGCATTGCACGACTTGATCCCCATGTCAACCCCTAATCTTCGCGTGTTGTGCCCCTGACCTGCATCGTTGCTTCGCGCGTAGTTGGGTGGCCGTGTTAGGATGAAGTAACGAAAGGGGCTCGAATCAGATGATCTTCAAGGTCGGCGACACCGTTGTTTATCCTCATCACGGTGCTGCGTTAGTCGAGGCGATCGAAACCCGCACCATCAAAGGGGAGCAAAAAGAGTATCTCGTCTTGAAGGTGGCGCAGGGTGACCTGACCGTTCGGGTTCCCGCTGACAACGCTGAGTACGTCGGTGTCCGCGACGTCGTCGGACAAGAAGGTCTGGACAAGGTTTTCCAGGTGCTGCGCGCCCCGCACACCGAAGAGCCGACCAACTGGTCACGCCGCTACAAGGCCAACCTCGAGAAGCTTGCTTCCGGCGATGTCAACAAGGTCGCCGAGGTAGTCCGCGACCTGTGGCGTCGCGACCAGGAACGTGGTCTGTCGGCCGGCGAGAAGCGGATGCTGGCCAAGGCCCGACAGATTCTGGTCGGTGAATTGGCGCTGGCCGAGAGCACCGACGACGCCAAGGCAGAGACCATCCTCGACGAGGTTCTGGCCGCCGCTTCCTGAAGGTCCTGACACTTCGGTGGCCCCGGAGACGGGCACGTCAGGCAAAGTAGTCGCAGTCGTTCCCGCCGCAGGGTCGGGCGAACGACTGGCCGCCGGAATTCCCAAAGCATTCTGTTTGGTTGACGGCCGCACGCTGCTGCAGCGCGCCGTCGCCGGTTTGCTGGAATCCGGGGTCGTCGATCACGTCGTGGTGGCGGTACCCGCCGACCGGATCGACGAGGCCACGCGACTCTTGGGTGATCACGTTTATACCGGCCGGCTGACCGTCGTCGCGGGCGGCCCCGACCGCACCGAGTCGGTCAACCTGGCCCTGGCGGCCTTGCCAACGGCTTGCGAGTTCGTGCTCGTACACGACGCCGCGCGGGCTTTGACGCCCCCGGCGCTGATCATCCGCGTGGTGGAGACGCTGCGCGCCGGTCACGACGCCGTGGTTCCAGCGCTGAGCCTGCATGACACCATCAAGGCCGTGGACGCCAACGGGGTGGTCCTGGGGACGCCGGAGCGCACGGGGTTGCGCGCCGTGCAGACCCCGCAGGGCTTCGCGACCGATCTGCTGTCGCGTGCCTACCGTGCCGGGGCCGGGATGCCCGGTTTCACCGACGACGCGTCGCTCGTCGAGCACGTCGGCGGCCGGGTCCAGGTGGTCGAGGGCGATCCGCTGGCATTCAAGATCACCACCCAGCTCGATTTGTTGCTGGCCGAGACCGTGGTGCGCCGGTGAACGTGCCGGATCCCTTCCCGAGGGTCGGACTGGGCGTCGACGTGCACCCCATCCAACCCGGGCGCCCCTGCTGGCTGCTGGGTCTGCTTTTTGCCGACGCGGACGGCTGTGCCGGACATTCCGACGGCGACGTCGGCGCGCACGCGCTGTGCGACGCGGTGCTGTCGGCCGCCGGGATGGGCGACGTGGGCGCGGTGTTCGGCGTCGACGATCCGCGCTGGAAGGGCGTCAGTGGCGCCGACATGCTGCGCCATGTCGCGGATCTGACGTCGCACCAAGGCTTCCGGATCGGCAACGCCGCGGTTCAGGTCATCGGGAACCGGCCGAAGGTCGGTCCGCGCCGCGACGAGGCGCAGCGCGTGCTGTCGGAATTGCTGGGCGCGCCGGTCTCGGTGTCGGCGACGACGACCGACGGGTTGGGGCTGACCGGACGGGGCGAGGGGCTCGCCGCCATCGCCACCGCGCTTGTGATCGCCACCGGGTAAGCCCGCGCAGCGCCGGACGCCGCGGAAGCACCCGGTAAGCTGGCACGTCGTGACCGATCACGCCCGCTTGCGGCTACACGACACGGCGGCCGGTGCCGTGCGTGAGTTCGTTCCGCTGCGCGAGGGTCACGTCTCCATCTACCTTTGCGGCGCCACCGTCCAGGGCCTGCCGCACATCGGCCATGTCCGCAGCGGGGTGGCCTTCGACATCCTGCGCCGGTGGCTGATCGCCCGCGGCTGCGACGTCGCGTTCATCCGCAACGTCACCGACATCGAAGACAAGATCCTGGCCAAGGCGGCCGCCGCGGGTCGCCCGTGGTGGGAGTGGGCGGCCACCTACGAGCGCGCCTTCAGCGCCGCCTACGACGCACTGGACGTGCTGCCCCCGTCGGCCGAGCCGCGAGCCACCGGGCACATCACCCAGATGGTCGAACTAATGGAACGGCTGATCGAAACCGATCACGCCTACGCCGCCGGCGGCGACGTCTACTTCAACGTGCTCAGCTATCCCGAATACGGGCAACTTTCCGGCCACAAGATCGACGACGTCCATCAGGGCGAGGGGGTCGCCACCTGCAAGCGTGACCAGCGCGACTTCACGTTGTGGAAGGGTGAAAAGCCCGGCGAGCCGTCGTGGCCCTCGCCGTGGGGGCGGGGACGCCCGGGCTGGCACCTGGAATGCTCCGCGATGGCCCGCACCTATCTCGGCCCAGAATTCGACATTCATTGCGGTGGAATGGATTTGGTCTTCCCGCACCACGAGAACGAAATCGCCCAGAGCCGTGCAGCCGGCGACGGATTCGCTCGTTACTGGCTGCACAACGGCTGGGTGACGATGGGCGGGGAGAAGATGAGCAAATCGCTGGGCAACGTGCTGGCGATTCCGGCGTTGCTGCAGCGCGTGCGCCCCGCCGAACTGCGCTACTACCTGGGCAGCGCCCACTACCGGTCGATGCTGGAATTCTCCGAGGTCGCCCTGCAGGACGCGGTGAAAGCCTATGTGGGAGTTGAGGACTTCCTGCACCGCGTTCGGGTGCGGGTGGGCGGCGTCGAGCCCGGCCGTTGGACGCAGAATTTCGCCGAGGCCCTCAACGACGACCTGGCCGTGCCGGCCGCGCTGGCCGAAGTGCACGCTTCCCGCGCGGAAGGCAACCGGGCCCTGGACTCCGGCGATCACGAAGGCGCGCTGCAACATGCCGGCGCGATCCGCGCGATGATGGGCATCCTCGGTTGCGACCCCCTCGACGAACGCTGGGAGACCCGCGACGAGACGTCGGCGGCGCTGGCCGCCGTCGACGTGCTGGTCCAGGCGGAGCTGGAGAACCGGCAGAAGGCGCGCGAGGAACGCAACTGGGCGCTCGCCGACGAGATCCGCGACCGGCTCAAGTACGCCGGCATCGAGGTCACCGACACCGCCGACGGCCCGCAGTGGGAGCTTTTGGCCCACGAAGAAAAACGCGACAAATAAATGGCCGGCAACTCGCGTCGCCGTGGCGCGATCCGCAAAGAGGGCAGCAAGAAGGGCCCCACCGTGGGTTCGGGGGGCCAGCGCCGCCGCGGCCTGGAGGGACGTGGCCCGACCCCGCCGGCCCACCTGCGCCCCAACCATCCGGCCGCTAAGCGCGCCAAGACCCAGGCCCGTCGGCCGGCGCGGGGCCGAACCGACGAATCCGAGACGGTGCTCGGCCGCAACCCGGTGCTGGAGTGCCTGCGGGCCGGGGTGCCGGCAACCGCGCTCTACGTGGCGCTGGGCGCCGAAGCCGACGAGCGGCTGACCGAATCCGTCACCCGCGCAGCCGATTCGGGAATTTCTATCCTTGAGGTGCCGCGCACCGATCTGGACCGGATGACCAGCAACCACCTGCATCAAGGAATAGCGTTGCAGGTGCCGCCCTACGACTACGCCCACCCCGACGATCTGGTTGCCGCCGCGATCGCCTCGCCGCCGGCGCTGCTGGTCGCGCTGGACAACATCTCCGATCCCCGCAACCTGGGTGCCATCGTGCGTTCGGTGGCGGCGTTCGGCGGCCACGGGGTGCTGATCCCGCAGCGACGGTCGGCCTCGGTGACCGCGGTAGCGTGGCGCACCAGCGCCGGGGCCGCGGCCCGCATCCCGGTGGCGCGCGCCACGAACTTGACCAGGACACTGACGGATTGGGCCGGACGCGGGCTGCGGGTGGTCGGGCTGGACGCCGGCGGTGACACCACGCTCGACGACATCGACGGCACCGATCCGCTGGTGGTCGTCGTCGGCTCGGAAGGCAAGGGACTGTCGCGCCTGGTGCGACAGAACTGCGACGAAGTCGTGTCCATCCCGATGGCTCAGGACGCCGAATCGCTGAACGCGTCCGTGGCCGCCGGGGTGGTGCTCGCCGAAATCACGCGCCAGCGCAGGGGTTAAGCCGGGTGCCCGGCGCGCCCGCGCGCCTTCGTGCCGTGCTGGTGGTGCTGCTGGCCGTTGCGTTGTGGCCTGTCGGCCTCGCCCGCGCCCAATCGCCCGACTTCGACCTGCAGGCCCACCGCGGCGGGCGCGGGGAGGCCACCGAGGAGTCCCTGCGAGCCTTCGCCAAGGCGCTCGAATTGGGCGTCAGCACTTTGGAACTCGACGTCGTCCTCACCAAGGACGGGCAACCGCTGGTGTGGCATGACCCGACGATTCAGCCCGAGAAGTGCGCCGACACCACGCCCGCGTTCGACGCTGACCCGCAATATCCCTACGTCGGTAAGCTCGTGCACGAGCTCACCCTGGCGCAGGTCGACACCCTGGACTGTGGCCGCCCGCTCAGTGATTACCCTCGGGCCGAAGTGGTGCGGGGCAACAAGATAGCGACGCTGCCGCAGGTGTTCGCGCTCGCCGACTCCTACGGCGCCGATGCGATCCGCTACAACATCGAAACCAAAGTGGAGGCCGATCAGCCCGGCGCATCCGCGCAACCGCAGGAGTTCGTCGACGTGATCCTGGCCGCGGTCAGATCGGCGGGCAAGGTCGACCGCATACAGATCCAGAGCTTCGACTGGCGCACCCTGCCACTGGTACGCGCCGCCGAACCGTCAATTTCACTGGTGGCCCTGTATGACGCGCGGACTTGGGCGGCTGACTCCCCGTGGTTGGCCGGCGAAAATGCCGCTCTCATCGGCGATCCCCTGGTCGGCGCGCGCATGGTGGGTGCGGACGTCGCCGCGCCGGACTACCAGCTGGTCGCCGGCCGGTCGTACGTCGACCACGCGCATGCGTTGGGACTCAAAGTGATTCCCTGGACGGTGAACGACGCCGCCGCCATGCGCCAGCAGATCGGCTTCCGGGTCGACGGCATCATCACCGACTACCCGACGGTGTTGCGTGGCGTGCTCGCCGAACTGTCGATGCCGTTGCCGCCGGTGTACCGGCGCGGCTAGCGGGCCACGCTGCCGGCCAGGTCGCCGTCCGCGCGAGCCGGCCGCTTGTCGACCCCGCGCGGTCGGCGGCGGTTGGCCAGCGCGGCCCGCCACATCATGTCCGGGCGCAGCAGCCGGGAAGCGGGGTCGATGAGGGCGGTGACTTTGACGAAGCGATCGACCGCGGCGGGGTCGTATTCGGTCGCGGTGAGTATGCGATCGATGTACCCGTTGAGCAGTCGGGTGAGCAGCGGTGGGGTGCCCTCTATTTCGGGTAGGCACAGGTCCGGGTTGGCCGACAGTTCCCACGCCTGGCGGATCGGCACCGCGGCGGCCCGAAAGAATCGCCGCGCCAAATCCTTTGTGCCACCGGACAAGCAGTCACGTAGCGCCACCGCCTCCAGCGCTGCGACGGTCATGCCCTGACCGTAGATCGGGTTGAAGCTGCAGATCGCGTCGCCCATGACCAGCAGGCCGTCGGGGAAGCGTCGCATCTTGTCGTAGCGGCGCCACTGACTGGACGGCTGGCCGTGCCGGGTGGGCTCCCCGATGGGTTCGGCCGACAGGACCGCGGCCAGCAGGTGGGGCGGTGCGCAGTCCCAGACGAACTCGCACATCGATATCAGGTCCGTCGACGGCGCGTGGCCGGCGACGCCGAAAACGGTGAACATCCAGGTGTCGTTCTCCGCGCGCAGCATGCCCAGTCCGCGCGGCCGGCCCGGCACCGTCCCGACGACGAATCCGAATTCGTGTAGCGCGTCCGGCGCCATGCGCAGGCATTGGCTCGCATAGGTCAGGTGCACCGGTACGTGCACCTCTGGCGGGCGCTCGTAGCCCAGTGTGGTCAGCCATGCCGGGGTGCGGGCGCCGCGCCCGGTGGCATCGAGCACCAGGTCCGCGCTCAGCGTGATGTCCTCGCGGGTCTGGCGGTTGGCGATTCGGGCGCCGGTGACGCGCTTGCGGTCCGACGTCGTGGTCAAGTCCACAACGTCGTGCTCATCGAGCAGCGTGACGTTGGCGATGCGGCGCAGTCGCGCGCGGACGTGTTCCTCGAGGAAGGGCCGGGTGGCAAGATATGCGGCGAACGAGGGGGCACCGCCGGTGCGCACCATGAGGTGCCCGCCCAAGTGGTAGTACAGCCGGGAAAGGTCCCGGCCATCCAGGTGATGTGCACCGTCCATGACCATCTCGTCGAGGACGCCCGGGAACAATTGCTCGAGTACCTGAGCACCGCGGGGCAGCAGGCCGTGCAGGTGGCGACCCTGCGGGACGCCCCGGCGAGCGGCGGCGGTGTTGTCGGGCGCGATGTCAGGCAGCGGATCGCGCTCCACCACCGTGACCGTGCTGAAGAACTCGCTGAGCGTTCGCGCGGCGACCAGACCCGCCATGCTCGCTCCCAATACCACTGCGTGATCGCCGAGCTTTGCCATAACCCACCACCTGTGCTGAGCGCCTGTCTGACAAAAGCCATGCTCATGGTCCGGAAATGGGGTCGACAGCGTAGTCGACTACGTCATTGCTGCGGGGCGGCCGCACGTAAGGTCCCCAAACACCGGCAAAGCCTCCCGTTCGAGCCTCGCGCGCCGTTATAGTCGCCGAGTGATCGGCGCCAAGCCGCTGACCGGGCGTGACAGCGAATGGGGGATCATTCGTCGCGCCCTGAGTCCGGGTGGCACCCACACGGGCGTGGTGATCGCGGGAGCCGCCGGAGTGGGCAAGACCTGGCTCGCCCGTGAAGTGCTGCGGCGCGCCGAGGCTTCGGGCGAGCGGACCAAATGGATCGTCGGCACCGATTCGGCGCAGGCGCTACCCCTGGGGGCGTTCATCGGCGTGATGACCGAGGCGCTGAACGAGGCACAGTCGGATCCGCTGACCGATGTGCGACGAGTGATCAATTCCTTTGTCGCGCAACAGCGTCAGCGTCGCGTGGTGCTGGGGGTCGATGACGCGCACCTGCTGGACGGACTGTCCGCGCTCGTCGTCCACCAGCTGGCGCAGTCCGGTGGGGTCCGGCTGGTGGTCACCGTCCGCAGCGGCAGCGACGAGCCCGATGCGGTGACGGCGCTGTGGAAAGACGGCCTGTTGGAAAGGATTGACCTGCAACCGTTTTCGGCCGCGGAGACGCGCGAAGTCATCGAAAGCAAGCTGGACGGTCCGGTCGATGCCCGCAGCGCAAACCGGTTCCAGAAGCTGACCGGTGGCAATGCGCTGTTCCTGCGGCAGCTGGTGGCCGATCAGGTGGCCGCCGGGCGGATGCGCAAGACGGCCGGGGTGTGGATGTGGGACGGCGATGTCGCGGTCTCTGCGAGCATGTCCGACACGGTGGGCCGCCAGATGGGTCGACTCAGCCCGGAAATGGCGGTGGTGATCGACACGTTGTCGCAGTGTGAGCCGCTGGCCGTGGAGGTGCTGTGCGATTTGGCCCCGCGCGGCGAGCTGGCCGCGGCCGAGCGGATGGGACTGGTCAGCATCGAACGCACCGGCGCCGGGTTGACGGCCAGGCTCGCCCATCCGCTGTTCGGTGAGCTGCGCCGTGCGGGCGCCGGCGAGCTGTACCTGTCGGAGATCCGTGGCAGGCTGGCGACGCGGCTGGCCGAAGACGGTGACGCCGACATGCAGGCCACGGTGCGCCGCGCGCTGCTGCGTCTCGAGTCCGACCTCGATCCCGACCCCGTGCTGTACCTGGAAGCGGCACGGCATGCGATGACCCTGTTGGATCTCGATCTGGCCGACCGGTTCGCCACCGCCGCCACCCAGGCCGGTGCGCCCGGGGCGGCGGGCGTGCGGGCCATGAACCTGGCGCTGCTCGGACGCGGTGAGCAGGCCGAGGCGGCGCTGCGCGAGATGGCCGACGGTGACCTGCCCGACGGCCATCACTGGGCGACGGTGCGGGCGGCCAACCTGATCTGGCACCTCTTCAGGCCCAAAGACGCGGCCGAGATCCTCGACCGTCTGGCGGCGCTTGATCCCGAGACGCCGGCCCAGCGGGCGGAGCGGTTGGCGGTGCAGGCATGCCTGGACGCGGTGGCGGCGCGCTGTGCGATGGCGACCGCGAATGCCCGGGCCGCCCTGGCTTTCCCCGAGCTGCCCGGCTTCCACGCGGTGATGGCGTCGCTGGCGCTGATCATGGCTATGGGTGCGCTGGGTCAGGTCGATGACCTCGACGACCTGGCCGAGCAGACGCTGCGGCGGGCGACGACCTCGTTTCAGGCATCGCATATGCGGTTCTGGTTCGGCGCCGTCTACGGGCGTGCCTGCCGGTTGACCGGACGGATCGATGAATTCGTCGGCACGGCACGGCGACTAGCCGATTCGTCCCGTGACATTCCGGGCCTGGCATATGCCAACCTCGCCCTGCTGTCGGGCAACGCCGAACTGGCCCGCGGCGCTGTCGCCGAGGCGGCCCGGCTGGTGCACGAGGCGGTGGCCGGGGTTCAAATCCACTACGTCACAACGGGTTTGCGGCCCGCGAGCTATTTCGCGTTGGCCGAGGCGCACGCCAAGCTCGGCCAGCCCGACGAGGCGAATGAGGCGGTCGCCGCGGCGCGGTCGTGCGTACCGGCCGACTTTTTGTTCATGCACACCGGCCTGTCACTTGCCCAGGGGTGGGCCTTGGCGGCGAGCGGCCGGTTGGCCGAGGCCGTGGCGGGCGTGAAGGAGGCGGCGCGGATTGCCCGCGATCGCGGCCAGCCCACGCACGAGCTGGCCTGTATCCAGGCGGCGGCGCAATGGGGTGACGCCTCGCAGGCGGTGCGGGCGCGCGAGCTGGCCGACGTGTTGTCACTGCCGCTGGCCGCCGCGATCGCGGCGCATGTGGAGGCGTTGTCGGCCAAGGATGGTGAGGGCTTGCTGGCGGCCTCGGCGGCGTACCGGGGCATCGGCGATCGGGTCGCGGCCGCCGATGTCGCGGTGCAGGCTTCGGTGGTGTTCGACGAACACCAACACCGCCGCCGCGGGCTGTACGCTGCGGCGCTGGCCCGGGAATTGGCCGACGATTGCGGTGGCTTGCACACGCCGGCGCTGCACACTCCGACCGGCCTGAAGTTGTCTGGCCGGCAGCGCGACGTCGTCGAACTCGTCGTGGCGGGCCTGTCCAACCGCGAAATCGCCGAGACGCTGGTGATGTCGGTGCGCACCGTGGAGGGCCACGTGTACCGGGCCTGCCAGCGGGTGGGGGCGCAGTCGCGCGAGGAGCTCGCGTCGATCATCCGGTCGGGCCCCTGCGGCCAGCCTGCGCCCTAGAGGCCCAGCAGCCGCGCCGAGGCCCACAGCGCGGCCACCGCCACCGCCAGCGAGGCGGGCACCGTGCACACGCCGAGCCGGGTGTATTCGCCGACACCGGCATCGACGTCGTGCTGGCGTAACACGCGCCGCCACAACAGGTTCGACAGCGATCCGACGTAGGTCAGGTTCGGGCCGATGTTCACCCCGATCAGCACCGCCAGAACCGCCACCGGCCCGCTGGAGGCGACCAGCGGCAGCAGCACGAGCGTGGCGGGCAGGTTGTTCACGACGTTGGCCAGCGCGGCGGCTAGCGCGGCGATGGCGAGCAGCGCGGGCAGGCCCGAACCCGACGGCAGCACCGCCGACATCGCCCGGTCCATCCCGTTGAGCATGACCGCCTGCACCACGACGCCCAGCGCCAGCACGAACACCAGGAACGAGACGTTGAGCGAGCGCACGATGTCGGACACCGAGGTGTGCCGGCGCCGCAGGCTGCGCACCGCCAGCACCGCGGCGCCACACAGCGCTACCCAGGCCGGGGCGATGCCCACGGACTGGGCAATCGCGAACCCGGCGAGCGTCAGCGCGACGACCACCAACACGAACACCGGCGGGCGCGGCGGCGCGCCCAGCTCTTCCGGATCGGGCTGCACCCGCAGGTCTCTGGCGAAGAACCACCGGAAGATCACGTAGAGGACGGCTATCGCGCCCACCCACGGCGCCGCCATCGCGAGGGTGAACTTGGTGAACGAGAGATGGGCGGTGTGGAAGGCCAGCAGGTTGGTCAGGTTCGACACCGGCAGCAACAGCGAGGCGCCATTGGCCAGATGGGCGGTGGCGTAGGCGTAGGGCCGCACCCGGGTGCGCTGCCGGCGCACGGCCGCCAGTACCACCGGCGTCAGCAACACCACGGCCGCGTCCAGGCTCAGCACCGCCGTGATCAGCGAGGCGATGACGAACACGCGCCGCAGCAGGCTGCCCGACCCGGCCCGCCCCCGGGTGATCGCCGCGCCCGCGGCCTCGAACAGGCCCTCGTCGTCACACAGCTTGGCCAGCACCAGCACAGCGCCCAGGAACGCGACCACCCCGGACAGGTCGGCGACCTGTTTGACCGCCTGGTGCACCGAGATCGCGCCGACCGCGATCAGGATCAGGGCCGCCGGGACGGCGGCCAGCGCCTCGGGCCAGCCACCGGGGCGCGCGACGGCGAACGCCAGGACCACAGCAAGCAACAACAGCGCAAGCGTCAGGGCCAAGGTTTGAACCGCTTTACTTCCAAGGGTCTTCGCGCCGCCACACCGTGGGCAGGTGCACGTCGACACCGTCCTGTCCGGCCAGCTCGTCGATGATGCCGACGGAGACGTTCAGGTCGTCGCCGGCATAGGTCAAGGCGCGCAACGGTTTTGTCAGCGGGCGGAAGAAGTCGTCCCAGTGGATGAGGATGACCCGGCGAGCCCCCACCGCTCGCACGGTCTCGGTCCAGAAGTCGACCAGGTATGACCGCGGCTGCAGCCCCAGCTGCCCCACGGACAGGTACACGGCATCGGCGTGGTGGCCGGCCAGCGCGCCCTCGACGAAGCCGGCACTGCCCTGGATCAGCAGTCGCCGGCCCGTCGGACGGTGGTGCACCAGCGTCGACCAGGACTCCCCGCAGCGATACGCCGACGCTTTCACCGGTGGGGTCACCGGTTCGTCGATGACGCCGGGAAACCTGTCGGGCGGGCAGTGGTGCGACTCGACCAGGGTGACGTCGTAGGCGCCCAGCTGCATCGGTTCGCCGTCGACCGCGACGACGATCCGGTTCTCCGGCAGGCCGTATCCCCGACCGACGTTGGCCGCCGACCGCCCGCCGACCAGTTGCGCGCCGGTGCGGTCGGCCACCAGCGCGGAGTCCAGCACGTGGTCGAAGTGGGTGTGCACCGGTATGACCGCTGCCAGCCGCGAAACCTTCGCCCGCGCAAGGCATCCGTCGACGCGTGCGGGCGAGGGTGCCACCTTGCCGGCCGCGACCTGGGCCAGGCTCGGGCGGGAGAAGTAACCGTCGGTCATCAACGCCGACTTGCCGTCATCGATCAGCAGGGTCGCCACACCCATCCAGGTCACCGAGAGCCCACCGGGTTCTGCGGCGGGGGCGTCGAACCGGTCCGCGTACCGCGCGATGTCGGGGCGCCCGAATTTGAGTCGCATCAGCAGAACCCCCTGACCTCGGTGCCCGCCGCCACGAGTTTCTCGCGAACGTCCGCGGCGATCTGCACCGCTCCCGGCGAATCACCATGCACGCAAACCGATTCCGCCTTCAAGGTAAGCATGGTGCCGTCGATCGCGGTGACCTGCCCCGAGGTGACCATGGTCGCCACCCGGTCGGCGATCGCCGCCGGGTCGTGCAGCACGGCGCCCTGCTCTCGCCGCGACACCAGCCGGCCGTCCGGCCGGTAGGCCCGGTCGGCGAAAGCCTCTGCGACCGTGCGCAACCCGCGGCGGGCGGCTTCGTCGAAGAACGCTGAGTCCGCCATGCCCAGCACCGGAAGCCCGGCATCCACCAGGCGCACCGCCTCGGCCACGGCGGCCGCCTGTTCGGTATGGGACACGATCGTGTTGTACAGCGCGCCATGCGGTTTGACGTATGACACCGCGGAGCCGGCCGCGTGCGCTATCGCCTGCAGCGCGCCAATCTGATACATCACGTCGGCGATGAGGTCCTCGGCGGCGACGTCGATGAAGCGCCTGCCGAACCCGGCCAGGTCTCGGTAGCTCACCTGGGCTCCGATCCGGACCCCACGCTGGGCGGCCGACCGGCATACCCGCAGCAGGCCCGCCGGGTCGCCGGCGTGAAAACCGCACGCGACGTTGGCGCTCGTGACGATGCCGAGCATGGCGTCGTCGTCACCCAGGCGCCAGACACCGAAGCCCTCGCCCAGGTCGGCGTTGAGGTCGATACCGGCCACCCGCCCAGCTTATGGGGGCGCCCGGGCGCCGGCGTAGCCGGAGGATGCGGTGCGGCGCCCAGCTATTGCCTGGCGACCTTGGCGGCGATCTGCTCGGCGAGGTCAACCGCCGACCCGCCGGGCAGGAAGGAGCCGCAGGTGGCGACGTCGATCACGACGTTGTTGCGCGCGGTCAGCGCGCGCTGGCAGCTCCAGCCGTCGCTGGCTTCCTGGATTTCGGACGTGCTCAGCGTGCCGCCGACCTTGTGGGCCTCGCCCACCTTCCACACAATTTCGGGCTTGTCGGTGGGACGTTCGGCAAACGTGCGATTGGCGCAGCCGAACCACCGTCGCACCGAGGCGTCGTAGAAGGTGTTGGCCTTCCGTGCGGACGGATAGGCGATCACTGCCTGGATCGCCGAGTTGTTGCGGACCGCGGGGTCGTCGAAGTTGTCGTCGAGGCGCTGGGCACGCATCGCCGTCCAGCCGGTGTCCGCGTAGACGGCTTCCTGGGCGGGGCCGTCCATGGCAAGGCAGGTCTTGTCGCTGAAGGTCGAGCTCCAGTCCCACATCGCCTGCGCGCCGTACCGGAGTCGCATGCCCGACCTGAGCGAGGAGTTGATCTGATCCACATCGAGCAGCAGTGCATCCAGGGCCGCGGCGGGCACCGGGGTCTGCGACAGCGGACCGGAGGTGTCGGCGGGCGACGCGTTTCCACCGACGACGGTGGTACAGCCGGTCGCCAGTGCGGACACCGCCGCCTGCATCAGGAACGCGATTCGCCGGCGCACGTTGCCTTCTCCGGACGTTGGTCGATCTCTGCGCCCAGCTTAGGCGGCAGCGGATCGGCGGCGCCCGATCGACCAGCAGACCAGATAGATCAGAAAGGAGATGCCGGCGACGAAGACCGACACCGGCACGCCGGGCGCCAGCGACAGCACCAGTCCGCCCACGGCGGACACCTCGGCGAACACCACCGAGGTCACCATCGCCGCCGCGGGCGAGGAGACCACCCGGGCCGCCGCGGCCGCCGGGGTGATCAACAACGACATCACCAGCAGCGCCCCAACGATCTGTACCGCCTGGGCCGCAACCACGCCGACCAGCGCGGCGAACACGATGCCCAGTGCGTAGACCGGCACACCGCGCGCCGCGGCGACGTCGGGATCGACGGTGGCGAACAGCAGCGGGCGGTAACAGGTCGCCAGCACGGCGATGACGAGCAGGCAGACCAGCGCCAGCATGGTCAGGCCCGTGTAGCCGACCCCGACGATCTGGCCGGTCAGCAGGGCGAAGCTGGTCGAGGTGTGGCCCGGGTAGAGGTGGATGAACAGCACCGCCAGGCCCAGCCCGAAGGCCAGCACCACGCCGATCACCGAATCGCGCTCCCGGTCGCGCCGCCCCAGCACGCCGAACAGCGCCGCGGCCAGGGCGCTGCCGATCAGCGCGCCCGCCCCCACGCCGAATCCGACCAGCAGCGCGAAAGCGGCTCCGGTCAGCGACAATTCGCTGGAACCGTGCACGGCGAACGACATCTGCCGCATGACGATGAACGGCCCGATCAGCCCGGCCACCAGCCCCAGCAGGGCGGCCGCTACCACCGCCTGCTGCACGAAGTCGTGGCCGAGCAGGTGCGCGGTGATGTCGAAGGAGAGCAGATTGTCCAGCAAGTCGACGAGCCGACGCTCCATCAGCAAAACCCGTCGTCGCGCGCGCCGGCTACCACGTAGCCGTCCTTGACCCGCACCACTTGAATGTCCGACTGGTACAGCGCCGAGAGTGTCTGGCTGGTCATCACCTGCTCGACGGTGCCGATCTCGAACCGGCCGTCGACCAGATACAGCAGCCGGTCCACGTACGGCAGGATCGGGTTGATCTCGTGGGTGACGACGATGACCGTGGTCGCCGCGTCCTGCCGGCGCCGCTCGATCAGCGCCGATACCAGCTTGGCGTTGGCCGGATCGAGCGTCAGCAGCGGCTCGTCGCACAGCAACAGCAGCGGGTCGCTGACCAACGCCTGGGCGATGCGCACCCGCTGCAACTCCCCGCCCGACATCGTCCCGACCCGGACGTCCGCCAGGTGCTCGCCGTTGACCTGTCGCAGCGCCTGCCGCACGGCCGCGCGCCGGCGGGCCCGATCGGCGGACCGCAGCGGGAGCGCACCCCAGCGTGGTCCGTCGATGCCCAGCCGAACCAGGTCGCGCCCGCGCAGCATCACGTCGGCGTCCATCGGATGATGTTGAGGCACATAGCCGATACGCCCGCTGCCCGAGGTGATCGGCTTTCCATCCACCAGCCCGGCACCGGCGCTCAGTGGCAACTGGCCGAGCAGCACCTTCAGTAGCGACGTCTTGCCGCTGCCGTTCGGGCCGAGCACCGCGATGAACTCGCCGCGGGCCACCGACAGGTCCAGGTGGTCCCACAGCACGCGGTCGCCGAACGACAGTCGCGCGCCGCGCAGCGACACGGTCTCGGCGGCGTCTTCGACGGCCGCGACGGGCTCGAGACTCATGACCGCACGGGCCGGCTCGACTGCAACGCGGACTGCAGCTGGCTGACCGTATTGCGTTGCCACGTAAGGTAATCGGTGCCCTCGGTCAGCGTTTCGGCCACATCGGTGACCGGGACACCCGCGCGCCGAGCGGCGTCGCGCAGGCCGTTGATCGCGGTCGTGGAGGTCTGCGGATTGATCAGCACCGCCGACACCTGACGCCGGTTGACCAGGTCGAGAACCATCGCCATGTCGGCCGGCGCGGGATCGGTCTCGTTCTCGATGGCCGCCTCGAACGCGGGCGGCGTGCGGCTCACCAAGCCCGACGCCTTCAGCAAATAAAACGCGACCGGTTCGGTCGCGATAACCGAGGTGTTGGGGTAGCTGGTTGCGATCGCGTGTTCGGCGCCGGCGATGGAGTCGGCGCCGCGGCCGAACGCGGTGGCGTTGGCGCGATAGTCGGCGGCGTTGCCCGGATCGATCGTCGCGAGGCGCTCGGCAATGGTGGCGGCAACGGATTTGGCGACGGTCAGGTCGTAGAAGACGTGCTCATTGCGGGGCTGTCCGTCGGTCTCCAGGAAGGAGAAGGCGACGACCGGCTTGGCGTCGCGGTGGCGGGCCAGCACCTCGTCGACCCAGCCGTCATAACCGCCGCCGTTGGAGACGACCAGCGGGGCATCGGCGATCGCGGCGGCGTCCGCCGGGCTGACCTCGTAGGAGTGCGGGTCGATCTCCGCCCCGCTGAGGATGGATTTGACGGCGACGTGACGGCCGGTGACGGCACGCGCCACGCTGCCCCACACGTCGGTGGAGGCGACGACGGAGAGGGCGTGAGAGTGCGCCGCGCCGCTGCAGCCGGCGAGCAGCACGCCGCCGGTCAGCACCAGAGCGGCCGCCAGCCATCGCGTCGCATCGGCGGCCCTGGCCCCAGCCGTTCGTCGCCGCGTCAGTGCCATGCGCACGTCCGATTCCTCCCGCCGGCCAGTCAGCCGATCCACAATACTAATGAAAACCGTTTCCATTACAAAGCCGCAAGCTGAAGCGCATACGCGGGTGCCCCGGTCCGCTGTAGCCTCACCGAACGTGAGCCCCCCACCGCGCCGGCGTGCGACTCTGGCGTCGCTGGCCGAAGAGCTCAACGTTTCGCGCACGACGATCTCGAATGCCTTTAACCGGCCCGATCAGCTCTCGCCGGACCTGCGTGAGCGGGTGCTCGCGACGGCCAAGCGGCTGGGATACGCCGGCCCCGACCCGGTGGCGCGATCGCTGCGGACCCGCAAGGCCGGCGCGGTCGGTCTGGTGATGGCCGAACCGCTGACCTACTTCTTCAGCGACCCCGCCGCGCGGGAGTTCGTCACCGGGGTGGCGCAGGCGTGTGAGGAGGTGGCGCAGGGGCTGATGCTGGTCGCCGTAGGACCCAGCCGCAGCCTCAAAGACGGCACAGCCGCTGTGCTTTCGGCCGGCGTGGACGGCTTCGTGGTGTATTCGGTGTGCGACGAAGATCCCTACCTGCAGGTAGTGCTGCAGCGCCGGCTGCCGGTCGTCGTCGTCGACCAACCCAAGGGCTTGGCCGGCGTATCGCGGGTGGGTATCGACGACCGCGCCGCGATGCGCGAGCTTGCCGACTACGTGCTGGGCCTGGGGCACCGCGAGATCGGGCTGCTGACCATGCGGCTGGGGCGGGATCGACGCCAGGGCCTGGTGGACGCCGACCGGTTGCGCTCGCCCGCGTTCGACGTGCAACGCGAGCGCATCATCGGCGTGTGGGACGCGATGGCGGCCGCCGGTATCGACCCGGATTCCCTGACCGTGGTGGAAAGCTACGAGCACCTACCCGAGTCTGGCGGCGCCGCCGCCAAGGCGGCCCTGGAGGCCAATCCGCGGATCACCGCGCTGATGTGCACCGCCGACATATTGGCTTTGTCCGCCATGGATTACCTACGGGCACACGGCATTTACGTGCCCGGGCAGATGACCGTCACCGGTTTCGACGGCGTGCCCGACGCCATCAACCGCGGCCTGACCACGGTGTCGCAGTCCAGCCTGCAGAAGGGTTGCCGGGCCGCGGAGCTGTTGTTGGAGCCGCCGCGATCGGGCCTGCCGGCCGTCGAACTCCTGGACACCGAGCTGATCCGCGGCCGCACCGCCGGTCCGCCGGCGTGAGCCCGCCTACTTGGAGTCTTGGTCGCCGATCAGCAACCGCACGGCCAGGTCCAGCCGCTTGCTGACGTCGGTCGCCGAGGCCCGGCGGGTGAGCCACGCCAGCAGGTTCGACAGCCACACGTCAGAGATCACCCGGGCGATGTGGTACTGGTCCTCGGTCGGTTCGCCGTCGGCCATCGCCCGCGCGAACATCGAATCGATGAGCTTCTCGACCTGGTCGACCTCGCTGGCCGCCGACGCGTCGGCGAACACGTAGGCCCGGGTCATCGCCTCGGTCAGCAGGGGGTTGCGTTGCATCGCCCGGTTAAGCTTTTGCACCATGAAGTTGAGTCGGTGAAAGGGGGTGCCGCCGGTCATGGCGGAGCGGTCCGTCTTGGCGTCGATGCGGCCGAACTCGCGGCCCAGCGCCGACACGAGCAGGTGCACCTTCGAGGGGAAATACCGGTACAGCGTCCCCACCGCGACGTCGGCGCGATCGGCCACTGCGCGCATTTGCACCGCTTCGTAGCCGCCCTTGGAGGCGATGGCCATGGTGGCATCGAGGATGCGCTTGCGGCGTTCCCGCTGCGCCTCAGACCCCAGTTCGGATTCCGCCAGTACCGCCACGTTCATGACCTCGCGCGGCAGCGAGTCGGAAACGCGGCTCGGATTTGGGTCGGCTGGCATGTGACGGTTTGCTCCTGTTCCCGGCGGTTCGTTAGCAAACGATACGCATTCTGCGCGTGAATCTCCCACCTCCATACCGCCGCGGACAAGCGTTGTGCTGCTGTGATGGCGTTCGACTTGACGGTCGATCACTGGCACTATTAGAACACGTTCTAGTCTCCGAAGAGCGGGTTGCGTGCCAACATGCGAGGGAGAGGTACCCGCTCGGCGGGCAGATCGCACAATCAGGGCAAGGGCCTAACCCTTGTCACGTCGACGTCATGGACGCGGAGGTCCTCAGGGTGGTAGCGACCGTCACCGACGAGCAGTTTGCCGCGCGAGCCCTGGTGCGCGACTGGGCCCGCAATTCGACGTCCGGGCCTGGCGGAACCGCGGCGATCCGCGACGTGGAGCAGGGTAAGTCCGACGCATGGCGGCCGGTGTTCTCCCGGCTGGCGGAACTGGGGATCTTCGGCGTCGCGATCCCGGAGGAATTCGGCGGCGCGGACGGCAGCATCGAAGACCTGTGCGCGATGGTCGAGGAAGCGGCGAAAGCGCTGGTCCCCGGGCCGGTCGCCACCACCGCGCTGGCCACGTTGGTCGTCTCCGACCCCGAGTTGCTGGGCGCCCTCGCCTCGGGTGAGCGCTTCGCCGGCCTGGCGCTGGAGGGCGACATCGAGTTCGACGACGCGACGTCCAAGGCATCGGGCACCGTGGCGTTCGCGCTGGGGGTGGCCGACGGTGCCGTGCTGTTGGCGCCGGCCGGCGACAAGTGGCTGCTGATCGACACCGACGGCGAGGGTGTGCAGATCGAGCCCCTGCAGGCCAGCGACTTCTCCCGCCCGTTGGCGCGGGTGACGCTGGACTCGGCCGCGGCCACGGTGGTGTCGGACAGCCGCGAACGCGTCGAGGAGCTGGCCGCGACGGTGCTGGCGGCCGAGGCGGCCGGCATCACCCGGTGGTCGCTGGAGACCGCCGTCGACTATGCCAAGGTCCGCGAGCAGTTCGGCAAGCCGATCGGCAGCTTCCAAGCCATCAAGCACATCTGCGCCGAGATGCTGTGCCGTGCCGAGCAGGCCGAGGTGGCCGCCGCCGATGCCGCGCGCGCCGCGGCAGAGGGCGACGAATCCCAGTTCTCCATCGCCGCGGCTCTGGCAGCGAGCACCGGCATCGCCGCCGTGAAGGCCAATGTCAAGGACTGCATCCAGGTGCTCGGTGGCATCGGGTGCACCTGGGAGCACGACGCGCACCTGTACCTGCGCCGGGCCCACGCCATCGGCCGCTTCCTGGGCGGGGCAGAGACCTGGCTGCGCCGGATCACCGCGCTGACCCAGGCGGGCGTGCGACGCCGGCTGGGTATCGACCTCTCCGAGGTCGAGGACCAGCGCCAGGAGATCGCCGCCGCCGCCGCCCAGATCGCCGCCCTGCCCGAGGAGAGGCGACAGGCGGCGCTGGCCGAGGCGGGTCTGCAGGCGCCGCACTGGCCGCCGCCGTACGGGCGCGGCGCGGGACCGGCCGAACAGCTGTTGATCGATCAGGAGCTGGCGGCGGCCGGTGTGGCCCGGCCCGACCTGGTGATCGGTTGGTGGGCGGCGCCAACGATCCTCGAGCACGGCACGCCGGAGCAGGTCGAGCGTTTCGTGCCGGGCACCACGCGCGGCGAATTCCTTTGGTGTCAACTGTTTTCCGAGCCGGGAGCCGGTTCGGACCTTGCCTCGCTGCGCACCAGAGCGGTCCGGACCGACGGCGGCTGGCAGCTGACCGGGCAGAAGGTCTGGACGTCGGCGGCGCACAAGGCGAAGTGGGGAGTGTGCCTGGCGCGCACGGATCCGGATGCGCCGAAACACAAAGGCATTACGTACTTTTTGGTGGAGATGAGCTCACCGGGCATCGAGATCCGTCCGCTGCGCGAGATCACCGGCGATTCGTTGTTCAACGAGGTGTTCCTCGACAACGTGTTCGTGCCCGACGAACTCGTGGTCGGCGAGGTGAACGACGGATGGCGGCTGGCCCGGACCACGCTCGCCAACGAGCGGGTGGCGATGGCCAACGGAACCGCGCTGGGCAATCCGATGGAGGAGCTGCTCGAGATGCTGTCCGAGCTCGACCTCGACGCGGCGGAGCAAGACCGATTGGGCCTGTTGATCGTCACCGCGCAGACCGGCGCGCTGCTGGATCAGCGGATCGCTCAGCTGGCCGTCGGCGGGCAAGACCCCGGGGCGCAGTCCAGTGTTCGCAAGCTCATCGGCGTCCGCTACCGCCAGGCGCTGGCCGAATTCACCATGGACGTATCCGAGGGCGGCGGCCTGGTGCACAACCGGGCGGTGTTCGATTTCCTCAACACCCGCTGCCTGACGATTGCGGGCGGCACCGAGCAGATCCTGCTGACGGTGGCCGCCGAGCGGCTTCTTGGCCTGCCCCGCTGATACCGAGGCTTTCGGCCACCCGTTGCTCGCGCGAGCTTTGACGGCTGATGGCGGGTTGCGGCGAACCCGTTAGGCGAAAAGTGTAGGGAAATCCCTAATTGAGACGGCTGCGCGCGCGGCCTTAGCTTATAGCGACCGCTCCGGCGATAGTTGCTTCATCGTAAGACTGCGGGCGCGCCTGCGCGCGGCGGCGGTCGCGTATCGAAAGGGATGACATGCCAACGGATTTGGCTCACCGCCATGCTGACTTTTGCCGGAGAAGGCGCGCAAGCAAGGCGCAACGGCCGGGCGCCCTGGCCGGTTTGCTCGCGGCCGTTGCCATCGCGATGGGCGCCGCGCCGCCGGTTATGTTGCCCGCCGCCAAGGCGGACCCCACGCAACACACGGTTGTGTACCGGATCCTCGGGGGCGGCGACGTCTTCTCCGTCATCCCGGACCCCGGAACCCCGGTGTATCCGGCGAGCACCACAACCTGGGTTTCAGTCCCCTGGTCGCAGACCGTGCAGGTGACCGGGAGCCCGTACCTGGCGTTGAACTACACCGACAAAACCGGCGGTCCGCACGACTGCGCGATCCAGGTTGACGGGCATTCCGTCAGCCTCACCGAGCACACGGCCGGTAGGTGCGCCTACCAGATCCCGGGCCCCGCGCAGTAACCGTCGGGGTCGCGAACAGTGGACACCCCACATGAAGGAGAACAGCGGTGAAGCGTCAGATCATCGTCGGTGTAGCCGGCCTGGCCATCGTAATCGCCGGTGGCGCCGGCTGTTCCGGCAATAAGTCGAGTCCGCAAGTGTCGAACTCGGCTGGTTCGCCCGCCGGGCCGCAAGTGATCGTCGACGGCAAGACCCAGAACGTCAGCGGTCCGGTCACCTGCAAACCGGTTGGCGACAACATCAACATCGGCATCGGCGACCCGGCCAAAGGCGTCGGGGCGGTGGTCAGCAAGGACAACCCGCCAATCGTTCACGCGGTCGGACTGGGCAACGTCGACGGCATCACGCTTGGTTTCTCCGACGCCGCGAAGGGGCAGGGCGGGAACGCCGGAGCCGCGGTGGGCGACAACGCCATTCAGATCAAGGGCACCGCGACCGGTGCCGATGTGAGCGATCCACACCTGCCCAAGCCGGTGACCAAACCCTTTGAGATCGACGTGACCTGCCCGTAGCGCAGCCCAGCCGAATCGTTCGGACCACAGCCCGAGAGGGGACGAAACCAATGTCGATCAAACGCCTCGCCGCAGCGGCGGCAGTCGCGACGGGCCTCGGAATGTCGGTAACGGCTATCGACGGGGGCTTCGCGAACTCCGCCCCGCTGGACCCGGCGTGCCCCAGCTGGCAGAAGAACTGCTCCGGTAACCCCGGCCCCAACCCCGGATACGGGGGCACCGGCACGCCCCCGGTACCCACAGCACCGCACGGCACGCCGCCGCCACAGAGCACGTGGCAGTCGACGCCGCCGCCGCACACCACGCAACCGCCCAGCACGCCACCGCCGCCCAGCACGTGGCAGTCCACGCCCGCGCCGCACAGCACGCAACCGCCACCGAGCACGCCGGCGCATAGCTCCCCGCCGCCGGCGTCGAGCACCTGGCAGCAGCCGCCGCCGAACAGCACGACGGCCCCCATGCCGACCGAATGCCCCAACTGGGACAAGAACTGCACCCCAGCCCCCGGTCCCAGCCCGAATTCCGGTTACGGCGGCTCGGGGACGACGCCGCCGAACAACACGCCGCCGAGCCCCTGGCAGCAACAGGCGCCGAACAACACGCCGCCGAGCCCCTGGCAGCAGCCGGCGCAGAACGGCTCGACGTCGTCGATGCCGACGGTATGTCCCGCCTGGTACAAGAACTGCACCCCCGCGCCCAAC
>NZ_LZIF01000013.1 GCF_001667145.1 Mycobacterium sp. 852002-51971_SCH5477799-a
CCGATTTAGCCGATCTGCATGTCACCCCCCTTGCATCGAGTGCAAGTGGTCTGTGGTCATCGGCCACCGTCCGCCCCGGCGTTGGGGGGATCCGTGGACTCCATGAGAGGCACCGGCAGCATCCTTTCTAGGTCACCATTGCGGCCGCGTGACGCAGCAGCCACGAACCGCCCTATCGTTCCCTCCAATTCCTTGTATCGATGCCATAGTCTCGTCTACAGTGTCTGAATATCGTCTGGAACGCTGAAATATCAGCAGATATGGAATCTTAGGGATGGTCGTTCACCTCGAGGTGGACCGGTTGCTGATCGGTGGACAGTTAGTTCCGGGCCGTGCTGCCAGGCTTCAACTTTCCCACCGCCGATGTTGCGGTATCTCGCCCCTGTGCGCAGCTTGTCGGCGCCGTGAAGACCAATTTCAACACGACCATGAATTCCAGGCACAGTATTTGGTCAACCAAGCGGTGAGCGAAGTGTGCCCCGCACTGATTTGGCAGCTGCATCCACTACCAGCCGTCGGCCGTCACGGACCGACATAGGGGAGACGATCGTGAAGTCTCGAGGGCTGACCGTTGCTGCTTGGGTGATCGTCGTCGCCGGCGCGCTACTGGGCACGCCTGCCGCACATGCGGATAACGACAACAACACGCTCATACCGAACAACAAGCGCCTCAATGACGGCGTGGTCTCCAATGTCTTCACCATGCAGCATCAGGCGGGTTGCACTAACGACGTCAGGCCCAACCCGCAACTGCAGCTCGCCGCCCAGCGCCACACCGAAGATGTGTTGAACAACCGGGCCCTCGACGGTGATATCGGCTCAGACGGGTCGACTCCGCAAGACCGCGCCAATGCGGCCGGCTACCACGGTCAGGTGGCCGAAACCGTGGCGGTCAACCCCGCATTGGCCATCAGCGGCATCGAGTTGATCAACCGCTGGTATCACGACCCCGCAGATTTCGCCATCATGTCCAACTGCGCCAACAGCCAAATCGGCGTGTGGTCATTGAACAGCCTGGATCGCACCGTCGTGGTCGCCGTCTATGGGCGGCCAGCGCAGCCGGTCAACACCCAGGGTGAGAACGTTCCGGTCGGTCCCAGCCCCGACTACGACGCCAGCGACGAGCTCGAACACGGCCTCGACTGGCTGCCCTGGATCCTGCGGGGGGTAAGCCCGCCACCCGCCTACCCGCCGCAATAGAGGAAGCCGTTGAACCTAAGCATCGCTTCATGTTTAGCGAACATGACATGAACTCCAACCCTGGCTCGAAGCCGTGCGACGGCCTCGAGCGTACGCACGGCACGTGTAGAGATAGGACACCGATCGGCGCGCGCCTGCTACACCGGTGCAAGCGCACTCGGGCATCAGCGGCCAGGCGTCGAAAGTGGCTCATCGGCTTTGTCGTCGTTGCCGCTGGACTCGGCGATACCACACCGGCGCTAGCCGCACGGGCGCATGCCGCGCCAGCGCCGGAAGTGGAATACACCTATGACGTAATGGTGCGGCGCCACTACAACTTTGACAACCCCGACCAAGCCATCGAGTACGGCCACCGTATCTGTGACAAGGTCAGCGGAGGCCAGAGCTACGGTCAAGTAATGGGCGATGTGAAACGCGACGTAATTCCCAACGACGAGTTTGCGGCCAATTACCTTGTCTCGTACGCGATTAACCTTCTGTGCCCTGCCGAGATATGGCAGCTGCGCAACTCAGCCGCAGGCTACCAACCCCCACCGGGCTAGCGGGATGCCGCTTGTCGGGCCTACGAATGTGTGGAGATTTGATCACACGGCAACTGGACGATCGAGGCTGGACATGAGGCTCACCAGGGTTCTGTCGACGCTAGTGCGGTGGTTTGGATTGTCGGACCATCGTTCGGACTGACCTGGGCAACGGCGACGATAGGGGTTACCACCGCGGGTTATGAGAACCTGATGGCTCCGTCGGCCGCGATATCCCGTTGGCGTTCTTAGCTGGCGGCCCACCAGGGCTATCTGCTGGATCCCTTCGAGCTGCTTCGGACGCCAGCAAGTGGGTCACCGCGGGTGACCCGATGAACACCGTGGCTGGCAAGGGTATCTCGGTCGTGGCGCCAGCCATCCAAGCGCTGAATGTGCGTGAGACATTGCGGCCGCTCAATGGTCTAGCGCGACGTTCTCGGGAAGATAGGTGGCATGCAAACCGGTGCCACGCAAAGCTTTCTAACATCAGGGCACACGTGGAGCCTCGAGCAGCGCCTCCTCGATCCGCCGATCCGCAAGGTGTTGGATCGCCGCGACGAGCACGCTGGATTTCGATCCGAAGTGATGCCCGTGGGCGCCCAGCGTCACGCCGGCACGCTCGGCCACTCGAGGCGTGGTCGTTCCTGCGTAGCCGTAGTCGACGATGCAGTCGATGGCGGCATCAAGCAGTAGCGCGCGAGTGTGTGCGCTGCGCTCCTCTTGAGTACGCCGGGGGGCTGGCTTGGTCTGTCCGGTGGGCATCCTGCAGTGACCAGGCAACGGACAGAAAACCTTTGGATTTCAGACCACCCGTGGCACCGACCTGGTACTCACCGACGGCCTGGCCGTCATCGCCGACTGACGGGATCACAGCGGAACCGGCGCCCAAATTCGGGATCAGCCGTCCCCCGGCTGAGCCGGCCTGAGTATGGTGTCGCGCGCCAGCTTCGGAGCCGCCGGCGCGGCAACCGTGTCACTATCGGCTCCAGCGGTCTTAGGGCTGCGCGCGCACCGTTGCCCGCACGACTCAGGGGTCCGCTATTCCCACTACCGGGTCCTGTGCTGCGGTTGGCCGTTCGCCTGTTGGCCGTCTCGGCGACGATACGCTGGGCGTAGGGTCTGTCGGTAAGCATGCGTGGCCGCCCGTGTCATTTTGTGGTTTCAACAAATGATGTATCAAGTATATAATCTTGCCGCAGGGTCTATGCGCGACGACGCGAATGCCGTCGATGCATTTAAGGCCCGCCAACGTGCGTTTCGCAGGAGGTCACGTTAAGGAGAAGGAAAGCGCGATAACTACGCTCGCTCAGACGCGTTCAGCCGCGCCCCTACGGTTCACAAGCGCCCACCAGGTGGCAGAGCACATACGGCGAATGATCTTTGAGCGCCAATTCGAAGCGGGTGACCGTGTTCCTCAAGACGAGATCGCAGCGCACCTCGGGGTGAGCCGGGTGCCCGTGCGGGAGGCCGTCATCGCGTTAGCCAGCGAGGGTTGGTTGGCCGCCGAACCGCACCGGGGAGCCTTCGTCATCGGTCTCGACGAGAACTCGACGTACGATCATTTCGAGTTGATCGGGATGTTTTATGGCTTCTGCGCACGTCGCGCGGTGGAACGTGGTTCCGACGAACAGATCGCTCAGCTCGCCGAAGTCAATAAGGCGCTTCAGAAAACCAGTGACCCCGATGAACTATGGGATTGCAACAACGTGTTCTTGCGGCACTTGGTGCTGGCCGCAGGTTCTCGCCGCGTCGTCTCGATGGCACGCGTACTCACGAGCAGCATCATTCCTGGGAACTACTTCACAGAAGTTCCCGGCTCCGATCGTATACACAAGCGGGGTATGCGTGCAGTCATGCACGCTATCGCAATTCGCGCAGGAGAAACCGCCGAGCGGGAGTTCGCCCACCTGTTCCACACCGAGGCCGACCACGTCGTCGAATTACTTTCTGCGCGTGGGTTCTTCAGCCCTGCGAAAGACGACAAATGACAACCCGTCCGGCTCCGACCGTCACTGATAGTTCGCGCGACTTCTGGGAGAAAGGATCGGTACAAGAACTGAGGATTGCACGCTGTGAGGATTGCCGGACATGGCATCATCCGCCGCCGCTGGTATGTCCTCGATGCTTGAGTGGCCATATCGTGGGGCGCCGGTCAGCGGGCGCGGTGTTGTCCATTCGTTTACCATCAATCGCTACCAGTGGGCCCGCAGCGCGAGTCGCCCTACGTGTTGGCGCTGATCGAGCTGGAAGAACAGCCCGGACTCCGGTTGCTTAGCGAATAGTCGGTTGTCAGAATCCGACGGTCGGGATGGAGGTTCACGTCGCGTTCGAACCAGCAGGCGAAGCCTGAGCACCGGTGTTCACTCGATGAAGGCTGAGGACCTTGCGGTAATTTCAGGTATCGGTCGGTCCTCGATTGGTCGCCGTCTTGATATCGATCCCCGCCGGCTCGCGCTCGACGCTGCCCCTCGACGCCACTGACGATGCCGGGTTGAACCGGGCGGACATCGACAGGGTTTCCAGCTGTCTAGGCGCAGTCAGTTCGACGCCGGCTATCACCGGCGCCGGCACCGAGGACCTCAGAACGATGCTGGGATTGAATCTGCGATGGCACAACGCGGGTAACGAGATGCCGGGGCAATTGGGAACGGTCGCCAGCGCCGTCTTGGCGGTCGCCGCCGGACTAGCTTCGCACGTTTTATGTTTCGCTGTGTGTGGGAGTCGACTGCCCAGAAGATAGCCGGTGACCGTCAATCTTTAGTACGCCTCCACCCGTGATGCGATGTCGTGGGGCAAGCCCTACGGTGCCGGGTGCTCGACCTACGGTGCGTTGGCCATGCAACGCTACATGCATGAGAGCGGTTCCAGTCGTGACCAATTCGCGCAATTTGCGGTTGTCGGCCGGTCGAACGCGGCCGGCAATCCGGGTGTATCGGGAGCCGATGACTGTCGAGGACTACCTCGAGTCGAGGACGATTTCCGACCTCCTATGCATCTACGACTGTGATGTACCAGTGGACGGTGCGATGGCCGTCGTCATCTCTCGCGCGCGTCCTGGTGCGTGGCCCGGTGCGGTGCGGATCGAGGCCATTGGGACCGCCAGCGGATTCCAAGCATGCGCCGAGATAATGTGGGAACGTTCGGATTTGACACCCGGTGACGTTGATATCGCTGAAGTGTATGACGGTTTCAGTATCTACGCGGTCCGGTGGCTCGAGGCGCTCCGGCTCGTACCGCGCAACGAAGCGGGACGGTTCCTGCAAGGGGGGCAGCGCATTGCCCTGGACGGTGAGCTGCCGATCAGTACCGGCGGAGGCCAACTGTCGGGCGGACGGGTACACGGTTACACAGCGTTGCTCGAAGCCTGCATCCAGTTGCGCGGGCTAGGGGGCGAGGGCGACGGCGACGCCTCGACCGATTCCTCTTCCCGCGCCGATCACGATCGCAACCGATCGAGGATCGCCTAGGGCTCCCTTCGCTCAGACCGGACTGTTGTATATGAAATCAAAATCACGCTCGAATTGAATGACTTGCGGTGTCATTCAGAGACTTCCGTGGCGCCGCATCAGCATGGGAGTGCTCAGTGTGACTGATGCCTACCTCGTGTCGACAATCGGCGGGCTGCGTCGTACATCACGGCGAAGACGGCTCGT
The DNA here is from genome assembly GCF_001667145.1 of Mycobacterium sp. 852002-51971_SCH5477799-a. Classification (GTDB taxonomy): domain Bacteria; phylum Actinomycetota; class Actinomycetes; order Mycobacteriales; family Mycobacteriaceae; genus Mycobacterium. Next base: position 5,375 of record NZ_LZIF01000013.1, read on the forward strand.
CGGTGGACATGGCAATTAGCGTTGAGCACCGAGGCCCGGTGCGCCGTTACTGAGCGCGCCACGCTCTCTCGCCGGGGCTGTCACCGCTTCGGTTTGTAGGAGTCCACGTCGCCTTCCTCGGCGACCTTGGCGAGCTCGACGTTGAAGTGCTGCATTAACTGCTGCAACTGGTCGTGGGGGTTGAACTCGATCAGTTCGCACGCCTCGTCATAGATGAAGTGATGGCCCTTCGGGATGAAGTACACGGAGCCGTCCTCGATCAGTTCCTGTGAGCCGTCGGTATAAATCACCCGAAAAGACCCAGACTTCACGTAGCCGTAGTGATCGCAGGGGCAGGTGTCGTCGGGAAGGCCCTTGTAGAACGGTCCGGTGTCGACCGGGGTGCGACACCAGCTGTACCCGATCTCCATGTTGGTGGCGCCAGCGCGGATCGAGCGCATACCACCACTGCCGTAATCCGGGGTGAGGCTTGGAATGTCGTCGGGCTGGAAGTGCATCAGCGGGCTCCTCGGTGTGGTCGGTGCGGGGAAAGACGGTCCTTTGGTCTGGGTCGGATTCGGGCATCGGGTCTAGCCGGACAGGTTGATAGCCGGCGACTGGCCGTAGATGGCCAGGGTGACACCGAGCACCACTGTTACGGAGGTGATCATGGATGTACGCACCGCGCGTCCGACGGCCTCACCGACCCCCGCCGGGCCGCCGGACGCGTTGAACCCGTAGTAGGTGTGGACCAACATGATCACTATTGCCATGACGACGGCGGTCATACACGACCACGCGAGATCCACCGGGTTGAGGAAGGTATAGAAGTAGTGGTCGTACACCCCGCTGGACTGGCCGTAAATTGCGGTCGTGCCCAGGCGTGCGGCAAGGAACGCCATCAACACGGCGAGGCAATACAAGGGAAGTACGACGATGACGCCTCCGACCACACGGGTCGACGCTAAGTAGGCGATGGAGCGGATTCCGATGACGTCGAGCGCATCGATCTCTTCGTTGATTCGCATCGCGCCGAGTTGAGCGGTGGCGCCAGCTCCGATCGTGGCGGCCAGGCCGATGCCGGCAATGAGGGGAGCGATGAGCCGGACGTTGACGTAGGCGGAAACGAAGCCGGTCAACGCTTCGATGCCGATGTTGGACAGCGAGTGGTAACCCTGGACGGCGATCAGCGCACCGGCTGAGAACGTCAGAATGCTGACGATCGCTACTGTGCCGCCGATCAGTGCGAGTGCGCCCGTACCCAAACCCATTTGGGCGATGACGCGGATCAGTTCAGCGGGGTAGCGTCTGAATACGTCACCGATGGACAGCAGTGTCTTTGCATAGAATTCCGCCTGTGTGCCCAGCCGCTGCCAACTCTGGGTCACTCGCGACCGCGCCCGGGCGGCCCGCGGCCACAGGCGGCTGGGGTGGCTGACCGTCATGCCGTCACCGAAACGCCGACCGCGGTGACGATGAGGTTGATGACGAACAGACCGACGAAGGAGTACACGACTGTCTCGTTGACGGCGTTACCGACGCCCGAGGGACCTCCACCTACCGACAACCCCTTATAACACGCGATCAACCCGGCGGTGATACCGAACAATGCCGATTTGACGATCGAGATGATCACCTCGGGAAGTCCCACTAGGAGTGTGAGTCCGCCGGCGAAGGCTCCCGGGGTGGCGTTCTGTAGAAATACCGAGAAGGCGAATCCTCCGACGAGCCCGACGGTTGTCACCAATGGGGAGAGCAGCATCGCGACAATCGTTGCCGCCGCCACCCGCGGGGCGACGAGCCGTTGGAGGGGGTCGATGCCCAGCACGCGCATCGCATCGATCTCTTCGCGAATCGTGCGGGCGCCGAGATCGGCGCACATTGCCGTGGCACCTGCACCGGCTACGACCAAAACCGTAACCATAGGGCCGATCTGGGTGACAGCGCCGAGTGCAGCCCCGCTGCCAGCTGCGTCTTGGGCGCCGATCTCGATCAACAGGATGTTGATCACGAACACCGCCATGACGGTGAAGGGGATCGCGAGCATGATGGTCGGAACGATCGCCACCCGAGACACGAACCACGCCTGCTGGATCAGTTCATGCCAGGCGAATGGTGGCCGAAACATCAGCAACAGGGTTTCGGCCGACATGGCGAAGAATTCGCCGACCGCGGTCAATGGCTTGGATGCGGCCGCTCCGAGTCGTCGTCGGGTGCTCATGTTGTGACTCTTCAACTTTCAGGGAGCGGCGGGAGCTAGCAGTGACCGCAGCGTGGGGGCCCGGGCTCCCACGGCGAGGTCGGTCTGGGTGTACACCTGACCGTCGGGACCGAGGTACGTTCCGTCGACGGGGTTGTAGTCGGCGATCCCCAACGCCGTCGGTGGTGTCGCCGGTGGGGGAGCGCCGCCGGGAGAGATGGGTACCTGGCGATTGGGGGATACCACCCCGGGCGGGAACTGGGGGACGTCTTGGCCGGACATTGTCGCGTTCGGATCGCCCTTCCAGTTATTGCCGTCGTTGAGGGGCACGTATTCCTGATCGCTTTCACACATCCACTCCGTCGGCGCCCGCTTCCACGGCTTGGTCTCACATGGAATATTCCGGGCCCCACGGACATTGAACGGAGCATTCTGCGGTATCCGGCAGTACAGGTCGCCTTCGGGCCGCGGTGGCGCATCCACTTCAGCGGGAGTGCGGCGCTGACTGGGCGGCAGGTACCCGGTGCTGCATGGCGGTGGCAGGTTGAGGTTGAGCGAAAACTGCTCCATGGCGCCGTGGTAGGGCTGCTTGGTATTTAGGTTGGGTACGGCGACCGCGCCGATTTGGGCCGTCGCCTGGGGGAAGAGGACGAGCGTTTGTTCGATGTTCGGGTTGAACACGATGCCCACGTCTGCGAGGCTGACCAGGTTGGCCAAGAGCACCGGCAAGGACGGTTTGATCCGGTCGAGCAGGGCTCGTGCCTCGTCAGCTGCCGGGCCACCTTTCCGGAGTACACCGGACAGCGCATCGTCGTGGTCCTTGAGCTGACCAGTGATGGTGGCAAGGTGGGCGGCCCAGGCGGTGATTGCATCCGAGGACTGCACCTGCGAAGCCAATAGTGGGCCGGAGTTGTCGATGATGTTGGTCAGGTCGGCCAGGTTGTTGCGCGTGTCTATGGCGAGATTGTTCGCTCCGTCGACGATACGAGACAGCTCGGGACTTAAGCCCCCTAGTGCGGTGTAACTTTCGTCGACCAGGGTCTTCAGATTTCCTTGCGGCACCGCAAGAAGTGCCCGGTTGGTCAGGTCGAGTTGAGCGTTGATGTCGGGGGGGATGGTCACATCGGTGATGACGTCGCCGTCGCGCAGCGGCCGCGAGTCCGGATCGCGGGGCATCAGGGCCACGAACTGCTCACCGATGGCCGATTGGCTGTGAACCTGCGCGGTCGACTGTGCAGGGACTTGGTATGTCGATTTGAGCCGCAACCGAGCTTCGACGCCCGTCGGCGTCAGCGTGACGTCTTCCACCTGTCCGATGGTGCTGCCCGAATACGTCACGTTGGCACGTGCGTAGAGGCCCGCTGCCTCCGGTAAGTGCACCATGACCGTGTATTCGTCGGCCCCGAACAACGATGTGCCCACGCGGCCGTATCCCACGGTCAGGACCGTCATAGAGATCGCCGCGATGACCGCGAACACCGCGAACCTGATCTTGATCGATCGTTCCAGGTGCACGCTATGACCCCTGATTGAGGTGGTAGGGAACGACTAGCGGATTGCCCGAGGTGTACGGGGCTGGGATCTGGCCGATGGTGCGGCCCCACTGCATCTCTAGCTCGGTGAGGTTGCCCTCGAATCGGGTTCCCGTAAGGAGACTGGTGTCGATGCGGTTCAAGGTCAGGTCGAGGATCACTGATAGGTTGGCGTAGTCACCGCGCAGGGTCTTGGGCACTTTGTAGATGTTGAATGGATACGCACCCAACTGGACCAGAGACCGGGTCAGCGAGGGGCCGGCGTTGGCCAAGGATTCCAGCACCGGCCCGATGTCCTGCAACTGTCGCACCAGAGCGTCTTTCGTCGGCCCGATGGTGGCGTTCGCGAGATCGGCCAATTTGCCCGTCTTGTCGAGCGTTTCGACGAGTTTGTCGCGTTCGTCGGCGAGTACTTTGAAAGCGCCGGGAATCGTGCGGAGTGCGTTGTCGATCACCGGCTTTTGCTTGGCGTACTGATTGGCCAGGCCGTTGATACTTTCAGAGGCCCGGATGATGTCACCGGTCTGGTCGTTGAGGTTGGCGGTGAACCTGTCGAGTTGCTCGAACAGCTGACGCATATCGGCATCGCGCCCATTTGCATATGCCGTGGTCAGTGCTTCGTTGATGTCCTGCAGCTGGCCAAGACCGCCGCCGTTGAGCAAGAGCGACAACGACGATAGCGTCTGTTCTGTCGTCGGGTAGCTTCCTGCCCGCGACAGCGGGATCACCGCGCCGTTGGTGAGCTTGCCCTGCGGCGTCGCATGTGTGGGGGGCGCGAGCTCGATGTGCAGGGAGCCGAGCAAGCTGGTCTGCCCGACCTTCGCCGTGGCGTTGGCGGGGAGGTCGACGTCGCCGTCGATGCGCATCGTCACCAGCGCGTGCCAGCCTTGGATCGCGACGTTGGTGACGTTTCCCACCGTGACATCACCCACCCGCACTCTGGAGTTGGGCTCGATGTTGGTGATGTCGGGTATCTGGGCTTTGATCTCGAAGGAGCCCGGTCCGCCGCCGGCCGTACCTGGCAGTGGCAGCGAGTTCAGGCCGTGCCACGCACACCCCGACACCGTCACGACGGCGAGCAGACTGGCCGCGAGACGGTGAAGTGTCCTCAGCGGCATCATGATCCGGCTCCAGCTGCGGATGGAGCCGCGGGGGTCTGGGTGGCGGGTTCGTCGGCCACGGCCCCAGGTGTCGCGGCCGGTGGCCCTGACCGAGCGGCCCCGGGGTGGGTCTGTTCGGCGGCCAGTGGCGCCGCGCCGTCCGGCTGGGGCACCGCTTGCGGTGGGGTAGCCGGACGATAATCGGGTCGTAGCCAGTCCTCGCTGTAGGTGATCTCGTTCGGACGTGCTGCCGCCCCGGCGATGGGAACCGGGATCGGCAGAATTAGGGGACCCAACGGGATCGGGATCACGCCAAGGCCGAACGTGGTGCCGATCGGGGCAAAGTTGTACTGCCGGTTCTTGAGTATCGGTGCCAGGTATTGCACGCACAGCTTGGCCGATTGTTGGTAGTTGAGTTTGGATGCGGCTTGAATGGCGCCGCAGATGAACTGGATGGGGCTGGCGAAGTTGGCCAACGCGAAGCTGCCTCCTATCGCGGCGGCTGCGGGGCGGTAGATGTTGGCAAAGTTCGCCAATGCGTTTGGCCCAACATGCAGCACTTCCTTCAGATCGGGCAGGCTGGTCTTTACCGCGGACGTCAGCGAGGTCAACTTGTCGACTGTCGTGCCAAGGGTCTCGCGGTTGTCGGCGACGAATGCCTGCACGTCCGCCAGTGCGGTGTTCAGATCACGGACCGCGTTGCCGATCGCCTTGGGATCCTGGGCGACGTAGCCGGTGACGGTCGCTAGGTTGCCGTTGAGGCGCGCCAGCACGTCACTGCTCGACTGCAGCGCGGAGACCAGCACCGACAGATCCTTGACCGTGCCCCCAATGTCTCCGCTGTGATCTCCGACTGCTGAGATCGCTTCGGAGAGTTTGGTGAGCGCATCGCGGATCTGGGCCCCCTGCCCGCGCAGATTGTCGGCGGCGGTGTTGATCAGCTGCCCAGCGGGAGCGACGCCGCCGGTTTGCGTGGGTTGCAGTGTCTGGTTGAGTTTCGCCAGTTGCTCTCGGAGGTCGTCGTACTCGACCGGAACGGCGGTGCGGCTCTGGGCGATGGTCGCGTTGTCGGCCATTTTGGGGCCGCCGGTGTACGCCGGCGTCAGCTGGATAACGCGTGCACTGACTAATCCAGGTGACAGTATCGCCGCGCCGGCCCCGGCCGGCACGGTGTACTTAGCGTCGTACCAGAACGTAACCCGGGCGCGACTTGGGCTCGGGGTGATGCTCTCAATCTCGCCGACCGGTACTCCCAGAATGCGCACCTGGTCGCCCACGTACAGGCCGTTGGTGTTGGCGAAGTAAGCCGTTACGTGGATCCGCTCGCTGCGTCGGACTTCCCTGAAGGTCAGCCAGACACCGCCGACCAACGCGCAGACCAGCGTGACGGCCAAAGCGATGCGGACCGTTGGGCGGCTGACGTTGTGTCGGGTCATGGCGTCGGCCCCGGTCGCGGGAAGTCGGGAATCATATTCGGGGAATTGACCTCGACCGGCGTGGACGGCGGAAGGTTCTCCGCCGGTGCCGCGGGATCATAGCCAGCTGGCGGCCCCGGCGGCGGCCCCCCGGGTGGCGGCGCGGGCATTGGTTCGCGGTAGGGGTAACAGCCGCTCGGTCCCGGCAGAGGCAAACCTGGTGGACCGCATCCCGGATCGCCCGGGTTACCGGTGATGGCGTCAGGCACCGTCAGTCGCGGAGGCCCGCCCTGACCGGTGCGAGGAAAGGGGACCGGCAGCGCCGGCGTCGCCGGCTGACCCACCTGGGGATCGGTCAGCTGGGAGGGCAGCAGCGTGTGGGGATCCAGCCCGAGGTCAGAGAATGCGGCGTCGATGAACGGCTGAAAGAATTGACCCGGCACCAGGTTCGCCAGATATTCGCGGAAAAATGGCCCTGCGGACACTGATTCCCCGAGCGACAAACTGAATCGTCTGATCAGGTGAATCGATTTGATCAGGTCGTCGCGGCGGTTGTCGATCATCGTCAGCACACCATTTACCTTCTCCAACGCCGGACGCAACGTGGACTTATTGTCTGCCACCAACCCCGAAATCTGTTGGGCCAGTGCGGAGATATTCCCAGACAACTGAGTCAGGGTGGTGGCTTCGCCGCTTAATTCGCCGAGTAGCGAGTTGGTGTCGTTCACCAAGCCCACGATCTGATCACTGCGTTCTCGGAGCACGCCAGTGACCTTGTTGGCGTCGGCGAACAGGTTTCGAAGTCGCTCGTCACGTTTGTTGAGCGTGTCGGAGAATCGAGAGATGCCCTCGACGGCCATCCGCAAGTCAGCGGGAGTGTTCTTGAACGTCTCAGCCAGTGTGGTCAGCGACTCGTTGAGTTTGTTGGTGTCGAGGCCCGCGATGGTTTGAGATAGGTCACCGAGCGCCTGCGGAAGCTCATAGGGAGATGTCGTGCGCTGCAAAGGAATCGGACCTTCGAGGCGGCCGTCGCCGTGTGTGGTCACCTCGACCAACCGAGTGCCCAGCAGGGTCTTGGTCTTGATCGCAGCCGCCGTGCGATCACCGGGATGGATGCTGTCGTCCATGGTGAACTCGACCAGCACCCGGGGTCCGTCGAGTCTGACGTCGGTGACCTCGCCGACTCGGAACCCGGCGACCTGCACCGGTGAGCCCGGGATCAGTCCCGCTGCCTCGGCGAAGTAGGCCGTGTAGCGCCGATCAGAGTCCACGAACGGAAGGTGCTTGAAGCCTAGTGCCAGAGCGACAAGGGCGGCCACGCTCAATGTGCCGATCAGGCCGACTATTTTGGGGTTGTACTCAGATGGCCTTTTCACTTCGGTGCACACCGCCCGGTGGTCTGACTGGCCACCCGAACATAGGTCGGTTGACCGCCCTTGCCGTTGACTTTGAGCACCAGCTCGCACATATACGCGTTGAAGAAGTCGCCGTAGAGTCCCTGGCGCGACAGCAGTTTATACGTGGGCAGTAGTCGAGACAGGAAGTCTTGGAAGAAGTCGTGGTCGGCCACCACGATTGCCGCCGCTCGGTCGGCCTGGGTCACCGACTTCGTTAGGGGCGGGCGAATCTGGGTGAACAGGTCGGCCAAGGTCGCCGACGACGTGTTGAGTGCCGCCAGCGAATCCCTGACGTCGGTCTTGCGGGCTGCCAGCGCACCAACTAGATCGGACAGCGTGCTCACGGCCGTATCCAACTGCCGACTCTGGTCGCTCACCGAGCCTAGTACGGTGTTGAGGTTTGTGATCACGTCTCCGATCAGCGCGTCGCGATCGGCCAGCGTGCTTGTGAACACCGCCGTCTGGCGCAAAAACGAGCCGACCGTCGGCCCTTCGCCTTGCAAGGCGGCGATGAGCTGCTGTGTCAACGTGTTGACCTGATCGGGGTTCAGAGCGCGGAACAACGGCTTGAGTCCGCCGATCAGCGCGTCCAGGTCCAAGGCCGGCGCAGTCCGGTCGATGGGAATCGTGCCGCCGCGTGGCAGCGCGGCCAGCCCACCGGCGCCTTCCTGCAGCGCGAGATAGCGCTCACCCGTGAGGTTTTGGTAGCGAACGACGGCCTTGGTGCCCAACGTGAGCGCGACGTCTTTGCTGACGCCGAACTCGACGACGGCGATCTTGCTGTCCCGGATCGCGATGTTGCGGACCTTGCCGATTTCGACACCCGCGACGCGCACGAAGTTGCCAACCTTCAGCCCGCTTACGTTGGTGAATTCGGCGCGGTAGATCGTCTCGCGGTCGAAGCGCAGCTGACCGAAAACGGCGATCATTCCGAAGGCCGCCAGCAGGCACACGATCGCAACTATTGCGAATCGCCAGGCGGCTCCAAGGGTGTCGGTTTTCACGGTTGGCCGTCCTTCGGGGGTAGGGGCTCAGTCGGGGTGTCGATTGCCGGGCCATAGGGCGGAGG
>NZ_LZIF01000014.1 GCF_001667145.1 Mycobacterium sp. 852002-51971_SCH5477799-a
CGCCCACAGCCGGGCCAGTGGTCCGCCGCCGGTGTCCAGCGCGAGGTGGTCCTTGCCGTCGAACCAGCGCGGTGACACCACCCGGCACGTTGACCGTGCCACCGAAACGGACGGTTTCGTATGCGTCGAACACGACGAAGGCGAGCACCAGCAGCAGATAGGGGACGTTGAGTGCCAAGCGAAGCCGGGCGGCCCGCGCGGGATTGAAACGCGCGCCGCCCGACCGCCAGGAACCGGCGATCGCGACGGCGGCGACGGCCAGCACCGTCACCGCGATCAGCAGCACGAAAAGTGTTGCGCTGCTGCCCGGGATTCCGAGTCCGAAGTAGAGGTTCCACGGCAGGAGCACCGCGAGGATCAGCAATGCCACCGCGGCCAGGTCGCCGACGTGCCGGTACCGCTGCGCTCCCGCGGCGGCCGGCGCGGGGCCGCCCGTGGCGTGCGAACGGATGATGCGCGGCGCCGGTGACTGCTGGGTCTGACCGCGGATGGGGCCGGTAGGCGCGTCGTCGCTGCTCTGGCTCACCATGCCTCCCGGGATGCGAGGATCGATATTCTGGGCGCAGTTTCGGGCGTTCGGCGAGGGATTACCGCGCCGGGCGAAATGCACTGCTCGCTTGCGAACATATTCTCCGTTCGGATGCCGTGGCAGTGGCTCAGGCCGGCTGCTGGGCGGAGATGATCCTGCGGCAATCGTCCTGTCGTTCGAAAAGCTGGTTACGCTGCGCTAGTAGACGAAGCTTGTCGCCTGAATGATTGATACTCCAACGGTATCGCAAGTGTAATGATGCTTCGACATCGCTGGCTGCGGGGTAGCCAGCCGAAGGAGAGCCGGGATGGACGTCGTTTTGGGGGTTGCGGTCACCGGACCCGTCGCGCGCTTGGCCCTGCTCGGGTCGGGCGCGCAGGGGACCGACGTGATCGACCAATCCGTCGTCGACCTCGCCGACAATCCGATCGGGACGCTGACCGAGACCGTGGTCGGCACGAATCGGCTGCTGGCCGGCGAGAACCACCACCTGGTCGGTACCCGGCTGTGCTGGACCGATCATCCCGCGGCCGACCAGCTGCGGCGGGCGCTGGAGGATTCCGGCGTCCACAACGTCGCGGTGCTCTCGGAGTCGCAGGCGGTGGCGGCCCTGATGCGCGCGGCCGGCCGGCCCGGCGCCGCGCTGGTGATGGACGACGCGACCGCGACGTTGTCGATGGTGGATTCGGGCGACGGTGATCCGGACGCGCCGCCGACCGTGCTGGCGAGCCAGCAGCTGGCGGGTTCATCGGGCGGCGACGCGACGACCGCGTTCCACACGATGATGGCGAATCTGAGCGGCCATCCCGGCGCCCCGCAGGATGTGTATCTGCTAGGTGCGTCGCCCGAGCTGAACCGGGTGGCCGACGAGCTTCGCGACGGGTCGACCATGCGGGTGCAGGTCGCCGAGGATCCTACCTTTGCGCTCGCCCGCGGCGCCGCGATAGCCGCCGCAACCGCGGCGGCTATGCAGGCGGGGGGCGCGACGGCCATGGTGCCAGCGGCTGGCCTGGCCGCCGATGAGACCGCGATGGCGCCCGCGTTCGGGGACGCCACCACGGCGGTGCCGTCGACGGGGCCGATCGGTGATGAGACGGCCTTCGTGCCGGCAGCGGAGTTCGCGGATCCGAACGCCGAAGACCACCAGCTGGCCTATTCGATGGCCGACGAGGGTGAGCAGTACCCGGGTGAATTCGACGAGTACGACCCCGAATTCGACGAGTACGGCGACGCCGACGAGGACGAGCCGACGAAGCTGTCGCGACGATCGTTGGTGATCGGCAACGCCGTCGTTGCCTTCGCGGTCATCGGATTGGCGTCGCTGGCCACCGCGATCGCGGTCGCAGTTGAGCCGACCGCCAGCCAGAAACCGGTGGTGGGGGTCCAGAACGGCACCCCGGGCAAGTTCATGCCGATCTTGCCGAGCCAGCAGCTGGCGCCGTTGCCGCCGCCCCCGCCCGATGCGCCGAACGCCGGATTCCAGGGCGGCACCGTCGAGGCTCCTAGCTACGTCCCGACTCCGCAGCAGGTCGGCCCTCCGTCGGGAGGCGGAGTGCCGAACGGCCCCGCTCCTGAGGCGCCGGTCAACCCCGGTGTCGCGCCGAGTCCCGATCCGGGTTGGGCGCCTCGCCCCAATCCTATTGTGCCGATTCCTATTCCGATTCCCATCCCGATCCCGGGGTGGGGGCCGAACTACCCGCCGTACAACCCTCCTTACACACCGCCGACCACCACGTACTCGCCGCCGACGACCACGTATTCGCCGCCGACGACCACGTATTCGCCGCCGACGACCACGTATTCGCCACCGACGACCACGTATTCGCCACCGACGACGACGTATTCACCACCGAGCACCAAGGCGACCACCGAGGCGCCGCCGCCGAGCACGTATTCGCCGCCGAGCACCAAGGCCACGCAGGCCCCGACGCTCCCGCCGCACACCCAGCAGACCTTGCCGCCGCCCACGCAGCAGCAGCCGGTGTTCCCGCAGCAGCCCCACCAACACCACGGATTCTGAGCGTGCCCGAGGCCGACGGGCTGGTCACGGTGGTCCTGCCCTGCCTCAACGAAGAAGAGTCGCTGCCCGCGGTGCTCAGCGCCCTACCCGCGGGCTACCGAGCGTTGGTGGTGGACAACAACAGCACCGACGACACCGCCGCGGTCGCAAGCAGGCACGGCGCCCACGTCGTCGCCGAACCGCGGGCCGGGTACGGCTCGGCCGTCCACGCGGGCGTGCTGGCCGCGACGACCCCGATCGTGGCGGTGATCGACGCCGACGGCTCGATGGATGGCGCCGATCTGCCGCGGCTGGTCGCCGAACTGGAGCGCGGCGCCGACCTGGTGACCGGCCGGCGCCGGCCGGTAGCCGGGCTGCACTGGCCGTGGGTGGCCAGGGTGGGCACCGTGGTCATGAGCTGGCGACTGCGCACCCGCCACGGCCTGCCGGTGCACGACATCGCGCCGATGCGAGTCGCCCGGCGCGAGGCGCTGCTGCGGCTGGGTGTCGTCGACCGGCGATCGGGCTACCCGCTGGAACTGCTGGTGCGTGCCGCGGCCGCCGGCTGGCGCGTCGTCGAACTCGACGTCAGCTACGGCCCGAGGACGGGCGGCAAGTCGAAGGTCAGCGGTTCGTTGCGGGGCAGCATCACCGCGATCCTGGACTTCTGGAAAGCGATTTCGTGAGCGTCCTTCCGGTCACCCTGCTGGTGGTCGCCAAGGCGCCCGAGCCGGGCCAGGCCAAGACGCGACTCGCGGCGGCCGTCGGCGATCGCGTCGCCGCCGAAATCGCCGCCGCCGCGCTGCTCGACACCCTCGACGCCGTGGCCGCCGCTCCGGTGGCGGAGCGGGTGGTGGCCCTCACCGGAGACCTGGACGCCGCCGCGCACGCCGCCGAAATCCGGCGGTGGCTCGCGTCGTTCACCGTAATACCCCAGCGCGGTGACGATTTCGCGGCCCGGCTCGCCAACGCGCACGCCGACGCGGCCGGCGGGTTTCCGGTGCTGCAGATCGGGATGGACACCCCCCAGGTGAGCCCCGATCTGTTGACAGCTTGCGCGCGCAGGCTTCTCGAGGCGCCCGCCGTGCTCGGGCCGGCCCGCGACGGCGGGTGGTGGGTGCTGGGCGTCGCGGAGCCCGCGATGGCGCAGTGCCTGCGCACCGTGCCCATGTCGGTGCCCGATACCGGTGATATGACCTTGAAGGCATTACGCGACAACGGCATTGACGTGGTCACCCTCGAGGAGCTGGCCGACGTGGACTTTGTCGACGACGTCGGGGTGGTGCGCGACGCGTGCGCACCCACCAGCCGGTTTACGCGCGTTACCCGCGCCGCCGGCCTCTAGCAGGCTTTGCTACCAGTGCGTCAGGATGATCGTGTTGAGCGCCAACGCGCCGAAGGCATTGAGCGCCAACCAGATCCGGTGTGACCGCGCCGGCAGCAGAGCGGCCGCCGCGGTGAGCCAGACGGTGAACGGCAGCCAAATGCGTTCTACCTCGGCCTTGCTGAGCATGCTCAGGTCTGCGCAGACGATGGCGATCAGCACGCCGAGCAGCAGTAAATGGAAGCCGGAGCGGCGCCGGATGGCGGCCCAGTCGAACACCCTGCTGATACCGGCGACCCCACCCAACCCGATCGCGCACACGACCGACGCCAGATTGGCCCAGCTCCAATACTGGAAGGGGCGGTCCTTGGCGATGCCCTGCCAATAGCGTTGCTGCACCAAGGTGTAACCGTTGAACCAGTAGAACCCCGCCATCGCGAAGGCTACCGCCACGGCGATCGCGGTCAGCGCCGCCGGGCCCAGCGCCCGCAGGACCGCTCGCCAGTCCGCCAAGCGGTTGCCCGTGGGCTGTCGGGCCGAGGCCAGCACCGCCACCGCCGGCAGCCCCATCAACATCAGGCCGTAGTTGCAGAACACACCCCAGCCCAACAGCAGGCCCGCGCCCGCGGCCGTCAGCGCGGGGAATCGGACCGGGCGGTGCACCGCCACGGCCAACAATGCGATGCCCCAGGCCGCCACCCCGGCGAAGTATCCGTCGGCGGAGACGGCCACCCAGATCGCGGTCGGCGCCAGGGCGACGAACGGGGCGGCGCTCCGCGCGGTCTGTTCGTCGGCCAGCGCGCGCACGGCGATCACCACCGCGGCCGTCGCGCTCGAGCCGGCCAGCAGGCACGCCAGCCCGGCCCAGGCGCCGCCGTGCAGGCCGAGCCGGTCCAGCCAGACGAACGTCAGCAGCGCACCGGGCGGATGCCCCGACACGTGCGTCGTCCACGAGTTCGGCTGATAGTCCACGATCCGGCTCGCAAACGTGCGCAACGTCGCGCCGATATCGGTGATGCCCGGCACCTGCCACAAGTATTCGTCCCGGGTGGTCAGCCGGCCGGCGAAGCCGCGCTGCCAGCCATCGATCATCGCCAGCGAGAACGCCCATCCGCACGCGGTGGCCCAGCTGCCCAGAGTTAAGGACCGCCACGAAAGACGTTGCGCCAGAATGGGTCCCCACGCGACGATGGCGATCGCAATCGCAATCGCCGGCCCGGTTCCCCAACTGGCGTGGATCAGCCATTCGCCGAAGATTGGCGCGGAGCCGGCATGGGTGGCGAACTTCTGGGCGCCGACGTCCAGGCGCGGGTGCACGCCTGAGTTCATCCGCGGCAGCACGAACGCCGCCGCCACCAGCACCACCGCGACCGTGACCGCTACCGCTTCGCGCGCTGCCTCCCGTCGAGCGATTCTCACGGACGAACAGCCTATTGACCGCTGCCGGCGAACCGGCGCACCAACGCCGCGCGGTCGATCTTGCCGATGCCGCGACGCGGCAGTGCGTCGACGATGTGCAGCTCGCGCGGCGCGGCGGTGGCGTCCAGGGTGCGCGTCACGTGCGCGCGCAGCGCGTCCAAAGTGGGCGCGGCGGATCCGTCGCGCACCACGATCGCGGCGACCACCCGCTGACCCAGCCGGTCGTCGGTCACCCCGAACACCGCGCACTCGCCGACGGCCGGATGACTGCCCAGCGCCGCCTCGACCGGCTGCGGCAACACCGTCAACCCCCCGGTGGTGATCGCGTCGTCGGCGCGACCGAGGACGGTCAGCACGCCCGTGTCGCTGACGGCGCCGAGGTCGTCGGTCGCAAACCAGCCCGGCTCGGCGAACGGATCCGGCTCAACCGGATTGCGGTAGCCCTTGGCCAGCGTCGCGCCGCCGATGACGATGCGCCCGTCGACCGTGCGCAAGCGCACGCCGGCCAGCGGAACACCGTCGTACACGCACCCCCCGGCCGTCTCGCTCATCCCGTAGGTGCGGACCACGGTGATGCCCGCCGCGGCCGCGTCGTCGAGGACCGGTCGCGGCGCGGGTCCGCCGCCGAGCAGCACGGCATCCAGTTCGGCGAGGGCGCCCGCAGCCGCCGGGTCGCCGAGCGCCTTGGCCAGCTGCGCGGCAACCAGCGAGCTGTATCGCCGCCCAGGCCTCAACGCCCTTATGGCACCGGGCAATTCGGCAATATTGAACCCCGCGGAGACGTCCATCTCGACCGGTATCGAGCCGGCGAGCGCGCTGCGCACCAAAACCTGGATTCCCGCGATGTGGTGGGGCGGCAAGGCGAGCAGCCAGCTGCCCGGCCCGCCGAGGCGATCATGGGTGGCCGCCGCGCTGGCCGTCAAAGCGGCGGCGGTCAGCAACGCGCCCTTGGGAATTCCGGTGGTTCCCGACGTCGCCGCGACCAGGGCCACGTCGTCGTCGATGGCCTCCCCGACGCGCAGACCCGCCCGCAGCGCATCCGACTCGCGGTCGTCGTCCGCGGGCAGGGCGACCAGTGCGGGCTCACGTCCGTCCAGCACCCGCTGCAGCGCGGGCAACAGTGACGAGGCCGCCGAACCCGGCGGGACATGCAGCGCGCGCAGTACGGCTATGCCGGGTCCCCGGCCTCGTCGGCGTCGTCGAAGGGCCAGCCCTGCGCCGCCAACCGCACCCGCACCCGCTCGACGTCGGCGGGTGACGGCAACTCATCGGTGATCTGGGTGACCAGCACGCCGATGTCGACATCGTCGAACTCGCCCCGCCGAACCAGCTCGCAGGCCACCGCCTTGGCTTCGTCGTTCGACAACCGGCGGGCCAGCAGCGCGAGCACCGGGAAGGTGTCGGTCGCTGGAACGCCTTCGGGGTATCCCGCACGAAGCCAGGAGACGATCGAATTGAGGAATCCGTTCACGCTCTGACAACACCCCCCGGTGTTTGGCTTAGCAAATCCGTGGGCACCAATCGATGCTACTTGGCTTTAGCTCCGAGGAAAGCGTAGCCAGTGTGATGCGCGATGAAGTCGCGCGAGATGTACGCCAGCGCGAAGGCGATCACCAGGATCACCACCGCATAGATCGCCCAGGCGATGGCCAGCAGCGCCGGGTTCTTCTGCGGCGAGCCACCATCGGTGCTGGCCTGTCCGGCGCCCACCGCGTGGAATCGGAGGCCCAGGGCGAACAGTGCCGGCAGTGCGGCGCCGGCCAGCATGGAGAAGAGCAGGATCTTGAGGGAGGCCTGGTAGTTGAACCAGTCGCTGAAGTGACTCATCAAGCGTTCGCCTTAATCGTGGGGTCGTCGGAGTCGTACCGGGCGGTGGGTCCGGCATCCGAGGGCGGGTGCTGATCGTCGGACTCTTCGAGGCCGGCGGTCAGGTCGCCCTTCCATTCGGCGTTGACGTTGTTGGCGTCGACCTTGACCTTGCGCGACCGGATGTAGATGGTGGCCGAAACCGCGGCCAGCAGCGCGAAGCCCACTATGGCGCCCGGGTAGCCGCCGATCAGGTGGACGGTCCAGTAGGTGAGTGCGCCGACAACGCCGGCCAGTGGAAGCGTGACCAGCCACGCGACGGCCATGCGACCGGCCACGCCCCAGCGAACCTCGCCCCCGGGCTTGCCCAGCCCGCTGCCCAGCACCGAACCGGTGCAGACCTGCGTCGTCGACAGCGCGTAGCCGAAGTGGGTGGAGAGCAAAATCACTGCGGCCGAGGAGGATTCGGCCGCCATGCCCTGCGGCGACTGGATTTCGACCAGTCCCTTGCCCAGGGTGCGGATGATCCGCCAGCCGCCCAGGTAGGTGCCCGCCGCCATCGACACCGCGCAAGCGACTATGACCCATAGGGGCGGCATGGCGGTGTTTCTGCTGATCGAGCCGTAGGACATCAGCGCCAGGAAGATGATGCCCATCGTCTTCTGTGCGTCGCCGGTCCCGTGCGCCAGCGACACCAGCGACGCCGAGCCCCACTGGCCGTACCGGAACCCGGCCTCGGTGCGACCAGTCTCCAGACCGCGGGTGATCCGGTACACGAGCCAGGTCGCGATCGCCCCGACGGCGATGGCCAGGATCGCGGCCACCACGGCCGGGATGAGTACGTGCGACACCAGGCCCTTCCAGAGCACGCCGTGTCCGCCGACGGCGGCGATGGTGGCGCCGACGATGCCGCCGATCAAGGCGTGCGACGAACTCGAGGGGATGCCGAGGAGCCAGGTCAGCAGGTTCCATACGATGCCGCCGACGAGGCCGGCGAAAACCAGCTCCAGCGTCACGATGTGCCCGTCGATCAAGCCTTTGGCGATCGTCGCGGCGACGGCGGTGGACATGAACGCGCCCACAAGGTTCAACACCGCGGATAGCGCAACCGCTGCTTTGGGCTTGAGCGCGCCGCTGGCGATCGAGGTCGCCATCGCGTTGCCCGTGTCATGGAAGCCGTTGGTGAAATCGAAAGCCAATGCCGTGATTACGACGATGATCAAGAGGAACAATTGGATGTTCACAGGGCCTGATTCTGGTGGTAGGAGGTTTCCATTGTCGAATGCTGCGGCAGACGAAACGCGGGTGTACCTTGAGTCGTCGCCAGATGTTACCTCTCAGTTAACCGGCGTTTCCCGGTTATTCACCTCGGGTGTCACGCCGTAGCGGGTGGTCCGGGGGCACCTCGACGAAGATGAGCGTGAGGCCATCGGGATCGGTCACGTGCATCTCTTTCAAGCCCCATGGTTCCTGGCGAGCTTCGCGCGCGATCGGCACCCCGCGGCCCGCCAATTCGGCTTGGGTGGCTTCGATGTCGCGGACCTGTAGCCACAGCGCACCGGGGAACGCGGCCTGGGAGGGGTCGGGCGCGCCGTAACCGGCCAGCTCCAGCAAGGACTGGCCCGCGAAAAACACTGTGCCAGCGCCGTAGTCGCGCCAAACAGCCAGCCCGATCTCGTCGCGGTAAAAGGCTAGCGACCGCTGATAGTCCGCCGGTCGCAGCAGCATCCGGCTGGCCAGGATCTCCATGAAAACGTGTCTACCACGTGTTCGGATCAGCCATCGGTCTTGCGGTTGGGCTGGATGCTTTGGCGCTGCATGACGGCGTTGACCCAGCGAGGGCCGACGATGTCCAGCGCCCGGCCGGCGATCGCGATCCGCGGTGCGATGCGGACCGGTCGGGTGCGGGCGGCGGTGAGCATCCACTCGCCGGCCTCTGCTGAGGTCAGTGCGGGCACTCCCTCGTACGCCTTGGTCGGCGCGATCATCGGGGTGGCGACCAGCGGGTAGTACAGCGTCGTCGAATGCACCCCCTTGCTGCCCCACTCGGTTTCGATGACCCGGCTCACCGTTGACAGCGCGGCCTTCGAGGCGTTGTACACCGAGAACAGCGGGGAAGCCTCCGACATCACGCCCCAGGTGGAGACGTTGATGATGTGGCCGTCGCCGCGCTCGAGCATGCCGGGCGCCAGCCCGCGGACCAGCCGCAGCGGCGCGTAGTAGTTGAGCACCATGGTCCGCTCGACGTCATGCCAGCGCTCCAGCGATTCTGCCAACGGCCGGCGGATGGACCGGCCGGCGTTGTTGATCAGGATGTCGATGCCGCCGAGACGTTCTTCGACGTCAGCGACCAGGGCGTCGACGGCGTCCATATTCGAGACGTCGCACGGGATCGATATGGCCTCACCGCCCGCGGCCGTGATTCGCCCGGCCAGCGCGTCCAGCAGATCCTGGCGACGGGCGACGGCCACCACCGTAGCGCCCGCCTGGGCGAACTGTTCGGCTGCGGCCTCGCCGATCCCGGACGATGCCCCGGTCAGCAGGATGCGCTTGCCTGCCAACTCGATCGGCTTGATCAGCGGCCGGTTGACCAGTACCTGCGGCGCCATGGGCGGTCGCATGATCGCCAGGGAGAATTGGTCGGCGATCCGGCGGAGGGGACTCTTGCTCACGTGACGCGAGTCTAGGCGGTGCCCCCGGCGCGCCCGCCGCTAGAAGTAGCGCGGGAACCGGCTCCAGTCCGGATCCCGCTTCTCCAGGAAGGCGTCGCGGCCCTCGACGGCCTCGTCGGTCATGTAGGCCAGCCGGGTGGCCTCGCCCGCGAACAGCTGCTGGCCCACCAGGCCGTCGTCGAGCAGATTGAACGCGAACTTCAGCATGCGTTGTGCCTGCGGCGATTTGGCGTTGATCTCGCGCGCCCACTGGATGGCCTCGGATTCCAGCTCGGCATGGTCGACGACGGCGTTGACCGCGCCCATCTGGTGCATCTGCTCGGCGGTGTAGGGGCGGCCCAGGAAGAAGATCTCGCGGGCGAACTTCTGTCCGACCTGGCGGGCCAGGTACGCGCTGCCGTAGCCGCCGTCGAAGCTGCCGACGTCGGCGTCGGTCTGCTTGAAGCGGGCGTGCTCGCGGCTGGCCAGGGTGAGGTCGCAGACCACGTGCAGGCTGTGCCCCCCGCCGGCCGCCCAGCCGTTGACCAGGCAGATGACCACCTTGGGCATGAACCGGATCAGCCGCTGGACCTCCAGGATGTGTAACCGGCCGGCGCGGGCGGTGTCGACCGTGTCGGCGGTGTCTCCCGAGGCGTACTGGTAGCCGCTGCGTCCGCGGATGCGCTGATCGCCGCCGGAGCAGAACGCCCAGCCGCCGTCCTTGGGCGATGGTCCGTTGCCGGTCAGCAACACCACGCCGATGTCGGGGGACATCCGGGCGTGGTCGAGCACCCGGTAGAGCTCGTCGACGGTGTGCGGCCGGAACGCGTTGCGCACCTCCGGACGGTCGAACGCCACCCGCACCGTGGCGTCATCGACATGCCGGTGATAGGTGATGTCGGTCAGGTCGCCGAACCCGTCGACGGGACGCCATGCCTGCGTATCAAAGGGATTGTCACTCAATGTGTTTGAACTCCTATGCCGGGTCCAGCCGGAACACCGGACACACGCCGGCCAGCGCCTCGAACTCCTCGGGCCGACCGTCTTTCAGCAACCCAGAGCGTTTCATGAAGGCGACACCGGTGGGCACCTCAGTGGGAAACGCCCGCAAGAACGGCCGCGCCGCGTCGGCGGACAACTCCACCATCCGTACTCGCTCCGAGCTCCGGCCGCGGGCCAGCGTCACATAGTCGGCGGCGCGGACGTTCCGGATCCAGTCCGCGCCCGGAAATCCGCCCACCACATAACGTTTGCCGTCCACCGTCATCGGTGTCACCGGCGTCGAGCGGGGCGTTCCGGACTTCCGGCCGGGTACGGTCAACACCACCGGGCTCTCGCCGCCGAAGCTCAGGCCCAGCCGGGACATCCGGATGAAGACCTTGTTGGCCGGCTTCAGCCACCACGGCGGCCGGACGTGTTCGCCGCTTCCCATAAGCAGCGACGTTACCTCTCAAAGGGCTCCGCACCATGAGCCTGGGGCACCGTCGTACCGACGGCGTCGAGCCGCGCCAGCGCGTCGGCGTCCAGCGATACCCCGGCCGCGTCGAGGTTCTCCTCGAGGTGGGCGATCGACCGGGTGCCGGGGATCAGCAGAGTGTTCGCCGCGTGCGCCAAGATCCAGGCCAGCCCGACCTGGGACGGTGTCGCGCCGATTTCGCCGGCGATGTCGACGACCACCGAATGGTCGGCGACCTTTGGCAATCCCGGGAACGCCGAGCCGAGCGGGAAGTACGGCACCCACGCGATGCCCTCGGCCTTGCACAGTTCGAGCGTCGCTTCCTGCGAGCGGTCCAGCACGCTATAGGCGTTCTGCACGCAGACGATTCCGGCGGGCAGCGCGCGGCGCACCACCTCGAGCGGCACGGCGCTGATCCCGATCCCGCCGATCTTGCCCTCGTCGCGCAGCGCGATCATCTCGGCGAGTTGATCGTCGAGGTCGACGATCTGGTCGCCCTCGGCGGCCAGGCCCGGACCGAGATCGAGCCGGCGCAGGTTCACCACTGGAATCTGGTCCAGGCCCAACTCGCGCAGATCGTCGTCGACCGCGGCGCGCAGTTCGGCCGGCTTCTGGGCGGCGGCCAGCGGAATGGGTTGTTCGCCGGTGTAGCGGGCGCCGACCTTGCTGACGATGACGAGGTCGCCCGGGTAGGGGGCCAGCGCCGCGCGGATCCGGCGGTCCACCTCGCCGGGGCCGTAGAACGACGCGGTGTCGATGTGGTTGACGCCGAGCTCGATCGCGCGGCGCAGCACCGCGGCCGCGTCGTCGACGGTCGCTGCCTCGAACAGTTGCATGGCGCCGTAGCCCATACGAGCGACGGGCCTCGTGTCGAGCGTGCCGATGCCGCCGGGCCGGGATTGGTCAGTCATGGTGCTCCCTCGATCGTGAGACACTGGATAAATGCGGAGGGCCCTCCGCTTTCGTCAGAGTAGCAGAAACGGAGGAACCTCCGCTTTGGTTGGAAGATCGGATGCGCGCCGCAATCGCGAACGGCTGCTGGCGGCGGCCACCGCAGCATTCACCGAGCAGGGCGCGTCGGCCTCGCTCGAGTCGATCGCCCGCGATGCGGGGGTGGGGATCGGCACGCTGTACCGCCACTTTCCCAATCGGGAGGCCCTCGTCGAGGCCGTCTACCGCGCCGAGCTCGCCGAGGTGGCCGCGGCCGCCGCCCAGCTGCTCACTCGGCATCCGCCCACGACCGCGCTGCGACGCTGGATGGACCGCTACGCCGGCTTCGTGGCCGCCAAACGTGGCATGGCCGAGTCCCTGCACGCGATCTTCGACTCCGGCGCCATGGAACCCAGCCAGACCCGCGACAGCATCGTCGGCGCCGTCGCGTCGCTGTTGCGGGCGGGCGCCGACGACGGCAGCCTGCGCGCCGACGTGCGGGCTGATGACGTGGTGTCCAGCCTTATCGGCATCTTTCTGGTCAGCGGGTCGCCCGAACAGACCGGACGCATGCTCGACCTGCTGGTCGCCGGCGCGACGGCCTAGCCCTGGCCGAGTGTGCGGTCAGCCGCACGTTCGGCCTCGACTGTGCGGCCCGCCGCACGCTGGGCGAGCTTCTAGCCCACCGAGCGCTCGGCGCCCTCCCAGAACTGGGCGCGCACGGCCTTCTTGTCCGGCTTGCCCAGGCCGGTCAGCGGCAGCGAGTCGGCGAGCACCACGCGCTTGGGCGACTGCACCGAGCCCTTGCGGTCCTTGACCGCGGCCTGGATTTCGGCGGTCATCGTCTCGATCGCCGCGTCATCGCGGGGCGCGTCGGAGCGCAGCACGACCACCGCGGTGACGGCCTCGCCCCACTTCTCGTCGGGCGCACCGACCACGCACACCTGAGCGATGGCCGGGTGCTCGGCGACGACGTCCTCGACCTCGCGCGGGAACACGTTGAAGCCGCCGGTGACGATCATGTCCTTGACCCGGTCGACGATGAAATAGAAGCCGTCCTCGTCCTCGCGGGCCATGTCGCCGGTGTGCAGCCAGCCGTCCTTGAATGTTTCGGCCGTCGCCTCCGGCAGGTTCCAGTAGCCGCCCGCCAACAGCGGTCCGCTCACACAGATTTCGCCCGGCTCGCCCTGCGGGACCGGCTTGCCGTCCTCCCCGAGCAGCGCCACCCGCGCGAACAGCGTCGGGCGCCCGCAGGACGTCAGTCGCTGCTCGTCGTGCTCGGCCTTGGCCAGATAGGTGATGGCCATCGGCGCTTCGGATTGGCCGTAGTTCTGGGCGAAGATCTGGCCGAACCGGCGGATCGCCTCGGCCAGCCGCACCGGGTTGATCGCCGAGGCGCCGTAGTAGACGGTCTCCAGCGACGACAGGTCGCGGGTGTGCGAGTCAGGGTGGTCCATCAGCGCGTACAGCATCGACGGCACCAGGAAGGTCGCCGTAATGCGCTTCTCTTCAATGGTTTTCAGCACCTCGGCGGGATCGAACTTGGGCAGCACATGCATTTCGCCGCCCTTGATCAGGGTGGGCAGGAAGTACGCGGCGCCCGCGTGGGAGAGCGGGGTGATCATTAGAAACCGCGGGTTCTCCGGCCATTCCCATTCCGAGAGCTGGATTTGGGTCATCGAGGAGATCGACTGGGCGGTGCCCATCACGCCCTTGGGCTTGCCGGTGGTGCCCCCGGTGTAGGTGAGGCCGATGACCTGATCCGGCGGCAGGTCCGCGGCGGCAAGTGGCTGCGGGTCGTACTTGGCCGCCTCGGCCGCCAGGTCGACCGCGACGCCGCTGAGCGCCTCGGGCACCGGGCCGATGGTGAGGATCTGCTTGAGCCCGGGCACCTTCTCCAGCAGCGCCAGCGCCCGCTCGACGAACATCGGGTTGGGGTCGATGATCAGCGAGCTGATGCCGGCGTCGTTGAGCACGTAGGCGTGGTCGTCGAGAGAGCCCAACGGATGCAGGGCGGTGCGCCGGTAGCCCCGCGTCTGGCCGGCGCCGATGATCAACAGCACCTCGGGGCGGTTGAGCGACAGCAGGCCGACCGCCACGCCGGTGCCCGCGCCCAGCGCCTCGAACGCCTGGATGTATTGACTGATCCGCTCGGCCATCTGACCACCGGTCAGCGTGGTGTCGCCGAGGAACAGCACCGGCTTGGCCTTGTGGCGCTTGAGCGCGCCCACGAGCAGGTGGCCGTTATGGGTCGGGTTGCGCAACAGGTCGGCCGTCATGGCGCCGCTCCTCCTCATCACATCGTCCCCTCGCCGCCGCGCGGCTGGGGGTCCCCACAGCATCGTCGCGGACGCGACTCATGGGCCAGACTAGAACGTGTTGCAATTTGGGTCAGCCGCACCCTGTTCGACACCGGCAATCAGTACGATCCCTCCCCATGGCCGATGCAGATCTCGTCATGACCGGAACCATCCTGACCGTCGATGAGGCGCGGCCCACCGCCGAGGCGCTCGCCATCGCCGACGGCAAGATCATCGCCGTCGGCACCCGCACCGAGGTCGCCGAATTCGTCGGCCCCGGCACTCGGACCGTCGATGTCGGCGACGGCTGCGTGATGCCGGGCTTCGTAGAGGCACACGGGCATCCGCTGATGGAGGCGGTCGCCCTGTCGGACCGCCTCGTCGACATCCGGCCGGTCACCATGCGCGGCGCCGACGACGTCGTCGCGGCGATTCACTCCGAGGTCGCCCGGCGGGGATCCGACGGCGCCTTCCTCAACGGCTGGGATCCGCTGCTGCAGAGGGGCCTTCCGGAACCGACCCTGAGTTGGCTCGACGACGTCGCGCCCGACAGCCCACTGGTGATCATCCACAACTCCGGGCACAAGGCCTACTTCAATTCGCGCGCCGCCAAGCTTCATGGGCTCGACCGTGACACCCCGGATCCCAAGGGCGCCAAGTACGGCCGCGACGCCAATGGTGAACTCGACGGCACCGCCGAGGAGACCGGCGCCGTGTTCCCGCTGCTCGGCGGGGCGATCGACTTCGCCGACTACCCGCAGATGCTGCTCGCCGAGTGCGCTCGGCTCAACCGCGCCGGCCTGACCACCTGCTCGGAGATGGCCTTCGACCCGAACTTCCGACCCGTGGTCGAGCAACTTCGCGAGCAGCTCACGGTGCGGCTGCGCACCTACGAGATCTCCAACCCGCAGATGTCGACCGCCGCCACACCCGGGCAGGGCGACGACATCCTGCGGCAGGTCGGCATCAAGATCTGGGTCGACGGCTCGCCCTGGATCGGCAATATCGACCTTTCGTTCCCGTATCTGGACACCGAGGCCACCCGGATCATCGGCGTCGTGCCGGGCTCCTGCGGCTGCGCCAACTACACGAAAGAGCAGCTGCACGAGATCGTCGGCGCGTACTTCCCGCTGGGCTGGCCGATGGCCTGCCACGTGCAGGGCGACGCGGGCGTGGACACCATCCTCGACGTCTACGAAGAAGCCCTTAAGCGCCATCCGCGCGACGATCACCGGCTACGCCTCGAGCACGTCGGCGCCATCCGGCCCGAGCAGCTGCGGCGCGCCCACGACCTCGGCGTCACCTGCAGCATCTTCGTCGACCAGATCCACTACTGGGGGGACGTCATCGTCGACGGCCTCTTCGGCGAGGAACGCGGAACCCGTTGGATGCCAGCCGGATCCGCGGTGGCCACCGGGATGCGCATCTCACTGCACAACGACCCGCCCGTCACGCCCGAGGAACCGCTGCGCAACATCAGTGTGGCCGTGACCCGCACGGCGCCCAGCGGCCGGGTGCTCGGACCCGAGGAATGCCTGACCGTGGAGCAGGCGATCCGCGCGCAAACCATCGACGCGGCCTGGCAGCTGTTCTCCGACGACGTGATCGGCTCGCTGGAGGTCGGCAAGTACGCCGACCTGGTGGTGCTCTCCGCCGATCCGCGAGCGGTGCCGCCCGAGCAGATCGCCGACCTTCAGGTGCGGGCGACGTATCTGGCGGGCCGCCAGGTCCACAGCGCGTGACGCCGACGCTCGAGGACCTGCTCGACCGCCTGCACGTGGTGGCCCTGCCGATGCGGGTGCGCTTCCGCGGCATCACCACCCGCGAGGTCGCCCTGATCGACGGACCGGCCGGGTGGGGCGAATTCGGGGCGTTCGTCGAATACGGGCCGCGCGAGGCCGCGCACTGGCTGGCGTCGGGCATCGAGGCCGCCTACCGGAAGCCGCCGCCAGCCCGTCGCGACCGCGTCCCGATCAACGCCACGGTGCCGGCCGTGCCCGCCGCCGACGTTCCCGAGGTGCTCGCCCGCTTCCCCGGCGCCGGCACGGCGAAGGTGAAGGTGGCCGAGCCCGGGCAGACCCTGGCCGACGATGTCGCGCGGGTCAACGCCGTGCGCGAACTGGTCCCGACGGTGCGGGTGGACGCCAACGGCGGCTGGAGCGTCGATGAGGCCGTGCGGGCCGCGGCCGCACTGACCGCCGACGGGCCGCTGGAGTACCTCGAACAGCCCTGCGCGCGCGTCGATGAGCTCGCCGAGCTGCGCCGGCGCCCGGATATGCCGGACGTGCCCATCGCCGCCGACGAGAGCATCCGCAAGGCCGACGACCCGCTGGCCGTGGTCCACGCGCACGCTGCCGACATCGCGGTGCTCAAAGTCGCTCCGCTGGGCGGGATTTCGGCCTTGCTCGAGATCGCCGCGCAGATCGACATCCCGGTCGTGGTCTCCAGCGCGCTGGACTCGGCGGTGGGAATCGCCGCCGGGCTGCGCGCGGCGGCGGCCCTGCCGCAACTGCGGCACGCCTGCGGACTGGGCACCGGCGGGCTGTTCGTCGACGACGTCGCCGAGACGGCCGCGCCTGTCGACGGTGCCCTGCCGGTGGGGCCGGTCACGCCCGATCCGGAGCGGCTGCGGGCGCTGCGGGCGGCGCCCGAGCGGCGGCAGTGGTGGATCGACCGGGTCAAGGCCTGCCATCGGTTGCTTGTACCGTCGTCCGGGTGATCAACCTGGCTTACGACGACCGCGGTTCCGGTGAGCCCGTGGTATTTATCGCCGGCCACGGCGGCGCCGGACGAACCTGGCACCCCTATCAAGTCCCCGCGTTTCTGGCGGCCGGATACCGCGTCATCACCTTCGACAATCGCGGAATCGGCGCCACGGAGAACGCTCAGGGATTCACGACGGAAACCATGGTCGCCGACACCGCGGCGCTGATCGAGGGACTGAATGCGGCCCCGGCCCGCGTCGTCGGGATGTCGATGGGTGCGTTCATCGCCCAGGAGCTCATGCTGGCCCGGCCCGAGCTGGTCAGTTCGGCGGTGCTGATGGGCACGCGCGGCCGCATGGACCGGGCCCGGCAGTTCTTCCGCGACGCCGAGGCCGAGCTGTCGGACACCGGTGTCGAGATGCCGGCCGCGTACGACGCCAAAATCCGCCTGCTGGAAAACTTTTCCCGTAAGACCCTCAACGATGACACCGCGGTCGCGGACTGGATCGCGATGTTCTCCACCTGGCCCCTCAAGCCCACCCCGGGCACGCGCGCGCAGCTCGATATCGCGCCGTACACCAGCCGGTTGACCGCCTACCGCAGCATCACGACCCCGGTGCTGGTGATCGGCTTCTCCGACGACGTGCTGACCCCGCCGCATATGGGCCGCGAGGTCGCGGACGCGCTGCCCAACGGCCGCTACGTGCAGATCCCCGACGCCGGTCATCTCGGCTTCTTCGAACGACCCGACGCCGTCAACGAAGCCATGCTCAAGTTCTTCACCGACGACCAGGTCTGAATGCGCCCGGCGGGCATCGTCGGCGGTCTGTGACACCCTGTAGGAGTGAACCCTTCGACGACACAGGCTCGCGTCGTCGTTGACGAGCTGATTCGCGGCGGTGTCCGCGATGTGGTGCTTTGTCCCGGTTCGCGGAACGCCCCGCTGGCTTTCGCGTTGCAGGACGCCGACCGGTCCGGCCGCATCCGCCTGCACGTCCGCATCGACGAGCGCACCGCCGGCTATCTGGCCATCGGCCTGGCCATCGCCGCCGGCGCACCGGTCTGCGTCGCCATGACGTCCGGCACGGCCGTCGCCAACCTCGGCCCGGCGGTGATCGAGGCCAACTACGCGCGGGTGCCGCTGATCGTGCTGTCGGCCAACCGGCCCTACGAGCTGCTGGGCACCGGAGCCAACCAGACCATGGAACAGCTGGGCTACTTCGGCACGCAGGTGCGGGCCACCATCAGCCTGGGCCTGGCCGAGGACGCCCCCGAGCGCCTGGACTCCCTGAACGCCACTTGGCGATCGGCCACGTGCCGGGTGCTGGCGGCCGCCACCGGATCTCGTACCGCCAACGCCGGCCCCGTGCAGTTCGACATCCCGCTGCGCGAACCTTTGGTGCCCGATCCAGACCCTCAAACGCCGACGCCGCAGGGTCGCCCGGGCGGACGGCCGTGGACCTACACCCCGCCGGTCAGCTTCGACCAGCCGCTGGAAATCGACCTGTCACCTGACACGGTCGTCATCGCCGGGCACGGCGCGGGTCTGCAGCCCAACCTGGCGCAGCTGCCGACCGTCGCCGAGCCGACGGCGCCCGCTCCGGCCAATCCGCTGCACCCGCTGGCGCTGCCCCTGCTGCGGCCCAAGCAGGTGATCATGCTCGGCCGCCCCACCCTGCACCGGCCGGTGTCGACGTTGCTGGCCGACCCGCAGGTACCGGTGTTCGCGCTGACCACCGGGCCGCGCTGGCCGGACGTTTCGGGCAATTCGCAGGCCACCGGGACCCGGGCGGTCACCACCGGAGCGCCGAACGCGGCGTGGCTGCACCGCTGTGCGGAGACCAACCGGCACGCGCTGGCCGCCGTCCGCGCCCAGCTCGACTCGCACCCGCTGACCACCGGCCTGCACGTCGCGGCCGCCGTGGCCGACGGGCTGGCGCCCGGCGATCAGCTGGTGCTCGGGGCCTCCAACCCGGTCCGGGACGCTGCGCTGGTCGGCCTGGACACCCGCGATATCCGGGTGCGGTCCAACCGCGGCGTCGCCGGGATCGATGGGACCGTCTCCACCGCCATCGGGGCGGCTCTCGCCCACGAACGCGAGGGCGGTCCGGACAGCCCGGCACGCACCGTCGCGCTGATCGGCGACCTGACGTTCGTGCACGACAGCTCGGGGTTGCTCATCGGCCCCACCGAGCCCACCCCGCGCCGGCTGACGATCGTCGTCTCCAACGACAACGGCGGCGGCATCTTCGAATTGCTCGAACAGGGCGACCCGCGGTTCTCCGACGTCTCGTCGCGGATTTTCGGAACCCCGCACGACGTCGACGTGGGTGCGCTGTGTCGCGCCTACCACGTCGAGAGCCGGCAGATCGAGGTCGGCGAATTGCGCACGGCGCTCGACGAACCCGGAGCCAGCATGCGGGTGTTGGAGGTCAAGGCCGACCGTTCGTCGCTGCGGCAGCTGCACGCCGCCATCAAGGCCGCGTTGTGAGGCGCACCTAGATGGCGGTTTCTCCAAAAGCTCTGCTGCACATACTGATTCATGGCCGTAGTGACGAACCGCCGAGAACGCGGGCTAGGATTGCGTTGCGGTGGGCCAGAATCGCGGTGCTGATCGTGACGGGCCTGGTCACCTTGCAGTCCGTGCTGTTGGTGGCCGGCGCCTGGCGCGACGACCTCGCGATCACCCACAACATGGGTGTCGCGCAGGCGGAGGTGCTCAGTGCCGGACCGCGCCGTTCCACCATCGAATTCGTCACCCCCGAGCGGGTCACCTATCGTCCCGAACTCGGTGTGCTCTACCCGTCCCATTTGGCCACCGGGATGCGAATCTACGTCGAGTACAACAAGAACGATCCGAACCTGGTGCGCGTGCAGCATCGCAACGCCGGGCTGGCGATCATCCCCGCCGGGTCCATCGCGGTGGTGGGCTGGCTGGGCGCGGCCGCGGTCCTGATCGCGCTGGCGCTGCTGGACAAGTGGCTCGACCGTCGCGACGTACCACCGGACGCAACCGGGGGCCGGGCCGCTAAAAGCGCCGGACCTGCAAATTTCGCATGACGTATGCCCGCAGGCAACCTTGTCGACAGCCGGCGCTGACACGGTAGTGATGTGCGCGTTGCCATCGTCGCGGAATCGTTTCTCCCCGAGGTCAACGGTGTCAGCAACTCGGTGATCCGGGTGCTCGAGCATCTGCGCCGGACGGGTCACGAAGCCCTCGTCATCGCCCCCGACACGCCTCCGGGGCAGCCGCGGGCGGATCGCATCTACGACGGGATCCGCGTGCACCGGGTGCCGTCCCGGATGTTCCCCAAGGTGACCACCCTGCCGCTCGGTGTGCCCACACCCCGGCTGGTGAAGGTGTTGCGCGGATTCGATCCGCACGTGGTTCATCTGGCGTCGCCGGCACTGCTGGGCTACGGCGGGCTGCGGGCGGCCCGCTGGCTGGGGGTGCCGACGGTCGCGGTGTATCAAACCGACGTTCCGGGCTTCGCGGCCAGCTACGGCATTCCGATGACCGCCCGGGCCGCCTGGGCCTGGTTCCGCCATTTGCACGGTCTCGCCGACCGTACCCTGGCGCCTTCCAGCGTGACCATGGAATCGCTTGTCGCTCATCGGTTTCCGCGGGTACACCGGTGGGCACGCGGTGTCGACGTGTTGCGCTTCGCGCCGTCCGCGCGCGACGAGGCGCTGCGACGACGGTGGTCGCCGCAGGGCAAGCCGGTGGTCGGATTCGTGGGTCGCCTCGCGCCCGAGAAACACGTCGAGCGTCTCATCGGGCTGGCCGCCGACGACGCGGTCCAGCTCGTCATCGTGGGCGACGGTGTCGACCGCATCACGCTGCAATCGGCAATGCCGACAGCGGTTTTCACGGGTGCGCTATACGGCGACGAACTCGCCGCGGCGTACGCCAGCATGGACGTGTTCGTGCATCCCGGTGAGCACGAGACGTTTTGTCAGGTCGTGCAAGAAGCGCTGGCGTCGGGGTTGCCGGTGATCGCCCCCGACGCCGGCGGCCCACGTGACCTCGTCACACCGTGGCGCACCGGTCTGCTGCTGGCCGTCAACGAGTTCGAATCCCGGTTGCCCGACGCGGTTGCACACCTGATCGCCGAACGGGGCCGTTACACCGTGGCCGCCCGACGCAGTGTGGTCGGCCGGAGCTGGCCGGTCATCTGCGACGAGTTGCTGGGTCACTACGAAGCAGTGCTGTCGCCGTTCGTCCGACGGCAGATCGCCGCCGGGCGGCACGCGCAGGGCGAGTGAGCCGGCTTCCTATGACGGGTCGAATTCGATTGGCAGCGTGGCCGGTCCGCTGATAGCGGTGAGGGGCTTCCATGGGGCTGGGCCGCTGCGGCGCGCGTGGGGCATGCGCCGCGCCATGACCGTCAGGGCTTCGCTCAGCTCCAGTCGGGCCAGGTTGGCGCCGAGGCAGTAGTGCATGCCGGCGCCGAAGGTCTGCATCGGTGCGGCTTCGACGCGGGTGATGTCGAGCCGGTCGGGATCGTCGTAGACGGCGGGGTCGCGGTTCGCGGCGGCCGTGTTGGCGATGACAAGCGTGCCGGCCGGGATCATGAACCCGGCGACCTCGACGTCCTCGAGGGCGATGCGGAGGGTGAGGCCCGCGATCGGTGAGTGCCGCATCGTCTCTTCGACCGCATTTGCCGCGAGCTCGCGATGCTGGGCCAGCAGCGCCCACTGGTCGGGACGATCGCACAGCACCTGCACCGAGGCGGCCAACTGGTTGCGGGTGGTGTCCGTGCCGGCCATCAACAGGCCCGCTACCAGCATCCGCAGCTCTTCGGCGGTGAGGCGATCGCCGTCGTCCTCGGCGCGGATCAGATCCGAGAGGAGGTCGTCGGTCAGCGTGAGCCGCCGCTGGGCGACCATGTCGTCGATGTAGGCGTCGAGCTCGTCCCATGCCGCCAGGATGGTCCGCTCGTGCGCGGCGACCTCCCAGCTGAAGGCTTTGAAGATGTCGTCCGTCCATTCCGAGAACAGCTTCCAATCCTCGGCCGGGGCGCCCAACAGCGCACAGATGATCGGGATCGGGTATTGACGGGCGATGTCGGCGACCACGTCGCAGCGCCCGGTTGCGGTGTGGGGGTCTATGAGTTCGTTGATCACTTCGACGATCGTGGTGCCCAGCCGGGCGGTGGCCCGCGGGGTGAAGGCCTTGGACACCAGGCGGCGCAGCCGCTGGTGCGCGGGCCCGTCGAGGCTGATCAGGTTCGTTGCGACTCGCTCCCACAGCGGGCCGCTCGTAATCCCTTGGGAAGCAAGGAACATGCCCTGGGGCACGCGAAATCGGGGGTCGCGCAACACGGTCCGAACCAGTTCATAGGTCAAGAACTCCGGCCCGTGGGGGCCGATGGCAATCGGAGCCTGCCGTCGTGCGCGGCGAATGATCGCGTGGGCCTCGTCGAGGCTTCGGCAATGCTCATAGTCAATCGTCGGAAGTCCGGCATCAAAGACGTTCGGGCAGGTCGGCGCGTCAACTGCGATGGTCATGGTGGCCCCCAAGGCTGGTCGGCGAAGTACCTTCACCACCCAGCTTTGGTGCCCTGGTCACTCAGCACATGCGTAGCCGACTACCTGTCTTGCGGTACCAGTGCTTGCCGCCCGGTGAGGACGCCTCGTATCCGGACTTCAGGGATCGGTATCGCGCAGTCGCGACAGTTGGCATGCCGATCTGCAAGACATCGTTGACCAGCGGTGAAACGATACTGACGTGGACCCCACCGGGGATGGCAGCCGTGAACTGGCCCAGGTCGGGCTGGTCTGTAGTTCCTGCGGCGCGCAGACCAGTCCTCCGGCCAATTTCTGTAGCAAATGCGGTACACCCCTGCGTCACGCGACTGGAGCAGCCGAGTACAAGCAAGTCACCGTCTTGTTCGCCGACGTGGTGCATTCGATGGAGATAGCGGCGACCGTCGGGACGGAACGGCTGCGCGAGATCATGGTCCATCTGGCCAACCGTTGCGCGGCCGTTGTCCGGCGGTACGGCGGCACGGTGGACAAGTTCACCGGCGACGGCATTATGGCGGTGTTCGGTGCGCCGGCGGCAATGGAGGACCATGCCCTTCGCGCATGTCTCTCGGCGCTGAGCATTCAGGAAGAAGCGAAGGCTCTGGGCACCGAGGTCGAGCGCCGAGACGGCACGAAACTGCTTGTGCGCGTGGGTCTTAACTCCGGTCAGGTGATCGCCGGTGAAATCGGCTCGGGGCCTTCCGGTTACACCGCCATAGGTGATCAGGTGGGCCTGGCTCAACGGATGGAATCGGTCGCACCGCCGGGTGGGGTGATGCTCAGCGTCTCCACCGCGCGACTGGTTGATGACTCAGCGACGCTGAGTGAACCGGAGATGGTCCGCATCAAGGGCGCCAGCGAACCCGTCACCGCCTACCGCTTACTGGGCATAGGAGACCGGCATCGCGCTGCCGAGCGCGCTGACTCGAATCTGGTCGGTCGCCGGTTGGAGATGTCCGCCGTCGAGGGGTTGTTGAACCGCGCCCTCGGTGGTCAGGGCGCGGTGGTTGTGGTGGTAGGCGAACCCGGCATCGGCAAGAGCCGCCTGGTGCGCGAGGTGGCAGCGATGGCAGCGGTCCGGGGTGTGGGGGTGTCGACCGCCTTCTGTGAGTCACACACCAGCCAGGT
Source organism: Mycobacterium sp. 852002-51971_SCH5477799-a (assembly GCF_001667145.1). Taxonomy (GTDB): domain Bacteria; phylum Actinomycetota; class Actinomycetes; order Mycobacteriales; family Mycobacteriaceae; genus Mycobacterium. Next base: position 23,777 of record NZ_LZIF01000014.1, read on the forward strand.
CCCCTTTCACGCCGTGGCGCGTCTGCTGCGGGCGGCGACCGGCGTTGAGGGTCTTGAGGGGCAGGCGGCCCGCGCGCGAGTGCGAGACCAATTTCCGGACGCAGACCCTGAGGACGTGCTGCTGCTTGATGACCTGCTGGGCATCGCCGACCCGAGCACCGTCGTGCCCGCGATTGATCCCGATGCGCGTCGGCGGCGGTTGGCCGCGCTGGTGAACGCCGCCAGGTTGTCCCGCCACAGGCCGACGGTCTACGTCGTCGAGGACGCCCACTGGATAGACGAGATCAGCGAGTCGATGCTGACTGATTTCCTTGAGGTGATCCCGCAGACGCCCTCGCTGGTGCTGGTCGCCTACCGACCGGAATACCACGGTGCGTTGACCCGAGTGGCTGATGCCCACACCGTAGCCCTTGCGCCGCTGAGTGATTCAGAAACCGCAGCACTCGTCGCACATCTCCTCGGACCGGACCTGTCGGTCGATGCCGTGGGCCGCAGAGTCGTCGAGAGGGCGGCCGGTAATCCGTTTTTCGCCGAGGAGCTGGTCCGCGAACTGGCCGAGCGCGGTGTGTTGCGTGGGGAGCCGGGTGCCTACACGTCGGCCGCGGAGGTCAGCGAAGTGAGTGTGCCCGCCACGTTGCAGGCGACCATCGCCGCGCGCATCGACCGGCTCCATCCGAAAGCCAAGCGCACGCTGAGCGCGGCGGCGGTCATCGGCTCGCGATTCAGCGTCGACCTACTCACGGTGTTGGGTATCGAGCCTGTCGTCGACGAACTGGTGGCGGCCCAGCTCATCGACGTGGTGACCCTCACCCGACGACCGGAGTATGTGTTCCATCATCCCCTCATTCATTCGGTGGCCTACGGCGCACAACTCAGATCGGATCGCTCAGATCTGCACCGGCGGGTAGCCGCCGCAATCGAAGCCCGCGATCCGGAATCGAGGGACGAAAACGCAGCGTTGATCGCAGAACATGTGGAGGCCGCCGGTGACCTGCACGCCGCCTACGACTGGCACATGCGTGCCGCCACCTGGGCGACCAACCGTGACATAAGCGCGGCGCGAGCGAGCTGGGGGCGAGCGGCCGAGATCGCCGACGCACTGCCCGCCGATCACCCGCACCGGGCGGCCATGCGCATCGCCTCGCGCACCATGTTGTCCGGGACAGGCTGGCGAGTCCATGCCGGCGTCGCCGGTGACGGCTTTGACGAATTGCGGGAGTTGTGCAGCGCCGCGGGGGACAAGGCGTCACTTGGCATCGCGACGGCAGGGATGGTGGTTGGCTATGCCCATCAGGACCGGGTGCTCGAGGCGTCGCAGCTGGCATCGGAAGCCTGGGCCCTCGCCGAATCGGTCGGAGATGCGACCCTGACAGTAGGGCTGTCCTTCCCGGTGATCTACGGCAAGATCGAGAGTACCGAGTGGTGTGACGTCCTGCGATGGTCGCAGGCCGTTATCGACCTGGCCGACGGCGATCCGTCGAAAGGCAACTTCCTTGTCGGGTGTCCGTTAGCGCTCGCCTTCGTGTCGCGGGGGATGGCTCGTTATTTTCTGGGCCATCCTGGATGGTCGGCAGACCTGCGACACGGCCTGGATATGGCCCGTCGCGCTGACCCCGCGTCATACGCCGGCGTCGTCGGCTATATCTACTTGCTGGGCATACCGTTCGGCGTGCTGAGGGCCGATGATGGTGCCCTGCACGAGATCGAGAACGCTCTACGGATCGCCGAGCGATCCAGTGATGACGTGGTGGTGGGCTTCATCAAGGCGACGTTGGGTGTCGCGCTGGTGCATCGCGACACCATTGCGGAGCGCGGTCTGGGCCGGCAGCTGTTGGGCGAGATCGGCGAAGTGTTCCTAAACCAAGGACACAACCTCAGCGATTTGCCGATCGTCGAGGTCTATGCGGCGCGTGAGACGGCGCGGCAAGGAGATCACGATGTCGCCATACCGGTGATGCGCGCCGCCGCCGACCATTTGTTTCGCCAGGAACATCTTCTCCTGTGGGGTATTCCGGCGACGGCTGTTCTGGTGGAGTCACTGCTTGATCGCGGGGCCGTCGATGACGTGGCTGAAGCCGGGGCCGCGGTTGACCGGTTGTCGGTCGCGCCAGCCGATGAGGGTCTGGTGATGCGCGACATTTGGTCGTTGCGGCTGCGGACGCTGCTGGCCCGCAGCCGGGGTGATGCCGACTCCTACACGTCCTTCCTGCATGACCACCGCGAAATGGCGAAAGCGCTTGGCTACGAGGGGCATCTCGCGTGGGCCGAGGCAATGCCGTGAAAGACGGTCAGTCAGGAGCATGCCCACCTTGCCTTGACACAGACGCGCTAAGTGGGCCGCAGCGGATATCGAAACGCTCCCGGACTGTGTCAAGTACACGGCGGTGCCGCTCCCGTTCGCGGTGGTGCGTGAGCAAGAACCTCGTCAAGCCCGGCAGGCGGCGCGGAAACGGGTACCACTTATCGAAATCGAGGCCGTTTTCGGTGAATACCTGCCTGGGAACGTTGTCGTAGATCAGGCTGAGGTTGTGCTGGACGAGCGCGAAGAGCACGTACGGAAAAGCCAGCGGCGCCTTCTGCCTGAGGTTCATCCAGTCGACTTCGTAGAGCGGTATCTCACCGAGTTTGTCCAAGAACAGCAGATGGCTCAGGAAATACCCGATGAACGCGGGCAAGTGCAGCGTGGCCGACCGCACGTTGATGGAAACGACTGCGCCACTGGGCGAAACGTACGGCTCGTAAGGGTATTCGTCGGGAAATTTGACGTATCCCGTGCAGTTGACGACCCAGCTGCCCGGTTGAATCGTCTTCGTCGAACCGCTCCGTAACACGAACTCCGTCGTGCCATTGCGATCGACTGCATCCTCGAAATAGTCCATAACCACATCGTTTAGCCCCGCGGAGATCGTGCGGTTCTCGGCCTGCGATAACACTCCCAACACAAAGTTGTCCGCCTGCGGGGTCAAGAACGTGCCATGGGTGGCCCGGTACCAGCCTTGGACCTCTGACTCGTTCGTGCCGTCATACCGGCGACTTAGCTGTGTGGCGATGGTGCTCGACGGCGTGCCCTTCCACCACCGCCGGGTGCCGCTCGGAAACAGGCTGTCGCGGCAGGAGAAGAACGTTCCTCGACCGGCGACGAGGTTTACCTCGCGACCGGGGTATGTCGTGATTAGTGCATGTGCGGTGTCCATCGCGGTCTTTCCGCCGCCGATGATCCACACCGGCGCATCGCTTTCGCTGATGTCGCCAGCCCGGACGTCGCAGTAGTCGGGCGACACCGAATGGACGCGTGCGCTGGAGATGTCGAGTGGTTCGTTCGGCGTGATTCCCAGGCCATAGGCTTTGATCAATCGCTTGGTCTCGACGACGAGCGTCCGGCCATTGGCAGCCCTGGCGGTGACCCGCACGATTCCGTCCGCTTCTTCCTCCGAGTCGAAGTCCCACCCGAAATGCTCGTCCACCTGCACCCGTTCCCTTATCACGTCGACGCAGTGCTGGAAATGATCGAGCACCTCGCCCTTGGTTGCCAAGTAGCCGCGATCCTTGCCGAGGGTCCACTTGATGTTGCCCGCCGTGAACATCGGGTGCGGTTGGTGCAGGCGCACATACGAGTACACATCGACCCACATGCCGCCGACGCGCGGCCGTCGATCGATCAGGATGACCTTGTGGTCCCGCGACAGGTATCGGCTCGCGGCGAACAGAGCGTTTAGCCCGGCGATGCCTGCTCCCACGATGCACACGTCGCAGGTTTCCACCGGCGGGGGCTGGGGTGCGGACATGCAAGCCGCCTTTCCTCGCGGAAGTCACAATTATGTGTCCACTCCGTGGCGCCGGCATGAGTAATCGACTACTTCACTCCCCGATGAGTTGCAGATGGTGCGTGACAGAACTGAACGCGGTCCCGAAACAGTCGCGAATCACCCCTGCGCGAGCTCGGCGACGGGCTGCCATTCCTCCCAGTTCGCGAGCCGGCTCTCGTAGTCGGCCTTGGCCGTTTCCAGCGGGGAAGCGCCGAAAAAGACTCGCAGCGGCGGCTTTTCGGCGTCGACAACCTTGAGCAGGGCAGCCGCGGATGCTGACGGGTCACCCGGGCTGGCCCACCGGCGGCTGCGCTCGGCCTGGACGGCGGCGCGAACGTCGTCGTAGGCCGGCAGCGGATCGGCATGCCGGGCCGAGTCGCCGGCCCAGTCGGTGTCGAAACCGCCCGGCTCGATCAGCGTGACGTGCACACCGAACGGAGCGACCTCCTGCGCCAGCGCCTGCGAAAAGCCCTCCAGCGCCCATTTCGACGCGTGGTAGATGCCGACCAAGGGAAACGCGGTTATTCCCCCGATCGAGGAAACCTGAATGATGTGGCCGCTGCCCTGCTCGCGCAGATACGGCAGGGCGGCCTGTGTGATCCACAGTGCCCCAAACACATTGGTCTCTATCTGATTTCGTGCGTCTTGCTCGGAGAGCTCCTCGACAAAGCCGAATTGACCGTAGCCGGCGTTGTTCACCACGATGTCGAGCCGGCCGAAGTGGTCGTGCGCCTGCTTGACCGCGGCGAAATCCGCTGCCCGGTCGGTCACGTCCAGGCGAATCGGCAGCAGTGCGTCACCGTACTTCTGCACCAAGTCGTCCAGCGCGGCGGTGTTGCGGGCCGTGGCGGCAACCTTGTCGCCGCGCTGAAGCGCCGCGATCGTCCACGCCCGGCCAAAGCCTCGCGATGTACCGGTGATAAACCAAACTTTTTCAGTCACGCCCTCTCACAACGCCGACGGCGGCACCTCATTCCCGACGGGTAGCGTTTCTCTGGTGAGTCGCGCGGAATTGGACAAGGATCCCCGGGATGTCGCGTCGATGTTCGACGGTGTCGCCCGCCGCTACGACCTGACCAACACCGTGCTGTCGATGGGCCAGGACCGGTACTGGCGCAAAGCCACCCGGTCGGCGCTGGCCATCGGGCCGGGTCAGAAGGTGTTGGACCTCGCCGCGGGCACCGCGGTGTCCACCGTCGAACTGGAGAAGTCGGGGGCCTGGTGTGTGGCGGCCGATTTCTCGGTCGGCATGCTGGCGGCGGGTGCCGCGCGCGACGTTCCGAAGGTCGCCGGTGATGCCACCAGGCTGCCGTTCGGCGACGACGTGTTCGATGCCGTGACAATCAGTTTCGGGCTGCGCAATGTGGTCGACACTCAGGCCGGCCTGCGTGAGATGGCCCGTGTCACTCGCCCCGGCGGCCGATTGGTGGTGTGCGAGTTCTCCACGCCCACCAACGCGCTGTTCGCCACGGTCTACAAGGAGTACTTGATGCGGGCGCTGCCGCGGGTGGCTCAGGCGGTGTCCAGCAATCCCGACGCTTACGTATACCTCGCGGAATCGATCAGGGCATGGCCCGATCAGGCGGCACTGGCGCAGCAGATAACCCAGGCCGGGTGGTCCGGGGTGCGCTGGCGCAACCTGACCGGCGGCATCGTCGCCCTACACGCCGGGACCAAGCCCCAACGCTGACGGGTTCTAGTGGTTGCCGGCGGCTTGGACCACGCCGACCTGGTCGGGGCAGTAGTGGTCGACCGCCGCGCCCAGGAACTGCAATGACTGCCCCTCGGTGGTGCCGCGCGGCAGGTTGCGCTGAATGAAAGTCGCGGATTGGTGGGCGTCGTGGTCCACGCCGCGGCCCAACCGGTCGCAGGTGATCTTGCCCAGCCACGCCAGTTGGTCCTGCGGCTGGTAGATGCCGAAGCCGTTGACGGTGTTCTTGAATGGCGCGTCGTAGTCGCTCGGGGGCGACGGTGTCCGCGGGGTGGGGTACGGCGCGGTCGGCGGCGGATCCGCCTGCGCCGGCACGGAGAGCTGCGCCGGCGCGGCCAGCGCGGCGAGCGCGATAGCAGCGGCGGCTCCGATAGTAGCCAGCATCGTTCCCTTCATTAGCTGGACTATACACGGCCCGTTCCGCGCGCGCGGGCGAAAGCCAAACGCCGATTTGCGGCCCGGAAGGGCACGCCAAAGCCCGTCGACCAGCGGCGATGCGGGAGAATCGGTCAGCTGAACGGCGTTCGGCGGTCGAGCAGCCGGGACAGCCGCCCGCCGCCCCGCCAGGCGCGCGCCACCCAGTCCGCGTCGTCGTCGGTGACCAGATTGGCCATCACCCGCACGGCGATGGTCATCAGCGTCGTCGAGCGCATCGCGATCGGTCCGGTCGACGGCAGGAACTGCTGGAACGTCAGCAGCAGCGCCAGCCTGCGCGCCACCGAGAAGCCGCGGCCGTAGTGCTGCTGCAGCAGCGACGGCCACACCTGCGACAGGTCGGGACAGTCCAGCAGCTCCGCGGCCAACCGCCCGGTCTCGAGCCCGTAGTCGATGCCCTCGCCGTTCAGTGGATTCACGCAGGCCGCGGCGTCGCCGATCAGCATCCAGTTGGCGCCCGCCACGCCCGACACCGCGCCGCCCATCGGCAGCAGCGCCGAGGCCACCGCCCGCGGATGGCCGGTAAAGCCCCACTCGTTGCGGCGCAGGTCGGTGTAGTAGTCGATCAGCGGCCGCAGCGCCAGATCGGCGGGGCGTTTGGACGTCGACAACGCTCCGACGCCGATGTTCACTTCGCCGTTGCCCAGCGGGAAGATCCAGCCGTAGCCGGGCAGCACTTTGTCCTTGGAGCCGTCGGGTCCACGCAGCTCCAGATGCGACGTCAACCAGGGGTCGTCGGCGCGCGCGGTCGTCAGATAGCCGCGGGCGGCGACGCCGTACACCGTTTCCTGATGCCAGCGCCGGCCCAGCTTGCGGCCCAGCGACGAACGGGCACCGTCAGCGACGATCAACTGACGGCAGCTCACCTCGCTGCCGTCGGCCAATGTCACCGATGTCACCCGGCCCAATGAATCATGTTGTGCAGCAACGGCTTTGGTGCCGAGCAGCATCCGCGCCCCGGAATCTTCGGCGACTTTGCGGATCCGGTCGTCCAGTTCGAAGCGGGCCACCGCGCTGCCGGTGGACGGGAATGACGGGCCGGGCCAATCCACTTCCAGCTCGCCGCCGAATCCGCTCATCCGCAGCCCCCGATGCCGGATGCGGCTGTCCAGCCAGTCGCCCAGCCCTAACCGTTCCAGCTCGGCGACCGCGCGCGGGGTCAGCCCGTCGCCGCAGGCCTTGTCGCGGGGAAAGCTCGCCGAATCGATGACCAGTACGTCGTTGCCGGCGCGGGCGGCCCACGCGGCCGCCGCCGAACCGGCGGGTCCCGCGCCCACGACCACCACTTGGGCTCGGGTCGCTCCCGTCTTCATGCACACCAGTATGTTTGGTGCCGTGAGTACTCCGGCAACGGTGGTGGCGGGCGTGGACTTCGGCAACCCCGCGTTCGCGGCGACCGTACGGGACGGTGTGGGGCGGATCGAGCAGCTCATGGACACCGAGCTGCGCAGCGCCGACGACATCATGACCGAGTCGCTGACGCACCTGTTCAAGGCCGGCGGAAAGCGGTTCCGGCCGCTGTTCACCGTGCTGTCGGCCCAGATCGGACCCAGCCCGGACTGCGCGGACGTCACCATCGCCGGTGCGGTCATCGAACTGGTGCACCTGGCCACGCTGTACCACGACGACGTCATGGACGAGGCGGAGGTTCGTCGCGGCACGCCCACCGCCAACGTGCGCTGGGGCAACAACGTCGCGATCCTGGCGGGGGATTATCTGTTCGCCACGGCCTCCCGGTTGGTTTCCCGACTGGGGCCTGACGCGGTGCGGCTGATCGCCGAGACGTTCGCCCAGTTGGTGACGGGACAGATGCGCGAAACGCGCGGCTTCGTCGAGGGGTCCGACCCGATCGAGCACTACCTGAAAGTGGTGTACGAGAAGACCGCCTGCCTGATCGCGGCGGCGGGCCGGTTCGGTGCGATGTTCTCGGGTGCGGACGCCGATCAGGTGGAGCGGCTGAGCCGCCTCGGCGGCATCGTGGGCACCGCGTTCCAGATCTCCGACGACATCATCGACATCGACAGTGACTCCCGCGAGTCCGGCAAACTGCCCGGCACCGACGTGCGCGAAGGCGTGCACACCTTGCCGATGGTCTACGCGCTGCGTGAATCCGGGCCCGAGGCGGCGCGGCTGCGTGAGCTGCTGGTCGGGCCCATCGAGGAGGACGACGCGGTGGCCGAGGCGCTGGCGCTGTTGCGGGCCTCGCCGGGCATGGTCAAGGCCAAGCAGTCGCTGCACGAGTACGCCGAGCAGGCGCGCCAGGAACTGGCCCTGTTACCGGACGTCCCCGGTCGCCACGCGCTGCAGACGCTGGTCGACTACACCATCAGCCGGCACGGCTAGCGGCGATCGCAAGCGCGACGCAGCCGGGCGCTGGGGGTACCCCGCGAAGCTGGGGGACGGGTCGCCACCATTCGGCAAGCGTCGCCTGCGACGGGACTGCGGAACCAAAAAGGCCGTCTCGGGCGTTCAATGAGCTGTAATCGGCAGTAACGCGCGCTTCCGAGTGTTCCGAGGAGGACACCGATGACCTGGCATCCGCATCACAACACGTTCAAGACGTTCGCGTTGTTGGTCGGCATGTCCGCGTTGATCGTCTTCGTCGGCTCGCTGTTCGGCAGGACCGCGATGTTCCTCGCGGTGCTGTTCGCCATCGGCATGAACGTCTACACATATTTCAACAGCGACAAACTGGCGCTGCGGGCGATGCACGCACAGCCGGTCTCGGAGGTCCAAGCGCCGGCGATGTACCGGATCGTGCGCGAGCTGGCCACCGCGGCGCACCAGCCGATGCCCCGGCTGTACATCAGCGACACCAACGCGCCCAATGCGTTCGCGACCGGGCGCAACCCCCGCAACGCGGCGGTCTGCTGTACCACCGGCATTCTGGACATCCTGGGCGAGCGCGAGTTGCGTGCCGTGCTGGGACACGAACTTTCGCATGTCTACAACCGCGACATCCTGATCTCGTGCATCGCCGGCGCGCTCGCGTCGGTGATCACCGCGCTGGCGAACATGGCCATGTTCGCCGGTATGTTCGGCGGTAACGACCGCGACGGCGAGAATCCCTTTGCGCTGCTGCTGGTTTCGCTCCTAGGTCCGATCGCGGCGACGGTGGTGCGGTTGGCGGTGTCGCGGTCACGCGAATACCAGGCGGACGAATCGGGCGCGGTGTTGACGGGTGACCCGCTGGCGCTGGCGTCGGCCCTGCGCAAGATTTCCGGCGGGGTCCAGGCGGCCCCGCTGCCGCCGGAGCCGCAGCTGGCCAGCCAGGCGCACCTGATGATCGCCAACCCGTTCCGGGCGGGCGAGCGGATCGGGTCGCTGTTTTCGACACACCCGCCGATCGAGGACCGTATCCGCCGGTTGGAGGAAATGGCGGGACGGTAGCCCGGTTCGCCAGTACCATCGGATTTGGATGGTGATGGCGATGACTGAACCCAACTCGATGGACATTCACGAAGCCGGCCTCGCGCTGGACCTGCCCGACTTGATCTTCGAAACACGCGCCGGTGCCGGTATGAACCAGGCCCAACTGGCCGAAGCGATGGGCACCACCCAGGAAGCCGTCGCTGCGTGGGAGGACGGGACCGAGGTGCCCCGTGTCGACGTGCTGCAACGGCTGGCGCGGGTGTGCGGCAAGCGGTTACACATCAGCATCGACGTCGACTGACCCTTGCGGCCAGCGGCGAACGAATTACGCTGCGGCCTCTGATCTTTCGGCTTCGACCGAGGATTCGTGGGTGTCGGACTGATCCGTCGCGGCCACGCCGTGGATCGCAACCGTGCCGCCCGTCGCCTCGTGCTGTTGCTGCCAGTCGGTAATAGCCTGGTGGGCAGCGTGATCGAGGTAGTGGACCGCTATGGCCACCGTCACCGTCGCGCCCTGCGGAACCGACGCCAGCATTCGCGTCAGCCTCGGCAGCGCCAGGAAGGTGCATGCCGCGCCCTCGATGCTCACCCGCCATTCGTCGTTCACCGATGTGGTTTCGACCTTGGCTCGGATGACTCGCCATCCGGTCAGCGTGATGGCCAGCGCGAGCCCGATCATGACGCCGTGCAGCAGGTTGAGGAAGATGACGCTGACGGCGGTCACAACGTAGACCGCGAGATCACCCTGTTTCATTGCGGTTTCGATGTGAGCAGGCTTCAGCAGCTGAATCCCGATCACGATGAGCAGCCCGGCGAGGGCGGCGGTGGGGATCTCCTCGACCAGCCCGGCGAACGGGATGGTGAACAACAGGATCCAGACGCCGTGCATAATCGCCGAAGCGCGAGATTTGGCCCCCGCGTTGACATTTGTCGAGCTGCGGACGATCACCCCGGTCACCGGCAGGCCGCCGATGGTGCCCGACACGATGTTGGCGGCTCCCTGCCCCACCAGTTCGCGGTTGAAATCGGTGCGGGGCCCGTGGTGCATCCGGTCGACCGACACCGCCGACAGCAGGCTTTCGACGCTGGCGATGAGCGCCACCGTGATCACGCCGATTGCGACCGCGCCCCAGTTGCCGTGGGGCAGGTCGGGCAACCGCAGCGCGTCCAGCGGTGACCCCTCGAGGTCGATCCGGCGCACGTGGAATCCGAAGACCACCGAGATGACCGTCACGGCGACGATGGCGACTAGGGGAGCCGGGACGCGGCGCACTTTGGCCGGAACCCATCGCCAGGCCACCAGGATCACGATCACCAGCACGCCCAGGATCACCCCGGGGCGGTGCGCACCGATGATCTGGCCGGGTAGTCCGATGAGGTTGTGCCAGGCCGTACTCTTGGATTTCCCGCCGAGCAGTACGTGCGCCTGCTGCAGGGCGATCGTGATGCCGATGCCGGCCAGCATGGCGTGCACGACGACCGGTGAGATCGCCAGGGCGGCGCGCGCAACACGGCTGAGTCCCAACAGAACCTGCACGACTCCGGCGGCAACGGTGATCAAGCACGTTATGCCCCAACCGAAATCGGCAACCAGGCCGGCGACAATTACCGTCAGCCCTGCCGCGGGGCCGCTGACCTGCAGCGGGGATCCACCCAACGAGCCGACGACGATTCCGCCGACGATCGCGGCGATCAGGCCGGCGAGCACGGGGGCGCCCGAAGCGATTGCGATGCCCAGCGACAGGGGCAGGGCGACCAGGAAGACCACGAGTGAGGATGGCAGATCGTGCCGGATGACGCCGCGCAACCGATCGACACGCGGTTCGGTCCGGCCTTGAGCGCGGGTTTTCTCACCCGACTGTTCGACGTTGTGCATCGGTCGCGTCCCTCGGTAGGTGTTAGCGGGGGATGTTCCGATATCCGCCCCATTGTGAGCCCATTACCTCTTCGTAACGCGCTGGCGTACAGACGATTACGGCCGGACTAACCCGCAGGATCGCGCCCGGAAACCCCTGGCCACCTGGGTCGACGGTATTTTGCTGGCAAAGGCCGGTCAAGCCGACGGGCGCGGCCCATAGAGAACGCAAAGATTTGAATTCCTGGCGTAAAGCCGCCAGCTCAGAAGCCGGACCCGTGCACCTCGTGCCCCGGCACCTCGGCGATCAGGCCCCGATAGGCCTCCTCGACGGTGGAACCGTGATTGATCACGGCGTCGACTTCACGGGCGATCGGCATGGTCAGGCCGAATTCGTTGGCAAACTCCATGATCACGCTGGCGGCCTTGACACCTTCGGCGACCTGGTTCATCGAGGCGATGATCTCGTCGATCGGCTTGCCCGCCCCCAGTTGTTCACCGACGTGTCGGTTGCGGCTGCGCTGGCTGGTACAGGTGACGATCAAGTCGCCCAGGCCGGCCAGCCCCGGGAAGGTGTCGGGGTTACCGCCCAGGGCGACGCCCAGCTTGGTCATCTCGCGAAGCGCGCGGGCAATCACCAGCGCGCGGGTGTTCTCCCCGATGCCCAGCGAGTAGCCCATCCCGACCGAGATGGCGTAGACGTTCTTCAGCGCGCCGGCCATCTCGACGCCGATGACGTCGTCGGTGGTGTACACGCGGAAGCGCCGCGTGCGGAACAGGCCCGACAGCCGGGTCGCCAGATGCTGGTCGGGCATCGCCAGCACCGCCGCGGCGGCATAGCCTTCGCCCACCTCGCGCGCGATGTTCGGTCCGGCCAGGATCCCCGCGGGGTGGCCGGGCAGCGTCTCCTCGATGATCTGCGACATCCGCATGTTGGTGCCCTGCTCGAGTCCCTTGACCAGCGAGACCACCGGCACCCACGGCCGCAGCTCCTTCGCCAGCTCGCTCAGCACCCCCCGAAAGCCGTGCGAGGGAACGCCCATCACGACGACGTCCGCCGAGTTCGCCGCCTCGGCGAAGTCGGTGGTGGCGCGCAGGGTGTCGCTGAGCACGACGTCGTTGCCGAGGTAACGGCTGTTGCGGTGGTTCTCGTTGATGTCGGAGGCGGTGGCCTCGGAGCGCACCCACTGCAGTGTCGGCCCGCGACGCGCGCAGATTGATGCCACGGTGGTGCCCCAGGAACCGCCACCGAGGACGACGACGTTGGGTTCGCGCTTCTCAGATGCCATGGCGATCAGCGTATTGGGGACACCTGCGAATTTGTAGGAGTTCACGAAGCGGGGTCGGCAACGGCGTGTGCCTGCACACCGCGGGCGTCGCGGAGTGGTATCTGCGGCTGCCCATGCTGAATTCATAACTACCGATGACAACATTTGCGTTCGATCAGCCGGGGGCCGCAATTTTCCCGCCACTCCTCGAAAAGGCATGGGAAATTCATATTTCTTAGCGGGACGACTCGCATTCGGCACGGCAAATGGCCCGCCCTCATGTCGGAGTCATAAACAACATCCGATGCCTTCCCCGCCAAAAGCCAACTCGCTTAAAGCCACTGGTGAAGCGCACACAGGGGCGCGGCAAGACGAAACGGCGAGCGGCTAAAAATCAGCATGAATGTTGCCGAAAAGACAAGCTCAAGGTCCATTTGTATAAATTGCCGACGCTGAATTCGCCATACCCTCGTTTAGCGTTTCGCGACATCCGAACACACGCTGAAGGGAAAACGGTATGTCTTTCGTGACTGTCCAGCCAGACCAGCTGTCGGCGGCGGCAAGCAATCTCCAGTCGATTACCGCGGCGCTCAACGTCGGCAAAGCGGCCGCGGCCATCCCGACGACGGGGGTCGTACCGGCCGCCGCGGACGAGGTGTCGGCGTTGACGGCGGCGCAGTTCGCCGCCCACGCGGTGCAGTTTCAGGCGCTGGCCGCCCGGGCCCTCGCGGTGCATGAATTGCTGGCGGCCACCCTGGCGCACAGCGCGGGGACCTACGCGGCCACCGAGACGGCGAACGCCGCCGCGTCGGCGCTGTAGAGCGGAGACGCAGATGGACTACGCGCTACTGCCGCCGGAGATCAACTCGGGTCGCCTGTACGCCGGCCCGGGAGCGGGTTCGTTGTTGGCCGCCGCCGCAAGCTGGGGTGAGCTGGCGGCACAGTTGCACAGCAGCGGGGCCTCCTTTCAGTCCGTCATCTCCGCACTGACCGGCGGGCCCTGGCTGGGGCCGTCGGCGCTGGCACTGGCTGCGGCGACCACCTCGTGTGTGACGTGGTTGCGCACCAGCGCGGGGAACGCCGAGCTGGCCTCCAGCCAGGCGACGATGGCAGCGGCGGCGTACGAGACAGCCTTCGCGCTGACGGTGCCGCCGCCGGTCATCGCGGCCAACCGCGCGCTACTGGCGTCGCTGATCGCGTCAAATGTCCTGGGACAGAACACCGCCGCGATCGCCACCGTCGAGGCGGAGTATTTCGAAATGTGGGCACAAGACGCCGCGGCGATGTACGGCTACGCGGGGTCCTCGGCGACGGCCGCACAGTTGACCGAATTCGACGAGCCGGCGGAAGTGACCAATCCCGCCGCATCGTCCGAGCAGGCCGCCGCGGTCGCGAAAGCCGTTGGCAATTCGGGTCAGAGCGGGGCGCAAGACGTCGCGGCGAACGCGAACGCGCAGGCCGCGGAGAATTTGCAGACTCTGGCCGAGCCGACTTTCGGCAACCTCAAGCCGATCGATGAATGGATCTCGGAGAACACCCCGTTCGACGACATGGCCTCTATGTACTCGAAATACGTTGTGCCATATATCTCTACGGGACAGGTCGGCGTGCAGACGGCGCAGTCCTTCGGGCAGATCAGCAACGGAATCACGGCCATGAGCACCTTCGGCAAGGCTCTGGCCCCGGCGGCGTCCTCGGCGGCTCAGGCGGCGGGAAACGGCGCCAAGGCGCTGGGCGCGGCCGGGGCCGGTCTGGGCAACGCCGGGTCGGTGGCAGTGGGTGTGGGGCGCGCGGTTCCGTTGGGAGCGCTGTCCGTCCCACCTAGCTGGGCTCCGGTCACCGCCGTCATCAACCCCGGGGTCGCGACGCTGACGGGTGCGACCTCCGCGGTACCGCCAGCCGCGAACGGGATGCATCCGATGCCGATGACGCCGTTCGGGACGATCGTCGGTCAAGGGAGCTGGCGCAACCTGCCGACCTACGGATTCAAACCGTCGGTGATGGCCAGACCGCCGGCGGCGGGTTAGCCGGCAAGCGATGCCGGGTCGTCGACGCGGCCGAACACCATCGCCTCCTCGATGCGGTCGAACCGGTAGTCGAGGGCATCGGCCAGATAGTTCTGCCGCACATTCCAGGGCCGCTTGGTGCCCGACTTCGGCAGCATGTGCACCGAGCGCAGCACGTAGCCCGCGTTGATGTCCCACGATGGCTTCTCGGCCATCGGCTCGTTGCCCCGATGTGGGGCGGCGTGTGTGTAGCCGTGAGAGGCCATGTGTTCTATCAGCTTTGCCGTTGCCCGGGCGGTGATGTCGGCGCGCAGCGTCCACGACGCGTTGGTATAGCCCACGCACCAGAACAGGTTCGGCACGTCTTCGAGCATGTGCGCTTTGTATACGAAACGGTCGCTGACCTTGATTTCGTTGCCGTCCAGGCTGATCGCGGCCCCGCCCAGCGCCTGCAGCTGCAGGCCGGTGGCGGTGACGATGATGTCGGCGGCGAGGTGTCCACCGGATTTCAGCGCGATACCCGTCGCGTCGAAGTGATCGATGTGATCGGTGACCACCTCGGCGCCGCCCGCGGTGATGGCGCTGTACAGGTCGGCGTCCGGGATCAGGCACATCCGCTGGTCCCACGGGTTGTAGCGCGGCTTGAAGTGGGTGTCGACGTCGTAGCCGGGGGGCAGGCTGCTGATGGCCTTGCGCCGCAGCAACCACCGCACCAGGCCCGGCGCCTTGCGGGACAACGCGAAGAACACCGCCTCGGTCAGGGCGCTGTACAGGCGGATGACGAGGTGAGCGGGCTTGCGGGGCAACAGCTTTCGAGCCAGCGCGGCAACGGCGCCGTACTTGGACGCGGAAATGAGGTAGGTCGGCGAGCGCTGCAGCATGGTCACTTTGGCGGCGCGGTCGGACAACGACGGCAGCAGCGTGACCGCGGTCGCCCCGCTGCCGATCACCACGACCTGCTTGCCGGAATAATCCAGGTCTTCGGGCCAGTGCTGCGGGTGCACGACGGCGCCCGTGAACTGATCGATGCCGGGGAAGTCGGGGGTGTAGCCCTCGTCGTAGTTGTAGTAGCCGCTGCCGAAGAACAGGAAGCGGCCCCGGTACAGCTTGCGTGCCCCGTCCTGCTCGACGGTGACCGTCCAGGTGTCGGTTGTGGAGTCCCAGTCCGCCGAGCGCACATGGCTGTTGAACCGGATGTGCCGGTCGATGCCGTACTTGCGGGCGGTGGCGGCCAGGTACTCGCGGATGTGCACGCCGTCGGCGACGCCCTCTTTGCGGGTCCACGGCTCGAACGGGAAGGACAGCGTGAAGATGCTGCTGTCCGAGCGCACGCCGGGATAGCGGAACAAGTCCCAGGTGCCGCCGATCTGCGCCCGCCGCTCCAGGACGGTGTACGTCAGGTGCGGATTGCGCTCGGTGATCCGATACGCCGCACCGATGCCGGAGATGCCGGCGCCGACGATGATCACATCGGAGTATCCGGCCTCGGTGGCACCGCTATTCGCGGTCTCCTGGGGAGTCACGGTCATCGTGAACCTCTGCTCAAATTGTGGGACTCGTCACCAGCCTAGAGACCCACCGGTTGGTCGGGCTAATAACTCGTGAATCCGGGGGGCGCGCATCGCGCCGGTCAGCGGTAGTTGACGAACTGCAGCGCGACGTCGACGTCGGCCTGCTTGAGCATCGCGATCACGGCCTGCAGATCGTCACGCTTTTTGCTGGTGACCCGGATTTCGTCGCCCTGGATCTGGGTTTTGACGTTCTTGGGGCCGTCGTCACGGATCAGCTTGGTGATCTTCTTGGCGTTCTCGCTGCTGATGCCCTGCTTGAGGGAGCCGCTGATCTTGTAGGTCTTGCCCGAGGCTTGCGGTTCGCCGGCGTCGAAGGCCTTCATCGAGATGTCACGGCGGATCAGCTTTTCTTTGAAGACGTCGACCGCCGCCTTGACGCGTTCCTCGGTGGATGAGGTCAGCTCGATAGCCTCGTCGCCCTTCCAGGCGATTGTGGTGTCGGTACCGCGGAAGTCGAACCGGGTGGCCAATTCCTTGGCGGCCTGGTTGAGCGCGTTGTCGACCTCTTGGCGATCCACTTTGCTGACGATGTCGAACGATGAGTCCGCCATGCGTTCCGTCCCTTCATCCGGTGATAGGCGTTTGTGCTTTGTCTACTCGCTCGTTGTAACCTGTCTGGCGGCAGGTTGCCCGAGCGGCCAATGGGAGCGGACTGTAAATCCGTCGCGAAAGCTTCACAGGTTCGAATCCTGTACCTGCCACCCAACGTCAGAGGTCGCGCCTCCTAGGCGGGCACGGCTTCGATGACGCAGAGCGGTCCCGCCGTCTGCACCACGCGCCGCAGTCGGAAGCCGCCACGTTCGAGTAGGTCGGTCCACTGCGTTCGGCTGCGTTCCAGCGCACCCGCCATCACCAGCATCTCCATATCGGCATAGTGGCCGAGGAACTCGCGGTCATGATCCGGGACCACCATCTCCAGCAGCAGCAGTTTCGCACCCGGAGGGGCCGCGGCTTTGATGGTGCCTAGGATCGCGATGGCTTCGTCGTCGGGCCAGTCGTGGATGACGTTCTTCATCACATAGGCATCAGCGGACGGCACGCTTTCGAAGAACGATCCGCCCGTGACCGTGACTCGGTCGGCGACACCGTGCGCGGCCAAGATCGGCGGCGCTCCCTCGACCGCCTCGGGCAGGTCGAACAGCACGCCGCGGGCGCCGGGGGCGGCGGCGAGAAGCGATGACAGTAGCCGGCCGTGGCCGCCACCGATATCGGCGATGACGCCGAAGTTGCTGAAGTCGTATGCCGCGACTACCGCCGCCTCCAGCACCGCCGACGTGGACGTCATGGCGCTGTTGAAGATCTCCGCGAACTCGGGGTCGTCGCGCAGGTAGCCGAACACGTCCTTGCCCAACACTTTTGGGGGGTTCGGCTCTCCGGTGCGCACCGCATCGGCCAGCCGCGTCCAGTTCGCCCGGTGTTGCGGGGAGCCGAAGAGCAGGGCGACCCCCCGCGTCGAGATCGGCGAATCGGTGCGCAACGTGTCGGCCAGCGCGTTGAGCGCGAAACGACCGTCGCGGCGCCTGCGGAACACGCCGCGGCTGATCAGCAACCGCATCAGCCGCGCCACGCTGTCCGGGTCGGCTCCGATGCGACGCGCCAAGTCCTCGTTGGTCAGCGGGCCCGCGGCCAGCGCGTCGGCGATGCCTAACTGCGCGGATGCCGAAATAGCCTGCGACAGAAAGGCGCCGAAAACCATGTCGATGACCGTTATCGGCGGAGGTGCCAGTCGCTGGTATAGACGCCCCACGTGATGGCGGACTCGTTCGACCGCGCGAGCCACCCGGGCGGGCGGCAGCTTCGGGGTTGATGTCGGTGACTTAGGCGGCATCGTCTTCCTTTCCGCGGCGAGTTTCCGCGCTCGATCTTGTCTCATATTGCGGCCGAGAGCCTCGGGCCGGCGTCAATTCTGGTCTAGTTCAAACAACAGGTCGCGAAAGACCCGTTGCCGACAAGACGCCGGTGGTCTCCTCGCAGCTGAATTGATTGGCGAAACCGCGGCGGTAACCTTTTCCCGAGCGTAGAAGGGGCGGCCATGGTGAGCGGCTGAGGATCCCATGCAATTGCGCTACCTGAGCATCCCGGCGCTGATCGCCGCAGCCGGTGGCGACCCTTGGGCGATCAGCCGGACTTTGCAAGCCGGCAGCTCGTTGCGGATTTCCAATCTGGGGCCCGGCCAGTGTGCCCGACGGCCACGGCGGCACCCTCCACCTCGGTGGCGCGCACGGTCACAGCGACTACCCCCGCTTTCCCGACGGCGGAGGGACCCGGACGACCGACTTCAGCATCGCGGAGGTCCTGGCCGGACTCGGCGACCAGGCGGTTCCGCAGAAGTGACCCACGACCAAATAACGAGAACCCCGAAACCGCGACGCCACGGACTGTTGTTCGCCGCCGTGGCCGCCACCGCACTAGCCGCCACGGGATGCCACGTGAATCAGCCCCACCGGACGGCCGCAAGTGCGGCCTCGTCCGGGCCGGACGGCGAAGGTCGGCGCTCACTCGGCACATCGTCATTTTCGAGCGCCTGGCTGCGGCCCAGGGCGACCGTGGCCGCCGCCATCGCCACCACCGCGATGACAAGGATCAACGCCGTCAGGCCGCCCACCGCCAGGTGCTCCCCGAGCACGACAACCCCGAGCAGCACGGCGACGACCGGCTCACCCACCAGCATGATCGGTACCGAGGCCTGCAGCGCACCCGCATGAAACGCCGAGTTCTGCACCACGGTCACGGTCACCGCCAGGCCCACCAGCACATACGGAGCCGGGACGGTCATCAGCGCATGCCATCCGCCGACCGAGTAGCGGTGGGTGCAGACCTTCGTGATGACCGCGATCATGCCGAGCAGGACGGCGACCGCGACGCCCAGCAGCGAGGCCCGCACCCGACCGGCGGCGCGGCGGGCCGCGATGACGCACGCGATCACCGACGGCACGGTGATCGCCAGCGCCAGCGTCCACGCCGGAATCGGCGGACGGTTGTGGCCCTCGCGGGGCTGGCCCACCAGCAGAAAAACCGCCAGTGCGGCCGTCAGCAACATCGCCCAGCCCCACTGGACCCGGCTGATGCGCTGGTGGCACAGCGCCGCACTCAACGGCAAAGCGAACAGTAACGACGACACCAAAAGCGGCTGAACGAGCAGCAGCGATCCGTGCGCCAGTGCCGCTGCCTGAAACGCGTAGCCGGCGACTGCGGCAAAGGTTCCCGCCCACCACAACGGTTGGCGAACCAGCGTGGTCGCCATCGTCGCGGACATGGCTTCATCACCCGGAACGCGCTGGGTGGCTCGTTGGCGGATCACAATTCCCACCGCAGCCCAGAAAGCGGAGAGCAAAGCCGAGACGATCGCGACCGCATGCGTCGTCACCCACCCCATGCCCCGACGGATACCCCTGAGCGCGGCGCGGTTAACGCGCGCTGGTACGCCTATCCACGATTCATCCATGCCGTTGAGCTGCTCAATGGCGTGCACCCCTGCTCGGAATTTCCCACCGACCGTCATACCCTGGTTGGCCGGCTGGAAGTTCGTCCTGACTGTGGAAAGGGAACCTGGTGCGTACCAAGGCAATCACCGTAGTGGCCGTCGTGGCGGCAATCGCGTCAGCCGCACTGACACTTCTGCCCTGGATCGACGTGAGCCATCTGGGATTACCCATTCGGTGGAACGGCCTCGGCATCTACATCGGTGAGCACGGCGAATACTACGGCTCCCTGCTCACCGACATGGTGGACAGCACGCCCGGGTGGATCGTGGTGATCGCGTCGCTCGCCGCCGCGGGCGCGCTGGTCGCCGCGACGCGAGTGCGCTGGCTCGCGTTCGGCGCATGCGGGTGCGCGGTGGTCGCGTGTATGACCGCTGTTCTGTGTTTGGTCTCGCCGGCGGTACTGGTCGGCGACGCCAAGAATGAACTGGGGATATCCCTGGTCGCCGACCGGCAAGTGCTGAATTCCGGTGCGTTGATCGCCGAAGCTGCGGTCACGGGCGTGCTGGTGGTCTGCACCGCGCTCATCGCTGTAAGGACGAGACGCAGTGTAGGACAAGCTGATTCGGAGCAGAACTAGGCGGGGTGCTATGAAAGTCAGCCTGTTCGTTGGGATTTGCGTTGTCGCAGCGTCGGCGCTCGCGCGGGTTGCGTCCGCAGATACTCATGCATTCCCGGATCTGAGCGACTACCACGCCGTCGACGCGGACGATTACGAAACGTATGCGACCTACGGGATTCAAGGCGTGCAATTCGCTACCCCGACCGGCTACCGGTGCCGTATGAGCACAAACTTCAAGGCGTCAAGGCAGGTCATGGAATGCTGGGGCGCACTACCCGGGACGGCGCTAAATCACGTCGGGTTCGTCACCCAGTCCAAACGGACAATCGCCGCGACGTTCTCCAACGTGGATCTGTCCTCAATGGAGCAATACGACTTTGGGCCTAGCGAGGGATCAGCAGGGCTCATCGACCCGAAAAACTACAAAGCGCTATCGACACACAACAAGGTGAGCTTTGCCGGATTCAGTTGTGGTGTCGATTCGGCCACGACGGCCTGCGAGGCAGACGACCCATCCAGTCAGCACGGATTTGTCCTTTCCCAACAAGGCAGCTGGACCTTCTAGGCCCCCGGCGCCGGGATCGCCTACTGCTCCGATGAGCCGAGAGACCGGAAATGCGCGCCGCCGACACCCGCTTTGGCTAAGACATTGCCGCGCAGGTTATCTCACGGCGGTGGCATGATCTCGACGGGATTTTGGCTCCACGGCTCAATGACGACCGCCACGTCCTTCATCAGCTCAATCGAGCGAATGGTTTCGAGGACTGTCTGTACGTCTCCCTCGAGAATCATGTAACCGGCGCGATTTGCTTTCTCGTAGTAAGCGATGAGCGACTCCCTGCTGCGAAAAACTGGAAAAAACTGCATGCCGTCGCGTGCGAGCAGAAAGACCTTTTGTTTGCCGTCGGTAGCGTCGCCAAAAGGGGTGGAGTAGTAGACCTTAGCGTCATCGGCGGTCAGTCTATTCTTCTCGAAAAAACCCGCGGCGTCTCCATCGTGGTTGCGACGGCCCGTCTGAGCGGAACCGGCGGACGACGCTGCGGCGCGAATCTGGTCGGCGACCTTCGCGGCGCCGAAGCAGCGGAATTTGTTCATGCGGTCACCGGTGCGTATGGCGACGATCTTGGTGAGGACGCCCGGCAGCAGTTCGACCGATTCGATCGAGCGAAGGTCGATGACGATGTCCAGCTGTCCCGCCTGGATCGAGCGGTTGAGGGCATTGGCGTGGAACTGAATATCGGTGTTGGTAACCGTGAGCCGTCCACCGACCCACAGGCCACCGTAGCGGCGGCGGTAACGGTCCAGGACTCGTCTATTGGCCGAAGTCGTCGGTGCGGTGACATCGACATTCGCGATTAGCGCGTTAGCCACGCGGGAGATGATCGCCGTCACCGGTTGCCCACCCCTCTCTTCTTGCGCGTTTTGGAGAATGACGCTCTCGTCAGAACCACGGCCCGGGGTAGTGGCCGTCTTGATCTTGCACCATGACGATCTCCTTGCACTCGCCATTGGACGCCGGCGCGGTCTCACCGCGGCACACCAGCGTCCACCCGGAGATCCGCTCGAAAGGCCGTAGTGCCCAGTTCGATGCCACGGGATCGGTTGCGGGCAAGGCGATTACCGAGAACGTCCCGCCGGTGCCGGTGATGTAGAGGTGGTCTTCGAAAAACGCCAGCTTGGAGACCGACAACTTCTTTGCGTCGTCTCGGTTCTTCTGGAAGTCCCACTGCTGGCTGCGCAGGTTCCATACGCCGAAGCCGAATTGGGAGGAGTCCGAGCCGTGGCCGTCGACGAACAGTTTGCCATCGGAGAGCGCCGCGGCCAGGCCGCCGCCGGAGATCCGGTCGGAATCGCCGATCCTGATGATGGACTTTGCGTTGAGGTCGTAAAACATCGTTGACAGCACGGGCGGCTTGTACGAATCCCAGTGCGTGATCTTCACCAGTTTGGTTGAGCCGTCGATTAATTCGGCATCGACGGATTGCACGTCGTTGTCCTGGTAGATCGCTTCGCCGCTAGGTTGGCGCAGTTCCGCGCCGGAAGCCTTGCCGGGCTCGGTGTTTCGCGCAAACGCCAGGACGTCCTGCCAGACCCGCCCGGGCTGCGGATCGTTCCACATCATCGACAGGTCACCGCCGGACAGGACCACGGTCCGTGGCGGCGATGCGGCACTGTGGCCGTCGGTGAAGGCGTTCAGCCACGCCACGCCCGAGGCGGTCGAGGCAAGTCCCCAGTCCTTCGGCGCGGCCAGCTTCAGTTCTGGGGCCGGCGGCTGCAGTTCCTTGCTGGTCAGCTGCCGGCCCGACTTGGTGTCGAACACATAGGCGGTGGTCTTGGCCACTTCCGGGGCAGAAGTCTGCGCCGGCTTGACGGTGGTGAGGACGTACACGACCTTCATGTCGTCGGCCGTGCCGGTCGGCGCGCAGATGGCGCCGGTGAGGTTCTCGCCGGCGGGAACCGAGGGGATGCCGGGCGCGACGTACTGCCCGGATTTCGGGTCGAAGATTTTGGGCCGGATATCGTCCAGTGCCGATTTGCCGGCCGAGAACTTCTCGGGGCAACCGAAGTACGCCGTCCCGCCGTAGCTTTTCCAATCCTTTTCCAGCGGTCCCGTTATCGGGACGGGCGGGGCTGGTGCGCGGGTGCTGGTTTTCGAGGCGGATGTCGAAGTGGTCGCGCTGAGCGGGGGTGGCGCGGCGGTTTCCGAGCAGGACGCGATGGCCAGGCAGGCAACCGCCGCGAGCACGAGCGGGGCGAACCACTGTCTGGACACGATTCGCCCCTTGATCCCACGCATCAATAAACCCCCGTTGAGTTCGTGCAACCAACGAGCGTAAAGCCGGTGCGCCGGCACCGCGACTCGTGTGCGGGCGCGGGTGCGACGTTGACCCCGTGATACACCGGAAGCCATGACTGCTCTGGCCGACGAGACGCGCTGGATGGACGCCACGGATCAGGCTGCGCTGGTGGCCCGAGGCGAGGTCACGCCGAGTGAACTGCTGGAGGCGGCGATCGAGCGGATCGAGCGTGTCAACCCCTCGCTGAACGCCGTGGTCATCGAGTGGTTCGGGCACGCGCGTACCGTGGCGGCCGACCCGGGCCTGCCCAACGGCCCGTTCCGCGGGGTCCCCTTCTTGCTCAAGGACCTCTACACCAGCTTCGCGGGCCAGACGCTGTCGAACGGGAATGTCGCGCTGAAAGAGGCCGCCAAGGTCGACCCCCGCGACACCACGCTCGTGGCCCGGTTCAAGGCGGCCGGGTTGGTGATCGCCGGCCGGACCAACAGCCCCGAGCTAGGCAGCCTGCCGACCACCCAGCCGCTCGCGTGGGGGGCGACCCGCAACCCCTGGGCGCTGGACCGCACGGCGGGCGGATCCAGTGGCGGCGCGGCCGCCGCCGTGGCCGCCGGGATGGTCCCGTTCGCCAACGCCTCGGACGGCGGCGGAAGCATCCGCATCCCGGCGTCCTGCTGCGGGCTGGTGGGACTCAAACCGAGCCAGGGCCGAATCACCGTCGGGCCGGTGCGCGCCGAGGTGGGCCTGGGCGTCGAGCTGTGCGTCAGCCGCACGGTGCGCGACACGGCGGGCCTGCTCGACGCCGTGCGCGGACCCGGCGTCGGGGACACCGTGATCGCGCCGCCGCCCGAGCGCGCCTACCTCGACGAGGTCGGCGCCCAACCCGGCCGGCTGCGCATCGGGCTGCTCGACGTCCACCCGCGCGACGACTTCCTGCACCCCGACTGCGTCGCGGCGGTGCGTGCCGCCGGATCGATGCTCGAGGGACTCGGGCACATCGTCGAACCGGCGTGGCCGGCCTGCCTGGCCGACACCACCTTGACCGAGAAATTCATGGCGCTGTGGGCCACGCAGATGGCGATGGGGGTGCGCGGCTTCGGCCAGACGCTCGGCCGTGAGCTGACCTCCGACGAGGTCGAGCCGGTGAACTGGGTGCTCGCCCAGCGGGCCCGCCACGTGACCGCGCTCGACTACGCGGTGGCGCAGGAGGCGGTCTATGCGTTTCGGCGGGCGCTGCAGCAGTGGTGGGCCGACGGCTGGGACCTGCTCCTCACGCCGACGGTGACCGAACCACCGCCACTGCTAACCGAATTCGAGAACGATCCCGAGCACCCGACGGCGCCGATGCGGCGCGCCGGTCGGTTCGCCGCGTTCACGCCCCCCTTCAACATGAGCGGGCAGCCGGCGATCAGCCTTCCCCTGCATCGCAACGCTGAGGGTCTTCCCGTCGGAGTGCAGCTCGCCGCCGCCTACGGGCGCGAGGATGTCCTCATTCGTGTTGCGTCCCAACTGGAATCGGCCCATCCCTGGTCATCCGATCGTCCGGGGACCCATTGATGGTCAGAAGTCTGCCCGAGATATGTGTTTCCACTCCGTCGCTCACTCGTGTGCGCGCAGCCGCACCATCCGCGTCGTCGACGTCTCATCCAGTTCGACGACCTCCGAGCGCGAACGCAGGAAGTCGCTGAACGAGCGGAATCCCAGGGATCTTTCGCTGAACGACGGATCCATCCGCTTCATCTGTGCCTTCACGGCGGAGTTGTGCAGCCAGTCGACATCGTCCTTCTCCAAGCCGATTTGCAGGGCCCGCGTCAGCAGCGCGGTGGCGGCGGCCTGCGGTTCGGGCTGCTCGTCACTCTCGTCGCGCTTGGCCGACTTGCTGCCGGCGGTCCGTTTTTTCGGCTTGTCCGCCTCCGCGTCGCCCGGCGCCGGTTCGGGCACGGGCACCCCCGGCAGCGCGTCGTAGATGACGAAATCGTCGCAGGCGGCCGCCAGCGCCCGGCTCGACGCGCCCGCCACCCCGATGCCGACCACGTACCGGCCGAGCCGCTTGCAGCGCTGGGCCAGCGGAATGTAGTCGGAGTCACCGGCCACGATCACCACATGGGTCAGGTCGGGGAGCCGGAACATGTCCTCGACCGCGTCGACGGCCAACCGGATGTCGGCGCCGTTCTTGCCGTAGGCCGCCGCGGGGAACAACTGCACCAGGTCGACCGCGCGGGCTACCAACTGCCCGCGATACCCGGCATTGATGTCCGCCGACCAGTCGGCGTAGGCGCGGGTGAGCACCAGGGTCCCGAACGACGACGCGAAGTCCAGGATCGCGGCGACGTCGACCGTCGCCCGGTCCAGCCGCTCCGTGTGCTGCTCGAGCCCCTTGGCCTTGTCCCGCTGGAACGAATTCCGCCCGTGGATCTGGTCGTAGCGGGAGATCACGATGTTGTCGAAGTCGAGGTAGACGGCCACTCGGGTCGCAACCGGTTCAGTCATGCACTAGATCATTGCTGAGCAGGACCAAAGCGGGTACACAGGCCACATGAATGAGCTGAAGTTTCTCGAACTACACGGCGATCGCATCGCCTACCGCGATGAAGGTGACGGCGAGGTGCTGCTGCTCATCCACGGCATGGCGGGCAGTTCGGAGACGTGGCGGGCGGTGATCCCGCCGCTGTCGAAGAAGTTTCGCGTCATCGCGCCGGACCTGCTCGGCCACGGCGAGTCGGCGAAACCCCGCACGGACTACTCGCTGGGCGCGTTCGCGGTGTGGCTGCGTGATTTCCTCGACGAGCTCGGCATCAGCCGTGCCACCGTCGTCGGTCACTCGCTCGGTGGCGGTGTCGCGATGCAGTTCGTCTACCAGCACCCCGACTACGCCCAACGATTGATCCTGATCAGCAGCGGCGGCCTGGGGCCCGACGTGGGATGGGTGTTGCGGCTGCTCTCGGCGCCCGGGGCGGAGTTCGTACTGCCGATCATCGCGCCACCGCCAGTGTTGTCCGTCGGCAACAAGCTGCGGGCCTGGATGAAAAGCGCCGGCATCCGTTCGCCGCGCGGCGCGGAGCTGTGGAGCGCCTACTCGTCGTTTTCGGACGGCCAAACACGGCAGTCGTTCCTGCGGACGCTGCGATCGGTCGTGGACTACCGCGGGCAGGCGGTCAGCGCGCTCAACAGGCTGCGGTTGCGCGAGGATCTACCGGTCATGGCGATTTGGGGGGAGCGCGACGGCATCATTCCCGTCGCCCACGCCTACGCCGCGCACGAGGCGCGCACCGATGCGAGGCTCGAGGTGCTGCCCGACGTCGGTCACTTCGCACAGGTGGAGGCGCCCGAGCAGGTGGTGGAGCTGGTCGAGGACTTCATCGCCACGGGCGAGCGCCGCGACACCCACAGCCCGCAGCCGTCCGCACCGAGTTAGCGCGCCGCCGGACAGGCGCCCCGGTAGTCGACCTGCCAGTGCTTGATGCCGTTGATGAAGGACGACCGCAGCCGCTCGGGATCACCGGCCGAGCGCAGGTCGGGCATGTGGTCCGCGATCGCGTTGAACATCAGGTCGATCGTCATGCGGGCCAGGTTCGCGCCGATGCAGTAATGTGCCCCCGTCCCGCCGAATCCGACATGCGGGTTGGGGCTGCGCAGAATATTGAACGTGAACGGGTCGTCGAAGACCTCTTCGTCGAAATTCGCCGACCGGTAGAACAGCACCACCCGCTGGCCTTTCGCGATGGGCACGCCGCCGAGTTCGGTGTCCACCAGCGCGGTGCGCTGAAACGCGGTGATCGGCGTGGCCCAGCGGATGATCTCGTCGGCCGCCGTCTGCGGCCGCTGCGCTTTGAACAGGTCCCACTGGTCGGGGTGGTCGGTGAACGCCATCATCCCTTGCGTGATCGAGTTTCGGGTCGTCTCATTACCGGCCACCGCCAGCGTGACCACAAACATGCCGAACTCGGCCTCGGAGAGTCGCTGCTCCTCGGAATCGGCCTCGATCAGCGTGGTGACGATGTCGCGATCTTTCGGGCCGGGTTCCTGCGCCTTGCTTGCCGCCAATTGCATTGCATACCACATTAATTCGCCCGCCGATGTCAACGCGTCATGGTCGCCGAACTCGGGGTCGTCGCTGCCGATCATGTTGTTGGTCCAGTCGAACAGTTTGTCGTAGTCCTCCGCCGGTACACCGAGCAGACCCGAAATGGCTTGCAGCGGAAGCTCGCACGCCACCTGACGGACGAAGTCGCCCGACGCGTACGCGGCGGCATCGGCGGCGATGCGTCGCGCGCGTTCGGTGAGTCCGGCGCGCAACCGCTCGACCGCGCGCGGCGTGAAGCCACGCGAGACGATCTTGCGCAGCCGGCTGTGCTCGGGGTCGTCCATCATGATCATCGAGGCGCGTCCCGCCTCGATCTGCCCCTGCGCCAAGTCTTCTCGATAGCGCGGCACGATCGACTTGGTTGCCGACGAGAAAACGTCGCTGCGCAATGACACCTCGCGGATGTCGCGGTGCTTGGTTACCACCCAGTAGCCACCGTCGCCGAAACCCCCGTGATCGAGCGGCTGCTCGTTCCACCAGATGGGCTCCGTGGCACGCAGTTCGGCGAACTCCTGCACCGGAAGCCGATGCGCGTAGATGTCGGGGTCGGTGAAATCGAAGCCCGGCGGGAGGTTCGGTGTCGCCATGGGTTTTCTCCTCGACTCCTACTTGCCGACCGCGGCGGTTAGGAAGATGGTAGCCGCGCGCGTCTGGATCGCCTAGCAAATCCTCAGCGCGATGCGCCGGGGCCAGCCGTCCTGACGCTTTCGCGCCCACCGAGATTGGTGGCCGCGGTGATGACGGCGCGCTCGATCTGGCGCAGGGCGTGCACGGCGGTGAGGAAGCGCCGGGTGTCGGGGGCCGTGTCGCCGGGGCCGTCACCGCCCTGTTGCCGGGCCACCGTTTCGGCGGCGTCGAGCTCGTCGGTCGCCGAGACCAGCGTCGGGGCGTGGCCGCCCTCGATGGCTTCCTGCAGGGCGTCGATGTTGCGCCTCGTCTGAGCCGCGGCCGCCGAAAAGGCCTGCGCCAGTTCCGAAACCAGCGATGCGGACCGGACCGGATCTCGATACTGCTCGGCGCTGCGCGCCAGGCTCCGGCCGTAACGATCGCAAGCGGCGAAGATCCGCAGGGCGCGCAGGATGCTGCGCCGGCCGGCGAGTCCGGCGACGCCGGCTACCAACGGCTTGGCGGTGACCCGGAACTGCTGCAGGTCCCGGTCGAGCTGGCGCGCCTGTTCTGACGGGCTGGAGCTGTCCTGGACACCGAACATGGTCGCGGCCGAGATCTCGATCAGCACGGACAGGCTCGTCAAGAAGGCACGCGCGTCGCCGCGGATCGCCGTTCTGGTGTTGGTCGGCAGGACCGCGACCGCGACGGTCGCTCCGATGACGGCACCGATCGCGGTCTCCTCGATCCGCAGCATCAGCACGCCGAAGGAGAACTGGCCGAGCAAGCCGTACAGCAGTGCCAGCATGGTGGTGATCCAGAAGGTCATCAGGCTGTAGGTGACCGTCATGAAGTAGAAGGCGCAGAACAAGCACACAAAGATGCCGGCCAGCGCGGCCGTTTTATGGCCGGTGAGCAGCGTGGCCACCAGCACGCCGCAGGGCACGCCGAGCAGCGTCCCGAGCAGGCGTTGCCAGCCCTTGGTCAAGGTCTCGCCCCACGAGTTGGTGCCGGCGAAGATGACGAACGCGGCGATCACCGCCCAATACCAGCGCGCCGGCGAAACCAGCTCGCCGACGACGATGGCCAAGGACGCGGCAACCGCGACCTGGATGGCTTGCCGGGTGGTCGGCCGCAGGCCGGCGGTCTCCTCTTCCCCGGTGGCCACGTCGGGCACGGCATCCTCGGGCGCCGGGGGCAAGGCGTGGGCATCGTCGATGGGGCGGCCGGCGGCCACCCGGTCGACGATTGCCCGCACGTCCGAAGTTGCCGACGCGGCGTTGATTATCGCCAGCGCGAGACGGCGCACGGCCGCGCTGCCCTCGTCGTCGCCCGCGGGCTCGCGCAGCTCGTCCAGCAGCCGCCGCGCTCGGTCGGCGGCCCCGCGCAGCCCGTGGGGCTCGGGAAGCCGGATGGCTCGCGACAATTGGGTAAGCGCGTCGACGAGCGCGTTCCGGGTGGGCGAGGGCAGGCAAGCGGGGTCCTCGCACGCGAGGACGGCCGCCCGTCGGCCGGCGGTGGCGACCCATTCGATGGCGAGCTCAGCGTCCAGCAGCCAGGGGACCAGTTCCTCGGCGGTGACGCCGGGCCACACTGTGCCGGGGTCGGCCTTGTCCTCGATCTGGCTCTGCACCATCAGGGCGGTCTCGTTGAGCCGGATGGTGCGGGCTCGCATGCGGCGGCGCCGCCGATCATCGAGGCGGCCCGTCCGCACCGCTTCGGCGGTCGTGTCGAGGACGATCGCCATCCGCGCCCGCAGCGCCCGAATCGTCGCACGCAGCACCCGTTCGGGCCGATCGGGCATCAGGTAGGCGCTCATCACGTACGTGCACACGGTGCCCACCGCGACCGCCCCGATCATCCACGGCAGCTCCGCGAGGCGGGCGTGCAGATACAGCGTGAAGAAGTAGGACATGAACGCGACCATCCCCAGCGCCCTGCCCCGCGCCCCGAAGCGCCGGATGTATGCGGCGGTGAACACGACGATCACGAAGGCGATGTCGCTGACCACCGTGTGCGGCGCCAGCACCGCGGCGGCGGTGATGCACACCGCGGCGGCCAGCGGCAGCAGCGCCATGGTGATCCGCTGCTGGCGCGGATCGGGTTCGTTGACCGACCGCGACGCGACCATGGTGATCACGACGCCCAGCAGGGCGACCGTCAGCGGTTGACCCGTCGCCCTGGTCAGAATGAAAAGCGCCAGCAGTGAAAGGCCAAGCGCGGCCGTGGTCCGAGTGGCCATCCGCAGCCGAAGCAAGCCAGGATCGGAGCCGATCACCCAGTTGCGGGCGCGTTCGTAAAGAACAGTTATCGACAGACCGCCTCTCTTGCGCTTACCCAACATAGTTACCCGAAAATCGGCACAAGCTAGTCTTCGACATCGTGACTCCGCCCACGCGCGCGAAGCTGGCTGACGGTCGCGACCTGCTGTTCTTCGCGCTGCCCGGGCATCGTCCGGCGCCGGTCGAAGATCGCCGGCCGTTGCCGCCGCGCGCCGCTGAGCCCGTCGCGCAGTCGCAGTTGCGGTTCGACCGATCCACCGGGCAGTGGGTGATCATCGCGGCGCTGCGCCAGGACCGCACCTATAAGCCGCCACCGGAGTCGTGCCCGCTTTGTCCGGGCCCGACCGGGCTGACCAGTGAGGTGCCCGCTCCCGACTACGACGTCGTCGTGTTCGAAAACCGATTCCCGAGCCTGTCCGGCGCGCTGCCGGCGTTGCCCGCCACCGCACCCGTGCCCGGCGACGACGGCTTCGTGACCGCGCCCGGCCATGGCCGCTGCGAGGTCATCTGTTTCTCCGCCGACCACATCGGGTCCGTCGCCCAGCTGGAGCCCGCGCACGCGCGGCTGGTGGTCGAGGCGTGGCGGCATCGCACCGCCGACCTGATGGCCCGGCCGGGGATCGAGCAGGTGTTCTGCTTCGAGAACCGGGGCGAGGAAATCGGGGTGACGCTGACCCACCCGCACGGTCAGATCTACGGCTACCCCTACCTGACGCCACGCACTTCCACCATGTTGGATCAGGCGGGCCGGCATCGAAAACGGCACGGCGCCAACCTCTTCGGTGATCTGCTGGCGCGTGAGGTCGCCGACGGCAGGCGCATCATCGCGCGCGACGAGCTGTTCACCGCCTTCGTGCCGTTCGCGGCGCGCTGGCCGGTCGAGGTGCACATCTACCCGAACAGGTTCGTGCGCAACCTGACCGAACTCAGCGGGGCCGAAGTGAACGCGTTCGTGGCCCTCTACCTCGACGTGCTCGGACGTTTCGACCGGATGTATTCCACACCGCTGCCCTACATTTCGGCGCTGCACCAATACGCCGACACCGCGGCTCAGGCCGAGGGCTACTTCCACGTCGAACTGATGTCCATCCGGCGCAGCGCCACCAAGCTGAAGTACCTGGCGGCCTCCGAATCGGCGATGGACGCCTTCATCGGCGACGTCACTCCGGAGAGCGTGGCCCGACTGCTGCGGGAACTGCGATGACGACCCGTTACGCCGCGCCGGGGCGGATCAATCTGATCGGCGAACACACCGACTACAACCTGGGTTTCGCGCTGCCCATCGCACTACCGCAGCGGACCGTCGCGGCATTCACCCCAGCCGACGACGACGCGATCACCGTTGTCAGCGACCGCGCCGATCGCCCGGTGCGGGTTCGGATTGGTACCGCTCCCGGCGAGGTGGCCGGCTGGGCTGCCTACGTGGCCGGGGTGGTGTGGGCGCTGCGCCAGGGCGGTCATCCGGTGCCCGGCGGGACGATGTCGATCACCAGCGGCGTGGAAATGGGATCGGGCCTGTCCTCCTCGGCGGCGCTGGAATGCGCGGCGCTGGGCGCGATCGCCTCGGCCGCCGGTATCCGCATCGACGCAGCAGAACAGGCCCGGCTGGCTCAGCGCGCCGAGAACGAATACGTAGGCGCGCCAACGGGTTTGCTCGATCAGATCGCGGCGCTCTTTGGCCGGGACGCGACGGCGGTGCTGATCGACTTCGCCGACCTCACCGTCACCCCGGTGGTTTTCGACCCGGAGTCAGCGGGTGTCGCGTTGTTGCTGATCGACTCCCGGGAGCGTCACACCCACGCCGGCGGCGACTACGCGGCACGGCGCGCGTCCTGCGAGCGGGCGGCCGCCGATCTGTCGGCGTCGTCGCTGCGCGAGCTGCAGGACACCGCGGCCGGGCAAGGCCTCGCCGTGTTGGCCGGCGTGCGTGACCCCGTCGACGCCCGCCGGGCCCGCCACGTGCTCACCGAGAACCGGCGCGTCCTTGATTGCGTTGCGGCGCTGCGTGACTCGGACTTTCCCGAAGCGGGGCGAATCTTCACCGCCTCGCACGCCTCGATGCGCGACGACTTCGAGATCACCACCGAACGCATCGACTTGATCGCCGACACCGCCGTGCGCGCGGGCGCGCTGGGCGCGCGGATGACTGGCGGCGGCTTCGGCGGCTGTGTGATCGCCCTCGTGCCGGGGGACCGTGTCGATACGGTCGACGATGCAGTGCGGTGCGCCGCGGCCGACGCCGGCTTCGAGCAACCCATCGTCACCCGGACCCGCGCGGCCGCGGGTGCGGGGCTTGCGTGAAGGCGTCGGTGCCGAGACACCGTGGAGCCGACGCGGCTGCGCAGCTAGCGATGCGGCGAAGCCGCGGAGCCTGCCGGCCTCCGCGGCCGCGCGCATCCGGCTTCAGCCGGCGCTGATGGTGGTCTGGTCGTCGATGATGTTGGTCGCGTCCATCAACGGGCCTTGATCGGCCTCCAGCCCATCGGCGTTGAGCTGCAGCACGTAGACCGCACCCTGGCTGGGAATTATCACCGTTTTCTGTGCGATTGCACGGGTCTGACCGCCGCGCTGGTACGTGCCGCCGATCTGCCAGGCTTGGTAACCGCCGAGTGTGGACGCGGACCCGTCACCCTGGCCCCGGTACCCGGGCAGATTCTGCACCTCGCCCGGCGCGGATTGGATGAGCTTCGCCGGGTCGACATTGCCGCTCAGCCTGGAAAACAGGGCAGAGACCGTCGGCGGATCCGACGGAGTGGTGGGCTGGAGTTGCACGATGCCGCCGTAGGAGGTGCCGGAGTTCTGGTTGAGCTGCCAGCCCGCGGGCACCGGCAGGTCGACGTTCGGGCCGGGATCGCCGTGGTGCACTGGCGTCTCGGAGATGTTGTTGTCCTTCACGTAGTCGGCGATGGTGTATTTGGCTTTGGCCGCCGGTGCCGCGCTCGTCGTCGACGATGTTGACGACGACGTCGTCGTCGTCGGGGCGGTCGTCGACGTTTTTTCACCGGATTTGTTGTCGCTGCCGCAAGCGACGAGCGCCAAACTCAGCGCCACAGAAATGGTTGCTAGCGTCAAATGTTTCATCGATCCAATCTCCCGAAAATTGGGCCGGTACCTGCGCCAGCCGTGGTGGGATGACAGTAGCCGAAATATCACGCCGCTTTGCCAAAATCTTTTTCCTGCCTTATGCTGCGGCGCCACTGAACCGGCGGTCAATATCAAATTCGTCGCCCAAAGCGCCACAGGACTACGGCGATATGCAGTCGGTACCGTCGAAGGGATCGCGGGGGGTGAGACGGTTACCACCTGCCGGGCTTTGACCACCGCGGCCGGGCCAAAGCGTGTGCACCGCAACGGTTCTCATGGTGGCTCGGGCCGACTCCGAATCAGCTCCTCAGATCATGTCGTTGGTGGTCAGCCAGCGCATCACCGGCCAGCCGACGAACACCGGCAGCCAGCAGGTCAGCACCCGGTACAGCAGGACGGAGGGCACGCCGACGGCCGCCGGCACACCGAACGCGGCCAGGCCACCGATCAGCGCCGCTTCGACCGCTCCGACGCCGCCGGGCGTTGGAGCGGCAGACGCCAGCGTCCCGCCGACCATGGTGACCACGGTGACGGCAACGAAAGTCGTTCCGCCACCGAACGCTTCGATGCTGGCCCATAACGCCAGCGCTGCGCCGAGAGTGGTGCCCGCACAACCCAGCAAGATCAGGGCCAGCCGCCGCGGTTCGCGTGCCAGCTTGACCAGATCGGTCACCACCTCGTTCAACTTGGGGCGCACTTCGGTCGCCAGCCACTTGCGCAGCGTGGGCACGAACAGGAACGCGCCGACGATGCCCAACGCGATCCCCGCGATCAGATACAACAGGGTCGCGCTCGGGACGAAATGCCGCAGGTTCATCGAGGCCCCGGCGGCGGCGCTGAACAGCACCAGCAGCGCGAGGTGCGCGATCACCTGTACCGACTGCTGCAGGGCCACCGCCGCGGTGGCCCGCATCGCCGACAAGCCGCTCTTCTGCAAGAACCGCGTGCTCAGCGCCAGACCGCCGACGCCCGCCGGGGTGGTGGTTGCGGCAAAAGTGTTGGCCACCTGCGCGATTGACAGCGTCCAGAAGTTCACCATGCCGTCGGCGCAGGCCCACAACGCGGCGGCCGCACCGACATACGTCAGCGCCGACACCAGCAGCCCCAGCAGCGCCCACGACCAGTTCGCCGTCCGCAGTTGGGAGAAGAACGTCGGTGCCGTGCTGATGAAGGGGTACGCGACATAGACCAGCGCGCCGAAGAGCACCAGCTGCACGATCTGGCTGCGGGTGAACCTGGTGATGGTCGCAGGCTTGATCTGGTCGGCGCCGGTTTGGCGCTTGACCTCGGCCCGCGCGCCGGAGATGACGGTCCCAGAGTCCGGTATGGACCGCCGAATGTGACGCGGCACAGCGACTTTGGTGAGCCGGCGGGAAGCGCCGAGGATGGTGTCCTTGCCGAACACCTCGATCGCCGCGCTCACCGCGGACTGCGGCTCGTAGAGGGCGGAGGCAGTCACCAACAGCTGCGCAATGTCGGATTGAAGTTGGGCGTCGGTCGCCCCGTACTCGGCGTTGCCGAATCCTCCGAACACCACGGTGTCGTCCTCCACCGTGATGTGGTGGCTGCGCAGGTCGCCGTGGGCGATCCGGCGGTCATTGAGGGCTCGCAGCGATTCCCAAAGCCTTGCAACGGGAGTCGTCGCCGCGCATTCCTCGATGGGCGTCCCGCCGGGGGGCCGGTGCGAGTACAGCATCCAGCCCCGGTCCAGCGGGGCGACGGCGACCGTCGCCGTGTTGGCCAGGCCCACTTCACCGATGGCGATCGCCATCAACGCGCGATGTTCCACGGCCCGGCGCATGGACGTCACCAGGGGTGCGGTTTCGACGTCGCGCAGCTTCAGCTTCTCCCAGAGTTGGCGCAGCGCTCCACCGCTGCGTTGGTGCGGGCCGTACAACTCGATCAGCACCGTCTCCCCGAGATGTTCGCCGTCGGCCGAAAGAATCAGCGGGCCGCGGCCGGCCGGCCGGACCACCGTGAGCCGCGAGACGGCGAAGCCGCCCTTGGACAGCGCACGCACCGTGGCCTCCAGCGGCACCTCGAGCGCGGGAGTGCCGACCACGAGCACGACCAGCGCGCCGACGATCCACCCCACCGCCAGGCCCACCAATGAGCGCGCCGGGACGATGGCACTGATCACCAGATGGATGGGGACGAAGGCCAGCAGCAGCGCCCACCACCAGTGCCGCCAGCGCGCCGGCAGCCACGGGCCCGAGACCGTCAGCACCGCCGCCAGCATCCCGATCCAGCGCGGGTCGTCGAGGAATTGCGCCGGAACGGTGCTGAGCCGATCGTGAACGTCGAAGTGCCATCGTGGTGACGCGATGCCGCTGGCGCTGATCGACAACAAGAGAATCGCGCCGAAGCCCGCGGCGGCATACGCGCCCAGCATTTTCCACTGCCCCGCGACGATCAGACCGATGAGGATCACGAATGGCAAAGCCACGATCGCGAACCCGTACACCAGATACACCACGTCGGATTGCGTCGGTGACAAGACGCCGACGATCTGTGAAACGGATTTCTCCAGCGCGATCCATTGCGGCCGGGTGATCAACGAACCCGTGATCACCAGCGCCAAGAACAGCGAGGCCAGCACCAGCCGCAGGATGTCATTGGTCCGCCGGGTCAACGGCTGCAGCAAGCTGCCGGAAACGAAGATGTCGCGCCCGTCAACTCGCATGTACTAACGATCCTTCGGATTGCCCGGCACCGCTGACACCTCGCTTACCGCCTGCTGAATTGCCCGCCGACAAGTTAACGTAAATACCCGGTTCGTTGACAGCTCCCGCTCATCCGGCACGCGTAGGGTCGGATAGGTAGGCGTGCTAGCGAATTGGGGGGCAGCGGCGTGGCCAGGACGGACGACGACAGCTGGGAGATCACCGAGAGCGTGGGGGCCACAGCGCTGGGTGTGGCGGCGGCCCGGGCCGAGGAGACCGAGAGTGAGAACCCGCTGATCCGCGATCCGTTCGCGCGGGTGTTCCTGCAAGCCGCCGGAGAAGGCATGTGGGACTGGTTCGCGGCTCCCAATCTGCCCGCCCAGATCGCCGAGATCGACCCGGACCTGAAGCCGCGGATGCAGGGGATGGTCGACTACATGGCCGCGCGGACGGCGTTCTTCGACGAGTTCTTCCTGGACGCAACCGGCGCGGGCGTGCGCCAAGTGGTGATCCTGGCGGCGGGGCTGGACTCGCGGGCCTGGCGGCTGCCCTGGCCCGACGGCACCACGGTGTATGAGTTGGACCAGCCGCGGGTGCTGGACTTCAAGGCCGCGACGCTGCGCGACAAGGGTGCCCAGCCAACCTGCGAGTTGGTCAACGTTCCCGCCGACCTGCGCCACGACTGGCCGTCCGCTTTGCAGCAGGCGGGATTTGACGCCTCGGCGCCCAGCGTGTGGTCGGCCGAGGGGTTGTTGCCGTTTCTGCCGGCTGCCGCACAAGAGCTGTTGTTCGAGCGGGTGCAGGCACTCGGCGCGGAAGGCAGCCGGATCGCCGTGGAGGCGCCCGGTGCCGACTTCCTCGACGAGGGCGCCCACGACCGGCAGCGCCAGACCATGCAGCGGGTGCGCGACGTGATGGCCGATCTGGATCCGGACCGCGACATTCCCGACGTGCAAGACCTGTGGTACTTCGAGGAACGCGAAGACGTGGGTGACTGGCTGGGCCGCCATGGTTGGGACGTGACGGTCACCCCGGCGCCGGAGCTGATGGCCGGCTACGGCCGCAGACCACCACAAGACATCGACGACGCCACTCCGCAGACGCTGTTCGTCGCGGCGCAGCGGACCAGAAAGGAAGCGTGACCGGAGAAATGAGCGGAGCCAGAACCGACAACGACAGCTGGGAGATCACCGAAAGCGTGGGGGCGACCGCGCTGGGTGTGGCCTCGGCCCGTGCGGCGGAGACCCGCAGCGAAAACCCGTTGATCACAGATCCATTCGCCCAGGTGTTCCTGGATGCCGCCGGCGACGGCGTGTGGAACTGGCATTCCGCGGCGCAGCTACCGGCCGAGATCATCGAAGCCGAGCCGACGTTGCCGCTGCAGATGCAGTCGATGGTCGGCTACATGGCTTCGCGCACAGCGTTTTTCGACAAGTTCTTCCTCGAGGCCACCGGCGCGGGCATCCGCCAGGCCGTGATTCTGGCGGCCGGCCTGGACGCGCGGTCCTGGCGGTTGCCTTGGCCGGCGGGCACGACGGTCTACGAGCTCGACCAGACCCGGGTGCTGGACTTCAAGGCGTCCACGTTGGCCGAGCATGGGGCAACGCCCGCCTGCAACCGCGTCGCGGTGCCGGTGGACCTGCGCCAGGATTGGCCGGCTGCGTTGCAACAGGCGGGTTTTGACATCTCCGCGCCCAGTGTCTGGTCGGCCGAGGGGCTGATGCCGTATCTGCCGGCGGCGGCCCAAGATTTACTGTTCGACCGCATTCAAGGGCTGACCGTTGCCGGCAGCCGGGTCGCCGTGGAGGCATTGGGTCCGACGTTCCTCGACCCGCAGGCCCGCGCCAAGCGCCGTGAGCGGATGGACCGGATCCGCGGGCTGATGGCCGACGTGGATCCGGACCGTGAGATACCCCGGACCGACGAGCTCTGGTATTTCGAGGAACGCGAGGATGTCGGCGAATGGTTCGGCCGCCACGGCTGGGATGTAACGGTGACACCGGCCGGCGAGTTGATGGCCGGCTATGGTCGCGCAGCGCCCGAGGAAGTCCGGGCCTACGTGCCCGGGAATCTGTTCGTGGCAGCGCAACGGACGACGAGCTAGCGGACCGACGGCGCCGAAAGCACTCTGCGCCAATGTCAACCGGGTTCATCGTCGTCCCCGCCGCGCAGGAATCGTTCGGGGTGATGAAATGCGTTTGTCTTCGGTTGCCCATGGTCTAGGTGCGGAGGCGCGATCCATTCCGTTTCGCCTCGGGCATTGGCGCGAGTGGTCCAGCCCTTTTCGGCAAGTCTGTTGTCCGGTCCGCAGGCGAGGGTGAGGCCGTCGATGTCGGTGCGACGGGTGGCGGTCCAGCCCTGGACGTGGTGGACCTCGCTGTGATACGCCGGTGCGTCACAGCCCGGTTTCGTACAGCCACGATTCTTGGCGTACAACATGATTCGCTGTGCCGGCGACGCCAGCCGCTTGGTGTGCTGCAACGCCAGGGCCCAGCCGTTGTCGAAAATCGCGAGGTAGTGATGAGCGTGGCTGGCCATGCGAATCAGATCCGACATCGGCACCGAAGAGCCGCCACCGGTGAAACCCTTGCCTGTGGCGGATTCCAGATCCTGCAGCGTGGTAGTGACCACGATCGAGACGGGTAGGCCGTTGTGGCAGCCCAGCTCGCCCGAGGCCATCAAGGCGCGCAACCCGGCCAGCAGTCCGTCGTGATTGCGTTGGGCTTGGCTGCGGGTATCGCGTCGGACCGCGTCCTCATCGGTAGCTCGTCGACGAAGGGTGCGTGATCCTCCGGGTTGCACGCACCGGGAGCGGCCAGCTTGGCCAGCACCGGTTCCATCGTGGCCCGCGCCTCAGGCGTCAGATAGCCGGTGATGGGCGACATCCCGTCGTACTGCTGGTCGCCGATGGTGATGCCGCGCTTGCGGGCGCGCTCCGTATCGCTGAAGTCCCCGTCGGGGTTGAGCCAGTCCATGATGCGTTGGGCGTACTTGGCCAGTTCATCGGGACGATACCCGCCCGCCTTGGCAGCGAGGTCGGCGTCGGCGGCCTCGCGGGTCGGCAGGTCGACCGCGGCGGGCAGGTGAGCAAAGAAGCCGCGGATCACCCGCACGTGCCCATCGCCGATGAGCCCCTTGCGTTGGACGGCCGCCGTTGCGGCCAAGTTGGGCGC
This sequence comes from Mycobacterium sp. 852002-51971_SCH5477799-a, assembly GCF_001667145.1. Lineage (GTDB taxonomy): Bacteria > Actinomycetota > Actinomycetes > Mycobacteriales > Mycobacteriaceae > Mycobacterium. The sequence continues at coordinate 62,532 of NZ_LZIF01000014.1, forward strand.
CAACAGTTCGCCGGTGAGCGCCCGACGTTCGCCGAGGTCGGCGGCCTCGTCGATGCGCCGCCCGGCCTCGGCCTTGGTGATGCGCAACCGATCGGCGAGCGCCGAGCGCAACGTGCCGCCCAGTTCTGCGTCGCCGGCCTGGGCACCGACTTGGTTGATCAGGACGTGCTGTGGTGCTCGCAGGCGACGCGCGACGCGTTCCATGCGTTCCAGTGCGCGCAGTCGTTCTGGGGTGGTCAGCGCCTCAAAAGTCAACTTGCACAGGCGGTCCACGTCGTCGTCGAGCGCGTCGAGAACATCGACGACCTCTTCACGGCTGCTCGAACCCATGCCTCAAATCGTAGGAAGCACCACCGACAAGAATCGCGGCTTTGTAGCCACTGAAACCAAAGTGGCACAAGGGATTTAACGGCGGCTAGCGCGCTGCCGAATCGGGCTCCGGCGCACCGTTGCCCTCGTCGTCGGGTGCGTGCCCGCGCCATTTTCGGTAGCCACGATGCGCGGCGAACGCGCCGACGACGGCGCTCACGCACCACACCGCGATCGCCGCGTAGGCCAACGGTGACGACCGGTTCCCGATCGAAGCGCCCAGCGCGGTGTAGGCGAAGGCGCGCGGGGACGAGCCGATGAACGCGCCAACGGCCATCTGCCACACCGGAACTCCGAACGCGCCGAACGCATACGAGGCCAGCGCATCTGAGATGCCGGGGACGAAGCGCTGGCCGACGACCGCCCACAGTCCGCCGCGTCCGATCAGGGCGTCGATGCGATCGGCGCGCGCCGTACCCAGCAGCGCGCGTGCGCTGTCGCGGCCGGCGCGCCGCCCGACGAAACTCGCGACGATCGCGGTGCCCACCGTCGCGCCCAGCGTCACGAAGACGCCCAGCAGCGGACCGAACAGCAACCCACTGCCCGCGGCCAGTATCGAGCCCGGAACGAACAACGCGCCCACGACCGCCGAGACCACGACGTAGGCCAGGGGTGCCGCCGGTCCGGTCACGGACACCACGCGACGGATCTCGTCGATGTTGATCACCCGCGCGACGGCCACCAGATAGAAGACCACGCCCAGAAACCCGGCGAACACGGCCAGCCGCACGATGTGGGACCGTCGCGATGTCGGTGGCGGACCGTCGGTGTCGTCCATGTTGACCATGATTGTTCCGCACCGCCGCTCGCTCATCCCCGCCGGGGATTTTCAACACGCCGCGGTGCGGGCGCGGTCGTCGTAGAGTGCCGCATATCAGGGAGTCGAATTCTGGTGAGAGGCCTTCCCCGATGACCGAGCAGCCTGTGCCGCCGAAAGGCAAGCGGATAGTCGTCTGCCTGGACGGCACCGCGAACCAGATAGGAGCCGGCAACCTCACCAATGTCGCCAAGCTTTTCGAGCTGCTCGACAAGAACGATCCCAGCACTCAACTGGTTTACTATGACCCCGGTGTGGGCACGCTGGCGCCGGCCGCCGCGCACTCGGCGGTGCGGCGCTCGGTGTCGCTGCTGATCGAGAAGGCGTTCGGTGCAGGCCTGAAAGACAATGTCGCACAGGCATACCGGTATGTGATGGAGCATTGGCGTCCCGGCGACGCGGTGTACATCTTCGGTTTCAGCCGCGGCGCCTACACGGCGCGCGCGTTGGCGGGCATGCTGCTGCGGCCGGGACTGATGCGGCCGGGTTCGGAGAACCTGCTGCCTTACGCGGTCGAGAAGTACGCCATCAACCGGCCTTTCACACAGGATGAGTTTGACCGCTGGGCCGAGTTCGCCCGCGCGTTCTGCTGGCGCACCGACGGCGAGCCGCTGTTTTCCGTGGTGCGCCAAAACAGTCCGAACCAGGTGTGGCACTACGCCGTGCCCGTGGCGTATCTCGGACTGTGGGACACCGTCAAGGCGGCCGGCTTCCTGCGGTTCGGCAGCCTGCGATGGCCCTACACGCGTTCGCTGCCCAACGTGGCCCGCATCCGCCACGCCGTCTCGATCGACGAGCGACGCCGGCCGTACCGTGAATATCTCATCCAACGGCACCCGCAGGGCCTCGAGGAACGCTGGTTCCCCGGTGTGCACGCCGACGTCGGCGGCACGTTTATGCCCGACCACCGGCTTGCCGCGATTGCGTTGAAATGGATCGTCGACGGAATCACCGACGAACTGGCGATCGACGCGACGGCCTACCGGCGGCAGTGCGCGGTGACCGAAGACTTTGCGTACGCGCCGATCCACAACAACGGGAAGTTGTGGTACCTGGTCGGACGCCGGCGTCGGCCGATGAACCCCGACGCACTGGTGCACCCGAGCGTGTTGGCGCGCCGTCGTGACAATCCGGGCTACTTACCGAACCTGACCGACGAGCAGCAACGGCTGTCCGCCGACCCGAAAGATTGGATGTCTCCCGCGTTGTGAAGGAGCAACCGCCATGGCACTGAGTTCGCTGACCGAGCTGGACCAATACAAAGCCGCGCCCTTCCCCCCGGGCTATCCCGACGACACAAGGACGTTCTACAGTCCGGTCGATCAGGTGCACCAAGCGCTCAAGGCCCTGTTGAGCTCGGCCGACAAGACCATCGTCGTGGCGATGTATGGTTACGACGACACCGAACTCAATGCGGTGCTCCAGTCGGCGCTGAACGACGAAAAGATCTATGTACAAATGAGTCTCGACTCCACGCAGGCCGCCGGAAAGTCCGAACACGCTCTGCTGGCCCCATGGCTCAACGACAAGGTCGGCAACAGCATCGCGATCGGTCACAGTGAGAAGTCGGCGATCATGCACTTGAAGATGGTGATCATCGACGGCGTCGACGTCATCACCGGTTCCACGAACTGGTCCACCGGCGGAGAATCCAAGCAGGACAACCAACTCACCGTGATCCGGGACCCATATGTGTGCGCGGAAGCTCGCTCGCGGATCGACATCATCCACGACGGCATGCTCAAGCAGATGGCCGCGCGGGCTGGGTCCGGAAGCGCACCCCAGGGTGGCCCTGCCGCTACTTGACCGACCGCAGCCGTTGCCGCAATCCGGTGGCGCGCACCGCCCGGCGTTGGAGCGCCGCGCGGATCGATGCCTCGGGGCCCGCCACCCGGACCTTGGTCTTCGCCCGGGTCACCGCCGTGTAAAACAATTCTCGCGTCAGCAGACGCGAATCTTCCGGCGGTATCAGCACCGTCACCTCGTCGGCCTGGCTGCCCTGGCTCTTGTGGATGGTCATGGCATGCATCGTCTCAACCTCGCCGAGGCGGCTGGTCGCGAAGTTCAGCGGCCCGGTGGCGCCGGCGACGACGGCACGCAGGCCGTCGGCGGCGGCCACGGTCACTCCGGTGTCGCCGTTGTAGAGGCGCAGCCCGTAGTCGTTCGCCGTCACCAGCAAGGGACGGCCGGCGTACCACTGCGACCAGGCCGGCTGGCCGGTCGCTTCGGCAATCCACTTCTGCACCTGCGTGTTCCAGTGCGTCGCCCCGTAGGGTCCCTCGCGGTGCGCACACAACAGCCGGTGTTCGTCCAGCGTCGCCAACGCCTCGGCCGCCGCGCCCAGCAGCGCGGCCGAGCGCAGCCGCAGCGCGTGAGCGACCAGCACCCCACGCAGCCGCTCGGCCGGGCGCTCGGTGTTCACCCACTCGATGTGTTCACCGCCGGCAGCCAGCAATTGCACGACACGGTCCGCCTCGCCGACCCGGATCGCCTCGGCCAGGGCGCCGATCGACGTGCCGAATCGGTGCGGTGTGTGCAGGGCCGCGACCCGCACGTCGTCGCGGGCGGCCAATCCGTCCACCAGGTCCGCGAGCACGGCACCGGCTTCCACCGAGGCCAACTGGTCGGGGTCACCGACCAGAATCAGCCGGGTGTCCGGCCGGACCGCCTCGACCAGCCGGGCCATCATCGTCAACGACACCATCGACGTCTCGTCGACCACGATGACGTCGTGCGGTAGTCGATTGCCGCGATTGTGCTTGAAGCGCACCGACGTATCCGGCCGGGGGCCCAGGAGGCGATGCAGCGTGGTTCCGGGCAGGCCGGTCAGCCGCGCCCTGTCCGCCGCGGTGAGCTCCTGGCTTCCCGCGGCCACCGCCTCGGCCAGCCGTGCCGCCGCCTTGCCGGTCGGTGCGGCCAGTGCAATCCGCGGTCTCGGCAGGCCGGCCCGCTCCGCCTGTTCGACCAGCAGGGCGAGCAGGCGCGCGACCGTGGTGGTCTTGCCGGTGCCGGGGCCACCCGTCAGCACGGTCAGCGCCTGCGCGACCGCGATCTCGGCGGCCGCCCGCTGCTCCTCATAGCCGGGGCCGAAAAGCCGTTCGTAGCTCGCCGGTTCGATGTCGGCGGGGGCCACCGAAAGGGCCAGCAGGTCGGCGCACACCTGCTCTTCCTCGAGCCAATACCTGTCGAAATACAGCAGGTCGCCGAACAACCGCAGCACCGGCGGCGACCCGAGCAACGCACTCGCGCGCACCGCCGCCATCCAGTCATCGGTGCCGGGCCAGGGCAGGTCGGCTTCGTCGAACTGGTCGTGCACCGCGCGCAGATCGACGCAGACCGAACCGCCCCGCAACGCGCGTACCACCAGGGCGACCGCGAGCGCCACGCGCTCGTCGGGTTCGCCCGTGAGCGAGGTAAGTCGTTGCGCCACATGGATATCGGCGGGTTCGAATACACCGGCGTCGCTGAACGTGCGCAGCAGCCCGGTCGCGGACATGACTTCCACCGTCACGCGGCCACCCCCTGGGCATCGAGCAGATTCGACAGGGCCGCGATCAATGGCCAGGGCGGCCGCCAGTCGAACACGCCCGCCGGGTGGCCGTCGAGCACGGGCGTCCGCGCGCCGCACATGCCCCGCACGAACAGGTAGAGGACGCCGCCGAGGTGCCGGCTCGGATCGTAATCGCTCAACCTCCAACGCAAAAACCGATGCAGCACAGCACAATACAACAGCGCCTGCAGTGGATAGTCCGAGTGCAACATCGCCTCGGCCATGCGTGATCGGTCGTAGTCGGCGGCGGTCAGCGGTCGTTCCGGGTCTCCGAGCCGGTTGGTCTTGTAATCCACCACCACGTAGCGGTGCCCCGCTCCGTCGGGAATGCGAAGCACGGCGTCGATCGACCCGGTGAGGTATCCGCGCAGCGACTGATCGCCGAGGCCGGGTTCGGCGAGCCGGTCGGCATAGGCGGCCAGCACATCGTCATCCGGCAGATGCGCGCGCAACAGCGGCGCCACATCCGCGAGCCGAACCTCGGGCGCCGTCGAAGGACGGTCACCGCCTGCCAGGGGAAGCTCGAAGTCCAGTTCGCGCAACCGGTCCGGCAACCCGATCTGGCGTAGCGTCCTGCCATCCGTCGACGGGCCCAGCGGCGTGTCGTGCATCGGCACCATCGCCGCGGCCAGCTCGTCGGGGGCCACGGCGACCGGCCACCATGCAGAGTGGGCCCGGATCTGCGTCTCGAGCTCGGCGGCCAGGTCCTCGGCCAACGGGTCGGCCGTCTCCAGCACGGCGTGCACCAGGGTGCCGAATTTGGCGCCCGCCGGCAGGTCGGCCATCGGCGAGGGCACGTCCGGCCCGGCCACCGCCGACGCCAATGGAATGTCGCCGGCTTCGTCGTCGAGTTCACCGATTTCGGGTTCGCTGCTCACCCCGCTGGTCTGCGCCGCCCGGATCAAACCGGAATACGAGGTGCGCCGCCAACCGGTGTCGATGCCGCGGTGAAAGTGGCGGTTCCCCAGACGATCGGGCATCAGCTGGGCGGGCAGCGGCGGGGCAGGCGCCACCACCGATTCCTCGATGACCGGCCCGCCCGCCGCCTCCCACTCGCGCAGCCGGGCCATGGCATCGTCGTCGGAGATCCTGGCGGGTTCGCACCGGTCCGGCACCACCGGCTCGCCGGGCCGGCGACCGCGCAGCAGCCGCGACAGGCCGCCGTTGGGTTCGTAGTACGCCGGTGACCACCACGCCACCACCTGGGACTGGGCCCTGGTCATCGCGACGTAGGTCAATCGGCTGTCGTCGCTGGCGTCCTCCTTACGCCCCAGCCGCTCAACGGCTTTGAAGTCTGGGCTGTCCTTGCCGCCGACGTGCAGGCAGCGCGCGCCGTCCTCGTCGTGGAACAGCACCACGTCACTGTCCTGAGTGTTGCGGTTGAACGCGAACGGCAGATACACGATGGGGTATTGCAGGCCCTTGCTGACGAAGACGGTCATGATCTGCACGGCCGCGGCGTCGCTGTCGAGCCGGCGATTGCGTTCCGGCGCGCCGCTGCGCTCGTCACGCTGCCGGCGCAGCCAATCGCGCAGCGCGGGCAGGCCGTAGTGGTTGCGGTGCGCGACCTCCTGCAGTAGCTGGGTGACGTGCGCCAGGTCGGTCATGTGCCGCTCGCCGCCCCGCCAGGCGAGCACCCGGTTGCCCATGCCCAGCAATTGAGCGGCCTCGAAGATGGCCGCGACACCGCGTTCGCGGGCATGACCGGCCCACTCCCGCAGGGTTTTCCCGACATTGTCTGTGAGCGCGTCACCGCCGGCGGCCAGCGATTCGGCGGTCTCACCGAAGAACATCGTCGCGGCGGCCGCGCGCACCATCCCCGGCCGGTGCGGCTGGTCGAAGGCCTCCAGCAGGCACAGCCAATCCTCGGCGGCCTCGGAGGTGAACACGTCGGAGTTGCCCGTGTACACTGCCGGGACGCCCGCCGCGCAGAGGGCCTTGAAGCATGCCTGCGCGTCGCGGTGTTTCTCCACGATCACGGCGATGTCGCGGGCCTGCAGTGGTCGACCGGCGAACGTCGCCCCGCTGGCCAGCAAGGCGCGGATGTCCGACGCGAGATCGGCACCGATGTGCTCGCGCACCTCATCGATCGGTAGGTTCTGAACACCGCGGCGCCCCAACGCCTTCCGTGCGACCACGCGCAGCCGGAACGGATCGTTGTGCGGTGCGCCGGCGAGCCGATGACCACGGTGGTGTGCGTCGACGTCGTTCACCACGATTGCGGGGTCACCGAGCTGGGCGCCGCGCAGCACCACCTGAAGCCGCTGCAGCAGCGCGGAGTCGCTGCGCCAGTTGGTGTCCAGCGTCCTGCGCTCACCGGCCGTCTCGGCCGCCCGCAGGTAGGTCACGATGTCACCCCCGCGAAACGCGTAGATAGCCTGTTTCGGGTCACCGATGAGGATCACGGTGGAGCGCCCACTGAAGGCCCGGTCGATCACCTGCCACTGCACTGGGTCGGTGTCCTGGAACTCGTCGACCATGACGATGGGCCAGCGTTGGTGCATGCGTAGCCGGGCGGGGGAGTCGTCGGTGGTCAGCGCGTCGGCCAGGCGGATCAACAGATCGTCATAGCCCAGGACGCCCAGTCGGCGCTTGCGCGTATCCAGCTCGGCCAGAACCTCTTTGGCGAATTTGACGCTGGCGGCAGCGCGTGAATCGGGGTCCGGGTCGCGCGGCCGCAGCTCGGTCGACGGGTTGTTGACCACCGCTCGCGCCAGCCGCAGCGCCTCGCGGTAGTGCAGCGCCGGGTCGTCGCGCTCCTGGCCGAAGTGCGCCAGATACAGGTCGTCGACGATCTCGGTCACCAGGTCGTCGAGACTGTCGAGCAGCGTCACGCTGGCCGCCGTGTCCCCGGCCACGCCGAGCGAGCGCAGCACCAGCTGGCAGAACTGATGGGTGGTGGCGATCGTCGCCGCGTCGAAGCCGGCCAGCGCGTCGCGAAGGCGCTGTCGGCGTGCCGCGCGCTGCTCGTCGGTGCCGTCCAGCAGGTATGCCACCACCTGGTTGTCGCCGATGGTCGACGGATCGGCGAAAGCTCGTACAGCATCTACCGTTTGGCAGCGGACGCGTTCGCGTAACTCTTGACTCGCGGCCCGGCCGAACGTGATGAGCAGCATCTGGTCGAGCGTCGCGGCACCGTCGGCGAGGTACCGCGTCACCAAAGAGGCCAGCGCGAAAGTCTTCCCGGTTCCCGCGCTGGCCTCCAGCACGGTGGTGGAGCGCTCGGCGGGAAGCGCACCCAGCAGGTCGAAGCGCTCCATCAGTGGGGTTTCCTCCCGGCGCGCAGCATCGGCAGCCAGACCCGCGCGGCGTAGGCGCCCAGCCGAGTGTCCTCGCCGTCGCACTCCTCGCCCGGACGTACGGGCTGCATCAGCTCGTCGAGCGCCGCGCCCTTGCCCCACGCCCGCGCGTGAGCCGGGGCCTGATCCTCGCCCGGAACGCGGTCGGTGGATTTCCATCGGTATCGCGCCTCGGTCACCGGGTCGTCGCCGCCGTACCGAGCGGCTGCCCATGCATAGGATGTCTTGATGGGCAACGGGATTGGCTCACGCCGACCGGTATCGTAGATCGCCACCAGCTCGCGCAGCACCTGCACGGCCTGCGCACGGTCGTGCGGCGGGCCCAGCCCCTCGACCCGGGTGCTGGCGCCCCTGCGCATGCGGCCGACACACACCGCCGACCAGTCCCGGCCGGGATCATGGGCGGCCAAGGCCAGCAACGGGATCCACGATTCGAGCAGATGTTTGCCGTCCAGGCGCGAATACGTCACTGACACCGTGCGATCGCCATACACCGGCGACACCGTGCCGGTCAACCGCCGCCCGCCGCCCAGGTCGATGTCGACATCGTATGCGGCGGCGCCGGCGTGGCCGTGCCCTTGCCTATGGCCAAGCGCCTCGCGCGCCAACAGGGCGGCTTGGTCGCGGATCTCGGTGACCTTGCGCCAGCCCAGTTGGCCCGGCGGCAGCGTGCCGCGCCGCCACTCGGCCTGCCGCGCGTCGTCCGGAGTCATTCCGCGCAGCATGTCGCCCAGCATCCGATCGCCGACCGTCCACTCTTCGAGGCCGTCGATGTCAACCGGCATGGCGTCTTGCACGCCGTCGACGTCATAGGGGAGCGTGAATTCCAGTGCGCGGAAGAAGCCCTTCACCGGATCTTTGAAGAAGCCGACCAGTTCGGCGAGGATGACGTCGCCGGCCGGCGGTGACCGCAGCGGTGCCGAGATGAATTTCGGGCGTTCGCGGTGCTCGCCGGTGGCCGCGCGCGCCGCACGCAACACCGTGGGGTCGAAACTGAACGGCACGTCGCCGACGAGCCTGCCGGGGATGACATTGCGAATGTCGTACGGCTGCAACGGATGCTCGACGACGATGCGGTCCCGCACCTTGGTCGGGCTGGTCATGTCGAGGGTGTCCAGGAGTTCGGCCAGCGGCACCGCCGGGGGGCGCGGCTGGCCCGAATATTCGTTGGCGCCGGTGTAGGTGATCACCAGTTTCTCGGTGGCCGCGCCGAGCGCGTCGAGCAGCAGTTGCCTGTCCTCCGAACGGATGTCGCGTTCCCCGGTCATCGGACATCGGGCCAGCGCGTCGTCGCCGTCGACGATTCCGCGCCGCGGGAACACCCCGTCGTCCAGCCCGACCAGGCACACCACCCGGTGTGGCACCGAGCGTATCGGCACCATGGTGCACACCGTCAGGGTGCCGGTGCGGAAGTTGGCCCGCGTCGGGCGACCGGCGAGGCGGTGGGTCAGCAGCGCGCGAATGTCGGGCAGCCGCAGCGCGGTGCCGGCCCGGGACCCGGCCTGCGCAACCGTCTGGGCGAACTCGCGTTGCATCTGACCGGTCTGCCATTCGTCCGCATCGCGGACGCGCGTCAGCAGCGCGATGCCCTCGGTGAGCGAGGCCAGCCACTCGGTCAGCGGGCGGGTTCCGGAAAGCGAATCGAGGACGTGTTGCAGCCGCGCGACGAATTCGGCGAACTGGCCGGCCAATTGGACGCGGTTGCTGCTGACGTCGTCCAGCGGCAGCGTCGCGTCGATCCATGCGTTCGAATCATCGGACATCGCGACGCCGGCCAGTATTCGGTCGATGCCGAAGCGCCATGTGTTGTGCACGAAGTCGACGTGGTAGGGCCGCCGATGCTCCTGATCCAGCCCCCACCGGATATTCGCCTGCCGGACCCAGCGGGTGATGGCCTCCAGGTCGTCATCGGTGAACCCGAACCGGGCCCGCACCGGCGGGGACTGGGCCAGGTTGAGCACCTCGCTGGCCGTCACCCGTCCGGCCGCCAGGGCGAGCAGTTGCGCGGACACGCCCAGCAGTGGATTGGTCTGGATCGGTGAGCGGTCGGCCAGCCGGACCCGCAGCTGGTGGGCGGGATGGGCGCCGTGCACCACGTCGCCCAGGCCGAAGTCGGCCATGATCAGCGGCGCGTAGGTCTCGATGTCCGGGCACATCACCAGGATGTCGCGCGGCTGAAGCGTCGGGTCGTCCTGCAACAGGCCGAGCAGCACCTCGCGCAGCACATCGACCTGGCGGGCCGGGCCGTGGCAGTTGTGAATCTGCACCGATCGGTCGTCGGCTCGCATCGTGCGGCCAAGGGGGCGAACGGCGTTGGCGGCGATGTCGGACTGCAACCAGCCGAGCAGCGTGTCCGGGCGTTCGTCGCCGGGCAGATAGTCGTCGGTCACCGGATCCGCCGGCAGGCTGCGTTGCAACTCCCGCAGGTCTCGTCCCAGCGTCGCGAGCAGCGGGTGGGACACCGCGCGGTGGCTGACGTCGTCGCGCCGGCGAATCGCGCCGCGGGTGCCGGCCAGCGCGCGCCACAGCTCCTCGCTCGGGTGCGGTAGCCACAGATGCAGGTCGTGGTGGGTGGCCACGGCCTCCAGCAGCTCGATATCGGTGCGCGTCAACCGGGTGTGCCCGAACAGTGACAGCCGAGGCGGCAGCTCGCTGGGCGCCTCTCGCAGTCGCGCGATGGTGTTGGCGTGCCGGATATGCGGCGGGTCGGCGGCGACTCTCGCCACCAGTGCCCGCCACAGCTCGGGCTGCCAACGCAGGTCCTCGTCAAGCTCGCCGGGGTCGCCGTTGCCCCAGTCGACGAGCAATTGCGGGCGCTGGCGCGCGTAGGAGTCGAACAGGCCGGCCAGCCGTCGCGCCACCTCGTATCGGCGGCCCCGGCGCAGCTCGGCCTCCGCGCCGGTGTGGAAGTGGCCCACATGCAGGGCCAGCGTGCGGCACCACGGTTCGTCCAGCGAGCAGTCGATCGCCTCGAGCAGCGGCCAGGCCATGGCGTCCGGCGACCAGGGATCGTTGTCGGACGTGCCGGTGACCTCGGCGATCAACGAGCCCGGACTGCGGAACGCCACCCCGGCGCACACCCCGTCACCGCCACGCGCACCGAGCAGGTGCGACAACCGCTGGCTTAGCCAGCGTTCCACGCCCCGCGCCGGCACGACGACGAGTTCGGTGCCGAACGGGTCGAGCAGCGGGTTGGCCAGCAGGGCGCCGAGACCGTCGGCCAGAAGATCGGTGCGCTCGGCGCGGTGTAGATGAAGCGGCATTGCGCTGTCACGATAAACCCGGACACCGACGTGAGTGGGCGCTTACGGGTGCGACCGCTTGGAATGGGTGCCGTGCGACGCCGGTCGCTGGTGACCGCGCCGCTGTGAGGGCCAGCCAGGCATGCTTGGGGGCTATGAACAGAACCGAAGTCACCGAACAGGTTGTTTTTGCCCGGCTCCGGGAGGGGCTGACGTGGCAACAGCTGGCCGACGCGATCGGTAGGCCAGTCATGTGGACCACGGCGGCATTGCTCGGCCAGCATCCGATCCCGGTGGAGCAGGCCAAGGTTCTGGCCTCGAAGTTGAAGCTGGACGATTCGGTGGCGCCGGTGCTGGCTGCCGCCCCGATGCGTGGCGGGCTGCCCGCCGCGGTTCCTACCGACCCGACCATCTACCGCTTCTACGAAGCCCTGCAGGTGTACGGCGGCGCCCTCAAGGAGGTGATCGCCGAACAGTTCGGCGACGGCATCATGAGCGCGATCAACTTCAGCCTCGACGTACAGAAGAAGCCGCACCCGTCCGGTGATCGGGTCGTGGTGACTTTCGACGGGAAGTTCCTTCCCTATCAATGGGTCGAGGCGGACGGCTCAAGCGAGGACGCCAAAATGAAGTGACGGCGCGTCGCGGGCGTGTCAGACTAGCGTCGAGGAGGCGAAGTGAACGCGGTGGCGGCCAGCGGCGGCCACCGCGTTCGCCGTTAGTTCATCAAGACCTGTGGGGATAGCTCTTTGAGCATCGCGTTGGCCCAGCGCATCTGCCGCAACGTCTCGGGGTGGCAGCGCGACGACAGGCTCAGCAGTTCGGAATCCTTTGCGGCCTGCGCGCCCTGCGCCAGCAGCTCCCAATCCAGCGAAACCCCCGCCGACAGCCGGTGAATCCGGCGCAGGTCGGCGAGCAGTGCCAAACCGGGCTCCGGCCGGTGTCGCAGCAGGCCACTCATCCGCGACTGCAGAAAACCGGTGATCGCGCCGGTGCGCGGGTCCGCGGACAGGCGCAGACCATAGTGACGCCCGTGCTGCGCCAGCTCGCTGACATGATTCTGCGACCAGCGGGACATGTCGCGCGCGAGGTGGTGAATGTCCTGGTCACTGTGGTGACGCGCCGCCACCACGTTGAGCTCGTGCGCCAGCTTGCGTTCGGAGCGATGCAGCTCGCGGATCGCCAACTTCAGCTTCATGGCCGGCCTCCCCCGGCGACGACTTCGGTGACGCTGGCCATCGCGCCATCGACCGTCGCGGGCACAGATCCATTGGCCGACGCCGCGGTCGTCGGCGCGCGCCCATTTCGGCCGGGCGGCCTCACCCGAGCCTTGCGCAGCCGGGCGGCGGCGGTCTTGTAGATCGGCTGCTTGGACACCGGATCCCAATCGGTGAGCGTCATTTCGTTGCCGGCCCGGTGGTGAGCCTTGCCGTCGGTGTCCCAGTAGCCGTAATGGAAGGGCACGAACAACACGCCCTCGCGGATGCCGCAGATGCGCGCGGCGCACACCACGCAGCCGCGGGGCGTGCTCACCTCGACAAGATCGCCTTCTTCGATGCCCAGCCGCTGCGCGTCGCGGTCGGACACCTCGACCCAGACCTCCGGGGCAGCCCGCTGAAGTTGCTGTGCCCGAGCGGTTTTGGTGCGGGTATGGAAATGGTAGACGGTGCGTCCGGTGATCAGCGCGAACGGGTACTCGGAGCTCGGCTGCTCGTGCGGGGGCACGTACTCGGCCGCTTTGATGATGGCCTTGCCGAAGGGGTTCATCGAGCGGTATTCGTCGGGTTGCAATGGGGCGCCCGTGATCATGTCTTTGCCGTATGCCTCGCAATAGTCCGGGGCCGCCCAGAATTTCGCATCGGCGTAGAGCCGTTCGGTGCCGTCGGGATGCTCTGCGTTACAAGGCCATTGAATGCCGCTGCCGCCGCGCAGCTTGTCGTAGGTCAGGCCCGTGTAGTCGCACGGCCGCCCCGCGGTGCATTTCTTCCAAGCCTCGAACGCCGATTCCGGATCCGTCCAGGGCGGGAACGGCTGGCCGTCGGAGTCGCGGAAGTCCATCCGGCGCGCGTAGTCCAGGAAGATGTCGAGGTCCGAACGCGCGGAACCCGGTGGGTCAACTGCCTTTTCGGACAGGTGCACGGTCCGGTCGGCATTGGTGAAGGTGCCGGTCTTCTCCGCCCACGCCGCGGCGGGTAACACCACGTCGGCCAGCGCGGCGGTCTCCGTCATGAAAATGTCCTGCACGATGAGGAACAGCCGTTCCTGCGACAGGATGTCGCGGATCCGCCGCAGCTCCGGCAACGATACCGCGGGATTGGTGGCGGTGACCCACAGCATCCGCATCGTGCCCTCTTCGGCGAAGCGGAACATCTGCATGGCGTGCGTCGGCGGACCATAGTGCGGAATCTGCAGCGGCTCGAGATTCCACAACTTCGCCAATTCTTCGACGTGAGAGTCGTTGGACCAGTTGCGGAAGCCGGCCAGGTCCCCGTCGGCCCCGCACTCGCGCGTGTTCTCCGCGGTCGGCTGCCCGTTCATCTGCAGCACCCCGCAGCCCGGCTTGCCGAGCATGCCGCGCACCAGGTGAATGTTGTTGACCTGCACGGCCGCCGCGGTGGCCTGGTGGGACTGGTAGAAGCCCTGCAGCACGGTTGACATCAGCCGCTTAGCCTTGCCGAGCAGCCGCGCCGCCCGCCGGATGTCCTCGGCCGCCACACCACAGATATCGGCAGCCCGCTCGGGCGGAAATTCCTCGACCCGGCTACGCAGCTCGTCGAAACCGACTGTGTGCGTGTCGATGTAGTCCTGATCGATCCAGCCGTGGCCGATGATCTCGTGCAGCAGACCGTTCATTAGCGCCACGTTGGTGCCCGGCAGCGGCGCCAGGTGAACCGTGGCATGCCGGGCCACCGGCGTCAGCCGAGGGTCGACGCAGACGATCGACGGCGGCGAGTTGCCGGCCAGCCGGTCCAGCATTCGCGCCCACAGGACCGTCTGCGTCTCGGCGACGTTGTGCCCGAACAAGGCGATGACGTCGGCGTGGTCTACGTCGGTGTAGGACCCCGGTTGCCCGTCGCAACCGAAGGATTCCTTGAGCGCCTCGGCGGCCGTCGCCGTGCAGAGCCGGGTGTTGCCGTCGACGTGGTTGGTGCCGATCGCCCCGTGTGCGATCGCACCCTGGGTGTAGTACGCCTCGGCGAACAGCTGCCCGGAGGTGTAGAACCCGATCGAGCTGGGGCCGTAGCTGGCGAGTAAGTCCTTGGTGCGGTCCACGATCCGTTGCATGGCGGTGTCCCAGTCGCACGGCTTCAGCTCGCCGCGGACCCGGATCATCGGTGTGGTGAGGCGGTCGGGCGAGGCGTTGGCCTGCCAGCCGAACAGATCCTTCGGATCGAGCCGCCCCTGGTTGACCCGGTCGACGGCGCGCCCGCGCACGCCCACGATCCGCCCGTCCTTGACGGCGATGTCCAGGCCGTCACCGTTGGAGTGCAACACCGCGGCCGACTGCACCCAGCGGTCAACCGACTCGGCGCTGACTCCGTCGGCCAGGTAGGTGTCGACTCGTTCCGGCCACCGCGTGCCGGGTTCGTAAGGAGTTCGCGTTCCCCAGGGGTTCGCGATGCGATCGATGGCCATTCCGCTGTCTTCCCCGGCAGCGGCCCCCCAAACCGGCTCGGGCCAAGGCCCTTGCGCGGCTCACACTCCGAATTCGGCTTCGATCCCGTCGATGCCGGCGCGGATGGCCGCCAGGGCGTCGGCGCGGGCGCGCAGTTTCGTGGCGGCGTGCGCCCGCTGATTCAGGCCGGCGAATTCCCGTGCGGCCTCTTCGGCGCGGTCGATCACCACCTCGGGCAGTACGATCTCGTCGACAAAGCCTGCCGCAAGGGCGGTTTCACCGAAGAACGTCTTGGCCAGCCCGGCGGCCTGCTGGTAGGCCGATGGCGTCAACCGCAGCTTCATGATCTCCAGCGCGGCATAGGGAATGACCATGCCGATCGCGACCTCATTGGCCTGAATGTTGTAGGCGTGTGCGGCCACCCGGTGATCGCCCGCCGACAACAGGAACGCCCCCATCGCGATGGCATGGCCGGTGCACGCCATCACCACCGGCTTGGGATAGGACAACAGGCGATACGCCAACTCGAATCCGCCGCGGAGCATGTCGATCGCGGGCTGCACCTCACCGGAAGTCAGGATCTTCAGGTCGAAGCCGCCGCTGAACACGCGTTCGTTGCCGGCGATCACCAGCGCTCCGGCGTCGTCCGCCTCGGCCCGGTCGATCGCATCGTTGAGGGCCTGTTGCATGACCGGGCCCAGCGCGTTGACCTTGCCATCGTCCATCTTGATCACGGCGATGGAGTCCTTGGTGCCGTAGTGGACCGGGGCGCTCATCGGTTACTCCTTGCCGTCAGGCGGGCTGGCTGTGGTGTTTGCCCAGGTCGTTTTCGGCGTTACTCCAGCGCAGGCTGACATCGGTGGGTTCGTCGAGTTGGCGTGTGCGCCATCTGTCTTGGGTTTCCCGCACCGCCGCGTTGATCCGTTCGATCTCGCTGCGGAACACCTCGGGCCGGGTTTCCTTGCTGACGTAGTGGAAATAGGTCAGCAGGCCGCGCAACAGCTCCAGCTTCTCCTTCTCCCGCTTCGCCAAATCGTGGGTGGTCATCAATTCGATGCGCTGGACGGGGGGCAGGGCATCCCAGTCCAGCACGACGTCGGTGTGCAGCGGGGAACGCTCGCGCTCCCAGAACCGCCGGCCGCGCGCTCGATCGGGCCGGTCGTAGTAGGTCAGGGTGCCGGTGAAGCGCGATTCGATGCCGCTACCGATCTCGGCGCGGTCGAGCGCGGAATCCCACACCATGCGCCACTCCTGGCCGGACGCCAGCATCGGCAGCTCGCGGGGGAGCCGCAGTTCGACGACGTCGGCGTAGCCGTCGGTGGCGTTCTCGTATTCGGCGACGGTCGGGGGATTGGCGAAGGAGAAACCGATGTCGTAGGCCGCGGTCCGCCCGAAGTTCCGGACCACGAGTTCGATCACGTGCCAGTCGGCGGAATGCGGCTCCATGAACATCGCGACCTGAGGACGCGTCTGCTCGGCCGCCGCGCGGCGATTCCGGGTGATCTGCCTGTTCGTGAAGATCAGCGTGATGACTGCCAGGACGATTGCCGCCCACGCCGCCCACGCTATCCAGGTGTCGGACCCGACGTGCGTGACATCATGCCAGCTGTCCTGGATCCAACCCATGGAATCCACCCTCCGCTTATATCACAGGGGCGGTGCCCTCGCCGCCTGGTCGTGACCGAGCGATACGGCCTCAGCCGCCCATCAGCATCCGCCATTGGTTGAGGTCCGCTGCCCGATACACGTAGTTGGAACGCTTGACCTCCGCGAGCGACGCGCTGGGCTCCGCCGAATACCAGTGACCCGGAAACACGGTCGGGTCACCGGGCAGGGTCGCGAGCCGCTGCAGGCTGCGGTACATCTCCTCGGAGTCCCCACCGGGGAAGTCCGTTCGCCCGCAGCCCTCCAGGAACAGCGTGTCACCGGCGACGAGGCGGCCGTCGAGCAGAAAGCACTGGCTTCCCGGCGTGTGGCCGGGAGTGTGCAGCAACTCGATCTCGATCTCGCCGATGCTGATCTTGTCGTGATTCTCGTGGGACGTCAGGTCGCCGAGACCTATCCCCGTGACGCGCGAAACCCACAGTGCCTCATGGGTATTGACGTGCACCGGCACCGGCACCGGTGCCCGGTCCAGCAGCTCGGCAAGCCCCGGCAGCGCGAACCCCATCATCGAGCCACCCACGTGGTCGGGGTGGTGGTGGGTCACCAGCACGCCGGACAGGTGCATGCCATCGGCCTCCAGCGCGTCGAGCAGGTCGCCGGCGGCGTAGGCCGGGTCGACGACCACGCAGTCCCCCGTTTGCCGGTCGCCGATCAGGTAAGCGAAGTTGCGCATTTGCGTCGCGAACATGTCGCCGGCGGCGAAGTCGCGACCGGAGAGCAGTTGTCGGAAATACAGCCGGTCCTCTGGCACGTGAACAGACTAGGACCCCGACCGCAAGGGGCCCACCGACACCGCCGTTTCGGAGCCGATTAGGCCGGTACCTCGTGGGTATTGTTGGCGCATGAGGAAGAAGGTCGAAATCGAGGTCGACATCGATCTGGTCGACGAGGCGATCCGCCGCTTCCATCTCCTCGATGCGCGCGAGGCCATCAACCTCGCGTTGCGGACCCTGCTCAGCGACGGCGAATCCGTCGAACAGGACGATGAGTACGACGAGTTCAGTGACCTCAGCGCCTGGGAACGTCATCGCAACGGCGGGAGCGGCTGATGTTTGCCGCGACCCCATCGACCGCCGGGTGACCCTCGGGTTTACGAACGTCCGCCGGGGAACGGCGCTGCCATTACCCGTGGTTTGGTTCCGCTGCGAGCCAGGCTGTACCCTCTTTTAGGCCCGCGCGGAGGAGATCGCTTCGGGTGCACGGCCCCCTTAGCTCAGTCGGTAGAGCGTTTCCATGGTAAGGAAAAGGTCAACGGTTCGATTCCGTTAGGGGGCTCGGCGGACGCCGAGCAGGCGTGGCGGCCCCCGACCCCAAAAGGGGTGGCCAGAGGCGATGTAGCTCAGTCGGTTAGAGCGAACGACTCATAATCGTTAGGTCGCCGGTTCGAGTCCGGCCATCGCTACAACACAACAGCACAGTTCAGGAATCGAGAGAGAACCGTCATGGCTTCCAGTACCGACGTACGGCCGAAGATCACCTTGGCATGCGAGGTGTGCAAGCACCGCAACTACATCACCAAGAAAAACCGCCGGAACGACCCGGACCGACTGGAGCTGAAGAAATTCTGCCCCAACTGCGGTAAGCACCAGGCGCACCGGGAGACGCGCTAGCGGCCACCCGCGGGCGTTTACTCCAGTTGACTAGGTAGTTTAAGAACCGTGCCGTTAAGTCCGAGCATCGTCGGTATGCACTACCGCTACCCCGATCATTACGAGGTGGAGCGGGAGAAGATCCGCGAATACGCGGTGGCCGTGCAGAACGACGACCCCTCGTCCTTCGAGGAGAAGGCGGCGGCCGAACTCGGCTACGGCGGTCTGGTAGCGCCCCCTACCTTCATCTGTGTTTTCGGATACAAGGCCCAGACCGCGTTCTTCCAGTACGCGAACATCGAGATCGCGGACCAGCAGATCGTTCAGGTCGACCAGGTGCTGAAGATGGAGAAGCCGATTGTCGCCGGCGACAAGCTGTACTGCGACGTCTACGTGCAATCGCTGCGGGAGTCGCACGGCACCCAGATCGTTGTCACCAAGAATGTCGTCACCAACGACGCCGGCGACGTCGTGCAAGAGACCTACACGACCCTGGCGGGCCGTGCCGGTGAGGATGGAGAAGAGGGATTTACTGATGCCACTGCGTGAGTTCAGCTCCGTGAAGGTGGGTGACCAGCTTCCGGAGAAGACCTATCCGCTGACCCGACAGGATCTGGTGAATTACGCGGGCGTTTCTGGTGACTTGAACCCGATCCACTGGGACGACGAGATAGCCAAGGTTGTCGGCCTGGACACCGCGATCGCGCACGGCATGCTGACCATGGGTATCGGCGGCGGCTACGTGACCGCGTGGATCGGTGACCCCGGCGCGGTAACCGAGTACAACGTGCGGTTCACCGCCGTGGTCCCGGTGCCCAACGACGGCAAGGGCGCCGAGCTCGTCTTCAGCGGCCGGGTGAAGTCCGCCGATCCCGAGACCAAGTCCGTGACGATCGCGCTTACGGCCACCACCGGAGGCAAGAAGATTTTCGGCAGGGCGATCGCGTCCGCGACTCTGGCATAGTTCATGGCACTCAAGACGGACATCCGCGGAATGATCTGGCGTTACCCGGATTACTTCGTCGTGGGGCGCGAGCAGCTGCGTGCGTTCGCGCAATCCATCAAGAACGATCACCCCGCCTACTACACGGAAGACGCGGCCGCCGAACTCGGCCACAGCGCGATCCTCGCGCCGCTGACCTTCGCGACCATCTTCGCCAAGTTGGTGCAGCTGGACTTCTTCCGGCACGTCGACATCGGCATGGAAACCCTGGTGATCGTCCAGGTCGACCAGCGCTTCGTGTTCGCCAAGCCGATCATGGCCGGCGACAAGCTGTGGGCCCGGATGGAGGTCCAATCGGTGGACGAGCGCTTCGGGGCCGACATCGTCGTCACCAAGAACATCTGCACCAACGATCAGGGTGAGCTGGTCTTGGAGGCCTACACCACGCTGATGAGCCAGTACGCCGAACAGTCCGAGAACCTGCGCTGGGACCCGGAAACCGGCCAGGTTGTCAGGACAGCGTAATTACTATTGGATTTCCCGCGCTTAGGGGCAATCAAGTACACTCGGTCCTCGGGGTTTTCCCAGCAATAGCGCGCTTTCCGTGAGTCGAAGTAATCGGAAGGCGCGCGTGTCATGTAGGCCCCGGTAGGTAAGCGCAGGTTGGCCTGCCAACCGCGAAGGGGCGTAGCTCAACTGGCAGAGCAGCGGTCTCCAAAACCGCAGGTTGCAGGTTCAAGTCCTGTCGCCCCTGCAATGGCGAACGTACTGGCATGGTGGACACTGGAAGGAAGTTCCCACCAGCGGCGGGATGGTTCGCGAAGTACTAGCAAACAAAGGAGCATGCGGTGAGCGACGAAGGCGACGTTGCCAACGACGCCGCAAGCGACGGCACTGACAACGATGCCGACCGCGCGAGCGCCGGTCGGACTGCGGTGGTGACACGGCCCCAACGCCCCACGGGCAAACGGTCCCGGCAGCGGGCGGTCGAGGGCGGCGAATACGCCGGGGCTTCGGATGAGGTCGAGGCCTCCGGGCCGGACGAGGCCAAGAAGGGCGCCAAGGCCAAGAAGGCGGCAAAGCCCAAGAAAGCCGGCGACGGGCGGGTCAACCCGTTCCTTTTCGTCTACAACTACCTCAAGCAGGTCGTTGCAGAGATGCGGAAGGTCATTTGGCCCAACCGCAAGCAGATGCTCACTTACACCTCCGTTGTGCTGGCTTTCCTGGCCTTCATGGTGGCGCTGGTCGGCCTGGCGGATTTCGGCCTGACCAAGCTGGTGCTGTTGGTGTTCGGCTGAGCGAGTGACAGAGAGGACTCAAACCGTGACTACCTTCGACGGTGACCCGTCCGCGGGTGAAGCGGTCGACGTGGACGAAACCGCGCAGGCGCAGGCCACGGACACCTCTGCGGCCGCCGAGGTCACCGAGGCGACTGTGGACGACGCCGCCGACGAGACGGCCGACGCCGCCGCGGCGCCCGAGCAGCCGGCCGAAGAGGCCGACCCGGCCGCCACGCTCAAGGCGGAGCTGCGCAGCAAGCCCGGCGACTGGTATGTCATCCACTCCTACGCGGGATACGAGAACAAGGTCAAAGCCAACCTCGAAACCCGTGTGCAGAACCTCGACGTCGGTGACTACATCTTCCAGGTGGAGGTGCCCACCGAGGAGGTCACCGAGATCAAGAACGGCCAGCGCAAGCAGGTCAATCGCAAGGTGCTGCCCGGCTACATCCTGGTGCGCATGGACCTGACCGACGATTCGTGGGCGGCGGTCCGCAACACCCCCGGTGTCACCGGGTTCGTCGGGGCGACCTCGCGTCCGTCGGCGCTGACGCTCGACGATGTGGTCAAGTTCCTGCTGCCGCGCGGCGCGACGAAGAAGGCCGCCAAGGGCGCGGCCACCACGGCCGCCGCCGCCGAGGTGGGCGGGCTGGAACGCCCGGCCATCGAGGTCGACTACGAGGTCGGCGAATCGGTGACGGTCATGGACGGCCCGTTTGCGACGCTGCCGGCCACGATCAGCGAGGTCAACGGCGAACAGCAGAAGCTCAAGGTGCTGGTGTCGATCTTCGGCCGCGAAACCCCGGTCGAATTGACGTTCAGCCAAGTCTCCAAGCTCTAAACCGGCGCATACGCCCGGCGTAAACCAGGAAGGAACAGCACAATCTCATGGCCCCGAAGAAGAAAGTCGTCGGGCTGATCAAGCTTCAGATCCAGGCGGGGCAGGCCAACCCGGCGCCGCCGGTCGGGCCCGCGCTCGGTCAGCACGGCGTCAACATCATGGAGTTCTGCAAGGCATACAACGCTGCCACGGAGAACCAGCGCGGCAACGTCATCCCGGTGGAGATCACGGTCTATGAGGACCGCAGCTTCACCTTCGCGCTCAAGACGCCGCCCGCCGCCAGGCTGCTGCTCAAGGCCGCCGGCGTGGGCAAGGGATCGGCCGAGCCGCACAAGACCAAGGTCGCCAAGGTCAGCTGGGATCAGGTCAAGGAGATCGCCGAGACCAAGAAGGCCGACCTGAACGCCAACGACATCGACGCAGCCGCCAAGATCATCGCCGGCACCGCCCGGTCGATGGGTATCACCGTCGAGTAGACCGAGCATGACGAAGCGGGGCGAGGAACGAGGCCCAGCGTAGGAATGCGAAGGACGAATCGACGCAAAAACACCGTCGAGTAGACCGAGCATGACGAAGCGGGGCGAGGAACCAGGCCCAGCGTAGGAATGCGAAGGACGAATCGACGCAAAAACACCGTCGAGTAACACCCGCATCACCCGTGGGAGGGCCAGCTTCGGCCCGCTTTTCAACCACGACCCAACACACGATTGGATGAATCAATGAGCAAGAACAGCAAGGCATACCGCGCCGCCGCCGAGAAGGTGGACCGCGACAACCTCTACAGCCCGCTGGAAGCGGCCAAGCTCGCCAAGGAGACGTCGTCGAGCAAGCAGGACGCGACCGTCGAGGTGGCGATCCGCCTCGGCGTCGACCCACGCAAGGCCGACCAGATGGTCCGTGGCACGGTCAACCTTCCGCACGGCACCGGCAAGACCGCCCGTGTCGCGGTGTTCGCGGTGGGCGACAAGGCCGAGCAGGCCCAGGCCGCCGGCGCCGACATCGTGGGCAGCGATGACCTGATCGAGAAGATCCAGGGCGGCTGGCTGGAATTCGACGCCGCGATCGCGACCCCGGACCAGATGGCCAAAGTCGGTCGCATCGCTCGCGTGCTCGGCCCCCGTGGCCTGATGCCGAACCCCAAGACGGGGACGGTGACTCCCGATGTCGCCAAGGCCGTCGCCGACATCAAGGGCGGCAAGATCAACTTCCGCATCGACAAGCAGGCCAACCTGCACTTCGTGATCGGCAAGGCCTCGTTCGACGAGAAGGCCCTGGCCGAGAACTACGGCGCCGCGCTGGACGAGGTGCTGCGGCTCAAGCCGTCCGCCTCCAAGGGCCGCTACCTGCGCAAGATCGTGGTCTCGACGACGACCGGGCCGGGCATCCCCGTGGACCCGGGGGTCACCCGCAACTTCGCTGAGGCCTGAGCCGGGCGGGCTAGCCCCCGCACTCGGCGATGCGCCGCCGCAGAAATGCGCGGCCTGGGTCAGATCCGTTGGACTCCAACGCCACTCGATACCACTTGAGGGCGGCGGCGGGTCTGCCCGCGCGCCGCAGCAGGTCGGCGCGCACGGTCGCGACGAGGTTGGAGCGGGTCAGCCGCGGGTCGTGTGCCACCTTGTCCAGGGCGGCCAGGCCTGCGTCGGGGCCGTCGCGAAAGCC
Source organism: Mycobacterium sp. 852002-51971_SCH5477799-a (assembly GCF_001667145.1). Classification (GTDB taxonomy): domain Bacteria; phylum Actinomycetota; class Actinomycetes; order Mycobacteriales; family Mycobacteriaceae; genus Mycobacterium. Next base: position 85,405 of record NZ_LZIF01000014.1, read on the forward strand.
GATCGCCAGCGCCCGGTTGGCCGCAACCACCGGCGAGTTCGTCAGTCCGAACAGCCGGGCGTAGGCGGCGCAGATGGTCACCCAGTCGGTCTGCTCCCAGGACGGTGCCGTGGCATGCAGCGCGGCGATCACGGCCTGGGGCAGGTAGGCGCCCGTCGAGCCCTGGGCGTGCCGCAGCCGGTCGAGGCCGCGCGAAATGCGCTCGCGGTCCCATCGGCGCCGGTCCTGGTCCTCGAGCGGCACCAGCATCCCGGTGTCGTCCACCCGCGTCGCGCGCCGCGAATCATGCAGCAGCATCAGGGCGGACAGGGCGTGCGCCTCGGGCTCGTCGGGCAGCAGCGCACACAGCTCCGCGCCCAGCCGGATCCCTTCGTCACACAGATCGTCCCGGATGGCCGACGGGCCCGCGGTCGACCAGTAGCCCTCGGTGAACACCGAATAGACGCAACCGAACACATGCGGTGTGCGCTCGGGCAGCAACTCAGTGGGGGGCACCCGCAGCGGGATGTTGGCGTGCCGAATCTTGTTCTTGGCGCGCGTGATTCGCTGCCCGATGGCGGCCTCGGTCTGCAATAGCGCCCGCGCGATCTCGCCGACGGTCAAACCGGACACCAACCGCAGCGTCAGGGCCAGTTGCGACTGCCGGTCCAGCGCCGGGTGGGCGCAGGTGAACATCATCCGCAACTCGTCGTCGCGAACCGGGTGCGGGTCGGTGTGATCGGTGCGCGCTCTGATGTCGTCCAGCACGGCCGCCAACTCCTTTCCGGGACGCGCTGACTCGCGGCGCAGCCGGTCCCGGGCGCGGTTACGGCCGACTGTTACCAGCCAGCCGCCAGGGTTGGCGGGCACCCCGTCGTGCGGCCAGGTGCGCAGCGCTTCGGCGCAGGCTTCCTGGACGGCGTCTTCGGCGACGGTGAGGTCACCGGACCACCGCGCGAGGGCGGCCACGGCGGGTCCCCATTCTCGGCGGAAGACGCCGTCCAGGTTCGCCATGCTCTACAGGGCCGAAACTCCAGCCAGTTTCCGCACCTGCACCGTCGAGGCGGGGATCATCGATGCGATCTTGACGGCTTCGTCACGGTCGGCGGCGCTCAGTAGATAGATCCCCGTAGCGATTTCGGAGCCCTCCACGTATGGCCCGTCGGTGATCAGTACCTCGCCGTTGCGCACTCGCACGGTCGTCGCCGTGGACCGGTCGTGCAGCGCGGCACCGCCGATGATGTTCTGACCCGCAGCCGCGTGGAGGTCGGCGTGCTTGGCTGCCACTGCCTCCCACTCCGGTGTGCCCGGTGTGTGCGCGGTGGCGGGCGGCTCCAGCAGCAGCGCGAGCCAATCGTTGCCGGTGAGCTTGCGGGACGGCTCGATCGAATGCACGGTGGGCCACACTTCCACGGCCCCGAACTCGGCGAGCGGCACATCGCGTGCCAGCGCCAGCGCCTCGTCGAGGTTTTCCGCTTCGAACACGTAGTAGCCGCAGGCCACCTCGGCGGTCTCAGCGAAGGGCCCGTCGGTGACCGCCGGCGCATCCGGGCCGCCGGTGATGACCACTGCCTCGGCGGCGGGAGCCAGCGCATCTCCGGATTTGATCGCGGAGCCGGCTTTGGCGTGGAAGTTCTCCCATTCCGCCATCGCTGCGGCAGCATCGTCGGGTGCGCGGTCTTGCTCTTGACTGATCAACAGCGCGAAGTACTGCATGTTCGTGACCTCCGGTTGTGAGCGAAGCCCCGTGCTCCACTCTCTACCTACTCGACGAACCGCGCAGCGCCAATCCGACAGGCGGCGTGAAAAATCAGGCCGCCGCGCCCGGCTTGAGGTAGGTGACCAGACTGACGTCGAGCATCTCGTCGGCGAAATAGTGCTCGCAGCCGCGCAGATACTTGATGTAGCGGTTGTAGACCTCTTCGGAGGTGGCCTCGATGGCCTTGTCCCGGTTCGACTCAAGCGTGTCGCTCCAGATGTGCAGCGTCTTGATGTAGTGCGGCCGCAGCGAAAGCGGTTCGGGCACAACGAATCCCGCCTTCTCGCCGTGGTCGATCATCATCTGGGTGGACGGCAGCCGCCCGCCCGGGAAGATCTCGGTGACGATGAACTTGATGAACCGCGCCGTCTCGAAGCTCAGCTTCTTGCCGCGGGCGTGCAGGTCGGCGGGGTGGTAGCTGACGCTGCTCTGAACGGTCATCCGGCCGTCGTCGGGCATGATGTCGAACGTCCGCTTGAAGAAGTCGTCGTAGTTCTCGTGGCCGAAGTGCTCGAAGGCCTCGATCGAGACGATGCGGTCGACCGGCTCGGTGAAGTCTTCCCAGTTCTGCAACCGAACCTGGCGCGAACGGTCGCTCTCCATGGAACCGAGCAACGCCTCGGCGCGGGCGTGCTGGTTTTTGGACAGCGTCAGGCCGATGACGTTGACGTCGAACCGCTCCACGGCGCGCTTCATGGTGGTGCCCCACCCGCAGCCGATGTCGAGCAGGGTCATGCCCGGCTTGAGGTCCAATTTGTCCAGGTTGAGGTCGATCTTGGCGTACTGAGCCTCTTCCAGGGTCATGTCGTCGCGCTCGAAGTAGGCGCAGCTGTAGATCCGGGACGGGTCCTGGAACAGGCCGAAGAAGTCGTCGGAGACGTCGTAATGCGCCTGAATGTCTTCCGAACGCGTCCGCGTCTTCGTCGGGCCAGTCGGTTGCTCAGCCATTTTCGTCCTGTTCTCCTGGATGAGGTTCGCTTCCTGCGATCCCCGCACGCACCCGTGGGTCGCGCGTGACCTGCAACGATACCCAACGTCGGGACGTGAACTCGAAAGGGTGCAGGTGCGCGTCGCGGTCCCGACCGCGGATCGAAGTCTACTTTTCCGGGGCGATCTGATGCACGCCGACCCACCCCGGTCCGAATGCGCCGGCCGGGCGTTATTTGGTGAGCGTGTACTGGGCCACGTTGGAGATGCCTTTGCGGAACAGCTCCGCGCAGCCGGTCAGGTAGCGCATGAAGCGGTCGTAGACCTCTTCGGACTGGATGGCGATGGCGCGTTCGCGGTTCGCCGCAAGATTGGCCGCCCACGTGTCGAGCGTGCGCGCGTAGTGCGGTTGCAGGTATTGGGTGTGTTCGAGCGTGAATCCGCTGTTCCGCGAATAGTCGACGATATCGGGCTCGCCGCACATGTGTCCGCCGGGGAAGATTTCCTTGCCTAGAAAGCGCAAGAATCGCAGATCCGACATCGTGATCGTGATGCCGTGCTCGTGCCAGTAGTTCTGCGGATGCGTGAAAATGCTGTGCATCATCATGCGGCTGCCCTCCGGAAGGGTCTTATAGGCCCAATCCCAGAACGCCGGCCAGCGCTCTTTTTTGAATGCGTCGAAGGCCTCGAAACTGATGATCCGGTCGACGTGCTCTTCGAATTCTTCCCAGCCCTGCAAACGGGCCTCGGTGCGCCGCGTGGTTGGGATCGCCGCCAGCCTCGCTTTGGTGCGCGCGTAGTGGTTGCGGCTCAGCGTGATCCCGATGACATTCACGTCGTACTTCTCCACCGCCCGGACCACGGCGCCGCCCCAGCCGCATCCGACGTCGAGCACCGTCATCCCGGGCTCGAGTTGCATTTTGTCCAGTGCCAGATCGATCTTGGCGAGCTGCGCCTCTTCCAGCGTCATGTCGTCGTTCTTGAAATAAGCGCAGGTGTACACCATGTTCGGGTCGAGGAACAGCGCGAAGAAGTCGTCCGAAATGTCGTAGGTTGCCTGCGACTCTTCGTAATACGGCTTCAGCTTGGCCATTTGCGACACCCACCTTTCTGTGCCAACCGTACAACCCCGCGACATGGACCGAAAATCACGGGGATGCGTTTCCATCAAATGTTTTTGGGCTAGCGCGCCTCGTTGAAGTTTTTCGCCAGCGCACCGATCACCTGATCCCACAACTGCTGTGGAAGATCATGACCCATGCCGTCGTATGTCACCAGTCGGGCCCCCTCGATCGCCCGCGCCACGGCGCGCCCGCCGGACGGGCGCATCAGCTTGTCGGCCCGGCCGTGGATCACCACGGTGGGCGCGGTGGTCCGGCGGTTGTAGCGACGCAGGCTGCCGCTGCCCAGCACGGCGTCGAAGTGCCGGGCGACGCCCCACGGGTAGTAGCTGCGTTCGTAGCTTCCGATGGCCTCGGCCCGCAGCTGCTCCTCGGAAGCCAGATACCGCGGGCTGCCGATGATCTTGCTGACGCGAATGGCATTGTCAACGACCACGTCACGCGGTGAGTTCGGCGCCGGTCCCTTGATGAGCGCCAGCAATTGGCGGGGGCCCGGCGGTGGCAGGAACGCCGAATTGTTGCTGGAGAAGATGATCGCGAGGGTTTTCGTCCGCTCCTGGAATCGCCCGGCAAAAATCTGGGCGATCATCCCGCCCATCGAAGCGCCCACGATGTGCGCCCGCTCGATGCCCAGGTGATCGAGCACGGCCGCGGCGTCGTCGGCCATGTCCTCGAGCTTGTATGCCGCTTTGCTCGGCAGACCCAGAAAAGAGCGGACCAAGCGCGTCACCAGCGGCTGCCCAGGGCTGCGGCGCTGGGTCTTGCTCGAAAGGCCGACGTCCCGGTTGTCGTACCGGATGACGCGCAATCCGTGACCGACCAGCTTCTCGCAGAACGCGGTTCGCCACAGCAGCAGCTGGGCGCCCAGCCCCATGATCAGCAGCACAGGCGGGTCGTCGATGTCGCCCATGTCCTCGTAGTAGAGCTTCAAATCGCCCGATGTGGCGTTGCCGGTGCGGACCTCCATCAGACCTCGACGTCCGAGGAGTGCTCGCGGCTGACTTCGACCATGAAGTTCGCGAAATAGCCCGTCAGTTGCGGATCCGACATCATCTGCCACCTGGGCGCCAGCAGCTTCATGTACCGCTCGACGTAGAGGAATTGCTTGCCGATCAGCACTAGCTCGCGGGGGAGCTTGACGTCGTAGGCGTCAGCCAGCGCCGACAACTGCCGGCCGATGTCCGCGTAGGACATGTCGCCCAAGGTCTGCATGGTTAACGGGGTCGCGAACTTTTCCAGGTCCTTGGCGGCCTCGGCCTCGGGCTTCATCGTGCCGACGGCGCCCATCAGCACCACGATCTTGCCCGCCGCGGCGTGGTCCTTTTTGACCAGCAGCGCGTACACCAGCTCGCGCAGCAGCCAGCGGGTGCGGGGATCGATGCGGCCCATGATGCCGAAATCGAAGAAGACGATGCGGCCCTGGTCGTCCACGTAGAGGTTGCCGGCGTGCAGGTCGCCGTGGAACAACCCGTGCCGCAGCCCACCCTCGAACAGCGAGAACAGCAGCGCCTTGACCAGCTCGACACCGTCGAACCCGGCCTTGCGAATGGCCGCGACGTCGTCAATCCGGATGCCCTGCACCCGCTCCATCGTCAGCACCCGGTCGCTGGTGAAATCCCAGAACACCTGCGGCACCCGAATGTTCTTGCCCAGAGGGGAGGTATGCAGGTGCGACACCCAGGCCTCCATCGACTGGGCCTCCAGCCGGAAGTTCAACTCCTCGGCCAGGTTGTCGGAGAAGTCGGCGACCACGTCTTGCGCCGAGAGCCGGCGGCCCAGCTTGGCCAGTTCGACGGCCTGCGCGAAACGCTTGAGGATCTGCAGGTCGGCCGCGACCCGGCGCCGGATGCCCGGTCGCTGGATCTTGACAACCACCTCCTCGCCGGTGTGCAGGGTGGCGTAGTGCACCTGCGCGATGGACGCCGACGCGAACGGCGTCTCGTCCCATTGGGCGAACAACTCCGACGGGTCACCGCCGAGGTCTTCGACGACGAGCTTGTGCACCTCGCCGGAGTCGGCGGGCGGCACCCGGTCGAGCAGGCCGCGAAACTCGCGGGACAAGGATTCGCCGAAAGCCCCGGGACTGGACGCGATGATCTGCCCGAACTTGACGTACGTCGGTCCCAGGTCGGCGAAGGTCTGCGGCAGCTGCTTGATCACCTTCTGCTGCCACGGGCCCCTACCCGGCAGCTTGGTGAGGATGCGAGCGCCGGTGCGGGTGACCTGCCAACCCGTCACGGCTACCCGGGCCGCTTCGACCGGCAACGGCACCCGGTCGAGCTTGGCTCCCTCTCGATGTTTGGTAGGGCTCATCAGTGCAGTGTGCCAAACCCGCACGGATGAATCCCAATCCGCTAACTCGGGCGGCCACCGCTTTCGTTGCTTTTCCAGGGCTGCACCCAGCCCTCGATCGCCCAGCCTTCGCGCGCCGCGATCAGCTCGTACATGGTGGCGCCGTCGATCGTCTCCCGGATGATGTCGGCGTGCCCGGCATGTCGGGCCAGCTCGTTGATGACGTGCAGGACCACCCAGCGCACCGACCAGGACTGCTGATCCTTGGGAAACCACGGGATGTCCTGCGGAACCGGCACCGCGGCGTCCAGGTCGGCGGTCTCGACCAGCCGCAGCGACGTCGCGTTCTGCGTCTTGAACGCACTCAGCAGCCCGCTCAGCGTCTCGTCGTGCCGCATCACGTGCTGATCGGCGAACTCCGCAGCGATCTGCTCGAACGGGCGGGGGTCTTTCGGCGGCGCGCCCGGTGCGGCGGCCACGCGCGCCATCCAGCTGCGTTGCATTCCGGTGGCGTGCTTGACCAGTCCGCCGATCGACAGCGCGCTGACCGACGGTGTGGCTCGGGCCTGGTCGTCGGTGAGGCCATGGCTGACCGCGAAATAGGCGCTCTGGTGATACGCCAGGAAGTCGCGCAAAGCGCTGCGTTCGTCGGCCACCGGTGGGGCGAGGGCGGGCATTGATCGATCCTAGGGTCTCGCCGCGCCGTAAGGTGCGGGGATGCAGGTGGTTTCGGCATGCAAGTGAGGAAGGCCGAGTCGACCGAGCTCTTCGTCGGGCCACCGCACGCGCCGCTGCAACTGGTCCGCGTCACCATTTCCGAGTGCGAGAAGCCCACCCCGGTCCGCGTCGACGGCCGCGGCGTGCTCGGGCAGGCGGTCGCCGAATCCGGGCGCGAGGTCGTCGAGGTCGCGGTGACCGTGCACGAGGCCGTCGTCGGGCAGCGCCGCCCCGCGCGGGTGCACGCCGGTGGTCAGCGGCTGCCGTTCGAGTTCACCGTCGCCGAACCGGGCTGGACGATGTTCATGGTCAGCCACTTCCACTACGACCCGGTGTGGTGGAACACCCAGGGCGCCTACACCACCGAGTGGGCCGAGGACCCGCCGGGGCGAGCCCGCCAACGGAACGGCTTCGACCTGGTGCATGCGCATCTGGAGATGGCGCGCCGCGATCCCGAGTACAAGTTCGTGCTGGCCGAGGTCGACTACCTCAAGCCGTACTGGGACGCCCGCCCCGAGGACCGGGCCGATCTGCGGCGGTTCATCGACCAGGGCCGCGTCGAGGTGATGGGTGGCACGTACAACGAACCCAACACGAACCTCACCAGCCCCGAGACGACCATTCGAAACCTGGTGCACGGCATGGGTTTCCAGCGGCATGTTCTGGGAGCGAACCCGGCCACCGCGTGGCAGCTGGACGTGTTCGGCCACGATCCGCAATTTCCCGGGCTGGCCGCCGACGCCGGGCTGACGTCGAGTTCGTGGGCCAGAGGCCCGCATCACCAGTGGGGTCCCGCCCACGGCGGCCCAGACAGCGGCCCGGAACCGCGCGGCGTCGAGCGGATGCAGTTCTGCAGCGAGTTCGAGTGGATCGCGCCGTCGGGGCGCGGCCTGCTCACCCATTACATGCCGGCGCACTATTCGGCGGGCTGGTGGATGGATTCCGCGGCGTCGCTGGCCGAGGCCGAACGCGCCACGTACGAACTCTTCGATCAGCTCAAAAAGGTCGCGCTCACCCGCAATGTGCTGCTGCCCGTCGGGACCGACTACACCCCGCCCAACAAGTGGGTCACCGAGATCCACCGTGATTGGGCCGCCCGCTACACCTGGCCGCGGTTCGTGTGCGCGCTGCCGTGTGAGTTCTTCGCGGCGGTGCGTGCCGAATTGGCGCAGCGCGACGGCGCGCCGTCGTCCCAGACCCGGGACATGAACCCGATCTACACCGGCAAGGACGTCTCCTACATCGACACTAAGCAGGCCAACCGGGCCGCCGAGAACGCCGTGCTGCAGGCCGAGCGCTTCGCGGTGTTCGCCGGGCTGCTGACCGGCGCCGCGTACCCGCAGGCCGCCCTGGCCAAGGCCTGGGTCCAGCTGGTCTACGGCGCACACCACGACGCCATCACCGGGTCGGAATCCGACCAGGTGTACCTCGACCTGCTGACCGGATGGCGCGACGCCTGGGAGCTCGGCGGCACGGCCCGCGACCGCGCGCTGGCGTTGTTGTCCGGCGCGATCGACGGCGACGTGGTGGTGTGGAATCCGCTGACCTGCGCGCGCACCGACATCGTCACCGTGCGCCTCGACCCGCCTCTGGGCGCCCGGGTTCGGGTGCTCGACACCGACGGCGCCGAGCTGGCCGCGCACGTCGAGCACGGCGGGCGGTCGGTCAGCTGGTTGGCCCGCGAGGTGCCGTCGCTGGGCTGGCGGGCGTATCGGTTGGTGCCCGCGCCCGAACGGGGCGAACCGGCCGGCTGGGCACCGGTGGCGGGATCGGTGATCGCCAACGAGCACTACCGCGTCGAGGTCGACCCCGGGCGCGGCGGGGGAGTCGCCTCGCTGATCCAGGACGGTCACGAGCTGATTGCCGGCTCTGCGGTGGGCAATGAGCTGGCCGTCTACGAGGAATATCCGGCGCACCCGGACCAGGGCGAGGGCCCGTGGCATCTGCTGCCCAAGGGGCCGGTGGTGTGCTCTTCCGAAGGCGCCGCGCAGGTGCAGGCTTTCCACGGGCCGCTCGGCCAGCGGGTGGTGGTGCACGGCCGGATCGGCACGCTGCTGCGCTACACCCAAACCCTGACCCTGTGGCGCGGCGTCGCGCGGGTCGACTGCCGCACCACGATCGACGAGTTCAGCGGCGCCGACCGGCTGGTGCGGCTGCGCTGGCCGTGTCCGGTGCCGGGCGCCATGCCGGTCAGCGAGGTGGGCGACGCCGTCGTCGGGCGCGGGTTTGCGCTGCTGCACGACGGCCCTCGCTCGGTGGACACCGCCGAGCACCCGTGGACGCTGGACAACCCCGCGTACGGCTGGTTCGGCCTGTCCTCGGCGGCCCGGGTCCGGGTATTGGGCAGCGGCGTGCGGGCGATCGCGGTCGCCGAGGTGGTGTCGCCGGCCGAGGCGGTGTCCGGTCCGCTGGTCCGGGAGCTGATGGTCGCGCTGGTCCGCGCCGGCGTAACCGCCACCTGCAGCTCCGCGGACAAGCCGCGCTACGGCAACCTCGAGGTCGATTCCAATCTGCCCGACGTCCGCATCGCGCTGGGCGGACCCGCCCGCAACGCCTTCGCCGCGGCCGTGCTGGGCGACGCTCCGGCGTACGCCGCAGAACTGAAGCGCCAGTTGGCGACGACCGGCCGGGCCCGGGTATGGGTCCCGGCCGCCGCACCGCTGGACGCCGTGTGGGTGCCCGACGCCGACCTGCGTGCGCCGCGGGCCCTTCCGGTGCTGGTCATCGACGGCCACGACGAGGACGACCTGCGGGCCGCCATCGCGGCCGTGGCCGACGACCTCGCCGACGCCGAGATCACCGTGTCGCAGCAAGAACCCTCGGAGACGGGCGCCTTCGAGGACCGCACCGTCGCCCTGCTTAACCGCGGGGTGCCCAGCTTCGCCGTCGACGCCGAGGGCACCCTGCACACCGCGCTGATGAGGTCCTGCACCGGCTGGCCGTCGGGCATCTGGATCGACGACCCGCGGCGCACCGCGCCGGACGGGTCCAACTTTCAACTGCAGCACTGGACGCACACCTTCGACTACGCGTTGGTCAGCGGAGCCGGCGACTGGCGGCGGGCCGGGATTCCCGCCCGCAGTGCGCAGTTTTCCCAGCCACTGCTCGCCGTCGCATCGGGCCGACGGGGGTCTGCGCTGCCGAAAGCCGGATCGCTGCTGCGCGTCGAGCCCGCCGAATCGGTACAGCTGGCCGCCCTCAAGGCCGCCGGCAACCCTCTGGCCGCGGGCAGCGCGGCGGGGCTGGACCCGAACGCGGTCGCCCTGCGCTTGGTGGAGACCATCGGCGCGGCCACCGACGTCGTCATCGACTCCGACGTTGCGGCGGTGCGTGACCTGCGACGTGCCGATCTGCTGGAAAAGCACCCGGAACCCGTGTCCTCGGTCGGGCTGCATGGCTACCAGGTGGCGACCGTGCTGGCGCGTTTCGCCGCGCCCCGGGCCGCGACCGGAGCTCCCGACCTGGCCCCGCACGCCGAGGCCGCGCAGCCGCTGTACGCGCGGTATTGGCTGCACAATCGCGGCCCCGCGCCGCTCGGCGGGCTGTCGGCGGTCGCCCACCTGCACCCGCCGGGGGTGACCGGGCAGGCCGGAGGCGAGGCGACGTTGCGCCTCACCGCGGCCAGCGACAGCACCGACGCCACGCTGCACGGCACGGTCACCCTGCGGTGTCCGCACGGCTGGACGGCCAGGCCCGCCGAGCTGCCCTTCACTCTGCAGAGCGGCGACCACCTGCACACCGACGTGGTGGTGTCGGTCCCGGCGCGCGCCGAACCCGGCCTCTACCCCGTCCACGCCGAACTGCGCATCACCGGCGACGAGGTCCCGCCCTCCTGGCGCCAGCCCGTCGAGGATGTCTGCGTGGTGACGGTGGGTGCGGCAGCCGGTGAGCTCGTCTACCTGGCCGACGGCCCCACCGAGGTCGCGCTGCGACCCGGCGAAGCCGGCACCCTGACCGTCACGGTCGGCAGCCACGCCGGCGCGGACCTGACCCTGGAGGCGCATCTGATCAGCCCGTGGGGCACCTGGGAATGGATGGGTCCCGGCGCGCTCGGCGCGGTGCTACCCGCCCGCGCCACCGTCGACCTAGGCTTCCAGCTGACACCGCCGGCCTGGCTGGAACCCGGCCACTGGTGGGCGCTGGTGCGGATCGGCTGCGCGGGCCGGCTGGTCTACTCGCCGGCAGTGAAGGTGACGGTGACATGAGCGCGCAGCCGATAGCGACCATTGCCGGCGTGCCCGTTGCGCCGGGCGTGCTCGACGCCGCCGAAGCACGGCTGCGCGCCTCGCCCGGCGCGGCCGGCCTGCCGGTCAGCGGCACCAGCGAGGGCCGTCAACTGCGGCGCTGGCTGGCCCAACTGATCGTCACCGAGCGAGTGGTCGCCGCGGAGGCGGCCGCGCGCGGGCTGAGCGGACGCGGCGCGCCGCCCGAAGCCCAGTTGCTGCCCGACGCGACCGCCCGGCTGGAGATCGGCAGCATCGCTGCGGCCGCGCTGGCCGGTCCGCGTGCCCGCGCGCTGTTCGCCGAGGTCACCGCCGAGGTGCGGGTTGCCGACTCCGAGGTGGCGGCCTATCACGCCCGCAACCCACTGCGCTTCGCCGCGCCGCAACAGGGCGAAAATGGCTGGCGCACAACGGCGTCCGCGGCACCACCGCTGGACGAGGTGCGATCGGCGATCGAAGAGCATCTGCGCGGCGCCGCACGGCGGCGGGCCTTCCGGCTGTGGCTGGACGCGCGCCGCGCCGCGGTGGTGGAGCTGGCACCCGGCTACGAGCATCCCGGCGACCCTCGTCAACCCGACAACACTCACCGGCACTGAACGCCATGCTGACCCTCTGCCTGGACGTCGGCGGCACCAAAATCGCTGTCGCGCTGGCGGATTCGGGCGGAAAGCTGGTGCATACCGCCGTCCGCCCCACTCCGATCACGCCCGCCGCCGACGACGTCTGGGCCGTCGTCGAAGCGATGATCACCGACGCGCTGCAGGCCGCGGACGCTCCGGTCGGCGCCGTCGGGATCGCGTCGGCGGGGCCCATCGACCTGCGCAGCGGGGCGGTCAGCCCGATCAACATCGATAGCTGGGACCGTTTCCCGTTGCGCGACAAGGTCGCCGCGGCGGTGCCCGGCCTGCCCGTCGTTCTGGCCGGTGACGGCGTCTGTATGGCCGTGGCGGAGCACTGGATCGGAGCGGGCAAAGACGCGGACGCCCAATTCCTGCTGGGCATGGTGGTCTCCACCGGGGTGGGCGGCGGACTGGTGCTCGACGGCGTCCCCTACTCGGGGCGCACCGGAAACGCCGGTCACGTCGGGCATGTGGTGGTCGAACTGGACGGGCGGCCCTGCACCTGCGGCGGTCACGGTTGCGTGGAGACCGTCGCGTCCGGCCCGTGGATGGTGCGCTGGGCGCGAGAGAACGGCTGGTCCGCGCCGCCCGGCGCCGCCGCCAGCGACCTGGCCGTTGCCGCGGCGGCCGGAGACCCGTTGGCCCAGCGGGCATTCCACCGGGGGGCCAACGCGCTGGCCGCGATGATCGCCTCGGTCGGCGCGGTGTGCGATCTGGATCTCGTGGTGATCGGGGGAGGGGTGGCCAAATCCGGGCCGCTGCTCTTCGACCCGCTGCGGGCAAAGCTCGCCGAATACGCCGGCCTGGACTTCTTGTCCGGGTTGCGGGTGGTGCCGGGCGAGCTGGGCGGTGATGCCGGGCTGATCGGCGCGGCCCGGCTCGCGGGACTCAGCTGACCCGCTGCATGTGTTTTCGGCCCCAGTCGCACAGGCTTGCCAGCACCGGGGCCAGCGTCATGCCGTATTCGGACATCGAATAGTGCACGCACGGCGGCACCGTGCGCGCGTCGTGACGCTCGATGATCCCGGCGTCGACCAGTTCATGAAGGTGCCGGATGAGCATGCGCTCGGTGATGCCCGGGATGCTGCGCCGCAACTCGGCGGTGCGCATGGGACCGTCGCACAGCCGCCACAGGATGGTGCCCTTCCAGCGGCCGTCGATGACCGACAGCGCCGCGTCGATGGGGCAGTCGCTGACTTGCTTCTTGGATACGGACACGAGCACCTCCACTGACTAATTTGTCAGTACCTTGATATTTGTCAGCATAACCGCCAGTGTCGTTGCCATGAATAACAGCATCGACGCGCTCGCGATTGTGGTCACCGGACTGTTGGTGGGCGTGGAACTGGGGGTCGCGGTCTTCTTCCACCCCCTCATCGCCCGGCTGCCCGACGACGCCTTCCGCGCGGCTCGCGGCGGTGCCGCCCGAGCGCTGGGCACGACGATGCCGTTCTGGTACGCGATCGTCCTGCTGCTGGTGGGCTCGCTCGCCATCCAGGAACGCGGCGAGCAGCGCGACTGGTTGTGCGGCGTCGCCGCCGGCCTGATGGCCGCGGTGATCCTCCTGACGCTGACCATGCTGGTGCCGATCAACAACCGCATCGCGAAATGGCCGAGCACCGGTGAGTTGTCCCGCGAGCTCGCCGCCCGCTGGGATCGGCGGCACCGCGTCCGGGTGACTCTGCTGCTGGCCGTGTTCGTCCTGCTGGCCCTCGCCGTCACCTGAGGCCGCCGTTTTGGCTGATCGCGCTGGCCACGCTATTGTGTTAGCCGATCCACCGAAGACCGTCGGTCACCGAGCAATCGGTTGAAGGTCCGGGAGCATCCCGGCGGCCCACGCAGGAGGACGAGGCATCAGCGCCGGCTCGAGCCGGCGTCCTTTCACGCCCCGGCCGCTTCTGCGCCGGGGCGTTCGTCGTTCTTCGGGGGAATCGAGACGACACGTCGCACTGACTTACTTCAGGAGGTAGGCATGGCCAGGGCTGATAAGGCCACCGCCGTTGCAGACATTGCCGAGCAGTTCAAGGAAGCGACCGCGACCCTGATCACGGAGTACCGCGGTCTGACCGTCGCCAACCTGGCCGAGCTGCGGCGCTCACTCAACGGGGCGGCCACCTACTCGGTGGCCAAGAACACGCTGATCAAGCGTGCGGCCTCGGAGGCCGGGGTCGAGGGGCTCGACGAGCTCTTCGCCGGCCCGACGGCCATCGCATTCGTCACCGGGGAACCGGTCGACGCCGCCAAGGCCATCAAGACCTTCGCCAAGGAGCACAAGGCGCTGGTCATCAAGGGCGGCTACATGGACGGTCGCGCTCTCACGGTCGCCGAAGTCGAGCGCATCGCCGACCTCGAGTCTCGCGAGGTGCTGCTGGCCAAGCTGGCGGGCGCGATGAAGGGCAACCTGGCCAAGGCGGCCGGGCTGTTCAATGCTCCGGCGTCGCAGGTCGCCCGCCTAGCGGCCGCCCTGCAGGAGAAGAAGGCCGCAGAGGGGGCAGCCGCTGCGGCAGAGCCCGCGGCCGCCGCGGAGGCCACGCCGGAACCCGCTTCGGAAACGCCCGCTGAGGCCCCGGAAACCCCGGCCGAAGCCGAATAACAACCACCCCGGAACCGGAAAAAACAAGGAAGGACCCATACCCATGGCAAAGATGTCTACCGACGACCTGCTCGACGCTTTCAAGGAAATGACCCTGCTGGAGCTCTCCGACTTCGTGAAGAAGTTCGAGGAGACCTTCGAGGTCACCGCGGCCGCCCCGGTCGCCGTTGCCGCCGCCGGTGGTGGCGCCGCCGGTGGAGCGCCCGCCGAGGCCGCCGAGGAGCAGTCGGAGTTCGACGTGATCCTCGAGGCCGCCGGTGACAAGAAGATCGGCGTCATCAAGGTGGTCCGCGAGATCGTCTCCGGCCTGGGCCTCAAGGAGGCCAAGGACCTGGTCGACGGCGCGCCCAAGCCGCTGCTGGAGAAGGTGGCCAAGGAGGCCGCCGACGAGGCCAAGACCAAGCTCGAGGCCGCCGGCGCCACCGTCACCGTCAAGTAAGTCACTGCGCGCAAACCCCCGGGATCGCCATCCCGGGGGTTTCGTGCGTTCAGCGCCTGGCCGACTGCAGCGACTGCGCCACCCGATCGGGTGAATCCCCAAGGGCAGCAAGAAGATTCGTAGTCATCGCGGTAAGCACCGGTACGACCGCCGAGTCGTCGTCACCGTAATAGCCGGCCAGCTCCAGCATGACGAACCCGTGGATCAACGCCCAGAACTGGGCCGCGGTGGCCACGACGGACGCATCATCGTCGGGGGCGCCCACGGTGATCCGGCCGGCCAGCATGCACCGGTGCACCCCGCGCACCACATGGGCGAAGCTCGGGTGGCGCCGCTCGATCTCGGCGACCGTCAGCGTCAGGACGTTATGGGCGGGCGCGTTGATGCCGTGTGCGCTGGTGCTGCCGAACATCAGTCGATACATGTGCGGGCGCCTGATGGCGTAACGGCGGTAGGCCGCGCCGACGACCAGTAGATCGGTGACCGGGTCGGCGGTCTGCGGCACCGTCAGGGCGGCGTCGAACTGCCGCAGCCCCTCCTCGGCCATCTCGGCGATCAGCCCGCGCATCCCACCGAAGTGGGTGTACACCGCCATCGTGGAGGTCCCCGCGGCGCCGGCCACCTTGCGCGTCTGCAGGGCGTCGGGCCCGTGCTCATCGAGCAGGCCGACCGCCGCGTGCAGCATCTCCTCGCGAACGCTGCGCTGAACGTCTGAAGTCATCGTTGCCATCTTCCCATCGGAAGCGTAGCGTGCCAATAACGCCGAAATAACAATGTTATAGGAGCTCAGCCATGGCGACCACGACAACCGCCAAGCCCAGTAATCCGTACCTCGAGGGCTTTCTGGCGCCGGTGAGCGCGGAAGTCACCGCGCACGATCTGCGGGTCACCGGACGGATCCCCGAACACCTCGACGGCCGCTACCTGCGCAACGGGCCGAACCCCGTCGCCGAGGTGAACCCGGCCGTCTACCACTGGTTCAGCGGCGACGGCATGGTGCACGGGGTCGGATTGCGCGACGGGCAGGCCCGTTGGTATCGCAACCGCTGGGTGCGCACCGCGCACGTATGCAGGGCATTGAACGAGTCAGCCCCTCCGGGGCTGAACCCGCGCGCCGGGATGCTCTCGGTGGGCCCGAACACCAACGTGCTGAGCCATGCCGGTCAAACGCTTGCGCTCGTCGAGGGGGGCGGGGCGAACTACCGGCTGACCGAAGAACTCGACACCGAGGGGGCGTGCGATTTCGACGGCACCCTGTTCGGGGGCTACACCGCCCATCCGCACCGCGATCCCCACACCGGCGAACTGCACGCGGTTTCCTACGCGTTCACCCGCGGTCGGACCGTGCAGTACTCGGTCATCGACACCTCGGGACGGGCCCGTCGCACCGTCGACATCGACGTGTCAGGGTCGCCGATGATGCACGATTTCTCGCTGACCGACAAATATGTGGTGATCTACGACCTGCCGGTCACATTCGATCCCGTGCAGGTGATGCCGACGAACGTGCCGCGGTGGTTGAGTTTGCCGGCCCGGCTGGTGATGCAGTCGCTGATCGGGCGCGTCCGCGTCCCCGGTCCGATGACCACGATGATCAACCGCAATCGCGAACCGATCAATCGGATGCCGTACCGCTGGAATCCCGACTACCCGGCGCGGATCGGAGTCATGCCGCGCGAGGGCCACGGGAGCAACGCGGGCAAAGATGCCATCCGCTGGTTCGACATCGAACCCTGTTACGTCTATCACCCGCTCAACGCCTACTCCGAGATGCGCGGTGGCGCTGAGATTTTGGTGCTCGATGTGGTCCGCTACTCGCGGATGTTCGACCAAGACCTGCGCGGCCCCGGCGACAGCCGGCCGACCCTGGACCGCTGGACGATCAACCTCGCGACCGGGGCGGTCACCAGCGAACGCCGCGACGATCGTCCTCAGGAGTTTCCGCGCATCAACGAGACGCTGCTGGGCGGGCGGCACCGATTCGGCTACACCATCGGCACCGACGGCGGCTACCTGGCGAACGGGGCGTCCGAGATGTCCACCGCGCTCTACAAACACGACTACGCCACCGGATCCAGCACGGCCGCCGCCGTTGATACCGGCCTTTTACTCGGCGAGATGTCCTTCGTGCCCAACCCGGCGGCCCGCGCCGAGGACGACGGCATCCTGATGGGCTTCGGCTATCACCGCGACCGCGACGAAGGCCAGCTGGCTTTGCTGGACGCACAGACGCTCGAACAGGTGGCCACCGTGCACCTGCCCCAGCGGGTGCCGATGGGCTTCCACGGCAACTGGGCACCCGCTGGCTAACACGTGCGTCAAATAAGAGGCGCCGCGCGGGCTTCCGGGCGATCTCAGGACGGCCAATTTTTCCGCCTGTCGTGCGCATCCCTGATGCCGTGTGGCAGGCGTGCGCTACAGTGACTCATGCCACATAAAAGGGCAGGTGGCGGGCACGACTGTCGACGGAAGGATTCCCCATGGGCGTCGCTATCGAGGTGAATGGACTGACGAAGTCCTTCGGCTCCTCGAGGATTTGGGAAGACGTGACGCTGGAAATCCCCGCCGGGGAGGTCAGCGTCCTACTGGGACCATCGGGTACCGGCAAATCGGTTTTCTTGAAGTCCCTGATCGGTTTGTTGCGGCCCGAGCGCGGCTCGGTCGTCATCGACGGCACCGACATCCTGCAGTGTTCGGCCAAGGAGCTCTACGAGATCCGCACGCTGTTCGGCGTGATGTTCCAGGACGGCGCACTGTTCGGTTCGATGAACCTGTTCGACAACGCGGCGTTCCCGCTGCGCGAACACACCAAGAAGAAGGAAGGCGAGATCCGTGACATCGTCATGGAGAAGCTGACCCTGGTCGGTCTCGGTGGCGACGAGAAGAAGTTCCCCGGAGAGATCTCCGGCGGTATGCGCAAGCGCGCCAGCCTGGCCCGCGCGCTGGTGATGGACCCGCAAATCATCCTCTGCGACGAGCCGGACTCGGGTCTGGACCCGGTCCGTACCGCCTACCTGAGCCAGTTGATCCTCGACATCAACGCCCAGATCGACGCCACGGTGCTGATCGTTACCCACAACATCAACATCGCCCGCACGGTGCCGGACAACATGGGCATGCTGTTCCGCCGCAAGCTGGTCATGTTCGGCCCCCGCGAGGTGCTGCTGACCAGCGACGAGCCCGTCGTGCGGCAGTTCCTCAACGGCCGCCGCATCGGACCGATCGGCATGTCCGAGGAAAAGGACGAGGCGACCATGGCCGAAGAGCAGGCCGCGCTGGACGCCGGACAGCATGCCGGCGGTGTCGAGGAGATCGAGGGTGTGCCCCCGCAGATCGTCGCGTCGCCGGGCATGCCGGAGCGCAAGGCCGTCGGCCGGCGCCAGGCGCGGGTGCGCGAGATCCTGCACACCCTGCCGCAGAAGGCGCAAGCCGCGATCATCGACGACATGGAAGGCACCCACAAGTATCGGGCGCACGAGGTCGGCGATTAGGGCGTGGTGCCCGCCGGGTTTCGCGATAACTCCGCGTAACACTCCCGGCCCGCCCTCTTGACGACGGGCCATAAACGGGCCAGTCTGTTGGGCAGCATGTATCCAGTGGAGAGTCGAGATGCCAGCCAGCGCCGATGTCCCTGGACTGCTAATGCTGGGCAGTTGAGGAATGCGCCGTCCTGCGCTATTGTTGGACGTTGCGCTGGCTACCTCCTGCCCACCTCACCCGCCACCTGACATCGTGGTCTAAGCCTGAGCCCCGTAAGCGGCTTAGTTCTAGTTGCGCGTGAGATCCGGACAGATCGTCTGCCGGCCGAACCGACACAATTCGCGGCGAGCTGGCCGGTGGTCCCGGTCTTCGTGAGTCGCACGAGGTGCTGGAAGGATGCATCTTGGCAGATTTCCGCCAGAGCAAGACGGATCGCCCACAAAGTTCCTCTAACGGGAGTTCCTCAAACGGCTCCGTGCCGGGAGCGCCCAATCGAGTTTCCTTCGCCAAGCTCCGCGAACCGCTCGAGGTTCCGGGCCTGCTTGACGTGCAGATCGACTCCTTCGAGTGGTTGATCGGCGCGCCGCGGTGGCGCGAGGCCGCCGCCGCACGCGGGGACGTGACTCCGGTGGGTGGCCTGGAAGAGGTGCTCTACGAGCTCTCGCCGATCGAGGACTTCTCCGGCTCGATGTCGCTGTCGTTCTCCGACCCGCGTTTCGACGAGGTCAAGGCGCCGGTCGACGAGTGCAAAGACAAGGACATGACGTACGCGGCCCCGCTGTTCGTCACGGCCGAGTTCATCAACAACAACACCGGCGAGATCAAGAGCCAGACGGTGTTCATGGGTGACTTCCCGATGATGACCGAGAAGGGCACCTTCATCATCAACGGCACCGAGCGTGTGGTGGTCAGCCAGCTGGTCCGCTCGCCCGGTGTGTATTTCGACGAGTCGATCGACAAGTCGACCGAGAAGCTTCTGCACAGCGTCAAGGTGATCCCGAGCCGTGGCGCCTGGCTGGAGTTCGACGTCGACAAGCGCGACACCGTCGGCGTCCGCATCGACCGCAAGCGCCGCCAGCCCGTCACCGTGTTGCTCAAGGCGTTGGGCTGGACCAACGAGCAGATCACGGAGCGGTTCGGTTTCTCCGAGATCATGATGTCGACGCTGGAGAAGGACAACACCGCCGGCACCGACGAGGCGCTGCTGGACATCTACCGCAAGCTGCGTCCGGGCGAGCCGCCGACCAAGGAGTCCGCGCAGACGCTGCTGGAGAACCTGTTCTTCAAGGAGAAGCGCTACGACCTGGCCCGCGTCGGCCGCTACAAGGTCAACAAGAAGCTCGGCCTGCACACGGGCGAGCCGATCACGTCGTCGACGCTGACCGAGGAAGACGTCGTCGCCACCATCGAATACCTGGTCCGCCTGCACGAGGGCCAGGCCACGATGACCGTCCCCGGCGGCACCGAGGTGCCGGTGGAGACCGACGACATCGACCACTTCGGCAACCGCCGGCTGCGCACCGTGGGCGAGCTGATCCAGAACCAGATCCGGGTCGGCATGAGCCGCATGGAGCGCGTGGTCCGGGAGCGGATGACCACGCAGGACGTCGAGGCCATCACGCCGCAGACCCTGATCAACATCCGGCCGGTCGTCGCCGCGATCAAGGAGTTCTTCGGCACCAGCCAGCTGTCGCAGTTCATGGACCAGAACAACCCGCTGTCCGGGCTGACCCACAAGCGTCGTCTCTCGGCGCTGGGCCCCGGTGGTCTGTCGCGTGAGCGCGCCGGCCTGGAGGTTCGTGACGTCCACCCGTCGCACTACGGCCGCATGTGCCCGATCGAGACCCCGGAAGGCCCGAACATCGGTCTGATCGGCTCGCTGTCGGTGTACGCCCGCGTCAACCCGTTCGGGTTCATCGAGACGCCGTACCGCAAGGTGGTCGACGGTGTGGTCTCCGACGAGATCCACTACCTGACCGCCGACGAGGAGGACCGCCACGTGGTGGCGCAGGCCAATTCGCCGATCGACGCCAAGGGCCGGTTCGAAGAGGCACGCGTCCTGGTCCGCCGGAAGGCGGGCGAGGTCGAGTACGTGCCCTCGTCCGAGGTGGACTACATGGACGTGTCGCCGCGCCAGATGGTGTCGGTGGCCACGGCCATGATCCCGTTCCTCGAGCACGACGACGCCAACCGTGCCCTGATGGGTGCCAACATGCAGCGCCAGGCGGTTCCGCTGGTGCGCAGCGAGGCGCCGCTGGTGGGTACCGGTATGGAGCTGCGCGCGGCGATCGACGCCGGCGACGTGGTCGTGGCCGACAAGGCCGGGGTGATCGAGGAGGTCTCCGCCGACTACATCACCGTGATGGCCGACGACGGCACCCGGCACACCTACCGGATGCGCAAGTTCGAGCGGTCCAACCACGGAACCTGCGCCAACCAGTCGCCGATCGTCGACGCGGGGGAGCGGGTCGAGGCCGGCCAGGTGATCGCCGACGGTCCCTGCACCGAGAACGGCGAGATGGCGCTGGGCAAGAACCTGCTCGTGGCGATCATGCCGTGGGAAGGCCACAACTACGAGGACGCGATCATCCTCTCCAACCGGCTGGTTGAGGAGGACGTGCTCACCTCGATCCACATCGAGGAGCACGAGATCGACGCCCGCGACACCAAGCTGGGCGCCGAGGAGATCACCCGGGACATCCCGAACGTCTCCGATGAGGTGCTGGCCGACCTGGACGAGCGCGGCATCGTGCGCATCGGTGCCGAGGTTCGCGATGGCGACATCCTGGTCGGCAAGGTCACCCCAAAGGGTGAGACCGAGCTGACCCCGGAGGAGCGGCTGCTGCGCGCGATCTTCGGTGAGAAGGCCCGCGAGGTTCGCGACACCTCACTGAAGGTGCCGCACGGTGAGTCCGGCAAGGTGATCGGCATCCGGGTGTTCTCCCGCGAGGACGACGACGAGCTGCCGGCCGGTGTCAACGAGCTGGTGCGCGTCTACGTGGCCCAGAAGCGCAAGATCTCCGACGGCGACAAGCTCGCCGGACGCCACGGCAACAAGGGCGTCATCGGCAAGATCCTGCCGCAGGAGGACATGCCGTTCCTGCCGGACGGCACGCCGGTGGACATCATCCTGAACACCCACGGTGTGCCCCGACGGATGAACATCGGCCAGATCCTGGAGACCCACCTCGGGTGGGTGGCCAAGTCCGGCTGGAACATCGACGGCTCGCCCGACTGGGCGGTCAACCTGCCCGAGGAGCTGCTGCACGCGCAGCCGAACCAGATTGTGTCGACGCC
This sequence comes from Mycobacterium sp. 852002-51971_SCH5477799-a, assembly GCF_001667145.1. GTDB lineage: Bacteria > Actinomycetota > Actinomycetes > Mycobacteriales > Mycobacteriaceae > Mycobacterium. The sequence continues at coordinate 106,852 of NZ_LZIF01000014.1, forward strand.
GGTGTTCGATGGCGCCAAGGAGGAGGAGCTGCAGGGCATGCTGTCCTGCACGCTGCCCAACCGCGACGGTGAGGTCATGGTCAACGGCGACGGCAAGGCGGTGCTGTTCGACGGCCGCAGCGGTGAGCCGTTCCCGTACCCGGTGACCGTCGGCTACATGTACATCATGAAGCTGCACCACCTGGTGGACGACAAGATCCACGCCCGCTCCACCGGCCCGTACTCGATGATCACGCAGCAGCCGCTGGGCGGTAAGGCGCAGTTCGGTGGCCAGCGCTTCGGTGAGATGGAGTGTTGGGCCATGCAGGCCTACGGCGCGGCGTACACGCTGCAGGAGCTGTTGACCATCAAGTCCGACGACACCGTCGGCCGGGTCAAGGTGTACGAGGCGATCGTCAAGGGCGAGAACATCCCGGAGCCGGGCATTCCCGAGTCCTTCAAGGTGTTGCTCAAGGAGTTGCAGTCGCTCTGCCTCAACGTCGAGGTGCTCTCCTCGGACGGTGCGGCGATCGAGCTGCGCGAAGGCGAGGACGAGGACCTCGAGCGGGCAGCCGCGAACCTGGGAATCAACCTGTCCCGCAACGAATCTGCGTCTGTTGAGGATCTGGCTTAGCGGCAAGTTCATTGCGGCTCAAGCCCGCCTTCTTATTGGTAACTAAACCCGCAAGGGGAAAGGGAGTTACGTGCTCGACGTCAACTTCTTCGATGAACTCCGTATCGGCTTGGCCACCGCGGAGGACATCAGGCAATGGTCTTACGGCGAGGTCAAGAAGCCGGAGACGATCAACTACCGCACGCTGAAGCCGGAGAAGGACGGCCTGTTCTGCGAGAAGATCTTCGGACCGACTCGCGACTGGGAGTGCTACTGCGGCAAGTACAAGCGCGTCCGGTTCAAGGGCATCATCTGCGAGCGCTGCGGCGTCGAGGTGACCCGCGCCAAGGTGCGCCGCGAGCGGATGGGCCACATCGAGCTGGCCGCGCCCGTCACGCACATCTGGTACTTCAAGGGCGTGCCGTCGCGGCTGGGGTATCTGCTGGACCTGGCGCCGAAGGATCTCGAGAAGATCATCTACTTCGCCGCCTACGTCATCACGTCGGTTGACGACGAGATGCGCCACAACGAGGTCTCGACGCTCGAGGCCGAAATGATGGTGGAACGCAAGGCCATTGAGGACCAGCGCGACGCCGACCTGGAGGCCCGCGCCCAGAAGCTCGAGGCCGACCTGGCCGAGCTGGAGGCCGAGGGCGCCAAGGCCGACGCGCGCCGCAAGGTCCGCGACGGCGGCGAGCGCGAGATGCGTCAGCTGCGCGACCGGGCGCAGCGCGAGCTGGACCGGCTCGAGGAGATCTGGACGACCTTCACCAAGCTGGCCCCCAAGCAGCTGATCGTCGACGAGAACCTCTACCGCGAACTGATCGACCGCTTCGGTGAGTACTTCACCGGCGCCATGGGTGCGGAGTCGATCCAGAAGCTGATCGAGAACTTCGACATCGACGCCGAGGCCGAGTCGCTGCGTGACGTCATCAAGAACGGCAAGGGGCAGAAGAAGCTTCGCGCGCTCAAGCGGCTCAAGGTGGTTGCCGCCTTCCAGCAGTCGGGTAACTCCCCGATGGGCATGGTGCTCGACGCCGTCCCGGTGATCCCGCCGGAACTGCGCCCGATGGTGCAGCTCGACGGTGGCCGGTTCGCCACGTCGGACCTCAACGACCTGTACCGCCGCGTGATCAACCGCAATAACCGCCTCAAGAGGCTGATCGACCTCGGCGCGCCCGAGATCATCGTCAACAACGAGAAGCGGATGTTGCAGGAGTCCGTGGACGCGCTGTTCGACAATGGCCGTCGCGGCCGTCCGGTCACCGGGCCGGGTAACCGCCCGCTGAAGTCGCTCTCGGATCTGCTCAAGGGTAAGCAGGGCCGGTTCCGTCAGAACCTGCTCGGTAAGCGTGTCGACTACTCGGGCCGTTCGGTCATCGTGGTCGGTCCGCAGCTCAAGCTGCACCAGTGCGGGCTGCCCAAGCTGATGGCGCTGGAGCTGTTCAAGCCGTTCGTGATGAAGCGGCTGGTCGATCTCAACCACGCGCAGAACATCAAGAGCGCCAAGCGCATGGTGGAGCGTCAGCGTCCCCAGGTGTGGGATGTCCTCGAAGAGGTCATCGCCGAGCACCCGGTGCTGCTGAACCGCGCACCCACCCTGCACCGGCTGGGCATCCAGGCCTTCGAGCCAATGCTGGTGGAGGGCAAGGCGATTCAGCTTCACCCGCTGGTGTGTGAGGCGTTCAACGCCGACTTCGACGGTGACCAGATGGCGGTGCACCTGCCGCTTTCCGCCGAGGCGCAGGCCGAGGCCCGCATCTTGATGCTGTCGAGCAACAACATTCTGTCGCCCGCGTCTGGGCGTCCGCTGGCCATGCCGCGTCTGGACATGGTGACCGGCCTGTACTACCTGACCACCGAGGTCGAGGGGGACAAGGGCGAATTCAAGGCGGCCGCCAAGGACGAGCCCGAGGTCGGGGTTTACTCCTCGCCGGCCGAGGCGATCATGGCGGCCGACCGTGGCGTGCTGTCGGTGCGGGCCAAGATCAAGGTGCGGCTGACGCAGTTGCGTCCGCCCACGGAGATCGAGGCCGAGCTGTTCGGCGCCAACGGCTGGCAGCCGGGCGACGCCTGGATGGCCGAGACCACATTGGGCCGTGTGCTTTTCAACGAGCTGCTGCCGGTGGGCTATCCGTTCGTGAACAAGCAGATGCACAAGAAGGTGCAGGCGTCGATCATCAACGATCTGGCCGAGCGCTACCCGATGATCGTCGTCGCGCAGACCGTGGACAAGCTCAAGGACGCCGGTTTTTACTGGGCGACCCGCAGTGGTGTCACGGTCTCGATGGCCGACGTGCTCGTCCCGCCGCGTAAGAAGGAGATCCTCGACCAGTACGAGGAGCGGGCCGAGAAGGTCGAAAAGCAGTTCCAGCGTGGTGCTTTGAACCACGACGAGCGCAACGAGGCGCTGGTGGAGATCTGGAAGGAAGCCACCGACGAGGTCGGTCAGGCGCTGCGCGAGCACTACCCGGCCGACAACCCGATCATCACGATCGTTGACTCGGGCGCCACGGGTAACTTCACCCAGACGCGAACGCTGGCCGGCATGAAGGGTCTGGTGACCAACCCGAAGGGTGAGTTCATCCCGCGTCCGGTCAAGTCGTCGTTCCGTGAGGGCCTGACGGTGCTGGAGTACTTCATCAACACGCACGGCGCTCGAAAGGGCCTGGCGGACACCGCGTTGCGTACCGCCGACTCGGGTTACCTGACCCGTCGTCTGGTGGACGTCAGCCAGGATGTCATCGTCCGCGAGCACGACTGCGAGACCGAGCGGGGCATCATCGTCGAGCTGGCCGAGCGGCAGGCGGACGGCACCCTGATCCGCGACCCGTACATCGAAACCTCGGCGTACGCACGGACTCTGGGTGCCGACGCGGTCGACGAGGCCGGCAACGTCGTCGTGGCGCGTGGCGAGGACCTGGGTGACCCGTCGATCGAAGCCCTACTGGCCGCGGGCATTACGCAGATCAAGGTGCGCTCGGTGCTGACGTGTACCACCGGTACCGGTGTGTGTGCGACCTGTTACGGGCGGTCCATGGCCACCGGCAAGTTGGTCGACATCGGCGAGGCCGTGGGTATCGTCGCGGCGCAGTCCATCGGTGAGCCCGGTACCCAGCTGACGATGCGTACCTTCCACCAGGGTGGTGTCGGTGAGGACATCACCGGCGGTCTGCCCCGGGTGCAGGAGCTGTTCGAGGCCCGCATCCCGCGCGGTAAGGCGCCGATCGCCGACGTCACCGGGCGGGTGCGTCTCGAGGATGGTGAGCGGTTCTACAAGATCACCATCGTTCCCGACGACGGCAGCGAAGAGGTCGTGTACGACAAGCTCTCCAAGCGGCAGCGGCTGCGGGTGTTCAAGCACGAGGACGGTTCCGAGCGGGTGCTGTCCGATGGTGACCACGTCGAGGTGGGCCAGCAGCTGATGGAAGGCTCGGCCGACCCGCACGAGGTGCTGCGCGTGCAGGGCCCCCGCGAGGTGCAGATCCACCTGGTCCGCGAGGTCCAGGAGGTCTACCGCGCCCAGGGTGTGTCAATCCACGACAAGCACATCGAGGTGATCGTTCGCCAGATGCTGCGCCGCGTCACCATCATCGACTCGGGCTCCACGGAGTTCCTGCCCGGCTCGCTGATCGAGCGAGCGGGGTTCGAGGCGGAGAACCGCCGGGTGGTGTCCGAGGGCGGCGAGCCCGCCGCCGGACGCCCGGTCCTGATGGGCATCACGAAGGCGTCGCTGGCCACCGACTCGTGGCTGAGTGCGGCGTCGTTCCAGGAGACCACGCGAGTGCTGACCGACGCGGCGATCAACTGCCGCAGCGACAAGCTCAACGGTCTGAAGGAGAACGTGATCATCGGAAAGCTGATCCCGGCCGGTACCGGTATCAACCGGTACCGCAACATCCAGGTGCAGCCGACCGAGGAGGCCCGGGCCGCGGCGTACACGATCCCCTCCTACGAGGATCAGTACTACAGCCCGGACTTCGGTGCGGCCACTGGTGCCGCGGTGCCGCTGGACGACTACGGCTACAGCGACTACCGCTAGTTCACAACGGAAAAAGCCCCGGCCCTTGGGTCCGGGGCTTTTTCATGCGTCGAGTGTGCGGCCAGCCGCACGTTCGGACCCGAGTGTGCGGCCAGCCGCACGCCGGCGGGCGGGGCAGAGCGACCACGTCGTCGATGTACTCGTCCTCAATCAAAGCATCGACGAGTGACGGCGGCCCGAGGATCTCGCATCGGCCCGGTGGATTAGACACTCACGACACGGCCGCCTCACCGGTCCACCGCCGGAAAGATCGTCCATACAAGAACCCCGCCAGCCATCACCCTTGCCATCGCAGACAGTACCGGCCTGGACCGCGCAGCCATCGCGGCCGTCAGTACCCCTCACTAGACTGGCCACCGTGCTCATCGGTTCACACGTCCGCAATGACGACCCGTTGGCCGCCGCGCAAAACGACGGCGCCGACGTCGTGCAGTTCTTCCTCGGCAACCCGCAGAGCTGGAAGAAACCCAAGCCGCGCGACGACGCCGAGGCGCTCAAAGCGTCGACCGTGCCGCTGTACGTCCATGCGCCGTACCTGATCAACGTGGCCTCGGCCAACAACCGCATCCGCATCCCGTCGCGCAAGATCTTGCAGGACACCTGCGACGCGGCGGCGCAGATCGACGCGACGGCGGTGATCGTGCACGGCGGCCACGCCGACGACAACGACATGGACGCCGGCTTCGAGCGCTGGGTCAAGGCGCTGGACTACCTGGAAACGGACGTGCAGGTGTATCTCGAGAACACCGCCGGCGGCGACCATGCGATGGCTCGCCACTTCGACACCATCGGCCGGCTGTGGGATCACATCGGCGACAAGGGAATTGGGTTCTGCCTGGACACCTGCCACGCTTGGGCGGCGGGTGAGCAGCTGATCGACGCCGTCGACCGGATCAAGGCGCTGACCGGCCGCATCGACCTGGTGCACTGCAACGACTCGAGAGACGCCGCGGGCTCCGGCGCCGACCGGCACGCCAACTTCGGCACCGGGAAGATTGACCCGCAGCTACTCGTCGCGGTGGTCGATGCCGCCGGCGCGCCGGTGATCTGCGAAACGGCCGACGAGGGCCGCAAGGACGACATCGCCTTCCTGCGGGAGAACATCAAGGGCTGACCCGCCCGCCTGTTACACCTCTTGTGCAACTGTCGAGGAAATGTAACATTGGTGGCATGTCGGATACCCACGTCGTCACCAACCAGGTTCCGCCCCTGGAGAACCACAACCCCGCCAGCTCCGCGGTGCTCATCGAGGCCCTGATCCGCGAGGGCGGTCAGTGGGGCCTGGACGAAGTGAACGATGTGGGCGCGCTGTCGGCCACCCACCAGGCGCAGCGGTGGGGCGAGCTCGCCGACCGTAACCGGCCCGTCCTGCACACCCACGACCGCAACGGCCACCGCATCGACGAGGTCGAATACGACCCCGCCTACCACGAACTGATGCGCGCGGCGATCGCCCACGGCATGCACGCCGCACCCTGGGCCGACGAGCGGCCGGGCGCACACGTCGTGCGCGCCGCCAAGACTTCGGTGTGGACGGTGGAACCTGGCCACGTCTGCCCGATTTCGATGACGTACGCCGTCGTTCCCGCGCTGCGCTTCAACCCCGAGCTGGCCAAGGTGTACGAGCCTCTGCTGACCAGCCGCGAATACGACCCCGAGCTCCGGCTGGCCACCACCAAGCCGGGCATCACCGCGGGCATGTCGATGACCGAGAAGCAGGGTGGCTCCGACGTGCGCGCCGGCACCACCCACGCAACGCCGAACGCCGACGGCAGCTATAGCCTGACCGGGCACAAGTGGTTCACCTCGGCGCCGATGTGCGACATCTTCCTGGTGCTGGCGCAGGCGCCGGGCGGGCTGTCGTGCTTCCTGCTGCCCCGGATCCTGCCCGACGGCAGCCGCAACCGGATGTTCCTGCAGCGGCTCAAGGACAAGCTCGGCAACCACGCCAACGCCTCCAGCGAGGTGGAGTACGACGGCGCGATCGCGTGGCTGGTGGGGGAGGAAGGGCGCGGCGTGCCCACCATCATCGAGATGGTCAACCTCACCCGGCTGGACTGCACGCTGGGCAGCGCCACCAGCATGCGCACTGGTTTGACCCGCGCGATCTACCATGCCCAGCACCGAAAGGCCTTCGGCGCCTACCTGATCGACCAACCGCTGATGCGCAACGTGCTGGCCGACCTGGCCGTCGAGGCGGAGGCGGCCACCATGGTCGCGATGCGAATGGCCGGCGCCACCGATAAAGCCGTGCGCGGCGACCAGCGCGAGGCGCTGCTGCGCCGCATCGGCCTTGCGGCAAGCAAGTACTGGGTGTGCAAGCGCTCCACGCCCCATGCCGCCGAGGCGCTGGAGTGCTTGGGCGGCAACGGCTACGTCGAGGACTCCGGCATGCCGCGGCTGTACCGGGAGGCGCCGCTGATGGGTATCTGGGAGGGTTCGGGCAACGTCAGTGCACTGGACACGTTGCGCGCCATGGCAACTCGCCCCGAATGCGTCGAGGTGCTGTTCGACGAGCTCGCCGACGGCGCGGGTCAAGATCCGCGCCTGGCCAACCACGTCGCGCGGCTGCGCGATCAGCTAAGCGAACTGGAGTCCATTCAGTACCGCGGCCGCAAGGTGGCCGAAGACATCTGCCTGGCGCTGCAGGGCTCGCTGTTGGTGCGCCACGGCCACCCCGCTGTTGCCGAGGCGTTCCTGACCACCCGGCTCGACCGACGGTGGGGCGGTGCGTTCGGCACCATGCCGGACGGGCTCGACCTCGCACCGATCCTGGAGCGGGCGCTGGTCAAGGGCTGAGCCGCAACATGACTCACGCGATCAGGCCGGTCGACTTCGACAACCTCAAGACGATGACCTATGAGGTCACCGATCGGGTTGCGCGCATCACGTTCAACCGGCCGGACAAAGGCAACGCCATCGTCGCCGACACCCCATTGGAACTCTCGGCACTGGTGGAGCGCGCCGATCTCGACCCGGATGTTCATGTCATCCTGGTGTCCGGCCGCGGCGAGGGCTTCTGCGCGGGCTTCGACCTGAGCGCCTACGCCGACCGCACCGGCTCGGCCGGCGGCACCGGCGCGTACCAGGGCACGGTGCTGGACGGAAAGACCCAGGCGGTCAACCATCTGGCGGACCAGCCGTGGGACCCGATGATCGACTATCAGATGATGAGCCGCTTCGTGCGGGGCTTCGCCAGCCTCATGCACGCCGACAAGCCGACGGTGGTCAAAATCCACGGCTACTGCGTGGCCGGCGGCACCGACATCGCGCTGCACGCCGATCAGGTGATCGCCGCCGCCGACGCCAAGATCGGCTACCCGCCGACCCGGGTGTGGGGCGTCCCGGCGGCGGGGCTGTGGGCCCATCGGCTCGGCGACCAACGTGCCAAACGCCTTCTGCTGACTGGAGATTGCATTACCGGCACGCAGGCCGCCGAGTGGGGTCTGGCGGTGGAGGCGCCGGACGCCAAAGACCTCGACGAGCGCACCGAGCGGCTCGTCGAGCGGATCGCCGCGGTGCCGGTCAATCAGCTGATCATGGTCAAACTCGCGCTGAATTCCGCTCTGCTGCAACAGGGCGTGGCAACCAGCCGGATGGTCAGCACCGTGTTCGACGGTGTCGCCCGGCACACGCCGGAGGGCCACGCCTTCGTCGCCGATGCGGTCGAGCACGGCTTCCGTGAGGCGGTGCGGCATCGCGACGAACCGTTCGGCGACCACGGCCGCCGCGCGTCCGGAGTGTAGCCATGCCGGACATGACGGCACGGTCGGTGGTGCTCAGCGTGCTGCTCGGCGCCCACCCCGCCCATGCCCGTGCCAGCGAATTGGTCAGGCTAACTTCCGATTTCGGCATAAAGGAGTCGACGCTTCGCGTGGCGCTGACCCGCATGGTCGGTGCCGGCGACCTGATCCGGGCCACGGACGGCTACCGGCTCTCCGACCGCCTGCTGGCTCGTCAACGACGCCAGGACGACGCCATCGACCCGCGGGTGCATCCGTGGAACGGGGAGTGGATCACCCTCATCGTGACCAGCGTGGGGAATGACGCGCGCACCCGCGCAGCGCTGCGAACCACGTTGCACGACAAGCGCTTCGGTGAACTCCGCGAAGGGGTGTGGATGCGCCCCGACAACATCGGCGCAGACCCCGGTACCGAGGTCCTCGCCCAGGCGAGGGTGCTGCGGGCCCGCGACGACGACCCCGCCGAACTGGCCGCGCAGCTGTGGGACCTGCCCGCCTGGGCTCAAACCGGCCATCGGCTGCTCGACGAGATGTCCGCGGCGCCAGATATTCCCGGTCGTTTCCTGGTGGCCGCTGCGATGGTGCGGCACCTGCTCAGCGACCCGGTGCTGCCCGTCGAGCTGCTGCCGCCCGACTGGCCCGGCGCCAGGTTGCGGGCGGCATACCATGGCTTTGCCGCTGAGCTGCTTCGGCGGCGCGAACCACTATTCGCGGAGGCGACATGACTGACCCGGTGCGTATCGAGCGCAACGGCCCGGTGACCACGGTGATCATCAACCGACCGGGGGCCCGCAACGCGGTCAACGGTCCGACGGCCGCCGCGCTCTACGCGGCGTTCGAGGAGTTCGATAGCGATGACACCGCATCGGTGGCCGTACTGTGGGGCGATAACGGAACATTTTGCGCCGGAGCCGATTTGAAGGCCTTCGGTACGTCCGACGCCAACGCCGTCCATCGCACCGGCCCGGGTCCGATGGGCCCGACCCGGATGGTGCTGTCCAAACCCGTAATCGCGGCGGTCAGCGGCCACGCCGTCGCGGGCGGCCTGGAATTGGCCATCTGGTGTGACCTGCGGGTGGCCGAGGAGGACGCCGTGTTCGGCGTGTTCTGCCGGCGCTGGGGCGTTCCGCTGATCGACGGCGGCACCGTGCGGTTGCCCCGGCTGATCGGGCACAGCCGCGCGATGGACATGATCCTCACCGGCCGCGGGGTGCCCGCGGAGGAAGCCCTTGCCATCGGGTTGGCGAATCGGGTTGTCCCCAAAGGCCAGTCGCGCCATGCCGCGGAGGAGATGGCGGCGCAACTGGCGGCGCTGCCGCAGCAGTGCCTGCGTTCGGACCGGCTTTCGGCGCTACACCAATGGGGGACAACGGAATCCGAGGCGATGGACTTCGAATTCGCCAGCATCTCCCGGGTGGCCGCGGAGGCGAACGAAGGAGCCGGGCGTTTCGCGGCGGGTGCCGGCCGGCACGGGGCACCGGCCGGCTAGGCACGGGGCGCCGCCGGCTAGGTACGGGCGCCGGGTGCCGGCCCGGTGCGGTCAGCCGCCCTTGTTGATCGTGTTGCCCGAACCGATCTCGTCGACCTTGGGGGCGCCGTCCTTGTAGGTGATGGTGTTGTCCATCCCCAGCACGGTGATTCGGGTGTTGACCTTGTCGAAGGTGATCTTGTTGTTGGCGCCGGTGATGGTGGTCGACTCGCAGGTGCCCGTAACGGTCAACGTGTTGTTCGAGCCGCCGACGTTCAGCGACTTGCCGTTGGCGCAGTCGAGGGTGGTGGTGGTGCCCATCGATCCGTAGTTCATCATGTTCCCGATCTCGAGGGACGCGGTGGTGCTCGCCCCGCTCGATCCCGTCGTCGGCGCGGCGCCGGCACTGGTCGTCGCGGTCGTCGCGGTGCTCTTGGTGGTGGTCGTCGACGAGCCCGACGGCGGGCCGGCCGTCGAACTGCAGCCCGCCAGCACCAGGGCTGCGGCGGCCGGTGTCAATCCGAGCACGGTCAGGCGCAGCGAACGGTCACGGATGTAGGCGGGCATCGTTCCTCGATTCTTGATCGGATTAGGTTGTGGCGCCGAGGTTTAGCCCGGCACCTGTTGGAGCCGGTTGGTCATGCCCAGTTCGCGGCCGCGGTCCCACAGGGCGGGCTGACCGCCCTTGTAGAACACCGTTTGGTCGTAGCCGTACACGGTGATGTCGTGCGACACCGAGTCGGCGATGACGGTGTTCGACGAACCCATCACCGTGACGGCGTAACAGTTGCCCAACGCGGTGACGTTGTTGCGGGTGCCGTTCACCATCAGGGTGGCGTCGTTGCAGTCGACGGTCTGCTCGATGCCCTCGCCCACGACGTGGGTGTCACCGTTCTTGGCCTGCGCGACGTGCGGCGCGGCGGCGGCGGTGGCAACGACGGCGATGGCACAGGTGGCCAGTGACCCGGCGACAGTCGTCCACTTCACTGCGGGCCCCCTCTTGGACAGGTCGGCTGCTCGAAACGGAGCAAGCATGACATTACGTCCAGTTGCCGGCCCGGCGGGAGACTTTGAATTCCTTTGCCCGGTGCTCATATCCCCATGACATTAGTGTCCGGACGGTCGTCAACTAGAGTCATTAGTTAACCGCAACCCGTTCATGCGATCGAAGGGCGACGCCATGGCAGCTCGACCGGATCCGCCGTCGGCGGCCGGGCGTCAACGCACGGGGCGGCCCGCCTCCCGTCCGGCCAAGCTGAGCCGGGACGGGATCATCGACGGCGCCCTGACGTTCTTGGATCGCGAGGGCTGGGACGCCCTGACCATCAACGCGCTGGCGATGCAGCTGGGCACCAAGGGGCCGTCGCTGTATAACCACGTCGACAGCCTGGAGGATTTGCGCCGTGCGGTGCGGATCCGCGTCGTCGACGACATCATCACGATGCTCAACCGGGTTGGCGAGGGCCGCGCCCGCGACGACGCGGTGCTGGTGATGGCCGGTGCCTACCGCAGCTACGCGCACCACCACCCCGGCCGCTACTCGGCCTTCACGCGGATGCCCTTGGGCGGCGACGATCCCGAATACACGGCCGCGACCCGCGGCGCGGCCGCACCGGTGATCGCGGTGCTGTCCTCCTACGGCCTGGACGGCGAGGCGGCCTTTCACGCGGCGATCGAGTTCTGGTCCGCGATGCACGGCTTCGTTCTACTGGAGATGACCGGCGTGATGGACGAGATCGACACCGACGCGTTGTTCTCCGACATGGTGCTGCGGCTGGCGGCGGGCCTGGAAAGGCGCACCGCCGCCGATGGTGCCCTGCACTAGCCGAAGGGCGACCCGCTACTACGAACTAGCGCCGCCGTCGCTTTGACCTGCGAGACCGGCGGCGGGTATTGTGGTTCCTCGTGCCTGGCGGCTTACGGCGCCTAACCGTAAGGGAGTGGATGCCGGGCGAATTCGCGTGTCCACGAAGCATCGGACCTCCTCCGGTGCGCAGCGCATGCGACACACCCGGGCGCGGGGTGATGCGGCCGGACATAACTGCAGTACACAGACTTGAGAACGCTCGAAGTATGCCGAACACGAACACAGAAAGCCGGTAGATGCCAACCATTCAGCAGCTGGTCCGCAAGGGTCGCCGCGACAAGGTCGCCAAGGTCAAGACCGCGGCCCTGAAGGGCAGCCCGCAGCGCCGTGGCGTATGCACCCGCGTGTACACCACCACCCCGAAGAAGCCGAACTCGGCGCTTCGGAAGGTCGCCCGCGTGAAGCTGACGAGCCAGGTTGAGGTCACCGCCTACATCCCCGGCGAAGGCCACAACCTGCAGGAGCACTCGATGGTGCTGGTGCGCGGTGGCCGTGTGAAGGACCTCCCCGGTGTCCGGTACAAGATCATTCGCGGTTCGCTCGACACCCAGGGTGTCAAGAACCGCAAGCAGGCTCGCAGCCGTTACGGCGCCAAGAAGGAGAAGAGCTAATGCCGCGCAAGGGGCCCGCGCCGAAGCGCCCGCTGGTCAATGACCCGGTCTACGGGTCGCAGCTGGTGACGCAGCTGGTGAACAAAGTTCTGCTGGACGGGAAGAAATCGCTGGCCGAGCGCATTGTTTATGGAGCGCTCGAGAACGCCCGGGAAAAGACGGGTACCGACCCGGTGATCACGCTCAAGCGCGCGATGGACAACGTCAAGCCCTCCCTCGAGGTGCGCAGCCGCCGCGTCGGTGGCGCTACGTACCAGGTTCCCGTCGAGGTGCGTCCGGATCGCTCCGTGACGCTGGCTCTGCGTTGGTTGGTCAGCTTCTCCAAGCAACGCCGCGAGAAAACCATGGTCGAGCGGCTGGCCAACGAGATCCTGGACGCCAGCAATGGCCTCGGGGCCGCCGTCAAGCGGCGCGAGGACACCCACAAGATGGCCGAGGCCAACCGCGCCTTTGCGCACTATCGCTGGTAGGGGCTCCAACGGCGCGAAAGGCAGTGTGGCCGGGCGCCAACCGACAGCGAACTAACCAAGCAATCGAAAGAGTGGGAAGACTTCTGTGGCACAGAAGGACGTGCTGACCGACCTGACCAAGGTCCGCAACATCGGCATCATGGCGCACATCGACGCCGGCAAGACGACGACGACCGAGCGCATCCTCTACTACACCGGTATCAGCTACAAGATCGGTGAGGTGCACGACGGCGCCGCCACCATGGACTGGATGGAGCAGGAGCAGGAGCGGGGGATCACCATCACCTCCGCGGCTACCACCTGCTTCTGGAAAGACAACCAGATCAACATCATCGACACCCCCGGGCACGTCGACTTCACCGTCGAGGTGGAACGCAGCCTGCGCGTGCTCGACGGTGCCGTGGCCGTCTTCGACGGCAAGGAGGGTGTCGAGCCGCAGTCCGAGCAGGTCTGGCGGCAAGCCGACAAGTACGACGTCCCGCGCATCTGCTTCGTCAACAAGATGGACAAGATCGGGGCTGACTTCTACTTCTCCGTGAAGACCATGGAGGAGCGGCTCGGCGCCAACGCCATCCCGATTCAGCTGCCCGTCGGCTCCGAGGGTGACTTCGAGGGCATCGTCGACCTGGTCGAGATGAACGCCAAGGTGTGGCGCGGCGAGACGAAGCTCGGCGAGACCTACGACACCATCGAGATCCCGGCCGAGCTGGCCGAGAAGGCCGAGGAGTACCGCACCAAGCTGCTCGAGGCCGTCGCCGAGACCGACGAGGCGCTGCTGGACAAGTACCTCGGCGGCGAGGAGCTCACGGTCGAGGAGATCAAGGGCGCCATCCGCAAGCTGACCATCAACTCGGAGGCCTACCCGGTGCTGTGCGGCAGCGCCTTCAAGAACAAGGGTGTGCAGCCGATGCTGGACGCAGTGATCGACTACCTGCCCTCGCCGCTGGACGTGCCGCCGGCCGTCGGCCACGTTCCGGGCAAGGAGGACGAAGAGGTCACCCGCAACCCGTCGACCGACGAGCCGTTCTCCGCGCTCGCGTTCAAGGTCGCGACGCACCCCTTCTTCGGCAAGCTGACCTACGTCCGGGTGTACTCGGGCAAGGTCGACTCCGGCAGCCAGGTCATCAACGCCACCAAGGGCAAGAAGGAGCGGCTGGGCAAGCTGTTCCAGATGCACTCCAACAAGGAGAACCCGGTGGAGACGGCGTCGGCCGGTCACATCTATGCGGTGATCGGACTCAAGGACACCACGACCGGTGACACCCTGAGCGACCCGAACCAGCAGGTCGTGCTGGAGTCGATGACGTTCCCCGACCCGGTCATCGAGGTGGCCATCGAGCCCAAGACCAAGAGCGACCAGGAGAAGCTGTCGCTGTCGATCCAGAAGCTCGCCGAGGAGGATCCGACCTTCAAGGTCCACCAGGACACCGAGACCGGCCAGACCGTCATCGGTGGGATGGGCGAGTTGCACCTGGACATCCTGGTCGATCGCATGCGGCGCGAGTTCAAGGTCGAGGCGAACGTCGGTAAGCCACAGGTCGCTTACAAGGAGACCATCCGCCGCGTGGCGGAGAAGGTCGAATTCACCCACAAGAAGCAGACCGGTGGCTCGGGCCAGTTCGCGAAGGTGCTGATCAACCTCGAGCCGTTCCACGGCGAGGACGGCGCGACCTACGAGTTCGAGAACAAGGTCACCGGTGGCCGTATCCCGCGTGAGTACATCCCGTCGGTGGACGCCGGAGCCCAGGACGCGATGCAGTACGGCGTGCTGGCCGGCTACCCGTTGGTGAACTTGAAGGTCACCCTGCTCGACGGGGCGTTCCACGAGGTCGACTCGTCGGAGATGGCGTTCAAGATCGCAGGTTCGCAGGTGCTGAAAAAGGCTGCGCAGCAAGCACAACCGGTCATCCTGGAACCGATCATGGCCGTCGAGGTCACCACGCCCGAGGACTACATGGGTGACGTGATCGGCGACCTGAACTCCCGCCGTGGCCAGATCCAGGCCATGGAGGAGCGGAGCGGTGCGCGCGTCGTCAAGGCGCACGTGCCGCTGTCGGAGATGTTCGGCTACGTCGGCGACCTGAGGTCCAAGACTCAAGGCCGGGCGAATTACTCCATGGTCTTCGACTCGTACGCCGAAGTGCCGGCGAACGTGTCCAAGGAGATCATCGCCAAGGCGACGGGCCAGTAAGCCTCAGCTCGGAGTACCCTTGCCGGGTCATTGCAAAGCCTTGGGCGCGGCACAACTGAAAACACCAACACTGCTTTAACAAGCACCAACTAGTCCAGGAGGACACACAAGTGGCGAAGGCGAAGTTCGAGCGGACGAAGCCGCACGTCAACATCGGGACCATTGGTCACGTTGACCACGGCAAGACCACGCTGACCGCGGCTATCACCAAGGTTCTGCACGACAAGTACCCCAACCTGAACGAGTCCCGCGCGTTCGACCAGATCGACAACGCGCCCGAGGAGCGTCAGCGCGGTATCACCATCAACATCTCCCACGTGGAGTACCAGACCGAGAAGCGTCACTACGCGCACGTCGACGCCCCGGGTCACGCCGACTACATCAAGAACATGATCACCGGTGCGGCCCAGATGGACGGCGCCATCCTGGTGGTCGCCGCCACCGACGGCCCGATGCCGCAGACTCGTGAGCACGTGCTGCTCGCCCGTCAGGTCGGCGTGCCCTACATCCTGGTCGCGCTGAACAAGGCCGACATGGTCGACGACGAGGAGCTGCTCGAGCTCGTCGAGATGGAGGTCCGCGAACTGCTGGCCGCCCAGGAGTTCGACGAGGACGCGCCGGTCGTGCGGGTCTCGGCGCTCAAGGCGCTCGAGGGCGACGCTAAGTGGGTCGAGTCCGTCGAGCAGCTGATGGAGGCCGTCGACGAGTCGATCCCGGACCCGGTCCGCGAGACGGAGAAGCCGTTCCTGATGCCTGTCGAGGACGTCTTCACCATCACCGGTCGTGGCACGGTGGTCACCGGGCGTGTCGAGCGCGGCATCATCAACGTCAACGAAGAGGTCGAGATCGTCGGTATCAAGCCGACCAGCACCAAGACCACCGTCACCGGTGTGGAGATGTTCCGCAAGCTGCTCGACCAGGGCCAGGCCGGCGACAACGTCGGGCTGTTGCTGCGCGGTATCAAGCGTGAGGACGTCGAGCGTGGCCAGGTTGTGGTCAAGCCCGGCACCACCACGCCGCACACCGAGTTCGAGGGCAGCGTCTACATCCTGTCCAAGGACGAGGGCGGTCGGCACACGCCGTTCTTCAACAACTACCGTCCGCAGTTCTACTTCCGCACCACCGACGTGACCGGTGTGGTGACGCTGCCGGAGGGCACCGAAATGGTGATGCCCGGTGACAACACCAACATCGCGGTCAAGCTGATCCAGCCCGTCGCCATGGACGACGGTCTGCGGTTCGCGATCCGTGAGGGTGGCCGCACCGTCGGCGCCGGCCGGGTCGTCAAGATCATCAAGTAACTTCGGATCACCGCAAAGCCCGGATTGCCGACTCGGCAATCCGGGCTTTGCGCGTTGGGACTACTGGTACCAAAGCGGAAGAGTCCCTGCGGCCGCGGTGCCGCCTGGTTTAGGATTTGCCCATCTTCTTCCTGACCGGAGCGTTCGCGCGGGGGGTGCCATGTCGTTCGTTCAAGCGACGCCCGAATTCGTCGAGGCCGCCGCGGGGGACCTGGCCAGGATCGGGTCGACGATCACCTCGGCCAACACCGCCGCGTTGGGTCCGACTTCGGGTGTGCTGGCCCCCGGCGCCGACGAGGTGTCGGCCAGTATCGCCGCACTCTTCGATGCGCACTCCCAGGTCTATCAGGCGCTCAGCGCCCAGGCGACCGCGTTCCACAGCCAGTTCGTCGAGCTGATGAACGGCGGCGCCGCGCACTACGCCTTCGCCGAGGCCGCCAACACCGCGCCGTTGCGGGCCGCGGCGGCCCAGGCGTCGGTGGCCGCGCAGGTACCGGCGGTGAGCGCCGGCGCCGTGGGTACGTCCGCGCCGGCCGCACCCGCGGGACCGCTGGTGGCGGCGGCGGCCCCGGCCGCGGCCGCGGCGCCACCGGTCGCGCCGGCCGGCACGCCGGTTGCGGCGGCTCCGGCGGGATCGGCGACGCTAGCCTCGGCCACCACGCCCGCCGGCGCGGCGCGAGCGGTGACACCGGCCTACGCTGCGGCGAGTTCTCCGGCCACCGTCCAGCCGGCGGCACCGGCGGCATTGCCGGCGTCGGTAGCGACACCGGCCGCCACTCCCGCCGCGGCCCCGCAGGCCGCAGTGCCGCCGCAGACCTCGCCGGCCACCACCATGCCGGTGTCCGCGCGCGCCGCGCCGCACGCCGCGGCCACCGCGCAGCCCGCGACGGGCACGCCGGTCAAGCGGGTGCCGGTGGTGCCCGCCGAACCGAGGTAAGGGCCCGGCGCGGTTTGCGTGTATCGCATTCGCCGCGACTCCTTGAGCGCTAATGTGACACGGATTCCCCAGCAAGCCGAGGAGGGGCATGTGTTAGCGCGCTACCTGAAGGCACAGTTGATCGTTTTGCTGTGCGGCGGCCTGGTCGGACCGATCTTCTTGGTCGTGTACTTCAACCTAGGGCAAGACAACCTGCTGCAGTGGATGTTCTACGTCGGCCTGCTGATCACCGTTGCCGATGTGTTGGTCGCGCTCGCGTTGGCGAACTACGGCGCCAAGTCGTCGGCCAAGGCTGCCGCGCTCGAGCAGAACGGGGTGTTGGCGCTCGCGCAGATCACCGGGATCACCGAAACCGGGACGTGGGTGAACAACCAGCAGGTCGTCAAGGTGCACCTGCACATCGCCGGCCCTGGAATCATGCCGTTCGACAGTGACGACCGGGTGATCGCCAGCGTCACCCGGCTCGGCAACCTCAACGCCCGCAAGGTGGTGGTGCTGGTCAACCCCACCACCAGCGAATACCGGATTGACTGGGAGCGAAGCGCTTTGGTCAACGGCCTGGTGCCCGCGCAGTTCACCGTGGCTGACGACAACAAGACCTACGACCTGAGCGGACAGGCCGGCCCGTTGATGGAGATCCTGCAGATCCTCAAGGCCAACAACGTCGCGCTCAATCAGATGGTCGACATCCGGTCGAACCCGGCTCTGCGCGCCCAGATCCAGGCGGTGGTGCGCCGAGCGGTCGAACAGCAGACCCTGGCGGCGCAACCGGCCCCGGCCGCCGCGGCGCCTGCGGCGGCGGCGGTCGTCACACCACCCGAACCGTCGATCGCCGCGCGGTTGCAAGAACTAATGGACCTGCACGCCAGCGGGGCGCTGACCGACGACGAGTACACCAGCCGGCGCGCGTCGATCATCTCCGAAATCTAGATGCTCGTCCGGCGACGCCGGGTGAATTAGAACACGTTTCAGTTGCGCTGCTAGCCTGACTTGATCTATCGGCGGTCGAAGGGGTTGCACGTGGCTGGACAGGCCGGATCACTGCAGGGGCGGGTCGCATTCATCACCGGGGCCGCCCGCGGGCAGGGACGCTCGCACGCGGTGCGGCTGGCCCGCGAGGGCGCCGACATCATCGCGCTGGACATCTGCGCTCCGGTGTCCGCCAGCGTGACGTACACACCGGCCACCCGCGAAGACCTCGACGAAACCGCCCGCCTGGTGGAGAACGAGGGGCGCAAGATCTTGAGGCGCGAGGTCGACGTCCGCGACGACGCCGCGCTTCGGGAGTTGGTCGCCGACGGGATCGAGCAGTTCGGCCGGCTCGACGTCGTGGTGGCCAACGCGGGGGTGCTGAGCTGGGGCCGCATCTGGGAGCTCACCGACGAGCAGTGGGACACGGTCATCGGGGTCAACCTGACCGGCACCTGGCGCACGCTGCGCGCCACCGTGCCCGCGATGATCGAGGCGGGAAATGGTGGCTCCATCGTCGTGGTCAGCTCGTCGGCGGGCATCAAGGCCACGCCGGGCAACGGCCACTACTCGGCCAGCAAACACGGACTGACGGCGCTCACCAATACCCTCGCCATCGAGCTCGGCGAATTCGGCATCCGGGTCAACTCCATCCATCCGTACTCGGTGGACACCCCGATGATCGAACCCGAGGCGATGATGGAGATTTTCGCCAAGTATCCCAACTTCGTCCACAGCTTTCCGCCAATGCCGGTGCAGCCCAATGGATTCATGGCGGCCGACGAAGTGGCCGATGTGGTGGCGTGGCTTGCCGGCGACGGCTCGGGCACCCTCACCGGCACGCAGATTCCCGTGGACAAGGGCGCCCTGAAGTACTGAGCGGCCATCGTGCTAAGAACTCCACGTGAGCAGTGACGAAAGCGCCAACAACGGGATCGTGATCGTGGGCGGCGGATTGGCCGCCGCGCGCACCGCCGAGCAACTGCGAAAGGCGGAGTATCCCGGGCCCATCACGATCGTCAGCGACGAGGTGCACCTGCCCTACGACCGCCCGCCGCTGTCCAAAGAGGTGCTGCGCAAAGAGGTCGACGACACCGCGCTCAAACCGCGCGAGTGGTACGACGACAACGACATCACGCTGCGGCTGGGGTCGGCCGCGAAGAGTCTGGACGCCGCCGCGCAGACGGTGACTCTGGAGGACGGGACGACGCTGGGCTACGCCGAACTGGTCATCGCCACGGGCCTGGTGCCCCGCCGTATCCCGGCCATCCCGGATCTCGAGGGCATCCGCGTGCTGCGGTCTTTCGACGAAAGCCTGGCGCTGCGCGAGCACGCGTCCGCGGCGCAACGGGCCGTGGTCATCGGCGCCGGCTTCATCGGCTGCGAGGTGGCGGCCAGCCTGCGCAGCCTGGGCGTGGACGTGGTACTGGTGGAGCCGCAGCCCACCCCGCTGGCCGCGGTGCTCGGCG
The DNA here is from genome assembly GCF_001667145.1 of Mycobacterium sp. 852002-51971_SCH5477799-a. Lineage (GTDB taxonomy): Bacteria > Actinomycetota > Actinomycetes > Mycobacteriales > Mycobacteriaceae > Mycobacterium. The sequence continues at coordinate 126,512 of NZ_LZIF01000014.1, forward strand.
AACAGATCGGGCAGCTGGTCGCGCGGCTGCACCGCGCCGAAGGCGTGGACGTTCGCCTCGGCGTCGGGGTGTCCGAGGTGCGCGGTGACTCACACGTCGAGGCGGTGGTGTTGAGCGACGGCACCGAGCTGCCGGCCGACATCGTCGTGGTCGGCATCGGGTCGCGCCCGGCGACCGAATGGCTCGAAGGCAGCGGAGTCGCGGTCGACAACGGCGTCATCTGCGACGAGGCCGGGCGCACCAGCGCGCCGAACGTATGGGCGCTCGGCGACGTCGCATCCTGGCGCGACGCGACGGGACACCAAGGGCGCGTGGAACATTGGAGCAACGTCGCCGATCAGGCCCGGGCCGTGGTGCCCGCGATGCTGGGCCAGGATGTGCCGCCGGTGGTCGTCGTCCCCTACTTCTGGAGCGACCAATACGACGTCAAGATCCAGTGCCTGGGCGAGCCGGAAGCCGACGACATCGTCCATATCGTCGAGGACGACGGCCGTAAGTTCCTGGCCTACTACGAACGCGACGGGGCGCTGGTCGGGGTGGTCGGCGGCGGGATGCCCGGCAAGGTCATGAAGGCCCGCGCCAAGATCGCCGCGGCCGTGCCCATCGCCGAAATGCTTGGCTGACACGGTCTTTCGTCCGACGGCGGCCGCTGGCACCTAGTCTTCTATTGCCAGTCGACGGGCGGGCCGTGCGGATGACATTCGCCCAGCACCTGCGGAGCGCCCCCCGGCCACACGCGTGCCCGGACCAAGAACTTGATCGATTCGCCCGGCCCGTCCCGCGCGGGCTCCATCGTGAGATGGGCGAACGGCGAGCGCGCATCCGCCCGTCCGGCCAGCGCATCCACGTGCGCGCGCACCGCTGCGCGTTCGTCGGCGGACAGATACTGCCAGGTGATCGAATGCCACAGGACGGTCAGCGCCCCCTCGGCCAATGTCAGGCCGGCGACCGCGTCGGCGGCCGTCCGACGCTCGAGCACGGCCGGGACCCGGCGGGCCACCTCGATGGCACCGCGCAGCCGCGCCAGCCGGGCACCCTGATCGGGCCACACATAGCTCAGCACGGTCATTTCCCCGTCGGCGTCGCCCACGTCGATGGGCGCGATGTCATACCCATGACGCGCCACGATCCGCACGTCGCGCCGGGGCGGCAGCGCGCCGCGCCACGCGTCGGCGATGGTCACCGGCGAGTCGGCCGGCCCCCAGTGGCCGCCGGCGAATTCGTAGCGGTACTGATCTCCACGCAGGTTCAGCCCGGCGCTCGACCCGATCTCGAAAAGCCTTATGGGCAAGCCGAATTCGTGGCTGATGTGCAGCAGTCCGCCGATCAGAGCGGCCGATCGGCCCACCTCGTTGGTCTGCGGTGGCTGGCCGAGCGCGGCGCGCAGCACGTCGACGTGACCGGCGGCGGTGTCCAGGATTTCCGGCCAGGCGGATCGGGCATCCCAGCCGCCCCCGGCACTGGGGTAGAAGCGGCGCAACCGCGCCGCCCGGCCGTCTAGCACCAGCCGGTGCAGCCCGCCGAGCAACCGCAGCGGCACCGCGTCGCGCGACGGCGCGTCCTCGCGCCCGGACAGCACGGTCGCGAAGACCCCGCCGGCTTCGACGTCGCCGGCCACCAACTCGAACAGCTCGCCATACATCGGCGAGCCCGACGAGGCGCAGAACCTGCCCTGTGACCGCAGGGTGTGCACCAGGTGCTCGACCGTCACCTGTCCCACCCGTCGAGTCCCGCGCCGACAATGTCGTAGGCATTGCCCAGGGCGACCGGCAGCGGGACGGATTCGTCGCTCAGCCAGTGTTCGTAGGCAGACAAGGCGACCCCGAGCATCGTCCAGGCGACGGTCTGGGGCGCCAGATCCGTCGCCTTGCAGTCCAGGCGGCGCGCCACGAACCCGGCGATCACCTCGCGCCAGCCCGCATACATCGTCATCGAATACGCTTGCAGCTCAGCGGTTTGCAGGATGACCCGCATGCGCTGGCGGTGCCGGGCCATCTCGGATTCGTCAAAAGTGTTGAACGCCAACAATGCAGCGCGCAGCGCATCGCCCAGGTGCACGTCCGCATCGACGTTGTCGAGCAGATCGCGCAGATGGGCGAGGTGGTTGTCGAAATCGCCCCAGGGGATGGCGTTCTTGGACGCGTAGTACCGGAACAGGGTCCGGCGGGAGATACCTGCGGCCTGAGCGACATCGTCGACGCTCACGTCGGCGAAACCGCGGGCGGTGAACATGTCGATGGCGACGTCGGTGATGTGGTGCGGGGTGGTCGAGCGGCGCCTGCCCACCCGCGGCTGCGGCACCATCGGACCCCGCCCTTCCATTTCGGCACTCGATGCCATATTCTGACGGCGAGTGTGACTCAGATCCCATCGTTGTCAAGACCGGACGAAAGGCAAGGCCCCGTGGACCACGAGACCGAAACTGACCCCCAGCTCGTCATCGAGACGCTGGTCGAAGAGGTGTCCATCGACGGCATGTGCGGGGTCTACTGACCGTGCCCGCGCCCGCGCAGGCTCGGACGGCGACCTCGTTCGATCCTGATCGCGGCTGGCGATTGCACCCGCAGGTGGCGGTTCGGCCGGAACCGTTCGGCGCGCTGCTCTACCACTTCGGCACCCGCAAGCTGTCGTTTCTGAAGAACCGCACCATCCTCACGGTGGTGCAGTCGCTGGCCGACCATCCCGACATCCGGTCCGCCTGCCGCGCGGCCGGTGTCAACGACGCCGCGCAGGCACCGTATCTGCATGCGCTGGGTGTGCTCGTCGAATCCAACATGCTGGTGCCCAGGGAGGATGATCAATGACAACAGCGGCCCCTGTACCCCGGCTGATCGAGCAGTTCGAGCATGGGCTCGACGCGCCGATCTGCCTCACCTGGGAGCTGACGTATGCCTGCAATCTGGCCTGCGTGCACTGCCTGTCGTCGTCGGGCAAGCGGGACCCGCGAGAGCTGTCCACCCGTCAATGCATGGATATCATCGATGAGCTGGAACGCATGCAGGTGTTCTACGTCAACATCGGTGGTGGGGAACCCACTGTGCGTCCGGACTTTTGGGAACTGGTCGACTACGCGACCGAACATCATGTCGGCGTGAAGTTCTCCACCAACGGCGTCCGGATCACGCCCGAGGTCGCCGCGCGGCTGGCTGCCAGCGACTACGTCGACGTGCAGATCTCGCTGGACGGCGCCACCGCCGAGGTTAACGACGCCGTCCGCGGACCCGGATCATTCGACATGGCGGTGCGCGCGCTGGAAAACCTTGCCGACGCCGGTTTCTCCGACGCCAAGATCTCCGTTGTCGTCACCCGGCACAACGTCAACCAGCTCGACGAATTCGCCGCGCTGGCAAGCCGATACGGCGCCACGCTGCGGATCACCCGGCTCCGCCCGTCCGGGCGTGGCGCGGATGTCTGGGAAGAGCTGCACCCCACCGCCGATCAGCAGGTTCAGCTGTATGACTGGCTGGTCGCCAAGGGCGAGCGGGTGCTCACCGGCGACTCGTTCTTCCACCTCGCTCCGCTCGGCCAATCCGGCGCCCTGGCCGGTCTGAACATGTGCGGCGCGGGCCGCGTCGTCTGCCTGATCGACCCGGTCGGCGACGTCTACGCCTGCCCATTCGCCATCCACGACCGTTTCCTGGCCGGAAATGTGTTGAAGGACGGCGGTTTTGACAACGTCTGGAAAAACGCCCCGCTGTTCCGCGAGTTGCGCGAGCCCCAGTCGGCGGGCGCCTGCGGCAGCTGCGGGCACTACGACAGCTGCCGGGGTGGATGCATGGCCGCCAAATTCTTCACCGGCCTGCCGCTGGAAGGACCGGACCCCGAATGCGTCCAGGGCCACAGCGCAACGGCGCTGGCGCACGACCGCGAGACGCCGCGTCCCCGCGCCGATCACTCCCGCGGCAAGCGCATCCGCCAACCGGTGCCGCTCACGCTGTCCCTGCGGCCGCCGGCCGTCACGCCGGCAGCGCCGCCGGCCCGCATGTGTAACGAAAGCCCGGTGTAGCAATGGCCGACGCATGGTTCGAAACCGTCGCCATCGCGCAGCAACGCGCTAAGCGGCGGCTGCCGAAATCGGCCTATTCGTCGCTGATTTCGGCCAGCGAAAAGGGAGTCACGGTCTCCGACAACGTGGCAGCCTTCAGCGAACTCGGATTCGCGCCGCACGTGATCGGTGCGCAGGAGAAGCGTGACCTGTCGACCAGCGTTATGGGACAAGACATTTCGCTGCCCGTCCTGATCTCACCGACCGGCGTGCAGGCGGTGCACCCCGACGGGGAGGTCGCCGTGGCGCGAGCCGCCGCGGCCCGCGGCACCGCCATGGGACTGTCGTCGTTCGCCAGCAAGCCGATCGAAGAGGTCATCGCGGCCAACCCCAAAGTGTTCTTCCAGGTCTACTGGCTGGGTGACCGCGACGCGATCGCCGCGCGGGTCGAGCGCGCCCGCGCAGCCGGAGCGGTGGGGCTGATCGTCACCACCGACTGGAGCTTCTCGCACGGCCGGGACTGGGGCAGCCCGTCGATCCCGGAGAAGATGGACTTCAAGACCATCGTCAAAATGAGCCCGGAGGTCATCACCAAGCCGCGGTGGTTCCTGCAGTGGGCGAAGACCATGCGGCCGCCGGAGCTGCGGGTGCCCAACCAGGGCCGTCGCGGCGAGCTTGGCCCCCCTTTCTTCCAGGCGTACGGGGAGTGGATGGGCACCCCGCCGCCGACCTGGGAGGACATCGCCTGGCTTCGCGAACTGTGGGGCGGGCCGTTCATGCTCAAGGGCGTGATGCGCGTCGATGACGCCAAAAGGGCGGTGGATGCCGGGGTTTCGGCGATTTCGGTCTCGAATCACGGGGGCAACAATCTGGATGGCACGCCGGCCTCGATCCGTGCACTGCCCGCGGTGGCGGCAGCCGTCGGCGATCAGATCGAGGTGCTGCTCGACGGCGGGGTCCGGCGCGGGAGTGACGTCGTCAAGGCCGTCGCGTTGGGAGCGCGCGCGGTGATGATCGGCCGCGCCTACCTGTGGGGGCTGGCCGCGGCCGGCCAACCGGGTGTGGAAAACGTTCTCGACATCTTGCGGGGCGGCATCGACTCGGCGCTGATGGGTCTGGGGCTGTCCTCGGTTCACGACCTCGGGCCCGACCACATCCTGGTGCCCCCCGGATTCACCCGGGCGCTGGGCGTGCCCTCGGGCGGCGCGTAGCCAAAGCCTGGCCATCCCGGGCGGAGATATCCGGATTAAGTGACGCTTGCGCAAATCGTGATACGGGCGGGGTAACCGTGACGGACGAGCCCACGATTCGAACGCCAGGTGAACGGCCCAGAAAAAAAGTTTTTTTCAGGCTCCAACAATTGGTGCACGCCAGGTGAATTCGTCCTACCATCACCGAGTGTCCGTACTCGGCGACTTGGGATCCGCGACGTCGAGCCAGCTGTCAAGCATGTCGGCTTCGGTATTGGTTCCGCTGGGGTCGACCGAACAACACGGTCCGCATCTGCCACTGGACACCGACACCCGGATCGCGACGGCGGTCGCCGGCGGCGCTGCACCGCGCCTTGGACACGATTGGCTGGTGGCACCCGCCATCGCCTATGGCGCCAGCGGCGAGCACCAAAGTTTCGCCGGAACGATCTCGCTCGGCACCGAGGCGTTGACGCTGCTGCTGGTCGAGTACGGCAGGTCAGCGGCTGCCTGGGCCCGGCGCCTGGTCTTCGTCAACGGCCACGGCGGCAACGTCACGGCGTGCAGCCGGGCGGTGGCCCAGTTGCGCACCGAGGGCCGCGACGTCGGCTGGTCCCCCTGCCTGACCTCCGGCGGCGACGCCCACGCCGGCCATACCGAAACATCACTGTTGCTGCACATCTCGCCGGCCGACGTCCGGACCGGCCAGTGGGTGGCAGGCAACACCGCGCCCCTGCCCGAACTGCTCGGGTCGATGCGCCGTGGGGGAGTCGCGGCCGTCAGCCCGGTCGGCGTGCTGGGCGACCCGACCACCGCTACCGCCGCCGAGGGCAAGCGGATCTTCACCGAGATGGTCGACGGGTGTGTCCGTCGAGTCATCCGGTGGCGACCCGGGCCGGACGGGATGCTGACGTGACGGCGCCCCGGTTGCCGAACGGGTTCGCCGTTCAGGTCGACCGCCGCGTGCGGGTGCTCGGCGACGGCTCGGCGCTGCTCGGCGGTTCGCCGACCCGGCTGCTCAAGTTGGCCCCCGCCGCGCAGGACATGCTCTCGGATGGCCGGCTGAAGGTGCGCGACGACCTCAGCGCCCAACTCGCCCGCACGCTGCTGGACGCCACGGTGGCGCATCCGCGCCCCGCTGGTGGCCCGTCGCACCACGACGTGACGGTGGTAATTCCGGTGCGGGACAACCTTTCTGGAGTGCGCCGCTTGGTCAGCTCATTACGTGGCCTGCGCGTCGTCGTGGTGGACGACGGCTCGTTTCCTCCGGTCGAACCGGAAGACTTCGTCGGCGCGCACTGCGACATCGAGGTGCTGCGCCACCACCGCAGCAAGGGCCCGGCGGCCGCCCGCAACACCGGGCTGGGGACGTGCCGGACGGACTTTGTCGCGTTCCTGGACTCCGACGTCGCACCGCGCCGGGGCTGGCTGGAGGCCCTGCTCGGTCACTTCTGCGATCCCACGGTCGGCCTGGTCGCGCCCCGCATCGTCGGCCTGTCGCACAACGAGAACGTGGTGGCGCGTTACGAGGCGGTGCACTCCTCGCTCGACCTCGGTGAGCGCGAGGCGCCGGTTCTGCCGCACAGCACGGTGTCCTACGTGCCCAGCGCGGCGATCATCTGCCGGTGCTCGGCGATCCGGGGGGTCGGCGGGTTCGACGAGACCCTACAGTCCGGCGAGGACGTCGACCTGTGCTGGCGGCTCATCGAGGCCGGCGCTCGGCTGCGCTACGAGCCGATCGCCATGGTCGCTCACGACCACCGCACCGAGTTGCGGGATTGGCTTGCGCGCAAAGCCTTTTACGGTGGCTCGGCGGCCCCGCTTTCGGTACGCCACCCGGACAAGACGGCGCCGGTGGTGATTTCCGGCTGGGCGCTGATGACCTGGATCCTGATGGCGTTCGGGTCCACCCTGTCGCGGCTGGTGTCCGTCGTCTTCGCCGTGCTGACCGGTCACCGGATCGCGCGGGCGATGCGCAGCGCGGAGACGTCGATGGCCGATGTCGCGATGATCGCGGGCCGCGGCCTGTGGTCGGCGGCGTTGCAGCTGGCGTCGGCGCTGTGCCGGCACTACTGGCCGCTGGCGTTGCTGGCCGCGGCCATGTCGCGTCACTTCAGGCGGGTCGTTCTGGTCGCGGCCGTCATGGACGGGGTGGTCGACTGGCTTCGCCGCCGCGACGCCATCAGCGACGATGTCGAACCGATCGGGCTGCCGACCTACCTGGTGCTCAAACGCGTCGACGACCTGGCGTACGGGCTCGGGTTGTGGTGGGGTGTGCTACGGGAGCGCAACGCGCGCGCCCTGAAGCCCCAGATCCGGAGTTAACCACCACCTTGACCACAGCCGCCTCGCACAGCGATGTGCTGATCGTCGGCGCCGACAGTGCAGGATCGGTTGTTGCGGAACGCCTTTCCGCCGATCCGCGGCGCACGGTGACGGTCCTCGAGGCGGGACCGGCGCTCGACGACCCGGGACTGCTGGCCCAGACCGCCAACGGGTTGCAGTTGCCGATCGGGGTCGGCAGTCCGCTGGTCCAGCGCTATCAGACCCGCCTCACCGACGAACCCGCCCGCCAGCATCCTCTGGTGCGCGGGGCGACGGTGGGCGGATCGGGCGCCATCAACGGCGGCTACTTCTGCCGCGGGTTGCCGCGCGACTTCGATCGCATCGCGATCGAGGGCTGGGGATGGTCCGACGTCCTGAACAGCTTCCGCGCCATCGAGACCGACCTGGACTTCGTTGGTCCCGCCCACGGCGACAGCGGTCCCATCCAGGTGCGCCGCACGCACGAAATGACCGGGACCACTGAGCGATTCATCGCCGCCGCCGAGCGGGCCGGATTCGGCTGGATCGCCGACCTCAATGACACTGCGCCAAAGCAGGTTTCGGGTATAGGCGCCGTCCCGCTCAATATCGTCGACGGTGTGCGGCGCGGCCCGGGCGCGGGCTACCTGATCCCGGCTCTGAGCCGGCCGAACCTGAACCTGCGTGCGCGGACCCGGGCCGCCCGGCTACGTTTCGCCGGCACGGTTGCGGTCGGCGCCGACGCGATCGGTCCAGGCGGACGGATGACCATGACCGCCGACCGGATCGTGTTGTGCGCCGGCTCTATTGAAACGGCCCGGCTACTCATGGCCTCGGGTATCGGCGACGAACCGATGCTGACCGGCGTGGGGGTGCCGGTGGTGGTGCCGCTGCCGGTGGGCGCGTCGTTCAGTGACCATGCCGAGTGGGTGCTGCCCACTGATTGGACGGTGGCGCCCGGACGGCCGGTGCTCGAGGTGGTGCTGAGCACGGCCGACGATCTCGAGATCAGGCCTTACACGGGCGGATTCGTGGCGATGACCGGTGACGGCACTGCCGGCCATGCCGACTGGCCCCACATCGGGGTGGCGCTGATGCAGCCACGCGCGCGCGGGCGCATGACCTTGGTCTCGGCCGATCCCGACGTGGCGCCGCGAATCGAACACCGCTACGACAGCGAGCCCGAAGACGTCGTGGCGCTGCGCCGCGGCAGCGAGCTGGCCCGCGAATTGTCCGACGGCACAATCGATGCCGCGGCGGCCATCTGGTCGACGTCTCAACACCTTTGCGGCACCGCGCCGATGGGCACCGACGACGACCCGCACGCCGTCGTCGACTCCCGCTGCCGCGTGCTCGGCATTGACAACCTGTGGGTGATCGACGGCTCGATCCTCCCGGTGATCACCAGCCGCGGCCCGCACGCCACGATCGTGATGATCGGGCACCGGGCCGCGGAATTCGTGCAGTGACGCGACAGCGGGTGCCGCACCGGCCGTAGCTGGGGACCGTCGCGACCGGGAGCCCACACTCCGATCGCCCGAAGCTGTCGCCGACGCCGATCGCGTCAGTACGCTGGCCAGATCGGACGAGGGTTTCGACATGCGGTGCGCCTCCTCGGAACGCGCAAAGTTTCGAGACCAATAGTCTTGTAGGCAGGCCAATAGTCCCGTGTTGAAACAGGAGGTGGGTCACAATTCCCGCCGAGACGTCCGACCCGCGCCCCGCGAGGTCGCGGGCCAGGCTGCTGGAAGCCGCTGTCACCCTGTTGCGTGCCGGGGGTCCCAGCGCGGTGACCGTCGACGCCGTCACCCGCACCGCCAACGTGGCCAGGGCGACCCTGTATCGCCACTTCCCAAGCGGCAACGATTTACTGGCAGCCGCTTTCAACAGCCTGATCCCGGCGTCGCCCACCCCGCCGGCCGAGGGTTCGCTGCGCGACCGTCTGGTCGCGGTTGTGCTGGCCCAAGCCGAATCCGTGGCGCAGGCGCCCACCCTCATGACCGCCATGTCCTGGCTGGCGCTGGGACGCGATCTGGAGGGCCTACCCGAGCCGCGGCGCAGCGGTAACGCCGACAGCGCGGCGATCACCACCCTGCGTGAGCGCATCGCCCAGCAGTACGCGGAGCCCTTCGACGCCATCTTCGACAGCCCCGAGGCCGCCGAGCTGGGGGAAGTGGACCGGTCGCGGGCGATCGCCCTGCTCATCGGCCCGCTGGTGCTGGGCCGCCTGTCCACGCTGCCCGATTTCGACTACCGCCAGTGCGCGCTGGCCGCCGTCGACGGCTTCTTACATGTGCAGTGCGGCAGAGCCGGCACGGCCGACGTCGAATCGGCGGGGGCGTAAGCGTCCCGCTGCCCGCCGCCTCGACCCGCCTGACCAGTGCGTTTACGCTCCGGTGCTACCGTCCTCGAGTCGGGTGCGGTGGATTCGGCCCGAGATCGCGGCCGAATTTTGTCGGGGCACGATCTTCAGGCATACTGTTCAGGTTGCCTTGAGCCGGGTTTGCGCCTGGTCGGGCATACGACCAGCGTCCAAACGGGCGCGTCCGGTCCCATCCTTTGAGAGCGACGAATTTCGATCGCGGATGAGGCTGCGTGAGGGTGACACACCCGACCGCGGGGGCCGGTGGACCACGACAGGTAAACAGCGGCGCAGTATCCGGCGCAACGCTCGATCGGCCCAGAGTTGGCCGGACCGATCGGCGCGCCGGTGGCACCAGGCCCGGATTCGGGCCTCAACAGGAGTGAGGGTAGGAGAAGCGTGGCGGGACAGAAGATCCGCATCAGGCTTAAGGCCTACGACCATGAGGCTATCGACGCGTCGGCGCGCAAGATCGTCGAGACCGTCGTCCGCACGGGTGCCAGCGTTGTAGGTCCGGTGCCGCTGCCGACTGAGAAGAACGTGTATTGCGTCATCCGCTCTCCGCACAAGTACAAGGACTCGCGGGAGCACTTCGAGATGCGCACGCACAAGCGGCTGATCGACATCCTCGACCCGACGCCGAAGACCGTCGACGCGCTGATGCGCATCGACCTTCCGGCCAGTGTCGACGTCAACATCCAGTAGGAGATCCAGACTCATGGCAAGAAAAGGCATTCTGGGTACCAAGCTGGGCATGACGCAGGTGTTCGACGAGAACAACAGGATCGTGCCGGTCACGGTCGTCAAGGCCGGCCCGAACGTGGTGACCCGGATCCGTACCCCCGAGCAGGACGGCTACAGCGCCGTGCAGCTGGCCTACGGCGAGATCAGTCCCCGCAAGGTCAACAAGCCGGTGACCGGTCAGTACGCCGCCGCGGGCGTGAACCCGCGCCGGTTCCTGGCCGAGCTGCGCCTGGAAAACCCCGAGGCGGCCGCCGAGTACGAGGTCGGCCAGGAGCTGACGGCGGAGATCTTCGCCGACGGCGTCTACGTCGACGTCACGGGCACCTCCAAGGGCAAGGGCTTCGCCGGCACCATGAAGCGTCACGGCTTCAGTGGTCAGGGCGCCAGCCACGGTGCCCAGGCGGTGCACCGCCGCCCGGGTTCGATCGGCGGCTGCGCCACCCCCGCCCGGGTGTTCAAGGGCACCAGGATGTCGGGCCGGATGGGTAGCGATCGCGTGACCGTCCAGAACCTGTTGGTGCACAAGGTCGATACCGAGAACGGCGTGCTGCTGATCAAGGGCGCGGTCCCCGGCCGCACCGGTGGACTCGTCGTGGTCCGCAGCGCGGTCAAACGAGGTGAGAAGTGATGGCAGAAGGCTCCAAGACGCTCAAGATCGACGTCAAGACGCCGGGCGGCAAGGTCGAGGGCTCGATCGAGCTGCCGGCCGAATTGTTCGACGCCCCGGCCAATATCGCGCTGATGCACCAGGTCGTCACCGCGCAGCGGGCGGCGGCGCGTCAGGGCACGCACTCGACCAAGACGCGCGGCGACGTCAGCGGCGGTGGCCGTAAGCCGTACCGGCAGAAGGGAACCGGCCGGGCCCGACAGGGTTCGACACGCGCCCCGCAGTTCACCGGCGGTGGCGTCGTGCACGGCCCCAAGCCCCGTGACTACAGCCAGCGCACGCCCAAGAAGATGATCGCCGCGGCGTTGCGCGGCGCACTGTCCGACCGGGCGCGCAACGGCCGCATCCACGCGATCACCGAGCTGGTGTCGGGTCAGACGCCTTCCACCAAGAACGCCAGGGCGTTCCTGGGCACGCTGACCGACCGCCGGCGGCTGCTCGTCGTGATCGGCCGCAGCGACGAGGCCGGCGCCAAGAGCGTGCGCAACCTGCCCGGTGTGCACATCCTGACCCCCGACCAGCTCAACACCTATGACGTGCTGCGCTCCGACGACGTGGTGTTCAGCGTTGAGGCGCTGGGCGCCTACATCGCCGGGGCCACCGGCGGTGCCGCCGACAACGATGTGGAGGTATCGGCGTAGATGGCGACCATCACTGACCCCCGCGACATCATTCTCGGCCCGGTCATCTCGGAGAAGTCCTATTCGCTGCTCGACGACAACGTGTACACGTTTGTGGTGCACCCCGATTCGAACAAGACGCAGATCAAGATCGCTATCGAGAAGATCTTCTCCGTCAAGGTCGCATCGGTGAACACCGCGAACCGGCAAGGTAAGCGCAAGCGCACCAGGACCGGATTCGGCAAGCGCAAGAGCACCAAGCGGGCCATCGTCACGCTGGCGCCGGGTAGCAAGCCGATCGATCTGTTCGGGGCACCGGCGTAGCCGCCGCGAGAGGAAACCTGATTAGACATGGCAATTCGTAAGTACAAGCCGACGAGCCCAGGCCGTCGCGGCTCGAGCGTGTCCGATTTCTCCGAGGTCACTCGTTCCGCCCCGGAGAAGTCGCTGGTGCGCCCGCTGCACGGCCACGGTGGGCGAAACGCGCACGGCCGCATCACCACCCGCCACAAAGGTGGTGGCCACAAGCGCGCCTATCGGGTGATCGACTTCCGTCGCAACGACAAGGACGGCGTGAACGCCAAGGTCGCGCACATCGAGTACGACCCGAACCGGACCGCCAACATCGCGTTGCTGCATTTCCTGGACGGCGAGAAGCGCTACATCATTGCGCCGCAGGGGCTTTCGCAGGGTGACGTGGTGGAGTGCGGGCCGAACGCGGACATCAAGCCGGGTAACAACCTGCCGCTGCGCAACATCCCGGCCGGTACCGTGATCCACGCCGTGGAACTGCGACCGGGCGGTGGCGCCAAGCTGGCGCGCTCCGCGGGGTCGAGCATTCAGCTGCTCGGTAAAGAGGGCACCTACGCGTCGCTGCGCATGCCCAGCGGTGAGATCCGCCGCGTCGACGTGCGCTGCCGCGCCACAGTCGGCGAGGTCGGCAACGCCGAGCAGGCGAACATCAACTGGGGCAAGGCCGGCCGGATGCGGTGGAAGGGCAAGCGCCCTTCGGTCCGTGGTGTGGTCATGAACCCGGTGGACCACCCGCACGGTGGTGGTGAGGGTAAGACCTCCGGTGGTCGCCACCCGGTGAGCCCGTGGGGCAAGCCCGAGGGCCGCACGCGCCACCCGAACAAGGCCAGTAACAAGCTCATTGTCCGACGCCGGCGCACCGGCAAGAAGCACGGTCGCTAGGAAGTCAGGAGTAGCACATGCCACGCAGCCTGAAGAAGGGCCCGTTCGTCGATGGCCACCTGCTCAAGAAGGTGGACACGCAGAACGAGAAAAACACCAAACAGGTGATCAAGACATGGTCGCGGCGTTCGACGATCATTCCTGACTTCATCGGCCACACCTTCGCCGTCCACGACGGACGCAAGCACGTCCCGGTGTTCGTCACCGAGTCGATGGTGGGTCACAAGCTTGGTGAATTCGCGCCCACCCGCACCTTCAAGGGACACATCAAGGACGACCGGAAGGCCAAACGGCGATGACCACAACGGAATTCCCATCGGCGGTGGCCAAAGCGCGTTTCGTGCGGGTGTCGCCGAGAAAGGCCCGCCGGGTGATCGACCTGGTGCGCGGCCGTTCGGTGGCCGACGCGCTCGACATCTTGCGCTGGGCGCCGCAGGCGGCCAGCGAGCCGGTGGCCAAGGTGATCGCGAGTGCCGCGGCCAACGCGCAGAACAACGACGGGCTGGACCCGGCGACCCTGGTCGTCGCCACCGTCTACGCCGACGAGGGACCCACCGCCAAGCGCATCCGTCCGCGCGCCCAGGGCCGTGCGTTCCGGATTCGCAAGCGCACCAGCCACATCACGGTCGTGGTGGAAAGCCGGCCGGGCAAGGACCAGGGGTCGGCGAAGTCGACCCGGGCCCGTCGCGCCGAGGCCAGCAAGGCCGCCTCGAAGGCACCCGCCAAGAAAGCGCCGGCCAAGAAGGCGCCGGCCAAGAAAGCCGCCACCAAAGCGCCCGCGAAGAAGGCCGCACCGAAAGCCGAAGCCAAGACGTCTGAGACCTCTGACGCGAAGGGAGGCTCAGACTAGTGGGCCAAAAGATCAATCCGCACGGCTTCCGGCTGGGCATCACCACCGACTGGAAGTCACGCTGGTACGCCGACAAGCAGTACGCGGACTACGTCAAGGAAGACGTCGCGATCCGGCGGCTGCTCTCGACCGGCCTGGAGCGGGCCGGGATCGCCGACGTGGAGATCGAGCGCACCCGTGACCGGGTCCGCGTCGACATCCACACCGCGCGTCCGGGGATCGTCATCGGCCGTCGCGGCACCGAGGCCGACCGGATCCGTGCCGACCTGGAGAAGCTGACCGGCAAGCAGGTGCAGCTCAACATCCTCGAGGTCCGAAACCCGGAGTCCCAGGCGCAATTGGTGGCCCAGGGCGTCGCCGAACAATTGAGCAACCGCGTGGCGTTCCGCCGGGCGATGCGCAAAGCGATCCAGTCCGCGATGCGTCAGCCCAACGTCAAAGGCATCCGGGTGCAGTGCTCCGGCCGTCTCGGTGGTGCCGAGATGAGCCGCTCGGAGTTCTACCGCGAGGGCCGGGTTCCGCTACACACGCTGCGCGCCGACATCGACTACGGCCTCTACGAAGCCAAGACCACTTTCGGCCGAATCGGCGTGAAGGTGTGGATCTACAAGGGCGACATCGTCGGTGGGAAGCGTGAATTGGCCGCCGCGGCTCCGGCGGGCGCCGAGCGTTCGCGTCGCGAGCGTCCGTCGGGCACCCGTCCGCGTCGCAGTGGGGCGTCGGGCACCACGGCCACCAGCACCGAAGCCGGTCGCGCCGCAGCGAGCGCCGAAGAGGGCGCAGCAGCCGCCGCGACCCAGACCGCACCCGCTGCAGAACCACAAAGCACGGAGAGCTGAATCATGTTGATTCCCCGCAGGGTTAAACACCGCAAGCAGCATCACCCCCGCCAGCGCGGTATCGCCAGTGGCGGCACGGCGGTGAACTTCGGTGACTATGGCATCCAGGCTCTGGAGCACGCCTACGTCACCAACCGGCAGATCGAGTCCGCTCGTATCGCCATCAACCGGCACATCAAGCGTGGCGGCAAGGTGTGGATCAACGTCTTCCCCGATCGCCCGCTGACCAAGAAGCCCGCCGAAACCCGGATGGGTTCGGGTAAGGGTTCGCCGGAGTGGTGGGTCGTCAACGTCAAGCCGGGCCGGGTGCTGTTCGAACTCAGCTACCCCAACGAGCAGACCGCCCGGGCGGCCCTGACGCGTGCAATTCACAAGTTGCCGATAAAGGCACGCATCGTGACTCGAGAGGATCAGTTCTGATGGCAGTGGGAACTTCGCCTGGCGAACTGCGTGAGCTCACCGAAGAGGAGCTGACCGAGCGTTTGCGCGAATCCAAGGAAGAGCTGTTCAACCTGCGTTTCCAGATGGCGACCGGACAGCTCACCAACAACCGCCGGCTCCGCACGGTGCGTCAGGAGATCGCGCGCGTGTACACCGTGCTGCGCGAACGAGAACTGGGCTTGGCTTCCGGGCCCGACGGTAAGGAATCGTGATGGCAGAAGCCAAGAAGACCGCCCCCAAGAAGGCCGCAACCGAGGCCGCGTCGAAGGACAAGGGCCCCAAGAACACTCCGGTCAACCCGAAGGTGCGGGGCCGCCGCAAGGTGCGCATCGGCTACGTGGTGAGCGACAAGATGCAGAAGACCATCGTGGTCGAGCTCGAGGACCGCGTGCGTCACCCGCTGTACGGCAAGATCATCCGGACCACCACCAAGGTCAAGGCGCACGACGAGAACAGCACTGCCGGAATCGGCGACCGCGTCTCGCTGATGGAGACCCGCCCGACGTCGGCGACCAAGCGTTGGCGGCTCGTCGAAATTCTGGAAAAGGCGAAGTAAGCCCTTTTAGCTAGCGGCAGCGAGCGCCCGGTCCCGGGTGTAGTCTGCGGCGATGGCGACTGGGTCGGGGCAGTTCAACGGCAAGATCGAGCTCGACATCCGGGATTCAGAACCGGACTGGGGGCCCTACGCCGCACCGACCGCACCGCAGAACGCGCCCAATGTCCTGTACCTGGTGTGGGATGACACGGGCATAGCGACCTGGGACTGCTTCGGTGGCCTGGTCGAAATGCCCGCCATGTCGCGCATCGCCGAGCGCGGCATCCGGCTCTCGCAATTCCACACCACCGCGCTGTGTTCGCCGACCCGGGCGTCCTTGCTCACCGGCCGCAACGCCACGACCGTCGGCATGGCCACCATCGAGGAGTTCACCGAGGGCTTCCCCAACGCCAACGGCCGCATCCCGTTCGAAACCGGCCTGCTCTCCGAGGCTCTCGCCGAACGGGGATATAACACCTACTGCGTGGGCAAGTGGCACCTGACGCCCCTGGAGGAATCGAACCTCGCCTCAACGAAGCGGCACTGGCCGACCTCGCGCGGCTTCGAACGGTTCTACGGGTTCATGGGCGGGGAGACCGATCAGTGGTATCCGGACCTGGTCTACGACAACCACCCGGTGAGTCCGCCGGGCACCCCGGAGGACGGCTACCACCTCTCGAAGGACATCGCCGACAAGACGATCGAGTTCATCCGCGACGCCAAAGTGATTGCGCCCGAGAAGCCTTGGTTCTCCTACGTATGTCCCGGCGCCGGGCACGCGCCGCACCACGTCTTCTCCGAGTGGGCGGACCGCTACGCCGGCAAGTTCGACATGGGATACGAGCGCTACCGCGAGGTGGTGCTGGAGCGGCAGAAGGCACTGGGCATCGTGCCCGCCGACACCGAATTATCGCCGGTGAACCCGTATCTCGACGTGAAGGGGCCGGGCGGCGAGCCGTGGCCGCTGCAGGACACGGTGCGGCCCTGGGATTCCCTGAACGATGAGGAGAAGAGGCTGTTCTCCCGGATGGCCGAAGTGTTCGCCGGGTTCCTGAGCTACACCGACGCCCAAATCGGCCGGATCCTGGACTATCTCGAGGACTCGGGCCAGCTGGACAACACCATCATCGTGGTCATCTCCGACAACGGCGCCAGCGGTGAGGGCGGCCCGAACGGATCGGTCAACGAGGGCAAGTTCTTCAACGGCTACATCGACACCGTCGAGGAAAGCATGAAACTGTTCGACCACCTTGGTGGCCCCGAGACCTACAACCATTACCCGATCGGATGGGCGATGGCGTTCAACACCCCGTACAAGCTGTACAAGCGCTACGCCTCACATGAGGGCGGCATCGCCGACACGGCGATCATCTCGTGGCCCAACGGAATTGCCGCGCACGGGGAGGTCCGCGACAACTACGTCAACGTCTGCGACATCACCCCGACCGTCTACGACCTGCTGGGCATGACGCCGCCGGACACCGTCAAGGGCATCACGCAGGAGCCGCTGGACGGCGTGAGTTTCAAAGCGGCCCTGGCCGATTCGGCCGCCGACACTCCGAAGAGCACCCAGTTCTACACCATGTTGGGTACCCGCGGGATCTGGCACGAGGGCTGGTTCGCCAACACCGTGCACGCGGCCACCCCGGCCGGCTGGTCGCATTTCGACGCCGACCGCTGGGAACTGTTCCACATCGAGGCCGATCGCAGCCAGTGCCACGACCTGGCAGCCGAAAACCCGGACAAACTCGAAGAACTCAAGGCGCTGTGGTTCTCGGAGGCGGCCAAGTACAACGGGTTGCCGCTGTCAGATCTGAACATCCTGGAGACGCTGGGGCGGTCGCGGCCGTATCTGGTCAGCGATCGCGACAGCTACCTCTACTATCCCGATTGCGCCGATGTGAGCATCGGTGCCGCCGCCGAAATTCGTGGTAGATCGTTCTCGGTGCTGGCCGAGGTGACCGTCGACACCACCGGCGCCGAGGGTGTGCTGTTCAAGCAGGGCGGCGCGCACGGCGGGCATGTGCTGTTCATCCAGGACGGCCGGCTGCACTATGTGTACAACTTCCTCGGCGAGCGCCAGCAGGAGGTCTTTTCATCCGACGCCGTGCCCCTCGGCAGACATCTGTTCGGCGCCAGCTATTCCCGCACCGGAACGGTCGAGAACAGTCACACGCCGCTGGGCGACGTCACCCTGTTCATCGACGACCAGGTCGTCGGCACCTTGGCGGCGGTGACCACTCACCCCGGAACCTTCGGGCTGGCCGGTGCCGGTATCACGGTCGGGCGCAACGGTGGCTCGGGGGTGTCCAGCCGTTACAAGGCGCCGTTCGCGTTCACCGGCGGCACCATCACCCAGGTCACCGTCGACCTGTCCGGCCGGCCCTACGTGGACGTGGAAGCCGAGATTGCCCTGGCCTTTTCGCGGGACTGACGTGGCGGCACGCCAAGAAGCTCACCCCGTTTCGGTGCGTCGACGGCTCTCCACTGCCCACCTGGTATCGGCAATCCGACCATGGCGCTCGACCGGCGTAGCCTGACGGGGTGCTAAGCGAGCTGGTCGACCTCCCGGGCGGTTCCTTCCGCATGGGCTCGACCAGCTTCTACCCCGAAGAGGCGCCGATCCACACCGCGACGGTGGACCGGATTGCGGTGGAACGGCATCCGGTGACCAACGCCCAGTTCGCCGAATTCGTCGACGCCACCGGGTATGTGACGGTGGCCGAGCAGCCCATCGACCCGGCACTGTACCCGGGAGCGAATGCGGACGACTTATGCCCGGGCGCAATGGTTTTCCGACCGACACCCGGGCCGGTCGACCTGCGCGACTGGCGCCAATGGTGGCAGTGGGTGCCGGGGGCGAGCTGGCGTCACCCGTTCGGGCCCGACAGCGACGTCGCGGACCTCGGCGATCATCCGGTCGTGCAGGTGGCGTATCCGGACGCGGCGGCCTATGCGCGATGGGCCGGTCGGCGGCTGCCGACCGAGGCCGAGTGGGAGTACGCGGCCCGGGCCGGATCCACGACGACTTACGCGTGGGGCGACGAGGCCACGAGCGATGGCCGACTGATGGCCAACACCTGGCAGGGCGACTTCCCGTACCGCAATGAGGGGGCGCTCGGCTGGGTGGGAACGTCGCCCGTTGGGATGTTCGCCCCCAACGACTTTGGGCTTGTCGACATGATCGGCAACATATGGGAGTGGACCGCTACCGAGTTCGCCGCGCATCACCGGCTCGACCAGCCGCCCAAGTCCTGCTGCACCCCGTCGGGTCCCGCCGATCCGTCCGTCAACCAGACGCTGAAGGGCGGCAGCCACCTGTGCGCGCCGGAGTACTGCCACCGCTACCGTCCGGCGGCCCGGTCACCGCAATCGCAGGACACCGCGACCACGCACATCGGGTTTCGCTGCGTGGCGGACGCGCCGTCCGCGTAGCAAATCCGGAGCACCGCGCCCGCCAGCTGCGCCCGAGATGCGGCGGGCAGGCCCCGGCTGACCGCAACTTGTCAGTGTCCTCCGGCATAATCGAATGTATGTTCGAAGACGTGAATGTATGTTCGAAGACGTGATCGCCCGGTTCGACGAGTTGGTCGAGCGGCACTATCCGTCACGAACGGCGGCATCCACGGCGCTGTTGGAGCGGATTGGGTTGTTTTCGCGCATCGAAAACCGCGCTGCGGGTGAGCAGTTGGCGGCGATCGGGGAGTTGTTTTCGTACCGACTTTCGCGCTGTTCGGAGTGCGAGGAGTGGGCAGTGGACACCGAGGCGGCGGTGAGTGCGGAAGTCGCCGCGGAGTTGCGGATCAGCCAGGGACTGGCCGCCAGCCGAGTGAGGTATGCCCGCGCGATGCGTGAGCGGCTGCCACAAGTGGGCGCGGTCTTTCGGGCCGGTGATCTCGATTACCGAATGTTTCAAACGATCGTGTTCCGCACCGATCTGATCAGCGACCCCGACGTGTTGGGCGCCGTGGACGCCGCGCTGGCCGCCAGTGTCACCAGGTGGCCGTCGCTGAGTCAGGGCCGGCTGGCCGCGCAGGTGGACAAGGTGGTGGCTCGCGCCGATGCGGACGCGGTACGGCGCCGCAAGGAACGCGTGGCTGATCGTGAGATCTGCATCGTCGATGCGGGCGAGGGCATGTCGCATATCGAAGGCAGCCTGATGAGTCCGGACGCGCACGCGCTGGATAAGCGGTTGGACGCACTGGCGGCCACGGTATGTGAGCACGATCCGCGCACCCGCGATCAACGTCGCGCTGATGCGTTGGGGGCGTTGGCTGCCGGTGCGGACCGGTTGGGCTGCCGGTGCGGGCGATCAAATTGCGCCGCGGGGAAACGGCGTGCCGCCGGACCGGTGATAATCCATGTGATCGCAGAGCATTCCACGCTGCGTGATGGCCCAGGGCCGGCCGCCGAGGTGGGTGCTGAGGGATTGATCCCGCCCGAGCTGATAGCTGAACTGGCCGCCTCGGCGAAGCTGGTGCCGCTGGTGCATCCCGGTGACGCGCCACCGGAGCCGGGTTATGTGCCCTCCAAGGCGCTGGCCGATTTCGTGCGCTGTCGAGATTTGACCTGTCGCTGGCCCGGGTGCGACGTTCCCGCCACCGACTGCGATGTGGACCATACGATTCCCTACAGCGACGGCGGGGCCACCCATGCGTCAAACCTCAAGTGCTACTGCCGCACTCATCATTTGGTCAAAACTTTCTGGGGGTGGCGCGACCAGCAACTGCCCGATGGGTCGCTGATCCTTAACTCCCCGGGCGGGCGCACCTATGTCACGACGCCGGGCAGCGCACTGCTGTTTCCGAGTCTGTGCCGGCCCACCGGCGCGATACCGGCCCTCCAAGCCGTCCCAGTCCCGGATTACTGCGGTGACCGCACCGTCATGATGCCCACCCGCCGGCGCACCCGCGCCCAGGACCGCGCCCATCGCGTCGCCGCCGAACGCAGGCAAAACCACCAAGCCCGGCGAGCGAAACGTCGAGAACGCGAGGCCGCCTATTTCGGTCCCGCACCCCCCGGCGACGACGACCCTCCGCCATTCTGACTGCGGCGCAACCACTTACGAAGAGGTGACGGCGTACAGGCGCCACTCGCCGGGCACGCCCTTGAGCTGGTGAGTGCCGCGTTCCTCGAATTGGAGCCCTGAGCTGATCACGAGGTCGCGCAGCGTGCTGGAGACCAGCACGTCGTTCGGCCGGGCCAGGGCGCTCACCCGCGCGCCGATGCGCACGGCGATGCCGCCGATGTCGTCGCCGCGTATCTCGCACTCGCCGGTGTGCAGACCGGCCCGCGTCCGGATGCCAAGTGCTTGCACCGCGTTGCGAATTGCCATTGGCGGGGAAGCCGTCACCCGACGTGTTCACCTCGCGGTCGCGAAACCTTGCGAGCTGTGACCGTACGACCGCGTCGTGTGCATCCAGCAGGGCACGCCAGTCCCGGTCGCCGATCTCCGCGGCGCGGCGCGTCGACTCGACGATGTCGGTGAACAGCGTCGAGGTCGAACCCTTCGTGGAGCTGGGAAAGCGTCTCCGAGCCTTCGATCACGACGAGCGTTGGTACGAGACGGATGCGTGGCCGCGAACAGCGCGGCTGGCACTACCGCACCGGCGGCCGAACCAGTTCGAAACGAAAACGATGTCGCGCTCGTCCTCCTGCGACGCCCGATAGGCGACGCGCAAACCGTCGTTCATCGCATAGCGCGTCTGCGAGAACATTGCGGAAGTGTAGTTCTCGGCGAGCCGCTCAGCAGACGTTTCCGCAGTTCAAGAGCGTGCAAGGGACGTGTTCCTCGACATCGCGGTGCCTTCATTTGAGGAAGACGTCCCCGGTCCCGCTCGCCTTCGCGCAGAATTTGGCTCTGAGCTGGTCGTCCCCTAGACTCTAGGGGTTGCCTTGGGCAGACCTCGGCCGGTGAAAATCGGCCCCGCGTGCCCTTCGGTGACAAAGACCGCGCACGTCAGGTTTTTGGTGGGTCATGCCCGCCGAATGCTCACCCAGGTGGGTTCTCCTGCCGTGCTCACGCAACCAGGTCAGGAGATCGAGTGATTCAGCAGGAATCGCGACTGAAGGTCGCCGACAACACCGGCGCCAAGGAGATCTTGTGCATCCGTGTGCTCGGCGGTTCGTCGCGACGCTACGCCGGCATCGGTGATGTCATCGTCGCCACCGTCAAGGACGCCATCCCCGGTGGCAACGTCAAGCGTGGGGATGTCGTCAAGGCCGTGGTGGTGCGCACGGTCAAGGAGCGCCGTCGCGCCGACGGCAGCTACATCAAGTTCGACGAGAACGCCGCGGTGATCATCAAGCCCGACAACGACCCGCGCGGGACGCGCATCTTCGGGCCGGTGGGCCGCGAACTGCGCGAGAAGCGGTTCATGAAGATCATCTCGCTTGCCCCGGAGGTTTTGTAAATGAAGGTCCGTAAAGGCGACACCGTCCTGGTCATCGCCGGCAAGGACAAAGGCGCCAAAGGCAAGGTGCTGCAGGCTTACCCGGAACGCGACCGAGTGCTGGTCGAGGGCGTCAACCGGATCAAGAAGCACACCGCGATTTCGACCAACCAGCGCGGAGCACAGTCGGGCGGCATCGTCACCCAGGAAGCCCCCATCCACGTCTCCAACGTGATGGTCGTCGACTCGGACGGTAAGCCCGCCCGCGTCGGTTACCGCGTCGACGAGGAGACCGGCAAGCGGGTTCGTATCTCCAAGCGCAACGGCAAGGACATCTGATGAGCACTGCAGAAAAAGTTCAGCCGCGCCTGAAAGAGCGCTACCGCAGCGAGATTCGCGATTCGCTGCAGCAGCAGTTCGGCTACGCCAACGTCATGCAGATCCCGACGGTGACCAAGGTCGTCGTCAACATGGGTGTCGGCGATGCGGCCCGGGACGCGAAGTTGATCAACGGCGCGGTCAGCGACCTGAGTCTGATCACCGGGCAACGCCCCGAGATCCGTCGCGCGCGCAAGTCCATCGCACAGTTCAAACTGCGGGAGGGCATGCCCATCGGTGCGCGGGTCACCCTGCGCGGGGACCGGATGTGGGAATTCCTGGACCGGCTCACCTCGATCGCGCTGCCGCGTATCCGCGACTTCCGCGGGCTGTCGCCCAAGCAGTTCGACGGCGTCGGTAACTACACCTTCGGGCTCGCCGAGCAGTCGGTGTTCCACGAGATCGACGTGGACAAGATCGACCGGGTCCGCGGCATGGACATCAACGTCGTCACCTCGGCGACGAATGACGACGAAGGGCGAGCGCTGTTGCGGGCCCTCGGCTTTCCGTTCAAGGAGAACTGAGTAGATGGCAAAGAAGGCACTGGTCAACAAGGCCGCACGCAAGCCGAAGTTCGCGGTGCGCGGCTACACGCGTTGCAACAGGTGCGGCCGCCCCCGCGCGGTCTTCCGCAAATTCGGCCTGTGCCGGATCTGCCTGCGCGAGATGGCGCACGCGGGCGAACTGCCCGGCGTGCAGAAGAGCAGCTGGTAACAGCCCTAACCCCCACGACCAACCGAAAACAGGTGCGCGACAGGCCCGGACCGGGAACCACCGCGAGGAAGGTACCAACGCTGTCATGACGATGACGGACCCGATCGCAGACTTCTTGACACGTCTGCGCAACGCCAATTCGGCGTATCACGACGAGGTGACGCTGCCGCACTCCAAGATCAAGGCGAACATCGCCCAGATCCTCAAGAGCGAGGGCTACATCACCGATTACCGGACCGAGGATGCTCGGGTCGGCAAGTCGCTGATCGTTCAGCTCAAGTACGGGCCCAGCCGGGAGCGCAGCATCGCCGGCTTGCGCCGCGTGTCCAAGCCCGGTTTGCGGGTGTACGCGAAATCCACCAATCTGCCGCGCGTGCTCGGTGGCCTGGGTGTGGCGATCATCTCCACTTCCTCGGGCCTGCTGACCGACCGCCAGGCAGCCCGACAGGGCGTGGGCGGCGAAGTCCTCGCGTACGTGTGGTGAGGGGATAGACGATGTCGCGTATTGGTAAGCAGCCGGTTCCGGTTCCGTCCGGAGTCGACGTAACGATCGATGGCCAGAAGGTCTCGGTGAAGGGCCCCAAGGGCACCCTGGATCTAACGGTCGCCGAACCGATCACCGTGGCGCGCAACGATGATGGCGCGATCGTGGTCACCCGCCCCAACGACGAGCGGCGCAACCGCTCGCTGCACGGGCTGTCGCGCACCCTGGTGTCCAACCTGGTCACCGGCGTGACGCAGGGCTACACCACCAAGATGGAGATCTTCGGCGTGGGTTACCGCGTGCAGCTCAAGGGCTCCAACCTCGAGTTCGCGCTGGGCTACAGCCACCCCGTGGTGATCGAGGCGCCGGACGGCATCACGTTCGCCGTGCAGTCGCCGACCAAGTTCACGATCACCGGGATCGACAAGCAGAAGGTCGGCCAGATCTCGGCGAACATCCGCCGTCTGCGCCGCCCCGACCCGTACAAGGGCAAGGGTGTGCGCTACGAGGGTGAGCAGATCCGCCGCAAGGTCGGAAAGACAGGTAAGTAATCATGGCGCAAACAAAAGCTGACACCGCCGAACGAAAGCCGGTGGGGCAGAGCGTTTCCGCGACTCGGCGTGTCTCCCGGTTGCGCAGGCACGCGCGGCTGCGCAAGAAGGTCGCCGGTACCCCGCAGCGTCCGCGGCTGGTGATCAACCGGTCCTCGCGACACATTCACGTGCAACTGGTCAACGACGAGAACGGGACCACGGTCGCCGCCGCGTCGTCGATCGAGGACGATGTGCGCAGCCTGCAGGGGGACAAGAAAGCCCGCAGCGTGCGGGTGGGACAGCTGATCGCCGAGCGCGCCAAGGCCGCCGGCATCGACACCGTGGTCTTCGACCGTGGCGGATACACCTACGGCGGACGGATCGCGGCGCTGGCCGATGCCGCACGCGAGAACGGATTGCAATTCTAATGACAAGCGGAATGACGAAGAGCTTGAACACGACTGGAAGGACCGCATAATGGCGGAGCAGCCGACCGGCGGACAGGGCGCCGGCGACAGCCGTGACTCGCGTGGGGATCGCGACAGCCGCGGTCGCCGCGACGGCGGCGGTCGTGGCGGCCGCGACCGCGACGGCGACAAGAGCAACTACCTGGAGCGGGTTGTCGCGATCAACCGTGTCTCCAAGGTGGTCAAGGGTGGTCGCCGTTTCAGCTTCACCGCATTGGTGATCGTCGGCGACGGCCACGGCATGGTCGGTGTCGGCTACGGCAAGGCCAAGGAAGTACCCGCGGCGATCGCCAAGGGCGTCGAGGAGGCCCGCAAAAGCTTCTTCCGGGTGCCGCTGATCCGCGGGACCATCACCCACCCGGTGCAGGGTGAGGCGGCCGCCGGCGTGGTGCTGCTGCGCCCCGCCAGCCCCGGTACCGGTGTGATCGCCGGCGGCGCCGCGCGTGCGGTGCTGGAATGCGCCGGCGTGCACGACATCCTGGCGAAGTCGCTGGGTAGTGACAACGCGATCAACGTGGTGCACGCGACCGTCGCCGCCCTGAAGTTGCTGCAGCGGCCCGAGGAGGTGGCCGCTCGCCGCGGCCTGCCCATCGAGGACGTTGCGCCGGCCGGAATGCTCAAGGCCCGCCGCGAAAGCGACGCGATGGCCAGTGCGGCGGCACGCGAGGCCCAGACTTCGGGGACACAACCATGAGTAGTCAACTGAAGATCACCCAGGTGCGCAGCACCATCGGGGCCCGCTGGAAGCAGCGGGAGTCCCTACGCACCCTGGGCCTGCGGCGGATTCGCCACTCGGTGATCCGCGAGGACAACGCGCAGACCCGCGGCCTGATCGCTGTGGTCAGCCACCTCGTCGAGGTGGAGCCTGCCGAGGCGACGGCCACGGCCACGGGCACGGGCACGGGCACCGGAGGTAGCAAGAAATGACGATCAAGCTGCACGATCTCAAGCCCGCGCGCGGTTCGAAGACCGCCCGCACCCGGGTCGGTCGCGGTGAGGGCTCCAAAGGCAAGACCGCCGGTCGCGGGACCAAGGGCACCAAGGCACGCAAGAACGTGCCGTCGACCTTCGAGGGTGGCCAGATGCCGATCCACATGCGGCTGCCCAAGCTGAAGGGCTTCCGCAACCGGTTCCGCACCGAGTACGAGATTGTCAACGTCGGCGACCTCAATAGGCTTTTCCCGCAAGGCGGTTCGATCGGCGTGGACGAGTTGGTGGCCAAGGGCGCGGTTCGCCGCAACTCGCTGGTCAAGGTCCTCGGCGACGGCAAGCTGACGGTCAAGGTCGAGGTGACGGCGCACAAGTTCAGCGGCAGCGCGCGCGAGAAGATCACCGCCGCGGGCGGTTCGGCGACCGAGCTGTCGTAGCTAGGTCAGCTGCGGAATCACTTCCGCGGCAAGGCGTTCCATCTGCTCGCGGTTTTCTGCCGCGTCGGTGCCGAGGGGATTCAGCAGCACCATCTGCGCCCCGGCGTCGATGACCTCACGCAACCCGCGGACCACGTCGTCAGGTCTGCCGGACACCGGCACGTCCTGCACGCCGGGCATCCGTCCGTAGATGCGGTCCAGCCCGTCGAGCACCCGTTCCCGGGCCCTGGCGGCGTCGTCGTCGAGCATCAGGTAGACCCGTTTGCCGATGGTGAATTTCGCGGGGTCCTTCTGTTGCTCGTCGAGCTCGCGGCGCACGACGGTCACCGCCCCGGCGAACGCCTCGGTGGTCGACGAGCCGGCGCCCAGGAACGAATCGCCGTGCCGCACCGCGCGGGCCAGCGCCTTGGGCGCGAGGCCGCCGAACCAGATCGGCGGGTGAGGCCGCTGTACCGGCTTGGGCTGAATGGGCAAGTCGTCGACGTCGCGAAATCGACCGTGAAACGTCACCCTCGGCTCGTCGGACCACGCCGCCTTCATCAGCTCCAGACCCTCGGTGAAGTAAGAGATGAAGGTGTCCTTGTCTACGCCGAATGCGGCGAATTTCCGCCCACCGCCGCCGGGCGCGACACCGAGGTCGAGCCGGCCGTGGCTAAGTCGGTCGACGGCGGTGGCGGCCGAGGCCAACTGCAGCGGGTCGTGCAACGACGTCACCAGGACCGCGACGCCCAGGCGCAGCCGCTCGGTACAGGCCGCGCAATACGCCAGCAGTTCCAGCGGCGCCAGCAACGGTGCGGGCCCGATGATCTGCTCGAGCAGCCAGCCGCCCTCGAAGCCGAGTTCTTCGGCGCGCGCGAGAAACGCGCGCAACCCCGCCCCGTCGAAGCCGTCGTAGTCGAACTGCGGGATCGCGATGGCAAAGCTCACCCGACCACCGTACGGCCGTGCATCGGTAGTCTGCAGACATGTTCGCTTTCCTGCCTTCGATCCCCGGCGTCGACGATGTTCGGGCCCTCGCCGGACGGGTCGATACCGCCCGCCATCATGGCGTGCCCAACGGTTGCGTGCTCGAATTGGACCTGCGCGCGATGCCGCCGGAGACGTCGGGCTTTGATCCGCTGGCCATCATCAGCGGCGCGAGCCGACCGACAGCGCTGCGCGACATGGTGGCCGCCATCCACCGCGCGGCCGAGGACCCGCGGGTCGCCGGGCTGATCGCCCGTGTGCAACTCACGGCGTCGCCGTCGGCCGCGGTGCAGGAGCTACGCGAGGCAATCGTGGCCTTCACCGCCGCCAAGCCGTCACTCGCCTGGGCCGAGACCTACCCGGGGACGCTGTCGTACTACCTGGCTTCGGCTTTCGGTGAAATTTGGATGCAGCCGGCCGGAAGCGTCGGACTGATCGGCTTCGCCAGCAATGCCACCTTCCTGCGCGACGCGTTCGACAAAGCCGGCATCGAACCCCAATTCGTCGCGCGCGGCGAATACAAGTCGGCGGTAAACCGTTACACCGAGCAGGGATTCACCGAGGCCCACCGCGAGGCCGTCACGCGGATGTTGCGCAGCGTGCAAGAGCAGGTATGGGACGCAGTCGCGCAATCCCGCAAGCTCGACGCCGCTACGCTCGACGCACTGGCCGATCGTGCCCCGCTGTTGCGCGAGGAGGCGTTGGCCTCGGGCTTGGTCGACCGGATCGGCTTCCGGGACGAAGCCTATGACCGCATCGCGGAAATGGTTGGGGTGCAGGATGTTTCCGATACAACACCACCGCGGCTGTACGTGTCGCGTTATGCGGGTGCTGCCCGGCCACGGCTGACCCCGCCGGTGCCTTCGGTTCCTGGACGCCGCGCCAAGCCGACGGTGGCGGTCGTCAACGTCGACGGCGAGATCGTCGACGGTCGTGGCGGCCCCCAGTTCCTGCCGTTCGGCAGCCCCACCGTCGGCGGCGACACCATCGCCGCGGCGCTGCGGGAAGCCGCCGCCGACGAATCCGTCTCCGCGATCGTGCTGCGGGTGAACAGCCCGGGCGGCTCGGTCACCGCATCGGAAACCCTTTGGCGCGAAGTGAAGAGGGCTCGCAAGCGGGGCAAGCCCGTGGTGGCGTCGATGGGTGCGGTCGCCGCATCCGGTGGCTACTACATCGCGGTGGCCGCCGACGCGATCGTGGCCAGCCCCACAACCATCACAGGTTCGATCGGCGTGTTCACCGGCAAGCTGGTGATCCGCGATTTGATGCAGCGGTTGGGCGTCGGGCTGGAAACCGTGCGTACCAACGCCAATGCCGATGCCTGGTCGATCGAATCACCGTTCACCCCGGAACAGCGCGCCCGCCAAGAGGCCGAAGCCGACTTGGTGTACGCGGATTTCGTGGAGCGGGTCGCCGACGGGCGCAATCTGACCACCGAGGCCGTCGACCGGGTCGCCCGGGGCCGGGTGTGGACCGGCGCCGACGCACGCGAGCGGGGCCTGGTCGACGAACTGGGCGGCTTTAGAGCCGCGTTGCGCCGGGCGAAAATCCTTGCCGGACTGGACAAGGACACCGACGTGCGGATCGTGACCTACCCGGGCGGATCACTGCTGGATATGTTGCGGCCGCGGGCCTCCTCGCAGCCGACCGCGGCGTCGCTGCCCGATGCGCTCGGCGCGCTGCTAGGCCGCACCATCGGCGGCATCCTGGACAACGTCGAGCGGTCCTACAGCGGGGCCAGCGCGCTGTGGCTGGGACCCCGCCGCCTCTAGTCTCTGAGCTCGGCGCTGATGAAGACGATCTCGCCGAGGGGATCGTCGTTCGCCGGTGCGGGCACCTCGATGCCGTTGCGCCCGAAGAGTTCCGTACGGGTCACGCCCTCGGCCCGCCATCCGATGCTCGACAGGTAGTCGACGACGTGGTTGCGTTCGCCCGCGTAGACCAGCGACGCCATGTCGATGTCGACGCCGTGCTCGCGGAATGACCCGGACATCTCGCGCACCCGTTCCGCATCGAAATCCACGATGCCGGGCACGAATTCGGTGGCGATGGTGCTGCCGGGCGCGCTGAGCGCGGTGATGTTGTCGAACAGCCGATCCTGGGCCTCCGGCGGCAGGTAGATCAGCAGTCCCTCGGCCAGCCAGGCCGTCGGAGCCGCCGTGTCGAATCCCGCCGCTTTCAGCGCGGCGGGCCAGTCCGCGCGCAGATCGATGGGAACGGTGCGCCGCGATGCCGTCGGCTCGGCACCCACATCGGCCAGGGTCGCGCTCTTGAACTCGATCACCCGCGGCTGGTCGATCTCGTAGACCACCGTGCCGGCCGGCCAGGGCAACCGGTAGGCGCGCGAATCGAGCCCGGAAGCCAGGATCACCACCTGGCGCACCCCGCCGCCGGTGGCGTCGATGAAATAATCGTCAAAGTACTTGGTGCGCACGGCCATTCCGTCGACCATCGATTGCAGACGCACCGGCGAAGCGTTCTCGATGGCTTCCACATCGAGATCGCCGTCCATCATCTTGGTGAAGAACTCCACCCCGACCGCGCGCACCAGCGGTTCGGCGAACGGATCGTTGATCAAACCCCGGGGATCTTTGGTCGCCATCGCGCGCCCAGCCGCGACCATGGTCGCGGTCGCGCCGACGCTGGACGCCAGATCCCACTCGTCGTCGTGAGTGCGTGACATGGTGCAAACCCTACTTCAGGGTCGCGGCGACGTAGCTGAGGTCGCCGAATGCCGCGACCACTTCTTCGGGGAACTCGAACCCGTTGTGCGCGTAAAGTTCCCTGACGGGGTGGGCCGTCACATCCCAGCCGTGCTCCGTCAGGTAGTCGACGACGACGCTGCGCTCACCTTGGTAGAACAGGTCGCCCGCGTCGAGGTCGAACCCGGCGCGTCGCCACCGCTCGGTGATGCGCGCCACGCGCTCTTCGGTGAAGGAATTGGGGTCCGGCACGTGTTCGGTCGCCAGGCGGCTGCCCGGCGCGCTGAGCGCGGTGATGTTGTCGAACAGCCGGTCCTGAGCCTCGGGCGGCAGGTAGGGCAGCAGCCCTTCGGCGCTCCACGCGGTCGGCTGGGTGACGTCGAATCCGCCCTCGCGCAAGGCAGCCGGCCAGTCGTCGCGCAGGTCGATGCTGATGGTGCGGCGCTCGGCGGTCGGAGCGGCACCGAGGCCGGCTAGCGTGCTGGTCTTGAACGCGATGACCTGTGGTTGGTCGATCTCGTAAACCACCGTGTCCGCGGGCCACGGCAGGCGGTAGGCCCTAGTGTCCAGGCCGGAAGCCAGGATCACCGCTTGGCGGACACCGGAATTGATGAAGAAGTCGTCGAAAAACCTGGTGCGTACCGTGATCTGCTCGGCCCTGGTCTTGCGGTTCAGCAGCGGGTCGTCGGCGAAATCGACCTCGCCGTCGATGATCCGGATGAAGGGGTCTAACCCGACGGCGCGGACCAGGGGATCGGCCAGTTGATCGTCGAGCAGCGGCTTGGGTCCCTGCGACGCCACGGCGCGCGACGCGGCGACCATCGTCGCCGTCGCCCCCACGCTGGACGCCAAGTCCCAGCTGTCGCCCTCGGTCCTTCCGGTGTCAGCGGTCATTGCGGATGGCTCCTACTTCTCGAGGGTTCCGCTCGTGTACAGCATCTCGCCCATGCGCATGTCGTCGTCGGTGAGCGGGTCAAGACCGTTGGCCGCGAACAGTTCTCCGATGCTGGCGCTGTTCAGCCGCCAGCCGCGCTCGGCCAGGTACGGAGCCGCCTCGTTGCGGTCGCCGAAGTAGACCAGGCCCGCCATGTCCAGCTCGAAACCGTGCGCACGCCAGCGCTCGGAGATCGTCTGCATGCGCTCCTTCATCTTCTCCTCGTCGCCGGGCTCGGGGTTGGGGGCGCTCTCGGTGGCCAGCCGGCTGCCCGACGCGCTGAGCTCGGTGATGGTGTCGAGCAGGCGGTCCTGCGCCTCGGGCGGCAGGTAGCCGAGCAGGCCCTCGGCGCTCCACGCGGCGGGCTGGGACGGGTCGAAACCGGCGTCGCGCAGCGCGGTGGGCCAGTCGTCGCGCAGATCGACGGCCACCACCCGGCGCTCGGCGGTGGGGGCAGCCCCGAGGTCGGCCAGCGAGCGGGTCTTGAATTCGATGACCTGCGGCTGGTCGACCTCGTAGACCACGGTCCCGGCCGGCCACCGCAGCCGGTAGGGGCGGGCGTCCAGCCCGGCGGCCAGGATCACCGCCTGCTTGATACCCGCGTTGGTCGCGTCCAGGAAGAACTCGTCGAAGAACTTGGTTCGCACCGCCATGTTGTCGGCCATCCGCGACATCGCCCCGGCGGACCCGGCGGCACCGTCGTGCACGTCGTTCAACTCGGCGGGATCCAGCTCGCCGCTGGCCAGCCGGGAGAGCAGTTCCACACCGACCAACTTGACCAGCGGCTCGGCGAACGGATCGTCGATCAGTGGCTTGTCGGCGCGGGTGGCCATCGCGCGGGCCGCCGCGACCATCGTCGCGGTCACGCCGACGCTGGACGCCAGGTCCCAGGTGTCGCCTTCGTACCTGGTGGAAGTCATGTTTGTGCCCCTATCGGAGGTAGTCAATCTAATATTTAGCCAATATAACAAGCTTCCCCCACTGTACGCTTCCCGCGATTCGCGGCAACCTTTACTGATGGCGTACGCGGCGGCTGGTAAACGGGTGCTCATCACGGGTGCCTCGGCGGGATTGGGGGCGGCCCTGGCGCGGCAGCTGGCCGCCCGGGACGCGGTGGTGGGGCTGATAGCGCGCCGACGGGATCGGCTGGGCGAGGTGCTGGCCGACTGCCGTCGCACCTCACCCGGATCGGCGATGTTCGTGGCCGACCTGGCCGACACGTCGGCGCTGCGTGACCTGGCGCTGCGGGCCTGGGATGCGCTCGGCGGCATCGACGTGCTGATCAACAACGCCGCGATGCCCAAGCGGCGCAGCGTCGTCGCACTGGACCCGGGCGAGGCCGAAGACGTCATGCGGGTCAACTTCTTCGCCCCGATGCGCCTGACGCTAACGCTGTTGCCGCGGATGCTGGCACGCGGATCGGGCATGATTGTCAACGTGTCCAGCGTCGGCGGCCGGCTCGGAATTATCCACGAAACCGCCTACTGTGCAAGCAAATTCGCGCTCTGCGGGTGGAGTGAGGCGATGGCCGTCGATCTGCATGACACGCAGATCGCGGTGAAGCTGATCGAGCCCGGGCCGGTCGACACCGAGATATGGGACCACCCGGGCAGCGAGGAACCGCTTTATCGGGGACCCAAGATGCCGGCCGACGTGGTGGCCGACGGAATCATCGAGGCGTTGGGCAGTGAGCGCTTCGAGCACTACGTTCCCGACATGAAGGCCGTAGTGGATGCCAAGAACGCCGACCTGGATGCGTTCATCGCCGGGGCGGCCGGGATGGCGTCGTCATGAAGGCGCTCGTCTACGGCGTGCCGCCGGAGCCTTTCGAGGTTCCCGACGACGCCAACCAGTTGACCCGGAACCTGGCGCAGACCCCGACCGCCCTGCGCGATCTGCCGGATCCGGAACTGCCGCACGAGGACTGGGTGATCACCCGGCCGCGGCTGACCGGAATCTGCGGGTCGGATTCCAAGCAGATACTGATGGACTTCGGCGAGGGCGACACCGACAACGCCATGGCGGCGTTTTGTTCGTTCCCGCAAGTCATGGGCCACGAGGTGGTCGCCGACGTGGTGGCGCTAGGCCCCAAGGCCCGGGGGCTGCAGGTG
>NZ_LZIF01000015.1 GCF_001667145.1 Mycobacterium sp. 852002-51971_SCH5477799-a
GCCCCCACCGGCCCGGCCGCCGGGGCCCCCGCAAGCCTGGTCACCGGCGCCGCCGCAGTCCGCTCCGCCATCGTTTCGGCCACCGGCCCGACAGCCGGCCCATCTCCCTCCCCCCGCGGCAGCGCCGCAGGGGCCCCAATCCGATCTCCAGCAGGGCGGCGGGGAGTTACCCGACCGCGGTTGGCGACGCGCCTTGCGGCTGGCGAGCTTCGGCCTGATCAACCTGGGCCCCTCCCCCGCCCAGCAGCAAGAGGCCCAGTTCGAAGCCGCCATCCGGACCCGCCTGTACGGCAACTACAAGGTCGGCGTGCTGGGCAAGGGCGGCGTGGGAAAGACGTCGGTGGCCGCGAGTGTGGGTTCACTGCTCGCCACGCTCCGCAGACAAGACCACGTCGTGGCGATCGACGCCGACACCGCGTTCGGCAGGCTCAGCAGCCGAATCGATCCGGCGTCGACTGGCTCGTTCTGGGAACTCACCGCCGACAAGAACCTGCGGTCCTTCGACGACGTGGTGGCGCGGTTGGGACGCAATTCCGCGGGACTTCACGTGCTCGCCGGTGAACCTGCGTCGGGCCCGCGCAGAGTGCTCGATCCGGCGATCTACCGGGAGGCCGCGCTGCGGCTGGACCGCCATTTCACGATCTCGGTCATCGACTGCGGTTCGACGATGGACTCCCCGCTCACCCAGGAAGTCCTACGCGACCTGGATGCGCTGATCGTGGTGTCTTCGCCGTGGGCCGACGGCGCCTCCGCCGCGGCGCGGACCATGGAGTGGCTGACCGATCACGGCTTGACCACGCTGCTGCAGCGCACCCTTGTGGTGCTCAACGACTCCGACGGGCATGCCGACAAACGCACCCGGGCATTGCTCGCCCGCGAATTCACCGATCACGGCCGCCCGGTCATCGAGGTGCCGTTCGACCCCCATTTGCGGCCCGGCGGCGTGATCGACGTGAGCCAGGAAATGGCGCCGGCAACGCGCCGCAAGTTCCTCGAGGTCACCGCGACCATCGCCGGCTACTTCGCGGCCCGTCCCGACGGCGCGAAAACGTCGGGGCCGACGAACCAGCACGACTAAGCCCGCGCGGAGGGGTCCGCGATCGCCTCGATTTTGCGAACCCGGGATCCGCCGATCGTCAGCACGATGACAGCGAACAGGCGGCGCTCACTGAAGGCCAGCAGCACCGGCCCCCCGGCAGGACCGCACACCAGGGTCACGTCCGGCCACAAGTAGCGCAACAAGTTGGTGGCCACGGCATCCGGCCCGTGGTTGATCTGTGGTGGCGGCGCCGGGTCCGCGAGGATCGTGCCCACGCCCCACACCGTCGGATCCAGGACCGCGGCCAACCCATGCAGGTCGCCGTTGGCGCATGCGGTGATGAACTTTTCGGTGACCAACTGGTGCTCAGACGGCGCGACCGCGGTCAGGTTCGGTTGTGCCGCATGGAATTTGGACCGTGCACGCCGCGCCAGCTGGCGACAGGTGCCGACCGGACGGCCCACGGTCTCCGAGATCGAGTCGAAGGGCACACCGAACACGTCATGCAGCACGAAGGCGACCCGTTCACCGGGATTGAGCCTGCGCAGCACTTCGAGCAGCGCGGTGCGGATCTCGTCGTCGAGGGTGACCCGGTCGGCCGGGTCCAGGCGACGCGGTGCCGGTTGTTCCTCGACATCGCCGGGGCGCTCGTACCGGGCGCGAGCCGAACGCAACTGGTCCAGACAGAGGCGGCTCGCCACCACGGTCAGCCAGCCGCGCGCGTCCTCGATCTCGTTCACGTCGGCGCGCGAGAGCCGCAGAAAGGCCTCTTGCGCAATGTCTTCCGCCTCGCCGATGTCGCCCAGCATCTGATAGGCGAGGTTGACCAGGTACGGGCGGTGGCGACGCCAGGCCTCGCTGACCTGGTCGCTGGCGGACTGCGACTGGTTCATGACTCTTCGACGATCTGCTGAGGCAAAAAGTTACGGGGTTCGCGATGTAACTTTCCCACCTTTTGCCCCGTCGTTTCAGCAGTGCAAGAAGTTCACGGAAAGGAACCCACTCATGACCATCGTCGTCACCGGTGCGACCGGCAACGTTGGACGCCCACTCGTCACCGAACTGCTCGCCGCGGGCGCCCAAGTTCGGGCGGTCACCCGACAACCGGCGCCGGCCGGCTTTCCCCCGGGCGTGGAGGTGTTCGGTTCGGCCACCGACGCGCTGTCGGGTGCCTCCGCGGTGTTCCTGAACTCGCGGGCGCTCGGCGGGCAGTTGGAAGACGTCGTGGCCCGATGCCGGCCAGAAGGAGTCACCAAGCTGGTCGCGCTGTCGGCGATCAATGCTGACGACGACGTCACGCGGCAGCCGTCCCGGTTTCGCGGCGACCGCAACAGGGAGGTCGAACGCCTGGCGGTCGACTCCGGCCTGGCCTGGGTGAGCTTGCGGCCCACCGTGTTCGCGACGAACTTCGCCGGCATGTGGTCCGCGCAGATCCGCGCCGGCGACGTGGTCGCCGGGCCGTACGCCGCCGCGTCGACCGCGCCGATCGTCGAGTCAGACATCGCGGGCGTCGCGGCGCGCGCGTTGCTCACCGATGAGCTTGTCGGACAGCGGATCCCGCTGACCGGCCCCCAGGCGTTCACCAACGCGGAGCTGGTCGAAGTCATCGGTGGTGTCCTGAGCCGGCCGCTGCAGTACCGCGAGATCCCCGCTGACGCCGTGCGGCAACGGTTTATCGGGCTGGGCTTCAGCGCGGGGTTCGCCGACGCCTACCTCGCGATGCAAGCCGAGACGCTCGACAACCCCGCCCTGATCACCCACGATGTGGAGAAGATCCTCGGCCGCCCGCCAATCCCGTTCGCGCACTGGGTTTCCGAACACCGGCACATGTTCGACAACGAGAAGGAAGGTGTCTGAGATGACCGATCCGCATCCCCCGCGCTACCTCAAGCCGATGAACAAGTTCATGATGGCGGTCCAACGGCTCGGTATCCCGATCGGGCCCGCGATGGTGCTCACCGTGCCCGGCCGCAAGTCGGGTCAGCCCCGCAGCACGCCGATGACGCCCTTCAACTTTCGGGGCGGCCTCTACGTCGTGGCCGGTTACCCCGGCGCCGACTGGGCGGCCAACGCCCGGGCCGCGGGCGTCGGCACGCTCAGCCGTGGCCGACGGTCGCGTCCCGTCCGGATCGTCGAACTGTCCGCCAACGAGGCCCGGCCGGTGCTGCGGGCGTTCCCCACCGAAGTTCCGGTTGGCGTGGCTTTTGCGAAACGGTCGGGGATGGTGCGCGACGGAACGGCCGACGAATTCGAAGCACTGGCGGGCCGTCTGGCCGTGTTCCGCTTCGAGCCCGCGTAACCGTCACCAGACGATGGCCGCCATGTCGCGGTTGTCGGAACATACGCTGCGCACCGCGGCTTGCAGGTCGGCAGCGGTGATGATCTGCAGATCCTCCACCGTCACCGGCTGACCCGCGCGCTTTTGTGCGACCACTCGGGTGTCGCGAAAGCCCTCGGCACGTTCGACGACGTTGCGGGCGAACCGGCCGTTCTGCATGGCGTCGATGCCGTGGCGCCCCCCGGGTGTCGTGTAGTTGCGGATGGTCGTCGCCGCATCCAAGAAGGATTCACGCGCACCGTCGTCGAGCAGACTGGCCCGCGGCGTCGCGTAACGGTGCGCGATCTCGACGATCTCGGCCGGCGAGTAGGACTCGAAGCGAAGCTTGCGGTTGAACCGGCCGGCCAAACCCGGGTTCACGGTGAGGAACGCGTCCACCTGGTCTTCGTAACCCGCGCCGATGAAACAGAAATCGAATCGGTGTGCTTCCAGCGCGACTAGGAGCTGGTTGACGGCCTCCATGCCGATCATGTCGGGTGTGCCGTCCTGATGGCGCTCGATCAGGGAATAGAACTCGTCCATGAAAATGATTCGCCCGAGCGACTTTTCGATCAGTTCGTTGGTTTTGGGCCCCGACTCGCCGATGAAGTGACCGCAGAAATCCGAACGGCGCACCTCCCGGATCTCGGGGTGCCGCACGATTCCCATGCCGGCGTAGATCTTGCCCAGGGCTTCGGCGGTGGTCGTCTTACCGGTACCGGGCGGCCCGACCAGCAGCATGTGGTTGGTCTGGCCCTCCACCGGCAGGCCGTGCTCGAGCCGCATCGTTCGGACTTCGAGTTGGTCTTCGAGCGCGGCGACCGCTTCCTTGACCGCGGCCAGTCCCACCTGCTTGGCCAGCAGCTTGCGCCCCTCGGCCAACAGCTCGGCGCGCCGGTCGTTGGCGGCGTCGTCGTCGAGTTCGTCGCGGGTCTTGGCCGAGGAGGCGTCCCACCGGTCGGTGCGGCGGTTGATCGTTTGTTCGTCGGTCACGACCAGGTGCAGGTTCGGGTCGGCCAGCGCTTCCTTGGCCGCCTCGGTCAGGACCCCGTTGATGGTTGACTTGGAAAGCCAGATCTGGGCCTTGTCCTCCTCGCGCAACTGCCGGTGCACCATCCCCCGCAGGTAGGCCAGATCGGCGACGAGCAGCGGGATGTCGGCCGGGCCGATCGAGGCCGTCAAGACATCGGCGTCGAAGCGTGACGACGATTGGGTGTGGCCGATCACGTCGACGCGGTCCAGCCAGTCCAGGGCGACCCGGCCCTGCCCGAGGTGAGCGGCAGCGTGAGCGGCCAGCGCGCAAATCGACGCCGTCACAGCCGACATCACGATGGCGTGCGCGGGCAGCTCCTCGGCGGCGGTCAGCAGCACGTCCGGCCAGCGTTGCGTGCGGTACATCAGAAAGGTCCGAGCCAACTGATGCCACTGGTAGTTGGTCCACGAGTCCAGCAGGTCGGGGCTGGCCAGCAGCTTGTCCGCCTCGGCGTACTCCCCGGCGATCGTCAACGCGGACGACAATGCCAGCCCGACCTGGGATGCGTCGGTGACGGTGATGCCGATGTAGGGACCCAGCTGGATCTCGGCGGCCAATGTCTGCCCGATGCGCGTGGTCTCGCGGTGCAGCCATTCGCTGCTGGCGTAGAGCTGTCGCAACGAGGCCAGGTCGTTGTCGCCGCATGCGATGCGCCCTAGCCACGCATCGGCCATGAACTTGTCGGCGTCGGTGGCAGCAACGAACTCGGGTAACGCCGCCGCGCGGCCCTGTCGGCTCTTGATCGCCATGGCACGGTCGAAATGCCTTCGGGCCGTTTGCAAATCACCCATCGCGTCTCCCATCCCGAGCACCGTGGACACGGTCGCCGAGGTTGTGGGCAGCCACCTTGCGCCGTTTCGTACTGTCGCCGCAACCGGTACGTGCGCTCATCACACTGTGTCTCAAAACTCGCCTTACCGACCTGCTAGGTGCCGACCGACATACCTACCGGCTCGAGACTGACGTAGCGGTTCTCGGCGCGGAACATGTCCATCTCGACAAGCCAATCCTGCCCTGCTGCACTGACGTTCACCACCGCCGGGCTGATCTGCTCGATGATCACCTCGAAGCCATGTCGTTGCCCCTCGGAGAGCCTTGCCCCCGCGGGCGCGACGGTGAAAACGGTCGCCGGTCGCGGAGTGGGTGAGATCGCTGCCTCTATACCTCCGCCTTCGGCAGCACCAAAGGCGTTGCCCCGTCTCGCAGCGTACTCGACCACGCTCACGGTGGTGCGGGGCGCGGGGCGTGAGCTGCTCACGACGCTGATCTCCGGCATGCGCACGCTGACCCAGCGCGACATGTCGCGGGTGTGCACGCAGACCCGCTCGCCGGCACCGGCCGTGCGGATCACGAGCCGCTTCGCGATCGGGTCGTCCGCCGCCACGAACACGCGTGACAACTCACCGGCGTCGGTAACCGGCATCAGCAGCCGATCGCCGTT
Organism: Mycobacterium sp. 852002-51971_SCH5477799-a; assembly: GCF_001667145.1. Classification (GTDB taxonomy): domain Bacteria; phylum Actinomycetota; class Actinomycetes; order Mycobacteriales; family Mycobacteriaceae; genus Mycobacterium. The sequence goes on from NZ_LZIF01000015.1 coordinate 5,831, forward strand.
GCTCAGCTTGCCGATCAGGACGCCTGACGGCCCGATCTCGGTGACGAGTTGCGCAGGCAGCGGGCTGCGCCGAATACCCCTCAGGTGCGGCAGGGGACCGCACATGTTGGCGGCCGCGGCGGCTGCCTGTTCGCCGTTGAGCCGGCGCAGGATCACGCTGGGCGGCGTCGGTGCGGGCGTCGGCGTGCGCACGGTAATCGTTGCCGTGCATTCGGAGTTCGGAAACACCGTGACGTTCTGGATGACCTCGTCGGCGCGCAGCGTCCACGCTTGAGAAAGGTTGCGCGACGTGATCGCCTCGGCCGGGTATGCGTAGGTGGTCATCCAGCCCGCTTCTCCGCGGATGGCCTTCCATCTCTGCACGTTTCCCGACACCGCGTCCCGCCCGAGCCGGCGATCGAGCTCGACAAGGTCGGTGGCGGTGGCCACTTTTGCCCGCAGTCCTTGGCAGCGCAACAATCCCGCGATGCGTTGTGCGACCGAGATGGCGGCCGCGCCAACGGTCGTGCGCCAGAAGAGGGCTTGGGCGTTGTCGATCACCGCCAACCGCATGATCAGCCACGTCTCGCGCCGGCCGGCATACGGCGGCGTTCCGATCTCCGAGTCGTACACCCGCGGAAAGTCTCCGGTGGTGCCGTGCCGAGAACCGATGGTGACGACGCTGATCGAGTCGAGCTGCAGGCCCAGGGCCTGGTGCAGCATCGGCACCAATTCGACGATGTCGAGCACGTTTTCGGTCTCGACCGTCACCGAGCCGGTCACCATGGTCGCTCGGTGAGCCCTGCCGAGTAGTTGCACCGCGACCACGGCGACGCCGTCTTGTACGCGGACGCCGCCCCCGGAACGGTTGTTGGCCACGGTGATCGGCGCAGTCCAGACGATCGGACGCCGGCCGCGCCGCCACAAGACGGCCCACGACCACGCTGGCTGACCCCACCAGCGCACGAACACCAGCGCGATTCCCACCACCACCGCGACAGCCGCGCCGATGTAACCGCCCACCAGCCAGCTCGCGAGTGCCAGAACGAACACCACCCACACGCCGACGACCCGCCGGTTGCTGTCGCGGGTGAAACCGGTCAGGTCGGGCCTCATCGAGCCCTCCGCAGTCGCGCCGCGATCGCGAACACGAGCACCCCGGCGGCCACGGTTCCCAGGAACCCGATGGCGATGTTGCGTGCCCGGTGGTCCGGCGGCCGGGGCGGTGGCGCCGGGGTGATGACCCGGCTTTGGGCGCCCGGGGGCAGCCGCTCGCCCGGCGGGATGTTGAAGGTCAGCGCGGCGACCGGGTCCACCAACCCGTACCCCACCTTATTGTCAACGCCCGCAGGCGGATTGTGCGCAGACTGCACGATCCGATTGATCACCTGATGCGCGCTGAGGTCAGGAAATTTCGCCCGCACCAAGGCCGCGACGCCACTGACGTAGGCCGCCGAGAAACTGGTCCCCCAGAACGGCATGTTCTTCTCGCCCGGACGCGACGGCGGGTAGGCATTGACCGGGCCGCCGCCTTGTGGCGAGAGGCCCATGATGTGGGTCCCCGGCGCGGCCACACCGACCCACGGACCCGACATGCTCTTGTCGAGCGGGGCGCCGCTGGCATCGACGGCTCCCACCGACAGGACATAGTCGGAGAACCACGAGGGCGCCGAGACGATCTTGACCTGATGCCAGTCCCGGGGGTCCGACGGATCCAAGGGGTCATAGGTCGGGTTGTTGTTACAACCGGCTTCCCCATCGTTGCCCGCGGCCGCGACGATCACCGCGTCCTTCACGGTGGACGCGTACCACAGCGCCGCGCCCAGCGCTCGCTGATCGGCCGGAGAGGCGGCGGGCAGGCACGAGGTCACCGAAACGTTGATCACCTTGGCGCCTATGTTCGCGGCGTGAACCACCGCGCGCGCAACCGAATTCAGCGTTCCGGCCTTGACCTTCTCGTCGGAGTAGGGATCTCCCGGCGGCGGCTTGACCGGTTCGAAGGCGCGTGACGATTGCCGGATCGAGATGATGGTGGCGTGCGGGGCCACCCCGACCACCCCGTCGGGCGCTCCGGGGGGAAGCGGCGGCACCGCGGGTTCGTCCTCGGTTTGTGGATCGGCGGGACCGTTCGATGCGGCGGTGGCGCCGCCTCCCTCCGGCGGCGGCGTTGGGGGCGGCGCTGGC
>NZ_LZIF01000016.1 GCF_001667145.1 Mycobacterium sp. 852002-51971_SCH5477799-a
GCAGGCGAAGTCAACTGGCCGCCGCCACCGGTGACGACGACCACGACCACCACACCGCCGTTCCAGCTGCCGCAGCTGCCGTGCGTCTTGCCGGCGCCGTTCTGCCCGCCCAGCTCAAGCCCGGCCACACCGACGCCGCAGCAACCGCAGCCGGGCCCCGGCCCGGTGCCGAGTTCGCCGCCGCCGGCCAGTTGACTTCGCCTGCCAGCGAAATTCACCGCTACACTGGCGTGCCGTGATGATCACCCTGGACCATGTCAGTAAGAAGTACAAAGCGTCGGCCCGCCCGGCGCTGGAGGACGTCAACGTCAAGATCGACAAGGGTGAATTCGTGTTCCTGATCGGCCCGTCGGGGTCGGGCAAGTCCACGTTCATGCGGCTGCTGCTCGGCGCGGAGAACCCGACCAGCGGTGACGTCCGGGTCTCGAAGTTTCACGTCAACAAGCTGCGGGGCCGTCACGTCCCGAAGCTGCGCCAGGTGATCGGCTGCGTTTTTCAGGACTTCCGCCTGCTGCAGCAAAAGACGGTCTACGAGAACGTCGCGTTCGCGCTCGAAGTGATCGGCAAACGAAGCGACGCGATCAACCGGGTGGTACCGGAGGTGCTGGAGACGGTCGGACTGTCCGGTAAAGCCAACCGGTTGCCCCACGAGTTGTCCGGCGGCGAGCAGCAGCGGGTGGCGATCGCCCGCGCGTTCGTCAACCGGCCGCTCGTGCTGCTGGCGGACGAGCCGACGGGCAACCTCGACCCAGATACCAGTAAGGACATCATGGATTTGTTGGAGCGGATCAACCGCACGGGGACGACGGTGCTGATGGCGACGCACGACCACCACATCGTCGACTCGATGCGCCAGCGCGTCGTCGAGTTGTCGCTGGGCAGGCTGGTTCGCGACGAGCAGCGCGGCATTTACGGGATGGACCGCTAAGTGCGTTTCGGTTTCCTACTCAACGAGGTCCTGACCGGGTTTCGTCGCAACGTCACCATGACGGCCGCGATGATCCTGACGACCGCCATCTCCATCGGCCTGTTCGGTGGCGGCCTGCTGGTGGTCCGGTTGGCCGACAACTCGCGCGAGATCTACCTCGACCGCGTCGAGACGCAGGTGTTCTTGACCGACGATATTTCGGCCAACGACACGACGTGTGCGTCCGCGCCGTGTAAGGGGCTGCGCGACAAGATCGATGCGCGACAAGACGTCAAATCGGTGCGCTTCGTCAACCGGCAGGACGCCTACAACGACGCCATCAAGAAGTTCCCGGAGTTCAAGGACGTGGCGGGCAAGGACTCGTTTCCCGCGTCGTTCATCGTCAAACTGAACAATCCCGAACAACACGCGGAGTTCGATGCCGCGATGCAGGGCCAGCCCGGGGTGCGCAGCATCCTCAACGAGAAGGACCTCATCGACCGGCTGTTCGCCGTGTTGGACGGCTTGCGCGATGCCGCGTTCGCCGTTGCCCTCGTCCAGGCCGTCGGAGCAATTTTGTTGATTGCCAACATGGTGCAGGTCGCGGCATACACCCGTCGCACCGAAATAGGGATCATGCGGCTGGTAGGCGCCAGCCGGTGGTACACCCAGCTGCCCTTCCTGGTGGAGGCGATGCTCGCCGCGGCCGTCGGTGTCGCCATCGCCGTCCTCGGCCTCATGTTGGTTCGGGCTTTGTTCCTGGACAACGCGCTGAGCCAGTTCTATCAGGCGCATCTGATCGCCAAGGTCGACTATGCCGACATCCTCTACATCTCGCCGTGGCTGTTCCTGCTCGGCGTGTCGATGGCGGCAGTGACGGGGTACGCGACCTTGCGCCTCTATATACGGCGGTAACTGTGGCCAAGGGTTCCGGCCGCACCAAGGCGGCGGGCGGCAAAGGCGGTAGCAAACAAGTCATCGCCACCAATCGCAAAGCGCGGCATAACTATTCGATCATTGAGTTGTTCGAGGCCGGAGTGTCTTTGCAGGGCACCGAGGTCAAAAGCCTTCGCCTGGGCCAAGCATCATTAGCTGACGCGTTCGCAACGATCGACGACGGCGAAGTTTGGTTGCGTAACTTGTACATTCCGGAGTACCAGCACGGTAGCTGGACCAATCATGAGCCACGCCGCAACCGAAAGTTGTTGTTACATAGGCAACAAATCGACAGGCTGGTGGGCAAGATACGAGATGGTAACCTCGCGTTGATGCCGCTGTCTCTGTACTTCTCGGAGGGCAAGGTCAAAGTCGAGCTTGCTCTTGCTCGCGGCAAAAGAGCTTATGACAAGCGCCAGGATATGGCGCAGCGTGATGCACAGCGTGAGGTGGTCCGTGAAATGGGACGACGAGCAAAGGGCATGACCTGATCGGGGCGGCTTACGCCCAGCTGTCTGCCGTGACATATGGCGTTAGCGATTTCGTGGGCGGCGTAGCAGCGCGGCGAGTGGCCGCGCTGCGCGTAATGCTGGTCGCTTACCCGATAGAAACCCTGATATTGGGCGTGATGGCCGTCTTCGTCGGCGGCCCCATTCATGTCGGCGCCGTTCTATGGGGGTGCCTGTACGGCATCGGCATGGCCTTCGGCATGTGGGCGTTCTTCGCCGCACTTGGTTCCGGGCCGATTTCGGTCGTCTCGCCGTTGGCGGCCGTGCTCAACGCCGCGGTGCCCGTGGCGGTCGGCATGGCGCTGGGCGAGCGGCCTGGTCAGGCGGCCCTGGTCGGTGTCGTGCTTGCGCTGGCTGCCGTGATGCTCGTCAGTCGGGAGGCCCCAGTGGAGGGCACGCCCTATCGGTTCACTCCAAAAGTGGCCTGGCTCACAGTAGTTGCTGGCTCCGCAATGGGCTTGAACCTGGTGTTCCTGCACCAGGCGCCGCACGTATGCAAACTTTGGCCGCTGGTCTTCGCTCGGGTGGCGGCCAGCCTGGTGGTCTTCGCGATGGCCAAAACCAGCCAGAACCTGGTGATGCCGCGCGGACGGCCGCTCAAACTGGCCGTGGCCGTCGCCCTGCTGGACATCTTCGCCAACATCACCATGCTGGCGGCGCTGCACACCTGGCTGCTGTCGTTGGCCAGCATCCTGATCTCGCTGTATCCGGCCGCGACGGTGGTGCTGGCGATGGTGGTGCTGCGCGAGCGGGTGACCCGCTTGCAGGGGATCGGCATGGTGCTCGCCATGGGCTCGGTGGCAATGATCGCCTCGGCCTGACGGCCCGCACTTGGATGATCAGCCTACGATCCTGACCATGGCCGATCGCCCCGTCACCAAACTCGACAAATCCACCGTTCTCTCCGGACTCTTCGCGGTATGGGACGACATCGATGCGCTGCTGGCCGGGCTGTCCGAAGCGCAATGGCGAGCGGCGAGTCCGCTGCCGGGCTGGGACGTCAAGGCCCTGGTGGCGCACATGATCGGCACCGAGTCGTTTCTCGCCGGCATCGCCGCACCTCCGCCCGATATCGACGTCTCGACGCTGGAGCACGTGCGCAACGACGTCGGGGTGATGAACGAGTGCTGGGTTCGCCATCTGAGCGCGCACGCCGACGCCGACGTTTTGGAGAGCTTCAGGGTGATCACCAACGATCGGCGCGAAGCGCTGACGAGCCTGTCCAATGAGGAGTGGGACGCGGTGACGATGACTCCCACGGGCCCGGACTCCTACGGCCGGTTCATGCGGATCCGTGTGTTCGATTGCTGGATGCATGAACAAGACATTCGGCTGGCGCTGCAAAGGCCGGCGTCCGACGACGAGCTGGCCGGCACCGGGCCGTCGCTCGCAGTGGACGAGATCGCCGCCACGATGGGCTACGTCGTGGGCAGGTTGGCCAAGGCGCCCGACGGTTCACGCATCCAGTTCGACCTCACCGGCCCGCTGGCCCGCACCATCCGGGTCAACGTCGACGGCCGGGCCGCGGTGGTCGACGACTTCGGCGGACAAGAACCGACCGCGACCATCCGTCTGGACGGGCTGCAGTTCACCAGGCTCACCGGTGGGCGCCCGATGTGTCCAACGCGCGCAAACGAGATCGAGCTCGACGGGGACAAAGGGGTCGCCACCCAGGTCGTCGAGCATCTCAACTTCGTTATCTGACTGCCTGTTTGGCGCCTTGTGAGCGGGGCGGGCGCTAACGGCCTCAAGGCGACATATGTCACACCTGGGCAGGGAACTGTCTTGCTACCCGGTGAGCGGGTAGTCGAAAGAGTAGAGCGCACTTTGCGCCCATTTCAAAAACGTCAATGCCAGGAGGCCCGTACAAATGACTACACCTGATACCTCGAGATTGCTCGCGCAACTGCGAACGCTGCTGGATTTGACCAATACCGAGATTCAAATCGCGGAGACCCGCGTCGTCCAGGCCCGCACCGAGGCGGTGCGCCGGGAACTCTCCCAGAACGCCGGAAATGGCCGTGAGCGTGCAGAAGCCATCGAGTCGGCGATTCGGGACCTGGGAGGTTACCCCGACGTGATCGGTCCGTTCCTGGGTCGCGCGGCCGCAGCGGTCAAGGCTCTCACCGAGCAGGCCGCACCCTTCGATGAGGCGCTGTTGGGTGACCTCGCGCTCGAGGACCAGCTTCTGGACCGGGCGCGCTACACCAAGGCGCTGGCAGTCGCCGCGAAGCGCCAGGACGTTGTTGACCTCGCCGACCGCCTGATAGCCGCCCACGCCGCGACCGTGGAGTGGCTGACCACCGTGCTTGCCGAAGATGCGCTCGGCGGACCGGCGGCTCTTCGTCGGACCCCGATTCAGATGGCCGCCGGCACCGCCGTGAACCTGGTCAACCTGCCGGTCGCCTGGTCCGCCCGCGGAGTGGATCGCGCTGTGGACGCGCTGCGTTCGACCGGTCCGGCTATCAACGACCTGGTCAAGCGCGGCGGCAACGCCAGTGAGATCGCCGCGAAGGCGCTGTCGGCGTCGCAGAGCGCGGCCCTTCGGGCCGCGGAGCGGGTCACCCGTTCCGAAGGTGCGGACCGAGCCGCCGACGCGCTGCACTCGAGCCGTGCAACGGTCGGCGTTCTGGATGAGTCCGAGTTGCCCATCCGGAACTACGACGACCTCAACGTGAGCGACGCGGTGGCCGCGATCAAGGACCTCACCGCCGCTAACGACGTGCGGGTCGTGATCGCTTACGAAGAGGCGCACAAGAACCGGCAGCGCGTCGTCTCGGCGGCGCAGACGCGCGTTGCTGCCATCGCCCAAGAGGTGGTCGGTATCAACTGATCGCCAGAGCAGGCGAGTGCCCCCGGTGCCTTGACGCCGGGGGCACTCGGCTATTTGGCGCGGAAGATAATCGCGTTGCCGCTCGTTGGTAGGCAGGTACCATTGATATTCCTGCCGAAAGTCGGTGGGGTGCGAGGGGCTGAAAGGTTTCGACTTCGCGCATCGAATCAAGGGAAGCGTGCCGGTGCAGGCAACCGACCACCGTAAGCGTCGTTGCAAACAGATAAGCGCCGATTCACATCAGCGCGACTACGCTCTCGCTGCCTAAGCGACAGCTAGTCCGTCAGACCGGGAAAGCCCTCGACCCGGACCCTGGCGTCAGCTAGAGGGATCCACCGATGAGTTCGGTCGCGGGACTCATCGGGACACCAACAGCGACTGGGATCGTCATCCTGGCTTGTTCGCGTGACCAGGAGATCCGAGTAGAGGCATAGCGAACTGCGCACGGAGAAGTCTTGAGGGAATGCCGTAGGACCCGGGTTCGATTCCCGGCAGCTCCACTGAGTATCTGCTGGTCAGAGCCTTAAAACTCTGGCCAGTTCTCGTTTTCATCAACATCTCATCAACATCCTCGGTTATGCTGCCGCTATGGCATCGCTTCGCAGCGGCACGCGCAAAGACGGCAGTACCTACGTCCAGGTGCTCTACCGCCTAGATGGCAAGCAGTCCTCGACCTCTTTCGAGGATGTCGCTTCGGCCATGAAGTTCCAGAAGCTGGTCGACAAGTTCGGGCCCGACAAGGCGCTAGAGACTCTCGACACCGACCCAGAGTTCTCCGCCATGACCGTCCATGAGTGGATCGAGCACCACATCGACCACTTGACCGGGTTGCGGAAATCAAGCCTGTACGACTACCGGTCGTATCTAAAGAACGATATCGATGAAACACTCGGCGACCTCCCGCTAGCGGCTCTGTCCAGGGACGACATCGCAAGGTGGATGCTGGGGCTGTCGGAGAAGGGGGCTTCAGGCAAGACGATCGCGAACAAGCACGGGTTCTTGAGTGGCGCCTTGAACGCTGCTGTCCGGGCGGGACGCATTCCGTCGAACCCGGCCGCCGGCCAGCGCCTGCCCACTTCGGAACGTCAGGAGATCGTCTGCCTCAGTCATGAGGACTTCGCGCGGTTGCTCAACAACATCACCGATTTTTGGCGTCCACTTGTTGAGTTCCTTGTCGCGTCCGGTTGTCGCTGGGGGGAGGCCACCGCGCTCAAGCCGTCGGACATCGATCGGAGCAAAGGGACGGTGCGAATCACCCGGGCCTGGAAACGAACTTATGACCGAGGCGGATACGAGATCGGTCCGCCCAAGACAAAGAAGTCCGTGCGAACCATCAACGTCCCGAAACCCACTTTGGACAAACTCGACTACTCCAACGAGTGGCTGTTTACCAATCGAGCTGGTCGGCCCGTACGAGGCAATGGGTTTCACGACCGTGTCTGGCGGCCTGCCGTCGACCGTGTATGGCCGTCAGTGGATGCCGGAGGCAAAGCCATCTGTAAAGGCAAACGGGCCCCCCGTCCTCGCATTCACGACTTAAGGCACACGTGCGCGACCTGGATGGTGCTTGCCGGAGTCCCGTTGCCGGTGGTGCAAGCTCACCTCGGTCATGAGTCGATCAACACCACTATCGCCCTCTACTCGCACGTCGATCGGCGCAGTGGCGAGGCAGCGGCTGAGGCAATCGCGCAAGCTTTAGCAAACAGATCTTTGCCTTAGTCGGAGGTAACGCAGTGCACGGCCAATCTGCACAGGCCGGTTGCGCTTGCCGTACCGCGAAGCCTGGCGACCACGATGACTACGGCAGGCACCGACGCTTGGTGTCCAGCACTTCACCTATAGGGCGTCCGGCGGCGCGGCGACACCTCGACGATAAGCCGCACTCTATCCGATTCAGATGGGTCCTCGTTGGCTTATTTAGCAGCAAAGCCTCGGGGATCGATATCAACCAGGCAATTGAGCCAACATTAGGTGCATATTTGGTTTGCTGACATTTACCTGACAGGTTCATATCGCCACGTGGAGCGTCCTAAGCTAGCAGTCAGTTGGTTGCTGCCGCGGGTGTTTTGTGTTAGCTTCTGCGTTAATGCCTGGTCCGTCGAGGGTTAAATTGGAACGTGAGAGTGATGAATTGACTGCCTATGGTCGTCCGGCGTCATTCGACGCCAATTCGTTGACATATTCGTTGACCGAGGCCGCGAGCCGCTTCCCATGCAGTGAGCGCTGGCTCGCCAAACAGATCCGGGTGGGCCGGTTCCAGGCACGCAAGATCTGCGGGCACTGGCGCATGACGCAGGCAGACATCGAGTATGCAATCGAACGGTGTCGCAACGATGGTCGAACTCCAGCTAACAACGCTGACTGCGGCCTGACTTCCACTAGCCGTCGCAGGCTCGAGCGGGCGAAGGCGTCGCCGTGAGCGAGCGACCAATCACTTCCCGTGACTGGATTAGCCGGGCAAGCGACTCAGGTGAGCCGAAAACAGAGCGAGCGGAACACGGCGGCTACGAAACGCGCGGATTTCGTGGGCTCTTGTCGGTTCTTGACTTCAGCAACGATGAGCAGGTCTCTATTTATAGGCAGCCTGCAGAATGAGCCCCATCGCTGCCTCGCCATCGGGCCGTCGGCGAACGTCATCTCCAAGCCGGAGCCAAGGATTGCTGGTTTTGCGGGACTTCGGAAAGTCGCTGACCGACGACCGCTGTCTAACGGGATGCGGGCGCAAGATAAAGCGGGGCGAAGTCGGTGACGCTGGCGAGATTCTGGAAGTCACTGTCTACTGCGACCGCGCGTGGCTGTGCCCGGTGTGCGGATACCTCGCCGCCCGTGACCAGTCCCGTGGGCTAGCCACGACGCTCATAACGTGGACCTCCGGAGGGGGCTCGGTGGCATTCTTGACACTGACCCAGAGTCACAGCGCCGAGGATGAATTGTGCGACCTATGGGACCAGCTGGGATATGCGTGGTTGGCCCTTGTCCGAGGCTCGGGCTGGCGAACAGACCAAGAAACATTCGGCGTGCAAGCCTACGCCCGGGTCACCGAAGTCGTTCACCATTCTGAAAGTGGTTGGAACGTCCATCTTCACGTGCCTCTGCTCCTCATGGAGGCACCTAATGACCAGCAGTTGCATGAGCTGAGGGATCGACTCACTGCTCGCTTCATACGCGGGATCAGGGCTACTGGCGGTCGAGCGTCGTGCGGGGGTCAGGATCTCAGCCGCATGCAGTCGGGCTCTGAGCGTCAGCTAGCTGACTACTGCGCCAAGGGCACAAAGGTATGGCACTCGGACAATTCACGCTCGCCGATGGCAATCCTAGCCGATCTCAAGGAAACCGGAGAGGGCCTAGCCCTATGGAAAGAATTCAGCGCCGCAGTCACCGCGACAAAACGCAAGCGGTACAGCCCTTCTCACGGGATTGCCAATGTAATCCGGGCCCGGAAATGACACCTCGCCTGTCAGCAGCCGGCCTGATGTCGCTTACAACTGAGCTCTTAGCCGCAAACACCGATGACCGTGCGGGCCCACTGGTGGTTGCAGTCGGGGGAGTACTGATGCTCGGGGCGCTGGCCGCGATCACGCACACGCGCAGGGAGTTCGGCGCCGGCCTGGTACGGCCCCGTTCAGGCAGCACCCGCAGGCTTCGGATCCGCTCGGCGGCAGGGCTCGCGTGGCGGCTTGACCGTGGCCCGCTGCTGCTGTGGACGTTGCCGACGATCGCGGTCGCGGCGCTGTTTGGCGGCATGAGTCACGGACTGATCGACCTGCTGCGTGAGGACGCCGGCGCCGCCGGCCTGCTACGCAGCATGACTGCGGTGTCAGATCCTGTGCGCCAGTACTTTTCGTTCAGCTACGTGTTTGTCGCCCTGCTGCCCGTGATCTACGGTGTTGCGACGGCCCTGCGTACCCACGCCGACGAGCGCGCGGGCCTTCTCGATGCCCAACTGACGACCGGCGTCGCGCGGTGGCGTCTGCTGGCGGCGCGCACCGTCGAGGCCGCTGCCGGCGCGTTGGGCCTACTCGTCTTGGGTTCGACAGCCCAGGCCGCTACGGCCCTCGCCGCCCTCAACGATGCACCGTCGAACGGGGCCACGAAATGGGCGTTCTGGGCCCCCTTCAGCCAAGCCGCCGGGGTGCTCGCCGCGGTCGGCCTCGCCAGCCTCGCGGTAGGCGTCGCGCCTAGGCTGACGGGTACCGTATGGGGCGCCGTCGTGTGGAGCGGGTTCGCGGTGCTGCTGGGTGTGCTCGCCCGGATGCCCGACGATGCGCGGCGCATCGCACTGCTCGGGCACCTGCCCGCCGATCCGCCTGCTCTCACGGCACCCGCCGTGCTGCTAGTCGTGATGTGCACCGTAGGGGCAGTGACGGGATGCGCATCGATGCCGACCCGCGACATCGTGGTCGGCTAACCACCGTTGAGGGATACCTGACTAATCGAAGCTTGAGCCGCTATCAGTGCGCGGGCTGGCCGTACTCGGTTTTCATTTCACCCTACGATACCGTCGATGACGTTGAACTCGTGCTAAGCGCACTCCCGGGATCGTCTACTGATGAGATAGGTCTGGTTCGGGCAAGACGCGATCGACGGTTCACCGTGAACAAAAATGCCTCTGCGGCAACCTCTACGGCGTCGATGACGGCCTCGGCCGTAACTAGGGAGCCGGTCTAGCCTGGGAAGGCAGGCCAAGTGAAACCTATTGCAGGACAGCGACCGCGGAAAACTTGAGTCGATTCCGCCACTCGCATATCTTAGGGTCCTTGCACGTCGAGCGGGGTTGACTTTGCATCAGCGTTTAGCCCACCGCCGTGTTGGAATGAGCACGCAACGTGGCCGGCCGGAACCGGTTTTGCCGATGCGGCGTGCTCATGGTTCGTGCGTGGCTCCGATTTGCGTTGGGTGTCATCGTTGGACGGGTGCCGATCGAGCAGATGGATTGCAGTTCTCATGCGAGCACGTAGATCGGTGGACGAGGAACGCTCCTGTACCAGAGAGATGATCTCCGAAGTCCAGATGTCTGCAAGGATCTCTGCGATGGCGTGCTGCTCCTGATCGAGATGTCTAGCCAACAGGTCGATCGTCTGGCAGCGAACCTGCTCACCCTCATCGATACCGGTGACGTACGCGGCGACATAGGCGTGGGTGAGGGCCTCGGTGATGCGATCGGAGCGTTCCATCGCATCAACGAGCCGGTCGGCAACAAAGCGCAGGCGAGCCAACGGGTCACTGAGGCCGATCTCGTCGCCGATGGCAAGGTCGAAGCGACTCAGTTCATATGCGAGGGCCGCCGTCAGCAAGTGGACCTTGGACGGGAAATAGTAGTATACGGTCGCCATGGATACTCCGGCGCAACGCGCGACCTCTCGCATCCGAGCGTCGCTGTAGCCGCCCTGCGCGGCGACCTCTACGGTCGCATGGATGATCCGCAGCCAACGTTCTCGCTGCCTTGGGGTTTGCGGACTTCGTGAGGCCGGCAGCAAAAACTCGCGGCAGCCTTGCTCGACCTCGCGGTAGTCTTCTGGCGACAAGGGCATGCCAGCGCCTTAGACGTTCGGGCCCGGGCGGACGGTGTCGGCGTGTAACTGATGCGAATGCCGGTGGCTCATGCCCACTGGTCCCGGGTTGAAACGCCGGGACCGGCTGCGCCGTAGGCGACGTCAAGGGTCTTGATGCCGTTGATCCATCCTGAACGAAGTCGTTGCGGCTCGGCGATCTTGGAGATGTCCGGCAACTGATCGGCCAGCTCGTTGAAGATGAGTTTGATCTCCATGCGCGCCAGGTTTGCCCCGATGCAGTAGTGAGCCCCATTGCCGCCGAAACTCAAGTGCGGGTTGGGGTCACGCAAGATGTCGAACTCGAAGGGATTGTGAAAAACTTCGTCATCGAAGTTCGCCGAACTGTAAAACAAGCCGACGCGCTGGCCCTGGCGAACATTCACCCCGCCAACTTCGGTGTCGGCAAGTGCGGTGCGCTGAAAACAATGCACGGGACTGGCCCAGCGGATGATTTCGTCGACCGCGGTGTCAGGACGCTCCCGCTTGAACAGCTCCCACTGATCCGGACGATCACAGAAAGCGTTCATCCCGTGCGTTATGGCGTTGCGGGTGGTTTCGTTGCCCGCCACCGCCAACAAGATGACAAAAAACGCGAATTCAACATCGCCGAGCCCATCACCATCGACGTCCGCTTCGATCAGACGCGTCACGATGTCGTCGGCCGGGCAACGGCGCCGCTCTTCGGCCATGCCGTAGGCGTAGGCCATCAGTTCGGCATTGGCCACCGCAGGATCACAATCGAACTCCGGATCATCAGTGTTCATAATGGAATTGGTCCAGTCGAACAACTTCTCGCGGTCCGCCTCCGGTACACCGATGAGGTCCGCGATCGCCAACAGGGGCAATCTCATGGCGATATCGTCAACGAAATTGCCGCTGTCCTTCTGCGCGGCAGCGCACACGATTTCACGTGCCGCCGCGGAGAGCTTGTCTTCAAGGTGGGCAACGGCGCGCGGCGTGAACAGCCTCGACACGAGCTTGCGCAGCCTGGTGTGGTCAGGCGCGTCATGGTTGATTAACAACGCCTTGGTCAGCTCGAGCTGCTCAGCGGTCACGCCCTCGGGCAGACGCATGACCGCCCCCTTGCGATTGGTCGACCACCGCTCTCCGTCGCGAGAAATCGCCTTGACATCCTCATGCCGGCTGATCACCCAGTAACCACCGTCTCCGAAGATCGACTCGGGCTGCTCGTTCCACCAAACAGGCGCGGTGCGACGAAGTTCGGCGAACTGTGTCACCGGAAGCCCCGCCAGCAACACGTCGGGATCGGTGAAATCGAAGCCCCTACCGAACGGACACGTCGTCGTGTTCATCACGGTTCCTTCCCGGTAGGTCATACGTATTGTATTTGATCGTATGACCGTACATCAGGGCTGTCGCTGCGGTCGAATCACTCTCGGTGGACTATCGTCACGCCCGGACGGGAGCAGCGAATTGACAGGAGGCTCGCGGTGCGGACTCGTGGATGGGGCGGCGACGTCCCCACCAGCGACCAGGAAGCAGTAGCGCGCATCATCGCTGCCGCGCGCTCGAGCATCGACGAGCACGGTGAGCGCATCAGCTTGGCCGATGTCGCGCGCGCCCTCAACGTGACGCGGCAAACGGTCTACCACTACTTCAGATCAACCGACGAACTATTGCAGGCGACCGCAACCGATGCCACCGAAGACTTTATGGACCAGCTCGCCACGTCCCTGTCTGGCATCATCGATCCCGCCGCGGCCATCATCGAGGGCATCGCACTGACATTGGAACGCCTGCCCAAAGACCCCTACATCGGGCTCATGCTGCGGTCACCGCGCAACGCGGCCGTCGCCGAACAAGTCACGTTGGCCAACGACACCGCCCGCATGTTCGGCCGCTTCATCCTCGACCGCCTCGACGTCAACTGGTCGACCTTCCCCCCGTCGGCCATCGAGGACGTCCTGCAGATCGTGTTGCGTACCCTACAGTCATTCATCATGTCTCCACACACCACAGGCAGCTCCGAACTTCGGAGGCTGCTGGGCGTTTGGATCGGCCCGGCCGTCAGCGCCCTCCAGCGCCCAGGCCGACCGGCCGCAGCTGCGTCCGACTGATTCATGCTTCTCGGTCATGGGTAACCACTGGTCATGCGATTGACCATGCGCTGTATGACCCATACTAGAGCCGATTTGCGGCTGCCGCCGCCACAGGGTGCAACCCGTTGCCAGTGGATCGCGCGTCGGCGTTTTGGGGGTACCACCAGCTGTTCATCGAACAGCTCGCAGGCATCGCGGTCAACGCCAGGTCGGCTTCCAGCGCAGCGATGCGCTTGTGAGCGGCCGCCAACTCATCGGCTTCCACACTGGGGATGCCCTCGAATCGAAGTTTTCGGGCGGCTGTGTCGGTACGAACATGACTTTCCCGTTTCCGCGTTGGCGGATAAGTGTCACGGTGACGAAAGTGCGAGCGCCAGCGTTGCTGCGGTATTGCCGGCCCGTTGCCATCTCCAGAATGTGTGACGCCCCTCAGCGGTTGACCTTTGAAATGACCTTCTCGGCGAATCTCTCGAGCTTGGCCAGCTTGTCGGCGAGCGGCTGGGTGTCGTCGCCCGTGATGTAGGGGTTGCGGAAGCCGACCACGACGTCAGTGACGCCCATGTCCGCCAGGCGCTTACACCCATCGACGGTGCGCGAATCCGGGGTGGCGGCGTGGATCTCGAACGCCTCGCCCGCTTTTCCCGCTTCAGTACGCAGCGCGTGCAATTTTCCGACCATCTGCTCGAGTATTTGGGTGGGACCGCCCGCGTGCATCCAGCCATTGCCCTTATTGGCGGCACGACGCAGTGCGGCATCGGAGTGGCCGCCGATGAGTAACGGAATCGGCTGCGAGGGAACGGGACACATCTTCAGCGACGGGACATTGTAGAAGCGACCGTGAAACTCAAAGAACTCGCCGGACTCCAGCCCACGAAAGATCTCGATCGCCTCGTCCATCCGGGCGCCCTTGTGGGCCGGGTCGACGCCTGCCATGAGGTAGTCGTCTGGGTAGGGACTGGTGCCGATGCCAATACCCAAGCCGAGGCGGTCTCCGGTGAGTTTTGCGACTGAAAAGGCCTGCTTGGCGGAGAGCACGGGGGAGCGGAGTGCAAACTTCACCACGAAGGTGTTGAAGCGGATTCGCTTCGTCACGGCGCCCAGAGCTGCGGCGAGCACGAAAGGCTCGATGAATTCCTTGCCTTCGAGGAAGCTGCGGTCGCCGTCGGCCGTGTACGGATAGATGGCATCGGAATGTTGCGGGTAGGCAATGGAATCGGGGATGGTGAACCCGTCGTATCCCGCGGCCTCGGCGGCGACCGCCAAGTGCGGCAGGTACTCCGATCGCGTCATCACATCTGTGAACGTGAAACGCACCGGCGACCCCTTCCGCTCTCGCTCAGCATCGATCTTGATGCCGTCACCCCTGGCGTTTGCCAGTGGTTCTCGGGCTGATCAGCAGGCCTTGACTGGTTACCAGGACACCGGCGTCGGGTCCGCGCAGTTCGGCGTGGGTGGTTGTCTTTCGTCCGTCGATGTCAAGGATGTGGCCGTGCACGGTCAGGGGCGTGTCGATGGGCACGGGTTGGTGATAGTCGACCTCCATTTTCGCGGTGCGGCTGAACGGTCTTCCCGCGGCGTGGATGACCATTCCGTAGATGAGGTCGAAGATCATGGGGAGTGTGCCCCCGTGGACCACCGAGCGAGCGCCTACGTAGAAGCGGCTGTACTCGACGGCGATGTCGACACCGTCGGGTTCGAAACGCGTGATCGTCCACGGTGGCATGAGCAAGCTGCCCGCACCGGGCAGGCTTGGCACGCGACCGGCCAGGCTCGCCCCCTCGGCTGCTTCATGATGACCCAACAGGTCGATGAGTTCGTCGACTCGTTGCGCCGCGCGGACGAAGACGTCGTCTTCTGGGGCTGCGCTGACGGCCAGGTCTTGCAGTGTGCGCATCCCGGCCACGAAGTGGCTAAATCCGGGTCCGGGTTCGGTCAACCGAAAGATCGGCGGCGGCGCATCGTCGTGTCCTGAAGCATTGCTCATGCGCTCAGTCCATATAGGTGTATCGGGCAGGCGCTTGCGCGCCCGGGGACAACTGCCATGGTCATTCTTTCTGCTCGGTTTACCGACGCTGGCACTCTTTGCTACGACTTGGGGGTCACACGCGGTTGGCGCGTCAGGCAGCACCGGAGGTGATCGACAACCTCGTCGGCAACCTTGTCGATGGGCAGCGCGCGGTCGGTGGCGATCCATTCGGTGAGCCAAATTTGCAGGGCGGAAATCACCAGCGAGGCAACAACTGCCGGACGCAATGCGCTGATCTCTCCGGCGTCGATAGCGGCCTCCGCTGCGTGGCTGATCATCTCCATGCCGGTGCGCCAAGCCTCGCGCTGTCCGCCGCGCCCGGCATCGATCAAGGCTGACGCGGTACCCCAGCTCAGTCCTTCGTGAAGATGCAGTGCCAAGAAGTGAGGATGGGCGGCAAAGAACTCGACCTCAGCGCGCGCACCGGTGAGAATCTTCTCCAGCGGTGAGTCGATGGGCGCGGTGCGGGTCCGGACGGCGTCGACGAACTCGGTCATGCGAAGGGAATTGAGCGCATCCCACAGTTGGTCCTTTCCCGTGAAGTGCTTGTAGACCGTTGCCAACGAAACCCCCGCCGTCTTCGCGATGGCGCTCACCTTGGCGTCGGTGAACCCGGTTCGCGCGAACTCATACTCGGCTGAAGCGAGGATCTGTTCGTGGTACATCGCGCGCCGTGCATCGTCGAGGCGGGCGATGGGTGCACCAGATAGCGGCTGGTCCATGGGGCCTGCCTCCTTTCGTCGCGAGGTGCTTGTCGTGTCTGGACACACCATGTTAGCGTGCCCGGGTAACGACGATTACCGTTAGAGAAACGCGAGTTACTCAACCCGAGAGGTCCGCCCGTGACTACTACGTCCGATGTCACACGACAGTCGATTGCGGAACCAATTACCGCCAAGCTTCCGCCGTCGCGCACGCTGCGAATGCTGTGGATCGTCGCCTTCGGTTCGTTGGCGCTGTCCTTCCCGCTCTACAGCCACCTCGCGTTCAGCGGGGCAAACCGTACTACCGTCGCGAACGCGATGGCAGTACAGGCGACAACCGCATACTTCCTGGGCATCTTCGCGGCGCTGTTACCCATCCCGTCGCTGAGGAACTGGACGCGATTCCAGCGCGCCCAAGCCGTGGTCCTTCCGTTTGTCATCTGTTCCTATGCAACACATTTGACCTGGGAATTGGGTTGGATCATCCTCCATAAAGCAATCCCTGCCGCCCGCAACGCCGCGTGGGCCTATCCGTGGTGGAACTACATCGACGGCGGTGACGTGCGCTACCTGCACGCCGAACCCAATTTCATGATGATCGAGGTACTTTCGGTCATCAACGCGTGCGTCGGAGTCACCGGGCTCATCCTGTTGTTCCGGTCGAAGTTCACCAACAACAAGGGCACGTTGCTCGTCATGTCAACGGCAGTTACCCACACCGTGCTCACGTGGTATTACTACGGGACCGAGATACTCAGTGGATTCGTCTCGGTCAACACCACGAGCTTCATGGACTTCGGCGTGAAGTTCATACTTCTCAACGCCCCGTGGCTCATCGGCCCGTGGTTCGTCCTGCTGTGGGGATATCAGCTGTTGAAACGCCAGTTCGCCGGTGATGCAATGTCGCTGGGCAGCGTTTGAGCGCACGTCCCCGGGGCGATCGCGCACACCCTGGTCTCCGATAGGGCGGGTCAGGGCTCCCGGCGGCCGAGGCCTTTTTTCCAGCGCCCGCTGAGTCAGGTCCCTGCAGCGTTGCAGTGCGTGCG
>NZ_LZIF01000017.1 GCF_001667145.1 Mycobacterium sp. 852002-51971_SCH5477799-a
CGGCACAGTTTCGATCTGAGCAGCGAGATCTTGTTGCGGGCCACACTGTTTCGCCTCGGCCAAGACGAGCATGTGTTGGTGGTGGTGGTCCACCACATCGCCGCTGATGGCTGGTCGATCACCCCGCTGGTGGCCGATCTGGGCACCGCCTATGGCGCCCGGTGCGCCGGCCACGCCCCGGATTGGGCGCCGTTGCCGGTGCAGTACGTCGATTACACGCTGTGGCAACGGGCCAGTTTCGGGGACCTTGAGGATCCGCACAGCCGCATCACCGCCCAGCTGGACTACTGGCAACAGATGCTGGCCGGAATGCCCGAGCGGCTGGCGTTGCCCACCGATCGGCCCTATCCGGCGGTGGCCGATCAGCGCGGGGCCAGCGTGACGGTGGACTGGCCGGCCGGGTTGGCCCAGCAGATCGCGCGGGTGGCCCGCGAACACAACGCGACCAGTTTCATGGTCCTGCAGACCGCGCTGGCGGTGCTGCTGGGCAAGCTCAGCGCCAGCGCGGATGTGGCGGTGGGGTTCCCGATCGCCGGGCGGCGCGATCCCGCCCTCGATGAGCTGGTCGGGTTTTTCGTCAACACCTTGGTGTTACGGGTCGATCTGGGCGCCAATCCCACCATGGCCCAACTGTTGGCCCAGGTCCGCACCCGCAGCCTGGCCGCCTACGAACACCAAGACGTCCCCTTCGAAGTCCTCGTCGAACACCTCAACCCCACCCGCAACCTGTCCCACCACCCCCTGATCCAAGTCATGCTGGCCTGGCAAAACCTCGCCGGACACGACAGCGGTGAGACGGCCGGGTCGAGTTTAGGGGACCTGCAAGCCACCCCGCTGCCGGTCCATACCCACACTGCCCGGATGGATTTGGTGGTGTCGTTGGCCGCACGCTGGACCGAGAACGGCCAGCCCGCCGGGATCTCGGGCGCAGTCGAATTCCGCACCGATGTGTTTGATGCGGCCACCATCGAGGTTTTGATCGCCCGGTTGCAGCGGGTGCTGGCGGCGTTGACCGCTGACCCCGCCCAGCACCTGTCGGCGATCGAGGTGCTCGACGCATCCGAACACGCCCGCCTCGATGCGCTCGCCCACCGCGCGGTGCTCACTCAACCCGCACCCACCCCGGTGTCGATTCCCACCTTGTTCGCCGCTCAAGTGGCTCGTGTTCCGCAGGCGGTGGCGGTGAGCTTCGCGGGCGCCTCGATGACCTATCGCGAGCTTGACGAGGCGTCGAACCGGGTGGCGCACGTGTTGGCCGGCCACGGCGTGGGCGCGGGACAGTGTGTGGCGTTGCTGTTGTCGCGCTCGGCGCAGGCGATCACCGCGATGGTGGCGGTGCTCAAGACCGGGGCGGCTTATCTGCCGATCGATCCGGCGCTGCCAGCGGCGCGCATCGGGTTCATGCTCGCCGATGCCGCGCCGATGGCCGCGGTGTGCACGCGCGAGCTGGCCGACCGGCTTGCGGGTTTCGCCGGGGTGGTGATCGAGGTCGATGACCCCGGTATCCAGGGTGTGGCGGGCACACCGCTGCCGGTGCCGGCTGCTGAGGAGGTGGCCCACATCATTTACACCTCGGGCACCACCGGGGTGCCCAAGGGGGTGGCGGTCACCCACCACAACGTGACCCGGTTGTTCGCCTCCTGGGATGCCGGGTTGGTGTTGGGGCCGGATCAGGTGTGGACGCAGTGCCATTCGTATGCCTTTGACTACTCGGTGTGGGAGATCTGGGGGGCGCTGCTACATGGTGGGCGGCTGGTGGTGGTGCCTGAGGAGGTGACCCGCTCCCCGCAGGAGTTGCAGGCTCTGCTGGCCGCCGAACAGGTCAGTGTGTTCAGCCAGACCCCGTCGGCGGTGGGGATGTTGTCTGCCCAGCAGGTCAACGCGGCGGCGTTGGTGATCGCGGCCGAGGCGTGTCCGGCGGCGGTGGTGGATCGGTGGGCGCCGGGGCGGGTGATGGTCAACGCCTACGGGCCGACCGAGACCACGATCTATGCCACCCTCAGCGCCCCGCTGCGGGCGGGGTCGGGGGCCCCGCCGATCGGTGCGCCGGTGGGTGGGGCGGCGTTGTTCGTGCTGGATGGGTGGTTG
>NZ_LZIF01000018.1 GCF_001667145.1 Mycobacterium sp. 852002-51971_SCH5477799-a
ATGCCCAGGTGGCTGGAGGCGAAGGCGACGCCCTTGTCGATCACGGCGCCGTCGTCGGCGTAGGTGTCGTGTGCGGCGAAGTTCATGCCGTCGGAGCAGACCGGGTCTTCGGTGGCGCAGACCTTGACGGTTTTGTCTTGGTAGAGCGGGCCGATGACCACGGGGGGTTCGTTGAGGAAGTTCATCGCGCGCACGTTGGGCATGCCGAAGAGCACGACCGAGGAGACGTGGTTGGCGACCTCGGGGGACAGCGGTTTGGGGACGGTGTTGGGGTCGATGCCGTCGGGGACGGCGGCGGAGGTGACAAAGCCCATCACGGCCGCGCCCTGGGAGTAGCCGCCGAGCACCATTTTGGTGTTGGGGCAGTCGTGGGCCATCGAATTGACGTGGGCGCCGGCGTCTCTGATGCCGTCGATGCCGGTGTCCCATTGGTCGCTGGCGGGGTAGTTGACCGGGTAGACGTCGAAGGAGCGTCCGCCCACCCGCTGGCGCAGGGAGTCGACGAAGGCTTGGCCGGTGGGGCCGACGCCGGGCGCTTCGCCGGTGCCGCGGGCGAACACCACTTGCACGTCGGGGCACTGGGCCGAGGCGGAGGGGATAACGGACGTGGACACGGCCGACACCGCCACGCCCGACGCTGCGAGAACTACTGCTGAACCAAGAGAACGAACGAAGTGAC
>NZ_LZIF01000019.1 GCF_001667145.1 Mycobacterium sp. 852002-51971_SCH5477799-a
GTTCCAGTGTGCGCATAGCATCACCGGTGTGGACCGATCGACCGCCGAAGATGTTCGCGTACAACGGCTGCGCGACGCCGAACGCCAAGCCGCGCAGCTGTTCGACGAAATCGAGCGGCGGGCCATGATCCGCCCCGGACTGGCCGAGAAGGAACTCTCCGAGGAGATTCACGACCTCGCCGGCGAGATGTTCGGGGTGACCCGGCACTGGCACCGGCGGATCGTGCGGGCCGGGGAGAACACGCTGCAGCCGTTCCACGAACGCCCGCCGGACCGCGTGATCGTCGACGACGACATCGTCTTCCTCGACCTGGGTCCGATCTTCGAGGAGTGGGAGGCCGACTTCGGGCGCACGTTCGTGCTCGGCGACGACCCGCACAAGGCGGCCATCCGCGACGCCCTGCCGCGCGTGTGGGAGGCGGGCCACGCCCACTTCGCCAGCCATCCCGACATCACCGGCGCCGAGCTGTACGACTACGTCGTCGGGGTGGCCGACGCCGCGGGGTTCGGGTGGGGCAGCCGCATCGCGGGCCATTTGATCGGTGAGTTCCCGCACAAGAAGATCGCCGGCGCCGGCGTCGAGTGGTACATCATGCCTGGGTCGACCAAGCCGATGCGCCGCACCGATCCGCGCGGCCGCAGCTGCCACTGGATCCTCGAGATCCACCTCGTCGATCGCCCACGCGGCTTCGGCGGCTTCTACGAACAGCTGCTCGACGTGGGCTAGACGGGGCACGTCACACCGGTCGGTTGCTCGGTGTCCGGCCGAAGCCGTCGGGCCCGTAATACTGCCCGCCTTGTACCGACGGGCCTTGCCAGGCGATGGAGGCGTACAACTCGGACCTGGCCGAGCGGGTGACCGACGTCGTCGTCGACGGTTACGCGCTGGGCGAGAGGGCTGACCACTTCTTGCACTCGGCATAGGCGAGTGCTAAGAATGACGTTGGCACTCGCGACCAGCGAGTGCTAGGTCGGGACGGTGAGACCTAGCCAGAAGACAGCTGCGGTCGTCCGTCGCGGGCACTGCACCCGGCCAGAACGTGTCATCCCCAATACGGAGGAATCACTTCGCAATGGCCAAGACAATTGCGTACGACGAAGAGGCCCGTCGCGGCCTCGAGCGGGGGCTCAACGCCCTCGCCGACGCGGTAAAGGTCACGTTGGGCCCCAAGGGCCGCAACGTCGTCCTGGAGAAGAAGTGGGGTGCCCCCACGATCACCAACGATGGTGTGTCCATCGCCAAGGAGATCGAGCTGGAGGACCCCTACGAGAAGATCGGCGCCGAGCTGGTCAAGGAAGTCGCCAAGAAGACCGACGACGTTGCCGGTGACGGCACGACGACGGCCACGGTTCTGGCCCAGGCGCTGGTCAAAGAGGGCCTGCGCAACGTCGCCGCCGGGGCCAACCCGCTGGGTCTGAAGCGCGGCATCGAGAAGGCCGTCGAGAAGGTCACCGAGACCCTGCTCAAGTCGGCCAAGGAGGTCGAGACCAAGGACCAGATCGCTGCCACCGCAGCCATCTCCGCGGGCGACCAGTCGATCGGCGACCTGATCGCCGAGGCCATGGACAAGGTCGGCAACGAGGGCGTCATCACCGTCGAGGAGTCCAACACCTTCGGCCTGCAGCTCGAGCTCACCGAGGGCATGCGGTTCGACAAGGGGTACATCTCGGGCTACTTCGTCACCGACGCCGAGCGTCAGGAAGCTGTCGTCGAGGACCCCTACATCCTGCTGGTCAGCTCCAAGGTGTCGACCGTCAAGGACCTGCTGCCGTTGCTGGAGAAGGTCATTCAGGCCGGTAAGCCGCTGCTGATCATCGCCGAGGACGTCGAGGGCGAGGCGCTGTCCACCCTGGTCGTCAACAAGATCCGCGGCACCTTCAAGTCGGTGGCCGTCAAGGCCCCCGGCTTCGGTGACCGCCGCAAGGCGATGCTGCAGGACATGGCCATCCTCACCGGTGGTCAGGTCATCAGCGAAGAGGTCGGCCTGTCGCTGGAGAGCGCCGACGTCGCCCTGCTGGGTAAGGCCCGCAAGGTCGTCGTCACCAAGGACGAGACCACCATCGTCGAGGGCGCCGGTGACTCCGACGCCATCGCCGGCCGGGTGGCCCAGATCCGCAGCGAGATCGAGAACAGCGACTCCGACTACGACCGCGAGAAGCTGCAGGAGCGTCTGGCCAAGCTGGCCGGCGGTGTTGCGGTGATCAAGGCCGGGGCCGCGACCGAGGTCGAGCTCAAGGAGCGCAAGCACCGCATCGAGGACGCGGTGCGCAACGCCAAGGCCGCCGTCGAGGAGGGCATCGTCGCCGGTGGTGGCGTGGCCCTGCTGCACGCGATCCCGTCGCTGGACGAGCTGAAGCTCACCGGTGACGAGGCGACCGGCGCCAACATCGTGCGCGTGGCGCTCGAGGCTCCGCTGAAGCAGATCGCCTTCAACGGTGGTCTGGAGCCCGGTGTGGTGGCCGAGAAGGTCCGCAACTCGCCCGCCGGTACGGGGCTGAACGCCGCGACCGGTGAGTACGAGGACCTGCTGAAGGCCGGCGTTGCCGACCCGGTGAAGGTGACCCGTTCGGCGCTGCAGAACGCGGCGTCCATCGCGGGGCTGTTCCTCACCACCGAGGCCGTCGTCGCCGACAAGCCGGAGAAGGCGGCCGCACCCGCGGGTGACCCGACCGGCGGCATGGGCGGCATGGACTTCTAAGTCCACCACTCGAGTACGGGAAAGCCCGGCCCCCAAGGGGCCGGGCTTTTTCGTGTGTGCGCTGCGCCGAGCGTGAACTCAGGGCGCGATTTCGGCGAGTTGTCCGCCCTGGTTTCACGTTCGGCGCGCCGGGCCGCCTTGTACGTTGAACGCGTGGCCCTTCCGACTCCCTCACCCACCAGCACCGCCGTCGTGACCGGCGCCTCGTCGGGCATCGGCGCCGACATCGCGCGCGAATTGGCCGACCGCGGCCACGGCGTGACGCTGGTCGCCCGCCGCGAAGAGCGTCTCCGCGAGCTGGCCGACGAGCTCGCCGGCCGTGTCCGCGTCGAGGTGATCGCCTGCGACGTCGCCGATTCCGCCGCTCGCGCCGGCCTTTTCGGCGAGGTCGACCGTCGCGGCCTGACCGCCGACATCCTGGTCAACAACGCCGGCATCGGCACCATGGGTTCGGTGACCAAAACGCCCGTCGACGACGAGATCGCCCAGGTGCGGGTCAACGTCGAGGCGGTCATCGACCTGACCACGCGCGCGGTCCAGCAGATGGTGCCGCGCGGGCGCGGCGCGATCCTCAATGTCGGCTCCACCGCGGGGTACCAACCCTTTCCCGGACAGGTCGGCTACGCGGCCACCAAAGCGTTCGTCAACAACTACACACAGGGGCTGCGCGGTGAACTGGCCGGCACCGGCGTCACCATCGCGCTGCTGTGCCCCGGGCCGGTGCGCACCGAGTTCGTGAAAAGCGCCGGCATGGACGAGCGAGAGTTCGCCAACGCGTTCCCGAAGTTGCTGTGGAAGCCGTCGCGTGAGGTGGCACGCGCCGGAGTCGACGCCCTAGACCACGACCGTGGGACCGTCATCCCCGGCCTGCCCAGCCAGATCACGACCCGCCTGTTCCAGTTCATGCCGCGGCGGGTGTTGTTGCCGCTAGTGAAGAATCAGCATCCCAGCCTGCGCCGGGATCGCTCAGCCCGCTGAGTGGGGCCAGGCCCGCATCCAGCCCTCCACCGGGAGCGCGAGCGCGTTGCACAGCGTGCAGATGGTGCGATACCAGCCCACCGCCGTGAGCAATTCGATGCGCTGCTCGTCGTCCAGGTCGCGGCCCAGCGCGCTCCACGTCGCCTCGGACCACGTGCCGGTGCGCTCGAGTTCGTCCACCGCCTCGATCAGCGCTCGCTCGGCCGGGCTCCACCGCGAGTCGTCGGGGCCGCCGGTGACCAGCGCGTCGCACTCGTCGTCGCTGACACCCGCGATCGGGCCCCAAAACGCCGCCTGTCCGCCCCACTCGTACTGACAGCGCAGCAGCGCGCAGAGGCGAAGGACGGCGATGGTTCGCGTCCGGCCAGGCAAAAGCGCTGCGACATAAAGGGATTCGCCGAGCTTACGCAGGCGCGAGGCCAGCGCTGGATGGCGCTGCAGGCAACGCACCAACAGCAGCGGCTCATAGGTGCGGTCGGGGTGGCCCCAACTGTTGATACCAGTGGCATCTTCTTCGCTCCACGGTGGAGCGAGCGGTGCGACGCGGCTCACGGGTGAGACTGTACGGCCCTGGTCCGATGGTGGCGACCCGCAGCGCCCGGCTTCGACCTGTAGTGGCGACCCGCTGCGCCCGGCCACGCCGCGCTTGCGATCGCCACGGCCGCGCTTGCGATCGCCGCTAGGCCGGCAGCGAGAACACCACGCAGTCGTGCAGGCAGCCCTTCGCCGCGTCGGGGGAGTCGGCCTCGCGATGCAGCAGCGCACGGGTGGGAACCACAGTCAGGCGGGCGGTCTCGGTCCCGGCCTCGGCCACTTCGGCGGTGCCGTCGACGATCAGCGAGTAGCCGCCGGGTTCGGTGGGCGGCCACAACAGGGTCACGTCGGCGCGCCGGGCGAGGTTGCTGCGGGTTCGCCCTCCGATGAGTCCGACGTCCAGGGTGGCCTCGCGCAGTTGCGGCTCGACCGTCACGGTGTGCGCCCGATATTCGTCGTCGACCGTGATCAAGTACGCATACGGGTAGTCGGGCAGCGCCTTGGCCAGCGCCTGGAGATCGACTTTCTTCTTGGTGCGCATGACCTTCCAGGATAGGCGCGGGAATTACTGCGGCGCCGGGCGTGTGACGGCGGTGCCGGTGCTGGAGAAGCCAAGGTTCTGCAGC
Source organism: Mycobacterium sp. 852002-51971_SCH5477799-a (assembly GCF_001667145.1). Classification (GTDB taxonomy): domain Bacteria; phylum Actinomycetota; class Actinomycetes; order Mycobacteriales; family Mycobacteriaceae; genus Mycobacterium. The sequence continues at coordinate 4,838 of NZ_LZIF01000019.1, forward strand.
ACCTGATTCCAGGGCGGCAACTTGGCCACGGCCGCCGACGCGTCGGCGTGATAGCCGAACATCGCCGCCACGTCCGAGGCCCACATCTGCTCGTAGGCGGCTTCGATGTCGGCGATGGCCGGGGTGTTCTGACCAAGGTGATTGTTTGCCGCCAACGCCGCCACCAAGGCGCGGTTGGCCGCCACCACTGCTGGCTGTACCGTGGCCGCGAGCGCCACCTCGAACGCGGTCGCGATGGCCGAGGCCTGTTGCGACACCTCTTGGGCCTGCGCCGCCGCGGCGCTGAGCCAGCTCACGTATCGGCTGGCCACGGACATCATGGCCGTCGACGACGCCCCCTGCCACGACCCGCTGGCCAGATCTGACGTCACCGAAGAAAATGACGATGCCGACGAGGACAACTCCCCGGCCAGCCCGTCCCACGCCGCCGCGGCAGCAAGCAGCGGCCCGGGACCGGGACCGGAAGAAATAAGTGCCGAGTTGACTTCTGGCGGCAACCACGCAAAATGCGGGTTCGTCACCGACCCAACTTAGCTGGTATATGCCACTTTTGGTGGCGTTATCCCGCGGGTACAGGAACGGGCTGACGCCCACGCACCAACTTGCCTGGACGGGCCTTCGTAGGGACGCCGTTTTCGGCGATCACTTCTCCGGCCACGATCGTGGCGACATACCCTTCGGCGGTCTGATCCAGGCGCCGTCCCCCGGCCGGCAGGTCGTAGCTGATCATCGGCTTGTGTAGCCGCAGTGCGGCGTGGTCGATGACGTTGAGGTCGGCCTTGTAGCCGACCGCGATCCGACCGCGATCACCCAGCCCGGCGATGCGGGCCGGCACCGAGGTGAGCTCGCGAACCGCTTCGGGCACGGTGAACCGACCGGCCTTGCGGTCCCGCGCCCAATGCGTCAGGAAATAGGTCGAGTAGCTGGCGTCGCAGATCATCCCGTAGTGCGCGCCCCCGTCACCGAGACCCAGCACCACGTCGTCGCGGTGCAGCAGCTCGCCGACGATGTCCAGCGAGTTGTTCTGCAGGTTGCTGGTCGCGACCAACAGCATGGCCCGGCCCTCGTCGTCCAGCAGCCGGTCGTAGGCCTCTTCCATCGGGTTCACACCCTTGGCACGGGCCCGGGCCCCGATGCTGTCCGAGGGGTCCGGCTCGTAGTTGGGGCTGTCGCCCAGCGGGAAGATCCAGTCCCACATCTGCGTCACGAACAGGATCGGGTGACCCTGGCCGGGCTTGTCGGCCAGGATGCGGGCCCGAACGTCGGGCTTGCGCATCTCGGCTACCCGCTCGTCCAGCGGCAGGTGCGCGATCTCGCGGTAGCTGGGGTAGAGCACGAAGGGGTTGGCGGACAGCTGCAACCCAATGATCAGACCGATCGGACGCGGCAGCAGCTGCGCGCTGACGTCACCGCCGGCCGCATTGGCCTTCTCGATCATCGTGATGGCGTCCGGCCAGGTCGGGTCGCCGGCGTTGGCGACGACGAGGGTGAAGGTGACGGGCAATCCGACGTCCTCGGCGACGTCGAACACCGTCTGCAGTACCGGCTGGTAGCCACCCGACGGGATGTCGGGAACGAACTGCAGCAGGCCGCCGCCGCCGTCCACGACGCCGCGGGCGATCTCCTCGATCTCCTCCCGGGCGGCCTCGTAACTCGGTATGGGCGAACCGCTTTCGGTCTTGTGAATCGTCAGCCGCGACGACGCGAAGCCGAGCGCCCCGACCTCGATCGCCTCCTTGGCCAGCTCGCGCATCTTGGCCAGGTCGTCCTCGGTGGCCGGCTCGCGGTCGGCGCCGCGCTGGCCCATCACGTACACCCGCAGCGGTGAATGCGGCAGGTACGCGGCCACGTCGATGTCGCGCTTGCCTGACTCGAGCGCGTCCATGTATTCGGGGAACGTCTCCCACGTCCACGGCAGCCCGTCGGTCATGACGACACCGGGGATGTCCTCCACGCCCGCCATCACGTCGACCAGGACGTCGTGGTCCTCCTGCCGGCAGGGCGCGAAACCGACCCCGCAGTTGCCCATCACCACCGTCGTCACACCGTGCGCCGAGGACGGGGTCAGCCGCTCCGACCAGATGGACTGGCCGTCGTAGTGGGTGTGCAGGTCGACGAAGCCCGGGGTGACCAGAAGCCCGGTGGCGTCGATCTCCCGCGCGGCGGTCGCCCCGTTTACCGCGCCGACCGCCTCGATGACGTTGCCTTTCACCGCCACGTCACCGACGTACGGCTCACCCCCCAACCCGTCGACGATGGTGCCGTTGCGGATGATGAGGTCGTAAGTCATTCAAACAATCTACGACCGCAGCGGCGGGTCGTGCCAGGATCTTCTCCGTGATCGACCATGTGGGAATCAATTGCGCCGACTACGCGGAATCTCAGCGGTTTTACGACGCGGTGCTGGGGACGCTGGGGTTCTCCCGGCAGCTGGACGTGGGTCGCGCCATCGGATACGGGCGCGCGGGCAAGCCGACATTCTGGATCTCGGCCGCGCCGGCGGGACCCAATCGAGAAGTGCACCTGGCCTTCGAGGCCGCCGACGAGGCCGCGGTGCGCGTCTTTTATGAGGCTGCTGTCGAGCTGGGCGCCGAAGCACTGCATGCGCCGCGGCGCTGGCCGGAATACCACCCCGGCTACTTCGGGGCGTTCGTGCGCGACCCCGACGGCAACAACGTCGAAGCGGTCTTCCACGGCACCCTCCCGTAGTGTCGCGGGTATGGCCAGCACCGACGACGACGCCGCCATCCTGCAAGAGCTGCTGCGCGACGCGTTCACCCGGTTGATCGAGCACGTCGACCAGATCGCCGAGGGCTTGACCGACGAGGAGTCCGGCTACCGGCCGGCCCCGAATGCCAACAGCATCGCGTGGCTGCTCTGGCACAGCGCTCGGGTGCAGGACGCCCAGCTGGCCGACGTCGCCGGCGTCGAGCAGGTGTGGTTCCGCGACGGCTGGGTGGAGCGGTTCGGACTGGACCTGCCGCGCGACGACACCGGATACGGACACGGGCCCAACGACGTGGCCAAGGTGAAGGCGCCCGCGGATCTGCTGTCCGGCTACTACCACGCGGTGCACAAGCTCACTCTCGAATACATCGCCGGAGTCACCGCTGACGAACTGGCCCGCGTCGTGGACACCAACTGGGATCCGCCGGTGACGGCCAGCGCGCGATTGGTGAGCATCATCGACGACTGCGCCCAGCACCTCGGGCAGGCCGCGTACGTGCGGGGCATTCAGTAGATTCGCGGGCGTGCGTTTCGCGGCGACCGTGCTGTTGTGGGTCATCACCACGCTCGCGTTGGCGGTGGCGGTACCCGCGGCGTGGGTGCAGCTGCATGTCGTTGACGCCGACGGCTACGCCGCGCTGGCGCAGCGCGCGGCGTCCGATCCCGCCCTGCAGTCCGCCATGGCATCCGAACTGAGCAGCCGGGCAATTACTCTCATTGCCGAGCATGGCGCGCGCCGCTCACCGATCGAGGGTTCCGAGGTGCACGAGGCCGCCCGAGCATTCACCGCCGGTCCCGGGTTTCCGCCGCTTTTCGCCCAGGCGAATCGGGCGGCGCACGGCTGGTTGTTCGGCGACCCGGGGGCCGACGAGAACGGCAACCAGTGGGCAGTCCACGTGGCGCCGATGCTCAACGACGGCTCGATTCAGCCGCTGCTCGCCCGCCACAATGTGGTGGTCCCCGCGAAACTCACTGTCCCGCTGACTGTTTCGTTACCAAATTCGATGCGGAAGGGGCGGCTGAGCCGGATGTCCAGTTGGGGCCCGTGGCTGAGTTTGGGTGTGGCGGCGCTGTGTGGCGTCGGCGCGTTGCTGACGGTGGCGGCCGCGCGCCGGCGCGGCAAGGCGCTGAGTAGCCTGGGCATCTCGGCGCTGCTCGTCGGTGCGGGCGGCTGGGCGGGTATCGAGGTCGCCGGCCGCTATGTCAACGATGCGCTGAATCGCACCACCGGAAACGTTCGACAAGTCGCGCAGGTGATGGTCGAACACGCCGAAGCCGGTCTGCACCAATGGTTCAACGCCACGTTGCTCGCAGGCGCCGCTATGGTCGTGTTCGGCGTGATCGTGGCGGTGCTGGGCAGTCTCGCGAAGAGGTCGTAGCGCGCCGGCTCAGCCGAAGGTGAACGAGAACACCTGCAGGCCCTTGCTGACTCGCATGTCCAGCTGATCTCGGTGCGCGGAGGCGTCGGCGACGATGCGGTGCAACGTGGGTGCCCCGCCGATCGGGGTCGTGGTGGTGTTGCCGTCCCGGGTCACGGTGATGGTGCCGGTTCCGCCGACGACCGCGTAGACGTCTTTCGCGGTGTAGTTTAGCCGGACGGCGGAGTCGTCGCCGTCCGCCGTGGCGCCTTGGTTGTCCAGGATCCAGCGGCCGCGCAGGCCGAACCTGTCGTCCGCCAGGTTCGGCGGGAAGCTCAGCGTGGTGGCGCCGGCCTGGTATTTCCCAGTGCCGCCGTAATTTTCGGACTTGCCGACACCCAGATACGTCTCGGGCGTGAGCCTGGTCTGCGGTGTCATGTCGACCGAGTGCGTCGGCGGGGGTAACTGGATGCCGGGATGGGCATCGATGAGAAGCTTGCGGATCAGCTTCTCGGTGTCGTCGTAGTCGCCCTCGCCGAATTTGCTGTGCCGCACTTGCCCATTCGTGTCGATCAGATATTCGGCCGGCCAATACAGGTTGTCAAAGTTGTTCCAGGTCGCGTAGTCGTTGTCCAGCGCGATGGGATAGGTGATGTGCAGATCCGCTGCGCCGCTGGCCACATTGGCGGGCACCCGCTCGAACGCGTACTCCGGGGTGTGCACCCCGATGACGAGAAACCCGCTGTCGCGATATCGGTTGTACCAATCGATTACGTGCGGGATGGCGCGCTGACAGTTGACGCACGAGTAGGCCCAGAAGTCGATCAGGATCACCTTGCCGCGCACCGACGCGGAATCCAGCGGCTTGCCGTCCGGGGTGTTGAGCCACCCGGTGATGCCGGTGAGGGCGGGAGCCGGTCCGCACTGCTGCAGGCCGGCGGAGACGCCGGCGCAGTCGCTCAGTGCGCCGCTGAAGGTGGCGCCGGGCGGGCTCAGCGGCAGTCCGCCGCCGTGCTGTCGGGCGGCGGCCGGTGCCAGGCTGCGCTCGATGTCGTTGGCCCCCAGCTTGTTCTGCATCGCCGTCGCGTAGTCGGGGACGGTTCGCTGCAGCATCGCGGGCAGATTGAACACCAGCGCCACAGCCAGCACGATCATCGCGATTCCGCCGGCGACCTGAATCGCGCGCTGCGGGCGGCGGAATGCGGCCACGCGTTCGGCGACGCGCCGCCCGGCCAGCGCGAAGGCCAGTAGCGGCAACGCGTTGCCGGCGGCGAACGTCGCCGTCAGCACGAGGGCGCCGAGCCAGATCGACGACGTCCCCCCGGCCACCACGATCGCGGCCAGCACCGGGCCCGCGCACGGCACATAGAGAGCGCCCAAGGTCAGCCCCAGGGCGAAACCATTTGTCCCCGAGCCGATTTGACGCTGTGGGAGGTAGGCGAACGGCCGTTCGATCAGGTGCTGCACCGAGGGGAAGATCAGGCCGAGGCCGATCAAGACCAACACCACCAGTGCGGCCCACCGGATCGCGTCCTGCGGCAGGTGCAGCGCCGTGAGCAGCGCCGAGCCGGCCAACGTGGCGACGCTGAAGCTGCACACCAAGCCCGCGATCACCAGGTATGGCCGCGCCGCGGAACGCAGCGTGGGCGTGCCCGCCCGGGTGCTGTCCATGCCGGACAGCAGGATCACCGGAAGCACCGGCAGGATGCACGGCGAGATACCGGTGATCAGCCCGCCGAGAAACCCGATCAGGGCGATGGTGTGCACGGGCTACTCCGAGAGGCTTGATGGGTGCCGGACGACGAGCATGGTTACACCTTTACCTGCTTCCACGACCACGAGTGACCAGGGACAAATCACGCGACGTGCGTTATGCAACTCACACAATGTGCGTTACGCTCAGCCGGTGGCGCAATTGACATTCCAGCGCGCCCGCACGGAGGAGAAGAAGCGCCAACGTGCGGAGGCCCTCGTGGAAGCCGCACGCTCGCTGGCAATGGAAACGGGCGTCGCGTCGGTCACCCTGACCGCGGTGGCCAGCCGCGCCGGAATTCACTACTCGGCGGTGCGCCGCTACTTCACCTCGCACAAGGAAGTTCTGCTGCATCTGTCCGCCGAGGGCTGGGTGCGGTGGTCGAATACGGTGTCGCAGAAGCTCGCCGAGCCGGGCGCGAAGTCGCCCTCGCGCATCGCCGAGACACTGGCCGAAGCCCTGGCCGAAGACCCGTTGTTCTGCGACCTGCTGGCCAACCTGCACCTGCACCTGGAACACGAGGTGGACGCGGAACGGGTCATCGAGGTCAGGCGGATCAGTACCGCGGCCACACTCTCGCTGGCGGATTCGATCGGAAGCGCGTTGCCCGACCTCGGACGATCGGGCTCGCTTGACATTCTGCTGGCCGCGTACTCGCTGGCCGCGACGCTGTGGCAGGTCGCGAACCCGCCGGAGCAGCTGACCGACGTCTACGCCGAGGAGCCCGAAGTCGTTCCGCCCGAGTGGAATCTGGACTTCGCGTCCGCCCTGACCCGCCTGCTGACGGCCACGTGCGTCGGGCTCATCTCGGGATCGCAATGAACGCAGAGAGGAGGCCGGGGGGCTGTGGCTTGGCGAACTGCAACCGGTGAACGTGAAGGACTTGGAGCGCGGATGACGACGACTGAGCCGAGGACCGAGCCGCTGAAAAAGCAGGGCTCGGCCGGCGGGGAGGGCGAAGTGGCCGCTCCGCGGCGAGCAGGGAAAAAGGGCCTTTTGGCGCGTTTCTGGCTGGTGCTCACGATCGCAGCTGTCGTCGCGCTGTCCGGATTCGTCGTATACCGATTGCACGGCGTCTTCGGCGTTCATAAGGGTTCGTTCGGTGGTGGCACCTCGGGCGAGGTCCTCGATGAGTTCAACGCCAAGACGATCACGCTCGAGGTCTGGGGCTCACCCGGCAGCACGGCAACCATCAACTACCTCGACGAAAACTCCCATCCGCAGCAGGCCCTCAACGTGCCGCTGCCCTGGAGCAAAGTATTGAGTTCAACGAAGCCTGGCATCCCGGCAAACCTGGTGGCGCAAGGAGATGGCAGTTGGATCGCTTGCCAATTCGTGGTGAACAAGCACGACGGGAGCGGTGACGTCATCAAGACTCCGAATCGCTCAGATCCCAACCAAACCGTGAACGCCTTCGTCTATTGCCTGGACAAGTCCGCATGAGCGAGCCAGCCGAGGTTCCGCCGCGCGTCGATCAGCCGCTGATCCCACCGTTCCTGCCGCGGATGATTCACCGGCTGGCGCTGCCGATCGTCCTGGTGTGGTTGGGCATCGTGTTCGTCACCAACACCGTGGCCCCGCAGCTGGAGGTCGTCGCCAAAACCCACTCGGTGTCGATGAGTCCGACTGACGCGGCATCTTTCCAGTCGATGATGCGGGTCGGATCGACGTTCAAGGAGTTCAACTCCGACAACTCGGCCATGATCTTGCTGGAGGGCGACAAGCCACTCGGGGCCGAAGCGCACCGCTATTACGACGAGATCGTCAGGCGCGTCGAGCAAGACAAGGAACATGTTCAGCACGTCCAGGATTTCTGGAGCGATCCGCTGACGGCGGCGGGTTCCCAGAGCCACGATCAAAAGGCCGCGTACGTCCAGGTTTACCTCGCCGGCAACATGGGCAGCGGGCTGGCGAACGAGTCTGCCGAGGCCGTCCGCAAGATCGTGGACTCGGTGCCCGCGCCGCCGGGAATCAAGGCATACGTCACCGGCGCGGGTCCGCTGTTCGCCGACCAGTCCCACTCGGGGCAGAAGGGCGTCGCGGTCGTCACTCTTATCACCTTCCTGGTGATTGTGGTGATGCTGCTTTTCGTCTACCGGTCGCTGACCACCATGCTGATCATGCTGGCGATGGTGTTCATCGAGCTGGCCGCCGCCCGTGGCGTCGTCGCGACACTGGGCAACTACGGGATAATGGGGCTGTCGACCTTCGCCAACAACATGCTGGTGCTGATGGCGATCGCCGCCGGGACGGACTACGCAATTTTTGTGGTCGGCCGCTATCAGGAGGCCCGTGGTCTGGGCGAGACCCGCGAAGAAGCGTTCTACACCATGTTCCACAGCACCGCGCATGTTGTGCTGGGATCGGGCCTGACCATCGCCGGCGCGATGTACTGCCTGAGCTTCTGCCGGCTGCCGTACTTCGAGTCGCTGGGGGTGCCTTGTGCGGTCGGCATGCTGGTCGCGGTGTTCGGGGCTTTGACGCTGGGTCCTGCGATTCTGACGGTGGCTTCGTTCTTCAAGCTCATGGATCCGAAGCGCACGCTGCAGACCCGGGGCTGGCGTCGCATCGGCACCGCGATCGTCCGCTGGCCCGCACCGGTGCTCGCGGTGACCATCGCGATCGCCTTGGTTGGTCTGCTCGCCCTGCCCGGTTACAAGACGGACTACGACAACCGCCACTTCCTGCCGGCGGACACCCCGGCCAATGTCGGCTATGCCGCCGCGGACCGGCACTTCGACCAGGCTCGGCTCAATCCCGAGCTGTTGATGATCGAGACCGATCACGACCTGCGTAACCCGGCCGACTTCATCGTCCTGGACAAGGTCGCCAAGGCGGTCTTCCACATCCCCGGAATCGGCCGAGTGCAGACCATCACCCGGCCGTTGGGCACGCCGCTCGACCACAGCACCCTCGGTTTCCAGATGGGCGCGCAAGCCGCAGGGCGGATCCAGACCCAGCACTATCAGGACGAGCAGGCGGCGAACCTGCTCAAGCAGGCCGATGAGCTGCACAAGACGATGGCAACGCTGCATGAGCAGATGCAGGTCACCCAGGACCTCAGCAACACGACACACGAAACCACCAGGCTCACCAAGGAAACCGTGCAGATCACCGAGAAGTTGCGCGACGACATCGCGGACTTCGACGACTTCCTCCGGCCGATCCGCAGCTACTTCTACTGGGAGAAGCACTGTTACGACATCCCGGTCTGCTGGGCGCTTCGATCGGTCTTCAACGCGCTCGACGGCATCGACCAGGTGGCCGAGAACATCGTGAACCTCAGCGCGAACCTCGACAAGCTGGATCGGATCCAGCCCAAACTGGTGGCGCTGATACCGCCGCAGATCGAGAGCCAGCAGCGCAACCTCGACACCATCATGTCGAACTATGCGATCACACAGGGTCTCAACGAACAGGCGAGAGCGCAGTCGGACAACGCCACCGCGCAGGGCGATGCCTTCGACAAAGCGAAGAACGACGACACGTTCTACCTTCCGCCGGAGGCGTTCAAGAGCCCGGATTTCGCGCGGGGTCTCAAACAGTTCATCTCGCCGAACGGGCACGCCGTCCGGCTGATCATCTCCCATGAAGGCGACCCGGCGACTCCTGAAGGCATCAAACACATCGAACCGATCAAGCAGGCCGTGCACGAGGCGATCAAGGGCACTCCTTGGGAGGGCGCCAAGGTCTACCTCGGCGGCACCGCCGCGACGTACAAGGACATGCACGACGGCTCCAACATCGACCTGATGATCGCCGGAATCGCCGCGGCCACTTTGATCTTCGTCATCATGCTGGTGATCACCCGAAGCGTCGTCGCGGCCTTCGTGATCGTCGGTACGGTGTTGCTGTCGCTGGGCGCCTCATTCGGGCTCTCCGTGCTCGTATGGCAGTACATCCTGGGTTTGAAGTTGCACTGGATGGTATTGGCGATGGCGGTCATCCTGCTGCTGGCGGTCGGCTCGGACTACAACCTGCTGCTGATTTCGCGGTTCAAGGAGGAAATCCACGCCGGGCTGAAGACAGGGACGATCCGCGCGATGGCCGGTTCGGGCTCGGTGGTGACCTCCGCCGGTCTGGTGTTCGCCGCCACCATGGCCACGTTCATGTTCAGCCCGCTGCTGGTGATGGCCCAGGTGGGTACGACGATCGCGCTAGGGCTGCTCTTCGACACCTTGATCGTGCGGTCGTTCATGACACCGTCGCTGGCCACCCTGCTCGGGCGCTGGTTCTGGTGGCCTCAGCACGTGCGTCCACGGCCGGCCAGCACCATGCTGCGGCCGTACGGACCGCGTCCCGCCGTGCGCGAGTTGATCCTCAACGACGTCGACGAGCACCCGCCGGGCGGAGTGGTACAACCGCGCTGATATTCACGTGGCGCGAGTGTCGAGATCCGTGCTGGCGTGAAGAGCTGCGACTCGGCCTCGGGGCGTGGTTGGAACACCTCGCGGTCAGAAGTATCGACGCGGCATTCTGCCTAACGTCGGTGCAACGCCTGCTCTACGAGGTTGCCGAAAGCTCGGCAGTCGCGAGACGCAGATGCGAGCCTAAGCCGTCGATTCGTGCGCTGAGACAGCCCGTTACGGGACGACGCGCCGGACAACGATCGGTTCCAAGCGCCGTCACAGGATGACTCGACCCTAGCCTTGGGGGTCGACCCTACCCTTGACAGGTCCTGGCCACCCGGGCGGGCCAGTGGGCTCGGCCCAGTCCCAGACGGACATGTCGCCGGGTGGGTACTGGTTGCAGATGTCGGTGGCCTTGGCCACCACGCCCTTGTTGTTCCAGAAGATCTTCATGTGGTTGGGCCAGGCCACCCACAGCGGATCGGACACGGGCGCATAGAAGTTCTCGGAGTAGTTCCGGCGGTCCGGCGGTGACAGCGAGTAGAACCAGTGCGCCTTATCGATGGTCGCCTGCTGCACGTTCGGGTGGTTGTCGAAGTCGATCATGTAGCGCTGGTAGTACACCGGGCTGGTGTCCCGCGAGGCCGCCAGGATCTGCTCGGCGTCGCACGTGGTGTTGATCATTCGGCGGGGGATTGGGAAGTCCTCCGTGGAGTCGGCTACCGCCGTCGACGGAAAAATCGCAGCGGTAATACCCAGAGCAAGGAACGTAGCGCCTGCACGCAGGCCAGTACTCAGCCGAGACATGGCTATAACGGTAACACCTCTTGCCCACACCGGAACAGTTTCCAGCTCACTCTCAGGATTTCGCTAGTGCATCTCAGTATCAGTCGCCATCAGGGACGATAACGTGTGTGGGATCGGGCCGTAGCTCCGGCGGCGCCTGACTGTAATCACCGAAGGGGCCGTCGCGGCGCTCGATCGCGGCCCGCACGCCGTCGGATTGGGCAGTGTTGATGAAGGCCAACGCGTCGGGGGTGTTGCGCATCAGGCCGTCTAGGATGCCGCCCAGCGTCTGGGTGGACGCCAGCCCCATGTTCTCGTAGGCCTGGTTGACGATCAGCTTCTGCGCCTGCAGCTGCGACAAGGGAATCTGCGCCAGCTCGGTCGCCACTTCGGCGACCCGCGCCTCCAGACGCTCGAACGGCACCGCCTCGTTGATCAGCTCGATCTCGGCGGCCTGTGCACCGGTCAGCGGCCGGCCGGTCAGCGAGTGCCACTTCGCCTTGGCCAGACTCAGCCGGTAGAGCCACATCCCGGTCAGATACGCCCCCCACATCCTGCTGTAGGGCGTGCCGATCACGGCGTCCTCGCTGGCGATCACCAGGTCCGCGCACAGCGCGTAGTCGCTGGCCCCGCCCACGCACCAGCCGTGCACCTGCGCGATCACCGGCTTGGACGCGCGCCAGATCGCCATGAATTTCTGCGTCGGGCCGGTCTCGCGGGCGCTGACCATCGCGAAGTCCTTGCCGGGATCCCATTTCCCGTCGGTCATCATGGCCTCGCCCCAGTGCTGAAATCCGCCGCCGAAGTCGTAGCCACCGGAGAAGGCCCGGCCCGCGCCGCGCAGCACGATGACCTTGATCGCCGGGTCGCGCTCGGCCAGCCCGATGGCGGCCTCGATCTCGTCCGGCATCGGCGGCACGATGGTGTTGAGCTGTTCCGGCCGGTTCAGCGTGACGGTGGCGACGGCGCCGGCCGTCCGATAGAGCAGGGTCTGGAAGTCGCTGGTCGGCATAGCGTCCTTAGAGGTCGGGCTCGCGGTTCTCCGGCGAGGACGCATAGATCCGCCCGCCGATCTTCAAATACGGCGTCGTGAGGTAGGCCGAGAACACGACGATGGCCGAAAAAACCGCCGCCACCAGAATGGCATTCGGCCACAGCTGGCCGGTTCCGGCCGCAAAGCAGACGATGCCGATGATCGCGGTCGCCCAGTAGAACCGCCGGCCGGCGCGACGGTGCTTGATGAAGCGATAGCGCGCCTGTGCCGCCGAGGCCAGGATGCCGATCAATCCCGTCGCCAGCAGGGTGAGCTCGATGCGTTGAATCGCGGCCACGGTGATGATCTTAAGGGCGGGCGGATGTTCAGCCGTCGGGCTCGACGACCTGGAGCACCCCCGCGGTGACGCCCGCGACGACGAGGCGTCCGGTGCGCGAGTCCACCCCCACGCTGTACGGGTTCTGCACCGTCGGGATCCGCCGGATTTCACGAGGCGCAGGCCGGCTCACGTCGTAGCCGACGACCTCGTCGGTGCCCGAGGAGGCGACCCACAACCGGTCACGCGCCGCGTCGTAGGCGATGTCATAGGGGCCGCCGGGCTCCGTGACGGCGGCGAGTTCGCGGGGCGCCGGCAACGGATCGAACACCCGGATAGTGTCGCCGCGGGTGTCGGTGGCGATCATCCGGCCGTGCCGATCGGTGACCAAGTGGGTGGGCCCCGCGCCGGCCGGGGCCGATCCGACGATGGCCAACCGCTCCGCGTCGTAGACCGTCAGCGTGTTTCTCCGCGCGTCCAACATCCCGATGGCCGTTCCGGCTGCGGCGAGACCTGCGGGTTGCACGCTGTCGGTGAAGACCTTCATGACCTTGCCGCCGCGCACCGCGGCCACCGTGCCGCCCAGTTCGTTTCCGACGAAGACGGTGCCGTTGGACGCCGCCGCGGCGTCATGCGGCGAAGTGCCGGTGACGATCGACGGCGACACGGCTCCACCGGGTAACTGCACTTGCACCAACGCATTTGCGCTTTCGACCGGCACCAGGACCGGTCCACCCGGGGCGGCCAACTCGACATGGCGTGCCGAACCCGGCAGCGGAATCTGAGCGGATACGCCCAACGAGTCGGCGTCGAGCAGGACAAGCTGATCGGGATCGTGCGTGGTGACCGCCACGATCCGGGTCGCGGCGTTGACTGCGACGCCTTCGGGATGACCGGCAACCGGCACCACCCGGCCGGGCAATGTCGCGGTCGGCGGCGGCGCGTTCCGTGGCTCAGCCGCTGGCGGCAATGTCGCGGCCCGCGGCCGGGACCCCTCGGTGGGCACGCCCGCCGGCAGCAGACCGGTAGTCGTTGCGGCCCCGGGGGATTGGGCCTCCTGATGACCGCATGCGACCAGGACCGCCGCCGTCAGCAACGCCACGATCCTCCGCCCGTTCATCCCGCGCCGGCCGTCAGCGTCTGCCATAGGAACGAGTAGGTCAGCGCCGACTTGAACGCGACCTGCTCGTTGTCCGCCGCCCCGGCGTGCCCGCCCTCGATGTTCTCGTAATAGAAGACCGGCTGACCGGCGGCCTCGAGCGCCGCGGTCATCTTGCGGGCGTGGCCCGGATGCACGCGGTCGTCGCGAGTGGAGGTGGTCATCAGCACCGGCGGGTATTTGCGCGTGGCCGAAATATTCTGGTAGGGCGAGTATTCGGAGATGAACTCCCAATCGTCGGGGTTGTCGGGGTCGCCGTATTCGGCGCCCCACGACGCGCCGGCCAGCAGCAGGTGGTAGCGCTTCATGTCCAGCAGAGGCACGCTGCACACCAATGCGCCGAACCTCTCCGGGTACTTGGTCAACATGATGCCCATCAGCAGGCCCCCGTTGCTGCCGCCCTGCGCCCCGAGCTGCTCGACAGTGGTGATGCCGCGCTCCACCAAATCGGTTGCCACCGCGGCGAAGTCCTCGGCCACCTTGTGGCGGCCCTCGCGCATCGCCTGGGTGTGCCAGCCGGGGCCGTACTCGCCGCCACCACGGATGTTGGCTAGGACATAGGTGCCGCCGCGGGCGAGCCACAGCCGGCCCAGCACGCCGCTGTAGCCCGGCGTGTTCGACGATTCGAAGCCGCCGTAGCCGTACAGCAGGGTGGGTGCCGGTCCGTCGGATGTCTGTGTGCCGCGCACCACGAAATAGGGGATCGAGGTGCCGTCCTGTGATGCCACGAAATGCTGTGTCACCGAGATGTTTTCGGCATCGAAGAAGCCCGGGGCGGACTTGATCTGTTCGAGTTTCCCGTCGTCGGTTCCCCGCATCAGCCGCGACGGCGTATCGAATCCGCTGGAATCCAGGAAGAACTCGTCACCGGTGTCGTCGGCGGAGACGACGACGGTGTTGGTCGCCGGCGGGATGCCGGCCATCGCCTCGCGCCGCCAGTCGCCGGGCCTGACGATTTCGACGCGGCTGGCCACGTCGGCCAGTGAGACGATCAGCAGCCGGTCCTTGGTCCACGCGTAGTGGTTCAGCGCGGTGTGCTCGTCGGGTTCGAACACGATGTGCAATTGCGCTGTGCCGGCGAGGAATTCCTCGTATTTCGCCGCCAGCAGCGACCCGGCGGCGTAGGTGGCGTTGCCCAACGACCAGTCGCTGCGCAACTCGATCAGCAGCCACTCCCGGTGCAGGCTGACGCTGGCGTCGGTGGGCGCGTCGATGCGAATGAGTTCCGAGCCGCGCAGCTCGTAGACCTCTTCGTTCCAGAAGTCCAGAGCCCGGCCGATCAGCGTGCGCTCGAACCCCGGGATCCGGCTGGCGCTCGCCACCACGTTGACATCGGAACGCGCGCCCTCGAAAACCATCTCGGCGTCGGCGAGCGGTGTGCCGCGGCGCCACCGTTTGACCACCCGCGGATAGCCGGAATCGGTGAGCGAATCGGCGCCGAAGTCGGTGCCGACCAGCACGGTGTCCGGATCGGCCCAGCTGATCTGTGACTTGGCTTCCGGCAGTTCAAAGCCGCCGTCGACGAATTCCCGTGTGATCATGTCGAATTCACGCACGATGGAGGCATCGGAACCACCGCGGGACAGGCTGACCAGTGCACGGGTGTATTCGGGGTAGATGACACCGGCGCCGGCCCACACCCATTTCTCGCCGTCGGCCCGGCCCAACTCGTCGACGTCGATCAGCACGTCCCACTCGGGGGAATCGGTCCGGTAACTGTCCAGCGTCGTGCGCCGCCACAGCCCGCGCGGGTTGGCCGCGTCGCGCCAGAAGTTGTAGAGGTAGTCGCCCCGGCGGACCACGTAGGGGATGCGGGCGTCGGTGTCGAGCACCTCGAGCGCCTCGGTGCGCATTCGTTCGAAATTCTCGTCGCGGAAACGGGCCAGCGTCGGCTCGTTACGCGCCCGCACCCAATCGAGGGCTTCGTCACCGGTGACGTCCTCGAGCCACAGGTACGGATCTTCAGTCATGCCGCCATTCTGACGGCCGGAAAGCACCGGCCCTTACGTCGCCCTCGTGACCATCGCTGTCCACGGGATCTCGAGGGCGCCGTCGCGCTGGTAGGGCGCCACCAACGGTCCGAGGGTCCCACGGATCGCGTCTATCTGCGCGGGGTCCAGGGAGGCCACCAGCTCCACCACCGGCCCGGCGAGCCCGGTCACGTGCGCCCAGTGCTCGTCTGGGCTGTCGAAACGCATGACGCCGGTAATTTCATCAACGGCGACGTCGGCGAAACCGCCGGCTTCGGCCAGCGCCCGGTTACTTTCGGGGGTGGCGAGGGAGAACGGACCCCCCGGGGCGAACGGGTCCCCGGGCGGCGCGACCCCGTTCTGCAGCATCGCGACCACCAGTTGGAAAAGCCACGGGTTGCGGTCCGGCGGTCCCCACGTCGCGTAGGCGAACCGGCCGCCCGGCCGCAGCACCCGGCGGATTTCCGCGACCGCTTTCTGCTGTCCCGGCATAAGCATCAGCCCGAACCGCGAAAGCACCCCGTCGACACTGGCATCTGGCAGATCGAGCTGCTCGGCGTCGAGTTCGCGACACTCGACGTTTTCCAGGCCACGCTCGTCGGCCCTGCGCTGGGCTGCCGCCACCATTTCGGGAGCAAAATCGCTGGAGATCAGGCGACCCGTGGGACCGAGTCGGTCCGCAACGAGAAAACCGGTCTCGCCCGGGCCCGCCGCCACCTCCAGCACCGCCTGGCCCGGTTGCGGATCGACCTGCTCGACGAGCCACTCGGACACCGCGCGCACGTCGCAGAACATGCGTTCCCGGTGCTGTTCCCAGGCCGGTGCCACGGATCTCCATTGCCGCAGCGCCTCTTCGGCTGAATGCATCTCGGACATGTTCGCCCCCTACTTCGACCCGACATCCCCGGATGAGTGCAGCGTACTGTGAGCTGTGTCACGAGTGAAGGGAGCCGAAAGATGACTGTTTTCGCACGTCCAGGTTCTGCCGGGGCATTGATGTCGTATGAATCCCGCTACGAGAACTTCATCGGCGGACAGTGGGTCGCGCCCGCGAAGGGCCGCTACTTCGAGAACCCGACTCCGGTCACCGGGCAGACGTTCTGCGAGGTGGCCCGCTCCGATGAGGCCGACGTCGACAAGGCGCTCGACGCCGCGCACGCGGCGGCTCCGGCGTGGGGCAAGGCGGCCCCCGCCGAGCGGGCGGCCATCCTGAACAAGATCGCCGACCGCATCGACGAGCACACCACCGCGCTGGCGGTGGCCGAGGTGTGGGACAACGGCAAGCCGATCCGCGAGGCGCTGGCCGCCGACATCCCGTTGGCCGCCGACCACTTCCGCTATTTCGCCGCGGCGCTGCGCGCGCAGGAGGGCTCGCTGTCGCAGATCGACGACGACACGGTGGCCTACCACTTCCACGAGCCGCTCGGCGTGGTCGGGCAGATCATCCCGTGGAACTTCCCCATCTTGATGGGCGCCTGGAAACTGGCGCCCGCGCTGGCGGCCGGCAACGCGGTGGTGCTCAAACCCGCAGAGCAGACACCGGTTTCGGTGCTCTACCTGATGTCGTTGATCGGCGACCTGTTGCCGCCCGGCGTGATCAACGTCGTCAACGGATTCGGCGCCGAGGCCGGCAAGCCGCTGGCGTCGAGCAACCGGATCGCCAAGATCGCGTTCACCGGCGAGACCACCACCGGGCGGCTGATCATGCAGTACGCCTCGCACAACCTGATCCCGGTAACGCTGGAACTCGGCGGCAAGAGCCCCAACATCTTCTTCTCCGACGTGATGGCCAAGGCCGACGACTACCAGGACAAGGCCCTGGAGGGCTTCACCATGTTCGCCCTCAACCAGGGCGAAGTGTGCACCTGCCCGTCGCGCAGCCTCGTCCAGGCCGACATCTACGACGAGTTCCTCGAGCTGGCCGCGATCCGCACCAAGGCGGTGCGCCAGGGCGACCCGCTGGACAGCGAGACCATGCTGGGTTCCCAGGCGTCCAACGACCAACTGGAAAAAGTGTTGTCCTACATCGAAATCGGCAAGGATGAGGGCGCCAAGGTGATCACCGGCGGCGAACGCGCCG
This sequence comes from Mycobacterium sp. 852002-51971_SCH5477799-a, assembly GCF_001667145.1. Classification (GTDB taxonomy): domain Bacteria; phylum Actinomycetota; class Actinomycetes; order Mycobacteriales; family Mycobacteriaceae; genus Mycobacterium. Next base: position 22,330 of record NZ_LZIF01000019.1, read on the forward strand.
AGCTCGGTGGTGACCTGTCCGGCGGCTTTTACATGCAGCCCACCATCTTCGGTGGCAACAACAAGATGCGGGTGTTCCAGGAGGAGATCTTCGGGCCGGTGGTGACGGTGACGTCGTTCGACGATTACGACGACGCCATCTCGATCGCCAACGACACCCTCTACGGCCTGGGGGCGGGGGTGTGGAGCCGCGACGGCAACACCGCCTACCGCGCCGGCCGCGACATCCAGGCCGGCCGGGTGTGGGTCAACTGCTATCACGTGTATCCGCCGCATGCGGCGTTCGGCGGCTACAAGCTGTCCGGCTTCGGGCGCGAATGCCACAAGATGGCCCTGGAGCACTATCAGCAGACCAAGAACATGCTGGTGTCCTACTCCGACAAGGCGCTCGGGTTCTTCTGATGGTCACGCCAGCTGGGGTGGTCATCACCGCCCCGGCCGCCGCGGTGCTGACGCGGGTGCAGGCGACCCACGGCCCGGTGATGTTTCACCAGTCCGGCGGCTGCTGCGACGGCTCGTCGCCCATGTGTTATCCGCTCGGCGACTTCCTCGTCGGCGACCGCGACGTATTGCTCGGCGTGCTCGACGTCGGGACGCACGGCGTGCCGGTGTGGATTTCGGGTCCCCAGTACGCGGCCCACTATCGCGACAAGCACACTCAATTGGTCATCGACGTGGTGCCGGGGCGCGGCGGCGGGTTCAGCCTGGAAGCCCCCGACGGGGTGCGGTTTTTGTCCCGCGGCCGTGTCTTCACCGAGCAGGAGCGGGCTGCGCTGGCCGCCGCGGCGGTGATCACCGGCGCCGATTACGAACGCGGCGAACGCCCCGCGACGCGGGGTCCGGTGGTGGCCGACGCGGCCTCGGCGACGTGCGCGGTAACCGCAGTACAGTCGAGAAAGTGATCCCGCTTCCGCGTCCCTGGTTGTTGGCCAGCGCCATGCTGATCGGCAGTGCGGTCGGACTTTTGGCGGGTGTGGCATGCACGGTGGCGATCCACGCCAGCGTCCGCCCGGGCATCGCCATCGCGTCGGTGGTCGGTTTCCTCAGCGTGGTCGGTGTGACGACGATCCTGTTTTCCGGGCGCCGGTGGGTCACGATGCTGGGCGCGTTCCTGCTCTCGGTGGCGCCCGGCTGGTTCGGCGTCCTGGTCGCGTTGCGGGTGACCGCCGGTGGCTGACGAGAAGGACGGTTCTAGTCCCGGGACGGAGGCGTTCGTGCCGGACTTCTCGGATGACGACTCCGAGCACACCGGCACCCAGTCGTGGGTCCCCGATTTCGATGACGACACCGGTGCACACCCCGCCGCAACCGAACAAGAGCCCAGGGGCAAAACCGCGGAAGACGAGGCGGCGACGCCCACGACGGACGCCGGCGAGCCGGAGCCGGCCGAGCTCGTCGGCCCGGTGCAGCCGGTCAACGTGCCCGGCCGGTACCTCTACCTCAAGTGGTGGAAGTTGGCGCTGGTGCTGCTCGGGGTGTGGGCCGCGGCGGCCGTGATCGGGCTGGGGCTGTTCTATTGGTGGTATCACGCGGCCGACAAGAGGTCCGCGCTGTTCGTGGTCCTGGTTTACGTAGTCGTGTGCATCGTCGGCGGCGTGATGCTGGCGATGACCGAGGGCAGGCCGTTGATCTCGGCGCTCGCGGTGGCGCTGATGTCGGGGCCGTTCGCCGCGCTGGTGGCCTCGGCGCCCCTGTACGGCTATTACCACTGCGAGCGGGTGGGGCACTGCCTCGTCGGGCTCATTCCGTATTGAGGCCTCGCCCGCGCGGCCATCAGGGGTCTCGGCCAACTAGGGTGGGCTCGTGCCTTCTCACTATGACGTCGTCGTCCTCGGGGCCGGTCCCGGCGGATATGTCGCAGCCATCCGCGCCGCACAGCTGGGCCTGTCCACCGCGGTCGTCGAACCGAAGTACTGGGGCGGGGTCTGCCTGAACGTCGGGTGCATCCCGTCCAAGGCGCTGCTGCGCAACGCCGAACTCGCCCATATCTTCACCAAAGAGGCCAAGACATTCGGTATCAGCGGCGAGGCGACCTTCGACTACGGTGTCGCGTTTGACCGCAGCCGCAAAGTGGCCGAGGGCCGCGTCGCCGGCGTGCACTTTCTGATGAAGAAGAACAAGATCACCGAAATCCATGGCTACGGCCGCTTTACGGACGCCAACACGATCTCGGTCGAGCTCAACGACGGTGGCACCGAAACCGTCACCTTCGACAACGCCATCATCGCCACTGGCAGCAGCACCCGCCTGGTCCCCGGTACGTCGCTGTCGGCCAACGTGGTCACCTACGAGGAACTGATCCTGTCCCGGGAGTTGCCGGAGTCGATCATCATCGCCGGTTGCGGAGCGATCGGCATGGAGTTCGGCTATGTGCTCAAGAACTACGGCGTCGACGTGACCGTGGTCGAATTCCTGCCGCGCGCCCTGCCCAACGAGGACGCCGAGGTCTCCAAGGAGGTCGAGAGGCAGTTCAAGAAGCTGGGCGTCAAAATCCTCACCGGAACGAAGGTCGAGTCCATCTCCGACAACGGCTCCGAGGTGACCGTCGCCGTCAGCAAGGACGGCAACCCACAGGAACTCAAGGCCGCAAAGGTGTTGCAGGCCATCGGTTTTGCGCCCAACGTCGAGGGCTTCGGCTTGGAGGCGGCCGGCGTCGCGCTGACCGACCGCAAGGCCATCGGAATCACTGACTACATGCGCACCAACATCGAGCACATCTACGCCATCGGTGATGTCACCGGGAAGCTGCAGCTCGCTCACGTCGCCGAGGCGCAGGGCGTGGTGGCGGCCGAAACCATAGCCGGCGCAGAGACTTTGGCGCTCGGTGATTACCGGATGATGCCGCGCGCGACGTTCTGCCAGCCCAACGTCGCCAGCTTTGGGCTCACTGAGGAGCAGGCCCGCGACGAAGGCCACGACGTTGTGGTGGCGAAGTTCCCGTTCACCGCGAACGGCAAGGCCCACGGTGTGGGCGACCCCAGCGGGTTCGTCAAGCTGATCGCCGATGCCAAATACGGTGAGCTGCTCGGTGGACACCTGGTCGGGCACGACGTCTCCGAACTGCTTCCGGAGCTGACGCTGGCCCAGAAGTGGGACCTGACCGCGACCGAGCTGGCCCGCAACGTGCACACCCATCCGACCATGTCCGAGGCGCTGCAGGAATGCTTCCACGGCCTGACCGGACACATGATCAACTTCTGAGTCAAAGATGATTCGGACCGTCACGCCTCAGGCCATCGCGGGCGCCGTCGGTGGCCTGTTGACCGGTTATGTCCTGTGGTTGCTGGCCATTTCGAACGGCGACAACGCGACGGCCGGCCGGTGGGGACCGCTGGTGCTGCTGGTCTCGGTGGTGCTGGGGATCGGCGCCGCGGTGTGGGGCCTGCGGCAGCGCCGGCGCGACAAGCAGGCATGGGCGGCGTTCGCCTTCGCGCTGCCGGTACTTCCGGTGATACTGACGCTGGCCATCCTTGCCGACGTCTACCTATAGCTGGTGCGGATGGTCCAGCGGAATGTCGAGCGCTGACATTGTCGCGGCAAGGCCATCGTATTGGCTTGCCAGTAAACAGAATTCGATCAGCTGCCGCCGATCCAGGTGAGTCGCCAGCTGCCGCCAGGTGTCGGCGGTGACGGTCCGGTCTTTGACGAATTCGTCCGTCGCCGCCAGCAACGCCTGCTGACGCACCGTCAGGCGCGCCTCGACCGCGTTGAGCCGTTCCGGCCAAGCGAAGATGGCGGCCTGCAGGTCCGCATCCAACCCGGCCGCCCGCGCCATCCGGCGATGGTGCTGCAGTTCGTATTCGCACGCGCGCAGGTGCGCCACCCGCAGGATCACCAATTCGGTGTCGATGGTGGGAAGCTTTCCACGCAACAGCCGGCCCCCGTAGGCCAGCCACGTCCAGAACAGCAACCGGCGCTGACCCAGGGTGGTGAACAGGTGCATCTCCGGGGCCGCCACGGTGCGCGCACCGAGCTTCGCGATCACCCAATTGATCGGTCCCAGTTCGCGAAACCGCCCCGGCGGGATGCGGCCGGCCGGTGGGCCGCTCACGGCTGGGTCACCAGATAGGGAGACACTGTGCTGCGGTGCTCGTCGAGATCGAGTGCGCGTCCGAGCGCTGGGAAGGCGCGCTGCGGACAATTGTCGCGCTCGCAGACCCGGCAGCCCGCGCCGATCGGTGTGGCCACTGTTCCTGGTTCCCCCGAGACGTCGAGTCCCTCCGAGTAGACGAGCCGGTGAGCGTGGCGAAGCTCGCAGCCCAGCCCGATCGCGAAGGTCTTACCCGGCTGACCATACCGGGCCGCGCGGCGCTCCACGGTGCGGGCCACCCACATGTAGTTGCGTCCGTCGGGCATCTGCGCGATCTGCACCAGGATTTTGCCCGGATTGGCGAATGTCTCGTAGACGTTCCACAGCGGGCAGGTGCCTCCGCTGGAGGAGAAGTGAAAGCCTGTGGCGGACTGGCGCTTTGACATGTTTCCGGCCCGATCGACCCGGACGAAGGAGAACGGCACGCCGCGCATCGATGGGCGCTGCAGCGTCGAAAGCCGATGCGCGACGGTCTCGTAACTGACCGAATAGAACGACGACAACCGCTCGACGTCGTAGCGGAAATTCTCTGCGACGTCGTGGAATTGGCGGTAGGGGAGCACGGTTGCCGCGGCGAAATAATTAGCCAGCCCCAGCCGAGCCAGCGTGTGTGACTCGTCGCTGGTGAACTTGCCCTCCTCGACCAGAGTGTCGATGAGATCGCCGAACTCGAGATAGGCGAGCTCGGCCGCCATTTTGAAAACCTGCTGGCCCAGCGACAAGTGGTTGCTGAATTCCAGCGTTTTGGTCTTGGGGTCGAAGCGGTGCAGCACGGTGTCGCCCAGGTCGATCCGGCGGTTGATGTGCACCCCGTGCACCTCGGTGAGCCGGCGGGTCAGCTCACGCGCCAGATCGCCGTGATGCAACCGCATTTTGATGGTGAGGTCCTCGGCGGCGGTGTCCAGCTCGTGCAGGTAGTTCTGGCGCTGGTAGAAGTAGTCGCGCACTTCCTCGTGCGGCATGGTGATCGACCCGCTTCCGCTGCCGTCGGAGAACCGCTCCTCGGTTGCGGCCGCAAGCTGCGCCGTCGTGATCCGGTAGCGCCGATGCAGATTGACCACGGCGCGGGCCAACCCGGGATGCGCGCTGACCATCTCAGCGACCTCGGTCGGGTCGACGTCGATGTCCAGATCACGGTCCATGGTGACTTCGCGTAGCTCGGCCACCAGTCGGGTGTCGTCCTGAGAGGAGAAGAAAGTCGCGTCTACCCCGAAGACCTCGGTGATGCGCAGCAGCACGGCCACCGTCAGCGGACGAACGTCGTGCTCGATCTGGTTGAGGTAGCTCGGCGAGATTTCCAGCGTCTGAGCCAGCGCGGCCTGAGAAAACCCGCGTTCGTTGCGCAGCTGGCGAACGCGTGAGCCGACGAACGTCTTTGACACTTCTCCGAGGTTACCGGCACATGTGAAGATCCAATTCGCAGACTTGGCATCGGATGCCGTCTCGCCGGGATTAGTATTCGACGCACCTCGTTGGCATGATTTGACCAGGCCTTAGGTCTTAGCCTGGGCCACGAGGGGGAAACGGGGAGCGACGGCGTGAGCCTGGACAAACAAATGATGCCGGTGCCCGACGGTCACCCTGACGTTTTCGATCGCCAGTGGCCGTTGCGGGTTGGCGACATCGACCGCACGGGCCGATTGCGGCTGGACGCTGCCGCCCGCCACATCCAGGACATCGGCCAGGACCAGCTGCGTGAGATGGGTTTCGAGGAGACCCATCCCCTGTGGATCGTCCGGCGCACCATGGTTGACCTGGTCCGCCCGATCGAGTTCAACGACATGCTGCGCATGCGCAGATGGTGCTCGGGCACTTCGAACCGGTGGTGTGAGATGCGGGTTCGCATCGATGGCCGCAAGGGCGGGCTGATCGAGTCCGAGGCGTTCTGGATCAGCATCAACCGGGAAACGCAGATGCCCTCGCGCATCGCCGACGACTTCCTGGCGGGTCTGCACAAGACGACGTCCGTCGACCGGTTGCGGTGGAAGTCCTACCTCAAGCCGGGTAGCCGCGACGACGCGACGGAGATCCACGAGTTTCCGGTCCGGGTCACCGACATCGATTTGTTCGACCACATGAACAACTCCGTCTACTGGAGCGTGATCGAGGACTACCTGGCGTCACACCCGGAGCTGCTCCAGGTGCCGCTGCGCGTCACCATCGAACACGAGGCGCCGGTGGCGTTGGGCGACAAGCTGGAGATCATCTCGCACGTCCACCCCGCCGGATCCACCGACCAATTCGGTCCCGAGCTGGCCGATCGCGTTGTTACAACGCTCACATACGCCGTGGGCGACGACGCGAAGGCCGTCGCTTCGATCTTTGCTCGGTAACAGGACAAGCGTCCCGGTTAATTATGCTTTGACCTGCGGCGATAGGGTTACTGACGGGTAGCTTCTGAAACGGTTAAGTTTGTTAGCAAGTTAGCAAACTTCGCAAATTCCGGCGATGCCGTTGCTTAAATTGGCAATTGAAACGGGTAGACCGGCCCCTATGAGCTGTGCCATCTTCGAGTTAGCACACCAGCGAAGTTGAGCCGCTAGCTACCGCCGGTGAGGCGTCCAGCACTCAGTAGTGAAGATCGTGAAGGAGCATGCCCAATGTCTGTCGTTGGCACCCCCAAGAGCGCCGAACAGATTCAGAAGGACTGGGACACCAACCCGCGTTGGAAGGATGTCACCCGGACCTACACCGCCAAGGACGTCGTCGCCTTGCAGGGCACCGTGGTCGAGGAGGCCACCCTGGCCCGCCGCGGCGCTGAGGTGCTGTGGGAGCAGCTCCACGACCTGGAGTACATCAACGCGCTGGGCGCCCTGACCGGCAACATGGCCGTGCAGCAGGTGCGCGCCGGCCTGAAGGCCATCTACCTGTCCGGCTGGCAAGTCGCCGGCGACGCGAACCTGTCCGGCCACACGTACCCCGACCAGAGCCTGTACCCGGCCAACTCGGTGCCGCAGGTGGTGCGCCGGATCAACAACGCGCTGCTGCGCGCCGACGAGATCGCCGCGGTCGAGGGTGACACCTCGGTGGAGAACTGGTTGGCGCCGATCGTCGCCGACGGTGAGGCCGGATTCGGCGGTGCGCTCAACGTCTACGAACTGCAGAAGGCCATGATCGCCGCCGGCGTGGCGGGGTCGCACTGGGAGGACCAGCTGGCCTCGGAGAAGAAGTGTGGCCATCTGGGCGGCAAGGTGCTGATCCCGACCCAGCAGCACATCCGGACCCTGACCTCGGCCCGCCTGGCTGCCGACGTGTGCGACGTTCCGACCGTCGTCATCGCCCGCACCGACGCCGAGGCCGCCACCCTGATCACTTCCGACGTCGACGAGCGCGACCAGCCGTTCATCACCGGTGAGCGCACCAAGGAAGGCTTCTACCGGGTCCGCAATGGGCTGGAGCCCTGCATCGCCCGGGCCAAGGCCTACGCGCCGTTCTCCGACCTGATCTGGATGGAGACCGGAACTCCGGATCTCGAGCTCGCCGCGAAGTTCGCCGAGGGCGTCAAGTCCGAGTTCCCCGACCAGATGCTGGCCTACAACTGCTCGCCGTCGTTCAACTGGCGCAAGCACCTTGACGACTCCACCATCGCGAAGTTCCAAAAGGAGCTTGCGGCAATGGGATTCAAGTTCCAGTTCATCACGCTGGCCGGCTTCCACGCCCTGAACTACTCGATGTTCGATCTGGCCTACGGCTACGCCCGCAACCAGATGAGCGCTTACGTCGAGCTGCAGGAGCGTGAGTTCGCCGCCGAGGAGCGCGGCTACACCGCCACCAAGCACCAGCGTGAGGTGGGCGCCGGTTACTTCGACCGCATTGCCACCACGGTGGACCCGACCTCGTCGACCACCGCGCTGACCGGCTCCACCGAAGAGGGCCAGTTTCACTAGCACTCCGCCGTGCGTCGAGCGTGAAACTGTGGCGAATTTTCGGCCGATTCTTCGCCCTGACTTCACGTTCGGCGCACCCGGGACAATTGACAGCGCAGGCCCTGCCCAGCGATGTTGGGCGGGGCCTGTTGCTGTCAGCCGGGCATGAAAGCAGCCAAAGGAGAAACGTGCCGATCGAACGAGTGGGAGTTGTCGGGGCCGGCCAGATGGGATCCGGCATCGCCGAGGTGTCGGTCCGTGCGGGTGTCGACGTGACCGTGTTTGAGACCACCGAGGCCCTCGTCGTGGCCGGACGCAGCCGCATCGTGAAGTCGCTGGAGCGCGGCGTCAGTGCCGGCAAAGTGACCGAGCGAGAACGCGACCGGGCGCTGAGCAAGCTCACCTTCACCACCCACCTGAAGGATCTCGCCGACCGCCAACTGGTCATCGAGGCGATCGTCGAGGACGACGCAGTCAAGGCGCAGGTCTTCGCGGAGCTCGATCGGGTGATCACCGACCCCGACGCGGTTCTGGCGTCCAACACTTCGAGCATCCCGATCATGAAGATCGCCGCGGCCACCAAGAACCCGCAACGCGTGCTGGGTCTGCACTTCTTCAACCCCGTGCCGGTGCTGCCGTTGGTCGAGTTGGTCAGCACCCTGGTCACCGACGACGCCGCCGCCGCACGCACCGAAGAATTCGCGAGCGCGGTGCTGGGCAAGCAGGTCGTGCGCTGCTCCGACCGGTCCGGTTTCGTGGTGAATGCGCTGCTGGTGCCCTACCTGTTGTCGGCAATCCGCATGGTGGAAGCCGGTTTTGCCACCGTCGAAGACGTCGACAAGGCCGTGGTGGCGGGGCTGTCGCACCCGATGGGCCCGTTGCGGCTGTCCGACCTCGTCGGTCTGGACACCCTGAAGCTGATCGCGGACAAGATGTTTGAGGAGTTCAAGGAACCGCAGTACGGCCCGCCGCCGTTGTTGCTGCGCATGGTGGAAGCAGGCCGGCTCGGCAAGAAGACGGGCCAGGGCTTCTATAGCTACTGAGGCGCCTGGGAGATTTCTCGCCGGGGCCGCAAACGATTCAGCCCCCAACGGTGATCCGTCGGGGGCTGATTGCTTTTCGCGGGCCGGTTACTTCTCCAACGTGAATTGCTTGACGTCGGTGTAGCCCTCCCGGAACAGCTTGGCGCAGCCGGTGAGGTACTTCATGTACCGGTCGTAGACCTCTTGGGACTGGATGGCCAGCGCCTGCTCGCGATTCGCCTCGAGTGCCTCGGCCCACAGATCCAGCGTCCTGGCGTAGTGCAGCTGCAGCGACTGGACGCGGGTCAAGTCGAAGCCCACGGTGACCCCGTGCTCGCCGACGGTCTGGGGTGTCGGCAGCGCGCCGCCCGGAAAAATCTCGGTCAGGATGAACTGTGAGAACTGGACAATCTCGCGGGTCAGCGTCAAACCCTTGGCTCGGGCATCTTTGAACGAGGGCCGAACGATGGTGTGCAGCAACATCACTCCGCCGGGGGGCAGCGCTTCGTACGCCATTTTGAAGAAGCGCCCGTAGCGCTGGCGGCCGAAGTGCTCGAACGCGCCGATAGACACGATGCGGTCCACCGGCTCGTGGAACTTCTCCCATCCCTCCAGCAGCACCCGGCGGGTGCGGGGCGTGTCCATCTGATCGAAAGACTTCTGCACGTGCCCGGCCTGGTTCTCCGAGAGCGTCAGGCCGATGACGTTGACGTCGTACTTCTCGATGGCTCGCCGCAGGGTGGCTCCCCAGCCGCAACCGATGTCCAGCAGCGTCATCCCGGGCTCGAGCTTGAGCTTCCCCAGCGCCAGATCGATCTTCGCGATCTGCGCCTCCTCGAGCGTCATGTCGGCACGCTCAAAATACGCGCAGCTGTAGGTCTGGGTGGGGTCCAGGAACAGCCGGAAAAAGTCGTCGGACAAGTCATAATGAGCTTGCACGTTTCCGAAATGCGGCGTGAGCTGCACAGACATGTCGATACGAACCTTTCTATATATAGGGGGCAGGGGTAGCAGCCGAACGACGACCCCGCGACATCCCCCGATACTCCCCTGCATGCTAATACCTGCGACGGGGTGAGCCGCCCGCCAAGTACCGTGCCTAGCCTCACACGGGAGCGCCGCAATCCCCAAAACCCGCAGGGCGGGCCGGAGCTGGTTTCAGGGCCCGGACCCGTCCTCTTGGGGCGGCACGATCGGTGACGGATGGGGTTCCCCGCGGAATTTCTCCAGTGATCCGCCAACCTCGACGATTCCCTTGAGAGCGTTCCAGCTCAGCATGGTCAGGTAGTCGATCAACTCATCGCGACTCATTCGCGGGTACGACATCCACGAGTGGGTGGCCAACTGCACGCCCCCCACAATCAGGTATGCCCACGGTTCCACACCACCGGTGTCCATCCCGGCGTGTTGCATGCGACGGCGCATCAGTACCGCGAGCATGCGCGCGATGATGCGCTCGGAGTCGGCAATGACCTTGCTCTTGCTGGCCGAGCTATTGGACATCACGAACCGGTACGGCTCGGGCTCGTTTGCGACCGTCTCGACGTACACGCGGATGACCTCGCGAGTCAGGTCGTAGCCGTCGAGCCCAGATGTCAGTGCCCCAGCCATGTTGGGAATCAGGGTGGTTTGAGTGAACCGCATCATCACGGCCGTCGTCAGGTCGTTCTTGTCGACGAAATAGCGGTACAGCACCGTCTTGGAGACCCCGATCTCGGCAGCGATCTCATCCATGCTCAGCGCGCCACCCAGTCGGCGAATCGCGTCGATTGTGCCGTCGACCAACTCGTTACGACGATCCACTTTGTGTTGGTGCCAGCGCCGCTTGCGCCCGTCCATCTTGACGCTCACAGCTGTGATTCGCTCTGTCACGGTCGCCTAATTCCCATTCCCTAGACGCCCCTGATCTTACGGCGTGAGGGGTCGCATTCTTGCCCTAGCCGAGCGCGGGTGATACGTCGCGAACAGTGTCGTCACACTAATCGGCGGGAAAGATAGATGATGGAGTGATGACACATCGAGCCTCGGTGAGAGGCGAAGCGTCGGGCCCGCCGGTGGCGAGGCCCGTTTCGACGACGCCGTCGACCGCGGCCCGCCCCGTTCGCGCGTCCTTCGCCGAATCCTTCGCCGGCGCCGATCCCGAAGCCGACGCGCAGCGCGGGGTGGCGCTGCGCCGGATGAAGATGGTGGCACTGAGCTTTCTGATCGGTGCCACCGTCGTGTTCCTCGCCTGCCGGTGGGCCCAGGCGCATGCCAGTTTGGGCGCCTGGGTGGGGTATGTCGGCGCCGCCGCCGAGGCCGGCATGGTGGGCGCCCTGGCGGACTGGTTCGCCGTGACCGCGCTCTTCCGGCACCCGCTGGGCATCCCCATCCCGCATACCGCGATCATCAAACGTAAGAAAGACCAGCTCGGCGAGGGCCTGGGCACGTTCGTCCGGGAAAACTTCCTCTCGCCCGAGGTCGTGGAAACCAAGCTGCGTGACGCCCAGGTGTCCGGCAGGCTCGGCAAATGGCTATCGGAGGCCGCGCACGCCGAGCGGGTGGCCAGCGAGACGGCCACGGTGCTGCGGGTGCTCGTCGAATTGCTGCGCGACGAGGACGTCCAGCAGGTGATCGACCGCATGATCGTGCGCCGCATCGCCGAACCGCAGTGGGGCCCGCCGGTCGGACGAGTGCTGGCCACCCTACTGGCCGAGCACCGGCAGGAGGCGCTGATCCAGTTGCTGGCCGACCGGGCCTTTCAGTGGTCGCTGAACGCCGGCGAGGTCATCCAAGGCGTGGTCGAGCGTGACTCGCCGACTTGGTCGCCACGCTTCGTCGACCATCTGGTCGGTGATCGCATCCACCGCGAACTGATGGACTTCACCGACAAAGTGCGCCGCAATCCGGACCACGAATTGCGCCGGTCGGCCACCCGCTTCCTGTTCGACTTCGCCGAGGATCTGCAGCACGACCCGGACACCATCGCACGCGCCGACGCGATCAAGGAGCAGCTGATGGCGCGCGACGAGATCGCCAACGCCGCGGCGACGGCGTGGAAGACACTGAAACGGCTGGTGCTCGAGGGTGTGGATGATCCGTCCAGCGCGCTGCGCACCCGGATCGCCGACACCGTGGTCCGCATCGGGGAATCGCTGCGCGACGACGCCGACCTGCGGGACAAGGTCGACAATTGGCTGGTCCGGGCGGCCCAGCACCTGGTCTCGCAGTATGGGGTGGAGATCACAGCGATCATCACCGACACGATCGAGCGTTGGGACGCCGAGGAGGCCAGCCGGCGCATCGAACTGCATGTGGGCCGTGACCTGCAATTTATCCGGATCAACGGGACCGTGGTCGGTTCTCTGGCGGGTTTGGTGATCTACGCCGTCGCGCAGTTGTTGATCTAGCGGACTTTCTAGCAGTGCTAACAAGTGCTTGCAATAGCAAGCACTTGTAGTAATCTGGGCGCGTCAACACCAGTCAGCCGACCAGGAGCACGCCATGACGCCCGAGGAGAAGCTCTCCGCCAAGGTGTCCAACGCTGCCTCCGACATGGCCTCTGACATCGGCAGTTTCATCCGCAGCCAGCGGGAACTCGCGCAGGTGTCGGTGCGCCAACTGGCCGAAAAGTCCGGGGTCAGCAATCCATATCTAAGCCAGGTGGAGCGCGGGTTGCGTAAGCCCTCCGCCGATGTCTTGAACCAGATCGCGAAGGCCCTTAGGGTCTCCGCCGAGGTTCTCTATGTGCGCGCCGGGATTCTCGAACCCAGTGACAAAAGTCAGGTACGGGACGCGATCGTCACTGACACTGCGATCACCGAGCGGCAAAAGCAAATCCTGCTCGACATTTATTCATCGTTCACGCAGCAAAACGAATCGATCCAAGAGGAGTGTCCGACCGAATCCGACAGCGAGTGATCGTCCGCTTCACCCGCGTCGTGACCCATCTGAACTGGGACAATGCGCGAGAAGGTGGGGACGGTCACATCGCGGTCGCGAGTAGGTGATGTATAGACGACCGGCCGTCGGGGTTACCCCAGAGGGAAGGACCTACCGGTTCCAGCTGATCTGGACAAACTTTCCGGCACTGGCGGCCCCAGTTGCGAAGGAGACGTTTGCACCTAACTTCTCGATCAGACAGCTAACAACACCGAATAACGCCGATAGCGAAAACGCATCATGAAAGGAAAGACCATGGCGGAAAACACCAACATCGAAGATTTGCGGGCGCCGTTGCTCGCAGCGCTGGGCGCGGCCGACCTGGCCCTGGCCACCGTCAACGACCTGATTGCCGGCCTGCGGGAGCGCGCCGAAGAGACCCGCACCGAGACCCGCACCCGGGTCGAGGAGCGTCGCGCTCGCCTGACGAAGCTCCAGGAGGACCTGCCCGAGCAGTTCACCGAGCTGCGCGACAAGTTCACCACCGACGAGCTGCGCAAGGCGGCCGAGGGCTACCTGGAGGCGGCGACCACCCGGTACAACGAGCTGGTGGAGCGCGGCGAGGCGGCCCTGCAGCGGCTGCGTAGCCAGACCGCGTTCGAGGACGCGTCCGCGCGCGCCGAGGGCTACGTCGACCAGGCCGTCGAGCTGACGCAGGAGGCGCTCGGCACCGTCGCTTCGCAGACCCGCGCGGTCGGCGAGCGCGCCGCCAAGCTGGTTGGCATCGAGCTGCCGGGCAAGGCCGAAGCGGCCCCCAAGAAGGCCCAGAAGGCCGTCGCCAAGAAGGCCCCGGCCAAGAAGGCCCCGGCCAAGAAGGCTCCGGCCAAGAAGGCCCCGGCCAAGAAGGTCACCCAGAAGTAGCACCTGAAGTCCCACGACGTTCGGCTCCGAGTCGCCTCCGGGTGACTCGGAGTCGACGTTTTGGCGGGTGCCCGCATACCCTTAAGGCGTGAACCACCTCGTGGGAACCGTCATGCTGATCCTGCAGATCGCCGTTCTAGTGACGGCGATCTATGCGTTCGTGCATGCCGCGCTGCAACGACCCGACGCTTATACCGCCGCCGAGAAGCTGACCAAGCCGGTGTGGTTGCTGATCCTGGGGGGCGCTGTCGCCCTGACATCCATCTTGGGTTTCGTCTTCGGCGTGCTGGGCATGGCGATCGCGGCCTGTGCCGCCGGTGTGTATCTGGTCGATGTTCGGCCCAAACTGCTTGAGATCCAGGGTAAGTCGCGCTAGCGAATGAAGATCCTGCTGACGGTGCCGGTTGCGGCGCTCGTCGCCTTGTCCTGTCCGATACCGCACGCGGTCGCCGCGCCCGACCCGGGCAGCGACGCGGCGAATCCGCCCGTCCCGGCCCCGCCCTACATCGACCACACCCAGTGGGCACAGTGGCAGGGCAGGCCCAGCCTGCGGGTGTTCCCGTCGCCGGCCGGCCGCACCGCCTCGAGAATCCCCGCAGCCACGGCGCTGGCCGACGAGGGCTGGGCCGAGGTGCTCGCCTTGGCCCCGGACGCCGACACCGCCGGCATGCGCGCTCAGTTCCTCTGCCACTGGCAGTTCGCCGAACTCGCCCAGCCCGGCAAGGTCAGCTGGAACCTGGAGCCATGGCGGCCCGTCGTCGACGACACCGAGATGGTCGCCTCCGGCTGCAATCCCGGCGGTCCGGAAGAATCCTTCTGATGGCAGCCCAATCCAGCCGAGCGCAGTTGGCGGCGTTCGTCGACCACACGCTGCTCAAACCCGAGGCGACTGACGCCGACGTGATGGCCCTGGTAGCCGAAGCGGCCGAACTGGGGGTCTACGCGGTGTGCGTCTCGCCCTCGATGGTCCCCGTCGCGGTGCGGGCAGGCACCGGCGTGCGGGTGGCCAGCGTGGCGGGTTTTCCGTCCGGCAAGCACCTCCCGGCGGTGAAGGCGCACGAAGCGGCCCTGGCCGTCGCGTCCGGTGCCTGCGAGATCGACATGGTCATCGATGTCGGGGCGGCACTGGCCGGCGACATCGATGCGGTGCGCTCGGATGTCCATGCCGTGCGCAGCGCGATCGGCGGCGCCGTGCTCAAGGTGATCGTGGAATCGGCGGCGCTGCTGGCGCTGGCCGACGAGTCCACGCTGACCCAGGTGTGCCGCGCCGCCGAGTCCGCCGGCGCCGACTTCGTGAAGACGTCAACCGGGTTTCATCCGGCCGGCGGGGCATCCGTGCGCGCAGTCGCCTTGATGGCCGAGACGGTCGGCGGCCGCCTCGGGGTGAAGGCCAGCGGCGGCATCCGGACGGCCGCGAACGCGCTCGTGATGCTGGATGCCGGCGCGACCCGGCTAGGGTTGTCGGGCACCCGGGGCGTGCTCGACGGCCTCGGGTGAGCCGGACGAATCGGGCCGCTCGCCGTCAGAGGTTGGCGAAGCAGGGGTCGTTGTCGTTGCCGTTCGGAATGCTGGCGTTCCTCGTCGAGAAATGGCTCGTCACACCCGTATCGGTGACCTGCACGCTGTCGGCGTGAATACCCAACGGGTAGTTCTTCGTCTGGTTCGAGGTGAACTCGTCGAGCGTCGACTGCACCGACTCCTTGGGCATGGTGAAACCGAGCGCGTTGAAGCTGACGATCTGCAGCTGCAACCCGTTGCCCGACACGACCGGCTTGGCCGTGATGTTGTCCAACATGCCCTTCAGCTCGATGGTGCCGTCAGCGGGATGGGTGGTGACGGTATTGGTGACGAACGGACCCAGAACCGGGACCGCGTCCTGCACCGACTGCTTGATGCCGTCACTGGTCCAGGTGATGGTGGCGTCCAGCGAGCCGATGGTGCCCTTCGAGTTGCCGTTGTCCTTGAGCCGGACGTCGTTGATATTGACCGAGAGCTTCATGCCCTTGGCGTCGCGGAGGTTGTTGCCGGCCGTCTGCACCGAGATGTTGGTGTAGTGCTTGGTCGCCACTTGCCACAGCATCAGGGGCGTCACACCGAAGGACGCGGTCGCCTGGTCCTTGACCTCGCACGCCACCGCCTGGGCAACCTTGTTGTTCGCGGTGTGGCGCACGTACAGCTCGGCCCCGATAAGGGCGGCGATGATCAGCGCGAACACAATGACGAAGATCAGCAGGATCGAGACGGGATCACGACCGAAGCGGCGCTTCTTTTTCCCCGACGCCGCCTCATCACCGGGGGGAGTGGTCAGCCGCTCCGTCGGGTCCGCGGGCGGGGTGGGCGGGGGGGGGTAGCCGGGCTGTTGCATGT
>NZ_LZIF01000020.1 GCF_001667145.1 Mycobacterium sp. 852002-51971_SCH5477799-a
TTCATGGTCCTGCAGGCCGCCCTGGCGGTGTTGCTGTCCAAGCTCAGCGCCAGTTCCGATGTGGCCGTGGGATTTCCGATCGCCGGGCGCCGCGACCCCGCACTGGACGAGCTGGTCGGGTCGTTCGTCAACACGCTGGTGCTGCGCGTGGACGTGTCCGGTGATCCGACGGTTGCCGAACTGTTGGCTCAGGTGCGCCAGCGCAGCCTGGCCGCCTACGAGCACCAAGACGTGCCGTTTGAAGTGCTGGTGGAGCGGCTCAACCCCGCCCGAAGCCTGAACCATCATCCCCTGGTGCAGGTGATGTTGGCCTGGCAGAACTTCGCCGGCGATCCCCCGGCGGAATCGGCTTTGGGCGACCTGCACGTAACCTCGCTGCCGGCGGACACCCATACCGCCCGCATGGACCTGACGTTCTCAGTGGGGGAGCGTTGGAGCGACGTAGGCGATCCGGCCGGCATCGGCGGGATGGTCGAGTTTCGCACCGATGTGTTCGATGCGGCCAGCATCCAGCTACTGATCGAGCGGTTGGGACGGGTGCTGGGTGCCATGACCGCCGACCCGGCGCGACGGCTGTCCTCGATCGATGTGGTCGACGAGGCCGAGCACGTCCGGATCGAGGCTTGGGGTAATCGGGCGGTGTTGGCTCGGCCCGATTCGACTGTGCGGGTGTCGATTCCGGCGTTGTTCGGTGCGCAGGTGGC
>NZ_LZIF01000021.1 GCF_001667145.1 Mycobacterium sp. 852002-51971_SCH5477799-a
CAGCGCCCCCCAGATCTCCCACACCGAATAGTCAAACGCCAACGAATGACACTGGCTCCACACCTGCCCCGACAGCTCGAGGTCGGCGTCCAACGTCTCCAACAGCCGCGTCACATTACGGTGACTGACCGCCACCCCCTTAGGCACACCAGTAGTGCCCGAGGTGTAAATCAGATACGCCACATCATCAGGAGCCACCCCCACCGCCACAGCGGTGCCAGGCTGGGTGTCGATACGCCCATCATCGACATCGATCACCGCCAACTCATAACCCTGCACCCGCTCAGCCAACTCCGCGGTAGTCACCACCGCGACCGGCCCCGCATCAGCGAGCATGAACTGCATCCGCGCCCCCGGCTGCCCCGGATCAATCGGCACATAGCTCGCCCCGGCCTTGAGCACCGCCACAATCGCCACAATCGCCTCAGCGCAACGCGGCAACAACACCGCCACCCGATCGCCCGACACCACCCCCTGACCCACCAGAAAATGCGCCAACCGATTCGAGGCCTCATCAAGCTGCCGATACGTCAACGACTCGCCCTCAAAACTCAGCGCCACCGCCTCCGGAGCCCGGGCCACCTGCGCGGCGAACACCGCCGGAATCGACACCGAGACACCCAGCTGCACAACCGGGGACATCAACGCCGCCCGATTACCCCACCCCTCCAACTGGGCACGCTCACCAACACCCAACACATCCACCGACGAGAGCCGCCGCGCTGGATCCGCGGTCATCGCCAACACCACCCGCTGCAACCGCTCCACCAACACCTCAATGCTTCCCAC
>NZ_LZIF01000022.1 GCF_001667145.1 Mycobacterium sp. 852002-51971_SCH5477799-a
TGCTAACGGCAAACTCGACAGCAGGGCCTTGCCGGCCCCGGGCTATCAAGACGGCGAGGGCTATCGCGCCCCGACCAGCTTGACCGAAGAGATTGTTGCTGGGATTTATGCCCAGGTTCTTGGCTTGGAGCGGGTCGGGGTTGATGACTCGTTCTTTGAGGTGGGTGGGGATTCGCTGTCGGCGATGCGGGTGATTGCCGCGGTGAATAAGTCCTTTGATGCGGGTCTTTCGGTGCGGGTGTTGTTCGAGGCGCCGACGGTGGCTGAGCTGGCGCCTCGTATTGAGGGTGCGGGTGGGGGTGGGCTGGAGCCGTTGGTGGCTGTGGAGCGCCCGGCGGTGGTTCCGTTGTCGTTTGCCCAGGCCCGGTTGTGGTTCCTGGATCAGTTGCAGGGGCCGTCACCGATTTACAACATGGCGGTGGCGTTGCGGCTCAGTGGTCGGTTGGATGCTGAGGCGTTGGGGGCGGCGCTGGCTGATGTGGTGGGCCGTCATGAAAGTTTGCGGACGTTGTTTGTGGCGGTGGACGGGGTCCCTCAGCAGGTGATTGTTCCGGTGGGGCGGGTTGATTTCGGGTGGCAGGTTGTTGATGCCGTCGGCTGGCCGGATGATCGGCTGGAGGCGGCTGTGGGCGCCGCGGCTCGTTACACGTTTGATTTGGCTGGCGAGATTCCTTTGCGGGCAAGGCTTTTCCGGGTCGCTGAGGATGAGCATGTGTTGGTGGCCGCGGTGCACCATATCGCTGCTGATGGGTGGTCGGTGGCCCCGTTGGTGCGGGATTTGGGTGTGGCGTATGCCAGTCGGTGTGCGGGGCAGGTGCCGGGGTGGGCGCCGTTGGCGGTGCAGTATGTCGATTACACGTTGTGGCAGCGGGCGCAGTTTGGTGAGCTCGAGGACAGTGGTAGTCGTATCGCTGGGCAGTTGGCGTATTGGGAAGATGTGTTGGCCGGGATGCCCGAGCGGGTGCAGTTGCCCACGGATCGGCCGTATCCGGCGGTGGCGGATTATCGCGGGGCCACGGTGGCGGTGGAGTGGCCGGCTGAGGTGCAGGCGCGGGTGCGTCAGTTAGCTGGTGAGCATAATGCGACCAGTTTCATGGTGGTGCAGGCCGCGTTAGCGGTGTTGTTGTCGAAGATCAGCGCCAGTGTTGATGTGGCGGTGGGGTTCCCGATCGCCGGGCGCCGTGACCCTGCGCTCGATGAGTTGGTGGGTTTTTTCGTCAACACGTTGGTGG
>NZ_LZIF01000023.1 GCF_001667145.1 Mycobacterium sp. 852002-51971_SCH5477799-a
CGCACGCACTGCAACGCTGCAGGGACCTGACTCAGCGGGCGCTGGAAAAAAGGCCTCGGCCGCCGGGAGCCCTGACCGTCGGCAAGCGCAAACCCCCGAGATGCGCTAGTATTTCAGCAGCATCGCTGGGCACTGGGTTTTGAGGTTGCGGCTCGGCGCATTCGACATCTGGAGGTTGCTCGCTTGCCCATTAATCCGTCACCGGCGGTACAGCGAGCTGCTCAGGTGCTCTGGTACCTGGCCGAGCACCCCTCTGAAGCCCACACGGTCTCCCAGCTGTCACGCACCCTGAACATCCCCCGGGCCACCTGCGATTCGATCCTGCAGGCGCTGACTCAACAAGGCTTTGCGAATCGCCGCAACCACGACATGGGCTACGAACTGGGTGCGTCCTGCCTGGCGCTGGCCAGCGCGGCCCAGGCCACTAACCCCGTGCTCAACATGGCCAACCGGCAGGCCGACCGACTCGCGCGAGACCTCCAGGCCTGCGTCGTGGTATCCACCATCATTGATGGGGAGGCGAGGGCAGTCACCGTCTTCGACCGGGGACCCGCCACCTTACTCCGGGCACGCGTCGGTCAGGCGATCCCGTTGACCCCGCCCTTCGGAGTGGTCTTTGTGGCATGGGACTCGGCAACAAGCGAGCACTGGCTGAAACGCGGCGGGTCAGAAACGCACCAGGCCGAGGCGGAGCGATGGCGTCAGTCCCTGCAGTTCGCCCGCCGACACGGTTACAGCTTCTCGGTTTTCGCTACCCCCGGAGTTCCCTTCGGACGCGTCCTCGAAGAACTGTTGGAAGTCCCCGACTCCGAACCGTACCGCCGCACCCGCGACGAGTTGATCGACCAGCTACGCCACAGCGAATACCTCGCGACCCAGCTCGACCACAACACAGAGACCCAACTCATTCAGCTGTCGGCCCCGGTGTTCGACGCGGACGGGGCCGTGGCCGCCTCACTCATGGTGCTCGGCTCGATGCGCCCGATGCGCGGCGAGGAGGTGGAAACCCTCGGTCGACGGGTAGTCCAAGCCGCCGACCAGGCGACCACCACGGCACGCGAACTGCGACTCGGCGAGCCGGCCGCCGGAATCTGACTCAACGCCCACACCATCAAATAGCAACTACCGTGGACCGCCGCTCCGGCGCGACAAGTCGCAAACACTCGCCGACCGCGCCACCGCCGCCCAGGCACAGGCTGCCGGGATGCGCCGCCCCAACGGTCCAGGGGCTTACCGCCGCTCGCGCTGAAGCCGACCTGCTCGCTCGCGGCGCAGTTCAGCGTCGTACCGCGGCTGCCGCCCCGAAATCGCTGCACACCACCGCAATCAGACGCGCTCGTGGCGTGATTGGCTCAGGCGGCGAGACTGGGCTCATCTGAAAGGGGCCGATCGAATTCGTTTATTGTGGTTTCTGTGGAGGTCCGGCTGCGTTCCAGTTCTCATTCCATCAAACCCCATCACGCAGGACCAGCCGGCGCCGACCGAATAGCATGCAACCTTGAGCTCGGTTAAGCGCGCACATCAGCAACTTACGTACCTTCGCCTGCTTTTCTCTACCGGCAATCGTGCGCAAGGTGTACTGCTGCGCGATCCTGGACTGCTTCTCGCGCATGATCGTGGCCCGCACCTTCTCGACGACCGCTGACACCGCACTGGTCAATAACGCGGTCAATATGGCGGCGGATAACCGAACACGAAGTGGGTCAACGATTCTGCACGCTGACCACGGCACCCGGTTTACGTCTTGGAGCTTCGGGGAGAACATGCGACGATGGGGCCTGCTCGGTTCGTTTGGCACCGTGGGCGACTGCTTCGACAATGCGGCCATGGAGTCATTCTGGGCGCGGATGCAGGTCGAATTGCTCAACACCCGAAGATGGGCCACCACCATCGAGTTAGCCGCCGCCATGGCCGATTACATCGACAACTTCTACAACGTCGAACGGCGCCACAGCTACCTCGGTAACATCAGTCCCACAGAGTTCGAAACGCTCTGAACGTCCACCTATTCGATCCCTCAACTCGCATAACCGGCTCGAAACGGCGGAGACAGATCACCCGGATCAACCGATCGTGGTCAGGCCAGAGGGCTCTGGTGACTCCTGCTTTTGATTCGCGGTACCGTCTTGAATACGTTGCAATTTACTGCACCGTAGTGACGACTCCCGAAACTAGAATTTCTCATAGGAGCGTCGTTCACGGTCTTAAGCACCTGGGTTTTCGCAGCCCTGTCGCATCAGTAGTCCAGCACGGCAGTGATGTATCCCGGACCGGTCGGTGGGCCCGGTTCGTCGTCCGGCGGCGCGAACCCGTTGGCGACGTACGCATCTATGGCAGAGATGACTGATGCGCGCCAGCCGTGGGTGGCCAGGTACTCCCGGGCGCTGTTCCGTTCGGCCGGGTCAAACAATTCGGTGAGGTCGACGTTGCTACCGGCCCGGTTCAAACGCCCGGTGAGTTGATTGGCCCAGTCACCGCTCATGGCCGTCGAATCGATATCGTCGGTTGCCAGGCGGCTTCCCTGCGCCGACAGGGCGGTGATGTTGTCCAGCAAGCGGTCCTGAGCCTGCGGCGACAGATACATGAGCAGGCCTTCGGCGATCCAAGCCGTCGGTCGGGTCGCGTCAAATCCGCTGGCGCGCAGCGCCTGGGGCCAGTCACCGCGCAGGTCGACGCCGACGGTGCGCAGATCGGCAGCCGGTGTGACTCCCAGAGCGGCGAGCGTGGCGGTCTTAAACTCAATGACCCGTGGCTGGTCGATTTCCAGGACGATGGACTCGGCGGCCCACTTCAGGCGGTAGGCCCGAGTGTCGAGACCGGAGGCCAAGATAACCGCTTGGCGGATACCGGACTCGCCGGCCACAGTGAAGAAGTCATCGAAAAACCTTGTGCGCACGACAATCGGTTCACACAAGCGACGCAGGTCCACCCCCGATTCACCCAGCGCGCCGTCGGCGAACCGACTGCAGGAATCCAGCCCGACGGCCTTGACGAGGGCGTCGGCGTACGGGTCGTTGATCAGCGGATCGGGCTGCTTGGTGGCTAGCGCACGCGCTGCAGCGACAAGAGTCGCCGTTGTGCCCACGCTGGACGCGAGATCCCAGGTGTCGTCGTCTGTCCGCGCCATTTCTCTCCTGCGGTCCTTCTCCATTGGGCGATCGGAACCCCCACCGCGCTTAGCCTCACAGCAAGGTACGTAGAGCACGCTGCCGAAGCCCACCATGCCCGCCACCGAACCAGTGTTGAGGATGACCCCGCCACTCGCCTGCTTCTTGAACGGGCGGATCGCATACTTACTGCCGTAGAAGACACCAGTGACGTCAATCACTCACGTGAATCGGCGTCCGGTCAGCATGAAGTCGAACTGCCTGTTGAGCATCTTCCATCCCCAGATCAAGGTAAACCACGGCGCAACGAGCCATAGACCGTTGAGAACGATGAACTTCACCCACAGGTCCACGAAGTTACTGGTGTTCACGGAGGGAAAGCCACCGATGATTTCCCGTAGGTAGTAATAGATAGTGATCGTCAGGTCGACGACCGCTGCAGACATGAGCAACAGGGTGCCACGGGAATTGGTGTACTTCGACCGGAAGAGCAGTATCAAGCCGGTGACCGCAATGCAGGCGTTGGTGACGGAAATGCATTCGAGCGCCACGAGATTCGCTGGGGCCGTGAGGTATTTGGTGTCGCCGCCGTCGATGTAGACGTACCACGGGTAGGCCCACATGTCCTTCTGGTGGCCCGGCAGGTATGGGTGGGTGAACAACCAAGGCAGTTCCCACGTCAGGTTCGTCACCCGCGCAGAAATCATGAAGGTGAGCACGGCTGCGGTCAGTCGCTGAAAAGGAGTCCAGTTTCGCAACGAACGGTAGGGCAGGAACGCCGCGGCGAACCCCCCTAGGTACGCGATGCAGCCATTGACCGACATGATGCTGCCGACCAGGCGTCGGTCGAAGCCAACTTCGAAGACCAACACCATGCACAGCGGGAAGCTGATGGCGAAGGATCCGAATAAGAGAAGCCACGTAAGCCGCAGTGGCCTTGAGCGCGGCACGGTCACGATCGGGCTGCTCGACTCCACCTTGGGGTCGAACACCCCATGCTTCGTCGGGGAAGCGCTCGTAGTCATCGGTCTCCTTTACGTGGTCACGGCCCGACGCTCACCGGGCCGCACAGGTCCGCAGGCTCTCTCGTAGAACACGATTCTTGGAACTAGAATCGCGTTCTACAGATCATAGAGTTACGGCTTCGCCGCACGCAATGCATCACAGCAGGGAAGTTCATCGACCGAACCTGGGGATGCCCAGCGGCTACCGGCGTTGTACTGCCTCGCCGGCCCCGGCGACGACGTCGTCCTCAGCCACCCGCTGCTAAACAAATGCGCAGGTGTTCGACGACCTCGTCTGCAACGGCGTCGGCACGTCGATCCCGATTCGAGTTGACCCACTCCGTCATCCAGATCTGCAGCGTCGAAATGATCATCGAGGCGACGATCGAGGGTCTGAGGTCCCGGATCTCACCTCTGCGCCGAGCTTCGTCGGCAAGGTTGCCGAGCAGGTGCATGCCAGATTGCCACGCGTGTCGCCGCGCGTGCTCACCGCGGACCGCGGTCCCCCAACTAAGACCTCCGGTCAGGTGCAACTCCAGAAAGTTGGGATGGTTCGCAAGGAACATGACCTCGGCTCGCGCGCTTGCCAGAAGTTTCTCGAAGGGAGATTCAAGGGGTTCGATCAACGTCATCACGGCGCTGCGGAACTCATCCATCCGTTGCGAGTTGAGCGCATCCCAGATAGCCGCTTTGCTGGGGAAATACTTGTAGAGGGTGCCCAGAGCCACGCCAGCGGTCTCGGCGATGGCATTGACCTTGGTCTGGTCGAAGCCGGACCTCGCGAATTCCAGCTCGGCGGCCGCCAGGATCTGCTGCCGATAAAGATCTCGGCGCGCGCCGGGCAGGTCATCAATCACGTGCGACGCCGAGCTGTCGAGGTCCGACATCCAAGACCCCCTTGCTTTCACCGTCACCATTGGACAGTGCCTGCGCTCATTGCGCGGCACGGCGACTGGATTCTAGCGGCGTGGACGCCTCACGCGCAGGCCCGGCGCCCGACGGCTAATGGACGATCGCCCTGGGCGTGTAGGCGGCGATGGCGACGTCGTATCCGGCCTGCCGCCGGGCCCGCGCCCACCCCGGTCAGAGGAGCGACATCGCCACGGCTACCCACCGCGATGATGACAATCCGGCTCATCGGTTCACCGCCACGACACGGCCGAAGATGGCGACCAGGTCTTCACCGCACGCACGAACGTCGAAGCCGGGTTCGCGCAGGACCTTCTCCACCACGCCATCGACCGCACGCGTAGGGCGACGGCCATCGACGCGAGTGGGAAATCGCCGAATTCCCCACCTTGTTGCCCCGCAGTCAGATCAGTATGACGGAAATTGTAAAAAGAAGAGCAAACCTCAGTCGCCGAATATTTGGCCTCCTTTGAGCAAGCGTGGGCGACACCCACGGGTCGATGGCCTGCTGGAGTTGCTGCATCCGGACATCACTTACGTCCAACCGCTGCTGCCGGGTGGTGCACCAGAGCTCGAATAGCGCGGACGCGACCAACCTGTCGGGCGAGCAGCAATCGGGGACACTCGCCGCGGATGCTGGCGATCAAAGCGTGTAGCCGTCTCGCCGCTGCCGTTCGATCGCCATCCTGACGATCCGCCGGTCGGCCGGCCGAGGATCGAAGGGGAACCCAGCGCACGCCAGCCGAGCTAAGGCCGACCATCTGTCAGCATGTCACCAATCTTCTCGAATCTTGTTGCACAGAGCCATTTTGGCAGCTACTGTGCTCAAATGGCATCTTGTACGCTGAAATACCAGCAGCAGGGATGAACTTTGGAGGGGCCGGACGCTTTCATGGCAGGAATTCTCGAAACCGACCGATTGGTGATCGACGGTCTGCCGAGGCCCCCCGCTTCCGGTCGAGAACCCGGCGACCGAAGAGGTCTTGACCCGCGTTCCGACCGCGGACGACGGGCAGATCGACACGGCCATCGCCGCGGCGCGCAACTCCTTCGATACCGACGTATGGGCGATCGCTCACGCACGCAGCGTATTTCGATGCTGATGACCATGGCGCAGTGGCTGGCCGACCACCGCGAAGAACTTGTCGAGACCGCTGTCCGCGAGGTCAGCGCCGTGCGCACGCTAGCGAGGTTGGCGCAGGACGACATGGCGATCGACCAGGCATACCTGCTGTCCGAACTGTCGCCGTCATAATGGGTATCGTCGCGCCGATCGCCGAGGCCCGCCGTGCCGAACCCCGCGACGACCTCGTCAGCATGCTCGTCACCGAGGAATACGCCGATGATGACGGTAGCCGGCATCGGCTTTCCGATGGCGAGGTGCAGTTGTTCTCGCTACTTCTTCTGGCCGCCGGTTCAGGCACCACCTGGAAGCAAAGCTTCATTACCATGCTCACTCTGCTGCAACGGCCCGACTGGCTGGCCCGGTTAACCGCCGATCCCACGCTGGTGCGCGGTTTCGTCGGCGAGACGGTGCGTTGGATGCCGATCGACCCGGCGTTCGCGCGGTTCGCGACGCGCGACACTGAGCGCTGCCAAGGGAGTCGTCTCCTGTCGCGCAGATGTGCGAGCCCGAACCAAAGGAGGTGGGGCAAGTGGCAAAGTGGCGCCGCAATCGGCCGCTCGGGGTGACCAGCCCGTCTGGCGGGGAAGACCTCGGCGTCGCGACGGCGGACGCCGACTGCGCAGAATCACGCGACCCTTCCGCCGCAGGCTCTTCAACCGACGCTGCGTTGGACCCGTCGTACGCCGCGGGCGATCCCACCGCTGCGGACGGCGCCGCCGACAAGTTGGTGTCCGCGCCGCAACCCACCACCACCTCAGACGATCAGACCGACGAGCCGACAAATGAATCGGACCTCGTCGACGATGAGAGCCCCTCGGCCGGGGCGACCGAGGCGAGTCAACAACGACGACGTCAGCTGCGCGTCGCCTCGCTCGTATCGGTCATCCTTTTCGCAGCGGTCGCCGCCACGGCTAGCTGGACCGGATATCGAGCCTATGACACACATCGGATCGAGCAGGAGCAAGCTCGGATCGTAGACGTCGCTCGCCAGTCAGCCCTCAACCTGGCGAATATCGACTGGACGCACGTTCAAGCCGACGTCCAGCGCATCGTCGACTCGTCGACAGGCGCCTTCTTGAATGACTTTCAGCAGCGGTCACCCGCGTTCAGCGACTTCGTGCACAAGGCTCAATCGAAATCCGTGGCCACGATCCGTTCTGCGGGCCTGGAATCTAACGACGGTCACGTGGCAAAAGTCATCGTCGCGATGTCGGTGGACGTTACCGCTGCCAACGCCCCGCCCGAGCAGCAGCCCCGCTCTTGGCGTGTGCGGCTCTCGGTACAGAAGATGCCAGATGGGGGCTTGAAGATTTCGAATGTGGAGTTCGTCCCATGACCGCTCGCCAGTCAACTGCTACGGACTCTGCACGCTTGGACCAAGATTCCGCTGCGACAAGTGCTGCTTCGAACGACGAAGCCAAAGAGCCGGCCTGTCTCGATGAGTCCAACAGCGACGAGTCCGCAGAATCCGCCACGCCCACCGACACCGAGGCCGAGGCCGAGGCCGAGGCCGAGGCCGAGGCCGAAACCGACGGTGCCAAAAGATCGGCGCTCCGAGAGCGTCTTTACCGGCTGATCGTGTTTACCGCATTGCCCCTACTGACCATTGGTGTGGGCAGTGCCGCTGGATTTTTCAAGTTCGTCGGCGATACCGCAGCCGCGACGCAGCAAGCCCGCATCGAGGCAACCGGCGTCGCTCGCGACGGGACGGTCGCGTTGTTCCAGTACCAGGCGAGTTCCGTCGACAGGGACCTTGAGGCCGCACGCAGCCGACTCACCGGTGAGTTTCGTGACGAGTACACCAAGCTCATTAATGACGTCGCGATCCCCGGCGCGAAGCATTATCAAGTCTCGACGCTGGTGAACGTGCGTGCGGTCGCGGTCATTCAGGCCGCTCCCACGCATGTGCAGACGCTCGTGTTCGTCAATCAGAACGTCACCGTGGGCACGAGACCGCCCACCGACACCTCGTTCGCGGCGAAGGTCAGTCTCGATAAGGTCGATGGCCACTGGCTGATATCTGGATTCGAGCCCATCTGACATGGCGGTGATTCAGCTTCTTCGATATCCGGCGAGCCTGTCTTCGCACGCGTGGTCACCCCATGCCGCAGCCTCGTTGACACCCGTGGTTGCAGCAGACAACAAGCGGCTGAACGACAGTGTGGTGGCCAACGTCGACTGTCGGCAGCGGACATGACAAACCGTCGTCGCAGGCTGGGCCCGGGGTGGTGGGCTCTCATTCTCATACTCATTGTGGCCTCCTTCGCCACCACGGTCGGGTTGGCATTTTCGGGGAAACTTGTGTCCTCGGTCCCGATCACCGTCACCTCCGATCGCGCGGGCCTCGTCATGGATCCCGGTGCAAAGGTCAAACTTCGAGGCATTCAGGTGGGGCGGGTGGCATCGGTGGCCTTGCGGCCCGGCGGGGTTTCGCTACGGCTGGATCTCGATCCCGATCAGGTCCGATTCATTCCGGCCAACGTCCAGGCGCAGATTCGAGCCACCACGATATTTGGCGCGAAGTTCGTCGACCTCATACCGCCCGCAGAGCCGGAACGCCGCACCATCAGCGCCGGGTCAGTCATTCCATCTCGAAACGTCACCACTGAGGTCAACACCGTCTTCGAGAACCTGACGAGCGTACTCGCTCAGGTTGAGCCGACCAAGATCAATGCGGTGTTGACCACGCTGGCTGATGCTCTAAGGGGCAAAGGCGAGCGGCTGGGCACGGCGACCACCGCCGCTCTGGACGTGGTCACCGCCCTTAACGACCGCAGCGACACGTTGCGCCGCGACCTCGAGGCGGCGGCCACCGTCACCGACACCTATGGCGCCGCCAGCCAGCACCTCATCTCTGCGTTGTCCGCGACGACGACCACGAGTTCGACCATCACACGACAAGCCAAGGACCTCGACGAGGCACTATTGGCCGCGATTGGACTGGCTGACACCGGTATTGATCTATTCGGGCGCACCCAATCGGACTTCGTCGCAGCGAACACAAAGTTACCGGCGACCACAGGCCTGCTCAACAAGTACCATCCGTCCTACACCTGCCTCCTGCAAGGTCTCGACTGGCTGGCCACCAAGGGCAGCCCAGACTCCAACGGGTTCAGCACGGTCACCGACGCCTCGCTGCTGGGGTTCGCCACCGACCCTTATCGCTACCCGGACAACCTTCCGATCATCAGGGCCAAGGGCGGCCCCGACGGCAAGCCGGGCTGTAACGGCCTACCTCGTCCGGACCTGAACATGCCGATCCGATACTTGGTGACCGACACCGGATTTGGGACCGGCTTGGACTTGCGGCCCAATCCCGGCATCGCTCACCCGTGGCTACTCAACTACTTCCCGGTGACCAAGGCTGTCCCCGAACCGCCGCGCATCTACGGTGCGGGGCCACCGGCCATCGGCCCCGTGCCCTATCCCGGTGCACCGCCTTACGGCGCACCGCTTTTCGGGCCCGATGGAACCCCACTGTGGGCACC
>NZ_LZIF01000024.1 GCF_001667145.1 Mycobacterium sp. 852002-51971_SCH5477799-a
AGGCCCCGGAGGCTCCGGCACCTGCCCCCGAAGCCGTTCCGCAGGCACCCGCTCCCGCGCCGGCGGCTCCCGCCCCCGCTCCAGTGCCGGCGGCTCCCGCGCCGGCGCCCGCGCCGGAGGCACCGCCGCCTGCACCCCCGCAGGTTGCACCCGTTCCGGTGCCTATTCCGCTGCCAATTCCAGGTCTCGGTGGTCCAGGTTTCGGTGGACCTCCGGGAGGTGGGCACGGCGGCGGTGGTGGCCACGGGGACGACGGCGGCGGTTTCCCCGGACACGGGGGCTTCGGCGGCGGCCATGGTCGCGGAGGATTCGGCGGCGGCGGACCGCATATCGGCATCCCGGGCATTCCCGGGTTGTAAAGCGCGAGGCAGGTTCACCTGTCATCTGCCGTTTGCCTGCCGCTTAGCCGGGCGATGCGGTTAGCTCATCGCGGCCGCCTACACCGGACGTATGCGATGCACCGTGTTCGGCACGGGTTACCTCGGTGCCACCCACGCGGTTGGGATGGCGGCACTGGGACACGACGTGCTCGGGATCGATATCGACCCCGGCAAGGTGGCCAAGCTCGCTGGAGGCGACATTCCCTTCTACGAGCCGGGCCTGCGAAAGCTGTTGAAAGAGAACTTGGCTGCGGGTCGGCTGCGCTTTTCCACCGACTACGACATGGCGGCCGATTTCGCCGATGTGCACTTCCTCGGCGTGGGCACACCGCAGAAGAAGGGCGAATACGGCGCCGACCTACGCCATGTCTATGCCGTCATCGATGCGCTGGTCCCGCGGCTGACAACCTCGGCGGTGCTGGTGGGCAAGTCGACGGTTCCGGTGGGCACTGCGGCCGAGTTGAATCAGCGCGCCGCCGCGCTGGCACCGGATGGCGTCTGCGTCGAAATCGCCTGGAACCCAGAGTTTTTGCGTGAGGGTTACGCTGTGCAAGACACTTTGAATCCGGACCGGATCGTGCTGGGCGTCAACCAAGACTCGACGCGCGCCGAGGCAGCCGTCCGGGAACTGTACGGGCCGATGCTCGAGGCCGGGGTGCCGTTCCTGGTGACGGACTTGCAAACGGCGGAGCTGGTCAAGGTCTCCGCCAATGCCTTTCTGGCAACGAAGATTTCGTTCATCAACGCCATTTCCGAGGTATGCGAGGCCGCGGGCGCGGACGTCAGCCTGCTGGCGGATGCGCTCGGCTACGACCCGCGGATCGGACGCCAATTCCTCAATGCCGGCTTGGGTTTCGGCGGCGGGTGCCTGCCCAAGGACATCCGCGCGTTCATGGCGCGCGCCGGCGAGTTGGGCGCCGACCAAGCGCTGACGTTCCTGCGCGAGGTGGACAGCATCAACATGCGCCGCCGCACCCGGATGGTGGAACTGGCCAGCGCGGCCTGCGGCGGCTCGTTGCTGGGCGCCAACATCGCGGTGCTCGGCGCGGCATTCAAGCCCGAATCCGACGATGTGCGTGACTCACCCGCGCTCAATGTCGCGGGCCAGC
The DNA here is from genome assembly GCF_001667145.1 of Mycobacterium sp. 852002-51971_SCH5477799-a. Classification (GTDB taxonomy): domain Bacteria; phylum Actinomycetota; class Actinomycetes; order Mycobacteriales; family Mycobacteriaceae; genus Mycobacterium. Next base: position 1,490 of record NZ_LZIF01000024.1, read on the forward strand.
TGCAGCTCAACGGCGCGGCGGTGAACGTGTATGACCCCAAGGCCCTCGACAACGCACAGCGTCTGTTCCCGACGCTGAACTACGCCGTGTCGGTCGAAGAGGCCTGCGAACGCGCGGATGCTGTGCTGGTCCTCACCGAATGGCGCCAGTTCGTCGACATGGATCCGAACGACCTGGCCGACCGCGTGCGGGCCCGCGTCATCGTAGACGGCCGCAACTGCCTGGATGCGCCCCGCTGGCAGCGGGCGGGATGGCGGGTCTACCGGCTGGGCGCCCCGCGGCCCTAGGAGAACGGGTCGAAATCGGCGGGCCGGGGTGGGGGCGCCGGGTTGCGTGCCGGTGGGTATTGCGGTGCGGGGGGCCGGTTGCCTGCCGGTGGATGCTGCGGTGGCGCAGTGGCTGTCGGTGCAGGCTGCGCCGCGTTCACTATTTCGGCGAAAGTCGGAGGGGGAGGCGGCTTGTGGGCGTCCCGGTGCAGGTATGTGTTGGATGCGGGCAGGAACAGCAGGACGCCGGTGGCGAGCGCGGTGATGGCCGCGGTGACGGCGCCCGCCTGGGTCAAGCGAGTGAACCAGGCCACCGCACTGCCGGGTCCGACGATAAGCCCGAATGCGGCGAGCGACAACGTCAGCCCGCATCCGATCACGGCGATCGGGCGAGCGAGACGCCGATGCCTGACGATTCGGATCGCCTGCCAGATGATCGCCGCGCCGAGCAGCACGCCGGCCGCCGCCGCCGACACCCCGAGCCAGGTGTGACTGCCGTAGTACCAGTCGAATTCGGGGATGGCCATCGCGACCGCGATGGCCAGTGTCAGCATGACCGCGCCGATTCCGGCGAACAACCAACTGGCGAACGCCACCGTGTCCGGCAGCTGGGGAGCCTCGACGGCCGGACGCCGCGGCGCCGGGTCCGTCCGCCTCGGCGCTGCCGGTGGCGGCGGGAGCGCTTTTGACGGAGGGCGTTCGCGACGGGGAGCCGCCGGCGCTCGAGTCCGCGGGGGCGGCGGTGTTGTGCTACGGGCTTGTTGTGGGGGCCAGGCGGTGGCTTCACTGTGACCGAACGGATCGGAGCCGGGGCCGGCGAATGGATCGGCGCCGAACGGGTCGGATGCGGTGTTGCCAAACGGATCGCCGCCGAACGGGTCGGACCCCGCGGCGTGCTGGTCTGGATGTTCCGGGCGGGCCATGTCAGCGCACCCCAGCCGCTCGTCGTCGACGCCAGAGGAGATATCCGCCGCCGCCCAGCCAGGCCACCGCGGGCAGAATCACCAAGTAGAACAACGGCTTTGACGGCGCCGTTGCCGGAGCAACGAACGGCACCCAGGGACTCAGCTTCGACGGCCAGATCTGGTCCAGCGGCACCGAGCTGACCACGTTGCCCAACCACACCTGCTTGGCATTGTTCTGTACCAGCGGACCGATGATCGATGGCCCCGCGGTCTTTGCCACCGAGTCGTACTTCTGGGTGAACTCCGGCGCGCCGATGTCGTGGGTTTCCACCTTACTGAAATCGACTCCGCCCCATGACCGGGTCCACGTCGTCCCCTTGGCATCGGTCCAGCTGAAGGTGGGCTCCGGGTGCTTCGTGGAATCCAGATAACGCTCCCACACCGCGCGCGGATCCCATGCCACAGTCAGGTCGTCGATGTTCCCGGAGTCGATGAGCTTCGCGTACTGGGTTGGCTTGTTGGCGTTGCGCTTCCGATACCATTCGGCAGCCACCCGGCTGGTGTAGACCCGGCGCAAGTCGGCGAAATCAGGGTTGTGGTTCACCGCGTCGATGAGCGCAGGCATGATCATCTGCTGGTACAGCTGACCGTTGTGGTCGGTGACCGCCGGATCCTGGTCTTGGCACAAGTCTGTGCCCGGGGTGACGTCGCTTTGATCTGTTCCGATCTTCACCGTGAGCGGCGTGTCGAGAATGTAGAGCTGGTAGCCGTCTTCGTGGACTTCGGCCGGTTGCGGCACGATCCATAACCGCCTGCCCAGGTAGCATTTGTTGCCCTGCATGGCAGCGACGAAACGACGACCGAGGTCGGTGTCGGTCTTCTGCAGCCGAGCCGACACCAGCTTCATTTCCAGGTCCGCCTCGAGCAGCACTTCGCCGGCTTCGGTCCGGCCGAACGCCGCCTCGATGATGCGGTCCGGTTCGGTGGGCTTGAGGTTCACCCAGAAATTCTGCGGTGGCAGCGCCAGCCAGACATAAAAGGCGTCCATCGCCATTTTCGCGTTGCGCCGTCCCCCGTAGGAGGCCTCCGTGACCGGCAGGGTATTCGCGCTGAATGCGTACTGCATGGCCGGTTTGCCGTTGACAGAGTCGGTGACGTAACGCATCTCCAGCGAGGTGAAGTCAATGCCACCGAAGGGACCGGGCGATGCCGAGACGGGCACGCCCACCGTGGGAGCGGGAACTGCGGGCGCGGGCACCGCCGGCGCGGGCACCGCAGGAGCCGGCGCTGCGGGCGCGGGAAGCGCGGGCGCGGGAAGCGCGGGCGCGGGGAGTCGCGGCGGTGCGGGCGCTGCCGGTACTGGTGGCGCCGGCAGGGCCGGTGCGGGCAGGCGTGGCGCTGGCAGGGCCGGTGCGGGCAGGCGTGGCGGCGCGGGAAGCGCGGGCGCGGGAAGTCGTGGCGGTGTGGGCGCCGCGGGCAGTTGGGGTGCCGGTAGCGCCGGTGCGGGCAGGCGTGGCGGCGCGGGCGCCGCGGGGGCCTGTGGCGCGGGTAGCGCCGGGGGCTGTGCGGGGACGGGTGCTTGCGGCGCGGGAGCCGGTGCTTGCGGCGCGGGAGCCGGTGCTGGATTTGCACCCACCGGCATCGGCGCGTTGGCCGGTGCCTGCCCGGGCACCGGCTGCTCGGGCGGGTTGTCTTCCGCCTCGAGTCCACTTGCTATCTGGTCCTGGAGTGCTTGGTCCTCGGGCGAGTCCGCCGATTCATCCAGAACGGGATCCGGCGCGGGTCGCGGAGCCGAATTGCCCGCCGCGGAACCCGGATCCGTTTTCTCCTGCGGCTTGGCGGGTGTATAGCGAGCGCAGAATGACGGCGGCATCTTGATGCCCGCAGCCCTCAAATCGTCGATCGTTTGCTTCATCCACCTCTGCGTCGCGTCGGTGGGCCTGCCCGCGAACATGACCATGAGCGACGAGCCAAGCTGCCCCATTCTTTTGACGTGATCGACGAATTGGTTACGGGCGTGCGTACCCAGCGTGGTGCCGGACTTGGCCTCGATCATCAGCCATTTCGAGACCGGCACGCTGTCGGCGATGTTGAAGATGTCAAAGACAGGGCCGTTCGGAAGAATATTCTTAGGCAGTTGCTTATTGGTCTGCCAGCCGGCTTCCGGCGGCAATTTGCCCAGCTCCCAGCCGTCGTAGAGAAATTTCTCAAAGGCCGGACCGATGCGCCGGTTTTGAAGCACGTTGATGTAGGCGGTTTTCCACTTCTCCCAGGGCTTGGGGCCGCCGGCAAGGACGTACTTCTTCCAGCGCGCTTTCATGCCCTGCAACGTGTCCGCGTTGCCCCTTACCGCGTCCTTATCGTCGATGTCGGCGAGCTCGGCTCGTGAAGGCTCCTGAGCGCTACGAACGTCCGGGCTCAACGGGTCGTAATCGTAGGTGTGCATTTCGTCGGGCGGGGCCATTTGCGTCGCGTCGTAGCCAGGCATGGGAAATCCCGGGTCACAATCGCCGTAGCCCCCGTAATTGGCGTGCGCGACCGGAAGAGCGTGGAGCGCGAAGCACACGACGAGCAGGGCAGCGATAAGTCCGCGAAATGCTGCCTTCACGATTGCGCCTTCCCGTGCTTTAACCACTTGTCGTAAACGCTTCGCGCCTTTGGCTGCCCTGTCGTCAGGCACAGTTCCAGCAGCAGGAACGGGTTCGTGGTGGCGGCTTCGTCATTGGTTTGGATGTGGTAGCCGACGAGGGCGGGCTCGCCGTCTCGCACCATGTGGGGACGGTCCACCCAGCGGGCGGGATCGGCGTGGCACAACATCTCGCCTAAATACCAGGTGGCGCCATCGACGAAATCCGCGTTGGCCGAGTCGTAAAGACTTTCCACGGTCGGCGTGACGTTGTGCGTCAATTCTGTTAGCGCGTCGATACTTTCAGGCTTGTTGTCCCATGGTCCGGGATAGCGGGCTCCCCAAGCGCCAAAACCTTGCCGGCGCGCGGCCAGCCACGCGTCCAGCCCGGTTGACGCGGCAGGCGTGTCATAGATGTCGATACCGACCACACCGGGCTTCGGTGGGGTGGCGCCTCTGGTTTGCCACGTGGAGTAGGTGCGTGCCAGCGGTCCGCTGTCATTTTCCGGTCGATCCGCGACTGTGGCCAGCAACAGGTGCAATGGGGAGACGGGTTCGAGTCCCAGCCCGTCCCCCGGGACCGCGATCGGGATCCCGACCGCGGCATGTTCGATATCGGGCCAGGCCCAGTTGTGGGTGGCGACGGCCTCGGCGAGTGAGGCGTCGGTCAGCGGCGGACGGGCCCGCTGCGCGAAGCGCGGTTCGTCGTCCCACTCCCAGCGCCCGCCGGTGAGATGTATCAGGGAAACCCCGACATAAGCCATCAACGCCTGAACTAACGACCGTTCCTCGGCGCGCAACACGTGCTCCGGTTCATCGAACAGGGTTCGTGTCACGGACTCCACAGCGCGTAGCGACTCGATCGAATAGTCCAGCTGCAGGCCCCGGGCTGTGGCGTTGTCCTGCAGCCCGCCTACCGCTGGTGCGATCCCACTCTCCCAATCGGCGGCGAGCCCTTGGCGATCCACCCCAGCACTCCTCCCGACCCGTATTGGTTAGTAAGACTGCACTGTCGACCCAGCGCGCTCAAGTCACGGCAACAATGCGCGGCCGCGCACGCCGTGCGAGTAGCGTGACCGGCGTGGACTTCGCCGGTGCATTCCTCGACGAGAATCGGGCTTTTGCAGAGCTTTTTCAGGATGTCGATGAGTCCACGCCCGTGCCCACCTGCCCGGGCTGGACCCTGCGTCAACTCTTCCGCCACGTCGGCCGCGGCGATCGCTGGGCCGCACAGATCGTGCGCGAGCGACTCGACAGCTACCTCGATCCCCGCACGGTGGAGGGCGGCAAGCCGCCGCCCGATCCGGCCGGCGCGATCGCCTGGCTGCACGGCGGCGCTCAGCGGTTGATCGACGCCGTCGAGCTGACCGGGGTCCAAACACCGGTCTGGACGTTCCTCGGGGCGCGCGCGGCGAACTGGTGGGTTCGGCGCCGACTGCACGAGGTCGCGGTGCACCGCGCCGACGCGGCGATCGCGCTGGGCAGCGATTTCACGCTGGAGCCGCGCGTGGCCGCCGACGGGATCACCGAATGGCTGGAGCGGGTGGCGATCCAGGCGGGGGGCGGGGGTACGCCGCTTCCGCTCGAGGAGGGCGACACCCTGCATCTGCACGCCACCGATGCCGGGCTTGGCGAAGATGGCGAGTGGACGGTCGGCGTCGAGGGGGGCCGGATCGCGTGGTCGCACCGGCACGGCAAGGGCAGCGCCGCGCTGCGCGGTGGTGCGACCGAGTTGCTGCTGGCGATATTGCGCCGCCGGCCGCTGGCCGAGACTGGCGTCGCGCTGTTCGGTGACGACGCCGTGTGGGAGCGCTGGTTGACCCGTACGCCTCTCTAGCCGACGGACGGCACGGTAATTTGCACACCATGACCACATCGGAGATCGCCACCGTTCTGGCGTGGCACGACGCCCTGAACTCTGCTGACCTGGCCACCCTGGAATCCCTGTCCAGCGACGATATCGAGATGGGCGACGCGCACGGAGCCGCGCAGGGCCACCACGCGCTGCGCAACTGGGCCGCCTCGCACCGGGAGACCACTCAGCTGGGCCAGATGTATGTGCACGACGGCGTGGTCGTCGCCGAACAAAAGCAGAGCAGTTCTGCAGGCCCGGGAGCGGCCACCAACGCGCTGGCATTCCGCGTTGTCCACGACCATGTCACCTCGGTCTTCCGGCACGACAGCCTGGCGGCGGCGCTGGCGGCCACCGAGCTGACCGAGTCCGACGCCGTCGAATAGCAGATCAAGGCATCGGGAGCCAGCCAATGCGCGGAATAATCCTGGCCGGTGGATCGGGCACTCGCCTGCATCCGATCACCACCGGCATAAGTAAGCAGCTGTTGCCGGTCTATGACAAACCGATGGTGTACTATCCGCTGTCCACGCTGATGATGGCCGGAATCCGCGACATCCTGGTGATCACCACCCAACATGATGCGCCCGGATTCCAGCGACTGCTGGCCGACGGCTCGCAGTTCGGCGTCAACATCACCTATGTGGCTCAGGAACAGCCCGATGGTCTGGCCCAGGCATTCGTCCTGGGTGCCGCGCACATCGGCAACGAGCCGGTGGCTTTGGTGTTGGGAGACAACATCTTCTACGGCCCGGGTCTGGGCACCAGCCTGAGTCGATTCCAAACCGTTAGTGGGGGAGCGGTTTTCGCGTACTGGGTCGCCAACCCATCGGCATACGGCGTCATCGAGTTCAGCCACGACGGTAGGGCGCTGTCGCTGGAGGAGAAGCCCAAGACACCGAAATCCAACTACGCGGTGCCGGGTTTGTACTTCTACGACAACGACGTGGTCGAAATCGCGAAGGGCCTGAAGAAATCGGCGCGCGGTGAATACGAGATCACCGAGATCAACCAGATCTACCTGAACCGGGGCCGGCTCTCGGTCGAGGTGATGACCCGCGGCACCGCCTGGCTGGACACCGGGACGTTCGACTCGCTGCTGGACGCCAGCGATTTCGTGCGCACCCTGGAGCGGCGGCAGGGCCTGAAAATCAGCGTCCCCGAGGAAGTGGCGTGGCGGCGAGGCTGGATCACCGACGACGAGCTGGCCGAGCGCGCACAGGACCTGCTCAAGTCCGGCTACGGCGGCTATCTGCTGGACCTGTTGGAGCGCAGTCGATTTCAGTAGGTTTGGCCAGCACCGCCGCGATTGCCGTCGTCAGCGGCACCGACAGCGCCAGCGCCATGCCGCCCACCGCCGAGCGCGCGATCTCGATCGCCACGCTCTCGCTGGTCAGCACGTCAGTCAACGAGCGGTTGGCGACGCTGAACAGCAACAGCAGCGGCAGCGAACTACCGGCGTACGCCAGCACCAGCGTGTAGACCGTGCTGGCGATGTGGTCGCGGCCGACCCGCAGGGCGCCGGTGAAGATCGTCCGCCGCGAGCCGCCGAGGTTGGCGAGCTCGAACACCGTCGAGGCCTGGGTCACCGTCACGTCGTTGAGCACACCCAGCGACCCGATGATGAAGCCGGCCAGCAGCAGACCGCCGATCGACACGCTGCCCAGATACGCGCTGACGGTGCTGTTCTGTTCGTCCGATAGACCGGTCAAATGCGCCAGATATATTGCGGCCCAGGATAATCCGGCGGCCAACAGCAGCGCCGACAGGGTGCCCAGCAGTGCGGCACTCGTCCGCAGGTTCACCCCGTGCGCGAGATAAATGACCGCGTACAGGATCGCCGCCGCCGCCACCAGCGCCACCGGAACAGCCGGTGCGCCGTCGCGCAGCGCCGGCAGCAGGAACGTCACCAGAACCACGAACGCGACCACGATGCCCACCAGCGCCAGCAGCCCGCGCCAGCGCGCCACGGCCACGATCACCACTGCGAACGCGATCGCCAAACCGCCCAGCGCCCAGCCGCGTTCGAAGTCGTAGAACGCATAGCTGGTGGCGCCCTGGTCGTCGACCTGACGGACGAGCCGAATGTGGTCGCCCACCGCGAATTTCGGCTGACCGGGGCCGGGGGAGGACTCCAGCAATGTCTCGGCCCCGGCGTTGGGCCCAGAATCGATCGAGACCTGGGTCAACACGCACCGTCCCGCGCCGGGCAGGGCCCGCTGCGGCGCGCCGGTGAGGACCTGGCTGACCGACGGGCTGCCGCAATCGCCCACTGCGCTGGACAGCACGTGCCCGGCCTGCGTGCTCACCGCGCCGCCGGCCGCGTTTTGCAGCGGCATCGGGATGTCGACGTGCTGGCGGCTGGGCCACAGCACGATCGCGCCGACGGCGACCGCCACGCCGATCGCGACCAACAAGCCGACGACAATCCTGGCGGGTAACGGATCAACCGGGGACGGGCCCGACGGCATGCTGTGCGAGTGGGAGTGCGTCACCCGCTCCACCGTAGAGGCGGCCGCGCGGACGATTACGGTCGATAGCCAACGAGGAAGTTGCCCAGCCGCTCGATCGCGGCCGCCAAATCGCGGGCCCAGGGCAGCGTCACGATGCGCAGGTGATCCGGTGCCGGCCAGTTGAAGCCGGTGCCCTGAGTGACCAGGATCTTCTCCTGCAGCAGCAGGTCGAGGACGAGCTGTTCGTCGTCTTCGACGTCATAAACTTCCGGATCCAGCCGCGGAAACGCGTAGAGCGCGCCGGCGGGCTTGACGCAGGACACCCCCGGGATCTCGTTGAGCTTGGTCCACGCGACGTCGCGTTGCTCGAGCAGCCGCCCACCCGGCAGCACCAGGTCGTCGATGCTCTGGTGGCCGCCCAGGGCCACCTGGATCGCGTGCTGCGCCGGAACGTTGGGGCACAGCCGCATATTGGCCAGCAGGTTGATGCCCTCGATGAAGCTGCTGGCGTGGTCCTTGGGCCCGGTGATCGCCAGCCAGCCGGCCCGATAGCCGGCCACCCGATAGGCCTTGGACAGGCCGTTGAACGTCAGGCACAACATGTCCGGCGCCAGCGTGGCCAGGTTGATGTGCTTGGCGTCGTCGTAAAGGATCTTGTCGTAGATCTCGTCGGCGAGCAGCAGCAGCTCGTGCTTGCGCGCCAGATCGACGATCTGGGTGAGGACTTCGCGCGTGTAGACCGCGCCGGTCGGGTTGTTCGGGTTGATCACCACCAGCGCCTTGGTGCGGTCGGTGATCTTGGACTCCATGTCGGCGATGTCCGGCTGCCAGCCCTGCGTCTCGTCGCACAGGTAATGCACGGGCGTGCCACCCGCCAGGGAGGTCGACGCCGTCCACAGCGGGTAGTCCGGCGACGGGATCAGCACCTCGTCGCCGTTGTCGAGCAGCGCTTGCAGGGTCATGGTGATCAGCTCGGACGCCCCGTTGCCCAGGTAGACGTCGTCGACGTCGAAACGCGGGAACCCGTCGACCAACTCGTAGCGGGTGACCACCGCCCGGCGGGCGGGCAGGATGCCCCGCGAGTCGGAATATCCCTGGGCGTACGGCAGGGCCTGGATCATGTCGCGCATGATCACGTCGGGCGCCTCGAAGCCGAACGGCGCGGGATTGCCGATGTTGAGCTTGAGGATGCGATGCCCCTCAGCCTCCAACCGCGCGGCGTGTGCGTGCACCGGCCCGCGGATTTCGTACAGGACGTCTTGAAGCTTCGACGACTGCGCGAAACTACGCTGCGGCCGGTGATGCGCCGACGCGTGCAGGGGCAGCTGATGGGTGGTCACACCACCAATGGTGCCATCACTGTCCACTGGTTTTTGCTATCGAGCCGCAAAAATGCAGGTCAGCGCTTCCCGGGGGGACGCGCCCCACGGGCGATGCCCAAGCCCTTGACCGGCGGGTGCGACGGAGCGCCGTCGCCATCGGTCTGCTCTGCCGGCTCGGCTTTCGGCGCCGGCTCGGATTTGGTGTCCGCCTGCGCGGCGGGCGCAGCCTCGGCCTTGGGCTCCTCGGCCTTGGGCTCCTCGGCCTTGGGCGCCGCCTTCTTGGCGCCGGGCCGCTTGGCGCCCGCGGCCAGCCCCAGGCCCTTCGCGGGTGCGGCGGTCGCCTTGGCTTCTCCGCCTTCGGCCGGTGCCTCGGCCTTGGAGGCCTCGGTCTTGGGTGCCTCGGCCTTGGGGGCCTCGGCAGCCGGTGCGGCCTTCTTCGCGCCGGGCCGCTTCGCGCCGCCGGCGATGCCCAAGCCCTTCACGGGAGCGGCGCTGTCCGCCTTGGCCTCTCCGGCCGGTTCGGCCGCCGCCTTCTTGGCTCCCGGCTTCTTGGCGCCGCCGGCGATGCCCAGCCCTTTGGCGGGCGCGGCGGGAGCCGCGGCGGCCTCGGACTTCGGGGCGGGCTCGGCCTTGGCGGGTGCCTCGGCAGGCGCTTCGGCGGGTGCGGTCGACGTGGCTGCCGAGGCCTTGGGCGCCTTAGCCGCCCGCTTCTCGGCCTCCTTGGCGGCCGTGCCCTTCTCCGGCAGCGTGGCCTTGTCGTACTCGAGGGACCCGAGCAGGATCTGCGCGACGTCGAGCACCTCGACGCCGCTGCGTCCGGCCTCCTCCTGACGGTCGTTGACACCATCGGTGACCATCACCCGGCAGAAGGGGCAGCCGGTGGCGATGGTGGCGGCCCCGGTGGCCAACGCCTCGTCGACGCGCTCGTGGTTGATGCGCTTGCCGATGTGCTCTTCCATCCACATCCGCGCGCCGCCGGCGCCACAGCAGAAGCTGCGCTCGGCGTGCCGCGGCATCTCGGTCAGGGTCGCTCCCGCGGCCCCGATCAGCTCGCGCGGCGCCTCATAGACCTTGTTGTGCCGGCCCAGGTAGCACGGGTCGTGATAGGTGATGTCCTGCGACACCGGCGTCACCGGCACCAGTTTGTTGTCCCGGATGAGCCGGTTGAGCAGCTGGGTGTGGTGCAGCACCGAGTAGTTCGCGCCGAGCTGGCGGTACTCGCGGCCCAGGGTGTTGAAGCAGTGCGGGCAGGTGACGACGATCTTGCGGTCGACGGTCTCGGTGCCCTCGAAAAGCCCGTCCAGGGATTCGACGGCCTGGGCGGCGAGCTGCTGGAACAGGAACTCGTTGCCCGAGCGGCGCGCGGAGTCGCCGTTGCAGGACTCGCCGGTGCCGAGGACGAGGTATTTCACGCCGGCGATGGCCAGCAGCTCGGCGACGGCCTTGGTGGTCTTCTTGGCCTTGTCGTCGTAGGCGCCGGCGCAACCCACCCAGAACAGGTACTCAAAGCCGTCGAAGCTGTCGACGTCCTCGCCATAGACGGGCACGTCGAAGTCGACCTCGTCGATCCAGCTGGTGCGATCCGACGCGTTTTGACCCCATGGGTTGCCCTTGGTTTCCAGGTTCTTGAACAGCACGGAAAGCTCGGAGGGGAACTCCGACTCCATCATCACCTGGTAGCGCCGCATGTCGACGATGTGATCGATGTGTTCGATGTCCACCGGGCACTGTTCGACGCAGGCGCCGCAGGTCACGCAGGACCACAACACGTCCGGGTCGATGACGCCGCCCTGTTCCTCGGTGCCGACCAGCGGACGGGTGGCCTGCTCCGGCCCGGAACCCATGACGCGGCCGAAGCCGGACTCCGGGACGTGGTGGGCCTCGGCGTGCTTCTCGCCGGACAGTTCCTCGCCCACGCCGCCCTCCGGCGTGCTCTCGAGGGGACTCTCCTTCTGGCCCAGGATGTAGGGCGCCTTGGCCATCCAGTGGTCGCGCAGGTCCATGATGACGAGCTTGGGCGAGAGCGGCTTGCCGGTGTTCCACGCCGGGCACTGCGACTGACAACGCCCGCACTCGGTACAGGTGGCGAAGTCGAGCGCGGCTTTCCAGCTGAAGTCTTCGATCTTGCCGCGACCGAATTCGGCGTCGTCGGGCGGGTTTTCGAAGTCGATGGGCTTGCCGTCGTATTCCAGCGGCAGCAGCGGGCCGAGGCCGTTGGGCAGCCGCTTGAAGATGACGTTGATCGGCGCCGTGAAGATGTGCATGTGCTTGGAGTGCAGCACGATGATCAGGAACGCCAGCATGACCAAGATGTGCAGCAGCAGCGCAGTCGTTTCGATGATCTCGTTGGCGGGCTGGCCCAGCGGTCGCAGGATGGCGCCGAACAGCTGCGACAGGAACGCGCCGTTGCCGTACGGGAGCGTGCCGTTGTTGACCGCGGCTCCGCGCACGAACACGTAGGTGAAGACGACGTTGAAGATCATGAACAGCACCAGCCAGGCACCGCCGGTGTGCGAGCCGTAGAACCGTGACGAGCGTCCGATCTCCTTCGGACTGCGCATCAACCGGATGATGGCGAAGGTGACGATGCCGAGGAAGACGGCGGTCGCGAAGAAGTCCTGCAGGAAGCCGAGTGCGTCCCAGCGCCCGATGATCGGGATGTGGAAGTTGTCCTGGAACAGCAGCCCGTAGGCCTCGATGTACACCGTGAGCAGGATGAAGAAGCCCCACATGGTGAAGAAGTGCGCCAGGCCGGGGATGGACCACTTCAACAGCTTGCGCTGACCGAAGACCTCCGAGATCTCGGCCCAGACGCGTTTGCCGGGCTCGTCGGTGTGACCCGGGGCCGGCTTGCCGGACGTGATCAGCTTGAACAGCCACAGGACACGCCGTGCGGCTAGTGCGGCCACGACCAGCGTCATGCCCATGCCCACGATCAGCCTGATGAGCATCTGCGTTGTCACAGAAGGTCTCCCCAATGCATAGATATTTCGGCCTGTGCTTATTTGCCTGCTAAAGCCCCGCTCATAGTGACATCTTCGCGGCTTTCAGCGCGAGAAAGGCTGCCCTAACTTGGCAGTTCGCCGGCGCCGCTGGCCGCTGGTTAATACCCATTCACCGGATGCGACGCTCGCCGAAGTGACGAGCGCCACCAAAGTTCGCTGAATGCCCCTTCGACGGCGACCGCTCGGCGCCCCAGAGGTACTCGTTCCCGTCAGCGCCCGAAGATGGGCGGCAGCGGCCGCACGCGCGAGGTCGTCGGCGCGGTGGTGGTGGTCGCCTGCGACGTCGTGGTGGGCGCGGCGGTCGTGGTCGTCGTCGTGCTCGGTGGCGCGGTGGTGGTGGTCGTGGTGGTTGACGGCGCCGGCGCGGGCGTCGTGGTGGTGGCCGGCGGCTCGGTGGACGGCGGCGGCGCCGGGATCACTGTGACGGTGGTGCTGTCGTTGGGACCCGTGATGGTCACCGTTTGCGGCGGTTGGGTGGGCGGCGACGTGGGGCTGACCGGCGTGGACTTGGTGGACAAGAGGTTGATCGCCAGGATCAGGGCCACCAGTACCGCCGCACCCGCCGCGGCCACGCTCAGCACCAGCGCCGTGCGTTTGTACCAGGGCAGTCGGCCCTGGGGGGCGGGGGCGTAGCGGCTGCCGGTCGCGCCGTCGAATTCCCTTGCCTCGTCGGCGTACTCACCGGTGGCGTCGCGCCCGGTGTAGGGCACCGGTTCGTCGTCGACGGCGTCCTGCGACCACGCCAGGGCGTCGTCGACGTCGGTGGCCTGGGCTCCCCACGCGGCCTGGGTCATGTCGAGCCCGGCGGTGCCGACCATTTCCGTCGGGGTTTCCACGGCGGCGGCCGCGGCGGTCGGAGCTCCCCCCGAGGCGTATTGCGGGCCGAGCACCGCCGCGCCGAGGGCGGCGGTGAGCGCCGGCTGCGCGGTGCTGTGCACCGGCACCCCGAAGCGCTGCGACAACCGCGCTTTGAGCAACGGGATGTTCGCACCACCGCCGGCGATCATGATGGCGCTCAGCCTGCTGCTCTGAATCGCGTTGTGCCGCAACGACTCTTCGACCGACGAGAGGAACCGGTCCAGCGGCGCCGAGATCAGTTGCTCGAATTCGGTGCGGGACAGCTGGGCACCCTCACCGGAGGCCCCGGCGATGGTGCTCACCGCGGCCGTCGACAGCTGCTCCTTGGCGCGCCGGCATGTGCCCAGCAGGCGGGCCTGCGGCCCGACCCGCGCGGCGCCGCCCAGCATGGCGGTGCTGACATCGGAGGCCAGTAGGTGATCCAGGATGACCTGATCGATCGCGTCGCCGGAGAAGTCGGTGTACCGCGCGGCCGGGCCGAGGGACGCAAAGCCCGCCTTGGCGTCCATCAACGTGACGGTGGTGCCGCCGGCGCCGAAGTCGCACAGGGCAATAACGCCGTCGGCCCTGAATCCCGGCGTGCCGCGCAGCGCCGCGAGCGCGGCGGTGGCGTCGGAAACCAGCATGGGCGCGACCCCGCCGCGCGCCAGGTCCGACTGGGCGAAGAACTCCTCACGTAGCGCGGTGAACTGGTCGTGGGACCAGTAAGCGGGCACCGCGATGGTGATCGGTGTCCCGTAGCCGACCGCGCGGGCCATGGCCTCGATCGCCTCGACGGTCAGCGCCGCGCCGAGGTACTTGGTGCCGTCGGCCGCCACCAATGGCGCGCGGTCGCCGACGCGTTCGACGAATCCCCGCAGCACCAGTCCGGGTTCGGTCAGATTCGGATTTTCCTCGGGCAGCCCAACTTCGGTGGGTCGCTGTTCGAACAGGGTCAGTACCGAACTGCGGGTTATCGGAGCACTGCCCGCGCGGGCGGCAACCAGGTTGGCCGCCCCGATCGATAGCCCGAGCGCCTCGCTCATCTGCACCCCTGTGTCAGTTGTCCCGTTGCCCTTGCGCGGTCACCCTTGCCGACCGCGGATTGCAGCGAGTGTAGGGCTTCGCCGGCGCGGTGCGGTGCAACCGTGATCGGGTCTGCCACCGATTCGCTACCGCAGCCCAGGGGGCACCGTCACCGGATTCGGCACCCCTGGAACGGTGATCACCGGCGGCAGCTGCGGCAAATGGTGGTGATGCGACGGCTGCTGCGTCTGTCCGCCGGTGGGCTGCTGCTGAGGCGGCTGCTGCGCCGGTGGCTCTTCGCTGCTGGGCGATGATGTGGTGGTCGTGGTGGTCGTGGTGGTCGTTGGAGTCGTCGTCGTGGTGGTGGTGCTCGTCGTGCTCGTCGTCGGCTTCGGAACGTGGTTGACGTTCTGCTGTCCATGAATCAGCTCGGTGATTCCGAAGACGATCAACGCGATCAGGATGACGACGGAGATCAGCCAGGCGATGAGCATCGCGGGCTTGCGGTACCAGGGGGTCGGCTCGGTCTCCTGGTCGAACGGGTCGACGTCGCCGGGCCCCTCGGATCCCTCGGGCGGGTTCGGCGGGGGGCCGGATGAGGGAAGCTGGCCGGTCGGGGGCTGTTCGGGTGCGCCGAAGCCGCCATGCTGCGTCGGCTGGTTGTGGAAGTCGTCGCGTGGGCCATTGGATGCCACGGCACCGATGGTACTAACCGCACCTGCCAATCTGCTGATGCCGGCCCGAGGCGACGCGGCCGTCTTTGAAGAACGTGGGCTGACGACCGCGTTGGTGGTTAGGTCGAGGTCGTGGATTGCCTGGTGAGATTGTTGCGAGACACGGTCGCGGTCCGGATATCGGTCTGCGTGGCCCTCGGCGTCGGCGTCGCTGTCGTTGTGGGCAACACGGCCGGTTGGCGTTATGCGCTGGCCGGCTGGATCGCGACCGCCGGAATGTATGCGGCGTGGACGCACCTCAGCCTGCTCGGCATGGACGCCGAGCAGACCTGCCGATGGTCGACGCGGGAGGACCCGACCCGATGGGTCGCCGACGCAGTCATCATGTCGGCAAGCGTCGCGAGCCTGGGCGGTGTCGGCTACGTGGTGGCCGCCGGCTCACGGTCTGGCCGCGAAGCCGTGGCGGCCGCCGTGCTCGGCGTCCTGACGGTCGCGGCGTCCTGGGTCGCGGTGCACACGCTGTATGCCGTGCACTACGCGCGGCTCTACTACTCGGATGACCCGGGGGGCATCAACTTTCACGATCCCGAGCCGCCCCGATTCCGGGATTTCGCCTATCTCGCCTTCACCGTCGGCATGACCTACCAGGTGTCGGACACCGAGATCGGGCTGGCCTCGATCAGGGCGACGGTCTTGCGCCATGCGCTGGTGTCCTACCTACTGGGGGCGGTGGTCTTGGCGGTGACGATCAATTTGATCGCGGGGCTGGGCTCCAAGCTCTGACCGGGCCGGTCACACGCGGTCATCGAGGGGCCTGAAAGAACTCGTTCGGTCCGACCAGAACCTCAGGAGGCCGCGCTGGGAGCTGGCCATCCTGGAGAGGGCGGTTGGGTGGGAAAGTCGGCGCGGGGATATTCGCCGCCGCGCTGGACATCGGGGTGCTGGGGCGCCTTCGCGAGGCAGGTGGTTCTGTCTTCGATGGCGTTCGGCCATTCGTCCCCGACTCCGGACTGGGCGAAGTAACCGCCTTGATGGCTGGTGATCCGCCAGCCGTCGAAGACGTCCACCGACGGTGAGCGGGCCGGGCCTTGCTGGGGGGATTGTGGTCCTAATTTGGCGGGAGCCGTCATGGTGATCCGGATGGGGTCGATGCCTGAATACGGTGGTGGCTTACCGATATTGGGTTCGTAACCTTTGTTGGCTGGTTGGGCTGTGCCAAACGTGTATTCGCAGACCACCACCGTCACGTCGCGGCCGGATGTCGTCACAGACGAGATGTACAGCTGGTCGGTGCCCACCCAGGGCGTCTTCGCTGGACGGTCGGTCTTGGGCCACAGAAATTGGTAGCCGATGGGATGGTCGATGGACTGATTGCGATCTACCGACTGCTGGAACCCGGGATAGAGGTACCTGTTGTCACCCGTGACGGATGCGAGCAGGTAGGACTCGATATAGGCGCGCGCCGGCACAGCGGGCCCGGTGGTGACGTCGATGCCGGGTTCAGCGGTCCAGACCATGGTGAAATCGTTGAGGGCTTCCGGCCAACCGGCAGGTGGCGCGGGCGGCGTCGGGGACCCCTCACCATGGTGTGCGCCCGAGTTGCATCCGGCGATCGAGAACACGGCGAATATCGTGCAGGCCGCGATACGGCCGAGCCTGTGTGGCATGCCCGTCACTTCGGGTGTCCTTGGTCCGCGTGCGGAACGCCGACGACATTGTCGTAGCGCGTGGCCATCCACTCATCCGGAGACATTTTCTCGTCGGGCGGTAATGCGATGGCGTGCGACAGAGCTGGGCCAATGACACCGTCATACTGACTTGCGGTGAGTCCCGGGAATTTCGCTCTCGCTTCGTCCAGTGTTGCGAGTCGCCCGTGCGGGTGTTGATCGTCGTACACGACGTACCCGTCCGGAAGCGGGACGTTGTGCCCGGCCGCGAGCATCGCGTTGGCCATACCTTGGTCTGCGACTCCGATGTCCATCGGTTGAATGGGATTTTCCCCGGGTGCGCTCGGCGCTGGCCCGAGGATGCTGTTCTCCAGTCCGTGTCCGAGGACATTGAGCGCGGGGCCGGCCACGGTGCCCACGCCTGGCGGAAGCCCGGCCGCCGTAGTCAGGCCGGTAAGTCCGGCCTCGTATGCCTGTTTCTTCAAATCGTATTCAGACAACTGTTGGTGATATCCGTTCACCTCATTCGCGTGATACGCGTTGTGAGTTCCGACGTCGACCAAGCCCTTCAGAGTCGCGGCGTCGTAAAGCTGCGGGTCGTAACCGGAATGGGTCGCCTCGTTGCCAAAGGCGGCTTCGTGAGCCACCGCATGTGCATAGGCTTGGCCGTTGAAGTATTGACCGGCGGCTTGGTCGCTATTGAGGACTGAGAAGACGCCCTTGGCGACCGGCAGCGCGCCAGATCGAGTGTCGCCCTCGTTGTCAAGGGAGTCGCCGAATCCTGGCAGTCCGCCGGTCGTACCGGCGATGTTGTCGACGTAAGGCCCCAAACCGTGGGCCATGCCCTGAACCAGATTGGGATTGACTTGTCCCAGCGTGTGATTGCCGGGCAGGTTCAGCAGGTCTTGTTGGTGGCCTCCGATGTAGGCGCTGTAGGCGTGTGCGGTTTCCCCGGCGATTCTGGCTTCGGGCCCTTGGGTCGCATCTCCGGTCCAGGAGAACAGTGAGCTCACCGCCTGGCCGTGGTCCTGCCAGTAATGGTGCGTGAGGTTCTGCAGGAATCGGTCGTGGTCGCCGGTGGTCATGGCGTCGTGCACGACTTGGTGATCCGGCGAGACCGCCGATAGGACGTTGGAGACCGTCGGGTCGATATTGGGCTTGAGATCGCCGGGCTGGCCTTCACCGGCACGCCAGAACGGGTTATTCATAAGGGCTGATGCCTGTTTCACCATTCCCCGGTCCAGGTCGGTGTTGGCCTGCAAGGTTCGGTTCCCATCTTTGACGATGTTGGCGAGCTGGTTCATGTGACGCAGATCCGGCCAATGAGCGTTCAGCAGCTGCTGAACACTGTCGGGCAGCTGGGCGGCCCCGCCTTTCACCGTGTCGGATCCCTGGGTGGCACCCACCGTCAACGGGGTCTTGGGGAAGGTGAGATTCGGGTTGCTCATCAGCTGCAACGAGTTGGCGATCATGCCCTTCTCGTCTCCGAGACGTTGCTCGGCAGTACTGAGCGCATCCATCGACATGCCATGCTCTTGCGCTTGTAGCTGGCTCAACACAGACGCCTGCTCGGCGTTCAACGGCACCTTGCCCGCCAACTGGTCGGGAGTGATCGTGTTGAGCACTCCGTTGACCCGGGCGGCGGCCCCTTTGTCGCCCTTGAGCGCGTCCTGCACGTCGTGCTCGGCGGATTCCGGTGTTTCGGCTTCGTGCCCATCGACACCCAACACACGGGCGGGGTCGTAGCCGTCGTCAGCCAGATTCTTCTGCGCTTGGTGTAGCGATTTTGCGTAGTCAGCACGAATGGCATGCAGCCGGTTGAGAGCATCTTTGGTGTCGTTAACCGCGGCCCTTCTGAGGGCGTCGATTATTGAATGCAGCTCTTTCTGGCTCTCCGCGTCAGGGTGGTCCCGCAGATCCTGCTCCGCCAAGTCGATCAAGTGATCGAGCTGCTCTAACTTGCCTTCCAATTGCGCGATCTCTTGCGCCCCGGACTTTTGCGCATCCGCTAACGCGGCGGCGATATTTTCCAAATCAGCGCCGATCTTGGGCAACTGTTCGGACTGCGCGCCAAGCGTTTTGACGGTGCGCTGCACTTCCTCGGAGTCGTTGATCGGGCTGGTGCCGTTCTGATGGTTCCAGGCGGCGTTGAAGCGTTGCTGCGCCTGCGCGAAGGCGTGGTCGGCCTCGGCGGTGTGGCGGCCCGCGCCGAAGAAAGCCTTGGCGAGGTTAGAGATTTGACCCGGCTGGCCGGCTTGGAGAGTCCGGTTAACCTCCCATGGATCGCCGCCGGCCCCGGCAACCAACTCCCCGATGGTGAGATGCTTCAGGTGCACCGCATCTCCACACTGCACGGCGGTGACTGGTCAATTGCGCCCTCTGCGGAAAGGTCAACACAGCAAGCCGCGAAGCGCTGCCGAACGCTACTGACAACCACGGCCACTCCTTCCCCGCACGGGAGAAGATTACCGCCGCGAGCTTGTCGAGCAATTCGGTACGAACTGTGGGCGACATGGTCCTCAACCGCCACGCTTCGCGTCAGCGCGACGCCAATTGAACGAGAACTTTCGCGTTCGGGTTACAAACGCTGACGGGAGCCAAAACGAATGACAGTCCGCGACCAACTCACGCAAAGCGTGGTGCGACGCGGAAATAAAATCTGCTGCGGGATCACCGCGCGATCGACCTAGTACCCCTTTACTGGCGTCGCACCGCGTTAGAAGGTGCTGACCTTCTCGACGCTGACGAACATGCCGTGCTTGGTCTGGTCGTTGGTGAAGCGGGTGCCGTCGGCGTTCGCGACGATCGTCCAGCCCTGCGCCGCGTAGGTCTTGTAGTCGATGGTGACCGTCGGGATGGCTCCCAGATTGCCCAGCACCCACTGCACCTTCCCGCCGGTGTTGATGCTGACGCCGTTGGCGTGCTCACCGTCCTGCAGTGGGGAGTTGGTGAACGGTGCCTCACACCCGACGGTGTCCTTATTGATTTGGCAGCGCGTCACGCCGGATTTGGTCTCGATGAAGACGTAACCGTTCTGGTCGGATGGCAGCGGGATGGCACCCGCCGGAGTGGTCGGGTTCGCCGGTGCGCCGGACGGGCGCGGTGCCGGGGCGGCGGTGGCCGACGGCGGTGTGGATCGGGGCGTCGGGAAAGACGGTTCGGTTGGCCCCGCGCCGGGCGACGCCACCGGGCGGCCCCCGACGATGGAGCTGCAGCCGGAGAGCGGCTCCGTACCGGCCAGCAGGGCCACGAGCAGCAGCGAACCACCGGCTAGGCTCCGCCGCGCATTCTCCGAAAACCGCACCCGCCGCTCCCCAGACGATTCGAATAGCGGCACCCAGGTTACGCACCGAGAAGCGAAAGTCGCTGCCCCGGCGCGACTATCGATACAGAGCCGATGGCCCGGGTTTATCACCGCGTGACCGATCGATCGCGGACCTGTTCGGAGCCGCTACAGCCCCAAGAGCTTTTCGGCATTGCGGTGGCCGATCGCCGCCCGCTCGTCGTCGGACAGCGGCAAGCCGGCGAGGAAGGCGCGCGCGGCCACCATGAATAGTTGGCCACCCCGGGAACAAGGCGGGGCCGACCACCGTTAGCATTATCGACAAGTTGAGCGAACCACACTCAATACTGGGTTGACAGCCCACCGGCCGGAAGGCAGGCTTGAGCGGGGTTCACTCAGCATAGTGGCACCAAACAAGGCTCTACATATTCAGGAGGAATCACTATGGCTCGTGCGGTCGGTATCGACCTCGGGACCACCAACTCCGTCGTCGCAGTTCTCGAGGGTGGCGACCCTGTCGTCGTCGCCAACTCCGAGGGCTCGCGGACGACGCCATCCATCGTCGCCTTCGCGCGCAACGGCGAGGTGCTCGTCGGCCAGCCCGCCAAGAACCAGGCGGTCACCAACGTCGACCGCACCATCCGTTCGGTCAAGCGGCACATGGGCACCGACTGGTCCGTCGAAATCGATGACAAGAAATACACCGCTCAGGAGATCAGCGCCCGCGTGCTGATGAAGCTGAAGCGCGACGCCGAGGCGTACCTGGGCGAGGACGTCGCCGACGCCGTCGTCACGGTGCCGGCGTACTTCAACGACGCCCAGCGTCAGGCGACCAAGGAAGCCGGCCAGATCGCCGGCCTCAACGTCCTGCGCATCGTCAACGAGCCGACCGCGGCCGCGCTGGCGTACGGCCTGGACAAGGGCGAGAAGGAACAGACCATCCTCGTCTTCGACCTCGGTGGTGGAACGTTCGACGTCTCGCTGCTCGAAATCGGCGAGGGTGTGGTCGAGGTCCGCGCCACCAGTGGTGACAACCACCTCGGTGGTGACGACTGGGACGACCGCGTCGTGGAGTGGCTGGTCGACAAGTTCAAGGGCACCAGCGGAATTGACCTGACCAAGGACAAGATGGCGATGCAGCGGCTGCGTGAGGCCGCCGAGAAGGCCAAGATCGAGCTGTCGAGTTCGCAGAGCACCTCGATCAACCTGCCCTACATCACCGTCGACGCGGACAAGAACCCGCTGTTCCTCGACGAGCAGCTGACCCGCGCCGAATTCCAGCGCATCACACAGGATCTGCTGGACCGCACCCGCAAGCCCTTCCAGTCCGTGATCAAGGACGCCGGCATCTCGGTCTCCGAGATCGACCATGTGGTCCTGGTGGGTGGTTCCACCCGCATGCCCGCGGTGACCGAGCTGGTCAAGGAGCTCACCGGTGGCAAGGAGCCCAACAAGGGCGTCAACCCCGACGAGGTCGTTGCCGTGGGCGCTGCCCTGCAGGCCGGCGTGCTGAAGGGCGAGGTGAAAGACGTTCTGCTGCTTGATGTTACGCCGCTGAGCTTGGGTATCGAGACCAAGGGCGGCGTGATGACCAAGCTCATCGAGCGCAACACCACCATCCCCACCAAGCGGTCGGAGACCTTCACCACGGCCGACGACAACCAGCCGTCGGTGCAGATTCAGGTCTATCAGGGTGAGCGCGAAATCGCTTCGCACAACAAGCTGCTCGGCTCCTTCGAGTTGACCGGCATTCCGCCGGCGCCACGCGGCGTCCCGCAGATCGAGGTCACGTTCGACATCGACGCCAACGGCATCGTGCACGTCACGGCCAAGGACAAGGGCACCGGCAAGGAGAACACGATCAAGATCCAGGAGGGCTCCGGCCTGTCCAAGGAGGAGATCGACCGGATGATCAAGGACGCCGAGGCGCACGCCGAGGAGGACCGCCAGCGTCGCGAAGAGGCCGACGTCCGCAACCAGGCCGAATCGCTGGTCTACCAGACGGAGAAGTTCGTCAAGGATCAGCGCGAGGCCGAGGGCGGCTCTAAGGTCCCCGAGGACACCCTGTCCAAGGTCGACGCTGCGATCGCCGAGGCCAAGACGGCCCTGGGCGGCACCGACATCACCGCGATCAAGGCGGCGATGGAGAAGCTGGGCCAGGAATCCCAGGCGGTCGGACAGGCGATCTACGAGGCCACCCAGGCCGCCGGCGAGCAGGCCGGTGGCGGTGCGGCCGGCGACGGGTCTGGCTCCGCTGACGACGTCGTGGACGCGGAGGTGGTCGACGATGACCGGGAGTCCAAGTGACAGAAAGCAACCCACAAGAACAGGTGACAGTCACCGACAAGCGGCGAATCGATCCTGAGACCGGTGAAGTGCGGCAGGTCCCTCCCGGCGACACGCCGGGAGGGGCGCCGGCCGCCGAGTCGGCGGGTCAGGGCGAGGGCAAAGTCGCCGAGCTCACCGCCGATCTGCAACGGGTGCAGGCCGACTTCGCGAACTACCGCAAGCGGGCGTTGCGCGACCAGCAGGCCGCGGCGGACCGGGCCAAGGCCGCGGTCGTCAACCAATTGCTGGGCGTGCTGGACGATCTCGACCGGGCGCGCAAGCACGGCGACCTGGAGTCCGGACCGCTCAAGGCGGTGGCCGACAAGCTGGAAAGCGCGTTGACCGGCCTCGGCCTGTCGGCGTTCGGCGAGGAGGGCGAGGACTTCGACCCGGTGCTGCACGAAGCCGTCCAGCACGAAGGCGACGGCTCCCGACCGGTGATCGGCACTGTCATGCGACAGGGCTACAAACTGGGCGATCAGGTGCTGCGTCACGCTTTGGTCGGCGTCGTCGACACGGTCGCCGACGAGGGCGACACCGCCGGTGCCACCGGCGAGTCCGCCGCGGCGGCGGGGGAAACCGAGCCGACCGAATCGGACGATAACGCCGGCACATCCGGTGACTAGACCACACAATCAGCACAACAAAAGAAAGGTGAGGGGGTGACGCGACATGGCCCAGCGTGAATGGGTCGAAAAGGACTTCTATAAGGAGCTTGGCGTCTCCTCTGACGCCAGCCCCGAGGAGATCAAGCGCGCCTATCGCAAGTTGGCGCGCGATCTGCACCCGGACGCCAACCCCGACAACCCCGCCGCCGGCGAACGGTTCAAAGCGGTCTCCGAGGCGCACAACGTCTTGTCGGATCCGGCCAAGCGCAAGGAATACGACGAAACCCGAAGGCTGTTCGCAGGCGGTGGGTTCGGCGGGCGCCGGTTCGACAGCGGCGGGTTCGGGGGCTTCAACGTCGGCGGTGACGGCGCTGAGTTCAACCTCAACGATTTATTCGATGCCGCCGGCCGAAGCGGCGGCACCAACATCGGTGACCTGTTTGGCGGCTTGTTCGGGCGCGGTTCGGGCGCCCGTCCCAGCCGGCCGCGCCGCGGCAACGACCTCGAGACCGAAACCCAGCTGGATTTCGTCGAGGCGGCCAAGGGCGTGGCGATGCCGCTGCGGCTGACCAGCCCGGCGCCGTGCACCAACTGTCACGGCAGTGGCGCGCGGCCGGGCACCAGCCCGAAGGTGTGTCCCACTTGCAACGGCTCCGGCGTGATCAACCGCAACCAGGGCGCGTTCGGGTTCTCCGAACCGTGCACCGATTGCCGCGGCAGCGGCTCGATCATCGAGCACCCCTGCGACGAGTGCAAGGGCACCGGCGTCACCACCCGGACCCGCACCATCAACGTGCGAATCCCGCCGGGCGTCGAAGACGGACAACGCATCCGGCTGCCCGGCCAGGGCGAGGCGGGGTTGCGCGGAGCGCCGTCGGGCGACCTGTACGTGACCGTGCATGTGCGCCCGGACAAGGTGTTCGGACGCGACGGCGACGACCTCACGGTGACCGTTCCGGTCAGCTTCACCGAGTTGGCCTTGGGCTCAACCATTTCGGTGCCCACGTTGGACGGCAAGGTCGGTGTGCGGGTGCCCAAGGGCACCGCCGACGGCCGCATCCTGCGGGTGCGCGGACGTGGCGTGCCCAAGCGTAGCGGCGGCAACGGCGACCTGCTGGTGACCGTAAAGGTCGCCGTGCCACCCAATGTGGAGGGTGCGGCCCAGGAGGCGCTGGAGGCGTACGCCGCCGCCGAAATC
>NZ_LZIF01000025.1 GCF_001667145.1 Mycobacterium sp. 852002-51971_SCH5477799-a
ATCGCCGACAGGTGCTGGGCGGGGTCAGCGGTCAACGCCGCCAGCACCCGCTGCAACCGGGCGATCAAAACCTCGATGGTGGCCGCATCAAACACATCGGTGCGGAATTCGACTGCGCCCGAGATCCCGGCGGGCTGGCCGTTCTCGGTCCAGCGTGCGGCCAACGACACCACCAAATCCATCCGGGCAGTGTGGGTATGGACCGGCAGCGGGGTGGCTTGCAGGTCCCCTAAACTCGACCCGGCCGTCTCACCGCTGTCGTGTCCGGCGAGGTTTTGCCAGGCCAGCATGACTTGGATCAGGGGGTGGTGGGACAGGTTGCGGGTGGGGTTGAGGTGTTCGACGAGGACTTCGAAGGGGACGTCTTGGTGTTCGTAGGCGGCCAGGCTGCGGGTGCGGACCTGGGCCAACAGTTGGGCCATGGTGGGATTGGCGCCCAGATCGACCCGTAACACCAAGGTGTTGACGAAAAACCCGACCAGCTCATCGAGGGCGGGATCGCGCCGCCCGGCGATCGGGAACCCCACCGCCACATCCGCGCTGGCGCTGAGCTTGGCCAGCAGCACCGCCAGCGCGGTCG
>NZ_LZIF01000026.1 GCF_001667145.1 Mycobacterium sp. 852002-51971_SCH5477799-a
CCGTGCAGCAGCGCGCCCCAGATCTCCCACACCGAGAAGTCGAATGCGTAGGAATGGAACTGCGTCCACACCTGGTCCGGCCCAAGTTCGACACCGATGTCCAAACCGGCGAATAGTTGAGTCACGTTGAGCTGGGTGACCGCCACTCCCTTGGGCGTGCCCGTCGTGCCCGACGTGTAGATGATGTGCGCCACGTCGTCAGCGGCCGGTGGCGCCAATCCCGTGCTCGGTTGAGCCGCCACGGCCGGGTCATCGATGTCGATGACCGTCAATCCGCCGAACCCAGCCAGCCGCGGCCGCAACGCCGCGGTGGTCACCGCGGCGAGCGGTCCGGCGTCGCCGAGCATGAACTGCAACCGCGCCGCCGGGACCGCCGGATCGATCGGCAGATAGGCGGCTCCGGTCTTGAGCACACCCAAGATCGCCACGATTGCCTCAGCCGAGCGCGGGAGCAACAGAGCCACAGAGGCGCCCGGGCCAACCCCGCCTCCGGCCAACAAGTGCGCCACCCGATTGGCGGCCTCGTCCAGCTCCCGGTAGCTCCAGGAGCGATCACCGCTCACCAGCGCCACCGCCTCTGGGGCGCGCAGCACCTGCGCCCCGAACAACTCCGGAATCGACGCCTCCGCCGGAGCAGGTTGCGTCAGCACCACCCGGTTGCCGAACTCCTGCAGGCGGGCATGCTCACGCTCGTCCAGCAGGTCGATGGATGACAGCGGCCGCGCCGGGTCGGCGGCCATGGCCGCCAGCACTTGCCGCAACCGGTCGATCAGCGTGCTGATACGGGTTTCGTCGAACACGGCGGTGTCGAATTCCACTCGAAGGCGCAGTTCACTGCCCGGCAAGGCCACGATGGAAAGCGGGTAGTGAGTGGATTCGTGACTGGTGAACTCGGTGACGACCAGTTCGCGATCGCCCGCCATGGCGGCGGCGTCCATGGGGTAGTTCTCGTAGACGAACAGCGTGTCGAATAGCTGCTCGTGCCCGGTGATGCGGTGGATCTCGCTGAGCGCGAGGTGCTGGTGCTCGAGCGTGCGGTTGTTCGTG
>NZ_LZIF01000027.1 GCF_001667145.1 Mycobacterium sp. 852002-51971_SCH5477799-a
CGGCACAGTTTCGATCTGAGCAGCGAGATCTTGTTGCGGGCCACACTGTTTCGCCTCGGCCAAGACGAGCATGTGTTGGTGGTGGTGGTCCACCACATCGCCGCTGATGGCTGGTCGATCACCCCGCTGGTGGCCGATCTGGGCACCGCCTATGGCGCCCGGTGCGCCGGCCACGCCCCGGATTGGGCGCCGTTGCCGGTGCAGTACGTCGATTACACGCTGTGGCAACGGGCCAGTTTCGGGGACCTTGAGGATCCGCACAGCCGCATCACCGCCCAGCTGGACTACTGGCAACAGATGCTGGCCGGAATGCCCGAGCGGCTGGCGTTGCCCACCGATCGGCCCTATCCGGCGGTGGCCGATCAGCGCGGGGCCAGCGTGACGGTGGACTGGCCGGCCGGGTTGGCCCAGCAGATCGCGCGGGTGGCCCGCGAACACAACGCGACCAGTTTCATGGTGATGCAGGCGGCCCTGGCGGTGTTGCTGTCCAAGCTCAGCGCCAGTTCCGATGTGGCCGTGGGATTTCCGATCGCCGGGCGCCGCGACCCCGCACTGGACGAGCTGGTCGGGTCGTTCGTCAACACGCTGGTGCTGCGCGTGGACGTGTCCGGTGATCCGACGGTTGCCGAACTGTTGGCTCAGGTGCGCCAGCGCAGCCTGGCCGCCTACGAGCACCAAGACGTGCCGTTTGAAGTGCTGGTGGAGCGGCTCAACCCCGCCCGAAGCCTGAACCATCATCCCCTGGTGCAGGTGATGTTGGCCTGGCAGAACTTCGCCGGCGATCCCCCGGCGGAATCGGCTTTGGGCGACCTGCACGTAACCTCGCTGCCGGCGGACACCCATACCGCCCGCATGGACCTGACGTTCTCAGTGGGGGAGCGTTGGAGCGACGTAGGCGATCCGGCCGGCATCGGCGGGATGGTCGAGTTTCGCACCGATGTGTTCGATGCGGCCAGCATCCAGCTACTGATCGAGCGGTTGGGACGGGTGCTGGGTGCCATGACCGCCGACCCGGCGCGACGGCTGTCCTCGATCGATGTGGTCGACGAGGCCGAGCACGTCCGGATCGAGGCTTGGGGTAATCGGGCGGTGTTGGCTCGGCCCGATTCGACTGTGCGGGTGTCGATTCCGGCGTTGTTCGGTGCGGATGTGGC
>NZ_LZIF01000028.1 GCF_001667145.1 Mycobacterium sp. 852002-51971_SCH5477799-a
CCCGTGGCCCCGCCACCCATGGCTCCCCCGCCGATGGCGCCGCCACCGATGGAGGCCCCGCCGATAGAGCCGCCGGCGATGCCGGTCGCCCCCGCAGCTCCCGCCGACACCGGTATGGGGATGGCCGGCGGGATGCCCGGGCACATCTAACGGCGAGCCGCTAGCCGATCAGCACGGCGTAGCGCGGCTTGATCACCTCATCGATGATGGCCAGGCGCTCGTCGAACGGGATGAAGGCGGACTTCATCGCGTTGATGGTGAAGCGCTCGAGGTCACTCCACCCGTAGCCGAAAGCCTGTACCAGGCGGTGCATTTCGCGGCTCATGAAGGTGTCGCTCATCAGCCGGTTGTCGGTGTTGACAGTCACCCGGAACCGGGCACGCGCCAGCAGATCGAATGGATGCTCGGCGATGCTCTTGACGGCACCGGTCTGCACGTTGGAGCTGGGACAGAGTTCCAGCGGAATTCGCTTGTCCCGCAGGATAGCCGCCTGTTGGCCCAGCCGCACTTCGCCGTCGTCCGACACCTCGATGTCATCGACGATGCGCACCCCGTGGCCGAGCCGGTCCGCCCCACAAAAGGCGATCGCCTCATGGATGGACGGCAGCCCGAACGCCTCGCCGGCGTGAATGGTGAAGCGCGCGTTGTGGTCTCGCATGTACTCGAAAGCGTCCAGGTGCCGGGTCGGCGGGTTGCCGGCCTCGGCGCCGGCGATGTCGAACCCGACGACGCCCTTGTCCCGGAATCGTATTGCCAGCTCGGCGATTTCGCGGGACACCGCCGCGTGCCGCATCGCGGTGACCAACAGGCGCACCACGATCGGGCGTCCGGCCGCCGCACTCGCCTTCTCGCCGTCGGCGAAGCCGGCCAGCACGGCCTCGACGATCGCATCGAAGGACAGCCGACGGTCGATGTGCAGCTCGGGGGCGAACCGGATCTCGGCGTACACCACCGAGTCTTCGGCCAGATCCTCCACGCACTCGTAGGCGACGCGATGCAGCGCCTCGGGTGTCTGCATCACGGCCACGGTGTGCGAGAACGGCTCCAGGTAGCGCTCCAGCGAGCCGCTGTGTGAGCGGGTGCGAAACCACCTCGCCAGCTCGTCGACGTCGGTGGCGGGCAGCCCGTCGTAGCCGACCTGCTCGGCGATCTCCAGCACGGTCGACGGGCGCAGCCCGCCGTCGAGGTGGTCGTGCAACAGGGCTTTGGGGGCCTTCCTGATCTGTTCCAGTCCCAGCGGTGCGGTCATGCCACGATCCGATCGATGATCAGCGGTCGGGACTGAACCTCGGACGCATCGCCGTCGATGCTCCAGCCGCCGTCCAGCTCGGCGAGCGCGGCATCGAAGCGGTCCGGGGTGTCGGTGTACAGGGTGAACAACGGCTCACCGGCGGTGACCGGTTCGCCGGGGCGGCGGTGGATCCGGATGCCCGCGCCCGACTGCACCCGTTCGCCCGGACGGGACCTGCCCGCACCGAGCCGCCATGCCCCCAGCCCCACTGCCATCGCGTCGATATCGCCCATTGTGCCGCCCCGCGGGGCGGTCACGTTCTCGGCATGCCGACCGATGGGCAACGGCAGCGCCAAGTCGCCGCCCTGGGCCGCGATGAGCCGGCGGAACCGGTCCATCGCGGTGCCGTCGCGCAGGGTGTCGGCGGGATCGCGGTCGTCGATCCCGGCCAGCTCGAGCATCTCGGCGGCCAGCCGCAGGGTCAGCTCGACGACATCGGGCGGGCCGCCACCGGCCAGCACCTCGAGCGACTCGGCGACCTCCAGGGCATTGCCGACGGTCGCGCCCAGCGGGCGGTTCATGTCCGTCAGCAGGGCACGGGTGGGCACCCCGTGCGCCGCGCCCAGTTCGACCATGGTGTGCGCCAACTCGCGGCACTGCCGCTCGGAATCCAGCAACGCCCCGGAACCGACCTTCACGTCGAGCACCAACGCGCCGGCCCCCTCGGCCAGCTTCTTGCTCATCACCGAGCTGGCGATCAGCGGCAGCGACTCGACGGTGGCGGTGATGTCGCGCAGCGCGTAGAGCTTGGCGTCGGCCGGGGCCAGGTTCCCGGCGGCGAAGATGGCCGCGCCCACCTCGCGCAGTTGGTCGCGCACGCGCTGATTGGACAGCTCGGCGGTGAACCCGGCGATGGACTCCAGCTTGTCCAGGGTGCCACCGGTATGCCCGAGCCCGCGGCCCGACGCCTGCGGCACCGCGGCCCCGCAGGCGGCGACGACGGCCACCAGGGGCAGGGTGATCTTGTCCCCCACCCCACCCGTGGAGTGCTTGTCGACTGTGGCCAGGCCCAGGTCGTTGAAGTCGAGCGTGTCGCCCGACGCCAGCATCGCCGCGGCCCACCGGGCGGTCTCACCGCGATCCATGCCGCGCAACAGGATCGCCATCAGCAGCGCCGCCATCTGTTCTTCGGCCACCCGGCCGTCGGTGTAGGCGTCGAGGACCCAGTCGATGGCGGCGTCGGACAACCGGCCGCCGTCACGCTTGGTCCTGATTACCGTGGGCGCGTCGAACGCGGGCTCAGTCAAGTGGGTCCCCGAGGCTCAGGGCGTGATCCCGTTCTCTTTGATGAACGACGCCAGCGCGCCGACCAGCTGGGTGGAGAATGGTAGGGCCTTCGTGTAGTTGGCCGTCGTTCTGCTGGAGTCCTCCTTCAGGACATGGTCCACACCGGTCAGGTGGACGTAGTCGGTCTTGGTGCCCGCGCTGGTCAGGCCGGACACCAGGGAGTCGACGTCCGGGCAGGTGATTTGAAGGTCGGCGTCGCTGCAGGTGACCAGCACCGGCATTGCGCGCGGCAGTTTGGCGGCCAACGCCGCCGGGTCGATCGCGTCTTCCTGCAACAGCGCGTGCGCGTTGGCGGCGTTGATCACCGACTTCAGCGCCGTCGGTTCATCGGGCGGGACCTGCCCGGTGGCGCGGAAGTCCTGTATCGCGTTATCGATCGCCGCCACGCTTTCGGCGGCCCGCACGGCGGTGAGCCGCCCGGACCTGACAGCCGCGTCGGCCTGCGCGTGGGCCTGCATGGCCACGTGGTCGAGGATGCGGCGGCTGGCGGGCTCCAGCAGCCCCAGGGCCTGTATCGCGGGGGCGGTCCCGGGCGCGGCGGTGGCCAGCATCATGGCGTAGAGGGCGCCCTCGCTGTGGCCGAGCACCATCAGGTGGTTTCGGTCGACGCCGGCTTGGCCCGCCAGGAAGTTCAGCGCTGCGGTCGCCTCGTCTTGGAACACGCCGATATCGAGCTTCGCCGGGTCCCTCGCGTAGGGGCCGAGTCCGGTCTGGCCGGTGCCGAGCTTGTCGTAGCGCAAGCTGGCGACGCCGTCGTCGGACAGCGCCTGCGCCAGATTGCGCAGCGTGTCGAGCCGACCCGGCATGGCGGCCGAGTCACCGTTGCGATCCGTCGGCCCGCTGCCGGCGATCAGCAGCGCCCCCGGCACTGCCCGGCCACGGCCTGCGGGATGGCGGAACGTGCCATAAACCGTCATGTCGGCCACCGAGAACGAGACGGCGTCCTCCACCCAGGACGCCGGCGCCGGCGAGGCGGTCGGTGATGGCGACTTCGCGGTGGGCGAGTGCGACCCGCATCCCGCCGCGATCAGCACTGCACATAAGAGCGTGGGCAGCGATCCCCTCGGCATCATCGGTGCGCTCCCCCGTTGCACACGGATGACGGTAAGCGGACCGGCAACGCACAGCAAGCGGCGACGTTCAGCCGCGCCCCGCGGCCAGGTCGTCGGGGCCGAAGGCGTCCGGCAGCAGGTCGCCGAGCCGGCGCGGCCCGCCCGGGTGATCGATCAGCAGGTCGGGTCCGCCGTGTTCGGCCAGCACCTGACGGCACCGGCCGCACGGCGTCAGAACCGAGCCCCGCGCGTCCACGCACGCCAGCGCCAGTAACCGCCCGCCGCCGGTGGAATACAGGGCGCACACCACGGCGCATTCGGCACAGAGACCCAGGCCATATGAGATGTTCTCCACATTGCACCCGGTGACCATCCGGCCGTCATCGACCAGCGCGGCCGCCCCGACCCGGAACCGCGAGTACGGCGCATACGCGCCCGCAGAGACATCGATTGCCCTGTCCCGCAACATCTTCCAGTCGATCTCAGGCACAACGAAACCCCGTTCACCCATGGCCGATTCCGACAGTCACCCTAGTCGCAAAACGGCGGTTCGCTCGACGGAGCATTGTCCCAAGTCCGACCGTGTCCGAGCTAAGCTCAAGTGCCCGGCGTGACTGACGTTGAAGTCGGAAGAAGGCGGTGAGGACTGGGGTGACTACGCAACCGACAACCGCGGATCCGGCGGCACCGGTATCGGCGCGCAAACGCAGACCACCACGGACGCTGTACCGGGGCGACCCCGGCATGTGGTCGTGGGTGCTGCACCGGATCAGCGGCGCGACGATTTTCTTTTTCCTGTTCGTCCACGTTTTGGACGCCGCGATGCTGCGGGTGAGCCCGCAGACCTACAACGCCGTGATCCACGACTATCAGATGCCCATCGTCGGCCTGATGGAATACGGCCTGATCGCGGCGGTGCTCTTCCACGGCCTCAACGGAATCCGGGTGATCCTGATCGACTTCTGGTCCGAAGGACCACGCCACCAGCGGCTGATGTTCTGGATCGTCGGCGTCGTGTTTCTGCTGCTGATGGTTCCGGCCGGCGTGGTGACAATCATCCACATGATGGAGCACTTCCGATGAGCAGTCCGGAGCTTCAGCGGCTGGGCTCTCAATCCCGCCGGGGCGACCTCGCCCCGGTCAAACAGCGCCTCTATGACCGCCCCGCCAGCCTGGACAACCCCCGCTCGCCGCGGCGGCGGGCCGGCATCCCCAACTTCGAGAAGTTCGCCTGGCTGTTCATGCGATTCTCCGGGATCGCGCTGTTCGTGCTGGCGATCGGCCATCTGTTCATCATGCTGATGTGGGATCACGGCGTTTACCGCATCGACTTCAACTACGTGGCGCAGCGCTGGGCGTCGCCGTTCTGGCAGTTCTGGGACCTGGCGCTGCTGTGGCTGGCGCAGCTGCACGGCGGCAACGGCCTGCGCACCATCATCGACGACTACAGCCGCAAGGACAGCACCCGGTTCTGGCTCAACAGCCTGCTGCTGTTGTCCATGGGGTTCACGCTGGTGCTAGGCACCTACGTGCTGCTGACGTTCGACCCGAATATCGGAGGCTGACCCGTGATCTCCCAACACCGGTACGACGTGGTGATCGTCGGCGCGGGGGGTGCCGGCATGCGAGCCGCGGTGGAAGCGGGTCCGCGGGTGCGCACCGCGGTGCTGACCAAGCTCTACCCCACCCGCAGCCACACCGGCGCCGCCCAGGGCGGCATGTGCGCGGCGCTGGCCAACGTCGAAGAGGACAACTGGGAGTGGCACACCTTCGACACCGTCAAGGGCGGCGACTACCTCGCCGACCAGGACGCCGTGGAGATCATGTGCAAGGAAGCCATCGACGCGGTGCTCGACCTGGAGAAGATGGGGATGCCGTTCAACCGCACCCCCGAGGGCCGCATCGACCAGCGCCGCTTCGGCGGGCACACCCGCGACCACGGCAAGGCGCCGGTGCGCCGGGCGTGTTACGCCGCCGACCGCACCGGTCACATGATCCTGCAGACGCTGTACCAGAACTGTGTGCGGCACGACGTGCAGTTCTTCAACGAGTTCTATGCGCTGGACCTGGTGCTCACCCAGACCCCGAGCGGGCCGGTGGCCACCGGGGTGGTCGCCTACGAGCTGGCCACCGGCGACATCCACGTCTTCCACGCCAAGGCGGTAGTGCTCGCCACCGGCGGTTCGGGCCGGATGTACAAGACCACCTCCAACGCGCACACGCTGACCGGCGACGGGATCGGCATCGTCTTCCGCAAGGGACTTCCCTTGGAGGACATGGAGTTTCACCAGTTCCACCCGACCGGCCTGGCCGGCCTGGGCATCCTGATCTCCGAGGCGGTACGCGGTGAGGGTGGCCGGTTGCTCAACGGCGAGGGTGAGCGCTTCATGGAGCGTTACGCCCCGACGATCGTCGACCTGGCACCGCGCGACATCGTCGCCCGTTCCATGGTTTTGGAGGTTTTGGAGGGACGCGGCGCCGGCCCGCACAAGGACTACGTCTACATCGACGTCCGCCACCTCGGTGAGGACGTGCTGGAGGCCAAGCTGCCCGACATCACCGAGTTCGCGCGCACCTATCTGGGTGTGGACCCGGTACACGAGTTGGTGCCCGTCTACCCGACCTGCCACTACGTGATGGGCGGCATCCCGACCACCGTCACCGGACAGGTGTTGCGGGACAACACTTCTACGGTGCCGGGGCTGTACGCGGCCGGGGAGTGCGCGTGTGTGTCGGTGCACGGAGCCAACCGGCTGGGCACCAATTCGCTGCTGGACATCAACGTGTTCGGCCGCCGGGCCGGCATCGCCGCCGCCAATTACGCACGGGGCCACGAGTTCGTCGACATGCCGCCGGAGCCGGCGGCGATGGTCGTCGGCTGGGTCGGCGACATCCTCTCCGAACACGGCAACGAGCGCGTCGCCGACATCCGCATCGCGTTGCAGCAGTCGATGGACAACAACGCCGCGGTGTTCCGCACCGAGGAGACACTTAAGCAGGCGCTCACAGACATCCACGCGCTGAAGGAGCGGTACGCGCGAATCAGCGTGCACGACAAGGGAAAACGATTCAACAGCGACCTGCTGGAGGCGATCGAGCTGGGTTTCCTGCTGGAACTCGCCGAGGTGACCGTGGTCGGCGCCTTGAACCGCAAGGAGTCTCGCGGCGGCCACGCCCGCGAGGACTACCCCAACCGCGACGACGTCAACTTCATGCGCCACACCATGGCCTACAAGCAGGGCAGCGACCTCCTGAGCGACATCGCGCTGGACTTCAAACCCGTGGTGCAGACGCGCTACGAACCCAAAGAACGGAAGTACTGATGGCCGAGAGCGTCGGAACCGAAGAGGAAGCCGAGGTCGACACCAGCCTGGAGCCGCCGCTGCCGGCGATTCCCGACGGGGCGGTGATGGTGACCGTCAAGATCGCCCGGTTCAACCCCGACCAGCCCGACGCCTTCGCCGAAACCGGTGGCTGGCAAAGCTTTCGGGTGCCGTGCCTACCCAGCGACCGGATGCTGAACCTGTTGATCTACATCAAGAGCTACCTGGACGGGACGCTGACCTTCCGGCGTTCGTGCGCGCACGGGGTATGCGGCTCGGACGCCATGCGCATCAACGGGGTCAACCGCCTGGCCTGCAAGGTGCTGATGCGCGACCTGCTGCCCAAGAGTAGGCCGGGCAAGCGCGAAAAAACACTGACCATCACGGTCGAGCCGATCCGCGGGCTGCCGGTGGAAAAGGACCTGGTGGTCGACATGGAACCCTTCTTCGACGCCTACCGGGCGGTGAAGCCCTACCTGGTCACGACTGGTAACCCGCCGACCCGCGAACGCATTCAGAGCCCCACCGACCGGGCCCGCTACGACGACACCACCAAGTGCATCCTGTGCGCGGCGTGCACGACCAGTTGCCCGATCTTTTGGCACGAGGGCAGTTACTACGGCCCGGCCGCGATCGTCAACGCGCACCGGTTCATCTTCGACAGCCGCGACGAGGCCGCCGCCGAGCGCCTGGACATCCTCAACGAGGTCGACGGCGTGTGGCGGTGCCGCACCACATTCAACTGTACCGAGGCATGCCCGCGCGGGATCCAGATCACCAAGGCGATCCAAGAGGTCAAGCGGGCGATCATGTTCTCCCGCTAGGCGCTTTCACGGCGCCGAGTCAGGGCTTCGACTCTCCCCGTCGGGTACCCGCCACGTGCCCCGGCCCGACTCGGTCGTCGTCGCGGTCGGTTTCCGGCATTTCCGAAGCCGGTTGTTCGTCGGCCGGAGACTGACTCGCACCGCCAGGGGTGCTCGCCGGGCTGGCTGACTTGAAATCGGGATTCGTCGCCGGGCCCGTCGCACCACCAGCGCCTCCCGAGTCACGCGCCGCGCTTTCTTGGCGTCCCTCGTAGGGCGGGATCGCGCTTCCGGTGTCCTGCGGGGGCAATTCGCCGGTGCCGCTGTATACATCCGACGCGTTCGGATCACTCATCGGCGGATTCGCGTCTTCGTCCACGGTTCCGACCGGACGATCTCCCCCGCCCGGCTCGGGAGTATCCGTGCCGGTGTCGCGCGCACCGCTGCCCAGCTCGGGATCATCGAAATGTTCCAGCCTCGAATCGTTTGGCTGTTGATCGTTTTGAGAGGTCATAACCTGTCTCCTCACCCTCTCGCTACCCCGCCGCGCCGGTTGGCGTGGCGAGGGTGAGAGCCGGGTACCCGGACCTTCTGACGGGAAACACCTGCTCACGACGAGCACCTTTCCGAGACCATCAGGTCCTTCTCGAAAGCGCTATCGCATTCGCTAGCGCGTTTGAAACTCACTCGATGGTTCCCAAGGCCCGTCACACATCGCGGCCCCGTCTCGTCTGACGGGTATGACACAGAACACCCGCATCGAGCCCCTGCCCCCCAAGCGCGCCGGACTGCTGACCCGGGCCATGTACCGGATCGCGAAGCGGCGCTA
The DNA here is from genome assembly GCF_001667145.1 of Mycobacterium sp. 852002-51971_SCH5477799-a. Classification (GTDB taxonomy): domain Bacteria; phylum Actinomycetota; class Actinomycetes; order Mycobacteriales; family Mycobacteriaceae; genus Mycobacterium. The sequence continues at coordinate 8,586 of NZ_LZIF01000028.1, forward strand.
TGGCCAGGTTCCCGAACCCTTCACCGTCACCGCGCACCATCGCGGGCTGATGATCGCCGGCGCCATGCACGAGACGATGCTGGACCGGGCGTCGAAGACGCTGCCGGTCAGCGTGCGCGAGCTCGCGGTGTTCTGGACCGCCCGCACGGTTGGCTGCTCGTGGTGTGTCGACTTCGGGTCCATGCTGCAACGTTTGGACGGCCTGGACATCGCGCGCCTGAAGGACATCGACAACTACGCCACCTCAACGGCGTTCAGCGACGACGAGCGCGCCGCCATCGCCTACGCCGACGCGATGACCATCGACCCGCACACCGTCACCGACGAGCAGGTCGACGATTTGCGGGCCCGCTTCGGCGATGCCGGGGTGATCGAGCTGACCTATCAGATCGGGGTGGAGAACATGCGGGCGCGGGTGAACACCGCGCTGGGCATCACCGAGCAGGGCTTCAATTCCGGTGACGCCTGCCGCGTTCCGTGGGCTAGCGACGATCGCAAGCGCGGCGTAGCCGGGCGCAGCGGGTCGTTGCCATCGGCAACCGAGCTCAACCAGTCCGCAACGGGGAGCCGGTGAATTTGTCCGGGTTGGCGACATCCCATAGGGCGCAAACCTTTCCGTCGCGCACCGTCGCCGCCATGATCCGCGGCATCATCTCGCGGTACCCGTCACTGGCGGGGCAGCCGGGCGTGTAGCCGCCCAGCTCGCCATTGACCAGGCCCAGCTGATACGAGGTGAACATCGCCGGGCCGTAGCGCTGGGCCAGGCCGAAGAAGAATCGGGCCACCTTGTCCGCGCCGCGGATGACGTTGATTGCGGTGGGCGCCTTGCCGTTCGCGTCGCCGGTCAGGGTCACGTCGGGATGCAGCAGCGCCACCACGGCTTGCAGATCGCCGGATGCCATGGCCGCCAGCAACTTTCCCACCACCTCGGCGTGCGACGGGTCGGGCTTGGGCGGGGCGCCGGCCGCGACGGCCTTGCGGGCCCGTGATGCCAGCTGCCGGGCGGCGGCCTCGTTGGTCCCCAGCACCTGCGCCACCTCCGCGAACGGCACGGCGAACCCGTCGTGCAACACGAAGGCGACCCGCTGATCGGGTGACAGCCGTTCGAGCACCACCATCGCGGCGAACCGCGCGTCCTCGCCCGCGACCACCGCGGACAGCGGATCGGGCGCTTGGGAATCCGAGAACCCGGTGACCACCGGCTCGGGCAGCCAATTTCCGGTGTAGGTCTCGCGCCGATGCGCGGCCGAGCGCAGCCTGTCCAGGCCCAGCCTGCTCACCACCGTGGTCAGCCAGGCCCGCAGGTCGGTGATCTGCGTTCCCTTTTCGGGATCCTGCCGGTGCCAGCGCAGCCAGGCGTCCTGGACGATGTCCTCGGCGTCGGCCACCGTGCCGGTGAGCCGGTAGGCGACCGACATGAGATGGGGCCGTAGCGACTCGAACTCGCTGACCTGCTGCGCCGAGGTCATGACCAGAGCTTAGCGTTAGGCTCGCACACACCATGACCGAAAATCTCTGGCTGCACTTCACCAGGCACGGGCCGGACTTCAGGCCGCCGGTCATCGTCCGGGGCGAGGGTGTCACCCTCTTCGACGACCGCGGCAAGAGCTACCTCGACGGCCTGTCCGGGCTGTTCACCGTGCAGGTCGGCCATGGCCGCGGCGAACTGGCCGAGGTCGCCGCCCGGCAAGCCGGCACGCTGGCGTTCTTCCCGCTGTGGGGATACGCGACTCCCCCCGCGATCGAGCTCGCCGAACGCCTCGCCGGCCACGCGCCGGGCGATCTGAATCGGGTCTTCTTCACCACCGGCGGCACCGAAGCCGTCGAGACCGCATGGAAACTGGCCAAGCAGTACTTCAAGCTCACCGGCAAACCCGGTAAGCACAAGGTGATTTCGCGCGCGATCGCCTACCACGGCACCACCCAGGGCGCCCTGGCGATCACCGGGCTGCCGAAATACAAGGCGCCGTTCGAACCGGTGACGCCCGGCGGCTTACGGGTGCCCAACACCAATTTCTACCGCGCGCCCGAGCCCTTCGGAACCGACCCGAAAGCCTTCGGGCAGTGGGCCGCCGACCGGATCGCCGAGGCCATCGAGTTCGAGGGCCCCGACACCGTGGCGGCGGTGTTCCTGGAACCGGTGCAGAACGCGGGCGGCAGCATCCCGCCTCCCCCAGGCTATTTCGAGCGGGTGCGCCAGATCTGCGACGAATACGACGTGCTGCTGGTCTCCGACGAGGTGATCTGCGCGTTCGGCCGGATCGGGTCGATGTTCGCCTGCGACGACTTCGGCTACGTGCCGGACATGATCACCTGCGCCAAGGGAATGACGTCGGGCTACTCGCCCATCGGCGCCATGATCGCCAGCGAGCGGTTGTTCGAACCGTTCAACGACGGCGCCACCATGTTCCCGCACGGGTATACCTTTGGCGGCCATCCGGTTTCGGCGGCCGTGGGGCTGGCGAACCTCGACATCTTCGAGCGTGAGGGACTCAACGACCACGTCAGGACCCACGCGCCAGCCTTCCGCGCCACCCTGGAAAAGCTCTACGACCTGCCCATCGTCGGCGACGTGCGCGGCGAGGGCTTCTTCTACGGCGTCGAACTCGTCAAGGACAAGGCGACCAGGCAGACCTTCACCGATGACGAACGCCGCACCCTGCTCGGCCGGGTGTCGTCGGCGCTGTTCGAGGCCGGGCTGTACTGCCGCACCGACGACCGCGGCGACTCCGTCATCCAGCTGGCGCCGCCGCTGATCAGCGGCCAGCCCGAGTTCGACACCATCGAAGCCGTCCTGCGCGATGTGCTGACGGAAACCCAGGCGCGCATCTAGGGTCCAGGCCATGGCGCGCAAACCCCGTATCCACCCGGTGCGCTGGCAGCCGCCGCTAGCCCGCGGGCACCCGCCTGACCGCGTCGGCGGCCATCATCACCTCACGGGCGTGCGTGGCGGTCGGGTTGTGCCCGAACCGCGTCACGGCGTTGCACAGCCAGGCCAGCGCCGACCGCAAATCCGGGTCGGTGGCGGCGTCGCGGTGCAGCTTCAGCTCCGCCAGTACCTGGTCGAACCCGGAACGTCGTACCTGCGTGGACTTCTCGACGTGCTTGAGCAGATCGCTCAACGCTCGCGGGCCGACAGCGGCCGAAGCGCCGCCACGATTGCGCCGCCAGGCGGACCAGAACCGATCGCGTGAAATGGCAACACCCCTGGAGTTCGGCGCGGTGGGTGGCTTTCGGGCCGACCGCGCGCCCAGCGTATCGCGGCTTCGCGAGCACCGCTCAGTAACTTCCGTCTCACCAGTCACAGCGCGGCTCCGCGTTTTCGGGCCGTCGATCGCTTACTGTGCACAGACGATGACCCTATTACGTTCCGCGTCATGCCTGGCAGCGGCGCTTTTCCTGATGGCCGCCCCGGTCACGTTGGCAGCACCGGCGACATTGCCGCTGGGGATGCCGCTCGCGAGGGCCGAGCCCGGCGCCGAACCCATCGCCGCGCCCGCGGACTGCCCATACAAGGTGAACACCCCGAAGGCCGTGGACTCCTCGGAGGCCCCCACCGCCGGCGACCCGCCGATCCCGCTGGCGGTGCCCGCGAAGCCGGTCGGCGGCGACGCGCTGGGCAGCTGCGGCATCGTCGCCGCGCCGAATACGCCCGCGCTGCCCAACGACGTCTCCGCCGACGCCTGGCTGGTGGCGGACCTGGACAGCGGCGCGGTCATCGCGGCCAAGGACCCGCACGGGCGGCACCGCCCGGCCAGCATCATCAAGGTGCTGGTCGCGATGGCCTCCATCAACGCCCTCAACCTGAACAAGTCGGTCCCCGGAACCGCCGACGACGCCGCCGCCGAGGGCACCAAGGTCGGCGTCGAGGAGGGTGGCGTCTTCACCGTCAACCAACTGCTGCACGGGCTGCTGATGCACTCCGGCAACGACGCCGCCCACGCGCTGTCCATGCAGCTGGGCGGCATGCAGCAGGCCCTGGAGAAGATCAACGTGCTGGCCGCCAAGCTCGGTGGCCAGGACACCCGGGCGGCATCGCCGTCGGGGCTGGACGCGCCCGGCATGAGCACCTCGGCGTATGACATCGGGCTGTTCTACCGCTACGCCTGGCAGAACCCGACGTTCGCCGACATCGTCGCGACGCGGACCTTCAACTTCCCCGGCCACGGCGACCACCCGGGCTACGAGCTGGAAAACGACAACCAGCTGCTCTACAAGTATCCCGGCGCCCTGGGCGGCAAGACCGGTTACACCGACGACGCGGGCCAGACGTTCGTGGGCGCGGCCAATCACGACGGGCGGCGCCTGGTGGCGGTGCTGCTGCACGGGACGCGGGTGCCGATCGCCCCGTGGGAGCAGGCCGCGCACCTGCTGGACTACGGGTTCTCTACCCCGCAGGGCACGCAGGTCGGCTCGCTGATCGCGCCCGACCCGTCCCTGGCGCCGGCCAAGCACGACGCCGCCGCGGACCCGCTCGCCAACAACGCGGCGCCCGACGGGATCATCGGATCCGCGGAGGCCATGCCGATCCGGGTGGGCGTGGCGGTGATCGGCACCATCGTGGTGTTCGTCCTGATCATGATGGCCCGCTCGATGAACCGCCGACCACTTCACCGCTGAGCACCGTGGCAAGCGGATCGCGGCGCGGACTGCTGGTCGGGCTGTCCGCCGCCAGCGTGGGCGTCATCTTTGGCTACGACCTGTCCATCATCGCCGGGGCGCAGTTGTTCATCACCGAGGACTTCGGTCTGTCCACCCGCCAGCAGGAGCTGCTGACGACGATGGTGGTGATCGGCCAGATCGCCGGGGCGCTGGGCGCCGGCGTGCTGGCCAACGTGATCGGGCGGAAAAGGTCGCTGGTGCTGATCCTGTTCGCCTACGCGGTTTTCGCACTGCTGGCCGCGTTCTCTGTCTCGCTTCCGATGTTGCTGACGGCGCGATTACTGCTGGGGTTGACCATCGGCGTGACGGTGGTGGTCGTCCCGGTGTACGTGGCGGAATCGGCGCCGACGGCGGTGCGCGGTTCGCTGCTGACGGCCTATCAGCTGGCGATCGTCAGCGGGCTGATCGTCGGCTACCTGACCGGCTATCTGCTGGCCGGCACCCACAGCTGGCGGTGGATGCTGGGGCTGGCCTGCGTGCCCGCAGTGTTGTTGCTGCCGTTGGTAATTCGGTTGCCCGACACGGCGCGATGGTATGTGCTCAAGGGCCGGATGGACGACGCCCGGCGGGCGCTGTTGCGGATCGAGCCCACCGAGCGCGTCGACGACGAGCTCGCCGAGATCGGCCGAGCGTTGAGCGAGACCCTGCCCGGGACCGGGGGCGGCCTCTCCGAGCTGCTGCGGCCCCCGTACCTGCGGGCCACCGTGTTCGTGGTGATCCTCGGCTTCTTGATCCAGATCACCGGCATCAACGCGATCATCTATTACAGCCCCAGAATCTTTCAGGCCATGGGCTTCACCGGCAACTTCGCGCTGCTAGGGTTGCCCGCGCTGCTTCAGGTCGCCGGATTGGCGGCCGTCGGCGCCGCGCTGCTGTTGGTCGATCGGGTGGGCCGGCGGCCGATCCTGTTGTGCGGCACCGCCATGATGATCGCCGCCGACGTCGTGCTGATGGCGGTGTTCGGACAGGGTTTCGGTGGCACGATCGTCGGGTTCGCCGGAATCCTGCTGTTCATCTTCGGCTACACCATGGGTTTCGGCTCCCTGGGCTGGGTGTACGCCAGCGAAAGCTTCCCATCCCGGCTACGCTCGATCGGGTCGAGCACCATGTTGACCTCCAACCTGGTGGCTAACGCCATCATCGCCGCTGTCTTCCTGAGCCTGCTCCATTCTTTGGGCGGCGCAGGCACTTTCGCACTATTCGCGGCCCTCGCGGCGGTCGCCTTCATCTTTGTGTACCGGTACGCGCCGGAAACCAAGGGTCGCCAGCTCGAAGACATCCGCCACTTCTGGGAAAACGGCGGCCGATGGCCGTGATCGCCGCCGGCACCGCGGTGCTCGACGGCCAGGTCTGTCGCCCCGGCTGGCTGCAGATCTCCGGTGCACGGATCGCGGCCTGTTCGCCCGGCCCGCCGCCCCGCCCGGCCGACTTCGACTTCCCCGATTGCACGGTGGTGCCGGGCTTTATCGACATGCACGTGCACGGCGGCGGGGGCGCGTCCTACACCGACGCCGACGGCATCGTCGACGCCGCCGCCTTTCACCTGCGCCATGGCACCACCACCACGCTGGCCAGCCTGGTGACCGCCGCGCCATCCGAACTGCTGGGCGCGGTGCGCGCGCTCGCCGAGGCCACCCAGCGCGGCATCGTCGCCGGCGTCCACCTGGAGGGGCCGTGGCTGAGCCGGGCGCACTGCGGAGCCCACGACCGCACTCAGATGCGCGACCCGGACGCGGCAGAGATCGATGCGGTGCTGGCCGCGGGCGACGGCACGATCCGGATGGTGACGCTGGCACCCGAGCTGCCCGGCGCCGACGCGGCCATCCGGCGTTTCGTGGACGCGGGAGTCGTTGTGGCGGTGGGACATACCGATGCCACCTACGAACAGACCAAACACGCGATCGCGCTGGGCGCCACGGTCGGCACGCATTTGTTCAATGCGATGCCGCCGCTGCATCATCGCGAGCCCGGCCCTGCCCTGGCCCTGTTGCGGGATCCGCGAGTGACCGTCGAGGTGATCGCCGACGGCGTGCACCTACACCGCGACGTGGTGGAGGCGGTGGTGGCGACGGCGGGAGCCGACCGCGTCGCCATGATCACCGACGCGATCGCCGCGGCCGGTCGCAGCGACGGCACGTTTCGGCTCGGCGCGGTGCCCATCGATGTCAGCGCCGGCGTCGCACGGGTGCACGGGACGTCGACGATCGCGGGCAGCACCGCGACCATGGATCGGCTCTTTCGCACGGTGCATGCTGATGCGGGCCTGGCCGCCGCGGTGCAGACCACCGCCGCGACGCCGGCGCGAGCCCTCGGCCTGCAGCGGGTGGGCCTGCTACGCGCCGGCTACGACGCCAATCTCGTTGTGCTGGACGAGGGTTCAGGCATCTCGGCCGTCATGGTGCGCGGCGCCTGGCAAGGTCGTCCGTCGAACGTTTGTTAGCATCGAGTCCGTCAGCACAAGACACCGGACGAGGGGCCCCGTACCCGGCCAGCGACAAGACGGCGCCGTGGAGGTGCGCGATGGCCTGGCTCGTCTTGATTGCGTCGGGGATCCTCGAGGCGGTGTGGGCGACCGCCCTGAACAAATCCGACGGCTTCTCCCGGCTCGGGCCGTCGCTGGTATTCCTTGTCGCCGTGGCACTTTCGATGACCGGATTGGCCACCGCCATGCGCACCCTGCCGGTCGGAACCAGCTATGCGGTCTGGGTCGGCGTCGGGGCCGTGCTTACCGTCGGCTACGCGATGCTGATCGGCGACGAACCGGCGTCGTTGACCAAGCTGGTGCTGATCGGCGGGATCGTGGCCTGCGTCGCGGGCCTGAAGCTGGTGGGCTAGCGGTCGCGGCGGGTCAAGCGGGCGATCCGGGAAAGCGTCAGCGCACCAACGGCTCCCAACGCCATTGCGGTCAGCGTCTGGCGGGTGCTGAGCCCCTCATCCATCTGCACGCGCGGCGCGATGATCGCCGGGGCCGGAGGGGCGACGGGCTGGCTGCGCGGATCGGTCGAGGCCGTCGCCGCCCACGCCGTGCAGAACAGGACGAGATACGCGGTGATGTAAGCGAACACCATCAATCCCAGCACCGGGCCGAAGGCCGCGCCCGCCGGGCTGCGCAGCACCGTCCGCAGATAGATGGAGGCGACCTGTTTGAACACCTCGAAGCCGATCGCCGCGATCAGCCCGGCCCGCATCGAATCGACGAAGCTCACCTTTTCCCGGGGCAGGCGGGCGATCATCCAGGTGAACAGCAGCCACGACACCACCGTCGCGATCAGGATCGAGAACAGCCAAAAAAGCCAGTCGAACACCACAAACTGCGGTATGCCAAGCCATTTCAGCAGCGCGGCCATGGGTGCGGCGTGTCCGACGGTGGTCAGCGCGACGGTGGCCACGATGATCGCGAAGGTCCCCATCATCGCCAGCAGATCGGACAACTTGTTCCGCACGAAGCCCGGCGATTCGATGTGTTGGTCCCACCACATCTCGGTCACTGCCTGGCGCAGGTGCGATATCCAGCCCAGTCCGGCCCACACCGCGGTGGCCAAACCGATCACACCGACCGACGTCCGGGCGTCGATGGCCGAGTTCATCAACTCCTGTAGCTGATTACCGAGCGCCCCGGTCACCTGGGAACGAATATGGTCGTCGATGCTGCTCAGCAGCTGCGGCCGGCGGGCCAGCACGAACCCAAAACCCGCGAAACCGACCATGAGCAAAGGAAACAACGCGAAGATCGTGTAATAGGTGAGGCCGGCCGCGAAGAACCCGCCGTTGCGCTCGTCGAACCGCTGGTATGCGCGAATCACGTGATCGAGCCACCCGTACCGGGCCCGCAACCGATCGAAAACGCCCGCCTTGGCCGGCTCGCTCATCGCACGACTCCAATGAGAGCGGTACTAGCTCCGTTGTGGAAGAAACCCAAGCCGATCGTAAACCCGCTGAACCGTTTTCCCGGCCACATCGTTGGCCTTTTCCGCGCCGGTCGCGAGCACGGCCTCCAATTCGGCGAGATCGGCGGTCAATTCGTCCACTCGGGCCTTGATGGGGGCGACGAATTCGACGACCGCCTCGGCGGTGTCCTTCTTCAAATCGCCGTAACCCCTTCCGGCATAGCCTTCCACGAGGGTGTCGATCCCGACGCCGGTGACCGCGGACTGGATGCTGAGCAGGTTGGACACGCCCGGCTTGGCCGCGGTGTCGAAGCGGATCTCGCGCTCGCTGTCGGTGACCGCCGAGCGAATCTTCTTGGCCGACACCGCCGGTTCGTCGAGCAGGTTGATCAGCCCGGCGTCGGTGGCCGCCGACTTGCTCATCTTCGCCGTCGGGTCTTGTAGGTCGTAGATCTTCGCGGTGGCCTTGGGAATGAACATGTCCGGCACCACGAACGTCTCCGGGAAGCGGCTGTTGAACCGCTCGGCGATATCGCGCGCCAACTCGAGATGCTGACGCTGGTCCTCACCCACCGGCACCAGATCGGTGTCGTAGGCCAGCACGTCGGCGGCCTGCAGCACCGGGTAGGTGAACAAACCCACGGTGGTGGAATCGGCGCCCTGGCGCACCGACTTGTCCTTGAACTGCGTCATCCGCGACGCCTGTCCGAAGCCAGTGAAGCAGCCCAGCACCCAGCCCAGCTGGGTGTGGGCGGCCACGTGGCTCTGCACGAACACGGTGCTGCGGGCCGGGTCGATGCCCAGCGCCAAATACTGGGCGGCGGTGATCAAGGTGCGGTGGCGCAGGGCCTCGGGATCTTGGGCGACGGTAATGGCATGCAGGTCGACCACGCAGAAGAAAGCGTCATGGTCGTCCTGCAGCGCGACCCACTGCTTGACGGCGCCCAGCGCGTTACCCAGGTGAAGCGAATCGGAGGTGGGTTGCACGCCGGAGAAAATCCGGCTCGATCCGGTAGCGGTCCTCATGATGCACCGATCTTTTCACGCGCAATGGCCGGGGCCGCACCGACCGACCCCCGATGTTGCGGTACCCGCGGTACCGCATTTAATGTCGGGTTATGCGCAAGCTCGTCTGCTCGGCTCCTTCCTCGTGAGCCCCGCTCACTCGGCGTCGCCTTCGGCCCGTTCGCCGATCCACCTCGGTTCCGGAGAACCGGTGCTCATGCTGCACGGATTCCTCATGTCGCAGACGGTGTGGGAGCCGGTCGCGCCGCGGCTGGCCGAGACCGGCCGCTTCGAGGTCTTCGCCCCCACCATGGCCGGGCACAACGGCGGGCCCTATGCGGGCACCTGGCTGCTGAGCTCTTCAGTGCTGGCCGACCATGTCGAGCGCCAGCTCGACCAGCTCGGCTGGGAAACCGCGCACCTCGTGGGCAACTCGCTTGGCGGCTGGGTCGCCTTCGAGCTGGAGCGTCGCGGGCGTGCCCGCAGCGTGACCGGCATCGGCGCCGCGGGCGGATGGACGCGGTGGAGCCCGGTGAAATTCGAGGTCATCAGCAAATTCATCGCCGGCATGCCCGTCCTTGCGCTGGCCCGGCTGTTCGGCCACCGCACCCTGAAGTTGCCGCTGAGCCGCCGGCTCGCGACCCTGCCGCTCACGGCCACGCCCGACGGCATCAGCGACGACCAGCTGCACGTCGTCATCGACGACGCCGCGCACTGCCCCGCGTACTTCCAGCTGCTCGCAAAGTCGCTGCTGGACCCCGGCCTGCTGCAGTTGGCCGACACCGCGGTGCCCGTCCAGCTGGTGCTGTGTGAGAAGGACCGGGTGGTGCCCGCGAGCAGATTCAACCGGCACTTCACCAACTTCCTGCCCCCGGGCACCAAGGTCACCAAGCTCGACGGCGTCGGTCACGTGCCGATGTTCGAAGCCCCCGACCGGGTCGCCGCGGTCATCTCCGAGTTCATCGAGGAGTGCGGCGCCGGGACCGACCGGCGGCAACCACCGGCTAGTTAGCCAGCCGCTTTTGCAGGTTCTCCGCGATCGAGTTCAGGAACTCCTCGCTGTTCTGCCACTTTTCGTCGGGGCCGATGAGAATGGCCAGGTCCTTGGTCATCTTCCCGCTCTTTACGGTGGACACCACCACGTTCTCCAGCGTCTGTGCGAACTCCGTCACCTCGGGGGTGTCGTCCAGCTTGCCGCGGTGCGCCAGTCCGCGCGTCCAGGCGAAGATCGAGGCGATCGGGTTCGTCGACGTCGGCTTGCCGGCCTGATACTGGCGGAAGTGCCTGGTGACGGTGCCGTGCGCGGCCTCGGCCTCGACCGTCTTGCCGTCGGCGGTCATCAGCACCGAGGTCATCAACCCCAGTGAGCCGTAGCCCTGCGCGACGAGGTCGGACTGCACGTCGCCGTCGTAGTTCTTGCAGGCCCACACATAGCCGCCCTCCCACTTCAGGCAGGCCGCGACCATGTCGTCGATCAATCGGTGCTCGTAGGTCAGTCCCTCGGCCTCGAACTGGTCCTTGAACTCCTCGTCGTAGACGCGTTGGAACTCGTCTTTGAACATGCCGTCATAGGCCTTGAGGATGGTGTTCTTGGTGGACAGGTACACCGGCCACTTGGCGTCCAGCCCGTACTTCATCGAGGCGCGCGCGAAGTCCCGGATGGAATCCTTGAAGTTGTACATCCCCATCACCACTCCCCCGTCCTCGGGGATGGACACCACCTCGTGCACCATGGGTTCACCGCCGTCGGCGGGGGTGAAAGTGATTGCGACGGTGCCGGGTTGATCGACCTCGAAGTTGGTCGACCGGTACTGGTCACCGAAAGCGTGGCGGCCGATGACGATTGGCTTGGTCCAGCCCGGTACCAGCCGCGGCACGTTGGAGATCATGATGGGCTCGCGGAAAATGGTGCCGCCCAGAATGTTTCGGATCGTCCCGTTGGGCGAGGGCCACATCTTCTTGAGTTTGAACTCCTCGACGCGGGCCTCGTCGGGGGTGATGGTCGCGCATTTGACGCCCACGCCGTGCTTCTTGATCGCATGGGCCGCGTCGATGGTCACCTGATCGTCGGTGCGGTCTCGGTGCTCGATGCCCAGGTCGTAGTAGTCCAGATCGACGTCGAGGTGCGGCAGGATCAGCATGTCCTTGATCGACTTCCAGATGACGCGGGTCATTTCGTCACCGTCGAGCTCGACGACGCGGCCTTTGACCTTGACCTTGGCTCCGCCTGCCATGTCGAGTCCGCCTTCCTGCCGCGGGGCCCTAGCCCGTCGAAGCCGCTAGCGCCTCGTTGAAGGTCTTGCTCGGACGCATGATCGCCGTCGTCTTCTCGTTGTCCGGGTAGTAGTAGCCGCCGATGTCGACGGCCTCACCCTGCGCCTCGGCCAGTTCGGACACGATGGTCTCTTCGTTCTCGGCCAACGAGTCGGCCAGCGCGGCGAAGTGGTTGCGCAACTCTGCGTCGTCGGACTTCGCGAGTTCTTGCGCCCAGTACAGCGCCAGGTAGAACTGGCTGCCGCGGTTGTCGAGTTCACCGGTCTTGCGCGACGGGCTCTTGTTGTTCTCCAGCAACGTGCCGATCGCGGCGTCCAGCGTCTTGCCCAGGATCTTGGCGCGCTCATTGTCGGTCTTGATGCCGATATCTTCGAAACACGCTCCGAGCGCCAGGAATTCGCCCAGGGAATCCCAGCGCAGATGGTTCTCCTCGACGAGTTGGTGAACGTGCTTGGGCGCCGAGCCGCCCGCGCCGGTTTCGTACATTCCGCCGCCGGCCATCAGCGGCACGATCGACAGCATCTTGGCACTGGTGCCCAACTCCAAGATGGGGAACAGGTCGGTGAGGTAGTCGCGCAGGATGTTGCCGGTCGCGGCGATGGTGTCCTGCCCGCGCATCGCGCGCTCGATCGTGTACCTCATGGCCCACACCTGCGGCATGATCTGGATTTCCAGGCCCTCGGTGTCGTGTTCCTTCAGGTACGCCTTGACCTTCTTGCGCAGCTCGACTTCGTGCGGCCGCTCGGTGTCCAGCCAGAACAACACCGTCATACCGGAGTTCCTGCCCCGGGTGACCGCGAGCTTGACCCAGTCGCGGATCGCTTCATCGGTGACGATGGGCATGCGCCAGATGTCGCCCTCCTCGACGTTCTGGGTCAGCAAAACTTCCCCGGTGTCGAGGTCGACGATGTTGGCGACACCGTCCTCGGGAACTTCGAACGTCTTGTCGTGCGAGCCGTACTCCTCGGCCTGCTGCGCCATCAGGCCGACGTTGGGCACCGTGCCCATCGTCCGCGGATCGAACGCGCCGTGGGTCTTACAGAAGTTGATGATCTCCTGATAGATACGGGAGAAGGTGGACTCGGGGTTGACGGCCTTGGTGTCCTTCTGCCTGCCGTCGGCGCCCCACATCTTGCCGCCCGCACGAATCATCGCCGGCATCGACGCATCAACGATCACGTCGCTGGGGGAATGGAAGTTGGTGATGCCCTTGGCGGAATCGACCATAGCCAGCTCGGGGCGGTGTTCGTGGCAGGCGTGCAGGTCGCGGATGATCTCCTCGTGCAGCGAGGCGGGCAGCGACTCGATCTTGTTGTAGAGGTCGACCAACCCGTTGTTGACGTCGACACCGAGCTCGTCGAAGAGCTCCTGGTGCTTGGCGAAAGCGTCCTTGTAGAAGATCTTCACCGCGTGGCCGAAGACGATGGGGTGCGACACCTTCATCATCGTCGCCTTGACGTGCAGCGAAAACATCACGCCGGTCTCGTAGGCGTCCTGCATCTGCTCCTCGTAAAACTCGACGAGGGCCTTCTTGCTCATGAACATGGAATCGATGACGTCGCCCTCGCGCAGTTCGACCTTCGCCTTCAGCTCGAGGGTCTGTCCGCTCTTGGTCTCCAGCACCATCTTCACCTTGCGCGCGCGGTCCAGCGTCATCGACTTCTCACCGTGGTAGAAGTCGCCGTGGCGCATGGTCGCGACGTGAGTGCGCGACGCCGGCGACCAGTCCGCCATGCTGTGCGGGTGCTTGCGGGCGTATTCCTTCACCGCCTTGGGCGCACGTCGGTCTGAGTTGCCCTGCCGCAGTACCGGATTGACCGCGCTACCGAGGCATTTGGCGTAACGCGCGCGAATTTCCTTGTCCTCGTCCGTCTTTGGACTCTGCGGAAAGTCCGGGATCTTGTATCCCTTGCCCTGCAACTCCTTGACGGCGGCGATCAGCTGGGGGACCGAGGCGCTGATGTTCGGCAGCTTGATGATGTTGGTGTCGGGGAGCTCCGTCAGCCGGCCCAATTCGCCCAAGTTGTCCGGCACCCGTTGCTCTTCGGTCAGATCATCGGGGAACTCCGCCAAAATCCGGGCGGCCACGGAGATGTCGCTGGTCTTGATCTCGATGCCCGCCGGCTCAGCGAAGGCGCGCACGATCGGCAGGAACGCATAAGTCGCCAGCAGCGGCGCTTCGTCGGTCAGCGTGTAGATGACGGTCGGCTGTTCGGCGCTCACGGTCCCTCTCCCGGCGTCAATGATGGGTAGAAAATTTTGGGGCTCAGCGTTCTGACTGCCACGTTAGCAAGCGTGTTTGGACAGGTGTCGACCTGCAGGTGCACCGCGATAGTTGGCACCGACTCGGCACAGTAAGATAACCTTCGTATTGGTCATGAGCGCCAGCATCAAGCCCCGGCTTGCTGGCCGGCAACCCTCCAACCGCGGTGGGGTGCCCCGGGTGATGACCAGGTTGAGTAGCCACACAACCGGCTATCCGGCAAGCGCGGGTCCGCCATGACGGGCCCCTGAGCAGACAGGGAAACGTGATGTGCATTCTCCCGGCCTTTTCGCGCCTCATCGTGTGTCGCTGCTAACCCGCGGCGTCGGCTGACGCCCACTCCGGCGTCCCGGCCGTCGCCGAGCACCTTTCCCCTACCAGCAGAAAGCAATCCCGTGACCTCCGACAACGCCGATCACGACACCGACCCGACCGCAAATTGGTCGTTCGACACCAAGCAGGTGCACGCCGGTCAGCAGCCCGACAGCGCCACCAGCGCCCGCGCCCTGCCGATCTACCAGACCACGTCGTACACCTTCGACGACACCACGCACGCCGCCGCCCTGTTCGGGCTGGAAGTGCCAGGCAACATCTACACCCGGATCGGCAACCCGACCACCGATGTCGTCGAGCAGCGCGTCGCCGCGCTCGAGGGCGGGGTGGCGGCACTGTTCCTGAGTTCCGGGCAGGCCGCTGAGACCTTCGCCATATTGAACCTGGCTTGTGCCGGCGACCACATCGTCTCGAGCCCGCGGCTCTACGGCGGGACGTACAACCTGTTCCACTATTCGCTGGCCAAGCTGGGCATCGAGGTCACCTTCGTGGAGGATCCCGACGACCTGGATTCGTGGCAGGCCGCGGTCCGGCCGAACACCAAAGCCTTCTTCGGCGAGACCATCTCCAACCCGCAGATCGATGTGCTGGACATTCCCGGGGTGGCCGGCGTCGCGCATGCCAACGGCGTCCCGCTGATCGTCGACAACACGATCGCCACGCCCTACCTGATACAGCCCTTCTCCCACGGTGCGGACATCGTCGTGCACTCCGCCACCAAGTATCTCGGCGGCCACGGTTCGGCGATCGCCGGCGTCATCGTCGACGGTGGCACCTTCGACTGGACGCAGGGCCGCTTCCCGGGATTCACCACGCCCGACCCGAGCTACCACGGCGTGGTGTTCGCCGAACTCGGGCCGCCGGCCTACGCGCTCAAGGCACGCGTGCAGCTGCTGCGCGACCTCGGTTCGGCCGCTTCGCCGTTCAACGCGTTCCTGGTTGCCCAGGGCATCGAGACGCTGAGCCTGCGCATGGAGCGGCACGTCTTCAACGCGCAGCGCGTGGCCGAGTACCTGGCCGACCACGAGGGAGTGGTGTCGGTCAACTATGCGGGCCTGCCCAGCTCGCCCTGGCACGAGCGGGCAAAGAAACTGGCGCCCAAGGGAACCGGCGCGGTGCTGGCCTTCGAGCTGGACGGCGGAGTCGAGGTGGGCAAAGCGTTCGTCAACGCGTTGAAGCTGCACAGCCACGTCGCCAACATCGGCGACGTGCGCTCGCTGGTGATCCACCCGGCGTCCACGACGCACGCCCAGCTCAGCCCGCAGGAGCAGCTGAGCACCGGGGTCAGCCCCGGTCTGGTGCGCCTGGCCGTGGGCATCGAGGGCATCGAGGACATCCTCGCCGACCTCGAGCTCGGCTTCGCCGCGGCACGCAAATTCGGTGCCGCGGCCGGGGCTTCGGGCACCGATCCGCAAGCCGTGGCGGCATTTTGAGGAGACCGGCGATGACGATCTCAGACGCTGCAATTCAGCCGCTGCCGGCCGAAGGCGAGATCGGCGTCGTGAACATCGGCTCTTTGACCACCGAGAACGGTGCGGTGATCGACGATGTCAGCATCGCCGTCCAGCGTTGGGGTGAGTTGTCCCCCAATCGCGACAACGTGGTGGTGGTGCTGCACGCGCTCACCGGTGATTCGCACCTGACCGGACCCGCCGGGCCGGAACATCCCACCCCTGGTTGGTGGGACGGTGTTGCCGCGCCGGGTGCCCCGATCGACACCAACCGCTGGTGCGCGGTGGTCACCAATGTGCTGGGCGGTTGCCGCGGCTCCACCGGGCCGAGCTCGATTGCCCCCGACGGAAAGCCGTGGGGCTCAAGGTTTCCGCAGATCACGGTGCAGGATCAGGTTGCGGCTGATGTCGCCGCGCTGGCAGCGCTGGGCATCGACCGGGTTGCCGCGGTCATCGGTGGATCCATGGGCGGGGCAAGGGCTTTGGAGTGGATCGTCGCGCAGCCCGACCGGGTTCGGGCCGGGCTGGTGATCGCGGTCGGCGCACGCAGCACCGCCGACCTGATCGGCCACCTGAGGACGCAGATATCGCTGATCAAGACCGACCCGGACTGGCAGGGCGGCGACTATTACGGCACCGGGCGTAAACCCGACACTGGAATGGCGCTCGCCCGGCAGTTCGCCCACCTGACCTACCGCGGCGAGCTGGAGCTCGACACCCGGTTCGGCAACGGCAGCCAGGGTGGCGAAGACGCGGCGAACGGCGGCCGCTACGCGGTGCAAAGCTACCTCGAATATCAGAGCGAAAAGCTGGTCGACCGCTTTGACGCCGGCAGCTACGTGGCTTTGTCGGACTCGATGAGCAGCAACGACGTGGGCCGCGGCCGCGGTGGAGTGCGAAAAGCGTTGAGCGAGTGTCCCGTACCGGTCGTGGTCGGCGGCATAACCAGTGACCGGCTCTACCCATTGCGTCTGCAGGAAGAGCTGGCCGAACTGCTGCCGGGCTGCGCCGCACTGGACATCATCGAGTCCATTTATGGGCACGACGGATTCCTGATCGAAGCCGACGCAGTCAACGAATTGATTGCGAAAACCCTCAAACTGGCCGATGAGCAAGGCGCGTGACGACGGTGACCCGCTCTCGCCACGACCGCTCCCTGTCATTCGGTTCGGCGGCCGCAGCCTATGAGCGGGGACGCCCTTCCTATCCCCCGGAAGCGATCGACTGGCTGTTGCCGGTTGGGGCGCGCCAGGTGCTCGATCTGGGTGCCGGCACCGGGAAGCTGACGACACGGTTGGTGGAACGCGGCTTGGACGTGGTGGCCGTCGACCCCATCCAGGACATGCTGGAGGTGTTGCGGACCTCGCTCCCGGAGACCCGGGCGCTGCTGGGCACCGCGGAAGAAATTCCGTTGGAGGACAACAGCGTTGACGTGGTGCTGGTGGCGCAGGCCTGGCATTGGGTGGATCCGGAGCGCGCGATTCCGGAGGTGGCGCGGGTGCTGCGGCCCGGGGGGCGGCTGGGTCTGGTGTGGAACACCCGCGACGAACGGCTCGGCTGGGTGCGCGAACTGGGGCAGATCATCGGCAGCGACGGCGACGGCGGCCGCACCCAGGTCACGCTGCCAGAGCCCTTCGCCGAACTGGCGCATCATCGGGTGGAGTGGACGAGTTACCTTACGCCGCAAGCATTGATCGACCTTGTCGCATCGCGCAGCTATTGCATCACCTCGCCGACCGAGGTCCGTACCCAAACGCTCGACCAAGTGCGCCAATTGTTGGCCACCCATCCGGCACTGGCGAATTCGACGGGCCTGGCGCTGCCCTATGTCACCGTGTGCACCCGCGCGACGCTGGCGGGGTAGCGGACGCTACGGCTCGTCGTCCTCATTCCGCAGCAGCTTTTCACCGGTGAGGGAAGGTGTCGGTGCGGGGCCGGCCGCGCCGACACGGCCCGATGACGTCCCCGAGATAATCCGCGATCGTCCGCGACGACGGTCGGGCTGTCGGATTACGCACAGCTTCTTCGTCGTATGGATATAGGCAACCGAGTTGCGCGGAAAACAGGACGAATCAGGAGAACGCAATGACCACCATGAAACTCGATGACAGCGCACGCCAACTGATTGGGTCCGACCCGGCAACGCTGGTCACGATCAATCGCGACGGTAGCCCGCAGGTCAGCCTGGTCTGGGTGACGGTGCAGCGTACAGCCGACGGCGGCGATGAGCTGGTCACCGCCCATCTGCAGGAGCATCAGAAGATCCGCAACATCCGACGCGATCCCCGCGTGGCGGTGACCGTCGTGTCCACCGACCGCAGCGGGCCGCAGACACCCTATCTGTCGATCAGGGGCACCGCGCGCGTCGAGGAGGGCGGTGCCCCCGAACTGCTCGACGAGATCGCCACGACTATCTTCGGCCCTGGAACGGGGTTCCCGCCGCCCGGCGCGCCCCCCGGATACTTGACTCGCATCACGATTGAGAAGGTCGGCGGCGTAGGCCCATGGGCGGCGTGACCCTGAAAGTCACATAGGTTCGCCACCCGGCCTCCCACTCGCGCAGGAGATTTCGCTGAGATCTGTCCCGAGGGCACCACCGGTTGGTGTCGTATTACCGTCGACCGAAGATCACGGTGTGGTGTCGATTCACCGCCCGGCCTTGCGCAATCGAGCCGCGTAATATCCGATGTCGCAGGCACAGTGGCCTCACGAAACGCTTATTGTGCGAACCTTTATCTCACCGTGTCGCAAACGTGACAGTCATGGCTCAGAGTTCCTTACGTGATTCGAGTGCCGCTGACGCACTCCATGGCGGACGGGAAACTGGCGTGAAGGCACTTGCACGAACTCACCAATGGGTCTGGATTTTTCGTCGTCAACCCCTCACCATCCGCCTGCTGGCCGCGGCGGCCGGCCTGCTCACCGTGGTCTCGGCGTTCGCGGCGCCGGCCGAAGCGGAGGGAAACGGTGACGACTTCATCGACGCGCTCAACCATGCCGGCATCGACTTCGGCGAGCCGGGAAACGCGATGTCCGTTGGTGAATCGATCTGCCCGATGCTCTCGCAGCCGGGTGGCAATTTCGCCGCGGCCGCGTCCAGCGTCGCCGGTCGGGGCATGTCACCCATGATGGCCCGCATGTTCACCCAGATCGCGATCCAGACGTACTGCCCCGAGGAGATGGCAAACATCGCCAGCGGCAACCTGTCCGGCGCCATGCCGCCGGGAATGCCAGGAATACAGGGGCTGCCGGGCATGCCGGGCCAAATTCCGGGCATGCCCGGCCAAATTCCGGGCATGCCGGGTCAGATGCCGGGACTGCCAGGCCAATACCCTGGCATGGCAGGCCAACTGCCCGCGGTCGCCGGGCAGGCCCCGGCGCTGCCGAGGTTCTAGCGGGTGCCCAGCGGGTCGATGGTCCACGCGATATAGAACATCGCCGCCCCGACCGTCGCGGTGGTGGTGAAGTCGATTCCCTTGCGACGCACCACCAGGAGGCCGGCCCGGTCCTCGGACAACACCAACCGCAACAGCGCCGCCACACCCACACCGATACCGATCAGCAGCGAGCCGCGACGCCAGAAGCTGGCGCCGACCAGGGCCAATGCCACCGCAAAGATCAGGCCCACCAACACAATTGGCCACTGCGCCCGCAGCACGGTGCGCGCCGTCATTGCCGCTCGGCCAGCTCGACGACGTTGGTCAGCAGGAACGCGCGGGTCAGCGGTCCCACGCCGCCCGGGTTCGGCGACACGTGGCCGGCTACATCCCACACGTCGGGATGCACGTCACCGGCGAGCTTGCCGTCCACGCGGCTGACGCCGACGTCGAGCACCGCTGCGCCGGGACGCACCATGTCGGCGGTCACCATGTGCGGCACCCCTACGGCCGCGACGATGACGTCGGCTTGCCTGGTCAGCGCCGGCAGGTCACGAGTCTTGGTGTGGCACAAGGTCACCGTGGCGTTCTCGGAACGACGCGTCAGCAGCAGCCCCAGCGGGCGGCCAACGGTGACACCGCGGCCGATGACGACCACGTGCGCCCCGGCGATCTCAACGTCGTAGCGGCGCAACAGGTGCACGATGCCGCGCGGGGTGCACGGCAGCGGGGCCGGGTTGTTGAGCACCAGCCGGCCCAGGTTAGTCGGGTGCAGCCCGTCGGCATCCTTGTTCGGGTCGACGCGCTCCAGCGCCGCGTTCTCGTCGAGATGCTTGGGCAGCGGCAACTGCACGATGTATCCGGTGCAGTCGGGGTTGGCGTTGAGTTCGTCGATGGTCTCGTTGAGGGTCGCGGTGCTGATGTCGGCGGGCAGGTCACGACGGATCGACGTGATGCCCACCTTCGCGCAGTCGGCATGCTTGCCCCGCACGTATGCCTGCGAGCCGGGGTCATCGCCCACCAGGATGGTGCCGAGGCCGGGGGTGCGGCCCGATGCGGTCAATGCGGTCACGCGTTGTTCGAGGTCGACGAAGATCTCGTCGCGGGTGGCCTTGCCGTCCAGCGTGATTGCTCCCACGCTGACAGTCTGGCAGACATCGATGATGGCGACCCCCCGCGCCCGGCTTCGCCGCGCTTGCGATCGCCATTAGGCTCCCGGTATGTCTACCCCTCCGGACGTGTTCAGCCCCGCGAAGCTCGGTCCGATAACGCTGCGCAACCGCACCATCAAGTCCGCCACCTTCGAGGCGCGCACACCCGAGGCGCTGGTGACCGACGACCTCATCGAATACCACCGGCTGCCGGCCGCCGGTGGGGTCGGCATGACGACCGTCGCGTACTGCGCCGTCTCCCCCGGTGGCCGCACCGAGGGCAACGGCATCTGGATGCGGCCGGAGGCCGTGCCCGGCTTCCGCCGGCTCACCGACGCGATCCACGCCGAGGGCGCCGCGGTCAGCGCGCAGATCGGCCACGCCGGTCCGGTGGCCAACGCCAAATCCAATAAGGCCAAAGCGCTGGCGCCGGTCCGGTTCTTCAACCCGATCGGGATGCGGTTCGCCAAGAAGGCGACCCGCGAGGACATCGACGAGGTGATCGCCGGGCACGCCAACGCCGCCCGCCTGGCCATCGAAGCCGGCTTCGACGCCGTCGAAATCCACCTGGGCCACAACTATCTGGCGAGTTCGTTCCTGTCCCCGCTGATCAACCGCCGCGACGACGAGTTCGGCGGCTCGCTGGAGAACCGGGCCAAGGTCGCCCGCGGCATGGTGATGGCCGTTCGGCGCGCGGTGGAAAAGGAAGGCACGCCCATCGCGGTGACCGCCAAGCTGAACATGGCCGACGGCGTTCGCGGCGGCATCAGCACGGAGGAATCGCTGAGAACCGCCAAGTGGCTGGAGGAAGACGGCGGGCTGGACGCGATCGAACTCACCGCGGGTAGCTCGCTGGTCAACCCGATGTACCTGTTCCGCGGCGACGCTCCGCTCAAAGAGTTCGCCGCCGCGTTCAAGCCGCCGCTGCGCTGGGGCATGCGCATGACGGGCAAGAAGTTCCTGCGCGAGTACCCCTACCGCGAGGCATATCTATTGCGCGACGCCAAGCTGTTCCGCAGCGAATTGAAGATGCCGCTGATCCTGCTCGGTGGAATCACCAATCGGGACACGATGGACCTGGCGATGGCGGAGGGATTCGACTTCGTCGCGATGGCCCGGGCGCTGTTGGCCGAGCCGGATCTGATCAATCGAATCGCCACCGACTCCGCGCCGCACACCGTGCATTCGGCCTGCACGCACTGCAACCAGTGCATGCCCACGATCTACACCCGGACGCACTGCGTCGTGACCGGCGCGCCCGACGCTCACGGGTAAACCACAGGGCCGCAAGCTACAGTTGTGGCGATGTCAGCACCAGCCCCGCCAGCGCTAACCGTCCATCACGAAGGATCGGAACGCACCTTCGCAGCGGGCCACGATGTAGTAGTCGGGCGCGATCTGCGAGCGGACATGCGTATCACCCACCCGTTGATTTCGCGCGCCCATCTGCTGCTGCGTTTCGATCAGGGCAAGTGGCTGGCCATCGACAACGGTTCGCTCAACGGAACTTTCGTCAACGGCAGGCGCGTGCCGGTGGTCGAAATTCACGACGGCCAGAACTTGAACATCGGAAACCCGGATGGACCGCTGCTGACGTTCGACGTCGGTCGCCACCAGGGCATGGCCGGGCGTCCGCCCCGAACAGAATCGATGAACATCCCGGTGGCGGCACCGCCGCAGGCCGCGGCGTGGTCGGGGCAACCGGCGCCGGCCGCCGCGGCGGCGGAGGCCATGTCGGCGACGATCGCCCGCAAT
>NZ_LZIF01000029.1 GCF_001667145.1 Mycobacterium sp. 852002-51971_SCH5477799-a
AACACCAACGTGTTGACGAAAAAACCCACCAACTCATCGAGCGCAGGGTCACGGCGCCCGGCGATCGGGAACCCCACCGCCACATCAACACTGGCGCTGATCTTCGACAACAACACCGCTAACGCGGCCTGCACCACCATGAAACTGGTCGCATTATGCTCACCAGCTAACTGACGCACCCGCGCCTGCACCTCAGCCGGCCACTCCACCGCCACCGTGGCCCCGCGATAATCCGCCACCGCCGGATACGGCCGATCCGTGGGCAACTGCACCCGCTCGGGCATCCCGGCCAACACATCTTCCCAATACGCCAACTGCCCAGCGATACGACTACCACTGTCCTCGAGCTCACCAAACTGCGCCCGCTGCCACAACGTGTAATCGACATACTGCACCGCCAACGGCGCCCACCCCGGCACCTGCCCCACCGACCGGCTGGCATACGCCACACCCAAATCCCGCACCAACGGCCCCACCGAAGCCCCATCAGCAGCGATATGGTGCACCACCGCCACCAACACATGCTCATCCTCAGCGACCCGGAAAAGCCTTGCCCGCAACGGAATCTCACCCGCCAGATCAAACGCATACCGCGCCGCAGCCCCGATCGCCTCCTCCAACCGGCCCACCGACCAGTCAGCGGCATCCACCACCCGCCAACCGAAATCGGCCCGCTGGGTTGGGATGACGATTTGTTGAGCCGCCGCTGCCCCCAGGGGGGCGAACACGGTGCGCAGGCTTTCGTGGCGGTCCACCACATCGGTCAGCGCCGCACCCAACGCCTCGGCATCCAGCGGCCCGCTCAGCCGCAGCGCCACCGCGATGTTGTAGACCGGGGACGGGCCATGCAGCTGATCGAGGAACCACAACCGGTTCTGGGCGAACGACAACGGAACCACCGCCGGCCGCTCACCGGCCACCAACGGCTCCAGCCCACCCCCACCGGCACCGATACGGGTCGCCAACTGAGCAACCGTGGGCGCCTCGAACAAGGTCCGCACCGCCAGACCGGCGCACAAAGCCTTATTGGCTGCGGCGATGACCCGCATCGCCGACAACGAATCGCCACCCAGGTCAAAAAACGAGTCATCAACGCCGACCCGCTCAAGTCCGAGCACCTGGGCATAGATGCCGGCCAGGATGTCCTCGACGGGACCGGCCGGGGCGCGGTAATGATCGCCGTCCTGGTAGTCCGGTGCGGGCAGGGCCCGCACGTCGAGCTTGCCGTTGGCGGTCAACGGCAACGCATCGATCGCCAGCACCGCGGCCGGCACCATGTAGCGCGGGAGCCGGTCTGATAGTTGTTCGCGTAGCCCCCCCGGGTCAGCGGTTCCGGTGACATAACCGACCAGACGCTTGTCGCCGGGACGGTCCTCACGGGCGATTACCGCCGCCTCATCCACCCCGTCCAGCCCAGCCAGCGCCGTGCGCACATCACCGAGCTCGATGCGATACCCACGGATCTTGACCTGCTCATCAGCGCGGCCCAAATACTGCAACTGCCCATCAACGCCCCACC
>NZ_LZIF01000030.1 GCF_001667145.1 Mycobacterium sp. 852002-51971_SCH5477799-a
CGCGGGCCGGGTTGGTGATGGATCCGGGTTCGAAGGTCACCTACAACGGGGTGGAGATCGGCCGGGTGGGGTCGATTTCGGAGACGGTGCGCGATGGCAAGCCGGCGGCGAAGTTCATCCTCGAGGTGTATCCGCGGTACTTGAAGTTGATCCCGTCGAATGTGAATGCCGATATCAAGGCGACGACGGTGTTCGGTGGCAAGTATGTGTCGTTGACGACGCCGGCGAACCCGTCGCCGCAGAAGATCTCTTCGCGCACGGTGATCGATGCGCGCTCGGTGACCACCGAGATCAACACGCTGTTTCAGACGATCACCTCGATCGCGGAGAAGGTCGATCCGGTCAAGTTGAATCTGACGCTGAGTGCGGCGGCGCAGTCGTTGTCGGGGCTGGGGGAGAAGTTCGGCCAGTCGATCACCAACGCCAATACGCTTCTCGATGACGTGAATCCGCGGATGCCGCAGGCGCGCAAGGATATTCAGCAGTTGGCCGCCCTGGGTGATACGTATGCGAACGCTTCGCCGGATCTGTTCGATTTCTTGAACAACGCGGTGATCACTTCGCGCACGATCAATGCCCAGCAAAAGGATTTGGATCAGGCGTTGTTGTCGGCGGCCGGGTTCGGCAACACGGGTGCGGAGCTGTTCGAGAAGG
>NZ_LZIF01000031.1 GCF_001667145.1 Mycobacterium sp. 852002-51971_SCH5477799-a
AACACCAACGTGTTGACGAAAAAACCCACCAACTCATCGAGCGCAGGGTCACGGCGCCCGGCGATCGGGAACCCCACCGCCACATCAACACTGGCGCTGATCTTCGACAACAACACCGCCAGCGCGGCCTGAACCACCATGAAACTGGTCGCATCATGCTTGCGGGCCATCTCGCGCACCCGCTGCTGCAACTCGGCCGGCCAATCCACCACCACACTGGCCCCGCGATAATCGGCCACCGGCGGATAAGGCCGATCCGTGGGCAACTGCAGCTGCTCAGGCAACCCCGCCAGGGTCTGCTCCCAATACCCCAACTGCCCGGCAATACGACTACCGCTGTCATCAAGATCACCGAACTGCGCGCGCTGCCACAACGTGTAATCCACATACTGCACCGGCAACGGCGCCCACCCCGGCACCTGCCCCGCACACCGACTGGCATACGCCACACCCAAATCCCGCACCAACGGGGCCACCGACCACCCATCAGCAGCGATATGGTGCACCGCGGCCACCAACACATGCTCATCCTCAGCGACCCGGAAAAGCCTTGCCCGCAAAGGAATCTCGCCAGCCAAATCAAACGTGTAACGAGCCGCGGCGCCCACAGCCGCCTCCAGCCGATCATCCGGCCAGCCGACGGCATCAACAACCTGCCACCCGAAATCAACCCGCCCCACCGGAACAATCACCTGCTGAGGGACCCCGTCCACCGCCACAAACAACGTCCGCAAACTTTCATGACGGCCCACCACATCAGCCAGCGCCGCCCCCAACGCCTCAGCATCCAACCGACCACTGAGCCGCAACGCCACCGCCATGTTGTAAATCGGTGACGGCCCCTGCAACTGATCCAGGAACCACAACCGGGCCTGGGCAAACGACAACGGAACCACCGCCGGGCGCTCCACAGCCACCAACGGCTCCAGCCCACCCCCACCCGCACCCTCAATACGAGGCGCCAGCTCAGCCACCGTCGGCGCCTCGAACAACACCCGCACCGAAAGACCCGCATCAAAGGACTTATTCACCGCGGCAATCACCCGCATCGCCGACAGCGAATCCCCACCCACCTCAAAGAACGAGTCATCAACCCCGACCCGCTCCAAGCCAAGAACCTGGGCATAAATCCCAGCAACAATCTCTTCGGTCAAGCTGGTCGGGGCGCGATAGCCCTCGCCGTCTTGATAGCCCGGGGCCGGCAAGGCTTTGGTGTCGAGTTTGCCGTTAGCAGTCAGCGGCAACGCCTCGATCACCACGACCGCAGCCGGCACCATATAAGCGGGCAGCCGCTCAGCCACAGCGCTGCGCAACACCGCCGGCTCGGCGGTCCCGGTCACATACCCCACCAGACGCTTATCCCCAGCGACGTCCTCGCGCGCGATCACCACCGCCTGACGCACACCCTGCTGGGCGGCCAACACCGCTTGAACCTCACCCAACTCGATGCGATACCCGCGGATCTTGACCTGCGCGTCGGCACGCCCCACATA
>NZ_LZIF01000032.1 GCF_001667145.1 Mycobacterium sp. 852002-51971_SCH5477799-a
GATCACCCGCATCGCCGCGATGCTGTCCCCACCCAGCTCGAAGAACGAATCATCGACCCCGACCCGCTGCACACCCAAGATGTCGGCATAAATGCCGGCCAAGATCTCTTCGACCGCATCGCCCGCGGCGCGGTAGCGCCCGGCGCCGGTGTAGTCCGGGGCGGGCAGCGCGCGGGTGTCGAGTTTGCCGTTGGCCGTCAACGGCAACGCGTCAAGCGCCACCACCGCGGCCGGCACCATATGCTCGGGCAACCGCTCGGCCAGCGCGGCGCGCGCCGTTGTGGGGTCGGCGCCCCCGGTGATGTAGCCGACCAGCCGGCGGGTGCCGGGCTGGTCCTCACGGGCGATCACCACCGCCTGGTCCACCCCGTCCAGCCCGGTCAGGGCGGCCTGGATCTCGCCCAGCTCGATCCGGTAGCCGCGGATCTTGACCTGCTCATCGGCGCGGCCCAGATAATCCAGCTGCCCATCAGCGCGCCACCACACCAGATCCCCGGTCCGATACATCCGCTGCCCCGGCGCCGCGGGCCCGGCGAAGGGACACGCCACGAACCGGGATCCGGT
>NZ_LZIF01000033.1 GCF_001667145.1 Mycobacterium sp. 852002-51971_SCH5477799-a
TGGATTGGCCGGCGCAGTTGCAGGAGCAGGTCGCGCGGTTGGCTCGTGAGCACAACGCGACGAGTTTCATGGTGATGCAGGCCGCTTTGGCGGTGCTGCTGGCCAAGATCAGCGCTAATTCTGATGTGGCCGTTGGGTTTCCGATCGCGGGCCGCCGCGACCCCGCGCTCGATGGTTTGGTGGGGTGTTTCGTCAACACCTTGGTGTTGCGTGTTGATCTGGCCGAGGACCCCACCGTCGCCGAGTTGCTTGCCCAGGTGCGGCAGCGCAGCCTCGCCGCCTACGAGCACCAAGACGTGCCCTTCGAGCTGCTGGTGGAACGGCTCAACCCGACACGATCGATGAACCATCACCCGTTGGTGCAGGTGTTGTTCGCTTGGCAGAACTTCGCCGGGCGGGAAAACGACCCCGCGGCCGCGCTGAGCTTAGGTGATCTGCAAGTCACCCAGGCGCCGGTGGATACCCGCACCGCCCGGATGGACCTGACGTTCTCGTTGGCCGAACGCTGGACCGAGTCCGGTGAGCCCGCCGGGATCGGCGGCGAGGTGGAATTCCGCACCGACGTGTTCGACGCGGCCAGCATCGAGGTCTTGATCGAGCGGTTGGGGCGGGTGCTGGCGACGGTCACCGCCGACCCCGGTCGGCGTTTGTCGTCGCTGGATCTGCTCGATGCCGCGGAGCACTCCCGGCTGGCGGGTTGGGGCAACCGGGCGGTGCTCGCCCGGCCCGCGGCCCCGGCGGTGTCGATTCCAGGGCTGTTTGCCGAGCAGGCAGCGCGCGCGCCGGAGGCCGTGGCCTTGACCTTCGAGGGCCGGTCGATGACTTACCGGGAGCTCGAGGAAGAGGCCAACCGACTGGCCCACCACTTGGCCGGCCACGGCGTCGGCCCGGGTGGCTGCGTGGCATTACACCTGCCCCGTTCTGACCGGGCGATCGTGGCGATCTTGGCGGTGCTCAAAACCGGAGCCGCGTATGTGCCGATCGACCCGGCGCTGCCGGCAACCCGGATCGACTTCATGCTCGGTGACGCCGCGCCGATCGCCGCCATTGCCACCGACGGACTGCGTGGGCGGCTGGACGGGCACGGGATTGCGGTGATCGATGTCGACGACCCAGCTATCCGCGGTCGTGACTGCGCGCCCTTGCCGTCCCCTTCGCCTGATTTCATCGCCTACATCATCTACACCTCAGGGACTACCGGTGTCCCCAAGGGCGTGGCCATCACTCACCGCAACGTGATCCAGTACATCGGGTCACTGTCCGCCGATCTGCGGCGCCCCGGTGTCTGGACGCAGTGGTTCTCCTTGTCGTTCGACTTCTCGGTCCTGGAAATCTGGGGGGCGCTCTTCAACGGTGGGCGGCTGGTGGTGGTCCCCGAATGGATGACAAGCTCGACGACCGATCTTCGCGACCTATTGATCTCCGAACGAGTCGATGTCTTCGGTCAAACCCCTTCGGCGGCAGGGGCTATGTCGCCCGAGGGTTTGGAGTCGGTGGCTTTACTCGTGGGCGGTGAAGCCTGCCCGGCCGACCTGGTGGACCGGTGGGCGACACCTGGGCGGGTAATGATCAACAAGTACGGCCCGACCGAGGCCACGGTGGATGTGACCTACAGCGCGCCGTTGCTCGCGGGTTCGGGCGCGCCGCCAATCGGTTCGACATTGCCGGGGGCGGCACTGTTTGTGCTCGATATGTGGCTGCGGCCGGTCCCGCCCGGCGTGCTCGGCGAGTTGTACATCTCCGGTACCACCGTGGGGTACGGATATTGGCGCCGTTCCGGTTTGACCGCATCGCGATTTGTGGCCTGCCCGTTCGTCGGCCCGGGAGCGCCGGCGCAACGGATGTATCGCACCGGCGATCTGGTGTCCTGGGACGCCGACGGGCAGCTGCGGTATGCGGGGCGTGCGGATGAGCAGGTCAAGATCCGCGGGTATCGCATCGAGTTGGCCGAAGTTCAAATGGCGCTGGCTGACCTGGACGGCGTGGCACAGGCGGCAGTCGTCGCCCGCGAGGACCGCCCCGGCGACAAACGTCTGGTCGGCTACATCACCGGCACCGCGGAACCCGCCGCGCTGAAAAACGCTCTGGCCGAACGATTGCCGGCTTATATGGTGCCGGCCGCATTGGTGGTGCTCGACGCGTTGCCCTTGACAGTCAACGGCAAACTCGACGTGCGCGCCCTACCGGCACCCGAATACACCGACGCCGGTCAGTACCGCGCCCCCACCAACCCCACCGAGGAGATCCTGGCCGGCCTCTACGCCCAAGTCCTCGGATTGGATCGTGTCGGAGTCGACGAATCGTTCTTCGAACTGGGCGGCGATTCGCTGTCGGCTATGCGGGTCGTCGCCGCGGTCAACAGCACATTGAATGCCGGCCTCGCGGTGCGCGCTCTTTTCGAGGCGCCCACGGTGACACAGTTGGCGCCCCGAATCGGTGCGGACGAGAGCCGACTCGAGCCGTTGGTTCCGGTTGAGCGGCCCGAGATAGTCCCGTTGTCGTTCGCCCAGAACCGGTTGTGGATCATCGACCAGTTGCAGGGGCCCTCACCCGTTTACAACATGGCGGTGGCCTTGCGCCTGGATGGGCACCTCGATCCGGATGCGCTCGTCACAGCGATGACCGACGTGGTGGGCCGCCATGAAAGCCTGCGCACGCTGTTCCCGTCGGTCGAGGGAATCCCCCAACAGCTGGTGGTGGCGGTCGAGCGGGCTCACTTCGGCTGGGACGTCGTCGACGCGACGGGCTGGTCGGCAAGTCGGCTGGAGGAGGCCGTCGGCGCGGCGGTGCGTCGCCCCTTTGATCTGGCCGCCGATATCCCTTTGCGCGCAGTGCTTTTCCGCGTTGCCGATGACGAACACGTTCTGGTCGCGGTGGTGCACCATATCGCCGGTGACGGTTGGTCGATGACGCCGTTGGTGCGTGACCTGGGAGTGGCGTATGCGGGCCGGTGTGCGGGGGCTGCCCCGGATTGGGCGCCGTTGCCGGTGCAGTACGCCGATTACACCTTGTGGCAGCGAGCCCAATTCGGCGATCTGAGCGACAGCCAGAGCCGCATCGGTGCGCAGCTGGCCTACTGGGAAGAGGCGCTGGCCGGGATGCCCGAGCGCATCCAGCTGCCCACCGATCGGCCCTATCCGCCGGTGGCTGACTACCGCGGCGCGCACGTCGCGGTCCAGTGGCCGTCGGAGTTGCAGCAGCGGGTCGCCCAACTGGCTCGGGAGCACAATGCGACCAGTTTCATGGTCATGCAGGCCGCCCTCGCCGTGCTGCTGTCGAAGATCAGCGCCAGCAGCGATGTCGCGGTCGGGTTCCCGATCGCGGGTCGGCGTGATCCGGTGCTGGATGATCTGGTGGGATTCTTCATCAACACCCTGGTGCTCCGGGTTGACCTGGCGGGAGATCCCTCAATCGCCGAGTTGCTGGCGCAGGTCCGGAGTCGAAGCCTGGCGGCCTACGAACATCAAGACGTGCCGTTCGAGGTGCTGGTGGAGCGGCTCAACCCGACCCGAAGCCTGACTTATCATCCGCTGGTCCAGGTGTTGTTGGCATGGCAGAACTTCAGCGGGCCGGACATCGGGTCCACCACCGGATTGCGCTTGGGTGACTTGGAAGTCACCACGCTGCCGGCCGACACTCAGGTCGCCCGCACGGATCTGACATTGTCGTTCGCCGAACGCTGGACCGATGCCGGTGAGCCCGCCGGGATCGACGGGATGGTGGAGTTCCGCACCGACGTGTTCGACGCGGACAGCATCGAGGCGCTGATCAAGCGGTTGGAGCGGGTGTTGCTGGCGCTGACCGCGGACCCGTCCCGGCGGCTGTCGTCGGTCGATCTCCTCGACGACACAGAGCGCGCCCAGCTGCTCGGGTGGGGTAACCGGCCGGCCCTGAGCCAGCGTGTCACCGCGTCGCCGTCGATTCCGGAATTGTTCGCCGCCCAGGCGGCCCGCGTCCCTGAGGCGGTCGCGCTAATCTCTCGCGGCCTGTCGATGACCTACCGCGAGCTCGATGAGGTCGCCAACCGGCTGGCGCGATTCCTGGTCGCCCAGGGGGCGGGCCCGGGTGAGCGTGTGGCGCTGTTGTTCTCCCGCTCGGCCGAGGCCATCACGGCGATCCTGGCGGTTTTGAAGACCGGCGCGGCGTACGTCCCGTTCGACCCCGAGCATCCACCGGCGCGAATGGAGTTCATGCTCGGCGATGCCGCGCCGATCGCTGTCGTCACCACGGCAGACCTGCGCTCGCGCGTGGATGGGCGCGACCTGCTGGTCATCGACTTCGACGATCCCCGCATCCGTTCCTATCCATGCACCGGCCTGCCGGCACCGGCTCCCGAGGAGATCGCCTACCTGATCTACACCTCGGGCACTACCGGCGTGCCCAAAGGCGTTGCCATCAGCCACCACAACGTCACCGAGTTGTTCGAATCGCTCGAGGGTGAGATGCGGCTTGAGGAACAGGTGTGGTCGCAGGCGCACTCCCTGGCGTTCGACATCTCCGTCTGGGAGATCTGGGGTGCGCTGCTGTACGGCGGGCGGGTGGTCGTGGTCCCCGAGTCCGTGACGCGGTCACCGGAAGACTTCCACGCCATGTTGGTTACCGAACAGGTCAGCGTGTTGAGCCAGGTGCCCTCGGGATTCTATGCGCTGCAAACCGCGGACACGCTCTCACCGGAGCTCGGACGTCAGCTGAAGCTGCAGGCGGTCGTGTTCGGCGGCGAAGCGTTGGAGCCACAGCGTCTTCGAGCGTGGTGGCATAACCATCCCGGAACGCCCCGTCTGCTGAACCTGTACGGCACGACGGAGACGACGGTGCACGCCTCCTTCCGGGAGATCGTCGACGGCGACTTGGACAGCGCGGCGAGCCCTATCGGGGTGCCGCTGGCGCATCTGGCGTTCTTCGTGCTGGACGCATCGTTGCGGCCGGTACCGGTCGGTGTGGTCGGTGATTTGTATGTGGCGGGATCCGCGGCGGCGTACGGCTACGTGGGACGGGCCGGGTTGACTGCGTCGCGGTTTGTGGCGTGCCCGTTCGGCGGCGACGGAGCGTCGGCGCAGCGCATGTATCGCACCGGCGACTTGGTGTGCTGGGGCGCCGATGGGGAGTTGCTCTATCTCGGTCGTGCCGATGAGCAAGTCAAGATTCGCGGGTATCGCATCGAGTTGGGCGAAGTGCAGGCCGCGCTGCTGGGGCTGGACGGCGTGGATCAGGCGGCCGTGATCGCCCGTGAGGACCGCCCCGGCGACAAGCGACTGGTCGGCTACGTGACCGGCATCGCCGACCCGGCGCAGGTGCGCAGCGCGTTGGCGGAGCGGCTGCCGGCCTACATGGTGCCGGCCGCGGTGGTGGTGCTGGACGCGCTGCCGTTGACGGTCAACAGCAAGCTCGACAAGCGTGCTCTGCCCGCACCGGAGTACCAGGACGTCGATCACTACCGGGCTCCGGGCAGCGCGGTTGAGGAAATTCTGGCCGGCATCTACGCCCAAGTCTTGGGGCTCGAGCGGGTCGGAGCCGACGAGTCGTTCTTTGAGCTCGGCGGGGACAGCATCTTGTCCATGCAGGTGGTGGCCCGGGCCCGCGCCGCCGGCCTGGTGTGTCGGCCGCGCGATATCTTCGTCGAGCAGAC
>NZ_LZIF01000034.1 GCF_001667145.1 Mycobacterium sp. 852002-51971_SCH5477799-a
AGCAGGCCAACGCGCACGGACAGAAGGTTCAGTCCGCGGGCAGCAACATGGCCAGCACCGACAGCGCCGTCGGGTCCAGCTGGGCCTGAGATCGATAATCTTCGCCCGATAGGTGGCCGGTTCAGGATGGTCTAACCGCAAGGTTGGCGCACCTGCTGTGCCGACAGCTGCTCGGGCGCACTGGGTATCAGGAGCGCCGCTGGGCAGTCAGCCCTTTTGCCCACGTCGTGCACCGCCAATCCCGGTTGGCTACCCGCCGTTCAGTGAAGTGTTATCGACTGAGCGTACGTTGATTCAGGCATGACTTAGTCCCACTCTGAAACGGTCGACAGAAGTCGTTTCGCCTCCCACCTCTGTACGATAAGGCCGGCATCCGGGAAGCTGTACGGCATGACGATCAGTAAGTCGCCGAGTGCCAAGGAACGTCTGATTGCCACTGCGTATGACTTGTTCACCCGGCGCGGCATCTCCGACGTCGGTGTGGATGAGATCGTGGCCAAGGCCGGCGTCGCAAAGGCGACCCTCTACAAGTACTTTCCCTCAAAGGAGGATCTTGTCCTGGCGTTCCTGGCGCAACGCGAGGAACTGTGGACCGATGAAGTGATCGATCGCCGTCCCGCAGAAGACACCGACGATCCCGCGGAGCAGCTGCTAGCAACATTCGATGTGCTCGACGGGTGGTTCCACGGTCGGCGTGATTACGAGGCATGGTCCTTTGTCAAAATCTTGCTCGAAGTCGGCGATGAAGGACGCGTCGGCGAGGCATGCACCGTCCAGTTAGGCAGGATCCGAGCGATTTTCACACGCCGGGCGAAGAAGGCCGGATTGCGAAATGTGCACAGCTTCACCTGGACTTTCAATGGCTTGATCAAGGGCAGCATTGTGTGTGCCGCCGAGGGTGATCGGAACGCGGCGCGACGAGCCAAGCCGATGGCGGCCTGGCTAATCGAGCAGCACCGGTAGCTGCCAGGCGAATACGGTTGCAATGCAATGGCAGAAGCGAATGGTCAACGCGAGAAGCAAAGCTTAAATCAACATCTCGCGCCGTCCCGGCTTGTCGGACAGTTGTGCGCGTAGGCAGCCCAGTGCGGTGTTAAGACGACGAGAGACATGCACTCGGGAAATACCGAAGTACTGCGCGATCTGAGCCTGAGTCAGGCACTCATAGAACCGCATCTTCAAGATTACTTGGTGGCGCTCAGGAAGTCTGGCGATCGATCGGGCAACTGCCACGGCGTCCTCGACGGCGTTATATCGGGGATCGTCCGCTCCAAGGTGCGATCCGACGGCGTCCTCGTCGCTCCCCGATGCCCAAATTCGCTCGTCGAAGGATTTGGGGTGATAGGCGTTTTCGGCCCACATGGAGATGCTGACAACGTCGCGTCCCACGCCCAGTTCCGCGGCCAACTCCGAGGCAGTGGGGATACGTCCAAGCCGCTGAGACAGCGGCTCGATTGCTGCCCTGACCCGACGATGAGTGTCTTTTATGCCTCGTGGGACATGCATACCCCACGCGTTGTCACGGAAATGCCGCCGCAGTTCGCCCAAAATGAGAATGAACGCTAGCGACACGAAGCTTCCCTTGGCAGGGTCATACCTGTCGATCGCCTTGATCAAGCCGATCCTCGCCACTTGAATCAGGTCATCGCTGGGCTCACCGCGACCGGCATAGCGGTCGGCGATGCGATCGGCCAGCGGCAAGCAGGTGACGATGATCTGACGACGCCGCTCTTGGCGCTGTTCAGGTGTTTCGGCGTCGGCCAAGCGTTCGAACTGCAACTCGATCTTGGAGTAATCGCTGTCATCGCTTGGGAACATGCCAGGTGGCTTCATCCGGAACGCAGGATCGCCATAGGCGGAGACTTTTGTTGGTTGCATCATGCTCCTTAAGCACCGTGTAGACGCAAACACCAAGCGCAACGACGGCTTTGCATTGGGGCAGACGGGACTGTCTATGACGTGTGATAGACCCGTCTGTCTGCTGCGGGAGGTAGACCGCTCTGTCTACGAAGAGGTACATACAGATCAGTCTACGCCCTAGGTAGACAGGTCAGTCTATAGACGTAGACAGATCTGTCTGCTGCTCTCATACCCGGCCTCGGGCATCAAAACCCCGCAGAGCCAATCTCGATATCTCAGTGCGGTTCGTTCGACCCATTGCGGGTATATCCCACGGTGATCGCGTCCGATGTGCCTGGTTCACATTGGCGCGCGCAGGGCAGTTAAAGCTTTCTGTGGGGAGAAATCGCATGAGCAAGCCGGAAGCGATCATCGACAAACGTCGAGAGACTCGAGAAGGAACACGGCGTCGCCGAGCTGCTCGAGCGATCTTGTACCCAGGCCCGTGAATCGGCCAAGGGCAAGTTGCATGGCGACCTCTTCGAGGCACTCATGCCCGTACCAAGACCCCGGCATTGTGGATTTTCTTATTGTGTTACATCGGCTTGGCGGTCTTGCCCGGGTCGTCTATGTGCGGCGACTGGTCACTGCACGTGAGTAGTTTTGACACCAAGGCAAGGAGATCACCATGACGAAAGATGAGGAGAATGGTTCCTCCTATTTCACCTCCCCGGCAAGGGAAATCGGGTGGCAGGGATGAACGACTTATTGCTTCAGTTGGTCGATGGGTGGCGACCGGCTGCCTATGCGGCACTCAAGGCATTGGCGTTGTTCGTCACGACTGCAACCGCTTTCCGGTTTACATTGCGGCGGACCATCGCCGAGTTCACGCCCTTCGATTGGGTCACCGCAGTTGCGGTGGGCGCCATCGTCGGCCGTACCGCCACCGCTGCCGATACCTCGTGGCTCACCGGGGCGGCAGCCTTGCTCGCCTTAATCGCCGCTCATGACACCGTCGCGCGTCTTCGCTTCATCCCTTGGCTGCGCCGACTGGTTGACCCGCCGGTCCGAGTGCTTATTCGCGACGGCCAACTCGACCGACCCAACCTGAGACGGTGCGGGCTTACCGACGAGGACCTGGACGCGATCCTGCGCCAACATGGTCACCGCAGACCCGACGAGATTCGACTTGCGCTGTTGGAGACGAAGGGCGTGGTCTCCGTCTTCGCCGACGCCCACGGCGGGGGCAAGCCGAACGGCATCGATCGCGGATCAGATTCAGACGGAGCCCGGTGACACCGCTTTAAGTGCGGGCGCCTCTTGTTGTTCGGTGGTTGTCGCGTGTGGCCGGCGAACGTACCTCTTCCAGGTCAGGATGGCGGCAACTACATAGAAAGTGAGGAAGATCCAGTAGGCCGGTGTATCTGTGCCGGTGCTCAGGTACGACTGGCGTAAGGCCATGTTGATTCCCACTCCGCCGAGGGCGCCGAACGCGGCAACGAACCCGATTACCGCGCCCGACATGGCTTGCGACCAGTGACGCCGTTCGGCCTCAACGACTTTGAGTCGGTAGCTGCGCGCTTCGAATACCGAGGGGATCAGCTTGTACACGGCGCCGTTGCCGATACCGGACAAGATGAACAGGGCCATGAAGCCGCCGATGTACGCGACCATCGTCGCGGTGGTCGTAGGACCGCGGTTTTGGTCGTCGAGGGTACTGGCGGTGACCAGCAGCCCGGTAGCTAGCCCCATGGCCGCGAACACCGCGAGGGCGACGCGGCTGCCGCCAAGGCGGTCAGCCAGCCTGCCGCCATAGATGCGCGCCACCGACCCCAGTGCCGGCCCGATGAACGCCAACTCGGCGGCATGCAACGCCGCCTGCCCACGGCTCTGCCCGGAGGCGGCGAAGTTCACCTGGAGGACCAGTCCGAAGGCGAATGAGAAACCGATCCACGAGCCAAAAGTACCCAGGTAAAGCAGCGCGAGTACCCAGGTATCACGCTCGGAGAGTATCGAGCGCAGATGGCTTGCCTCGGTGGGGTGGTCGAGGTTGTCCATGTATCGCGCCGCTCCGAGTGCGACCACTGTCAAGAACACAAGGTAGAGCCCACAGACCCAATAGGGCTCACGCTGACCGGCGATTGCAAGTACCAGAAGCCCTACCAACTGGATCATCGGGACGCCCAGATTGCCGGCGCCGGCGTTGAAGCCAAGCGCCGAACCCTTGATCCGATGGGGATAAAACGAATTCGTATTTGTCATGGATGCGGCGTAATTGGCACCGCCGCATCCGGTGAGCGCTGCGCATACCAAATACGGCCATAGGGGCAGTCCTGGATGAGCCAACAGCACCATCGTGCCGATGGTGGGGATCAGCAGCACCACAACCGAAAACACCGTCCAGTTACGCCCGCCGAAATTTGCGATACCCAGTGAGTAGGGGATGCGCAAG
This sequence comes from Mycobacterium sp. 852002-51971_SCH5477799-a, assembly GCF_001667145.1. GTDB lineage: Bacteria > Actinomycetota > Actinomycetes > Mycobacteriales > Mycobacteriaceae > Mycobacterium. Next base: position 4,292 of record NZ_LZIF01000034.1, read on the forward strand.
CACGCCGCGACTAGTGTCGCGGTTGCGCCCAGCAAGAACTTGTCAGCCGCGGAAAACCCGTACACATTCTGGGGCATGAATAGCGCCATCACCGGCCAGAGAGTCCAGATGCCGAAAGCGGCATGGTCGCAGGCGACGATCCACAGCAAGTTGCGACGGGCGATCGCCTTGTTTCCGGCCTCCCAGGCCAAAACGTGTTCGGGATCCCAGTCCGAGAGGCGATGGGAGCGGGCCATATATGGTTCACCTTTCCTATTGGGAATCCGTGGCAGGGGTGCTTATGGAATTGACACGCCGAATTAGCCGGCCTGACCGTGCGCTTGGCCAGGGGCGGTGCGATGCTAGACGGAATGCGTTCTTGTTGCGGTCGTTTCAGATGTTGATGCCGCCACCGTCGTCGCTGAATCACCCGCCCATCATCGTGGTGCGCTACTGCGCGGGTGCCGGACCGGTCGCGACTCCAGCCGCGGCAGATAAGCCGGCACAGATCCTATTGCGTCGACCGATCCCACTGGCGCTGAACAGGATTGGGTCGAGTACGTCGCCAATTGCGTAGTCATCAGGAAGCATCATCGTCCATTTTCTGCAGCGCCCCAATGTGCGGGCGACACCGGATGCCTTCCATCCGACATGTCGGTCCTCATCATGACCTTCCTGAAAAGATGTGAGGTGCCTGCTCCAACACCGTCATCGCGCAACCGGCACGGAAACATCGCGCACCGCTTCGGGGGCGGCACCTATAGTAATACTGGGAAACAGTTTGTAGTTGCTATAGTAGCCGCCTGCTAGACTGCTGGACAGCAGCTGTGAGGACTCGTATTCGCCAGCTCGATCAAGGGACCACTGGGACCGACCGAACACGTGGGAAGCCGAATGACCATCAGGGCCGTTGCTACGAAACCAACGATCAGGCGGCAGTAATCGAACCGCCTTTCCGCGTGCTGGAAGACGCATCGCTGATACGACACTCCTCGGCTGGCTGGGTCTTGGCGTCAGCCCGGAAAAGCTTCACACCTTGATCTGCCTCATCCAGCCACTGACGGCGTGACCGCGATTGGAGCAGGAAAAGTTGGCGATTTATAGGGTGCGGCAGCCGCGATCCGTGTCAGACGGAGTCCGACGGGTGGCCGGTTGGTTGCGTGCAAATCGATTCGGGCTGTTCTGCGTGGCAATTGTGGTGGGCCTCGCCGCCGGGCTGGGTGCAGTGGCGTTTCGCTACCTGATCTTTGGGTTCACCTGGCTCGCCACCGGGCACACCGAGTTCGGCCAGCAGGGCTGGGCGGGCAGCGACAACCTGCCCTGGTTGGGAGTCGGCTTCTTTGCGGTCATCCCGGTGATCGGCGGGTTGCTGTATGGGCCGTTGATCTCTCGGTTCGCCCGCGAGGCACGCGGCCACGGGGTGCCGGAAGTAATGATTGCGGTCGCGGAAAACGGCGGTCGCATCCGACCCCAGGTGACAGTTGTCAAGGCGTTCGCCTCGGCGCTGTGCATCGGCACGGGTGGGTCAGTAGGCCGAGAAGGTCCGATCGTGCAGATCGGCGCGGCACTGGCGTCCAGCTTCGGACAATGGGTCCGCATGCCGGAGAGCCGATTGCGGGTATTGGTGGCCTGCGGGGCGGCGGGGGCAATCTCGGCTACGTTCAACGCCCCCATAACTGGGGTTTTCTTCGCAATCGAACTGATATTGCGGGAGCTGTCCGCCGAGGCGATCTTCGCCATCATGCTCTCAGCGATGGTTGCGGATGTTATCGCCCAGGTCTTCTTCGGCTCCGCGCCCTTCCTCACCCAGCTCCCCACCGGCATTGAATTGGACCACATCGCTAATTACCTTTTAGTGGCCGTCCTCGCAGCGATCGCCGGCCTGATCGGAGTGGTGTTCAAGGGCGTGCTCTACTACACCGAGGATCTGTGTGACCGGGTGTGGCGTCGCCGCCCGGACTGGGCACGGCCAGCAGTTGGCGGAATCGTGCTCGGTCTCGTGCTGCTAGCGGTGCCACAACTGTACGGGGTGGGCTACTCGGTAATGTATGCCGCTTTCGCGGGCCACTATGCGCTGTGGTTTCTGGTAATTCTCGCCGCAGGCAAGATGCTGGCCTGCAGCCTGACCATCGGCATTGGCGGCTCAGGCGGCGTATTCGCACCTTCGCTATTCGTGGGAGCTACTTCCGGCATGGCCTTCGGACTCGTCGTTCACCAACTAATCGGGCCGGGGGCAGGGGAACCGGCCCTCTACGCGATCATCGGAATGGGCGCTGTATTCGCCTCCGCCGCGCGCGCTCCGCTCACCGCGCTGGCCAGTACGGTCGAGATGACGGGGGACTTCACGCTCACCCTGCCGGTCATGTTGGCAGTCGCCGTCGGTAGCACCGTGTCGCGCGCACTTTCCTACGGCACGATCTACACCACCAAACTGCTTCGCCGTGGCATCGACATCGACCGCCCAACACCTGTCCGTGCGTTTGCCGACCTCACCGCCGCTGACGCCATGCACCGGTTCACCGTTCCGTTCGATCTCTCCCGCGACGAAGATTCGGGCCCGGACCGAACAACCGTGTTCGGACCTGTTACTCGGGTTCGCGAACCACAAGCGCTATTCGCCAACGACAGCCTGGCTCAAGCCCTTCGACAGCTCGTGCTCTATGGCCGTGATGGACTACCGGTTATCGACACCAATGCCCGCCGGGTACAGGGCTGGCTGACCAACCAGAACGTGCTGCGCGCGGTCGCTGTTTACCTTGCCGACGCCGAGCCGGGCATGGCGGCCGGCCGCACCGCGGCCCAATGGGCGGACCCGCGGGCGGGAACCGCCGAACACGATCTGGGTAGCCAGCTCGCCGGGTACCAAATCGTCGAGTACACACTCGGAGCCGACTCGGCTGCGGTTGGCCGCACCCTGGATGAAATCGACCTGCCAGCCGATTACCTTCCCGTGTCGATCCTCCACGACCGCCAGCTTGTCGAGGCCGACCCTTCCATCCGACTCACCACCGGGGACCGGGTCAACGTCCTTGTCCCCGCCGGCCGCTACAACAACGTCAATGGCGCCACCATCGGCGCCGGCCAAGGCCGCGATTTCAATTCGCTTCCCCCATCCCGCGATTGATCCCGACAACGACGTCGGCGCCGCTAACGAAGCGAGTGGCCGCCCCTGCCACCGGCGGGCGCGAAATGTAGTGGTGCACAGCAAGACTTATAAACCGTCACTCGGGCATATCGACCGTTACCAGGCGCCCAGGATTTCGCAGTACCCATGTGGTGGGCAAACGTGATGATCGGCCGCCGCGATGTCACAGTGCCGGAAGTGGTAGCCGTGGGACGGCCGGTCGGCAAGGCTGGTCGGATCCGGGTGAGGCCAGTCTGAAGAAATGACATGAGTTTGAGCCAAAGCCCCAATGACATCTTGTGAGACGACTTCGATCGCAGCTGGTCCAGAATCGAAGAGATGACAGGCGAAATGAGAACCTACACCTGGTTGGGGGACTGTTGCTAACGTTGTAGGGTTTCCCGAATTCGGTGTCACCGTCCCAAATTCTGGAACATCGGTGGCGAGTGCACGGTGAGCCGTGCGGCGCGTCATGGTTATCGGTTCGGGCGGGGCGGGCAAAATCTACGTTCTCCCGTGGGTTGGGCCGGCGCGCTGGGCTGCCCGTTATTCACCTCGACCGCCATCACCGGGGGCCCAATTGGACACTGACCCCTCCGGAGGAGTGGCTGGAGCTTCGGGTTCGGCCGACACAGCGCGGCATGGGTGTTCGGTGCGCCGTGATCACCCCTTGACCAGCGTGAACTGCCCCAACTCGCTGATTCCCCGCGCGAAGAAGTCGCTGCAGCCCCGCAGATACTTCATGTACCGCTCGTAGATCTCCTCGGAGGTCGCGGCGACCGCGGCGTCGTGGTGGGCTTCAAGTTCCGAAGCCCACATGTCGAGAGTGCGTACGTAGTGCTCGTTTAGGAGTTCCTTGTGCTCCACCGTGAACCCGGCGTCCTGCGACAGGTTGATGATGTCCTCAGCGCACGGGATCGACCCGCCCGGGAAGATCTCCTTGGCGATGAACCGCATGAACCGCAGGTCGGTCATCGTGATCGGAATGCCCATTTCTGGCCAGCGCTTCAGCGGGTGTCCGAGGATCGCCTGCAACACCATCCGCCCGCCGCTGGGCAACATTCTGCTGCACGCCTTGAAGAACGGCGCGTACCGCTCCGGGGGAAACGCCTCGATAGCCTCGAGGCTGACGATTCGGTCAACGGATTGGTCAAACTGCTCCCAGCCGCGCAGCAAGACGCGACGCGAGTGCTCGGAGTCCAGCCCATCGAGCAACTTCTGAGCGAACTTGCACTGGTTCTTGGACAGCGTCAGGCCGACGACGTTGACGTCGTACTTCTCGACTGCACGCTTTATCGCCGCGCCCCACCCGCATCCGATGTCGAGCAGCGTCATGCCGGGCTTCAGGTCCAGCTTGCCCAACGACAAATCAATCTTCGCGAGCTGTGCATCCTCCAGCGACATATCGTCGCGGGCGAAGTACGCGCAACTGTAGGTGCGGGACGGGTCCTGGAAGGTTCCAAAGAAATCGTCGGAGAGGTCGTAGTGCGCCTGGACCTCTTTGAAGTGCGGCTCCATCGCCGTCGCTGATTCTGTCTCGTCCGCCATACTCAGAACCGTCTCCACGTTGCTCCGCGATTGCTTAGCATGCGCAATAACGCTACTCCATCGACACCAACCGTGCCTTCACGCAAATGAATTGGCAGACGTTATCCAGCGATTGCAAGGACCGCGACGAGTTGAACTACTATGCCGGCACGTCCGACTTTCGGAGGGAGCGGCGCCCCAACATCGGGAACCGATCGTTCAAGATCCCTGCGGGGGATCGGCTGCATCGGCGACGCCACGTCGGGAGTGTTGGCGGCGCACGGCAGGAGGTTCGGCGGATACTCGGCCGATAACTATGAAGGAGAACGATGCCTGGAATAGCTGCGCTCACATTGGGGGCAGCCCCCATCGCCGGCGGCGCGCTGCTCGGGATCGCCGCGGGCGGCCTGAAGGGGCCGGACTACCGCAGCCTGATCAAGCAGGATCTTGACCTCCTGGAAAGAATTCCGCAGGAACAGGCGGATCGACGGGAAAGACTGCAACAAAGCATCAACGATCGTATCGACGACATGATTGCCGCAAGTGAGACGAGCCGTGCTATACGCGAGGTGGCCTTCTCTTATCGCGGAAACTGGCGCGACAGTCTGGTTTTCATCTGCGCCGTGCTGTTCACGATCGTCTGGTGGAACGTCAGCCACGACAGGGCGAACTGGTTGCTGATGTTCGTCGTCATGGTTCTGCTGTCCATCGTGTCCGCCATCTACGCGGCACGCGGCGCACTAGGCACGATGCAAAGGCTGCTGCGCCGCCGGCGTCGCGGGTGACGGCATCGGAGGCTGTGCTCGGTATCGGGAACTCGTTGGTGATCAATATCCACAATGCAGGGTTGACTCACCTCGACGCGGTGTCACATGTTCCGTCGGAAGGCCAGGTTTATCCGGGAGTGCCATTGGCCGAAGCTGTGACTCCGGGCGGGGTGCGACACGCCGGCAGTGACAGCTTCGGAGATGGAATCCTGACTCGCGGTGTGCTGCTGGATCTGGCGCCCGGCGGTCGGTTGGATGCTGACCATCTCGTGGAGCGGACCCACCTCGACGGGGCTTTAGAGCGGACAGACAGCACGTTGCACAGCGGGGACGCGGTGGTGGTGCGCGGCGGTTGGGACACCAATCAGCCGATGGACCAACCAGTTCCGGGACTGAGTTTGGATGCCGTCCGCTGGCTCGGTGAGCGCGATGTCAGCGTCTATCTCGGCGATATCGGCGACGCCCGGCCCTGGTCTCCACCAGTCGCGGTGCATCAGGTGGCGCTGGCCCGCCTGGGTATGCCGTTGGTCGATGCGACCGCGGTCGATGAATTGGCCGAGGTGTGCCGGGCCGAGCAGCGTCACAGCTTCATGCTCGTGCTTGCCCCGCCTCGAATCAACGGCAGCACAGGACTTCCCGTCAATCCGATCGCCGTTTTCTGACACCTTGAGGAGATTCTTGTGACTGAACGGCCTGCCGACGACGGACCGATCACCTTCATCAATGTTTTCGACATTCCCGAAGATGAGATCGACACGTTCATCGCACAGTGGGAGCACCGCTCCCGTCTGACGACATCCGCCGAGGGATTTATCTCCGCAGAACTTCATCGGGCTACGGGTTCCACAACCGAATTCCAGCTCATCAACGTCAGCAAATGGCGTAGCCGAGCCGATTTCAAGGCGCCCACCCAGGCACCTGAGTTCAGAGCCGAACTCGACGCCTACGCGGCCGGGTCCGCATCGTCCTTCACCCCGCACCGCGGAATCTACAAGACTGCAGCCAAATTCGGCTGATTGAAAGGATTTACGGTGACTGCACGCACAGACGACATTATTGCCGTAACTCAGGTTGTTTTACTGGAGCGCCAGGGGCGCGACCGGGGCTGGTGGGACCAGATGCAGAAGTGCTTCGACGCGGACTCGCTGGTTTCGCTGAGCTGGATCCATGACACGGGGGCTGCATTCGTGGCGGGTCCAAAACGAGCTTCGACTCTGGTGTACGACCGGTGCACCAACTCGCGGCGCCGGTAGCGCATGTAGACGGTAACCGCGCGGTGCTTGAAGTCAGCGCCCAGATCCAGTTCCGCGACGATATCGAGGGTGTCCGGGTAGACCTGGTTTCATTCACCCGGCTGCTGTATCAGCTTGAGCGCATCGGTGACGATTGGAAGATCAAAGTGCTGCGCGCGATCTACGAACGCGACACGATCACCCCGGTCGTGCCTGGCACCTCGATTCCGCTGGATTCTGAACGCTTGGCCCAAATTCGTGAGCAGCCAGCGGGTCTCGTCATCTAGCTTGACGCTGTCGGGAAGGCGTGTTTCATCTCGGCGCCCTCGCCTGCCAGGTCAGGATCCACCACGTCTCCCTTGACGGCGAGCAGCGTTTGGATCTTGACGGGCTGCACGGGATATGCAAGCTCGACAACAGCGCTCATCGCCGTGTTGAGGATCGAAGGGGGACCGTGGATCGACCGGAGTCTGAGGCGCGGCGCGCCGATGGCTATGACCGAGAGCGAAAGGCTTGACGAAACACTGATGAACCGGACGCGGCCGACAAGCCACCCGGGTGCAGGTTCTCATCTGGCCTGTCATGTCGATGTCATAGATGACACGAAAGTGAGACAGAGACCGAGCTGGCCCTCGCGGCCGGCGAATAGTCCAATGCACCGCCACCCAAGCGAAACAGCTTGCTATAGAGCCATATCCCGGCCCGGCCGGACTCGATCAGCGGGTGTCGTCGGCCTTCCGCAGCGGATTTGGAACTGGCGACTTCGGAACACCGCTGAGCCTGCGGAGCGTAGCGATGCAGGCTTGGAGTTCTTCGCGAGCCACGCCGGCCGCCTTGGCTCGAAAGAACTCATGCAGCTGGCGCAACGACTCCTTTTGCACGCGCGCACCGCGCGGCGTCACCTGGATGCGGGTGACCCGTTTGTCGGACTTCGATGCCGTCCGTCGCAACAGATCCGCGGCGGCGAGCTTGTCGATGTCCGCGGTGATGGTACTCGGCAGCACGTTGAGGTATTCGCTCAGCGAGCTGGGGCGGTCGAGCCCGGCGTGAACCAGAAAGATGATGCCGAGGGCGCGTTCAGAGATTCCATACTTGTGGGTTACCGGCATGGTGAGGGTCGCAATCATACGTTCGACGTCCATCACTGCTCCAAGAAAGTCGACGATGTCGGCGTCGTCGGCAGGTCCAAGGGCATCGGTCACGATGCCATACGCTACCGCCTCAACGTCTGACAGCGACTCAGCAGAATACTTCATTATATGAATAAACTGGGTTAATCTTCACCCTGGGCGATGTTCGCCTCACGCGTCACTAGAGGTCGCGGGGATACAGCGAGGAGTGCAATGAAGCCATCAGTTCCTGTCCACGAGCGTTCTGTCGCCAACCGGACCGTGCACCCCCGCGCTGTTTCACCTTGGCAGGCCCTGATCGGCTGGGTGACGGTGGCCGCGTTGGCGGTCCTCATTTTGGCGACCGCGGACAAGCATGGACCGGTGTCGCCCGAGAACGTGAATCCCGACGGCGTGGGCAAGCCGCCTCCGGTGCAGCCGCTGTTACACCCCTTCGACTGGCTCGCGTGGGGACAGATATTGGGCGCTTTGCTCGCCGCTGGCACCATCGTCGCCTCGATTCTCGTGTGGAGGCGGCATCCCGGACAGCCGGTCATACTTATGGTCCTCGCCACCAGCACACTGTTTTGGTGGGATCCGATCAACAACTGGGCAATCGGCCTGGTCTACAACCCAAATCTTTGGCACTTTCCCCGAGAGTGGCCGTGGCTCAACATCTCTCCGATTATTGAACCGCTGACCTCCTTCATTTACGCGCCCTATGTCCTCGTTCCTTACTTCCTGGCCATGCCGATCCTGCGGACCATCCAGCGCCGCAGTGATCCGGGGGCCTTCGTCTGGCGCCATCCGCTGATCTCAATAGCCGTGCTGACGTTCGTCATCGGCGTCATCTGGGATGCTGCTCAAGAGATCCTCCTGACCCGTGCCCAGTTCCTCACATACAGCCACGTCATCGAATTCGGCTCGGTCGATACGGGCAAGAACAGTCAGTTCCCGCTGATGATGGCAAGCGGGCTCATCACGATCGTCATGATCCCTGCTTCGGTCCTGCTGTATCGCGACGACACCGGAAGATCCCAGGCCGAAAAGATTGCACAGCGACTGCGCCTGCATGCTCGTCGCCCCACGTTGGCTACCTTCCTGGTGATGGCGATTGTTGTGAACATCGCAATGATCACGTTTAGCTCAGTCTTTTGGCTGGTACGTGCGACTGGCGCAGCGTCCACCGTCGCCTGCCCGTGGCCGTACCCCCAGGCGAAGACCTGGGATCCGCGCGGCTACTACCAATCTCAAGGAGCCCCGGGACCATTCACCGCCGGCAAGGCCAGTTCGTGGCAGATCGCGCAACCGGAAGGCCGACCGAGAGACATCGTTGTGCAGTCCGACCGCTGCAATTTCCAGTGACCTCCGCGGCGCGCGATCAGCCGACGAGCATCAAGCCCCGATTATCAGTTCGGCGGCCCGTTCTCCGATCATCATCGCCGCGGCATTCGTATTGCCTCCGACGATGCTCGGCATGATCGATGCATCGGCCACGCGCAGTCCCGCCACGCCCCTTACCCGTAGCGCGGGATCGACAACCGCGCGTTCGTCGGTGCCCATCCGGCACGTCCCGACCGGGTGATACACACCCGAAGCGTTTCGTCGTACGAATTCCGCGAGGTCGGCGCCATTCTGATTGGAGCCGGGCAGCACCTCACGACCAATCTCGCGTGCGATCGCCTTGTGTGCCAACGTCTCCCGCACGAGCTCCATGCCGGCCACCAGGGTCGCCAGATCCCGGGGTTCGGCCAGGTAGTTGGGATCGATGAGGGGAGCAGTGAACGGATCTGTCGAGGCCAGGCGCACGGTTCCCCGGCTCTCCGGATAGATCATAGTCGGAAGGAGCGTTAACGCCGGTGACGAATCAGCGGCCAGGTGCAGGCCCGGGCTGTCCTGATTCTCGGGATAGCCCATCGGAAGGATGAACACCTGCAAGTCCGGAACGTCGGTGCCCGTCCGCACTCCGCTGTCGACGAAGCCCACGGCCTCGAACAGGGTGTGCGCCAGATATGTCGACCGCGGACGCACGCATTCGCGGACCGCAGCTCCGGCAAAACTCAGTGGCGATGAACTCCGCCCGCCGGGCGCCCGGTAGGACATCGGCACGAACAGATGATCGTGCAGGTTGTCACCGACCGGCAGGTCCGCTATGACGTTGATCCCATGCTCACGCAAGTGGGCTGCACGGCCGATGCCGGAGAGCATCAGAAGTCGCGGCGAACCGAGCGACCCAGCGCTGACGATCACCTCGCTGCTCGCGCGCACAGGTGTAATCGGTCGCCGGTTGCGGCCAGTGACCAACTCCACTCCCACCGCCCGGCCGTTTTCCACCATCACCCGGGTCGCGGTTGCGTCGGTGAGCACCCGCAAGGTCGGCGGCGCATCCCACAGGTATCCACGATCGGTGCCCACTCTCCGGCCGGCGCCGGCGCTCTGCTGAAGTGGCGCCACCCCGGCCTGCTGCGCACCGTTGTAATCCTCGTTCATCCCGACGTCGGCGGTCGCCGCCAGCGCGACCATGTAGCTTTTGGTAACACTCGCCAGGCATGTGGCCCGTTCCACCGCAATTGGGCCGTCTCCGCCGCGCAGATCACTGGGACCGTCCTCGAAACTCTCCAGCCGTCGGAAGGAGGGCAGCACCTCGGAGAATCCCCAGCCCTTTGCCCCGCTGGCCGCCCAGTCGTCGTAGTTCTGCCGGTTTCCGCGTACAAACGCCATCCCGTTTATCACGCTGTCGCCGCCGAGTATCCGGCCGTGAGACTGGGGAAGCTGGCGGCCCTTCATATGTCGTTGGGGGACGCTATAAGCGGGCCAGGTGACCAATCGCTGCAGGGCCGTAGCCGCGTGAATGGCCCCACACATGCCCGGGACCGTGACCAGCGGGCCGCGCCGCTGGCGTCCCGACTCGATCAGGGTGACCGCGGCGCCCGTGTCGGCCAGGCGCCGGGCGATGATCGCCCCTGCACTACCGGACCCCACAACGACGTAGTCGGCTGGCTCCGGCGTGGCGAGATCCTTCGTCGTCCGTGCTCGCTTCATCCCAACGCCTCCGTTGACACACCCAACTTAATTTCATAATCTGAAGTATCTGCTGACGCTAACATAGTCGGCCCACGGAGAGGCGCCATGGGGGGTGCGGTGTTGCAAGAAAGGGGTCGACGCCGCGCGACTCGGGTCGCTGCGGTGATTGCCGCCGCGGCGCTGTCAGCCTATTGCGTGTTTACATACTTGGCCTACAGCGATGTATTCACTGACGTCGCAATGGTTACCGTGACTGCGCCGCGAGCGGGTCTGGTGATGGAACGCGACGCAAAGGTCAAGTATTTGGGTGTTCAGGTCGGCAAGGTGACGAGCATCCGATATGACGGCGAACACGCCGAGCTCATCCTTGCTGTTCGCCGTGACCAGCTTGCATTCATCCCTTCGAATTCGACGGTCCGCATAGCTAGCACAACGGTATTCGGCGCAAAGTCGGTTGAGTTTCTTGAACCCGCCCACCCCTCGGCCGGAGCGGTGGCGGCGGGAGCGCGGTTCACCGCCGGCGCAGTGGCGGTAGAAGTCAATTCGTTGTTCGAGACGCTACTCAACACTCTTCACAAGATTGACCCCGTGGCATTGAATGCGACGCTTGCGGCACTCAGTGAGGGATTACGCGACAATGGAAACAACCTAGGTGCATTGACCGCTGACCTGAATTCCCTTTTGGCCAAGGTCAATCCGCGACTGGACGCGCTGCAATCCGACTTTGATCGCGCGGCTCAAACTGCCGAAATCTATGCGGAAGCCGCACCCGATCTTGTCACGACGCTGGATAACGTGCCCACGATCAGCAACACCATCGCGCGCCGGCAAAAAGACCTGACGGAGTCACTGTTGGCGGCCGCGGGGGTGGCCAGTGAGGGCGAGCAGACATTGGCACCGGCCGCCGACTCCTACATCGCCGCGATCCAGCGCCTTCGGGCGCCGCTAAAAGTTCTGCACGACTACTCACCGGAGTACGGCTGTCTGCTCACCGCGTTGTCCGACGCGATAGGACGATTCGGACCCTATCTCGGGGTCACGAAACCGGCCCTTTTCGTCAGTGCGGCACTGCTTCCCGGGGCGCCGAGCTACACCTATCCCGAGAGCTTGCCGATCGTCAACGCTTCCGGCGGTCCGAACTGTCGCGGGTTGCCCAACTTGCCGACCAAGCAGGGCAGCGGCTCTTGGTACAAGACACCGTTTTTGGTGACCGATAACGCCTACGTTCCGTATCAGCCCAACACCGAAATGCAGATCGATGCACCTTCAACGCTGCAGTTCCTCTTCCACGGTTCCTTCGCCGAGCGCGACGACTACTGATGACGGGCACGCGGCATCTGAAAGCAAAAGTGGCGATCTTCGTCGTAGCGATGTTGCTCGTGCTCGGCTTTCTCACAGTCACTTTCGGCCAATTCAGATTTTCTTCGACGGAAGAGTATCACGCCGATTTCACGTCGATATCGCGGTTAGCGAGCGGGCAGGACGTGCGTATTTCGGGGATCGTTGTCGGTAAGGTGAAATCAATCGAACTACACGACCGGTATGTCAGCGTCACTTTTGATGTTGACAAACGCTATCAACTTTTTACGTCCACCCGTGCGATGATCCGCTACCAAGATTTGGTGGGTAATCGTTACCTCGAGATCGCGGCTGGCCCGGGCGATCTCAGGAAATTACCTCGCGGGGGCACTATTCGACTTGAAAACAACGAGGCCGCTCTAGATCTGGATGCGTTGCTCGGGGGACTTAAGCCCGTCCTCAAAGGACTCGACGCGCACAAGGTGAACGAGATCAGCAACACTATTCTCGCCGTGCTGCAGGGTAAAGGCGGAACGCTTGCCGACCTGCTTTCCAGCACCAGCTCTTTCACCCAAAACCTCGCGGCGCGGGATCAATTGGTCGGTGAGGTCATCGAAAACCTGAATCAGGTGCTCGGCACCGTGGACTCCAAATCTAGCCAGCTAGATGCCGGCGTCGACCAGCTTCAGAAGTTGGTGGGCACTCTCGCTGCCGGTCGAGAGCCTATCGCGGGAGCCATCGGGCCCTTGGCATCGGCAGAAACCGACCTGACCGAGATGCTGTCCGGCTCTCGGCGGCCGCTGCAGGCGGTCATCAAGGAATTGGGTCCGTTGTCCACCGAGCTTGATCGGCGCAAAAAGGACATCAACGACGTGCTAGACCCGTTGCCGGAGGACTACAAGCGATTGACCTCGCTGGGCGCCTACGGATCTTTTTTCAGCTTCTATTACTGCTCGCTCAAGATCAAGATCAACGGGCCCGCGGGCAGCGACATCATTATTCCTGCCGGTGGTCCTCCCGACCCGACCAAAGGGCGGTGTGCTTTTGCTAAATGAAGCTCCGGGCAAGCGCGATCCGTTGCGCACGGGCACGATAGGCGTCACGGTGATTGTCTGCGTGCTGCTCATCTCGATCGGATATGGGCAACTTCCGTTATGGCCGCGCGGCAAGAATTGTGACGCGTATTTCACCAATGCCGCGGGTATCAAGCAAGGTGACGACGTGCAGATCATGGGCTACGTCGTTGGACATGTCACCTCGATCGAGTTGGCACACCGCTTGGCCCGTGTCGGCTTTAACCTGGATCGCAAGGCGCGACTTGGTGATCAGTCGGTCGTGTCGATCAAGGCTGACTCGGTACTCGGTCAGCGCTCCCTTAATGTTGTTCCGGCTGGGGATGGTTCGGTGACCTCAATTCCGGTGGGGCGCACCACCACTCCCTACACCCTGAACAATGCGTTACAAGATTTAGGCAAAGCCGCCGGTGGGGTGGACAGCGAGCAATTGGCTCAGGCGATGGGGGTGCTCACTGACGCCCTGCACGAGGCCACTCCGCAGCTAAGAAGTGCGCTCGAGGGTGTTACCGCATTATCGAAGACGATCAATAACCGTGATGAACGTATCGGTCAACTCCTATCCCATACCCACCATGTGTCACAACTTTTGGCTGACCGGGCGGGGCAGATCAACCAGCTGATTGGTAATGGCCGCGACCTGTTTGCCGCGCTCGCCGAACGAAGACAGCAGTTGGGCGTTCTCATCGCAGGGATCCGTGATGTTGCGCAGCAAATCTCGGGCTTTATCGCCGACAACCGAACACAGCTGGGTCCAACCTTAAACAAGCTCAATCTCGTCCTCGGCAATCTCAACTCGCGTCAGACCCAGATTGGCGAATCGCTAAAGCGACTTCCCGTGTATTCCACCGAGCTGGGAGAGGTTGTCGGGTCGGGTCCGGGCTTCAGCGTCAACACGTACGGTGTGCCGCCCGCGACCGTGGGAGCCATGGTCCTGGATGCGGTCTTCCAGCCCGGCAAACTGCCGCAAAGCCTGGCGGACTTCCTGCGTGGATTCATCAGCGAGCGCATGATCATCAGGCCCAGGACTCCGTGATGGAGCTGCGCTCAGCATCAAGGGTGCGGCGGGTGGTGGCCGCGATTTTAGTGCTCGCGTTGGGCGGCGGGATCTTTCACCTGTGGCCCAGGGCCACCACGATCGCGGTAACCGGATATTTTTCGTCGGCCGTCGGCCTGTATGTAGGCGACGATGTCAAAGTGGCCGGCGTGAGGATCGGCAGCATCAAATCCATTTCACCAGAGCCCGAACACACCAAGATCGTCATGGGTGTCAGAGGCGACGTGCCGATACCCGCGGATGCGCAGGCCATCATCATCTCTCCAAGCCTGGTGGCCTCGAGGTTCATCGAACTGACGCCTACCTATGACCAGGGGCCAATCCTGGCTGACCACAGCACAATTCCTCAAGCCCGCACAGCGGTGCCTGTCGAGTGGGACGAGATCAAGAATGAACTGACTAAACTCAGCACCCAGCTAGCGCCGCAGCCGGGATCCCTGCAGGGCCCCGTCACCAAACTCGTCAACCAGGCCGCAGATACCTTCGACAGCCAAGGCGACACATTTCGGCAAGCCGTGCGCGAGCTTTCCCAGGCGGCTGGGCGCCTCGGCGACTCACGCACCGACTTGGTCGGCACGATCAAAAACCTGCGCATCGTGGTGGATGCGCTGTCGCAAAGCAATGAACAGATTGTGCAGTTCGCAAACCACGTCGCCGCGGTCAGTCAAGTCCTGGCCGACAGTTCATCAGACTTGACCGGCGCGCTCGACGCGCTCAACCACGCCCTCGGCGACGTCCGGGGTTTCCTCAAAGACACCAATGATCCCCTGGTTGCCCAAATCAACAAACTGGCGAGCTTCACGAAACTACTCAACGATCATGGCGACGAGCTCGAACAGACCTTGCACGTCGCGCCCACCGGCCTTGCCAACTTCTACAACATCTACGACCCGGCCCAGGGGTCGATGTCGGGTCTTGTCACGCTACCGAATTTTGCCAACCCCGTGCAGTTCATCTGCGGCACCTTTGAGACGGCTGGAACACCGGACTACTTCAGGCGCGCCGAGATCTGCCGCGAGCGGATAGGCCCCGTCGTGAGACGCCTTGCCGTGAACTACCCACCATTCCTGTTCCATCCGATCAACAGCATCAACGCCTATAAAGGCCAAATCATTTACGACACACCAGAAACCGAAGCAAAGGCCAGAACACCGATCGCGCAACTGCAGTGGCAGCCGCTGCCGGGCGTGACCCCGCCATCATTTTCGCCCGAGACCAACCTGAAAGACCTGCTGGTGCCGCCAGCAGCCGGACCGCCGGCTCATGCAGGCCGGGCACCGGCTCAACCGCAGCCGCCGGTCGCTGGACCGCCTCCCAACGCGGGTCCTGCTCCGGGCGCTCCGGCGCAGCCGACGACGCCGGCCCGCGACCTACCTGGCGCACCTCTACCAGTGACCGATCTGCCGATCCCGACCGATGACGGAGGCCGGTGATGAGAGTGGTTCAAAGGCGGGTGGATAGCCAAAAGTCGATGCGGTGCGGCCTGTCGTGCGCGGCGGTGGGCTTGGTGCTCAGCGGGTGCCAGTTCGGCGGTCTGAACTCGTTGGATATGCCGGGAACCGCAGGACATGGCCTCGGCTCATTCAAGGTCACGGTAGAACTGCCCGATGTAGCCACCCTGGCGCAGAATTCCCCGGTCATGGTCGATGACGTCACCGTCGGCAGTGTCTCGGGAATGGGCGTCGAACAACGACCTGACGGAACCTTCTACGCCGCTGTCCAGTTGTCGTTGGATGCGCAGGTGAACCTGCCGTCCAACGCGGTGGTCAAGGTTGCGCAAACCTCGCTGCTGGGCTCTCAACACCTCGAGCTGTCGCGTCCCGTCGCCGCGCCTGCGGCCGGGCGACTGTCCAATGGACAAGTAATAGCGATGAACGGCAGCGACAGATATCCCACCACCGAAGAGGTGTTGTCCTCACTGAGCATCGTGGTCAACAAGGGCAACCTTGGGGCGCTGCAAGACATCACCGACGAGCTCTATAAGGCGGTGGCCGGGCGTACTGAGCAGTTCGCCGACTTTCTGCCCCAACTTGCCACGCTGGCAGCCGGACTTGACCGCCAAACCGACCAAATCATCCAGGCGACCGACAAATTGAACCACGTCAGCTCAATTCTTGCCGACGGCAAGGGAAAGTTGAATCTAGCGTTGCAGACGGTGCCCGAGGCGCTCCGCGTGCTCAACGCCGACAGTGGCCAGATTGTCGCGACGTTCGATGCACTACGACGGCTGGGTGGTATTGCTGCCAACATACTTTCGAACACCAAACGCGACTTCACCGAGGACATCAAAGCTGCCTACCCGGTAGTGAAAGCGCTCTCAGGAAAGGCCCGCGAACTCGTTAATGCGCTGCCGATCCTGGTCACATATCCGCTGCCGCAGAAAGGGATCAAGCAAGCTGTCCGTGGTGACTTCTTGAACATCGATGCCACCTTCGACCTCACCATTAGACGTCTCGGGGAGACCCTGTTCACAACATCGGCATTGGACCCGAACATGAAGCACCTCTCCGAAGTGGTCAACCCGCCCGATTATCTGCTCGGGGCGCTGGCAAACCTGTCAGGTCAAGCAGCCGATCCCTTCAGCTTGCCGACACATGATTCAACCGCGGCGCCCAAGGATCCGCACTGATGCTTTCCCGGCTTCAGAAGTGGCAGCTCTCGACCTTCGCCGTGATCACCGTGATTACCGTGAGCGTTATCGCGGTGAGCTACGTGCAGATTCCGGCGGCACTTGGCTTCGGCACCTACACGGTGACCGCCAACTTCGCGGCCAGCGGTGGTCTGTACAAGAACGCGAACGTGGCCTATCGCGGAACCACGGTCGGCCGCGTCACCGACGTGTCGCTGGCCTATCGCAACGGCGTGAATGCACAACTTCGCATCGGCTCAGGCACTCACATCCCCGCCAATGTCACCGCCACTGTCAAAAGTGTTTCCGCGATCGGAGAACAGTACGTCGACTTGGTGCCACCAGATCAGCCTTCGCCGACGTGGCTGCGGGATGGCTCCCGGATCAGTCGTGACCATACCGTGCTCAATGGGGATGTTGCGGGCTTGTTGCACGAGGCGCAGCGGCTGGTCGATTCGATCAGTCAAAGCCGATTGCGAGATCTGTTGCACGACACGTTCAAAGCTTTCGACGGTTCGGGACCCGAGCTAGCCCGTCTAATCCAGTCAGCGCGCCTATTGGCCGACTCGGCCAGCGCCCATGGCGACGATATCGCGGGCCTGATGGATCAACTCGGACCGTTCCTTGATGCTCAGATTCGTAGCGGCGATGCGATCAGAAGTCTTGCCGACGGAGCGGCCCGATTCACCGGACACGTCCGAGGGGCTGCCCCACAAATCAGTAGTTTGCTCCAGATCGTGCCCGAGATAGCACCGCAGGTCGGTGACACACTGCGAGACATCCGCCCAGACTTCCCAATGCTGGCCGCCAATCTCGCAAACTTCGGCCGCATCGGTGTCATCTACCGAAAGTCGCTCGAACAGGTTCTGGTGATCTTTCCCGCGATGACAGCCGTTTTGCTCACTATCGCTCAACAGGTTCCCTTCGATGAAGGGGCGCGCGCCGATTTCAAGCTTGCGCTGCAAGATCCGCCACCGTGCAGTGTGGGGTTTATCCCCGCGCCGCTGATTCGCTCACCCGCCGACGAAACGGTCCGAGACATTCCTCGCGACATGTATTGCAAAGTGCCGCAGAGCGACCCGGTCGTTGTCCGAGGTGCCCGCAATTACCCCTGCCAGGAATTTCCCGGCAAACGTGCACCGACGATTCAGCTGTGTCGTGACCCGAAGGGCTACGTGCCCATCGGCCGTAATGCGTGGCGTGGGCCTCCGGTACCACTTGACACGCCCGTACCGAATCCCAGGAACATCCTGCCGCCCAACAAGTTTCCGCTCATACCGCCTGGCATCGACTATGACCCGGGGCCACCGGTCGTCCAACTTCCCCCCGGCGTGCCTCCGGGGCCTGGGCCGGCGCCGATCGCGCCGTTTCCCTTGCAAGTACCGCCTGCGGACGGCCCGCCACCGCCGCCGCTGCCTTTTAGTCCACCACCCAACCAGATTGTGCCGCCCTACGGACAGCTTCCGGGGCCGGCTCCGCCCGACGCGCTCGGACCGCCACCATCGCCGGCGCCGCAGGCTCAAGGGCCGATGGGAGTCACCTATGACCCCAGCTCCGGCAAATTCCTTGACCCCAGCGGCGAGGTGGGAATCTTTGCCTCGGGAGCATCCAAACTACGTCCGGCCGAGACGTGGCTCGACATGATGATGTGTCCAACGCAGGAATGACACGCGGGCCCACTGGATCCCCAGAGTCCGATACCCCCCGACCACCTCCTAATCGCTGTCACTGACGCAATGGCGTTGTCGGCCGCGCCGATCGATGACCAGAGCTTGCCGAAGCGACTCAGATGCAGCGCCTGAAGAAATGACACGATTATGAGACGAAACATAGATGACACAGGGTGAGACAACTTGCATCGGAGCAGCTCAGGGGATCGCTACATGACATCGGGAATGAGAACCGACAATTAGTGTCGGGTATCAAAACCGTTGTCCCAGTGTCACTTTCGCGTCATTAGCGTACCACATCGGCGGTGAACCGGCGAGTACCTGCGCTGTCGCTGGGCAGCGGGCGAGCCTGGGCAGAATAATGACACGGATTTGAGACGGAACGCCCCAAGCCGCTGCGGTTGCACGTGCAACGCATCCGCGCATCGGACTTTTGCAGCCCGCGCTCGTAGCGAGGGCTGGTTGTTGAACTACGAAACAGGTTGTGGCGCAGGCGTTAACAGCGCGCAGAAACGGCGCGCGGTAAGCGTCCGAGGCGTTGGATCGCGGCGGGGTAGTCGTGTTCTGGCGGTGTCCCGTAACCGAGCACGATTCCCGCAGTGCTTGGCTCCCGGTGCCAAAACGGCGTCAAGCCGGTGAGGGCAATCTTCTGCTTTTGGGCTGCGACCATGACGCCGGCCTCGGTTATTCCCGCGGGCAACGAGACGACGGCATGAAGACCGGCGGCGACTCCATGTATCGGCATCATGGGCGCAGCATCGCCGAGGATGGTCAGCAGGGCATCGCGGCGCTGTCGATAGCGTCGGCGCATCCGTCGGATGTGGCGGTCGAGCGCCCCGGACTTGATCAATTCCGCAAATGCCAGTTGGGCAGCCTCGACCAACGCCTCGCGCTCGATCTGCGCTGATCAGGTGGGGCGTCGCAAGACGCGTTTTCAGCGGTCTCGCTTCGACGTGGTATCTTCGCCGACGTGAATATCGGCGTGCGCGTGTATTGGCGCTTTATCGTGGCTCCGGGTGGAGCCAGCGATGCAGCGTCTGGTTGACGCAACCGCACGACTGATACCCGGAGCCCAGCAGTGACCACACGGTCGCTGCTTTTCGTTTTTCAGGGCATCGGGAACCAGCGGGCATGCCCTGGGAGCCAGCAGAGAAAGGCACACACCCTCCATGTCCACCATCAATTGCGACACGGCGACTATCAATACGTCCGATCATCGGATCGTCTCGTTCCGGGAACTCTCGGCCCCCGCCGTCCTCCGCACCGAGCTGCCGCTGACGGCTCAGCGTGCCCAAACCGTCCAGCGCGATCGCGAGGAGATCTCGGCGATCCTCGCCGGTGGTGACGACAGGCTGTTACTGGTCGTCGGGCCCTGCTCGGTGCACGATCCCGCCGCCGCGCTTGATTACGCACGCCGACTCGCGCCGATTGCCACCGAGTACGCGGATCGGCTGAAGATCGTGATGCGGGTCTACTTCGAAAAGCCGCGCACGACCGTCGGCTGGAAGGGGCTCATCAACGATCCCAACATGGATGGCAGCTTCGACGTCGAACGTGGACTCCGCCTTGCGCGAGGACTATTGCTCGACATCATCGACGTCGGACTGCCGGTGGGATGTGAATTCCTGGAGCCCACCAGTCCGCAGTACATCGCCGACGCCGTCGCCTGGGGTGCGATCGGCGCCCGGACCACCGAGTCGCAGGTACACCGCCAGCTGGCGTCCGGGCTGTCCATGCCGGTGGGATTCAAGAACGGCACCGACGGCAACATCCAGGTCGCCATCGACGGCGTCAAAGCCGCTGCGGCAGCACATCATTTCTTCGGTACCGACAACGTCGGTCGTGCGGCCGTCGTCGAGACCAAGGGCAATCCGGACTGCCACGTGATCCTTCGGGGTGGGACCGCCGGCCCCAACTACGACAGCGCCTCGGTGACCACCGTGATCGAACGGCTAAGCAAGGCTGAGCTTTCCGCGCGAGTGATGATCGACTGCTCACATGCCAACTCCGCCAAAGACCATGTCCGGCAGGCCCAAGTCACGGCCGAGGTGGCCGCACGCCTGGCCGCCGGCGAGCGCGGTATCGCCGGCCTGATGCTGGAGAGCTTCCTGGTGGCCGGCGCGCAATCGCTGGGCGGCGAGCTGACCTATGGCCAGTCCGTGACCGATCAGTGCATGGACTTCCGGACCACGGCGGGCCTGTTGGCCAACCTCTACGCGGCGAAGCGCTGACCGCGGAGCGGCGGGAAGGCGTGCGGCCCTAGTGTCGCGCGTGTGCCCGTCGCGCCGAAACCTGGCTGGCGATGGCCTTTTTGTCGATCTTGCCGATCGGAGTGGTGGGCAGCATCGTCATCGCAACCAGAACGTCGGGACGGGAGTGCGCGGCCACGCCACGCTCGTCGAGATAGCCGTTCAATTCCGCCAGCGATAGCTCGCGGCCGTTGAAAACCACGGCAGCACAGATCTTCTCGCCCAAGTAGGAGTCGGGCAGCGCGACCGCCGCGGCCGAGAAGATTGACGGGTGGGTGTGCAGCTGCTCCTCGAGGTCCGCCGCGGATATCGTTTCTCCACCACGGCAGATCACGTCTTTGACGCGGCCGGTCACCACCAGGTTGCCGTCGCTGCGTAGCCGCACCACGTCGCCGCTGCGGAAAAACCCGTCGGGGTCGAAGCTGCGTTCGTTGTCGCGCTCGGCGCGGAAGTAACCGTTGAAGGTGTAAGGTCCGCGGACCAGTAGTTCGCCTTCCTCACCCTGGGGCACGGGCTTGCCCTGCGGATCGACGACGCGCAGTTCGTCGGCGGCCGACAAGGGCCGTCCCTGGGTGTGTTCGGTGAGTTCTGGGGGATCGTCGAGCCGGGTGTAGTTCAGCAGACCTTCGGCCATTCCGAACACCTGCTGCAGACCGGGGGTCAGGGCGCTGCGCACCAAGCGGGCGTCTTCGGGTTCCAGCTTGGCACCACCAACTTGCAAGATCCGCAACGTCTTTGGTGTCACGGGTTCCCAGTCGCAGGCCTGCGCCCACAACTTGGCCAACGCCGGCACCAGGGCGGTCACCGTGACGCCGTGGCGGGCGATGGCGGCGAAGGCCGCCTCGGGGCTGGGATCGGTGCCGAAAACGGTGGTGGCGCCGACGGTCATCGCGCCGAGCAGGCCCGGGCAGGCCAGCGGGAAATTATGGCCGGCCGATAGCACCGCCAAATAGACGTCGTCCGAGGACACCCCACAGAGCTCGGCGCTGGCCTTCGCGTTGAAAACGTAGTCGTCGTGGGTGCGGGGAATGAGCTTGGGCGTTCCCGTGGTGCCGCCGGAAACCAGTAGCAGCGCAGGGGATCCCGGGTCGGGCGGCGGTGGCGGCGTGCCGGTGGCCAGCTGATCGCGCAGTTGCGCCCAGGGGATGAACGGTCCAGGGTCGCCGTCGACGATGACATGCTTGAGCTCGGCGTGCTCCTCGGATAGCCCGCGCGCCATCGCCCGATAGTCGAAACCCCCTGCGGTATCGGCGATCAGCAGTCCGGTGGCCTCGCTGACCGCGGCGAAATGCCCCAGTTCGGCGGCCCGGTGACCGGGCAGGCACATCACCGGAATGGCTCTTGCCCGCAGCAGCCCGAATAGCGCCACCGCGAACTGACAGCCGTTCGGCAGTTGCAGCAACACCCGGTCGCCCGGCGCAATACCCGCGCGCAGGAGTCCACCGGCGGCGCGGTCAGCCTGGACGTCGAGGTCCGCATAGGTAATGCCGGCATCGCCCATCGCGTCGCGGACGGCGATTCGGTCGGGCCATCGCTGCGCCGCGTCGCTCAGGATCGTGTCCAGAGGCCGTCCCGTCCAGTAGCCGGCCGCACGATAGGCGGCGGCCCGATCGGCGGGGAACGGCACGAACCCGTCGAGGACTCCGGTCGGCGGCTGCGGTGCGTTGGCGCTCATTGGCTCCTTCAGCGGGGGACTTCGACCGGGGCTAGTAGCGGGGACACCCGGAGTAAGGATAGGGTAACCAAAAAATTAGGGCAGCCTGTGCTAATCAGGGAGGGTCTGTGGTGCACGCCTCGGCACGCTCGGAGTACATCCGGGCGGAGGTGGCCGAACTTCTCGGCGTGGACGTCGATGCAGTCCAGCCGGGTAGCAACCTGATCGGCCAGGGCCTGGACTCCATCCGGATCATGACGCTGGCCGGTCGCTGGCGCCGCCAGGGCATCGCCATCGACTTCGCCACGCTGGCCGAAACCCCGACGATCGAAGCCTGGGGCCGGCTGGTCGATGACGGCGGGCAAGGCGCCGACCAGCAGATCCTCACCGCCGAGGCTCCCGGCGACCTGTCCGGGGACGACGAGCCGTTCTCGCTGGCACCGATGCAGCACGCGATGTGGGTCGGGCGCCATGACCACCAGCAGCTGGGCGGGGTTGCCGGTCATCTCTACGTGGAGTTCGACGGCGGGCTGATCGACGCCGAGCGCCTGCGCGCGGCGGCCACCGCGCTGGCAGGTCGTCATCCGATGCTGCGGGTGCAATTCCTGCCCGACGGAAACCAGCGCATCCCGCCGGCCGACGAGAGCGGCGACTTCCCGGTCAGCGTCGAGGACCTGCGCTTGCTGGGCACCGACGAGGTCGCGCAGCGGCTCGCCACGATCCGCGACGCCAAATCACACCAGCAGCTCGACGGCGCGGTATTCGAACTGGCCGTGACGCTGTTACCGGGCGAGCGGTCACGGCTGCACGTCGACCTGGACATGCAGGCCGCCGACGCGATGAGCTATCGCACCCTGATGGCCGATCTTGCTGCCCTCTACGGCGGCCGCGACCTTCCGGAGCTGAGCTACACCTACCGGCAGTACCGCCAAGCCATCGAGGCCGAGAACGCACAACCGCAGCCGAGGCGCGAGGCCGATCGGGTCTGGTGGGCGCAGCGCCTCGCGGAGCTGCCGGACCCGCCGGCGTTGCCGTCGACCGGTGGCCGGGGTTCGAACCACAGCACCCGGCGTTGGCATTGGCTGGACCCGCAAACCCGCGATGCGCTGTTTGCCCGCGCTCAGGCGCGCGGCATCACTCCGGCGATGGCGCTGGCCGCGGGATTCGCCAACACCCTGGCGCGCTGGTCGACCGCCTCGCGCTTTCTGCTGAACGTCCCGCTGTTCGGGCGCCAGCCTCTGCACCCGGACGTCGACTTGTTGGTCGGTGACTTCACCTCGTCGCTGCTGCTCGACATCGATCTCGTCGGCGCGGACACCGCGGCCGCCCGGGCGCAGGTGGTGCAGGACGCGATGCGCACGGCCGCAGCGCATTCCGCCTATCCCGGGCTGTCGGTGCTGCGCGACCTCAGCCGCCATCGCGGTACCCAGGTGCTCGCGCCGGTGGTATTCACCAGCGCGCTCGGGCTCGGCGAACTGTTCAGCCGCGACGTGACCGGCCGATTTGGCACGCCGGGATGGATCATCTCCCAGGGTCCGCAGGTGCTGCTCGACGCGCAGGTCACCGAGTTCGACGGCGGAGTCATGGTCAATTGGGATGTGCGCGAAGGCATCTTCCCCTCGGGCGTCATCGACTCCATGTTCGCCTATCACATTGACGAGCTGCACCGGCTGGCCTCCGCCGACGACGCATGGGGCGCGTTGGGCCCCTCGCCGCTGCCGGAGACCCAGCGCGCGGTACGGGAGGCGGCCAACGCCCACACCGCCGAACCCAGCGGAGAAGCGTTGCACGACGGGTTCTTTCGGCAAGCCGAGCAGCAGCCCGACGCGCCTGCCGTGTTCGCGAGTACCGGTGATCTCAGCTACGCGCAACTGCGCGACCAGGCGTGGGCGGTGGCCACGGCGCTGCGCACCGCCGGCGTCGCCGCCGGCGACACCATCGCGGTGATGGGCCCGAAAACCGCCGAGCAGATTCCGGCGCTGCTGGGCATCCTGTCCGTCGGCGCCATTTACCTACCGATCGGCGTCGACCAGCCGCGTGACCGCGCCGAGCGCATCCTAGAAACCGGTCGGGTGAGCTTGGCGCTGGTGTGCGGCGGACAACGGCTGTGCCTGCCGGTGCCCGAGCTGCTGATTGCCGAGGCGCTTCGCGACACTTCTGCCCGCGCCGAGATTGCCTCAGCGAGGATAGATCCCGCCGAACTCGCCTACGTGTTGTTCACCTCGGGCTCCACCGGCGAACCCAAAGGCGTTGAGGTCGCCCACGACGCGGCGATGAACACAGTGGAATTCATCGGGCGCCACTTCGAGATCGGCCCTGCGGACCGATGCCTGGCACTGTCGACTCTGGAAGGCGACATCTCGGTGATGGACGTGTTCGTCACCTTGCGCACCGGCGGGGCCCTGGTGGTGGTCGACGAAGCGCAGCGGCGTGATCCCGACGCCTGGGCAAGGCTGATCGACACGCACAAAGTCACCGTGCTGCATTTCATGCCCGGCTGGCTGGAGATGCTGGTCGAAGTCGGCAGCGGGCGCCTTTCCTCGGTGCGGGTGATTCCCACCGGAGGTGACTGGGTGCGGCCCGAGGTGGTACGCCGCCTACGGGCCGAAGCGCCGAACCTGCGCTTCGCGGGCCTCGGCGGTGCGACCGAAACCCCGGTACACAACACCATTTTCGAGGTAGCAGGGCCGATATCGGAAGATTGGGCGGCCCTGCCCTTCGGTGTCCCTCTTCCCAATAACTCTTGTCGCGTCGTCGGCGACACCGGCGCCGACTGCCCCGACTGGGTCCCGGGCGAATTCTGGGTGTCCGGCCGCGGCATCGCGCGCGGCTACCGCGGACGTCCCGATCTGACCGCGGAACGCTTCGTCGAGCATGACGGCCGAACCTGGTACCGCACCGGCGATTTGGTGCGCTACTGGCCGGATGGCACCCTCGAATTCGTCGGCCGCGCCGACCACCGCGTGAAGATCAGTGGGTATCGCGTCGAGCTGGGCGAGATCGAGACCGCGTTGCGGCGCGTGCCGGGGGTGCGGACGGCGGTGGCCGCCTTGATCGCGGTATCGGGGGAGTCCGACGTGCTCGCCGCGCAGGTCTGCACCGACGACGCCTCGATGACCGCCGAACGGATCCGGCAGCGCCTTGGTGAGCTGGTCCCCGCGCACATGGTCCCGCGCCACATCGCGGTGGTGGAGCGGATCAATTTCACCGATGCCGGAAAGCTTGACCGGCGAGCCGCCGCGCGTGAATTGGAAACCGCTGTCTCGCAAGCGCAGCGGCCTAACCACCGTTGCACGTCGACGCCTTTGGAATCCGCGCTGGCAATGATCCTCGGTGATTTGCTCGCTCGGGATAACATCGGCATCGACGACGACTTCTTCGCGCTCGGCGGTGATTCGGTGCTCGCCACCCAGGCGGTGGCGAGGATTCGGGCCTGGCTCGACGCGCCGGACATCATCGTCGCAGACATCTTCGCCAACCGAACGGTATCGGCGCTTGCCGCGTTGCTCAGCGCCGGCGAGAACAACCCCGGCCGGCTGGACCAGGTCGCCGAGCTGTACCTGGAAGTCATCGGCATGGACCCCGAATCGGTTCTGGCCGCCTCTCGGCAGCCCGCGAACTCGTATATGGCGCAATGATATTGAATAATCTGATCAACCTGTCTGCCACGTTCCCGTCCTGGATCAAGCTGACCCCCGGCCGCGGCAACCGATCATCGACCGGTGCCACCCTGATATTTCCGCACGCCGGCGCGGCCGCCGCGAGCTACCGGGTACTGGCGGCGGCGCTGGCCGCCGGTGGCGACACCTACGTCATGCAGTATCCGCAACGTGCCGACCGCCTCACCGAACCGGCCCACGACAGCGTGCACGACCTGGCCGTCAGCCTATTTCAGGCCGCGCCATGGCCCAGCGTCGCACCGCTGAAGTTGTTCGGGCACAGCATGGGCGCCGTTGTCGCCTTCGAGTTCGCCCGCGTCGCCGAAACGCACGGCGCGGCCGTACAGAAGCTTTGGGTATCGGCCGGACCGCCGCCATGCGTCGTCGCCGACATGCCCGAACTGCCGACCAGCGACGACGGACTGCTGGCCGATATCGCCGATCTGGGTGGTACCGACCCCGAACTGCTTGCCGACGAAGAGTTCTCCGCACTATTGACCACCGCCGTGCGCGCGGACTACCAGGCCTTCAACGGGTATGAACCCAGCCCCGATGTCCGCATCGGCGCCGACATTCACGTCCTGGGCGGCCACGATGACCATCGCATCGGCGCCGGCGTGCTTGCGCAGTGGGAAAGGCACACCGCCGGATCGTTTGCGGTGTCGCTGTATGCCGGCGGGCACTTTTACGTCTATGACCATGTCGACGCGGTCGCCGCGCAGGTGAATGCCGGGTGATGCCGATGTCTGACGAGGGTCTTGTCGAGGGCCTTGGCGCCGACGGCGCCGATCCCGTCGTGATCGTGGGAATGGCTGTGGAGGCGCCCGGCGGCATCGAAACCGCGGAGCATTACTGGGATCTGCTGGCACACGGCCGCGAGGCGCTGGGCCCGTTTCCCACCGACCGCGGATGGGCGGTGCGCGAACTGCTCGCCGGCTCGCGCCGCAGCGGCTTCAAAGAGATCCATGACCGCGGCGGTTTCCTCACCGGGGCAACCACATTCGATCCAGAGTTCTTCGGCATCTCACCGCGCGAGGCCGTCGTGATGGACCCGCAACAGAGGGTGGCGTTACGGGTGGCCTGGCGTGCGTGCGAAAACAGCGGCATCAATCCCGACGACCTGGCCGGGCACGAAGTGGGTTGCTTCGTCGGCGCCTCGGCCACCGGCTACGGACCCGAGATGGCCAAGTTCTCCGACCACAGCGGACACCTGCTGGCTGGCACCGCGCTCAGTGTGATCTCGGGCCGCATCGCCTACACGCTGGGATTGACTGGGCCGGCACTGACCCTGGACTCCTCGTGCGCATCCGCGCTGGTGGCCTTCCACGTCGCCACGCGCTCACTGC
This sequence comes from Mycobacterium sp. 852002-51971_SCH5477799-a, assembly GCF_001667145.1. Taxonomy (GTDB): domain Bacteria; phylum Actinomycetota; class Actinomycetes; order Mycobacteriales; family Mycobacteriaceae; genus Mycobacterium. The sequence goes on from NZ_LZIF01000034.1 coordinate 31,690, forward strand.
AGAACAACGACTGCGATCTGGCCATCGCGGGTGGGGTCAACGTGCTGGGCTCACCGGGCTTCTTCGTCGAGTTCTCCAAACAACACGCGCTCTCCGACGACGGGTACTGCCGCCCCTACAGCGCGCAGGCCAGCGGAACCGTGTGGGCCGAGGGAGCGGCGATGTTTGTGCTGCAACGTAAATCGGCCGCTCTGCGCGCCGGCCGGCAGATCGTCGCCGAGGTGCGGGCCACCGCCATGAATCAAGACGGACGTAGCGCCGGTCTGAGCGCGCCCAGCGGTGATGCCCAGGTGCGGCTGTTCCGGCGCGCGATCAGCCAGGCGGGGATCAAGCCCGCCGAGGTGGGGATGATCGAGGGGCACGGCACTGGCACCCGCCTCGGTGACCGGACCGAGTTGCGGTCGCTGGCCGAGACATACGGCGACACCGAACCCGGCGACGGAGCAGTGCTGGGCTCGGTGAAATCCAACGTGGGCCACTCGCTGGCCGCGGCCGGCGCGCTGGGGCTGGCCAAGGTGCTGGTATCGGCCGAACACGGCGCCGTGCCACCCACCCTGCACGCGAGCGAAGCGAGCCCCGAAATCGACTGGGAGAAACAAGGATTGCGGTTGGCGCAGACTTTGACGCCGTGGCCGGCCGTTGATGGGCGGCGCATCGCGGCGGCGTCCGCGTTCGGGATTGCAGGCACCAACGCACATTTGATCGTTTCCGTTCCCGAGGTTGCATGATGCTGACCCCTCGACTGCCCGACGGGCGCGTTCCCGTGTTGCTCAGTGCTCACGACCCGGACTTGATCCGCCAAGACGCCTCGGCGATCGTGGACTACCTGGGTCGCGTCGACGACTCGGCAGACCCGACCGCCGCCGTCGCCGCCACCCTGCTGCGGCTGCGCCGGGTGAGACGCCACCGCGCGGTGGTGCGAGCGGCAGACAGCGCCGAGCTCGTCGCGGGACTGTCCGCCATCGCTTGCGACGAGGAACACGAGTTGGTCTCGCGCTCCGCCAAGACCACGGCGCCGCGCGTCGCGTTCGTGTTCCCGGGCCAGGGCAATCAATGGCAGGCCATGGGAGCCGACGCCTACCGGCAGTTGCCGGCCTACCGGGAGACCGCCGACCGGTGCACGCAAGCGTTCGCATCCGCCGGATTTCCCTCTCCGCTGCCATATCTGGTGAGCGACGAGGGGCGCAAGTGGTCCCGAACCGAGATTCAGGCAGCGCAGTTCACCCACGCGGTGAGTCTGTCAGCAGCGTGGCGATCCTGTGGGGTGCTGCCCGATGTCACCATCGGCCACAGCCTCGGCGAGGTGGCGGCCGCCTATGTGGCGGAAGCGCTTTCGCTGCCGGACGCCGTCGCACTGGTGGTCGCGCGCGCCACCGTCGTCGATCAGCTGACCGGCCGCTACGCGATGGCGGTGCTCGGGACCGGCCTCGACATCGCAGAGTCGCTGCTGACCGAGACCCCGGGCTGGCTGGAAGTCTCGGCGGTCAACGGGCCGTCGTCGACCGTGGTCGCCGGCGATCACCAGGCGGTGGCCGCCGCGGTGCGGCTGGCCCAACAGCGTGGCATTTTCAGCCAGCAACTATCCGTCGACTATCCCGGGCACACCAGCGCGCTTCGACCGTTGCGGGCGAGTCTGGCCGAGCTGACGCCGAAGTCGGCGTTCCGGGACGCGCCGGTGAGGTTTATCGGCTCCACGCTGGGCACCGAATTGGGTGGCACGACCGATTTTTCCAATTATTGGTATGAAAACCTCTGTGGCACGGTGCGGTTCGACCTCGCCGTCGGATATGCCCGCGCCTGCGGAGTCGACGCGTTCATCGAGCTTTCGGCGCACCCGTCACTGCTCTACCCACTGCGCGGCATCGTCGACGACGAGCCGACCGTCATCGTCGGCTCGGGGCATCGCGACAGATCCATCACCGATTCACTGTCGGCGAGCATCGCCGCCATTGCGACCGCGGACCCAGGCTGCAAGTGGGCCGAGGCGATCCCGATTACCGACCGGCCTGCGCTGCGGGGATTTCCGAATGCGCCGATGCGCGCGGTGCACCTGTGGGCAGCACCGGAACGAGTGACCGAAGCGGCGCCCACGCGGGCGCTCACCGTGGCCGTCGAGGACTGGCGGCCGACGGCCGCGCCGATCCCACCGCACGCGACCACCGTCGACATCGCGTTCTCCGGAGCGCGCGAACTGACGCAGCGACTCAGCGATGCCGTCACGGCACATGGCGGCTGCCGAGCGGTGTCACCGAAGGAGGCGGAAATCCTCGTGGTGGCCGCCCCGGAACTCGACGAACTCGACGCGCCCGCCGCAATCGAGCGGATCGCCGACCGGCCCGATGCGGGTCTGCCCGATTACCCCGCGCTCATCGGCCCTCGATGCCGGGCCGTCTGGCTGCTCACCGCCGGTGCCGAACAGATCGACCGGGATGACTCCGACGTCTCTCCGGCTCAAGCGGCACTGGCGGGCATGCATCGCAGCGTCGGCCTCGAATTCCCGGATCAGGCCTTCGGGCATCTCGACATCGCGCACCGCGATGTCGATTCCGCGACGGCGCAAGCCGCTGTCGAGGTCCTGCTCGGCGAGGCGGGTGAGATCGCGTTGCGAGGTGCCGAATCGCCGCGACGGTACGCCCGCGCGTTCCGCGCGTGCCGCGAGTCGGCCAGCCGGCGACCTCTCGATGCCTCCGCACTGGACCACGTGGTGATCACCGGCGGCAGCGGAGCGATCGGGCTGCAGTACGCGCGGTATTGCCTGAACCGCGGTGCCCGAACCGTTACTCTGTTGAGCCGCAACGGCGTTGACCCGACCGTACTGTGTGAGCTCGCTGACCGGCATGATGCCGAGGTCCGTGCCCCGCAGTGCGATATCACCGATCGCGCCGCACTGGCCGCCGTTGCCGCGAACTATGCGGGGTCGGGCGCGTCATTGCTGATCCACACCGCGGGCATCGCGCAGGCGCGCTCGCGCTCGGAGCTCACCGGCTCCGACGTCGCGGCGGTCTGCGCGGCCAAGGTCAATGGACTGGCGGTGCTGACCGAAGTCTGGCCGCTGCGGCCGCACTGCCGGATCTTGGCCTGCTCATCGGTGTTCGGAGTCTGGGGTGGCTATACCCATGCGGCGTACGCTGCATCCAACCGGATGCTCGACGTATTGGCCGCCCAGTTGCGTGCCGCGGGCCGCGACTGCACGGCGATCCGCTGGGGCTTGTGGCAAGGCGCCGGGGTAGTGGTGGGTAACGAGATCAGCCGCACCGAGCGTTCCGGTTTGGTGGCGATGGAGCCAGAGCGGGCGATCGAAGCCAGTCTGCATCGCTACGAGGGCGATCCACTGATTTTCGACGCCGACTTCGAGCGGCTTCGGGTGTTCTTCGAAAGCCAGGGAATGCCAATGCCGTTCACCGTCTCACGCGACGACGACGGCCGCGAAATCGCGGTTGAGAAGCCACTTGCCGAGATCGTCCGCGCCGAGTTGGCCGCGACGCTGCACCTGGCTGAATCGCCCGCAATTGACCCGGACACGCCGCTCATCGACCTCGGCGTGGACTCATTACTCGCACTCGACTTACGTAAGCGGCTGCGCCGCACGGTAGGCAATTCGGTTCCGGTGTCCCGCATGCTCGGCGGCATCACCGTGACCGAGCTGATCGAGGCGTTACGTGCCGACTCGACCGGCGGCCCCGCGGCGCCGCCATCATTCGAGCGTGCCGGCGCCGCCGCCGGGGTGCACCACTCAACGCTCACGATGCTAGAAAGGTTGGACTCCTAGCGTGACAAACACCACCGGCGTCAGCGCCCATCTCGACGAGGAGCGCCTGGAATTATTGCGCCGCAAGCTCGCTGAGCGTGGCCTGGCCAGGACGACGGCCGCTGCGCCGGTGGCGGGCGACGGCGGGCCGCGCATGTCGGTCGGGCAGCACCGGATGTGGTTCGTGCAGTCCGTCGACCCCGACAGCGCGCTGCTCAACATTTGCGTCTCCTACCGCCTGTGCGGCACGGTCGACACCGCGCGGTTGCACCGTGCGGTCGACGCCGTCGCCGCGCGGCACCCCGTGTTGCACACGACGTATGCCGCTGACGGCGAGGGCGACCCGCATCCGGTGGTCCGCGAGGACCTGCGACCCGACTGGGCCGAGCACGACCTGGCCGGGCTGACCGATCAGGCGCGTCGGCTACGGCTGGATGTGCTGGCGCAGCGGGACTTTCGCCGGCCATTCGACCTGGGCAAGGATTCACCGCTGCGAGTCACGGTGGCGCGCCTGGCTGACGACGAGCTGATGCTGCTGATCACCGCGCACCACATCGCCTGGGACGATGCCTCCTGGGCACCGTTCTTCGCCGATCTGACACGCGCATACACCGACCCGGACGTTTTCGCCGATGGCCGGGTGCTGACGGATCATTCGGTGGCTGCGACCGCGATTCGCCAGGAGGACCTGGACTACTGGCGGCCGTTGATGGCCGACCTACCGGAGCCGCTCGAGCTTCCGGGGCCCAACGGTTCGGTGGTGCCCACCACCTGGCGCGCGCAGCGCGCGTTCACGCAATTGTCCGTGGACACCGTCGAGCGGGCGACCGCGCTGGCCCGCGACACGGGCGCCAGTCCGTACATGGTGTTGATGGCCGCGTTCGCCGCGCTCGTGCACCGATACACTCAGTCGACCGACTTCCTGGTGGCTGCCCCGGTGCTCAACCGGGGCGTGGGCAACGAGGATGTGATCGGGTACTACGGCAACACCGTGGTGATTCGGCTGCGGCCGCAGCCCCATCAGACGTTCCGCGAGCTGCTGGCCCAAACGCGTGACGACGCCGTAGGCGCCTTCGCCCATTCGCGCGCCGACCTCGACTGGCTGGTGCGCGAGTCGAATCCCGATCGTCGGCATGGCGCCGACCGGATGACCCGGGTGAGCTTCGGGCAGCGGGAGCCCGACGGCGCCGGCTTCTGCCCGCCCGGCGTGCGCTGCGAACGCGGCGAATTGCGTGGACATTTCAATCAATTGCCGCTGAGTTTGATGGTCGAGCTGAACCGGACCCCGGACGGTTCGAACGGCGCCATGGTCGAGGCTGAGTATCTGGTCGAGGTCATGGATCAGCAGCTGGCTGAGCAATTGCTGCGTCACTACGCGGCCTTACTCGACGGCCTGCTCTTTGAGCCCGACGCGAAGCTTTCGGCATGCGCGTTGATGAGCGGCGAAGACGCCGAGTGGCTGCGCGCGGTGTCGACCGGCGACGAATTCGTCACCCCGGCCAGCACATTGCCCGAGCTGGTCAGCCGCAGGGCGGACCTGACGCCCGATGCCGTCGCCGTCGTCTACGAGGGTCGCGCCTACACCTACCGGGAGATCGACGAAGAGTCGAATCGTGTGGCGCACTGGCTCATCGGGCGAGGCATCGGCACCGAGGATCGCGTCGCGGTGCTGTTGGACAAATCTCCCGAACTAATCGTCACCGCACTCGGGGTGCTCAAATCGGGTGGGGTCTATCTGCCGGTGGATCCCACTTACCCGGAGGACCGGCTGACCTTCATTCTCGAGGATGCGGACGCCAAACTGGTGTTGCGCGAGCCGGTTACCGACGCGGCGCAGTATCCGGCCACCGCGCCCGCCGAGCTGATCCGACCGCTGAGCCCACTAAACACTGCGTACCTGATCTACACCTCGGGTTCCACCGGGCTGCCCAAAGGTGTTCCGGTGCCACACGCACCGATCGCCGAGTATTTCGTCTGGTTCGGCGACGAATACCGGGTTGACGACACCGACCGTCTGCTGCAGGTCGCCTCGCCCAGTTTCGACGTGTCGATGGGCGAAATCTTCGGCACATTGATCATGGGCGCCCGCTTGGTGATTCCGCGGCCCGATGGACTGCGCGACATCGGCTACCTGACCGATCTGCTTGCGCGTGAGGGCATTACGTCGATGCACTTCGTGCCCTCGCTGTTGGGGCTGTTCCTCTCGTTACCCGGCGTCGGCCAGTGGCGCACCCTGCGACGCGTGCCCATCGGCGGGGAGCCCCTGCCCGGCGAGGTCGCCGACAAGTTCCACGCCACGTTCGACGCGTCGCTCTACAATTTCTACGGGCCGACCGAGACGGTGGTGAACTGCACCAGCTACCCGGTCGAGGGCGCCCAGGGCACCCGGGTGGTGCCGATAGGCCGACCCAAAATCAACACGCAAGTGTATCTGCTCGACAACGCGCTGCAGCCGGTTCCCGTCGGCGTGATCGGCGAAATCTACATCGCCGGAACACATGTCGCGCATGGCTATCACCGCAGACCCCGGATGACGGCGGAGCGATTCGTCGCCGACCCGTTCACGCCCGGCGGGCGGATGTACCGCTCCGGTGACCTGGCCCGCCGCAACGCCAGCGGTGACATCGAGTTCGTCGGCCGCGCCGACGAGCAGGTGAAGATCCGCGGTTTCCGCATCGAGTTGGGTGAGATCGCTTCAGCCATCTCGGTCGACCCCAGCGTCGGGCAGGCGATCGTGCTGGCGATGGACCTGCCCCAGCTGGGCAAGAGCCTGGTGGGATACGTGACGCCGGCCCAGGGTGCCGGCACGGAAACGGTTGACGTCGAACGCATCCGGGCCCGGGTGGCCGCCGCGCTGCCGGACTACATGACCCCGGCCGCGTACGTGGTGCTCGACGAAATCCCGATCACCGCGCACCAGAAGATCGACCGCGCCGCGCTGCCACAACCGCAGATCGCGGCGGCCACCGAATACCGCGACCCCACGACCCCCACCGAACAGCGCATCGCGCAACTATTTTCCGGGCTGCTCGGCCACGAGCGGGTGGGCGCCGACGACTCGTTCTTCGATCTGGGCGGCCACTCGCTGGTTGCCACCAAACTGGTCACCGCGATCCGCGGCGAGTGCGGCGTGGAGATCGGCATCCGCGACGTGTTCGAGCTCGCCACGGTCGCAGCGCTGGCCGAGCGGATTGACCAGCTGAGTTCGGGTGAACTGACGCCGTCGCGGCCCAGGCTGATCGCAACGGCGCACGACGAGCCCATGCCGCTCTCCGCCTCTCAGCTGCGCAGCTGGTTCGCCTACCGCGTCGACGGGCCCAGCCGGGTCAACAACATCCCCTTTGCGGCGAAACTGACCGGGCCGTGGGACATCGATGCGCTGATCGCCGCCATCGGCGATGTCGTCGCCCGGCACGAGATCCTGCGCACCAGTTATGTCGAGCTGGACGGTGTGCCGTATCAGGTTGTTAATCCGGCCGGGCTCGAGATTCCGGTGCGCCGCTCGGAGGGACCCGACGACGCGTGGCTGCAGCGGCAGCTCGACGTCGAACGGTGCCACTGCTTCGAGCTGGACACCGAATTGCCGATCCGGGTCGCGGTGCTGCGCACCGAGAACACCGCAGAGCACGTGCTGTCGGTGGTCGTGCACCACATCGCCTCCGACCATTGGTCGGCGGGCGTGCTGTTCTCCGACGTCATGACGGCCTACCGGGCCCGGCGCGGCGGAGAAGCGCCGTCCTGGGCCCCCCTTCGTCTGCAGTACGCCGACTACGCGGCGTGGCAGCGCACCTTCCTGGGGGACGCCGCCGGCCAGGAATCCGCGATCGCCGCCGATCAGCGGGAGTACTGGGCCCGGCAGCTGGCCGGGATGCCGGAGGACACCGGGCTGCGGCCTGACTTTGCCCGCCAACCGGTGCCCAGCGGCGAGGGGGAGTCGGTCGACTTCCACATCGACTCGGCTACCCGCGTCAAGCTCGGTGAGCTATGTCGTGAGCTGGGCATCACCGAATTCATGCTGCTGCAAACGGCCGTCGCCATGGTGTTGCACAAAGCCGGTGGCGGAACCGACATTCCGCTGGGCACCCCGGTCGCCGGCCGCACTGAAGCCGAGTTGGACCAGCTGATCGGATTTTTCGTCAACATCCTGGTACTGCGCAATGACCTGGACGGCAACCCGACGTTGCGTGAATTGCTCAAGCGGGCCCGGGAGACCGCGCTGTCCGCCTACGCGCACCAGGACCTGCCGTTCGACCGCGTGGTGGACAGCGTCAGCCCAGTGCGCTCGCTGTCACGCAACCCGCTGTTCCAGGTCGTCGTGCACGTCCGGGATCACCTGTCCCCTACGCGGGTGATCGAGGCGGCGGCGGCGGGCAGCGGCGAGCAGGACACCGTGTGCACCTCGCTGGACCCGATTTTCGACATGGCGCATGCCGACCTGAGCGTCAACTTCTTCGGTACCGACGGCTCCGGCGACACCGGCTACCACTGCAATGTCATCTACCGCACCGAGCTCTACGCCAGGACCACCATCGAGCGCTTGGCGCACTGGCTGACCAGGGCGCTCACAGGGTTTGCCACTGATCTCGATCAGACTTTGCGGGATGTCCAGCTGATCGACGCCGAAGAACAGCATCGCATTCTGCGGGACTGGAGCCTCGGCGAACAGCCGCCATACGACCGGGCGCGCACCATCCCGGAGTTGCTGGAGCCCAGCCGAACGTGGGGCCCCGAGCGCATCGCGGTGCGCTGCGGCGCGGAAAGCATCGATTACCCCACGCTGCACCGCCGTTCGGACAACCTGGCCGCGCTGCTAACGAAGAGCGGAGTGTGCCCGGGGTCACTGGTCGGGCTGTCGACCCGGCGGAGCATCGAATTGGTGGTGGCGTTGGTCGCCATCATGAAGGCCGGTGCCGGCTACTTTCCCATCGATCCCGGTTATCCGCTGGCGCGAAAGCAATTCATGCTCGACGACGTGCAACCGCCGGTCGTGGTCGCGACGGTCGAAGCGGTGGACACCATGCCGCAGGTGCCCGGCGTCGAGCTGATCTCGCTGGACGATCCACAGGTACGCGCCCTGGTGGACAGCGAAGACGTCGTTCCGCAGGCTACGAATGCGCGGCTACCGCACCCCGGCGACCCGATGTACCTGGTGTTCACCTCCGGGTCCACCGGCAAGCCGAAAGGCGCAGTGGGAACGCATCGCTCGATGACAGCCCGGCTCGACTGGCAGCTGCGGAACTACCCGCCGCGAACCGACGACGTGCGACTGGCGCAGGCCTCGATCACCTTCCTCGAAGGTGGCATGGAGATGCTGGCCGGCCTGGCGGCCGGGGCGACCATGATCCTGGCCGACGATGCCGAGCACCGCGACCCGGAGGCCATCGGGGACTTGATGAACCGGTATTCGGTCGCTCAGGTGACCGCGGTGCCAAGCCTGGTCTCGGCATTGGTGGACAGCCGGCCCGATGCCGTGCGCTCGTTGTCACGGCTGGTGTGCGGTGGCGAACCGGTGAGCGCGGCGCTGCTGCAGCGGCTGGTGTCGGTGTGCGCCGAGGAGGACGGCACCGGCACCGAGCTGCTGAACAACATAGGTTCCACTGAAACCTCCGGCGCCGTATCCCGCGGGCGGCTGGGTCTGCCGAATCCACTTGTCGGAAAGCCCGTTCCAGGCGCCGAGGCCTATCTGCTCGACGATGGGTTGCGCCCTGTGCCGGTCGGTTTGGTGGGAGAGCTGTACTACGCCGGTGACCAGCTGGCTCGCGGCTATTGGAAACGCGCGGGTCTGACCGCGACGCGCTTTATCGCCAATCCCTATGGTGCAGAGCCGGGTTCGCGGTTGTACCGCAGCGGCGACCTGGCCCGGTGGACCGAGGACGGCCAACTAGAGTTCGTCGGACGTTCCGACCACCAGGTGCAGGTGCGCGGTTTCCGCGTCGAGCTGGCCGAGGTCGAGGCGGCGCTGGCCGCAGCCAAGGGCGTCGCCGCCGCGGCGGCACGCACGTGGGAGGTGCACGGCGGCACGTCGCTGGCCGGATATGTTGTGCCGCAACGACCGATCACCGATGAGGCCGAGAAGGCGGCATTCGCGGGAGACGTGCGCGCCACGATCGCCACAACCCTGCCGGGCTACATGCTGCCGTCATCGCTCACCGTGCTCGACGTCCTTCCGAAAACCGAATCGGGCAAGCTGAACCGGCCCGGACTGCCGCGGCCGGCGGTCAGCACCGGCGGCCAGGCCGAACCCCCGCGCACGGACACCGAACGCGCGCTGGCCAAGGTATTCGCCGAGCTGCTCTCGACCCCCGAAATCGGGCGCTTCGACGACTTCTTCGCCCTCGGCGGCGACAGCATCCTGTCCGTGCAGCTCGCCTCGCGGGCGCGGGCGGCCGGCTTGGCCGTGAGTCCGCGCATGATCTTCGAGAATCCGACGGTGCAGCAGTTGGCCGCCGCGTTGGACGCCCTGGGCGACGACGGGGCCGGCATCGAACAAGGCGCCGAGGCGACCGACACCCATTTCGAGCCGATGAGCACCTCCGGGCTTTCGCCGTCGGATCTGGCTGCCGTGACGCAACTTTTTGCGTCGTCGCGCGAAGGCACGACATGACGGCCGCCAAAACCGATGTCGCCCCCGACATCGACGACGTGATGGCGCTGAGCCCGCTGCAGGAGGGGTTGTATTCGCTGACCACGCTCGCCGAATTCGCCGACGGCGAAGCGGCGGACGACCCGTACGTCATCGGGATCGGGGTGGACATCTCCGGCGCCCTCGACGTCGCCCTGTTGCGCGAGTGCGCGGAGCAGATGTTGGTGCGGCACCCGAATCTGCGGGCCAGCTTTTTCAGCCGGGGAATCCCGCGACCGGTACAGATCGTGCCGTCCCGCGTCCAACTGCCGTGGCGGCTGGTCGCCGCGGCACCCGCCGACGTGCCTGCGCTGGAGACCGGCGAGCGCCGGCGACCATTCGATCTGGAACGTGGGCCGGCGATCCGCTTTCTGTTGATCGAATTGCCCGGCACGCAATGGCGTTTGGTGCTCACCGCCCATCACATCGTGATCGACGGCTGGTCGTTGCCGGTGTTCGTCAACGAGATGATGATCCTGTATCGAGCTGGCGGTGACCCGTCGGCGCTGCCCGTCGCCCCGCGGCCCTACCGCGATTACATCGGCTGGCTGTCCAGCCGCGATCCGGAAACCAGCCACCGGGTCTGGCGCGAGCACCTGGCTGGGATGCCGGGGCCCACCCTGCTCGCCGCATCACTGGGATCCATCGAGACGACCGAGGGTCAGACGGCGCTGCCGCGCACCACCGAGCTGCGACTGCCAGCCGACACGACCGCGCGGCTGATCGACGACAGCCGATCCCGCGGCATCACCGTGAACACCTTGATGCAAATGGCATGGGCGCTGGTGTTGTCGCGGCTGATCGACACGCACGATGTGGTTTTCGGCGTCACCGTGTCCGGTCGGCCACCTGAATTGACCGGGGTCGAAACCATGGTCGGTCTGTTCATCAACACCGTGCCGCTGCGTGTGCGTCTGGACCCGGCGGCGACGGTCGGCGAGCAATGCCGAGCCGTCCAGCGCAGCGCCGCGCTGCTGCGTGAGCACAGCTATCTGGGCCACGCCCAACTGCGGGCCCTAGGCGGGGTCGGGGAAATGTTCGACACCCTGTTGGTCTACGAGAACTTCCCGATGGACGGATTGACTGCGGGAGGCGAATTGACCGCTGGCGGAGTGACTTTCCGCCCGTCCGCCCTGCAAACCCTGTCGCATTTTCCCATCGCCGTCGCCGCCCATATGGAAGGTGGCGAGCTGGTGGTGCTCATCGAAGCAATCGCCGGGGCACTGGGTGCCGTACCCGCCGCCACGCTCGGGCGGCGGGTGCTCACCGCCGCCGAGAGGTTGTTGCAGGGTTGGGAGCGTCCGCTGCGCGTCGTCAGTGTCCTGCTGGACGACGAGGCGGACGCGTTGCGCGTCACTGGCACGCCAATACCGTTGTTGCCCTTGAGTATTCACGCCCGATTCGCCGACGTCGCGGCCAGGACACCGGACCTCCCGGCGGTCACCTGGGCTGGTGGCGTGCTGACCTATCGCGAGCTCGACCTTCACAGCACCCGGCTGGCGGCGCGACTGGCTGAGAAGGGAGTCAAACCCGAAACACCGGTGGGCATCAAGCTCTCCCGGGGCCCGCGGTACGTCATCGCGATACTCGCCGTGCTCAAAGCCGGTGGCATGTGCGTGCCGATGGAGCCGGGAATGCCCTCCGAACGCGTGAACTCGATCCTGCGTCAATCGGGCGCGCTGATCGTGTTGGACGAAGAGTTGACCGAGGCGCTGCTGAAGGGCAGCGAACCACACGACGACGACTTCAACCCCGTGGACGTTCCACTGGCCCAGGCCGCGTACGTCGTGTTCACCTCGGGCACGACCGGAGAACCCAAGGGCGTCATCGGAACTCACTGTGCGGTAGGCGCCTACGCCGACGATCATCTGGATCGCGTGCTGCGGCCCGCGGCAGACAGACTGGGCCGGCCGCTGCGCATCGCCCACGCCTGGTCATTCGCCTTCGATGCCGCGTGGCAGCCGCTGGTCGGCTTGCTCGACGGGCACGTCGTGCATGTGGTCGACGAACACACCCAGACCGATGCCGAGGCGCTCGTCGCGCTGATCGCCGCGCACAGTATCGACATGATCGACACCACCCCGTCGATGTTTGCCCAGCTGCAAGCGTTTGGTTTGCTGACCGAGGCGCCACTGAGCGTGCTGGCGCTGGGCGGCGAGGCCGTCGGCAGTTCGGCCTGGGCCCGGATCCGCAACACGTGCGGCGCGACGTCGATGGCGGCATACAACTGCTACGGCCCCACCGAGACCACCGTCGAGGCGCTGGTCGCCGCCATCGCCGAGCACGACGAGCCGGCCATCGGGCGGCCGACCCGGCACACCCGCGGCTACGTATTGGATTCCGCGCTTCGCCCGGTCCCCCGCGGAGCGACGGGCGAACTGTATCTGGGCGGTGCCCAATTGGCCCGCGGCTACCTCGGCCGCGCTCCGGAAACCGCGGCCCGCTTTCTCGCCGATCCGGTTGCCCCGGCCGAACGGATGTATCGCACCGGTGACCTGGCGCGCCGATTGCCCGACGGCGCACTGCAATACGTGGGACGCGCCGATGCCCAGGTGAAGATCCGCGGCCACCGCGTCGAACCCGGCGAGATCGCCGCCGCCCTCGAATCGCACCCGGCCGTCCGCCACGCGGGAGTGTTGGTACAGCAGCGCCGTGGCCTTGCGCGGCTCACCGCCTACGTGGCCACCGACACGGCCACCAACCGGCCCGCGATCGCCGAGCTGCGGAGCATGCTCAGCACACGGCTGCCGCGCTACATGGTTCCACAGCGCATCATCCTGGTCGACGAAATCCCGTTGACCGCCAACGGAAAGCTGGACGAAACCGCGTTGGCCGCTTTCGACGCCGAGTCCGAGGTTGGCGCGGCGACGCCCGAGACTGCCACAGAAGCCGCGCTGGCCGAACTGCTCGCCGAGCTGCTCGGGCAACCGCGTATCGACGTGACCGCGGATTTCCTGCAGCTCGGCCTGGACAGCATCATGGCCCTGTCGGTGGTGCAAGCGGCCCGCGGACGCGGAATTGCGCTGCGCGCCAGGCTCATCCTCGAGTGCGACAATGTTCGCGAGCTGGCCGAAGCGATCGACTCGGAGGCCACGGCCGCTACCCGGCAGCCGGAAGCCGGCACCGGGCCAATGCCGTTGCTGCCCAATGGCCGGTGGCTCTACGAATTCGGCGACCCGCGCAGGCTCGCCCAGACCGAAGCCATCCGACTGCCCGAGACGTTGCGCCGCGAGCAACTTGATGCGGCGTTGGGCGGCCTCATCGAGGGCCACGAAGTGCTGCGGACCCGTGTAGACCGTTCTACCTTGACTCTGGCGCCGGTACCGGCCGTCGACACCGTCGACCTCGTCAAAGAGGTTGAGGTGGTTGGTGATCTGACCGCGGCAGTACCCGCACACGTCGCCCAGGCCGTCGACCGTCTGGACCCCGAACGCGGAACGCTGTTGTCCGTGGTCTGGTTACGACCGCCGACAGGGGAGAGCGTTCTGCTGCTGGCCGCGCACGTCGTCGCGCTGGACCCGGCGTCATGGCGAGTAATCCTCGGCGAACTCGCTGCCGCCCTGACGGCCTCGGCCACCGGCCACTCGCCGGCACCCATTCGCGAACACACCAGTTATCGGCGCTGGGCAGCCGCGCTCACCGCGCGCGCACAGCGGTTGGACACGGTGCAATTCTGGGCGTCCCAGCTGGATGGCGACGATCCCGAGCTCGGTGCCCGGCGGCTCGATCCAAGCCGCGACCGGGCTCGCGATCTGCTCGTTCGTAATGTCGCCGCCGACGCCGAGGTCACCCGCCGGCTGCTGGCATCGGACCTGTCGTTGCCCACCCTCCTGATCGCCACCACCGCGGCGACCGTGACGCGCTGGCGCGAGCTGCGCGGTCAAGCTACGCCGCCCCCGCTGCTCGCACTCGAAACCCATGGCCGCGCCGATAGTTTGGTGGACGCGCCGGGTGCACACACCATCGACACCGGCGACACGGTCGGATTGCTCAGCTCCATCTACCCAGTGCGACTGGATTCGTCCGATCCGCGCAAGGTGGGGGAGAAGTTGTCGGCGATCCCCGGCGATGGACTCGACTACGGGTTGCTGCGCTACCTGCGGGACGACACCGCCGAGCGGCTCGCCGCCTTTTCGCCACCGCAACTGCTGCTGAACTATCTCGGCGCCGCCCACAGCGGCGGCGCGGGGCTACGGCTCGAGCGCGAGTTACTCGCCGGGACGTCGCCGGTGCCGGAGCCGGAGCTGGCTGTCCGCCACGAGCTCACCATCGCGGCGATGGTGCTGACCTATGACGGTGAGCGGGTTCTGGCGGCGCAGTGGCGCGCCCTGCCCGACATCCTCGATGACGCGGATATTGCTGCGCTACAGAGACTTTGGATTGATTCGTTGCGGGAGATGGTGGCATGAGCACACTGGCGATCGTGGGTGCCGGCGCCAAGGCGGTGGCTGTGGCCGCCAAGGCCTTCGCGCTGCGCGAAATGGGTGTCGAGGTTCCCGACGTGGTGGCCGTGGAGCGGATTGGCGTGGCGGCGAACTGGCAGGCCAGCGGCGGCTGGACCGATGGCGCGCACCGGCTGGGCACCAGCCCGGAAAAAGACGTCGGGTTCCCCTACCGCTCGGCGCTGGTGCCGCGCCGCAACGCCGAACTCGACGAGCGGATGACCCGCTACAGCTGGCAGTCATATCTGATCGCGACGGCGTCGTTCGCCGAGTGGATCGACCGTGGCAGACCGGCGCCGACGCATCGCCGGTGGAGCCAGTACCTGAGTTGGGTAGCCAACCACGTGGGAATGAACGTGGTGCACGGTGACGTCGAACGATTGGCGGTCACCGGGGACCGCTGGGCGCTGCACACCCACGAGACCACCGTGCACGCCGATGCACTGATGATCACCGGTCCCGGCCAGGCCGAAAGGTCCTTGCTTCCCGGCAATCCGCGCATGCTGTCGATTGCCCAATTCTGGGACCGCGCCGCCAATCACGACCGGATCAATGCGGAGCGGGTGGCGGTTATCGGCGGTGGCGAGACGGCTGCGGCGATGCTCTATGAACTGTTTCGGCACCGCGTGTCGAGCATCACCGTGATTTCTCCGCAGGCCACGTTGTTCACTCGCGGCGAGGGGTTTTTCGAGAATTCGCTGTTCTCCGATCCGACCAACTGGCCGGCACTCACCCTTGCCGAACGCCGTGATGCGTTGGCTCGCACCGACCGTGGGGTGTTCTCGTCCAACGTGCAGGAAGCACTGCTGGCTGATGATCGCATTCACCACCTGCGTGGCCGGGTCGCGCACGCGGTAGGCAAGGAGGGACAGGTCCGGCTGACGCTGTCCACCAACCGCGGCAGCGAGAACCTCGAGACGGTACATGGATTTGATCTCGTGATCGACGGCTCCGGCGCTGACTCACTTTGGTTCGCATCGTTATTCAGTCAGGACGCACTGGATCTGCTCGAACTAGGGCTGGGCGGGCCGCTGACCTCAGAGCGGCTGCAGGAGGCGATAGGTTATGACCTGGCCGTCACGGATGTGACGCCCAAGCTGTTCCTGCCGAACTTGTCAGGACTCACCCAGGGGCCCGGTTTTCCCAACCTGAGCTGCCTTGGACTGCTATCCGACCGGGTGTTGGGATCGACCGTCAGCCCCTCCAGGTATTCGGTGAGAACTAGACACGATGAGCGCCAACCCCTTTGACGACGGCGGTCGAATTTATTGCTACGACCTGCTTGCGGCACAGAATGTTTAGCGTGCTTTCACACGTCGCGACCGTAGCGACGTCGTAACGTGACCCACCTGAGACACAAATTCCCGAGTCACGGTGCACACTTACACCATCTTCATCCATGGAGACGTGTGACCGCGTGCGGCCATCCGCGAGATATCCGCCACGGTCCATGTGCATCGAAGGGGGACCTGTGAAATCCGTGAAGTCCATTGCCACGGGCGTGGCGGCCTTGACCGCCATTGGCGGCGCCGCCGCCGGCGTGGCTTCCATTGCCGCACCGATTGGTCTCGATCAGGTGCACCTTGCTGCGGTCGGCGCGCCACTGCCGCAGGACCCGCCGCCGCCTCCGCCCGCGCCGCCGGGAGCGCCGGGGCAGTTGCCGACGGCCGACCAATTGGCCAATCTCTGCACCCAAGTAACCGACCCCGGGGTCAACTACAGGGACAAGGCCAACCTCGTTGAAAACGGCGTCCCGCAAAACGAGGGTATGGTCGCCGACCACGACCTGCGCAAGGCGTACCGGAACGGGAACTTCCCTGAGCAGTTCAACGTGACCAACATTGCGCCGGCGGGTCCGAACATGGCGCAGGCCGACGTGGGCATCACGGGGCCGAAGTTCGCCGGGCCGGTCAACAAGCACCTGGTGTTCGTCAACCAGAACGGAAACTGGGTGTTGCAACACGACGCCGCGCTTGCCCTGCTGCAGGCGGCGACGGCGACGAACTAAGACACATCGTCGTCGAGTAATACCGACGCTTCAGACCAATCCCCATGCGCCCGGACGGCGGCGCATGGGGATTGGTGTGTAACGCCGGTACGCACCGATTGGTCGGCCCGGCGGCATCAGCGCGTGTCCTCGCACAGTCGGCGCACAGTTCGGTCATGTTTGTTCCATATCGGTTCGCCGTAACGTATCGGTGCCCTGGCGCGAAGTACGAGACGCCAGGGGCACGCTGACACCGTCCACGCCGCCACCAACGGGCGATGCGGATGCTGATCGTGCGTCGAGATCCGTGCTCGTCTACAGGGGGGAACCATGGGAACCATCAAGACCATTGCCACCGGGGTGGCGGCGCTGGCCATCGTCGGGGGCGTCGCCGGCGGCGTGGCCTCGAGCGCCACACCGCGTGCGCTGGCCGCCGGAGTGCGGCTCACCACCATCGGCGCGCCGCTTCCGCAAGACCCGCCGCCGGCGCAGCCGGTTGCGGGCGCCAACATGCCCACTTCCGATCAGCTGACCGGCGTGCTCACCACCCTCGCAGACCCCAAGGTCTCCTTCTCCAACAAGAGCAACCTGGTGCAGGGCGGCATCAGCGGAATGGCGGCGCACGTCGCTGACAAGAAGCTGCAGAAGGCGGCCAAGAACGGCGATCTGCCGCTGTCCTTCGGTGTCACCAACGTCCAGCCGGCCACGGACGGTTCGGCGACCGCCGACGTCGCGGTCTCCGGCCCCAAACTGACGTCGCCGGTCACGCAGAACGTCACGTTCGTCAGCCAGGGCGGCGGCTGGGTGCTGTCCCGGGCGTCGGCGATGGAGCTGCTGGAGGCCGCCGGTCAGTGATCGGCGCGTAACGCGGGCAGGTTCAATCTGGCGATGCGCGCCCGATCCGCCAGCACGTCGATCGCGCGGATTCGGCCGTCGCGCACCACGAAACCCATGACGGATGCCGCGCGCCCGGCCATAAAGATCACCGCTCCGGCGGCGCCGTTCACGGTCGCGCTACGCACCTCGCGTTCCGGCCCGGCGTAACCGCGGGCCAGCTCGGCCACCGCGGACGCGCCCTCGGCGCGGAAGACGGCCGTGGCGCCGAAGTCACCGCGCAACACCACGTCGGGATGCAGCGCCGCGACCAGGCGGCCGAAGTCGCCACTGCGCCCTGCCGCGAAGAAGGCGTCCACAACCTCGCGTTGCGCAACCAAGGTGCCGTCGGGGGCCGGGTCCGCCTGCTCGATCCGCCGGCGGGCCCGGCTGGCCAGCTTGCGGGCCGCCTCCGGCGTTCGATCGACGATGGCCGCGATCTGATCGAACGGCACGGTGAATACGTCGTGCAACACGAACGCCAGCCGCTCGGCCGGCGGCAGGGTGTCCAGCACCACGAACAGCGCCAGCCCCACCGCGTCGGCCAGCATCGCGCGTTGCTCGGGGTCGAATTCACCGACCGCTTCTACGATCGGGTCCGGCAGATGACCGGAAAGTTCCACGCCGTCGTGAGTCCGGCGGTCGCGCAACACGTTCAGGCAGATGCGCGCCACCACGGTGGTCAGCCAGGCGTCCAGGTTGCCGATGCGGTTTACGCCGTCCGACTCGGCGCTGCGGCTCAACCGCAGCCACGCCTCCTGCACCGCATCCTGAGCGTCGTCGATCGAGCCCAGCATGCGGTAGGCGATGGCGCCCAGCTGCGGTCGGGCCGCCTCGAAGCGAGCCGCCAACGACGGGTCGACCGTCACGGCCGGTCGGTCTCGGGTAACGCGCACACCCGATTGGCCGAAAAGCCCGACGACCCGATACCGAGGGCGATGTTGAACCGGGCGCGCATGTTGCCCAGATTGATGACGTGGGTCAGGCCGACGAGCTGCGGTGCGTCGAAGTGGACGCGCAGCGCGCCGAAAAGTTCGTCGGTCACCTCAACCGGGGTGCGACTCATTGCGGCGGCGTACTCGAGGATCAGCTTGTCGACGTCGGAAAAGCAGACGGCGTTGCGGTAATTCGCCATCGCCAGCAACTCTTCGTCGGTGATGCCCCACTGCCGGGCGATCTGTGAGCCGAGGTCGATGCAGTATTCACAGCGCACCGTCGTCGCCGCCTTGAGCTCTGCCAGCGCACGGTGGCGGGGACTGAGGATGTCCAGTTTCGACTCGGCCTGTTCCAACTTGCCGTAGACGCTGAGCAATCGGGGGATGTGCGCATACATCCGCAGCGGCTCCAGCATCCCCGCGGTTTCGAGCCCGGCCATCTGTGCGAGCTTGCGCTTGGTGAAGAAGAAGGCGATTTTGGCGCCGAGGCCGGCGTCGCGGTCCGAGACTCCTTGCAGCCGTGGCATGGCGATCCTCCTGGCAAGTTGTGGCGGGAAACCAACGTCCTTACTAGGTCGACACGCGGCGAGGCCCGAACGTGACACTTACGCGGGCGAGCCCAGCGGCGTATCCATGTCGTACACCCGGGCATGCAGCACGGTGCGGTTCCGCAGCGCGGCGCGCACCGCACGATGCAGGCCGTCTTCGAGGTAGGTGGTGCCCTTCCACCGCACCGCGTGCGGAAAGAGATCGCCGTAGAAGGTGGAGTCTTCGGAGAGGAGGCGGTCCAGTGCGAGCACCGTTGTCGTGGTGACCAATTCGTCGAGCCGGATCTGTTGCGGCGGTATTTGGGACCAATCCCGATAGGACAGGTTGTGCTCGGGATACGGCTTGCCGTCACGCACGCCCTTGAAGATCATCGGCCGAACTTTCTCGACTCATTGCTGTGGCCCGACCGGTTCATTCTGGAAAGGCTAGCCGGACTGATGATCGGCAGCACCGATGCGTTCCGAGAAAGTTTCCGGCGGCCGCCAGCGTCGCCGCGATGATGGGCAGCTGTCCTGCTGACCATCGGCTCGGCCGAACCGCCGCTGATAGCGGTTGGCATCGGCCGAGCCCGTAAAATGAATCCGGTCAAGGCGGTATCGAAGGAGGTGGCGGCGGTGGGAAGTGCCGATGACCGTCGGTTCGAGGTGCTGCGCGCCATCGTCGCCGACTTCGTCGCCACCAAAGAGCCGATCGGTTCGAAGGCGTTGGTGGACCGCCACAACCTAGGCGTTTCGTCGGCCACGGTCCGCAACGACATGGCGGTACTCGAGGCCGAGGGTTACATCACCCAGCCGCACACCAGTTCCGGGCGGGTGCCTACCGAGAAGGGCTACCGCGAATTCGTCGACCGGCTCGACGACGTCAAGCCGCTGTCCTCGGCCGAACGGCGCGCGATTCAGAGCTTTCTCGAATCCGGCGTCGACCTCGACGACGTCCTGCGCCGGGCGGTCCGGCTGCTGTCGCAACTGACCCGGCAGGTGGCCGTGGTGCAGTACCCCACGTTGTCGTCGTCGACCGTGCGTCACCTCGAGGTGATCGCCCTGACCCCGGCGCGGCTGCTGATGGTCGTCATCACCGACTCCGGCCGCGTCGACCAGCGGGTCGTCGAACTCGGTGACGTCATCGACGATCACGAACTTTCTCAGCTGCGGGAGATGCTCGGCCAGGCGCTGGTGGGCAAGAAACTGTCGGCCGCCTCCGTCGCGGTGGCCGACCTCGCGGGGCAGCTGAGCAGCCCAGACGGCCTGGGCGACGCCGTCGGCCGGTCGGCGACGGTGTTGCTGGAATCGCTCGTCGAACACACCGAAGAGCGCTTGTTACTGGGCGGCACCGCGAACCTGACCCGTAACGCGGCCGATTTCGGTGGCTCGTTGCGCTCCATCCTGGAAGCGCTGGAGGAGCAGGTGGTGGTGCTGCGGTTGCTGGCCGCCCAGCAGGAAGCCGGTAAGGTGACGGTGCGCATCGGCCATGAGACGGCCGCCGAGCAGATATTGGGCACCTCCGTGGTGACCACCGCCTACGGCACCTCCGACACCGTATACGGGGGAATGGGTGTGCTGGGGCCCACCCGGATGGACTATCCGGGAACTATCGCCAGCGTTGCTGCGGTTGCCCTTTATATCGGCGAAGTCCTGGGTGCTCGATGAACGCGCACCCGCAGGGTGGGTAGGCGCGGGATAGACCAGGTATAGGAGAGTCAAGCGTGGCACGCGATTACTACGGGCTGCTAGGCGTGAGCAGAAACGCCAGCGACGCGGAAATCAAGCGCGCGTACCGCAAGCTGGCGCGCGAACTGCATCCCGACGTCAACCCCGACCAGGCCGCCCAGGCCAAATTCCAGGAGATCAGTGCCGCCTACGAGGTGCTGAGCGACCCCGAGAAGCGGCGGATCGTCGACCTGGGTGGGGACCCGCTGGAGAACGCGGCCGCGGCCGGCGGCGGTTTCGGCGGATTCGGCGGCGGCGGCCTGGGCGATGTCTTCGAGGCTTTCTTCGGCGGCGGCTTCAGTGGCGGCGGGACCTCCCGCGGTCCCATCGGGCGGGTGCGCCCGGGCTCGGACTCGCTGCTGCGGATGCGCCTCGACCTCGAAGAGTGCGCCACCGGTGTGACGAAGCAGGTCACCGTCGACACCGCGGTGCTGTGTGACCGGTGCCAGGGCAAGGGCACCAACGGCGATTCGGTACCGGTGCCCTGCGACACCTGCGGTGGCCGCGGTGAGGTGCAGACGGTGCAGCGCTCGCTGCTGGGACAGGTGATGACGTCGCGACCGTGTCCGACGTGCCGTGGCGTCGGCGTCGTCATCCCCGACCCGTGCCACCAGTGCATGGGCGACGGCCGGGTGCGGGCCCGCCGCGAGATCAGCGTCAAGATCCCGGCCGGCGTCGGCGACGGGATGCGGGTGCGGCTCGCCGCGCAGGGCGAGGTCGGGCCCGGTGGTGGACCGGCCGGTGACCTGTACGTCGAGGTGCACGAACAGGCCCACGACGTCTTCGTCCGCGAAGGCGACGACCTGCACTGCACGGTTTCGGTGCCAATGGTTGACGCGGCGCTGGGCGTCACCGTCACCGTCGATGCCATTTTGGACGGCGTCAGCGAGATCACCATTCCGCCCGGCACCCAACCGGCTTCGGTCATCAGCCTGCGCGGCCACGGCATGCCGCACCTGCGGTCCGGCACTCGGGGCGATCTGCATGTGCACATCGAGGTGGTGGTTCCCGCCCGGCTGGACCACCGCGACACCGAATTGCTGCGCGAGCTGAAAACTCGCCGCAGCCGCGACGTGCCCGAGGTCCGCTCGACCCACGCCGGCGGAGGCTTGTTCAGCCGGCTCCGCGAGACCTTCACCGGGCGCTAGTCCCGGAGGCGCGCACATGGTCGCGACCCTGTTCTACCTCGACGAGCTGCCCGAGCCCGGCTCGCTCGCGGTACTGGGCGGTGACGAGGGTTTTCACGCCGCCACCGTGCGGCGGATTCGCCCCGGCGAGCGACTCGTGCTCGGCGACGGCGCCGGAGCCCTGGCTCACTGCGAGGTGGAACATGCCGGGCGCGACGGGTTGCGGGCACGGGTGCTCGAGCGCTGGAGCGTCGCGCCGGGGTCCCCGGCCGTGACGGTGGTGCAGGCGCTGCCGAAGTCGGAGCGTTCGGAGCTGGCCGTCGAGCTGGCCACTGAGGCGGGCGCCGACGCCTTCGTGGCGTGGCAGGCCGCGCGATGCGTGGCCAACTGGCAGGGCAATCGGGCCGACAAGGGGTTACGCCGATGGCGTGCCGTCGTCCGGTCTGCGGCCCGGCAGTCCCGTCGGGCGCACATCCCGGCGGTCGACGGCGTGCTGTCCACCGCCGAGCTGGCGCGGCGGGTCCGCGACGAGGTGGCCGCAGGCGCGACGGCGCTGGCCTTGCACGAGTCGGCCACCAGCCGACTCGCGGATATCGAGCTGGCACAAGCGAAATCACTGCTGCTGCTGGTCGGTCCAGAAGGTGGGATCGCCGAAGACGAGATGGCAGCGTTGTCCGACGCGGGCGCGGCGGCGGTGCGGCTCGGGCCCCAGGTGCTGCGGACGTCGACGGCCGCGGCGGTGGCCCTGGGCGCGCTCGGGGTGCTGACCCCGCGCTGGGACCGGCGCGGCGATGTGCCGGCAAATGGCATTTCACAGCAGGTTCGCGACATCGGCGCGTCGTCGTCGAGTACGTTGCTGAACACTGACCAACCCGGGCCCTCGGCGTAGACTGAGACGGCCCAGCAACCCACCGACAAGCCGAGAAAGCAGGCATCGAGAGCCACGTGACACCCCGCGAGACCAGCGCTGCTGACGCAGCCGGAGCCGTCCCGGCCTCTGCTCAGGTTCGCAGCAGCATCGATGTTCCGCCCGATGTCGTGATGGGCCTGTTGGGTTCGGCGGACCAGAACCTGCGGGCCCTGGAGCGCAGCTTGGACGCCGATTTGCACGTGCGCGGCAATGCGATCACCCTCGCCGGTGCGCCCGCCGATGTCGCGCTCGCCGAGCGGGTGATCTCCGAACTGGTCGCCATCGTTGCCGGGGGTCAGTCGTTGAGCCCGGAGGTGGTTCGCCACAGCGTCGCCATGCTGGCCGGCACCGATAACGAGTCGCCGGCCGAAGTGCTGACGTTGGACGTCTTGTCGCGGCGCGGAAAGACGATCCGGCCCAAGACGCTCAACCAGAAGCGCTACGTCGACGCCATCGACGCCAACACCATCGTCTTCGGGGTCGGACCGGCCGGCACCGGCAAGACGTATCTGGCGATGGCCAAGGCGGTCAACGCCCTGCAGACTAAACAGGTCAGCCGCATCATCCTGACCCGCCCGGCCGTGGAAGCCGGTGAGCGCCTTGGCTTTTTGCCCGGCACCCTCAGCGAGAAGATCGATCCGTATCTGCGGCCGTTGTATGACGCGCTGTACGACATGATGGATCCCGAGCTGATCCCAAAACTGATGACCGCCGGAGTCATCGAGGTGGCGCCGCTGGCGTATATGCGCGGCCGGACCCTCAATTCCGCGTTCATCGTCCTGGACGAGGCGCAGAACACCACCGCCGAGCAGATGAAGATGTTCCTCACCCGACTCGGCTTCGGATCGAAGATCGTTGTCACCGGCGACATCACTCAGGTCGACCTTCCGGGCGGCGCCAAGTCGGGCCTGCGCTCGGCGATGGAAATCCTGGACAGCGTGGAAGACATCCACGTCGCGGAGCTGACCAGCGTGGATGTGGTCCGCCACCGGCTGGTCTCGGAGATCGTCGACGCCTATGCGAAGTTTGAAGAACCCGACCTGACGATGAATCGGGCGTCGCGGCGGGCGGCCGGCTCGCGTGGTCGTCGATAATGGTTGCGGTGAGTGGGTTCTATGAGCATTGAGGTATCCAACGAATCGGGTATCGACGTCTCTGAGGCCGAACTGATCAGCGTCGCGCGGTTTGTCATCGCCAAGATGGACGTCAACCCGGCTGCCGAGCTGTCCATGGTGCTGCTGGACACCGCCGCGATGGCCGACCTGCACATGCGCTGGATGGACCTGCCCGGCCCGACCGACGTGATGAGCTTTCCGATGGACGAGCTCGAGCCGGGTGGGCGCCCGGATGCCCCCGAGCCGGGACCCTCGATGCTGGGCGACATCGTGCTGTGCCCGGAATTCGCGGCCGGCCAGGCCGCCTCGGCGGGCCACAGTCTGGGGCACGAGCTGGCGCTGCTGGCCATCCACGGCGTGCTTCACCTGATCGGCTACGACCACGCCGAGCCGGACGAGGAGAAGGAGATGTTCGCCCTGCAGGACCGGCTGCTCGAAGAATGGGTCGCCGATCAGGTCGAGGCCTACCATCAGCACCGCCAAGAGGAGCGGGACCGGCGATTGATAGACAAGTCAAGGTATTTCGACAATTGAGGCTATTCAGGATTTTGGCGGCAGCCGCCATCGCGTTCGCGCCGTTGCCGGTGTGGGTCACGACCGACACCGAGGCGCGTGCAGCCCCGTGTGCGGGTGCGGGATCGAACCCCGTCGCCTGCGACCACTGCATGTTCTACGTGAACGCCTATCACACGGCGAACGTGTGCAACGAGGACCGCCACGGCGTCCAAGGGCCCCCAAGCAACGCCCCGTCACCGGTTCCGCACGTTCCCATTCCGGTGTATGAGCCGCCCCCCATCCCGCCGCCGGGGGACAGCCCGCTGGTTCTTCCGCCGCCCGACTCCGGTCACCACCCCGTCCCGGTGGTGGAGATCAACCCGCCGGGCCCGGACACACCACGAAATGCCCCGGTGGTGGCACCGCCGCGGGGGCTGGATGCGCCGTCGCTGGCGATCGCGGCGGCCAAGGCCGCACCGCTGACGCGTGTCGACCCCGCCAACCCACCAAAGCCGCCCACCCAAGTTGATTTCGACCAGCAGGTGCAGAACGTCGTGAGTTCCCACCGGGACAATGTGGACATCCTCAAGGTTGACGATCAGAAGTTCATCCGGCCGCGCCACTGGGACTACCTCGACTACGACGATGCCTATCGCCGTCCGACGATCTACAACCCGCTCAGTCAGCCGGTTACGTTCCGTTACTTCTACAACGGCGCTTACCAGCAGGCGTATTTGCCGCGCGGAGCGCGGATGGTGCTCGACGCCACCACCGTCGGCGTCGTCCCGTTCACCGCGGTCAGCGACAGCTACGTCGCGGCCGGCAGCTTCTACGGCGCCGGTTCGACACCGCCGAACGAACCCAACGGCGCGACGGCGCCGGACCGCAAACCGGCGCCCCCGAAACTCTACGAGAACGTCACGGTGTCCGTTCCGGCCAAAAGCGAGATCGTCGAAGTGGGCCATGTGGCGGTGGTTGGTCACGACGCTAGCCAGCCCGCCGGCGGCCAGGACACCTTCCTGTTCGACGATTCCACGCTGGCCTGGGGGCAGATCGACAACTCGAGCAGCGCCCCCGCGCAGATCAGGGTGATCAAGACCCAGCCGACGCCGGGCGTCGGGCCAACCGACGATGGCAGCTTCTTGGTGCTGCTTGCCGTCCACCACCAGGAACCCGGTCTACCCCACCAATCGGCGTGGGCTCTGCCGCTGCGTTTCGGCGGGTTTGCGGTAGTCGTGGGCTTGATCGCCTGGCTGCTCAACCGCCGGAATCGAAGCGAGGAGCAGAGAGCTGAGGAGCAGAAGGCCGACACCTAGCGGTCGCCGTTCTCGACACCGACAAACCGCTAAGCTGCAGTTCAACGCCACAGGGGAGTCAGTGACCAAGTCAAGGTTTGTCGACAATTGACGGGCTGGTCTGAGCTACTCGGTGCAGTCGCGCTGATTGCGCTGGGCGGACTGTTCGCGGCGATCGACGCCGCCATCAGCACGGTGTCGCTGGCCCGGGTTCAGGAGTTGGTACGCGACGAGCGGCCCGGCGCGGTGGCGTTGTCCAAGGTGATGTCGGAACGGCCGCGCTACATCAACCTGGTGGTGCTGTTGCGGATCGCCTGCGAGATCACCGCGACCGTGCTGCTGGTGGTGTTCCTCTACGACAACTTCGGGCTGAAATGGGGATTGTTCGGCGCAGCCGCCATCATGGTGGTGACCAGCTTCGTCGTCATGGGAGTGGGGCCACGCACCCTTGGCCGTCAAAACGCCTATTCCATCGCGCTGACGACAGTGCTTCCGTTGCAAGCTATCTCGTGGCTGTTGATGCCGATCAGCCGGTTGCTGGTGGTCTTGGGTAATGCGGTGACTCCCGGCCGCGGCCTGCGGAACGGCCCATTCGCCTCAGAGATCGAACTGCGCGAAGTCGTCGACCTGGCCCAGCAGCGCGGCGTGGTCGCGGCCGAAGAGCGCAGGATGATCCAGTCGGTCTTCGAACTGGGTGACACCCCGGCCCGCGAGGTGATGGTGCCGCGCACCGAGATGATCTGGATCGAGAGCGACAAGTTCGCCAGCCAGGCCATCAACTTGGCGGTGCGCAGCGGGCATTCCCGCATCCCCGTGATCGGCGAGAACGTCGACGATATCGTCGGCGTCGTGTATTTGAAAGACCTTGTCCAGCAGACGGTTTTGTCTGGCGATGGCGGCCGGACCCCGCCGGTCTCCAAGGTGATGCGCCCGGCGGTATTCGTGCCAGACTCCAAGCCTTTGGACTCGCTGCTGCGCGAAATGCAGCGCGACCGCAACCATATGGCTCTTCTCGTCGACGAGTACGGCGCAATCGCCGGCCTGGTCAGCATCGAGGACGTGCTGGAAGAAATCGTCGGTGAGATCGCCGACGAGTACGACGAGGCGGAGACGGCGCCGATAGAAGAGTTGGGCGACAAGTACTTCCGGGTGTCGGCGCGATTGCCGATCGAAGACCTGGGCGAGCTGTATGACGTGGAATTCGACGACGATCTCGATGTCGACACCGTGGGCGGCCTGCTCGCACTGGAATTGGGCCGGGTACCGCTGCCCGGCGCCGAGGTGGTTTCACACGGTCTGCGGCTGCGGGCCGAAGGCGGCACCGATCACCGCGGCCGGGTGCGAATCAACACGGTTCTGCTCAGCCCGGTCGAATCCGGCGATTCCCCCGATGGCCAGGGACCCGGGCAGAATGACTGAATTCCGTTCCGGTTTCGTGTGTTTGGTCGGCCGCCCCAACACCGGGAAATCGACGCTGACGAACGCGCTCGTCGGGAGCAAGGTCGCGATCACCTCGATGCGGCCACAGACGACCCGGCACACCATCCGCGGCATTGTGCATCGCGACGACTTTCAGATCATCCTGGTCGACACGCCGGGTCTGCATCGCCCGCGTACCCTCCTTGGCCAGCGGCTGAACGACCTTGTGCGCGATACCTATTCCGAAGTCGACGTGATCGGGTTGTGCATTCCGGCCGACGAAGCGATCGGTCCGGGGGACCGGTGGATCGTCGAACAGATCCGTTCGACCGCGCCGAAGACGACTCTGGTCGCAATCGTGACCAAGATCGACAAGACGCCCAGGGACCGGGTAGCCGCGCAGCTGGTGGCGGTCAGCGAGCTGGTCGGTGACTCGGCCGAGATCGTCCCGGTGTCGGCTCTGACCGGGGCGCAGGTCGACATCTTGATCGACGTGCTGGCCGCCGCACTGCCGCCCGGCCCGGCCTACTATCCCGACGGTGAGCTGACCGACGAACCAGAAGAGGTCCTGATGGCCGAGCTCATTCGGGAGGCCGCCCTCGAGGGCGTTCGTGACGAGCTGCCGCATTCGTTGGCGGTGGTGATCGACGAGGTCAACGCGCGGGCGGACCGCGACGATCTGATCGACGTCCACGCCCTGCTTTACGTCGAACGCGACAGCCAGAAGGGAATCGTCATCGGCAAAGGCGGCGCACGGTTGCGCGAGGTTGGTACCGCCGCGCGTGCCCAGATCGAAAAGTTGTTGGGCACCAAGGTTTACCTCGACTTGCGCGTCAAGGTTGCCAAAAATTGGCAGAGCGACCCCAAACAGCTTGGCCGACTCGGGTTTTAGGGGTCACACCCGACCGACGCGCGCCCGCAGCACGGACCCGACGCGCCCGTACCAATAGGTGAGTCTCATCCGTGCTAGCGCCGGTGCTAGCGCAATTGGAATTGCCCATATACCGGGCACAGGCTACGCGCGTGACTCATGTGAATGTTGATGTGCGACGTCACGGCGCGCCCGCGACGCGCCGCGGGTGCGAGTAGGTTTGGTCCACTTTGTCACGGGTAGCCGCGGCCTATGACGCAGCCTCAACTCGCGCAGTTCGGTTTTGCCGTGCAGCCGGTCCAGGTGGACCTGCGCGACCCCGACGGGGTGGAGCACTTGTACGAGAGCGCAATTGAAGGCGACCGGGTGCTCGCTGCGGCGGCGCTCAACGCGGGCATCGGCCGCGGCGAGATGTTCCGATACGGTCAAAGCCGTTGGTAATAGCGGGATGTCGAAGCCGCGGGCCAACTGAACCGACCCGTGTCAGGCCAGCACCCGAATAGTTTTCAACGACGGATCCGCCGCGTCGGGAAGATTCATGCCGGCGTCGACACCCGAGCGCAGGTAATCCAGCACCGCATCATTGAGGCGCTCGCCGGGGACCACGGCGGGAATGCCCGGTGGGTAGGGCGTGATCTGCTCGGCGGCGATGCGGCCGTTGGCGCTCTCGGAGGGTATCTCCTCGACCCGCCCGAAAAACGCATCCCGCGGCAACTCGACGGTCTCCAGCTGGAGGTCCGCCGGTGAAGGCAGCGCGATACGCGGCGGGGGCTCGAAGTCGTCGGCCGCGGTTCGCCATGCCCGCAGGGCATCGGTGAGACGTCCCAGCGTCTCCTTGTCATCGGCCATGGACAAGGTGGCCAGAATGCGACGGTGATCGGTCATGCCGACATCGATGTGGGCATTCGCGCGCAGCCAGTCGCCGGCCTGGTAACCCGATGTGCCCGTGGCGAATACGTCGATCAGCACCTGCATCCGGTCCAGGTCGTGGGAGGCCTGCGCGCCGAGCAGTTCGTCGTCAAGCACCTCCACGTCGGGAATGAGTTCGATCTCGTCGCGGACCTGCCGCGCCAAATCAAGTGCGGTACCAAGCAATTCGTGACCGTGCTCCACCATCTGCCGGCGCCACCCGTCCATGGCGGCGTAGAGCAGGACATTGGGGCTGGTGGTCATCAGCAGATCCGCGCAGCCGGAAAGGCGGTCCTGGTCGATCAGGTCGCCCTGCATGTGGAACACCGAGCCCTGTTCGAATCCCGCGCCCATCTTGTGCACGCTGACCACGCAGACGTCCGCGGCCGCATTCATCGCCCAGGTCGGCAGGTCCTCGTGAAACGGCAAGTGCGCTCCCCACGCCTCGTCGATGATCAACGGCTTTCCGCGCCGATGGCACACCTCGGCGATCCCGGCGATGTCGGCGCAGGTGCCGTACGGGCTGGGGCTGACGACAAGCGCGCCGGCGGCGTCCGGGTGCTTATCCCAAGCTTCTTCGACCTGCTGCGGTGAGGGCGGATGCGAAAAGTGGTGCTGGGCATCCCATTGGGGAGTGATCCAGCGCGGCTGCACACCGGAGAAGATCAGCCCCGCCACAATCGATTTATGGCTATCGCGGCTCACCAGGAGGCTGCCGTCACCGCCGGCGACTGCCATCATCGCCGCCCTGACCGAAAGTGAGCTGCCGCAAGTGGAGAACCAGGCCATCTTGGCGCCCACCGCTTCGGCCATCAGGTCTTGGGCGTGCTTCAAATATTCGTTGCTGGTTCTGCGGTCATCCAGCCCGCCGCTGGCCAGCACATCATCCAGGAACGGCTCGCGGCCCAATACGGCCAAGACCCGATCGTCGGCGCCGCGGCCCTGCCGATGGCCCGGTGGCGTGAATCCGTAGCGATTCTTGGCCCGATAATCGGCCAGCGCATCGAGCAGGGGAGCGGTCGATTGGTCCATCGCCATCGAATACCCGAGTTAACAGCGGCTAATGCCCCGATGCGCCGGGAGCGTCGGTGGTCTGGTCCCACCACGACTGGGGCTGTGCGCTAGCCCATCCGCAGACGGCTTCGAGCTCGGCGGCCAGCGAAATCAGCATGCCCTCACTGTTCGCCGGACCCATCAGTTGGACTCCGATCGGCAAACCGTCGGAGGTGAAGCCGGCCGGCACGTTGATCGACGGCCAGCCCAGGACATTCCACGGGAACGTCAGCGGGCACGCCGCGATCATGGCGCGGTCGGTGCCGAAGCCGCTCAACCGGTCGAAGGCGCGCGCCAGCGGCGGTGGCTGGGCCGTGGTCGGCGCCAAGACGACGTCGACGATGTCGAAGATCGAGCCCACCCGTCGCTGGTCTTCCGCTTCGTGACGCCTGGCGCTGCGCAAAATCGCCTGTCCCAGGACGGCGCCCAAGCGCAGGTTGGACTGGGTGCGGGGGTCAAGCACGACGCCGTCGCCCAGCCGCTCCTCCCAATCCCGCAGACCCGAGGTGGACCGGGCGAGGAAGTCCCACGACAGCCGCATGCCGTAATCCGGGTTGCCGGACACCACGGTGTGGCCGAGCAGTTCGAGTTGCTTGCCGACGGCTCGCGTCGCGGACAGGATCTCCGGGTGCAGCTTCGGCCGGAAGCCCGTGTACGGGAACCGGGTGGACAGCGCGATGTTCAGCGGGCCGGGCGCTTTCCCCACGTAATCGGATGCGGTAATCGGGGGCGGCTTGTGCCGGTCGCCCTCGACGTTGCCCGATGCGGCGTCGAGCACCAACGCCGCATCAGCCACGGTCCTGGCCAGCACGCCGTTGACCGTGATGCCGTTGAACGCCTCCGGCAACGGCCAGGTCGAGATGCGTCCACGCTGCGGCTTGATGCCCACCAGATGTGTCCACGCCGCCGGGATGCGGATGCTGCCGGCGCCGTCGGAGCCGATCGCGGCGGTGACCAGGCCCGCCGCCACGGCCGCGGCGCTGCCGCCCGACGATCCGCCGGGGGTGTGCCGGCGCGACCACGGGTTGCGGGTATGTCCGAAACCGGGCCCGCTGGTAAACGGCCATTGGCCGAGTTCGCAGGTGTTCGTCTTGCCGACGATGACGGCGCCGGCCGCCTTGAGACGGCGCACCACCTCGGCATCGTGCGTGGCCGGCGCGACCAATCCCTCGGTCCCGAAGGCGGTGGGCACTCCGGCCACGTCAACGTCGTCTTTCACTGCGATCGGGATCCCCAGCAGGGGGGCGGTGTCCCCGGCCGCGCGTCGCCGGTCGGCCGCCGCCGCGTCGGCCAGCGCCGACTCGGTGAGCACCACCCGGAAGGCGTTGAGCGTGGGCTGGCTGGCGTGGATGGCGTGCAGGGAGCGACCTACCAGAGTGGTGGATGTCACCGAGCGGCTGGCCAGCTGATAGAGCAGGTCAGTGAGTGTGGGCAGGCGCCGGTGGCCCGATCCGGAAATGGACCCGGAACCCAAGCCAGAAGCGCCGATCACGGGGTACGAGACTAACGGCGCGGATACCCGTAATGTCGCGGCGGGGTGCAAAACTATTGTGATGCGGCTATACCGAGACCGAGCTGTTGTGTTGCGCCAGCACAAGCTCGGCGAAGCCGACCGGATCGTCACCTTGCTTACTCGTGATCACGGGCTGGTCCGCGCGGTCGCCAAGGGCGTGCGCCGCACCCGCAGCAAATTCGGTGCCCGGCTGGAGCCGTTCGCGCACATCGACGTGCAACTGCATTCCGGCCGCAATCTCGACATCGTCACCCAGGTCGTCGCGATCGACGCGTTCGCCACCGACATCGTCAACGACTACGGCCGTTACACCTGTGGGTGCGCCATGCTGGAAACCGCCGAGCGGCTCGCCGGCGAGGAGCGGGCGCCCGCCCCCGCCCTGCACGGGCTCACGGTGAGCGCGTTGCGGGCGGTTGCCGACGGCCGCCGGTCCCGGGGCCTCCTCCTGGACGCCTACCTGCTGCGCGCGATGGGCATCGCCGGATGGGCGCCGGCGCTGGGCGAGTGCGCCCGGTGCGCCACGCCCGGCCCACACCGGGCGTTCCACGTCGGCGCCGGCGGCAGCGTCTGCGCACACTGCCGCCCGGCCGGTTCGACGACGCCGCCCCCGGGGGTGCTGGACCTGATGTCCGCGCTTCACGACGGCGATTGGGACTTCGCCGAAGAAACGCCGCAATCGCACCGCAACTACGTCAGCGGCCTGGTGGCCGCGCACCTGCAGTGGCATTTGGAGCGGCAGCTCAAGACGCTGCCGCTTGTGGAACGGACGTATCACGTCGATCGCACCATCGCCGAACAGCGCGCGGCGCTGATCGGGCAGGATATGGACTGTGGCTAAACTCTGGGCCGGCGGTTCGGATCGAAAGGCCGAGCCCCCCACGGTGTCAGCCGATTTCCCGCAGCTTCCCCCCGCGCCCGACGACTATCCGGTGTTTCCCGACAAGTCGACCTGGCCGGTCGTCTTTCCGGAGCTGCCGCCGTCCCGCGATGGGGGTCCGTGCCGGCCCCCGCAGCACATCTCCAAGGCGGCCCCGCCCAGAATCGAGGCCGCCCGACTGCCCAATCATGTGGCCATCGTGATGGACGGCAACGGCCGCTGGGCCACCCAACAGGGCCTGACCCGCACCGACGGCCACAAAGCGGGTGAGGCGGTAGTCATCGACATCGTTTGCGGTGCAATCGAACTCGGTATCAAATGGCTCAGCCTCTACGCCTTCTCCACGGAAAATTGGAAGCGCTCCCCCGAGGAGGTCCGCTTCCTGATGGGGTTCAACCGCGACGTGGTGCGGATGCGGCGGGTGAACCTGAAGACGATCGGGGTCAAGATCCGGTGGGTGGGTTCGCGACCTCGCCTGTGGCGCAGCGTGATCAACGAACTGGCGATCGCCGAAGACATGACCAAGGACAACGACGTCATCACCGTGAACTATTGCGTCAACTACGGTGGGCGCGCCGAAATCGCCGAGGCAACAAAGGAAATCGCGCGCCTGGCCGCCGCCGGCCGGCTGAACCCGGAACGCATCAGCGAGTCGACGGTGACACATCACCTGCAGCGGCCCGACATCCCCGACGTGGATCTGTTCCTGCGCACCTCGGGGGAACATCGGTCGAGCAATTTCATGCTGTGGCAGGCCGCGTATGCCGAGTACGTTTTTCAGGACAAGCTGTGGCCCGACTATGACCGCCGCGACCTATGGGCGGCGTGTGAGGAATACGCTTCTCGCAACCGCAGATTCGGGAGCGCATAATGCCATCGCTACAGGAACGGCTGGCCTCGATACTCGGCGACGTCCTTCCGCTCGAGGAGGAGCCCGACGGCGCGGTCACGGTGCGCCACGACGGCACCATCGCCTCGTTGCGGGTAGTGAACATCGCCGAGGGCCTCGACCTGGTGTCGCTCACCCAGATCCTGGCGTGGGATCTGTCGCTGACCAAGAAGGTCAGCGAGCAGATCGCCGCGCAGGCCCGGGACAGCAATTTCGGCAGCGTGACCCTGATCGAGAAGCTCAACGAGAAGGCCGTGCAACGTAATTCGGGCAAGGGCGCGGCGAAAACCGCCGATGTAATGCTGCGCTACAATTTCCCCGGCGGGGGCTTGACAGACGAAGCGCTAAGGACGCTGATCCTGTTGGTGCTGGACACCGGCGCCGGCATACGTCGGGCGCTGATGGCGTAATCGGCTATCGGCCGTCGCATTCCGAACAGGTACCGAAGATTTCGATGGTGTGGCTGACGTCTGAGAAGCCATGTTTGGCGGCCACTTCCGCCGCCCACTCCTCGACCTCGTGATCGCCCACCTCGATGGTGGCGCCGCAGCTGCGGCAGACCAGGTGGTGGTGATGGTGCTCGGAACACCTGCGGTAGACCGACTCGCCGGTATCGGTGCGCAGCGTGTCGATCATCCCGGCCGCGGCCATCGACTGCAGCGTGCGGTAAACGGTGGTCAGGCCGATGTTCTCGCCGCGGCGGCGCAGCTCGTCGTGCAGTTCTTGGGCGGAGCGGAACTCGTCGAGCGTCTCCAGGAGCGTGGAGATCGCCGCGCGCTGCCGGGTAGAGCGGACGCTGGTTCCGGTCATTGGCGCGGCTCCTCACTGGCGTGCGCGACGGCGTCCACCACGATGTGCGCCAGGTGATGATCGGCGAGCCGATACAGCACTTCGCGACCGGATCGCTCCCCGGTGACCACCCCGGCCGCCTTGAGAATCTTCAGATGCTGGCTGACCAGCGGCTGGGGCACGCCGAGCGCATCCACCAGCTCGTGCACGCAGCGATGGGACTCGCGCAATTGCAACACGATGGCGATTCGCACGGGCGCGGCCAGCGCGCGCAACAACTCACCGGCGGCGTCGAGGATGTCGCGCGGCGGCGGAACGGGGTAGGCGGCCAAACCACCGGCGCCAAGCGCGTCGGGGTCGTGGCCGACCACGCCCAGCTCCGCATCGCCGTCGTCGGCGGCCGGCATCGAGGCAGAAGGTGACGGGGACGTCATCATGGGAGCGGCATCACCTCGAGAAGTGCCAGGTAGTGGGAAAAGTATCCGCCATTGAATGTCGTTATCGGCTGCCATCCACTGTCACATGCATGATGACGCATGTCAAAGACCGCGGCGTCGATCGCTACCATGACTGATGCTCTGCGCACCGCGGTTGACCGCCGTGCGTGCCCGCCCGAACCCGGAAAGGGAGTGCACCGCCCCGTGGCGTCCGTCATCGACACCGTAGTGAACCTGGCCAAACGGCGCGGCTTCGTCTTTCCCTCCGGGGAGATCTACGGCGGCACCCGGTCGGCATGGGATTACGGCCCGCTGGGGGTGGAGTTCAAAGAGAACATCAAGCGGCAGTGGTGGCGTTCGGTGGTCAGCGGTCGCGACGACGTCGTCGGCCTGGATTCATCGATCATCTTGCCGCGGCAAGTGTGGGTGGCCTCCGGCCACGTCGAAGTGTTCCACGACCCGCTGGTCGAGTCGTTGATCACCCACAAGCGCTATCGCGCCGACCATCTCATCGAGGCCTACGAAGCCAAACACGGGCACCCGCCGCCCAACGGCCTTGCCGACATCCGCGACCCGGAGACCGGCGAGCCGGGCCAGTGGACAGAGCCGCGCGAGTTCAACATGATGCTCAAGACCTACCTGGGTCCGATCGAGACCGAGGAGGGCCTGCACTATCTGCGCCCGGAGACCGCGCAGGGCATCTTCGTCAACTTCGCCAACGTGGTGACGACTGCCCGCAAGAAGCCGCCTTTCGGTATCGGTCAGATCGGCAAGAGCTTCCGCAACGAGATCACCCCGGGCAACTTCATTTTCCGAACCCGCGAGTTCGAACAAATGGAAATGGAATTCTTCGTCGAGCCATCGACCGCGAAGGAATGGCATCAGTACTGGATTGACACCCGGCTGCAATGGTATGTCGAGCTGGGCATCGACCCGGAGAACTTGCGGTTATTTGAACATCCGGCCGACAAGCTGTCGCACTACTCCGATCGCACCGTCGATATCGAGTACAAGTTCGGTTTCGCCGGTAATCCGTGGGGCGAGTTGGAAGGCGTTGCCAACCGCACCGATTTCGACTTGTCGACGCATGCAAAGCATTCCGGCGTCGACCTGTCGTTCTACGACCAGGTCACCGACACCCGGTACACCCCTTATGTCATCGAGCCGGCCGCCGGCCTGACGCGGTCGTTCATGGCGTTCTTGATCGACGCGTACGTGGAGGACGAAGCCCCGAATGCCAAGGGCAAGATGGAGAAACGCACGGTGCTGCGCCTCGACCCACGCCTGTCTCCGGTCAAGGCCGCGGTGCTTCCGCTGTCCCGGCACGCCGACTTGAGTCCCAAAGCGCGAGACTTAGCCGCCGAGCTACGCAAATTCTGGAATATCGACTTCGACGACGCCGGCGCGATCGGGCGCCGTTATCGGCGTCAGGACGAGATTGGCACACCGTTCTGCGTGACGGTGGATTTCGACTCACTCGAGGACAACGCCGTGACCGTGCGCCGGCGTGATGACATGTCCCAGGAACGGGTCGCGATCAATGCCGTCTCCGAGTATTTGGCGGTGCGCCTCAAGGGCTGTTAGTCGCCTTCCCCTCGTGTCGTCTTTCAGATTTCTGTCCGGCACAACTGGTGGTCGCGCCCGCGTGGCGATGCGTCGTCACCGGCGCCGGGTGTTGCGAAATAAGGTTGGGTAAGATTCGGCCTTTCCCGCATGGGTGCCTTAAGATCCCCTTCTGGGGCAAAAGTAGGTGGCTAATGGCCGCGGGTGGACGTCGAACCGCCCACGACAGTAGCCGTTGACTCGGTCGGTTGGGGTTTGCGATTGATTCCCGCGTTTGTGTTCTTCCCTCCTGAGATCAACTCGGCCTTGATATTTGGCGGCCCGGGGTCCGGACCCCTGTTCGAGGCGGCCTCGGCGTGGGATGGGTTGGCGGCCGAGCTGTCGTCCTCGGCATCGTCTTTCAACACCGTGGTTTCGGATCTGGCCAGCGGTCCCTGGCGGGGGCCGTCGTCGACGTCGATGACCGCGGCCGCGGCCCCTTACGTGGAATGGCTGCTCCTTGCTGCGGCGCAGGCAGAGGTGGCGGCATGGCAGGCCCGGATGGCGGCCCTGGCTTACGAGGGGGCTCTGGTGGCGACCGTGCCGCTGCCGGAGGTGCTGGCGAATCGGGCCCGACTGCTCGTCTTGATAGCGACGAACTTTTTGGGCGTGAACACTGCGGCGATCGCACAGACCGAGCTCGAGTACATCGAGATGTGGGCGCAGGATGTGGCCGCGATGTTGGGCTATCAGGCCGGGGCGCAATCGATGGCCCAGGCATTGCCGAATTTCAGCGCGCCGCCCGCGGCCCTCGGGGGTGACGCGCCGTCCGCGGATGTGGCGGATCTGGCCGGATTGGTGACCGCACCCCTGAGTTTCGCGTCGCCGTTTCTTCAGAGCTTGTCCTCGTTGGGCACCGCGTTCGCCACTCAGCTGCAGTCGGTGTTTTCGGCGCTCTCGCCGGCCGTCTCGTCGTTGACGTCGCTGCTGTCGTCGACGCCGGTGGCCGCATTGACGACTACCGCGCAGGCCGGAGCGTACCCGGCAACCGCGTTGATGACGCCCATGGTGACGCTCGCCCAAAGTGCCGGCCCGGCGGCGACACCCGCGTCGGCGCCGTCGCTGGCACCAGCGTTGGTCGGTGCCGCCAGCGCGCCTCCCAACGCGCCGCATAGCGCGGGTAGCGCGCTGACCGACCTGCAGCCGCTGACCGGTGGGGGGCTGGGCGCCCTCGGCGTTGCGACGGCCGGGCTGGGTAGCGCGCGGTTCGTCGGGTCGATGTCTGTGCCCGCCGCGTGGCAAGGATCGATGCCGGCTTACATCGCCGCACCCGCGATGTCGGGTGCGGGCTCTGCGGCGCCGGTTGCAGCGGCGGCAACCGGGTCGGGCAATGGCGCGCCGATGGCGGCGATGCCGGTGGACGAGAAGCGACCCGAGGGCGAGGACCGCGCGACCAGGGCGCAGGTGGTGAGATCTCGTCCCAAAGTAGTTCCGCGCAACCGGCGCGGATAGCGCGACGGTGCTGCTGTTGCACGCGTGCATATTGTGCAAATCGGCCAGAATTAATACTTTCGGGATTTGTCGATATGGATGGGAACAAGCGTTCTATCGCCATGCGGAATTCATCTGATGCGCCTGGTAAAACTCGCCGCCGCTCTACTCGTTCACCGGAAGAGCCGGACGAGAACCGACTACCGCGACGCGACAAACAACCTCGTCCCGTCATCGAAGTGAACCTCGATAACACCCCTAAATTATTGTGCATAAACAGATTTCGAATCAGCGTCCTGTCGCACAAGGCTTCGAACCAACCGCCGGGCGATCGGTATCCTCCTTGCGAGTGACGGCGCTGGGCGGCTGTGGTCGCGGCGCCGGCGACGGGGTCGCGCACCGTTGAGGATGTGCTCGACAAAAATAGAATCAACAAATTCCGCTCATTTTCTTCAGTTTGTCTTACGATGTGAACCGGTGGGTGTGAATTCGATTCGCCACAGCGCCCGAACGCTCTAGTCGGCTGTGGAAGGGGGCAGGGGTGCTTTTGCCGCTCGGTTCGCCGTTGCCGGATGACACGGTGTCGGCAGTTCGAGGTGAGTCCGGCGTGCTCGGCGGCCTGTCGGTCCCACTCAAGTGGGGCGTGGTCGTGCCGCCAGATGACTATGACCACTGGGCGCCGAAGCCGGAAGTCAGCGCCGAAGGTCCCGAAGAGATGCCCGACGATGCCGACCCACCGTCGGCTACAGATGGTGCGCGTAGCGGATGGGAAAACGACACCAGGCGGCGTGCCCCTGGCGTGATACCACACTCCCCGGCCGCCGGCTGAGGGCCCGAAGCCGCCGGCGTCAGGCACTGTTCAGAATCGACCGCCGCCACCCATGAAACCGCCGCCGGACCCACTTGGGCTGCCGCCGAACGACGTCGGGCTCCAGCCGCCGAATCCGCCCCGCATGCCGCCACCGAGGACATTGCCGATGATGATCCCGCCGAGCATCGCACCCATGTCGCTGCCGCCGCGGCCCATGTAAGCCCGCTGGGCCAGTTGCACGTCGTCATTGGCCAGGGATTGCGCCGTGGCAGCCAGCGTCGACGCCGCATTGGCGTGGGCGATCGCCTCGGTCGGCAGTGTCGATCGTTTGTCCTGCGCGGCCTGCAGATGCCGCTTGGCTTCGGCCAGCCGGGTGCGTGCGTCGGGACCGATGCTGCCCCGACGCGTGTCGACGTAGTCCGACACCGCACGCACCCGCGACCGCGCGGTGAACAACGCCTGCTCTAATGACCGGTTCAGCTGTTCGGCGGCGGCCTGCTCCTCGGCTAGCGTGGCCAATACTCCGTTGAGATTCGCGTCCGCCTTGGTCAGCTGTCCGAACTCGCCCAAAGGATCGTCGGAAGCACCGGCTCGTGCGCTTTCGACGGCCCTGATGGCCGCGTCGCGCGCCGCGACCAGCTCACTGGCGTGCGCAGTTTTGACGTTCGATGCCTTCTGCAGCAGGTCGTCTGCGCGTGTGATGTCGTTCTGGATGTCGTTCATCGCCGACGGCAGCCGGTCGATCGCGTGCTGAATGTCGCCTGCCGCGTGGTCGACCGCGTCGAGCAACGCGCGTGCTTGGCCCAGCGCTGATTCGGCGGCCCGCACGGCGTCGACCAGACGGGATTGTTGTCCGCTGACGGCGTGGGCGGCAAGCTCACGGGCAGTGCCGATGTTGCGGTCGGCGAACGCCAGCCGCTCCGTGGCGGTCGTGACATTGCCGGACACCGAAGTCAGCGCGCCAGCGCTGAAGTCCTTGTGCAGTGCGGCAAGTCGTTGTTCGGCCGGCCCTGTGCGGGTGGTGAGTTCGACGTACTGCTGCGTCAGCGAGTCCAGGCGGGTGGGGGCGTTGATCACCAAATCGCGCAACTTCTCGAATGCCTCGGTTTGTGACTCCAGTTCGCGGTCGGCGCGCGCCGCCGAGACGATCACCCGGGTGAGCAGGTCGCGGCGCTGCGCCGGTGTTTCGGGGATCGCGTCGTCGAGCTGCTGCCGGATTGTAAATGCTTGGGACAGAGCCGCTTTGGCGTTCGTCACTGCTTGTATGAATGGCTGGGTGCGGTCTTCACCGAATTCTGCGACCGCCAGATCCAATTCGTTGGCGCTGGTGCGTATCGCATTGTCGACGTCCACCACCAAGGCGCGGGAGAGGTCATCGAGTGCCTGGGGCGGCACCTCGGCCAGCGCGCCGGCGTCGGTGGGATCGACACGGCGTGCCGCGGCCAGCGCCGCGGCGCGGCGGCGCCTGCCGCGATAGCGCATGACCAGCAACAAGACTGCCAGCGCGACGAGGATGCCGGCCAATACGACGAGCAGCGCCACCCGGCCCGACGAGCCCGGCGAGGTGTCCAGGCCGTTGGCCGCCGCCACCGCGGCGCCGCTCCAATCGCCGTTGTGCAGGGCGGGCTCGATCCCGTTGCGCCGCAACTTGTCGACCTGGTTCGCGTTGACGCTCTTGATCGTGGACGGCACCAGGAAGGCGTACTGACGACTGATGGTGCCGACGGCCAGCAGCGCGTCGTAGTCGCCCAGGTCGCTGCTGCGCACGGTGCGTTGTGCCCATCCGGCCGCGGGTTGCCCGGAGAAGTCGTCGACGTAGACCACCCACAGCCGGATGTGGCGGTCGGTGTACAGCCGGTTCAGGGCGGCCTTCACCGCGCTGCGCCCGGAATCCGACAGTGCCCCCGCGTTGTCAGTGATGTAGTCGGCCAACCGGAATGGTGGCTGCGCGCGGGCGGGCGCCGCCAGCACCAACCCACTGCCGAAGCCGACGGTGAGGATCGTCGCGATCAGCGCGATCAGGCGAGCGAAGCGCATAGGGCCAATCTAGCCCCGCGACGACGCAGGCCAGTAGGCGTGATGAGGAGGGGGACCGTTGGGCAAAGGCCCGCGGTGACATACGTCAGGGGGCCCGCGTCGAGGCGGACTTCGGCAGCCAATCCCTGGCAGACTGTGCGTCGGTGACCGGGAATCAGCATGACCCATACGACGACTTCGACCGTCAGCGACGGGTGGCCGAAGCGCCGAAGACTGCGGGCCTGCCGGGTACCGAGGGCCAGCACCGTACCGACTTCGCCCGCGATCGGGCGCGGGTTCTGCACAGCGCCGCGTTGCGCCGGCTGGCCGACAAGACCCAGGTGGTCGGGCCCCGAGAGGGTGACACGCCGCGCACCCGGCTGACGCACTCGCTCGAGGTGGCCCAAATTGGGCGGGGGATGGCCATCGGGTTGGGCTGCGATCTCGACCTGGTCGAGTTGGCGGGACTGGCCCACGATATCGGCCACCCCCCCTACGGCCACAACGGTGAGAGCGCGCTCGATGAGGTCGCAAAAGAATACGGCGGCTTCGAGGGCAATGCCCAGAACTTTCGAATCCTGACCAGCCTCGAGCCCAAAGTTCTTGATGCGCAAGGCAATAGCGCGGGGCTGAATCTGACTCGCGCGTCGCTGGACGCGGTCACCAAGTATCCGTGGCCCCGCGGCAACGGGCAGCGAAAGTTCGGGTACTACGACGAAGACCGCGAGCCGGCCGCCTGGGTTCGGGCGGGTGCTCCGGAGGGCCGGATGTGCCTGGAAGCGCAGGTGATGGATTGGGCCGACGATGTGGCGTATTCCGTGCACGACGTCGAGGACGGTGTGGTGTCGCAACGCATCGACCTGCGGGTGCTCGCCGATGATGACGAGGTCGCCGCTTTGGCCGAGCTGGGCGAGACCGAATCTTCCCGGGTGCGTGCCGACGACCTCATGGCGGCCGCGCGGCGGCTCTCCGCGCTGCCGGTGGTCGCGTCCGTCGGCAAGTACGACGCCACGCTCGCGGCTTCGGTCGCGCTGAAGCGGTTGACCAGTGAGCTGGTCGGCAGGTTCGCCGCGGCCGCCATTGCCTCCACGCGCGCCGCGGCCGGTCCCGGACCGCTGGTGCGTTACCGGGCCGAGTTGCAAGTTCCCGACCTGGTGCGTGCCGAGGTCGCCTTGCTGAAAATCCTGGCGCTGCAATTCATCATGTCCGATCCGCGGCATCAGAAAACCCAAGCCGGACAGCGTGAACGCATCCATCGGGTGGCGCACTGGCTGTATGCCGGGGCCCCCCGAACGCTCGACCCGATATTTGCTGCGGCCTTCACCACCGCTGCCGACGACGCCGGCCGGTGGCGGGTCATCGTCGATCAGATCGCGTCGTATACCGAGGACCGGCTCGAACGCATCGACATCCGCCAGGTGCGGCCGTAGTCGCCGGTGGGCATCAAGTCGTCCCGTCCGGGGATCAGCGGAGCCGCCGCGAGCTAGGCTCCCCGACATGAAGAAATTCAGCGGCTCGCCCTTCGTGGTCTCCTTCTTGATGGGACTTCCCATCGTCGCCATGACTGCCTGCAGTTCACCGCAGCATGCGAGCATCCAACCGGGCACCACGCCTCCGGTGAAAAGCGGCGCTCCGACGTCGTCCAGTGAGACGACCACCCCGGCACCCGCTGGCGGCTCGCTCAGTGCGGAACTCAAGACGCCCGATGGTCGCTCGGCGGCCACCGCCACCTTCGACTTCACCGGCGGCTATGTGACCGTCACCGTGAAGACGGCGGCGCCGGGCATCCTGACGCCCGGCATCCACGGCCTGCACGTCCACGAGATCGGCAAGTGCGAGCCGAACTCGGTGGCTCCGACCGGCGGTGCACCCGGAAACTTCCTGTCCGCCGGCGGTCATTACCAGGCCCCGGGCCACACCGGTAAGCCGGAAAGCGGCGATCTGACGTCGCTCGAGGTCCGCCAGGACGGCTCGGCATATCTGGTCACCACCACCGATTCGTTCAATCGGGACGATCTGCTGGCGGGCAACAAGACCGCGCTGATGCTGCACGGCGCCCAGGACAGCGAGAACGCGATGGATCGGGTCGCCTGCGGTGTCATCGGTACCGGCTAGCTTCCGCCGTCGCGCCTTAGACTGAGCCGATGTCAAGCCCGGCAGGTTCACGCGCGGAGGGCGATGGCCGTGCCCGGGGACGCGGCCGGATTCCCGACCGCGACATCGCGGCCATCCGCGAACGGGTGCGCATCGACGAAGTCATCGGCGATTACGTCCAATTGCGGCGCGCCGGCGCCGATTCACTCAAGGGCCTGTGTCCGTTCCACGACGAGAAGTCGCCGTCGTTTCACGTCCGCCCCAACCACGGCCACTTTCACTGCTTCGGCTGTGGTGAGGGCGGCGACGTGTACGCGTTCATCCAGAAGATCGAACACGTCAGCTTCGTCGAGGCGGTCGAACTACTCGCCGACCGGATCGGCCACACCATCAATTACTCCGGCCCGGCGACCAGCGTGCAGCGCGACCGCGGTAGTCGCAGCCGGCTCGTCGCGGCCAACGCGGCCGCGGCGGAGTTCTATGCGGCGGCGCTGGAATCCGCCGAGGCAGCACCGGCGCGGCAGTACCTGACCGAGCGGAACTTCGACGCCGAGGCGGCCCGTCGCTTCGGTTGCGGATTCGCACCGTCGGGCTGGGATTCTCTGACAAAGCACTTGGTGCGCAAGGGTTTCGAGTTCAAAGAGCTGGAAGCGGCCGGCCTGTCGCGGCAGGGGCGTCGCGGACCGATGGACCGCTTCCATCGCCGGTTGTTGTGGCCGATCCGTAGTTCGTCCGGCGAGGTGATCGGTTTCGGTGCCCGGCGGCTGTTCGACGACGATCCGATGGAAGCCAAGTACATCAACACGCCGGAGACGGTGCTGTACAAGAAGTCGAACGTGATGTTCGGCATCGACTTGGCCAAACGCGACATCGCCAAGGGACACCAGGCCGTCGTCGTCGAGGGCTATACCGACGTGATGGCGATGCATCTGAGCGGGGTCACCACCGCGGTCGCCTCGTGTGGCACCGCGTTCGGCGACGAGCATCTGTCGATGCTGCGCCGACTGATGATGGACGACAGCTTCTTTCGCGGCGAACTGATCTATGTCTTCGACGGCGACGCGGCCGGGCGGGCCGCCGCGCTCAAGGCCTTCGGCGGCGAGCAGAACCTGGCCGGGCAGTCGTTTGTGGCCGTCGCGCCCGACGGCATGGATCCCTGCGACCTGCGGCTTAAATCCGGCGACGGCGCCCTGCGCGATCTGGTGGCGCGGCGAACGCCGCTATTCGAATTCGCGATCCGCTCGGCGCTCGCCGAGATGGATCTGGACAGCGCCGAGGGCCGGGTTGCCGCCTTGCGCCGCTGCGTGCCGATGGTGAGCCAGATCAAGGACCCGACCCTGCGCGACGAGTACGCCCGTCAGCTCGCGGGGTGGGTCGGCTGGGACGACGTCGCGCAGGTCATCGACCGGGTGCGCAGGCAGGCCAAAACCACCAACATCCAGGCCCGCGGCGGTTCTGGCCACCCAAAGGCTTCCCGCCGCGCGGCCGAGCGGCCGCCGGACGCAGCCCAGGCCGCCGCCAGCCGCCCGGACCCACGTGACCCCACCCTGTGGCCACAACGGGAGGCGCTCAAGGCGGCCTTGCAGTACCCGGCGTTCGCGGGGCCGGTGTTCGACACGCTGACCGTCGAAAGCTTCACCCATCCCGGGTACGCGGCCATCCGCGCGGCGATCGAGACCGCGGGCGGTACGTCCAGCGGGGTCACGGGCGGGCAGTGGATCGAGGCGGTGCGCGATCAGGCCTCCTCGCCCCTGACGGCCGGCCTCGCCAGCGAGTTGGGTGTGGAGGCCATCCAGGTCGACGAGGAGAAGCTGCCGCGCTACATCGGCGGTGTGCTGGCCCGGCTGCAAGAGGTGTGGATGGGTCGGCAGATCGCGGAAGTGAAGTCGAAATTGCAGCGCATGTCGCCGATCGACCAGGGCGACGAGTACCACGCCCTATTCGGGGACCTGGTGGCGATGGAGTCCTACCGCCGCAGTCTGTTGGAGCAGGCTAGCGGCGGCGATTAGACGGCGCCAGCGCGTCGGCCGAGCCCTCGACGTCGCGTTCCATGATGGCCGTCTGGTCGTCGATCTCCTTCAGCGTGAC
This sequence comes from Mycobacterium sp. 852002-51971_SCH5477799-a, assembly GCF_001667145.1. GTDB lineage: Bacteria > Actinomycetota > Actinomycetes > Mycobacteriales > Mycobacteriaceae > Mycobacterium. Next base: position 76,293 of record NZ_LZIF01000034.1, read on the forward strand.
GAAACCGGCGTCGGGGGAGATCCGATTAGCGACCTTGCGGCGTCCCCCTTCGATCATTGACTTGGCCACCGGACTGCTGGTCAGCGCGCGATAGGTGCCGACGAGCTGCTCGTACCGGCGACGGCCGCCCTTCGAGCCCAGCACGTAACCCAGCCCAAGCACCACGACATACCGGATCAAAACGTTCCTCCCGACGATCGATGGCTTCCATCCTGCCTCACCGGCGGGCGACCCGCTGCGCCGCGCTTGCGATCGGGGCGGTCCACGCTAGTTGGGTGCGGTCGTGCCAGTACGCTAGAGTCGTCCCGCGATCGGGTTAGTCCCCTGTAGCTCAATTGGCAGAGCATTCGGCTGTTAACCGAAGGGTTCCTGGTTCGAGTCCAGGCGGGGGAGCATTTCTCAGCCGACGGCGGCCTGAGGTGCCGTCCGCCCCGGAGCGGGCAACAAGCCCAGATGCTCGCGCAACGTGTGGCCCCGGTATTCGGTGCGAAAGCTACCCCGCTCCTGCAGCAGCGGGACCACCTTGGCGACGAATTCGTCGAGGCCGTGCGGCGTCAGGTGGGGCACCAGGATGAAGCCGTCGCAAGCATCCGACTGCACATAGCGATCGATCTCTTCGGCCACCTGCGCCGGAGTCCCGACGAACTGCTGGCGGCTTGTCACTTCGATGATCAGCTCGCGGATCGACAGGCGCTCGGCTTCGGCTCGGGCGCGCCAGGTTTCGGCGACCTTCCGGGGGTCGCCGTGCCGGACTCGCCCTCGGGTGATGCTGGGGTTCTCCACGGGCTCGACGTCGGGCAGGGGCCCATCGGGGTCGTAGGCCGAAAGGTCCACGCCCCACACCTGTTCGAGGAACGCGATCGCGGTCGGACCGCTGACCTGCTGCTCGCGGATATGGCGGGCGTTTTCCGCCGCTTCGGCAGGGGTGTCGCCCAGCGCGAACGTTGCGCCGGGCAGCACCTTGAGCTGGTTGGGGTCCCGCCCGTAGGCCGCGGCACGGCTCTTCACGTCGGCGTAGTAGCGCTGGCCCGCCTCGAGCGACCCGTGCAGCGTGAACAGGGCGTCGGCGTGCTTGGCGCCGAAGTCGCGACCGTCGTCGGAGTCACCGGCCTGCAGTAGCACCGTTTGGCCTTGCGGTCCGGCGGGCAGCGAGGCCACCCCGCGGACACGGAATTGCGGCCCGTCGTGATCGATGCTGTCGATGAGGGCCGGATCGGCATAGACCCCGGCGTCGACGTCGGCGACCACGGCCTCGGGAGTCCAGCTGTCCCAGAACTGCCGGGCCACGGTGATGAATTCCTCGGCCCTGCGGTAGCGGTTGGCATGGGCGAGAAACCCGCCGCGGCGGAAGTTCTCCCCGGTGAACGCATCGGAGGAGGTGACCATGTTCCACGCCGACCGCCCGTCGGACAGATGGTCCAACGTCGCGAATTGCCTTGCCACCTCGTAGGGTTCGTTGAACGTGGTGTTGATGGTGCCGGCGAGGCCGAGGTTGTCGGTGACCGCGGCGAGCCCGGCGAGCACTGTGAAGGTGTCCGGCCTGCCGACGACGTCGAGGTCGTGAATCTTGCCGCGATGCTCACGCAGTCGCAGGCCCTCGGCGAGGAAGAAGAAGTCGAACAGCCCTCGTTCGGCTGACTTGGCCAGGTGCACAAACGATTCGAACTCGATCTGGCTGCCCGCGCTCGGATCGGACCACACCGTGGTGTTGTTCACCCCGGGGAAATGCGCACCCAAATGAATCTGTTTGCGATGATCTGCTTCTCGAACGATCATCCTGTCAATCCCCATCGTTTGGCGATCAGCTCGTGGGAGCGCAGCCGGTCTACATGCCGGTGGGTCACTGAGGTGATCACCAGTTCGTCGGCATCGGTGGCGCGGCGCAGCAGCTCGAGCCGGTCGGCGACCTCGTCCGGGTTGCCGACGAATTGTGTTGCAGTGCGGTCGGTTACCAACGCCTGCTCGTCCTCGGTCAAGGGCTGACAAAAGTCGGGATCCGGGTAGGGCATGGCGCCCTGGCCGCTGCGGATGGAATGCACCCACCGACCGTAACCGGACGCGAGGTGGCGTGCGGTGGCGCTGTCCTCGGCGACCACGACGTCGGCCGACACCACCACGTACGGCTCGGATAACCGGGCGGAGGGGCGGAATGCGTTGCGGTACGTGGTGATCGCATCGATCGCGGTGCCCGGGGTGATGTGGTAGCTTGCGACGAACGGGAGTCCACGCGCACCGGCCACTTCCGCGCTCTGGCCCTTGGTGCTGCCGAAGATCCACGGCGTCAACTGGGCATGCTCGCCCGGGACGACATGCAGCTCATGGCCATTGACGGTGTAGGTGCCGTCCAGCATCGCTTCGATGTCGGCCAGCTGTTCGGCGAAGTCCGGCGGTTGCGCGCACGGTTGGGCGAGGACCGAAGCCTGAGTCCGGATCCGGTCGGTTTTCATCAGCGGCACCTGATCGAATGGCGTAGGGATGACAATGCCGGCTACCTCACGCCACGGGGTGGGCGCACGTTCGGATGCGGCCGGAGACGACGCGGCCGCCTCCTGGCGCCGCTGCCCGGATCGGCCCAACCCCATGTCGATGCGACCCGGATAGAGCGCGTCGAGGATGCCGAAGCTTTCCACCACCGCAATCGCCGTCGTGTGGCCGACCTGTACCGCCGCCGACCCGACGTGAATTCGTTCTGTGGCCGCGGCGATTTGGCCGATCACGGTCACCGGTGACGAGCTGGCCACCGCGACGAAGTGGTGCTCGGCGAGCCAGTAGCGCCGGTAGCCCCAGCGCTCGGCGTGCTGGGCCAGGTCGATGCTGTTGCGCAAAGCCGTGGCGGCGTCGCTGCCGGCGCTGATGGGCGACAGGTCGAGGATCGACAGGGGAGTGACGGTCATGACGGCACCGTCGCGTAGCGGTTCGGTGCCGGCGCCAGACCCAGGCGTTCGCGCAGTGTCTCGCCGTCGCGGTAACCGGTGCGGAATCGGCCGGCGTGCTGCAATCGCGGGACCAGGTCATCGACGATGGCGGGCAGGTCGATGGCGTTGATCGCGGGCCGTAGCCGCACGCCGTCGACCCCGGCGTCCTGCCACGCGAGCAGGTGCTCTGCCAGATCGCTTGTGCTGCCGATGAATACGTGCGCATCGGACGAGAGGGCCGCCGCGGGTGCCAACGGATCGTCGGCCAGCGACACCACCAGGTCCGCGTAGATCAGGAGCTCTCGGCCCGCTGCGCGCTGCGCGCCGCCGACCTCGTCCAGGATCGTATGCAGCGAGCCCTCATCGTGCGGGGTGATGAAGACCAGGTCGGCGCTGGTGGCGGCGAAATCGTAGACCCTTGGAGCGTGCGCCAGCGCGGTCACCACCGGCTGGCCTTGGGGTGGCCGCGGGGTGATCGACGGCCCCTTGACCGAGAAGTACTTTCCGGCGAAGTCGATGTAGTGCAGCTTGTCGCGGTCGATGTAGCGACCGGTCGCGACGTCACGGATGACGGCGTCGTCCTCCCAGCTGTCCCAGAGGCGGCGCACCACCTCGACGGCGTCGGCCGCTTCGTCGAACAGTGCGTCGCCGTCGGGGGCGGTTCGCCTGCCGAACAGCGCGGCTTCGTGCGCCGTCGGGCTTACCCGAATCTGCCAGCCGGCCCGGCCATTTGAGATGTGGTCGAGTGTCGCAATCGCTTTCGAGACGTGGAACGGCTCGGTGTGCGTGACCGTCGCAACGGGAATCAAGCCGATATGTCGGGTGGCCGGCGCGATGCGGGCGGCCACCAGCGTGGCATCGGCGCGTCCCGCCAGGCGCCGCGGGGAGATGTCGGCCCGGGGCCCGGGTTGTGCGTCCAGGCTGTCGTCGATGGTAAGGAAATCCAGCAGCCCACGCTCGGCGGTGGCGGCCAGCGCGGCCCAATAGCGACCGCTGAGTTGGCCGCCACCGGTCGCGTTGTGCGCGAACGCGTATCGCCACGCCTGGGGGTGCCAACCGTAGCCATCCAGCCCCACCGCCAGGTGCAGCTCGGTCATGGGCGCTCCTCGAGAGTGGCGTCGTCACGCAGCGTGGTCATAACTCACTGTGCAACGCTGCGGGCGACGATGCATTCCAAGGCCGCGTTATGTTCAGCGTGAGTAATACTTCGCCGAGCTCAAGCCCGCCAAACGCGGCGATCACCGTTCGGTGCGGGCTGGCGAATACCGCCGATCAGACTGTGTTGAGCTGAGCTCCACAATCTTTCAGATGGAGAAATCCTCGCCGTGCCAGACACCGGCTTCGGGCGGCCTGATGACGTGATTGGTTTGGGAGCCGTCCGCTTGGGCTTCGAGTCGGGTCACGCGAGTCAGCAGCGATTGCAGGCTGACGCCGACGAGGTCCGGCATCATCGAGTCGTCCGGACTGCCCGGACGGCTGCGGCTGATGACCTGCCCGGGCACCCCGATGACCACCGAGCTCGACGGAACTTCCTTGACCACCACGGCGTTGGCACCGATGCGGCTGTCGTCGCCGACTTTGATCGCGCCCAAAATCTTCGCTCCGGCGCCGATGATCACCCGATCGCCGATGGTGGGGTGTCGTTTTCCGGTGTCCCTGCCGCTGCCGCCGAGGGTGACGCCGTGGTAGATGGTAACGTCCTCGCCCACCTCGGCGGTCTCACCGATCACCACACCGGTCGCGTGGTCGATGAAAAGACCGGGGCCCAAAACGGCTCCGGGATGGATCTCGACGCCGGTCAGAATGCGGGTGATTTCGGCGGTGATACGCGCGGCCAGCTTTGCGCCGCGCTGCCATAGCCGGTGGTTGATGCGGTGGCACCAGATGGCATGCACGCCCGGGTAGGCGAAGATCACCTGCAGCGTGGTCGGAGCGGCCGGATCGCGCTCCCTGGCCGCTCGTATGTCCCGTCGTATGGCTTCGAGCACGGCTAATCTGCCAGGTCGGCGAACAACGGCGTGCTGAGGTACCGCTCGCCGAAGTCGGGTAGCACCACGACGACGAGCTTTCCAGCGTTCTCGGGCCGGCGGGCGACCTGCAGCGCGGCAACCACCGCCGCCCCCGAGGAGATACCGACCAACAGCCCCTCTTCGGCGGCCAGCCGCCGGGCCAGGCTCATCGACTCCTCGTTGCCGACGGTGATCACCTCGTCGACCAGATCCATCGCGAGCACGGGCGGGACGAACCCGGCGCCCAAGCCCTGGATGGGGTGCGGGCCTTTCTGCCCTCCGGACAACACCGGCGACCCGGCCGGCTCCACGGCCACGAATTGTGCTGAAGGCTTGCGCTCCTTGATCACCTGCGCCACACCGGTGATGGTGCCGCCGGTGCCCACACCGGCGACGAAGATATCGACCTTGCCGTCGGTGTCGCGCCACACTTCCTCCGCGGTGGTGGCGCGGTGAATCGCGGGATTCGCCTTGTTCTCGAATTGCTGTGGCACAAAATACCGTTGGTCGCTTTTGGCGAGTTCCTCGGCCTTGGCGATGGCGCCCGGCATGCCCTCAGCGCCTGGTGTCAAAACAATCTCTGCGCCCAAGGCGCGCAACAACATTCGTCGCTCGACACTCATGGTCTCGGGCATGGTCAGCACGCAGCGGTAGCCACGGGCCGCGGCCACCAGCGCCAGGGCGATGCCGGTGTTGCCGCTCGTCGGCTCGAGGATGATCGTGTCCGGTTTGATCAGACCCGCCTGCTCGGCAGCGTCGATCATCGCGACCCCGATGCGGTCCTTGACACTATTGCCTGGGTTGAAGAATTCCAGCTTGGCGACGACGTCGGCGACCGCACCCTCGGTGACCCGGTTGAGCCGGACCAGCGGGGTGTTTCCGATCAATTCCGTGACGTTCTCCGCGATGCTCATCTACCTATTGTCTCCAACGACGTAGGACCAGGCCTCGGCCTGCCAGCTAATATCGAACTCTATGTTCATCTCGGCGGGGATGGCTAGCGCCACCGGGTGAGAGCGTTACGACGCTCTACTCAGCGCCACCCGGTGAGCACGCGTCCAGGCAGTTCGCAAACCGTTTCCCCGGTGCCGAGGGCTCGAGGGACTCAACAACAACAGCAGCAACAACAGTCCACGGCAAGGTAGCGCGACGGGACAAAGCGCAGCTGTGCGGGGCGTTGCATGTCACCACTATAGGACATCGGACATGTTCGTTCGTTTGGCTCAGCCGGCCTTCACGCCTTCTGGCCAGGACTTATTCCTGCTTCGCGCGGCGCGTGGGCCCCGGTGCGGTGGGCCACGATGAGGCACATGACCGCCGACGTCACGCTGGCCCCGCGCCCCAACCGAATACGCGCGACGTCAGCAGGACAATACCGAGGGAGACGGTGGCGACGACGGTGAGCCCGATGACCGCGACCACCAGTGGACGCCAGCCGGTGCGCGCGATCTGACGGATGTCGGTGTTGAGTCCCACGCCGGCAAAGGTCAGCAGGAACGCCCATTTCGACAGGTTGGCGAGGTTGGCGGTTTGGCCCTTGGTCAGCCACCCCGCCGTGGCGATCGCCGATACCACCAGGAAGCCGAGCACGAACTTCGGGAACTTGCTCCAGATGAACGCGGCCTTGGCTTTGGCGCCCCGGGCGATCCCGTCGGCTTCCCCTCGTGCGGCCCAAAACAACGCGAAGGCCAGCACGACGAAGCCGATCAGCGCGTTACGAGTTGATTTCACCAGCACCGCGATCTTGCCGGCGTGGTCGGAGTACAGATATCCCGTGGCGGTGGTTTCGGCGGTGTTGTCCACGGAAAGCCCGGCCCACAAACCGAATTCGTGGTCGGTGAGACCGATCGCGTGACCCATCGGCGGCAACACGAACAGCGACACCGCGCCCAGCGCCAGGATCGCCGCGATCGCGTAGCTGACATCGGAGTTGCGGGCCCGGATCGCCCCCTTGGCCGCCACGATGGCCGACACCCCGCAGATGGACGTGCCGATCGCCAACAGCGAGCCGAGCTTGCCCGACAATCCGTACGCGCGGGCCGCGACGATGATGATCGTCCCGGCAATGGTCATGTCCACCAGGATCTGCACCAGGCTGATCCCGCCGAGTTTGGCGATGTCGCCCAGCACGAATCGCGAGCCGAGCGCCACGATCCCTGCCTTGAGCCAGAATTCGTAGGTCAGCACGCCGGGGCGGAATATCGGGTGCAGGCCGATGGTGTTGGTGATCAAGAGCCCAATCACGATCGACCACAACACATATTCGATGTCGGGCACGGTCCAGTGCTGGTGCTTGGCCAGGGCGTTCCACCAGATCTGGGAGTACTTGCCCAGCACCCCCACGCCGATCAGAAGCAGGATGCCGGGTACGTAGTCAAGCGGACGGCTGCTGGTGAAGGTGCCTTCGGCCGACGTCTCGTCGGGCTGCACTTGGACTGTGCTCACGGCGGTCACCACGAAATCTTCGGGAGCATGTCGGCCACCGCCAGAGCGACGATCACCCCCGCAACCGCGGTCGCCCACCCGTCCACCGACACCGAGCCGAGCCGGGCCGCCCAATCCGGCGCCCGCGGGGCGTCGTGGTCTTCGATCGGCACGCCTTCACCCACGATGATCGCTCCTCAAGCGCCCATGGCGGCGTCTGTCGGCCGCACCCGTTGACTCCGAATGGTGGCGTCTGCGGGCGTCACCTCCAAGTGATTGACTCGGGCTGAATTTAGCTATGCCGCTCGATCAGGTTGGCAGACCGTGTTTCTCGGCGTCGGCGCGGTAGCGGTCCACCCATTCGTCGGAGCGCTGGTCGGCCTGGCGCTCCAACACCGGTTCGGGCGCCAGCTGCGGGTCCAGCCCCAAAGCCTCGAGGATGGATCCCACCACCTGAGTCAGGTTGCGCCACAACACCGGATACGAAATGTCCATGGGCTCGATGTCTTCCTCGGCGAACCAGTTTCGCCAGCCCTCTTCTTGCGCGCGCAGCATGCTGACCACGTGGGCGATCGCCCCGGCGTGATAAGTGGCGCGCGCGTCACGCACCGGGTCGGGCCTGCCTCGCCAGACCCGCGTCTGCACCGCGCGCCAGAACGACACGGCCTGAGAAACCACATCGGGTCGGTAGACGTGAATCAGCAGCGGCTGCTCGCCCACCACGTCGGTGATCGCCGCCAGCAGGCCCTCGCCGCTTCGATCCGGCAGATTCTTGGCACGGTCCAGCAGCAGCGGCGTCTGGTTCCACATCAGTTTGCCGCCCCACACCCCGTTGGGCGTGCGGCCGACCGTACGGATGTAGGCACGCCAGATCTCCGGGGGCGCCAGGTCCGGCGTCCCGACGTCCAGCGGGTCGAGCAGGCTCAAAATCGACTCGTCCTCGACACCGGCGAACCACTCCCGCGGCTGCGGGGACTGGCTGGTGGAGGGGAGGTACTGGAAAAACTCCTGTGGCTCGCCGGCCACGCCGGTGGCGCGCAGCGACTCGACCAGCAGCGTGCTGCCGCTGCGCTGCGACGCCAACACCAGATATGACGACGGCCTACTTGTCACCGGCAGAGTGTATCCAGAACCGTCCGCTGTTATCCGGGCTAGCGCGGTAAGGGTCAGGCTGAAGGAAACCTTTGTATCGAAGCGGACTTACCCGAACTGTGGCGTTCGGTGACGACAGCCGAACGGGACGGTGGCCGTGGGTGCTCATCTGGTTTCGGAGCGAACCGAAAGCCGCACTGGCGGCGAATCTGTGCTGCATGCAACAGCGCTGCGCCACATATTGTTTCGGGTGGGCACCCGGCAGCCCCCCGTGGGCTGGCCCCGCCGCCTGCGCGCCCGCTCACCATGAATTCCGAACCCCTTGATCGGCACGCCTCGGCGTGGCGGAGGCTTGTGCGGGTCTTCGGCTCATGACACGGATTACGGGCCATCTGTCTATAGGTTGACCACCGCGGCCGAAGCACATGTGAGCCGGACCGGCTTGCGGGTCAGCGTAGCTCGGCGCTCGCAAGATGATTTGGCTATTGCAGCATCAAGGAATTCGAACCTAGTTGATTTTTTGCGTCGGTCGACCCCGCACTGCACCGTCGCGCGTTGGTCCGAGAAGCGTCGCTATCCGCTGCTGAGCGATTCGCCCTCGAGGATCTCGCAGACGCAGACGTGGGCACCGTGTCGCCACGGTCCGAATTGCGTACCGCGCCTGCGCAGCAGGTGCTGCTTGTAGACCTTGTCGCGTTGATCCCGCGAGAACGCGAAATCCAGGTTCACGGGCAGGCCCGCCCAGTCGCATTGGTCACCGACCGGTTCGTCGGCCGTGCCGGCGTACCGCAGCCGGCATTGCAGCGGGCAGCCGTTCTTGAAGACCCGATCGGGTCCATCACACTCCCGAGCCACGATGACGTCACTCCTTCAGGCGCGCGACCTTATGAGTGCATCGTGCGGCGCAGAAGTTTCGGTGGTGGGTGTGCGATGTTTCCGCTGTGTTACGGGTGCCAGCAGATCGCCGTTAGTAGACGTCACGGTGGTAGCGCTTGTCCGCGCTCAACGATCGGACGTATTCCTTCGCCGCTTCCGGGTCGAGGTTGCCGAATTCGGCCGCGATGTCGCACAGCGCCCGATCGACGTCCTTGGCCATGGGATCCGCGGTGCCGCAGACGTACAGCTGGGCGCCGTCCTGCAACCAGCTCCACAGCTCCGCGCCGCGTTTGCGCATCAGGTGCTGCACGTAAACCTTCTGCTGCTGGTCGCGGGAGAACGCCAAATCCAGCTCGGTCAGGAATCCGTCATCGCGCATCTGCTCGAGTTCGTCGCGGTAGTAGAAGTCGGTGGCGGCGTGCTGCTCACCGAAGAACAGCCAGTTGGGTCCGGTGTGGCCGAGTGCGCGCCGTTCCTGCAGGAAACCGCGGAAGGGTGCGATTCCCGTCCCGGGTCCGATCATGATCATCGGAGTGTCCGACTCACTCGGCGGCCGGAAATTGCTGGATTGCTGCAGATAGACGGCGACTCGATCGCCGGGGGAGCGGTCGGCGAGGTAGGTCGAACACACCCCGCGGCGCGCGACCCCCTGGAAGTTGTAGCGCACCGGGGAGACGGTCAGGTGGACCTCGCCCGGACACTCCTTCGGGCTCGACGAGATCGAATACAGCCGCGGCTGAAGGCGTTTGAGCACCCGCAGCCACTCGTGGGCCGATGCGGCGACGGGCAGCTTGGCCAGCAGGTCGATAGATTGGCGACCCCAGGTCCAATCCGACAGTGCGCGTTTGTTTTCCGGCTTCAGCAGCTCCGCGAGGGTCGAGTCACCGGTGCGCTCCTGCACGAAGCGCACCAAATCGCGGCTGATGTGGGCGATCTCGATACGCTCGGTGAGCGCGGAGCGCAACGACATCAGGCCATGCTCGCCGACCTCCACGGGGGTCTGCCCGCTTAGGCCGGTGACCGACAGCCATTCGTCGACCAACTCGTCGCTGTTGCGCGGCCACACACCGAGCGCGTCACCGGCCGCGTAGGCAACGGATTCTTCAGGCATGTCGAAAACCAGGTGCCGCACGTCTTTCGTCGATTGTGGCCGGCTCAACACGGTGTTGCGCATCATGCCGGTGATCAGCGGATGTTTTTTGCTGTAGGGGCTGGAAGCGGGCGCGCCAGGGCGAGGCGGTGCCGTAACCGTGGAAGTGCGGGCCGGCGCCGTCGCAGCTCCGTCTCCGCCGACGGACGTGGGCGTCTTGGTCAGGGCGGTGATGACGTCGCCCAGCCACTTCACCGCGGTGTCGTCGTAGTCGGGTTCGCAGTCCACCCGCTCGGTGATGCGGGCGGCTCCCAGCTCGGCGAGTCGCGCGTCCAGTTTGCGTCCGTGACCGCAGAAATCGTCGTAGTTGGAGTCGCCCAGCGCGAGTACGGCATAGCGGGTGTCGGTGAATCGCGGCGCGCCCTCGGAGCTCAGCGCCCGCCAGAGGCCGGCGCCGTTGTCAGGCGCTTCGCCGTCGCCCGTGGTGCTGGTGACGAGCAGCAGCTCCTTCGTCGTCGTCAACTTGTCCGCAGGGAAATCATCCATGCTGTGCAACGCGACGGGAAGTTCGGCGGCGCCCAACCGCGCGGCGATCTCGGCGGCGAGCTCCTCTGCGTTCCCGGTCTGCGATGCCCACAGCACCACGACGGGTGCGCGCTGGGCCGCGGGCTTGGCATCGGCCGGCGCGACGGGCGGTTGCCGGGTAGCCGACGGCGTAGTCGCTTGGGCATCCTGTACAGGCGCCACCGGTTCGGGCCCGTCGATGCGCGAGAACAGACCCGCCAGCAGGCCGTCTACCCAAAGCCGGGTGCTGGAATCGAACGGCGCGCTCAGCGGCAGGGTCGGCACCCCGCCGGCGCGGCGACCCGCGGTCGAACGAAGCCCGGACAGCATACCGGCGAGGTATGAGCGGCCGAGCTCGTTGAATTCCGGCTTGGGTTGTGTTGCCACACCGAGTAATTCGCCGAGGGCATCGACTTGTGACACGCTGATTTCTCGTACCTCCGTGGGCGAGGGCCCTGGTATCTCGCTGGGGGTCGGCGCCTCGATGTCCGAAAAAGATTGTACGACACTGACTTTCGTGAGCGTGACGGCGCAAGCCTTGAATTCCGGCTGGCTCGAGACCGGATCGACCGCATCGTTGGTGACGGCGTTGATCGACAGGTATTCGCCGAACACGTCGTTCCAGTGGAACGGCGCGAAGCAGTTGCCGGGCCGCACTCGATCGCTGATGACGGCGGGCAGCACGGCGCGACCTCGGCGGGAAGCGATTTCGATCCGATCGCCCTCGGCGATCTGTAGGCGCGCGCCGTCGTCGGGGTGGATTTCGACGAATGGCCCGGGATTGAGCTTGTTGAGTTTGGCCACCTTGCCGGTCTTGGTCATGGTGTGCCATTGGTGCGGCAGGCGACCGGTGTTCAGCAGGAACGGGTAGTCGTCGTCGGGCATTTCCTCGGGCAGCAGGTGCGGGCGGGCGAAGAACACCGCACGACCCGTCGCCGTGGGGAAGGCCAGCCGCGGGACGCTGCCATCCTCGTGGACCAACTGCGTCTGGCTGATGCCGTCGTTGAGATAGCGGATCGGATTGCGGTCGCCCTCATTCTCGGGGGCGCACGGCCACTGCAGCGGGCCCTGACGCAGTCGTTCATGGCTGACGCCACGCAAGTCGTACCCGGTCTTCGGGTTCGAGAACCGCTTGATTTCTTCGAAGACCTCCGCGGCGGAGTCGTAGCTGAACGACTCCGAAAAGCCCATCTCGCAGGCGATCCGGGCGATGATCTGCCAGTCCGGCAAAGCGTGGCCGGGTGCCTGCGCCGCCGGCCGGAACAAAGTCATGTTGCGCTCGGAATTGACCATGACCCCTTCGGCTTCCGTCCACAGGGCCGCCGGCAACAACACGTCTGCGTATTCGTTGGTCTCGGTCTCGAAGAACGCGTCCTGGGCTATCACCAAGTCGGCGCGCTCCAGTCCGGCCAGCACGGTCTTTCGATTAGCAACTGATGCAACGGGATTGGTGCAGATGATCCAGCACGCTTTGATCTGACCATCGGCCATCCGGGAGAACATGTCGATGGTGCCGCTGCCCGCCTCGGTGCGCAGCGTTCCGCGAGGGAGGCCCCACAGATTTTCGACGAACTCACGGTCGTCGTCCGATGCCACCGAACGCTGCCCGGGTAAACCTGGCCCCATGTAACCCATTTCGCGACCGCCCATCGCGTTGGGTTGGCCGGTGAGCGAGAAGGGCCCGCTCCCTGGCTTGCAGATCGCACCGGTGGCCAGGTGCAGGTTGCAGATGGCATTGGTATTCCACGTACCGTGGGTGCTCTGATTGAGGCCCATCGTCCAGCAGCTCATGAAATTCTCGGCCTCGCCGATCATTTGAGCCGCCTTGCGGATGTGCTCTTCGGGTATCCCGGTCACCGCGCTGACCATGTCGGGGGTGTACTGCTCCAGGAAACTGGGCATCACCTCCCAGCCCTCGGTGAATTCGGCGATGAAACCGGGGTCGGTGTGGCCGTTCTCGACGATCAGGTGCAGCAGTCCGTTGAGCAGCGCCAGATCGGATCCCGGTGCGATCTGCAGAAACAGATCGGCCTTGTCGGCGGTCGCGGTGCGGCGGGGGTCGACAACGATCAGCTTTGCGCCGGCTTTGACCCGGTCCATCATGCGCAGAAACAGAATTGGGTGGCAATCGGCCATGTTGGCACCGATAACGAAAAAGACGTCGGCGCGGTCGAAGTCCTGGTATGACCCGGGCGGTCCGTCCGCCCCCAACGACAGCTTGTAGCCAGAACCGGCGCTGGCCATGCACAGTCGCGAGTTGGATTCGATCTGGTTGGTGCCGATGAAACCTTTAACCAGTTTGTTCGCCAGGTACTGCGCCTCGATGGACATCTGGCCGGACACGTACATCGCGAATGCGTCCGCGCCGTGTTCATCGATGATTGCGCGTAACCGCGTCGCGCACTGGATGATCGCTTGATTCATGTCGATAGGCTCGAGCGGGTCGCCACGGTCGGTCCGCGCATGCGCCGAGTCCAACCGACCGGGCGCGCGAAGCAGGTCCGCGGTGGTGGCACCCTTGGTGCACAAGCGGCCGAAGTTTGCCGGATGTTCTTTGTTCCCAACCGACTTGATGACGTGATCGCGGCCCGTTATCGGATCCGTTGTGATCTGCAACACCATCCCGCAACCGACGCCGCAGTAAGCGCACACGGTGTTCACGGCGTCGTCAGGCGCCATGGACTCCCTCGCCACGCTTACGTCCCTCCGTCAAGTACGTACGGGTTAGCTCCGTACAGGGTGAGTTCATTGTGGAGCAGGCATGTTTCGACATCGCTGCCCGAAATTTCCCCCGGTTTACTTCTTCCTCTCAACGGCCAGCACGCCCGTGTGAAATCACCGGAGGAATTCACGGCTGAGAGTCGCGTTAGCGCAGGTCACCGTCGACCGCCTGTCCCGCTCGAGGTTACTCACGACGCCCCTCGAAACGCTTCTCAGAACAGGGTTTTTGACCAAACCGATGGGACATTCACAGTCTTCGCTAAGCTCACCGCGTGCGTCAGCTCATTGTGATTGTTCTGGTTTTGCTGGCCTCCGGCTGCGGCTGGAAGCCCACCGCGCCGCCACAGGCCCGGCCCGACACGTGCAAGGACTCCGACGGACCCACGGCCGACGCCGTGCGCCAGGCCATCACCGCCGTTCCCATTGCCGTCCCGGGCACCATCTGGGTCGAGATGGGCAGGGGGCACACGCGAAACTGCCGGTTGTACTGGGTGCAGATCATCCCGACGATCGCCAGCGAGTCGACTCCGCAACAGTTGATCTTCTTCGACCACAACAAGCCGCTTGGTAGTCCAACCTCAAACCCGAAGCCCTATACCACCGTGCTACCGCCCTCGGACGACACCGTCACCGTTCAATACCAGTGGCAGAAGCCACATGACCAGCTGTGCTGTCCCACCGGCATCGGGACGGTCAAGTTCCGGATCGGCCCGGACGGCAAGCTGCAAACCCTTGGCAAGGTCCCGAACCAGTAACGTGTTCGCGCCCGGACGGCCGACCCCGAGAGATCGGAGAGTGGCCCGTCAGCGAGTGATGGCCTCGGCCAGGTTCTCCGGATGCAGCATCTCGACGTAACGCAGCCGCTCGGGGACCCCGAACCCGTCGACGAGCGTCTCGGCGTGCGGTCGCAGCGCGCGGCACCGGTCGTTGATTCCCCGGGTGACGGCCTTGGCGCGTTCGGTGGACAGGTAGCGGTGCTCGATGTACCAGGCCTTGTCGTCCTCGATGACTGATAGTGCGTACAGGTCGCACAAGACACCGAGCAGTTCGCGGGCCTGCTCGTCGGGGCACGCGTCGATCCCGGCGACGAACGCCTCCAGGATGACGCGATCAATGTGCGCGCTGGCTGCATGCAACACGTGATCCTGCACCGAGTTGAACGCGTCGAATGCCGACATCTCTTTGGATTTCGCCTGTAGCCGCCGCGCCACCGATGCCAGCAGATATTCCTCGCGGTCCTCGAACATCTTGATCTGGGTGCCGCGGTTGAAGAGGCTGCCCTCTTCTTCGCTGTCTTGCCGGGTATCCACAATGGTTTGGATAATCGCTTCTGCCGCAGTACGTTTCACGACGCGTTCGCCAACGGTGTTGGCGGCGAAGCGCACCCATTCGACCGGACTCATGCTCTTGATGTCATCGGCATAGGCCGTGAGCAGTTCCTTGGCCACTAGTTGGGTCAGCACGTGGTTGTCGCCCTCGAACGTGGTGAAAACGTCGGTATCACCCCGAAGCCCGATCAATCTGTTCTCGGCCATGTATCCGGCGCCACCACACGCCTCGCGGGACTCCTGGATCGCCCGGCTCGCATGCCAGGTGTTGGCGGCCTTGAGCCCGGCGGCACGCGCTTCGAGTTCGCGCTGCTCGTCGGCGTCGGGCGCGTCAGCGCTCTGTACGTCATGACATTTGCCTACCAATTCGTTCTGCGCAAACTGCAACGCGTAGGACTTCGCGATCAACGGGAACAGCCGTCGCTGGTGCACCAGGTAGTCCATGATCAGCACTTCGGAGTCGTCGTCGGGTGCGTTGAACTGCCTGCGCTGCAACGCATACCGGGTGGCGATGTCCAGCGCCACGCGGCCGGCGGCGCCGGCACTGCCGCCCACCGTGATCCGGCCGCGGACGAGGGTGCCCAGCATGGTGAAGAACCGACGGTTCGGGTTATCGATCGGCGAACTGTACGTGCCGTCTTCCGCGACGTCGCCGTACTTGTTCAGTAGGTTGACCCGAGGGACGCGGACATGGTCGAACACGATCCGGCCGTTGTCGACACCGGGCAGTCCGCCCTTGTATTCGCAGTCCGACGTGGTGACCCCGGGCAGGTCGTTGCCGTCCTCGTCGCGGATCGGGACCAGGACGCAGTGCACACCGTGATTGACCGGCTTGCCGTCCTCGGTCGTGATCAGCTGCGCGAAAACCGCTGCCATGGTTGCGGTTTCGGCGGCGCCGCCGATGTAGTCCTTACGGGCCGACGGGGTGGGGGAGTCAATGACGAACTCTTGAGTCTCAGGATCGTAGGTCGCGGTGGTCTCCAATGACTGCACGTCACTGCCGTGGCCGGTCTCGGTCATCGCGAAACAACCGCGCAATTCCAGGCTGATGATCTTGGGCACGTACATCTCGTGGTGACGCTCGGTGCCCAGGTTCTCCACGGCCCCGCCGAACAGCCCCCACTGCACGCCGGCCTTCACCATCAGCGACAGGTCCGACATCGCCAGCATCTCGATCATCGTGATCGCCGCACCGACGTCGCCGGTGCCGCCGTGCTCTTTCTTGAAACTGTCGGCGGCCGCGCCGAACGCCGCCATGATCCTCATCTGCTCCGCCACCTTGGTGCGGGCGATCACCGTGTTCGGTGTGTAATGCGGGCGGAACAGGTCCTCGGTAAGTGTGTCGCGCATCCGGTGTCTGACGTCGCGCCAACGTCCGTCCAAGGCATTGCGCAGATAGTCGGCAGTGGTAGTCGTTTCAGGCGCCATGATCCGACAGTAATGGCCGGTTCGCGTCGCGACCACGTTCGTCCGCCCGCGCCGGATATCAGCGCCGGGGTGGACTGCCTTCCTGGGGCCCGCGATCGGGCGACGGGTCGCGGCTTTGGCCGAGGGGCGACCGCAGCCGGTAGAGCGTGAACCCGGCCGCGATGACGCCGAGCAGAACCAGCATCCCCATGTCGAAGACCCACCAGCCGCTGTAGTGGGTCCATGTCAGGGCGTCGGCGGCCAGCGAGTCGACCCTGCGCAGATTCGCGGTGGACGCCGCGGCCGCGAAACCCCATTGGGCAGGGACGAACCAGCTGATCTGCTGCAGGCCCCAGATGTTCACCAGTTGCACCAGGCTCCCGTTGAACAGCGCAGATACCAGGATCACCGGCACCACCAGGGGCAGAACCTCTCGCAGCGACTTCCCCAGCGACGACAGCGCGAGGCCGACGACCGCGGACACGATCGCGGTGACGGCCACACTGACGTACAGCTCGACTGTGGCGTTGTGCAGCAAAGCGGCGCTTGGCCCCGGCTCGCCCTTGACCGCGATGACGATCGCCACGACGACTGCCGTATATAGGGCCGCGGCCAGGCCGTACGCGATGATCTTGGCGCTCAGGTACGCCGGTGCGGTCAGTCCGACCTCCTGCTCGCGCCGAAAGATGCGGTGTTCGCAAACCAGCGCGCGGGTGGTCAGCGCCGTGCCGATGATCACCGCGGCGACGTTGAGCGCGGCCAGGATCTCGATGGCCTCGTGCGCGTTGGTGCTACCCGGGTCGGGACGCGTCAGGCCGGATCCGCCCGGAATCAGCAGCGCCAAGCCCGCCAACACGAACGGCAGGATCGCCAGGAACGCGAAGTAGATGCGATCGCCGAGAAGCAGGCGGACCTCGCGCCGGGCCACCAGTCGGATCTGCCGGTTCCTGGGTAGCCCGGGTGGCGGGGGACCGGGTGCCGCGACTTCCGGCGGGGTTGTCGGTGCCGCCGTCTGCTGCCTCGCACGGAAGGCGCGGTGGGCTCCGTCGGGATCGGCGCCGACCTGCGACAGCACTCTCGACCAGTCCGTGGTGCCCATCGCGGACTCGATCTGCAGGGGCGTTCCCAGGTAGGCCACCTTGCCCGCCGCAGTGAGCACCAACACCTGGTCGCACGCGTTCACATCCGTAAGGGATGCGCGATCCGAGATCGCGGCCACGACGGCGCAGCCGATGTTGGCCTGCTGCCGCAGGATCGCCATGAGCTGACGTTGTTGGGCAGCATCCAGTCCGGCGGTCGGTTCATCGACCACGAGCAGACTCGGCCGGGTGACGAGCTCGACCGCCAGGGCAGCGCAGCGACGCACCTCGGGTCCCAGCTTGCGGATCTTGGTGTCCCGGTGCGACGTCAGCTCGAGCTCGTCGAGAACCTGGCTGACCACACGGTCGCGTTGCTCGGGCGACGTGTCCGGTGGCAGCCGCATCTCGGCGGCATACTTCACGGTCTGCGCGACCGTGAGCTGTCCGTGCAGGCGGTCGTCGCGCGGAACCACCCCGACGCGAGTCCGCATGTACTGCGGCTCACCGTGAACGTCGTGTTCGTCGAGGATGACGCGCCCGGAGTTGGGCGCTCTGGTGCCGGCCAGCAGTGCGAGCAGCGCGAAATTCCGTGCGGCCGACGGTCCGATGACCGCGGTGATGGAACCGGGACGCGCCGTGAATGAAATTCCCGACAGGGTGTCGTGTCCGTCGACTGTCAGCCCAAGCTGATAGGCCGTCATCCCGGTGGTCCGCGAGGCGGCCTGCAGGGGCAGGCGATGGGTGGAGTCGGGTTCCGTGGTGCGGAACGAGGGCCGCTGAACGCGGAGCTTGCTGGTCACCATCCGCTCGATCAAACTCGGGCCCTTTTGCTGCTCGGGTTCAGCGGCGGACGGACCCATCGGCGCAATTGGTGGCTGGGCCGGGGGGGCCGCGGGCGGTGGGACGGGGG
>NZ_LZIF01000035.1 GCF_001667145.1 Mycobacterium sp. 852002-51971_SCH5477799-a
GCGGAGCAGTCGTGCTGGGTGGGGCGGTGGTCGACGAGCTGGACGGCGCGGACTTATGCGCCTGCTGGCAGCCGCACATCATTGCGGCGAGCAGAGCGACGGACCCAAGCCAGGCGGCGGCACTGCGCGCGCTAAAACGACGGTGAATCATCTTCGATGCACTCTACTCGCAGGATCATTGATTCCACGCTCGACGTGAACTCTTGCACGGCAATTTCTTTGGTGTGTTGAGCCCCAATGGGCTGGCATGGCGGGCGGGGCCAGGCCTGTGTGCGCACGGTACGACGCTGCGGTCTTTACTGACACTACGAATATAGAGTAGGGTCCTTGTTTACCAGAATCATGGATAAGCGACGCAAACCCAACCCTGCCGAACGCCGCCGCGACCTATGCGATGCGGCGATTCGGTTATTGGCCGATGACGGGGCCAAGGGATTAAGCCACCTGAAGGTCGACCGCAAGGCCGGGGTGCCGGACGGTACGACCTCGTTCTATTTCCGCACGCGATCGGCGTTGTTGCGCGCGGCCGCCGAACGCTCGGCCGAGCTCGACCTCGCCGAGCTGCAGGCCATTGCGGACAGTTCCGATTCCGGTGAAGATCGCGCGCCCTCGCGCTTGTCACAAGTGGTCATCCAGGCCGGCAGCGATCCGCAGTTGTACCGGACCAGAGCCCGATACGAGCTGACCATGCAGGCCACCCGCGACCCCGCGCTGGCCGCGATTCTGCAGCAGGCCACCGACGAGTTCACCAAACTGCACCGGGAAATCCTGGTGCAGCTGATGCCGCACGGCGCGGAGCTGGATCCGGCCGTCGTCGAGGATCTGAGCAACGTCACGCTGACGTTCATCAATGGCCTGCTGCAGCGGTTCGCGCACGGCGACCGGATCATCGACAGCCCCGAACAGCTCGACGGAATCTTGTCGGCGATCGCGGCTGGGATCTTGAAGAGTTCGGCAAAGGGACGGCTCACCCAGACCGGCGGCCTTCGGGTGTTGCGCCGCGGGGCCCACGGGTCCGCGTGAGAGCGCCGGGCGGACACGGTGTCTCTGGCTCTTGCCAGAGCACCCGCTGTATGGTTCTCTACGAGAATAGAGTAGCCCGACGTTCATGCGCCGTTTTCAGCGGAGCTTGTGCACATATCAGAGCAACGCAATTAAGCGGAGTGTACAAATTGCCCCAACCGAACCCAGCGCTGCGACGCTGGCAGCGCGAGCCCTGGTGCAGGAATTGCGGGCATCTAAAACTGCAGTGGTAGGAGGGATTTCGTGACGGCGAGCACCGATAGCCATGTTCGTTTCGATCCATACGATGTCGGGCTGATCGCCGACCCGTATCCCATGTTCGCACGATTGCGCGAGGAGGCGCCGCTTTACTACAACGCCGAATACGATTTCTACGCCCTGAGCCGCTATGCCGATGTCAGCAAGGCGCTCGTCGACCACGAGACATTCAGCTCGGCGCGGGGCGCGATCCTGGAACTGATCAGGGCCAACCTCGAAATCCCGTCGGGCATGTTGATCTTCGAGGATCCGCCTATTCACGACGTGCACCGCAAACTGCTGTCGCGCATGTTCACCCCGCGCAGGATCGCCGCGCTCGAGCCGATGATCCGGGACTTCTGCGCACAGTGCCTGGATCCGCTGGTTGGCTCGGATCGTTTCGACTTCGTCACCGACCTGGGTGCGCAGATGCCGATGAAGGTCATCAGCATGTTGCTGGGCATCCCCGAGGAAGATCAGGAGTACATCCGGGACCGGGGCAACGCGCAACTGCGTACCGAAGCCGGCAAGCCCATGAACGCCGCCGAGGAGGGGCTGTCGGTGGGCGAGCAGTTCGAGGCCTACATCGACTGGCGCGCCGACCACCCGTCCGACGACATCATGACCGAGCTGCTCAACGTCGAATTCGTGGACGAAACCGGCTCCATCAGGCGGCTGTCTCGCGAGGAGATCCTCGTCTACCTCAACGTCGTCGCCGGGGCCGGCAACGAAACGACTACCCGGCTGATCGGTTGGTCCGGAAAGGTTCTCGCCGAACACCCCGATCAGCGCCGGGACCTCGTCGAGAACCCGACGCTCATCCCGCAGGCCATCGAGGAATTACTGCGGTACGAACCGCCGGCACCGCACGTGTCCCGTTACGTGACCCGCGACGTA
Organism: Mycobacterium sp. 852002-51971_SCH5477799-a; assembly: GCF_001667145.1. Lineage (GTDB taxonomy): Bacteria > Actinomycetota > Actinomycetes > Mycobacteriales > Mycobacteriaceae > Mycobacterium. Next base: position 2,158 of record NZ_LZIF01000035.1, read on the forward strand.
TCCGTGCACGAGCAGACCGTGCCCGAGGGCAGCGTGATGATGATGCTGATCGGTTCGGCGTGCCGCGACGAGGCCCAGTTCGGGCCCGACGCAAACGAATTCAACATTCACCGCACGATCCGCCCGCACCTCACCTTCAGCATGGGAACGCACTTCTGCCTGGGCTCGGCGCTGGCACGTCTGGAAGGCCGCATCGCCCTGGAAGAGATCCTGAAACGATTCCCCGAGTGGGAGGTCGACCTGAGCGCTGCCATCCTCAGTCCAACCTCCACGGTGCGGGGCTGGGAGTGTATGCCGGCGCAGGTGTCACGATGACCGGCCGAGTCGAGGGCAAGGTCGCTTTCATCAGCGGTGCCGCGCGCGGTCAGGGCCGCAGTCACGCCGTCCGTCTGGCGCAAGAGGGCGCCGACATCATCGCGATCGATGTCTGCGGCCCGATCGACAACCTGGCTTATCCGCATTCGACGCCCGAAGACCTCGCCGAGACCGCGGATCTGGTGAAGAACCTCGACCGGCGCATCGTGACCGCCCAGGTGGACGTCCGCGACTACGACGGGCTGAAGGCCGCCGTGGACGACGGGGTCGAACAGCTCGGGCGGCTCGACATCATCGTCGCCAACGCGGGAATCGGCACCTTCGGCAACAAGCTGCACAAGATCGGCGAGCAGATCTGGCAGGACATGATCGATGTAAACCTGTCCGGCGTCTGGCACACCGTGAAAGCCGGTGTGCCGCATATCCTCGCCGGCGGACGCGGTGGCTCCATCGTGCTGACCGGTTCGGTCGGGTCGCATAAGGCTATGGCGTACACCGGCCACTACATCGCCGCCAAACACGGTGTCCTGGGCCTGATGCGGGCGTTCGCGGTCGAGCTGGGTCAGCACAGCATTCGCGTGAACTCGGTCCATCCCAGTCAGGTCAATACGCCGATGACCATGAATGACATCACTTTCCGGCTGTTTCGACCGGATCTGGAGAATCCGGGGCCGGAGGATTTCGCGCCGTTCTCGCAGATGACCCACACGATGCCGGTGCCGTGGGTGGAAGCCGTCGACATCAGCAACGCCGTCCTGTTTCTCGCCTCTGACGAATCTCGTTACATCACCGGCGTTTCGCTGCCAGTCGATGCGGGCGCATTGCTCAAATAGGCAATAAGTAAGAACCAAGTGAAAGAAGAAGCCCATGCCCGAATATGACTACGAAAAGCTGAAGAAGGAAGCCGAGCAGTACATCAAGTTCGAAAAGGACAAGAAGAACCGGATCGCCTACATCACGTTCGACCGTCCCGACGCGCAGAACGCCACCAGTTTAGGCATGCGGCAGAACTACGCGGACCTCATCCACAAATGCAACGTGGACGACGAAGTCAAGGTGGTGGTGATCCGCGGCGAGGGAGAAGATTTCGGCAGCGGCGGCGACCTGCCCGAGCAGCGTCCGATGCTGGAGAACCCGGGCCTGCCACTGCATCACGAGCTCGCAATCAACGACGACGACGTCAAGTACCCACCGGGTGGTTCCTACCGTTATCTGTCGACTGTCACCGACTTTTATGCCAAGGCCCGCGCGGGAAACCGTCCGCTGCAGGAGCTTCGGAAGATCAGCATCATCGAGGCCAAGGGCTACTGCTACGGGTGGCACTTCTATCAGGCGGGCGACGCCGACCTGGTGATCGCTAGCGACGACGCGCTCTTCGGCCACCCGGCCTTCCGATACGTGGGCTGGGGACCACGCCTGTGGTGGTGGGCCGAGACGATGGGCCTGCGTAAGTTCTCCGAGATGCTGTTCACCGGAAGGCCGTTCAGCGCGAAGGAAATGTACGACTGCGGCTTCGTCAACAGTGTGGTGCCCCGCGACAAGCTGGAGGCCGAGACCGAGAAATACGCGCTGGCGTGCTCGAAGTCGCGCCCGACCGACACGGTCGCGGTCCAGAAGACGTTCCTCGAGCTGTACAAGCAGCACAAGGGCGAGTACTTCGGCAGCCTGCTGACCGGCATGGTCGAGGGCATGCTGCCGATGATCCAAAACGACGCGGAAGAGGTCGACCTCACCGAAGGCACTTTCAACAAGGGCCTCAACAATGTGGTCAAGGACAACGACTTGAACTTCCCGCCGGAGTGGCGCCTGAGCCGCTCGGGTCGCGCGAAGCCCTGACCGTTTTGGCGGGGCGTGCATGTCCGCACTGACGGGTATCAGGGTCGTCGAGTTAGCCGAATCCGTTGCGGGGGAGTACTGCGGAAAACTGCTGGCCGACTTCGGCGCCGAGGTCATCAAGATCGAGGCGCCGAAGGGCGGCAGCGCGACCCGCGCGATGGCGCCCGTCCTCGCCGACGGGTGCGAAGGCAGCGCGCTGTTCGCCTACCTCAACACCAACAAGGACTCCGTCGTTCTCGATCTCGGCTCGGCGGCCGACGTCGAGCGGCTGCACCAGCTGATCGACACCGCCGACGCCGTCATTGAAGGCCGGTCGATGGACTGGTCCGCGCGCCATCCGTCGGTGGTCTTCTGCTCCATCACCCCGTACGGTCACGGGGTTGCCGCCGAATTCGACCATGCCCGCAGCATCAACGTGTTTCACGCCAGCGGGTGGGGATATCACACTCCGAGCCACCCGGACCCGGGCAAGCCCCCGCTGCAGGGACCGGGGCGCTTTCTGGTCGACTACGAAGCTGGGCTGGAGGCGGCGTTGTGTGTCGTGTCATCGCTGTGCGGGCGCCTGCACACCGGCCAGGGCGAGTCGATCGACGTCTCCCAGCAGGCCGTGCTGGTCTCACGCGCCGATTGCATCCTGGGCCGCTTCGTCACCGGCGAGGTGCCGGCCGACGGTGCACGCGATGATTACGATCAGGCCGGACCGGCGGCGTTTTTCGCCTGCGCGGATGGCTTCGTCTACCTGTACATGACCAGCCGGTCCCACTGGGCCGGGGTGAAAACCCTGATGGGCCACGCCGAATGGCTCGACGGTTTCGAGGACGACTGGCTGGAGTTCTCCGTTACCGCCGAGAAGGTCGCCGCCTTTCAGCGGGGCTTCGCCTCGTGGGTAGCCGGCCTGCCCAAAGAGGAGGCGTCGGAAAGGGCGCAGCGGCTCGGCGTGCCGCTCGTACCCGTCAATGGCGCTGCGGACCTGCATCATTCGCCACAGTATCGTCATCGCGGCTTCTTCCAACAGGTTCGCCATCCGGTACTGGGCGACGCGGAGTATCCGACCGTCCCGTATGCATTCAGCGCAACGCCCGCCCGAATCGCCCGTGCTGCACCACTTCTCGGTGAGCACACCCTGTCGGTCATGGGAAGCATCGATGCCCCGCGCCCACGACCGCCGCTCAGGGCGGCGCAACTGAAGCCACCCAAGAACCCGCGGGGCGGGCCGCTGGAAGGCGTGCGCATCGTCGAGCTCACCAAAGTGTGGGCCGGTCCGTACGCCGGGAAGCTGCTGGCGATGCTGGGCGCCGAAGTCATCAAGGTCGAGACGGCCGACAGCCCCGAGGAGATGCGCGCATACGGTGGCACCGACATCAACCACGCGCCGTACTTCCTGAGCATCAACCCCGAAATCCTCAGTGTGGACCTCGATATCAAGTCGACAGAGGGGATGGTGCGGCTGCGCGAGCTGATCGCCCGCAGCGACATCGTCATCAACAACCTGCGTCCCGGCGCCATGGAACGTCAGGGCCTGGCGTATCAACAGCTCACCGAGATCAAGCCCGACATCATCTCCGTGTCGATCAAGATGTGGGGCAACGACGGGCCACTGGGTCACCAGACCGGTTACGCGCCATGCTTTGCCGCGCTGGCCGGCCCCGCCTCGCTGGTCGGCTATCCCGGCGGGCCACCGCTGGGGACGAGCATGCGCTACGGCGACTCGACGGTGGGCGCCGCCGCCGCATATGCCGCTGTGGTGGCATTGCTGCACCGGGAGCTCAGCGGCGCAGGTCAATTCGTCGACGTGTCGGCGGTGGAGACCCTCTCCTCGATGATCGGTGACTGCCTGCTCGAGCAAGCGCTGACCGGGCGGCCTCTGGGCCCCAGCGGCAACGGCCACCCGGACATGTGCCCGCATGGCTGCTACCCGTGTGCCGACGGCGCGTGGATCACGGTCGCCGTCGCGGATGACGCCGAATGGCGCGGGTTGTGCGAGACACTCGGCGCCGCGACGTTGGCGGACGAGCCCCGCTACGCCACCGACGCTGCGCGGCACCGGCATGCCGAAGCGCTCGACGCGGATCTCGCCCGGCTCACTCGGGCCCGGGACGCAGGGCGGCTCGCCGAGCGACTGCGCGCGGCCGGGGTGCCGGCCGCCAAGAGCGCCACGTCGGTGGATGTGCTTGCCGATCAACGGCTGTGGGACCGCGAGCTGTACCGCTTCGTCACGGATCACCGGGAAGGCCAGCGGCCGGTGCTGGGGCCGTCCTGGCGGATGGTCCGACGCCCGGCCCGGATCGAGCGCGGCGCGCCGGACCTGGGCGAGCACACCGACTACGTTCTACACGAGCTACTTGGCAAGCAACCGATGGGCGGAACATGACAACACTGGCGCGCACAGCGGCGCTGGTCACCGGCGCCAGTAGCGGCATCGGCGCGGCAACGGCTCGAGCGCTGGCGGCCCAGGGAGCCGCGGTGGCTCTGCTCGCACGCCGGGCGGACCGGTTGGCGGCGCTGAGGTCTGAGATCGAATCCGCCGGGGGCACAGCGCTGGTGGTGGCCGCCGACGTGACCGATGCCGAACAGGTGGCGGCCGCTGTGCAGCGCACCGTTGCCGAGCTGGGGCGCCTTGACATCGTGGTCAACAACGCCGGCATGATGCAATCGGCGCCCGCGGCCGAGGCGTCGCTGCGGGACTGGGACCAGATGGTGTCCGTCAACGTACAGGGTGTCCTGTACGCCACTCGCGCGGCGCTTCCCCACCTGATCGACGCGGCTGCCGACTCGCCGCGCGGTGTGGCCGACCTCGTGACCATCAGTTCCACCGCCGGTTGGGTGGCCCGGCCGAACACCGCGGTGTATTCGCTGACCAAATTTGGCGTGAACGCCTTCAGCGAGAGCCTTCGCCAAGAGGTTCTCGGCAAGCGGGTCCGGGTCGGGGTGGTAGGCCCCGGAACCGTCGACACCGAAATCTTCAGCCACCTCGCCGAAACGTCGCGCGAGGCGTTCGAACGCCAGACGGCCGGCATGGTCATGCTGCGGCCCGAAGATATTGCGGATGCCGTGTTGTTCATGGTGACCCGTGACCGCAGGGTCGCGGTCAATCACATGTTGGTGCGCTCGGCCGAGCAGACCTGGTAGCGGCGTGGCCTTGGATTGGGTGATCGGCGATCATTGTGGCTTACCGTTCCCGGCTGACCCCGCGGCATTGCTCAGCGGGGGAGCATCCTTCCTGACCAACGCGTTTCGGGCCTCCGGTGTGCTGCGGGAGAACAGCGTCGCGAGGATCAGCGACTTCCGGGAGATCAGCGGCGGTAGCACGGGACGCAAGGTTATGCTGTCGGTCGAATACGACCGGCCCACCGCGGATCTGCACACCGAGTTGTTCGTCAAGTTCTCCCGCGATCTCGACGATTCGGTGCGAGACCGCGGAAAGACCCAGATGGAGTCCGAGGTCCGGTTCGCGTCGTTGGCACGGGCCCCGCAATTCCCCATCGCGGTGCCCGATCCGCAATTCGCCGACTATCACGGTCGTAGCGGCAGCGGGATCTTGATCACCGAACGAATCAAGTTCGGTGCCAACGGGATCGAACGCCAATACCACAAGTGCCTCGACTACGAGATGCCCGCGCCGTTGGAGCACTACCGCGCGCTCCTGACCGCACTGGCGCGGCTTGCCGGAACGCACCGGTCCGGCCGGCTGCCCGCGGCACAGACCGCGCACTTTCCGCTGGATGTGCAGGCCGCAACGGTCGGAGAACGACCGCCGCTGTCTGTCGACCGGCTGCAACGACGGGTGCAGCAGCTGGCCGAATTCGCCAGAACACGGCCCAGTCTGTTGCCTGCTGGCGTGGGCTCATCTGAGTTTCTGGCACGTTTGGCCGACGAGGCGCCTCGGTTGGCCCTGTTCGAAGACGCGGTCGCGGATCACTTGGTCGCCGACGGTGATTACGTCGCGCTGTGCCATTGGAACGCCAATGTCGACAACGCTTGGTTCTGGCGGGACGGCGACGGCACTCTGCGCTGCGGGCTGATGGACTGGGGATGCGTCAGCCAGATGAACCTGGGCATGGCCCTGTGGGGGGCGATGTCCGGCGCCGAGAACGAGATGTGGGATCGCCACCTCGACGACTTGTTGGAACTGTTCGTCGCGGAATTCGAGCGTTGTGGCGGTCCGCGCCTGGAGCCGGACCGACTGCGCCGGCACACGTTGTTGTATGCGGCGGTGATGGGCGTGGCCTGGCTGCTGGACGTACCGGCATTGATACGCAAACGATTCGACGTCGCACCGACCAGCCGGACGGACCCACGGATCAGGGAAGATGAGCGCGTGCGCGCCCCCCTGCAGATGCTGTCGAACCTGCTGCTGCTCTGGCAGCGAAACCCGCTGGGCGACCTGCTTGACGAGGCGTTGGCCGAGGGGGCCGTGTCGCTTGAGGCGCATCGTCGTCTCGGTCCTGCAGCAGCTTTTCGGGATGGTGAAACACGTTGACGCGGGGCCGTCCACGGTCCAGATGCGAGGGCGGGAGCCATTCGGTGTCACCCCCGGCGTTCTTGCGGGTGGTCCAGCCGCGGGGTCGCAGCAGGCGGTGCTGTGGCCCGCAGGCAAAAGTGACGTTGTTGACGTCAGTGCTGTGGCACGTGGACCAGTCGGTGACGTGGTGAACTTCGCAGTAGTAGCCGGGTGTGGTGCATCCGGGCGCCGAGCAGCCGCGGTCCTTGGCGTACAGGATGATTCGCTGTCCCGGTGAGGCCAGGCGTTTAGTGTGATACAGCGCCAGGGCTTTACCCTTATCGAAGATCGCCAAGTAGTGATGCGCGTGCCGGGCCAGGCGGATCACGTCGCTCATCGGCAGGATGGTGCCTCCACCGGTCAAGCCATGCCCGGCGGCGGACTCGAGCTCGCCGAGCGTCGTGGTTACGATAATCGAGGCCGGTAAGCCGTTGTACTGACCTAGCTTTCCGGAGGCGAGTAACCCCCTGAGCGCCGCGTTCGACGCGTCGTGGTTACGCTGGGCGCTGCTCCGGGAATCCTTTTCGATGGCTTCCTCACTGGGTGCACTGTCCACGCACGGGGTGTCGTCCAGGGGATTGCACATTCCCGGAGCGGCAAATTTCGCCGAGACGGCTTCGAAAGTGGCACGCGCCTCAGGAGTAAGCCAGCCGCGCAGCTGCAACATGCCGTCGGCTTGCTGATTACCCAGGATCAGGCCGCGCTGCCGGGCGCGGTCCTCGTCGCTGAAGTTGCCGTCGGGGTTGAGGCAGTCGGCCAAGATGGTGGCCAGCTTGTCACGCTGTTCGGGCCGATACTGGGTGCCTTCGGTGGCGAGTTTGGCCTCCGCCTGCTCGCGGGTGGCAGCATCTATCCAGCCGGGCAACTGGTGGTGGAACTTGCGAATGACTGCGACTTGACCGGGCCCGAGCGTGCCGTCTCGTTGCGCGGCCGCGGTGGCGGCCAACATCGGCGCCAGCGCTTCGCCGGTCAGTCCCCCTCGCGGACCCAAGTCGGCGGCTTCTCGGACGCGGCGGGATGCCTCGGCGCGGCTGATCAGTGTCGCCTCTGCAATCGCATGCGGCAGCGTGCCGCTCAACTCTTGTGCGGTGGCCTCACGGGCGAGAGAGTTGATCAGCGGATGCTCCACCGCCGGCATGCGTCGGCGCAGCTTCTCGCAGCGTTCTAACATTGCCAGCCGTTCTCGATTGGTCAGAGCATCGAACGACAATGCGCAGGCACGATCTAAGTCACTTTCGAGCGCGTCGAATACCTCGACGATCTCTGCACGACTGGTCGAACCCATGCCTTCAGATTTTACGAAGGCGTACCGACAAAAAACGACGCGATATGACTGTTGAAACTGCAGTGGCGCAAGGGAATTCAAAGCACACGTATTCACGAAACGGCAGTATCGCTAGCTTAGCCGCGCTATCCCCAAGACGGGCTGGTGGTGAGTACCTCGACGCCATGGTCGGTGATGTGCACGGTGTCTCGACGAAACACCGCGCCGACGCCCTGCTGCCACACATACCCGGTGATCGCCAACACCATTCCGGCCTCGAGTCGTTCGTGTTCGCCCGCGGCCGAGAGCGTTTCGGACACCACGGGCGGGTCGAACCCCAACCCCAGTCCGTGCGCGACCGGCATCGGCGGGATCGGTTCACCCGACGCGTCGTATGCGGCAAGTAGATCGCGAGTGTCCACGCCGGCGCGACACGCGGCAAGCATGTTGTCGTACAAGCCATCCGAGCGCTCGAAGAGCGCGCGGGCCTGCCCGGCGGTGGTATCGCCGGCCGGCCAGGATCGGCCGACTTCGGCGACATAGCCATTCGCCAGCGCACCGGCGGCGAAGGCAACGAGGTCGTCCGGTCCGACTTGGTGCGCGGCAGCGCGCCGCCACGGCTGTTCTCGCGACGTCACCCACGCGGCGTCCTGGGTAGCCGGCGTGCTTACCCCGCCCGCGGCCATCGCCTCCATCATCACCCCGGCGAGCGTCCGCTCCGAAACTCCCGGCGACAATGCGCCCAGCGCTGTCGCCAGTCCGTGCTCGGCGACACGCAACGCCTGGTCCATCGCCGCGATTTCACCGGGCGTCTTGATGCGCCGCGCGGCACGCATCGCGGGCTCGGCGTCGACGAGCTCGGCATTGGGAAACGCCTGGGGCAGCAGCGCCGCGAAAGTCGGTGTGATCGCATCGGTTCCGACCCGTCGCGCCGCCTCGGCGCCGTCGACTTTTTTCAGGACGTCGATGAGCGTCATCGGGTTCCAGGCCAGCCCGTACAGGTGATCGTGGCCGATCTCCTCCGGAACGCCTTCGTCGTCGGTGCTGTTCAGGTAGATGTCTCCGGTGGCGCGCACCAGCACACACATCGGCCCGAAGGGCCGGGTGCCGGCGATCCACAGCTGCGGGGCGCCGGTGACGTACCGGATGTTGGCCTGCCGGCCGAGGACCAGGATGTCCAGCTGGTGTTCGGCCATCTGTGCCAGCGCCCGTTCGCGACGGCCCGAACGCAACGCGGGCGCGTCGGGCAGAACTTCAGTCGCCATAAGGGGTATAGGGGTAGTCGGTGATCGGCGCGTAGCCGTCCTCGGTGATCACCACGATCTCCTCACTGCGATAGCCTCCGGTGCCGTCCTCCCACACCACGGGTTCCAGCACCAGAACCATGCCTGGCGGAAAGACGAAGTTGTCATCGAACTCCTCGCCGAGATCCGTTCCGATCATCGGAGCTTCGGCGGGATAGGTGCCGATGCCGTGGCCCAGGTAGAAGTGCGGCAACCACGGTTTGCGGCCGCCGTTGGCCGCTATCGCCGCGCGCGCCAAATCGCCTGACGTCACGCCGGCTCTTGTGACCGCGAGCACGGCATCCAAAATCGTGCGCCACTGCCGGAATTGGTCTCGCTGTCTCGGCGTGGGCGATTCGCCGACGATCCAGGTGCGCCCGAAGTCCGAGCAATAGCCGTGATAGGTGATGCTGATATCGGTCCATAACACGTCGCCGGCGGCCAGTTCCCGATCGGTCGGGAGCAACGGCAGCGCGAGATCACCGTGCGTCGTCCACACCCCGGCCTCCCGGGAAGTCGGCATCACCTGCCAGATGGCCTCCAGCATGTTCGTGGTGGCGCCAAGCTCGAACGCGTGACGGACGAAGGTGGCCGAAAGATCGATCTGTCGCACGCCGGGCCTCAGCGCCTTCTGCACATCGACGATCGCCTCTTCGGTGATGCGGGCCGCCCTGCGCAGACAGGATAACTCGTCGCGGGTCTTCACCAATTGGGCGGCGCCGAGCACGATCGCCGCATCCGTCGGGGGCCCCGCGGGGAACAGCGTGGTGGCTGCCCGCCGCATGGCACCGGTGAGTTCATCGACGGCAATGTGTGCCCCGGGCCGGACGATACCGGCCAGGGCCCGCGCGAAATCCCGGACACCATAGTCGGATTCGAGATAGGCGGGGCCGTGCAAATGATCGTCTGGCACGGGATAATCCGCGGACGCCCCGCTCCGAAACGGCATGAACAGGTGCGGATGCACATCCTCGGCGAGCACCACGGCAACCGGGCGCTCCACGTGCGACAGCCCCGCGTCCAGCAGCGGCCAGCTGGCACCCGTCGCATATCCGACGTAGCCGTTCATCAGCAAAATCAGCGCGTCGACGCCGTATTCGGCCATCGCGGACCGAAGCCGCGCTCCGGTCTCGATGTGCATACGGGCCCAGTCCGGCTCATCGGGGATGTCGAGCACCGACGCGTGGGAACTCAGTGAGTTCGTCATGTGTTGATTCCCAGGAACTCTTTGATGTTGCCGCCGACAACTCGAACGGCATCCTCGGGGCCCACGGCGTCGACCACCGCGGCCAGCGACCTCTCCGAATAGCCGAAAGTGCTTTCGTTGTGCGGGTAATCGGATGACCACATCACCTTGTCTATTCCGATCGCGTCGATCTGGCGCAGGCCCAGGGGATCGACCATGAACGACGCGCACATGTGCGTGTCCCAGTAGTCGCGGACGCCACGCTCGGGTTGGTGTGCCAGCATGTGCCGATAGGAGGCCAGCACGTGCTCGGCGTCTTGCAGCGCGGTTGGCACCCAGGCGATTCCGCCTTCGAACCAGCCGATCCGCAGCCGCGGGTGCCGGTCCAGGATGCCGCCGAAGATGTACTTGGAAAACATCTCCCGGAACGAGTCGATGTTGACCATCATGGCGACCGCGACACTGTTGACCTCGCTCGGACATTTGGGCTGACTCTCGCCGATGTGGTGGGTCACGGGCAACCCGGCTGCTTCTATCTCGTCCCACACCGCATCCATCACTGTGCTCGAATAGTCGATGGGCTGACCGTGGCGGTCGTTGCCCGGGCTGATCGGCATCAGAAACGTCGTGAGTCCCAGCGCTTTCAGCTCCGTCAGCGTGCGTCGGGCGCCGGCTGCATCCCACCAGTTGATCAACCCGACCCCGTAACAGTGGCCGCCCGAGCGTTCCTGAACCTCGGCGATGTGCTCGTTGTAGACGCGAAAGATCCGCTCGCGAATATCGTGGTCGGGGTGGTGGAACAGCGCGAGCACCGCGTTGGGGAAGGCCAGTTCCTTGTCGACACCGTCCTCGGCGAGCTCACGAACCCGGGCCTCGACGCTGTTGGTGGCCGCACCGGCCAGGTCGTCGTATTGCATGAGCACAGCGCTGAAGTCGCCGACCACCATTGATTGTCCGGGCGGCCCCAGCAGGTATGCGCCGTCCTCATACCAGATCCGGGGCGCTTGATCCCTCAGCTCTGCGGGGAAGCCTTCGTAGAAGATGTCGTCGGCCACGGAGATGTGGTTGTCGGCGGAGAACACCTCGGTGCCGGCCGGAAGGCCGGTGCTGAAATCCGCCGCGTGACCGCGGCGGTCCTTGGGCGCACCGATGACGCCGTCGGGGTAGAGGGTTTGGCCTGGGCTGGACATCATCGTCCCTTCGTCTCGGGATAGCCGACACCGGTGAGTTGTTCGGAGAGTTGCCACAGCTGTCGCATGTCGGATTCGCTGCGGGCCAGCCCCGGCACACCTGCGAAAGTGACTCCACCCCTGACCGTTTCGTAGAAACCGCGAGGTCCGTAGTATTTCGCGCCGTGCGCCTCGGGGGATACCGCGGCGTAGAGGGTCGGCTTGATTCCCTCGTCGATGTCGAGCCACATGAATGGCAGCAGCCGCCAGGTCAGCCGCGTGATCCGGGCCTGCAACGTCGGTTTGGTGCGGCCGTACGAGGCGCCGCTGAGCAGGTTTGTTTTGGAAAGGCCGGGGTGCGCGGCGTTGGACATCACGCCCCACCCGCCCAGGCGGCTGCGTCGGTCCAGTTCGACGGCGAACATCAACTGCGCCAATTTGGCGACGCCGTATGCGTGCATCGGCTTATATCCGCGTTGCGCGTTGACGTCGCCGAAGTTGAGGTCGGGCTGGGTCGCGGCGATGCTGCTGACGGTCACGACACGCGCGGAATGCGCCGCCCGCAACAGACCCAGCAGTCGGCCGGTCAACGCGAAATGCCCCAGATGGTTTGTCCCAAACTGCAATTCGAAGCCATCGTTCGTCTCTTGCCGTTGCGGGGGCGTCATGACGCCCGCGTTGTTGATCAGGATGTCGATCGGGCGTCCTTCTGCGCTCAATTCCTCGGCCATGGCGGCCACGCTGGACAGCGAGGACAGGTCGAGTTGCCTGATGCTGAGCTTGGCCTGGGGTGTGTCGCGACGGATGTCGGCGATCGCCCGTTCGCCCTTGGTCGGGTCGCGAACCGCCATCACCACATCGGCACCCGCGCCCGATAGCCGCTTCGCCAGGCCGAACCCCAGACCGCTGTTGGCCCCGGTCACTACGGCCAATCTGCCACGCAGATCTGGAACGTCCAGCGACAGTTGGGGCTTCACCATGTCACGGGCAGCTCGTAGAGGCCGTAGGCCAGCGCGTCATGTTTGAACGGAAGGTCATCCAGGGGCACGGCAAGCTGTAGCGTCGGAACGCGTTGCAGCAGGGTGGGCAAGACTATTTGCAATTCCATGCGGGCCAGCTGCTGACCCACACACTGGTGGCGGCCGTATCCGAATCCGACGTGCGGCCCGTCGTCGCGGAGTAGGTCCAACCGGCCCGGGTTGGGGAACTGGCGGTCATCCCAGTTGGCCGGGGCGACGTCTAAGATGATGCCGTCGCCAGCGCGGATCGTTTCGCCACCAATCTCGATGTCCTCGACGGCGATTCGGCGCTGACCGGTCTGGATGATGCTCAGGTAGCGCATCAGCTCTTCGACCGCGGTGGCGACGACCTTCGGATCATCGGTGGCGCGCAGCAGTTCGCGCTGATCGCGATGGTCGAGCAGCGCCGCGATACTCAGGCTGATCATGTTCGCGGTGGTCTCGTGGCCCGCGATCAGCACGCCGGTGGCCAATTGCGCGGCCTCTCGCACGCTGATCTCTTCGGCGTTGACCCGCTCGGCCAGGTCGGACACCAAATCCTCTGAAGGGTTTTGCATCTTCGTCCGAACCAGATTGGCCAGATACTTCGCCAGCGAGGCGGCGCCCTGGGCGGTGTCCTCCTCGGTCGCGTAGCGACCCATGCCCCGCTGGGCTTGTGTCTGAAAGAATTCCGCGTCCTCGTAGGGAACGCCCAGCAGCTCGCTGATCACCAGGGAGGGGACCGGCAACGACAGGGTGCCGACGATGTCACCCGGCTTCGGGCCCGCCAGCAGTGCGTCGATGTGGTCGTCGGTGATCTGCTGCACCGCGGGCCGCAACGCTTCAACCCGCTTGAATGTGAACGGTTTCGACAACATCCGGCGGAACCGAGTGTGCTCTTCGGCGTCGGAGGTGAACACCGAGCGCGGCCGCTTGTGCACCGTCGCGAGCATGCCTTCATTCCAGTGCGGATAGCCGGGCAACCGGTCATCGACGCTGGTGCGGGAATCGGTGAACAGCGCGCGGATCGCCTCGTAGCCGTGGATGAGCCATGGGGTGCTGTCGTCCCAGATCCGGACCCTGCTCAGCTGCTTGTCTGCGTTGAGCTCCAACACCTTCGGAGGCGGGGCGAACGGGCAGCCAGGCGCCCGTGTCATGGGAAACTCCGGGATGTCGGTGGCGGTGGATCCTTCGGTCATCGTGCTCCTCGGTTGTTGCCCTGCGCGGTTGTCTGTTCCGGTTGCTCAGCGGCCGGGCCCACGTGGACCGGCGCGCGCCACAGGCCGACGATCGCGTCGATCAGCCCTTCGCCGGCCACCGGCCACGCCGACCGCGACCGCGGTCCGTGCTCTGCCAGTGCGCCTTCATGTTCCGCGCAGGTGTGCATGAGCAGGTTGCGCACCATCACCATCCGTTCGGCGCGCACTCGCTTGGGCAGCTCCGGCAGGCAGCGGTTGATGCCGTCGAGCGTCTGCACCAGCAGCGGCGACGCGAGTGCGTCTTTGGTGACCACATCACGGTAGGTCGGATCGGCCATGGCCTGCGCGGCGAACCGCGCGTACCAGGTCGGTGTGCCCAGTGCGGACAGATGATCGGTCAACGGGCGCACCAACGCGCCGACCCAGTCCCGTAGTTCGGTCGAATCGTCGATGGCGGAGAGCATCTGGGCACGTAGCTTCTCGATCGGCTCGCGATGTTTGCTTTCGATCGCGCGGAGCAGGTCGACCCTGGTGCCGAAGTGGTAACACGCCGCGGCGTTGTTGCCCTGGCCCGCGGCTTCGCTGATCTGCCGGTTGGACACGGCGTACATTCCGCGTTCGGCGAAAAGCACTTCGGCGGCCGACAAGATGGCCTCTCGGGTGCCCGTCGACCGGTCGGAACGAGCAACCCGCTCGGCAGTCATCGCCTCAGTGAACACCCCGAGCCGCGTTAAATCAAGCAATTTATTTGTCTCGCGCCGACCGGACAAGAGTGGCCACCGCAGCGCCGGTTCGTCAACGGCAATTCATCGTGGTGAAGCCTTGATTCGATACCCCGGGAATACAGTCAATCCCATGCATCCGCTGCAACGGTGGCTCCGCAACCCGACGGCCTACCGCTTGCTGATTCTGAACGGACACCAGGTCGTGGAGTGGCTCGAAGCCGTGCTTCGCTTCCTGACCAGCGGACGGCTCGGCGCGTTGGATCTTGCCGGCCTGCCGAACGTGCGGATCACCAGCTCGGGCTGCAAGACCGGTCTAGCCCGCAGCGCGACCGTGCAGTATGTCCCCGTCGACGAGGGCCTGCTATTGGTCGGATCGAACTGGGGTCGTGCGCGACACCCATCCTGGTCGGCGAACCTGAAAGCGGCACAACGGGTCACCGTGCGCCGTCACGGCCACCGGTTCGTGGCGACGGTGCAATTGCTCACGGGCACGGAGCGAGACGAAGCGTGGGACAAGGCGATGGCGGCCTGGCCAAATTATCGGCTCGCCCAAAAATGCGCGGGCCGGCGTCGGTTCCGGCTCTTTCTTCTCACGCCGACCGCGTGATGGCCCGCCCGTTTAACCGCCGCGTTAGCCGCCCTGCACCCGTCGAAGGCTTTGCGGCGAACGGAATCGTCAGCCGGCGTTGGTCTTCGTCAGGTGCGCAATCGCCGTGCCCCAGACCGATTGCGCGCCGGCGTCTCCCACACGGTAGATCTGGACCATCGACGAGATCGCCACCGCCAGAACCACAATCGCGACGAGTGTCCGCGTCGCGGCGCCGATCTTGCCGGATCGGCGTTCGATCACGCCCACGATGACCAGCACGACCGCGGCAACCAGCAGCGCGGCGGAGAAATAGGACATCAGGCTGCCCCGCTCGGCGTGTTCCCGCAGGATCGGGCTGGGATTTTTCTTCAAGTCGTAGAGCCATCCGCCGGCGTTGATGGTGATCGGGGTCAACACCATGGTGACGGCGGCCAGGAGCAGCGTGAGCCACATCAGTTGCCCGCGCCGGGCCGCCGGCCACAGCCCGCAAACGATCTCGAGCAGCGCGGTCAATGGCACCAGCACCAATACGAAATGCAGCAGAAGGGCGTGAGCCGGCATACCGTTGATGACGTTCATAGCGTCCCCCGATGGTGGTGGCGGACGCCTAGCCGCCGAGCCCCTTCTTGATGGCCGCATCTTGCTTTTGGCCGACGTCATTGACGAACTCCGGCGGGGCCAGCGTGTCCGGAGGACCGTCGAACTCCAGCGTGGCGAGCGCCTTGCCCTCGGTGAACAGCAGGAACACCACTCCCTTGCTGCGATCCGGGGTGTTGCCCATCAACATCGTTCCGCCACTTCCGATGGTCGACGGTTGCGTGGTGTCGACCTTGATCACGCCGCCCTGTTCGCCCTTCGCGGTGTTCAACGCATTCGTGGCCTCATCGGGGTCTTCGTAGACCTGGATGGTCACCTTGATCGCGTGGCTGCCGTCGTCGTCTTTGAAGGTGGTCGCGACGCCCGGTCGGCCGTTGGGATTGCCCGTCGGGGGCGCAGCGGTGAAGGGGACCGGGGCGTTGATGTCACTTGCCTGGATGAGCAGCTTGGCGTACTCATTCGCCTGCGCCGATGACGCCGGCGCGGAGCCGGAGACCGAGGTTGCCGAGGTGGCAGAACCCGACTTCGATGGTGACGACTGCGGCTTGTTGCTGCCGCACCCGGACATCGACACCGCCAGTGCCGTCGTCGCTGCGACACCCGCGATCACGGTTCGTGACATCCTCATCGCATCGAGCTCCCTTCCAGGCCTTACTGGCGACAAAGTCCGGGCTGTCCTTTTCAGTCGCACAGTACAGGGCCGCGCGGCAGGGTATGCCGCGCAGCGCCTGAGGGAACTGCCGCCTATTCGAGTTGATCGCGCAGTGAGCTCAGCGTGTTCGCCAGGATGCGCGATACCTGCATCTGCGACACGCCGATCCGCTCCGCGATCTGACTCTGTGTCATGGATTCGAAGAACCGCATCCGCAACACCTCGCGTTCACGCTGCGGGAGGGTGGCAACCAACACCCGGAGGGCTTCGCGGTTGGTGATGTGTTCGATCTGAGGATCGATGTCGCCGACCGAGTCGGCGACCGAACGAGGCGTTCCCGAGCTATCCGCGCCAAGCGGCGCGTCGAGGGAGTCGAGTCGATAGGCGTCGCCCGCGACGAGGCATTCGACGATCTCCTCGCGCGAAACCTCGAGCATTTGCGACAGCTCGCCGGCGGAGGGCGCGCGCCCGAGTTGCTGGGACAGGTCCGCGGTCGCCCTGCTGATTTGAACGTGCAGCTCGCGGAGCCGCCGCGGGACGCGCATTCCCCAGCTGTAGTCGCGGAAGTAACGCCGGACTTCGCCCATCATGGTGGGTACGGCGAATCCGATGAAGCTGGGTCCTTTCGCGGGGTCGAATCGGTTGACGGCGTTCATCAACCCCAGTCGAGCGACCTGGATCAGGTCCTCGAGACCTTCGCCCCGACGGGCGAAGTGACTGGCGACGTGGTCCGCTAGCGGCAAGCATCGGGACACGATGCGTTCGCGCTGGGAGGCGTACTCGTGCGATTCGGCGGGCAATTGCTGCAGCACCAAGAACATCTCGACGACATCGTCGTAAGAATCGTCGGTCTTGGTTCTGGGTGGCGGGGCCGGACGCGTTGCAGAAATGACATGGGTCATCGCTTGGCGCACCCCAAGGTCACTCGACGAATCGTGTAAACAGTTGCGCGAGAACAAGATTTCATGCTGACTCTCTCCTGAGTCGTGTGCACTGGGAGGTTGCAGCTATGCGCATTTCTCGCCCCCACTGCATCTCGATCCGCCGGACTGTCGAATCGCCAACGCACGAAGGAGCGGGAGGCGGCTGAGGCTGATTCCGCCGGAGCCATACCAAGCTCAGTAGCCGTGCGGCTGACTGGACCGCTTTTAGCTAAACGGCGACGCGTCCATAACGGACTTCATTGGAGACTATACGCCCCTGCGCCCCGCTCGGCGATCGCTTGGGGCGACAGATTTAGATACTTTTTGAACAGTTTCTACGGTGTACAAGCCGGGCGCCAGCAAGCCGCGGGCCGCGAGCCACGGTCCTCTTCGACGTACCGCACGGTCGTCCAGCTGGGACGTCGGGGGCCTTCTGGCACCCAACGACGAGGTGGCCGGCGATGTGGCAAACGCATCTCACCGAATTTTCTGGTCGCTGAAATTTGCTCGACGCGCTGCGGTCCGCGTGGTCTCGCACCGCGAGCGATGATTCTCATTTCGGATTCGGCTGGGTACTGTTCGCCTAATGTTCGTGACCTCGATCGGCGAGTTCGGCCATCTCCGATGGCGAGACCAATTCGCGCGCAACGCTTTATGCGGTCCTCGGCGTATCCGGTCCGCGAGCGGGCGATGAGCGGCACCGAGGTTCCGCTGGCCGGGCGCGGCGTGGTGGTATCAGGCGGCAGCCGCGGCATCGGGCGGGCAGTCGCCGAGCTGCTGGGCAGCCTGGGCGCCGGTGTGGTCGTCAACGGGCGTGAGGAGCAGGCCGTGCAGGAGACGGCCGCGGCGATCACGGCCTCGGGCGGGCGGGCCACCGCGGTGGTCGGAGCCGCGCACGAAGAACATGTCGCCCGCGCGCTCGTCGACGCATGTCTGAGCACATTCGGCCGGCTGGACGCTCTGATCAATTGCGCCGGCATCGCCGAACCCGCGGGTTCATCCATCCTCACGATCACCCCGGAGGAGTTCGACGGCCTGATCAATGGCCACCTGGGCACCGCCTTTCACACCTGCCGGGTGGCCGCTCCGGTGCTGGCCGCCCAGGGGCACGGCACCATCATCAACACCGGTTCTGTGGCGTTTCTCGGTGACTACGGCGGGACGGGATATCCGGCGGGTAAGGGTGCCGTCAACGGCCTGACAATGGCCATTGCCGCCGAACTGAAGCCGTACGGCGTGCGGGCCAACATAGTGTGTCCCGGTGCCAGGACACGGCTGTCCACCGGTGCCGAATACGAACAACACATCGAAGACCTGCACCGCCGCGGCCTGCTCGACGAGGTGACCATGCGGGCGTCACTCGACAGCGCTCCGCCCGAGTTCGTCGCGCCGGTCTACGCCTATCTCGCGAGCGATTTGTCGCGTGAGGTGACCGGTCGAATCTTTGTGGCCGCAGGCGGTTTCGTGGGTAGCTTCGATCGCCAAACGCCACGACTACTGGGCTACCGCGACCATCACCACGCCGGGCCATGGTCGGTGCACGACGTCCACCACATGATCGGTGGCACGACCCAGTGACGAGGCGGCCGTGCAAGCTCGAGTCCGAGCGGGCCCGGCTGCCTGTCAGCTGACAGAGCGTTACGAGAGCCGATTGGCGGCGAAGTCGGCCGCTTGGTCAACCATCCCCGCCTCGACGTATTGGCGATGCGCGGCAGGGTTGCCTGCGCCGGAACAAACTGGATCGCCGGGGACACACAATTCGAGCGTTTTCGCCGAATACAGCGGTCCGATGTTCACCGGTGGCTGATTGATGATGCTCATGAACTGGCCCGAAGGCTTGCCGAACAGCGCCACCGCGGCCACGTGGTTGGCCACTTCGGCCGGCATCGGCTGCAGCGACCGCACCAGGTGCACGCCGTCCGGGACGGCGCTTTCGGTGACGAAGCCCATCACCGCGGCGCCCTGCGAGTAACCGCCCAGCACCATCTTGGTGCGGGGGCAATTCGCCGCCATTTGCTCGACATGATTGCCGGCGTCGCTGATGCCGTCGGCGGCCGTGGGGAAGTCGGTGGTGGCCGGGTAGTTGACCGGATACACGCCTACCGACTTACCGCCGACGTGCGAGCGCAAGGTGTCGACGAAGTTCTGCCCGATGCGTCCGACACCGGGTGGTTCGGTGGTGCCTCGGGCGAACACCACCTCGACGTCGCGGCATGGTTCCGCTGACGCCGTCGCGACCGGACCGATGAGCTGAGCCCAAATCGGCGACAGCACAGCACAAGTCAATACAGCGAGAGGATGCGCCTGCACATCGCGATCGTGCCACAGGACATCGGAGAGCGCGCGTCGTGCGGGCGCCTGCCGACCGAATGTGACGAAGACCTCCGTCAATGAATCGCGCGGCCAACAACCGGGACATATCGACAACTATGTATGGTCAGGTGGGCCGGTCCTGCGTCCCCGGATCAGGAGGCTCTCGAAGAGCGCCGGCGTGTTGCCGGTGGCTCGGGGGCGCCCAGTGCGTCCATAGCTCGGACCAGTTGCGGATAGGCGATCGCCGGCCCGATCCACCGGGTGAGGTAGCGGCGCAGGTCGGCGCCGCTACGCGGCGGCCGACCCGGGTCGGCCAGGAAGGAATGCAGAACCCGCAGCGAGAATTCGTTCAGCTCATCCAGGCCCGCCTCGTCGAAACCGTAGCGCTCCCAATCGATGTCGTAGCGATGAAGCATCGAACGACCGAACGCCAGCGCGGTATCGGAGATGATCGAAACCTTCTGGCCGCCGCGGTGGCGCTGGTTCAGCACGAATTCGACCTGATTGTCCGAGGCCAGTTCTTCGATGGCGAAAGCCATTCCCTCGGTGATGGCAACCACCGGGTCGGTGACGCCCTGCAGGTGGGCCGCCATCCGATCGAGGAAGCCGTCGGCCGAGCGCATCGCCGATGCCACTAACAGTGCCTGCGTTCCGGGGAAGTATCGATAGACGGTCTGTCGGGTGACCCCCAGGGCCCGCGCCACATCCGCGATCCGCATCGCCGAGCCCCGCTCGTCGATGATCTTGTCGGCGGCGTCGAGGATGCGTTCGATCGCCTCCGCATCGGATGACGGCGTGTTTCCTGCCCAACCG
Organism: Mycobacterium sp. 852002-51971_SCH5477799-a; assembly: GCF_001667145.1. Taxonomy (GTDB): domain Bacteria; phylum Actinomycetota; class Actinomycetes; order Mycobacteriales; family Mycobacteriaceae; genus Mycobacterium. The sequence goes on from NZ_LZIF01000035.1 coordinate 22,521, forward strand.
TGACTGCGCATGATTACCGGGTGGCAAACCCGTAGCCGGCGAACCCCACAGCCGGATCATATCGTCTCCGCGGCGCCATCGTTGCTGGCTGACCACCGCGTCGTGCGCCCGTTGCCCGGCAGACAGTATGCATACTATGTATGATCACTGCGCGAACCGGAGGCTCCGGCGCGACAGAGAGGCCGACCGATGCAGTACGACACGGTGATCGCGAACGGGCGCTGGTTCGACGGGACGGGCGCGCCGTCGGCTCTACGGAACATCGGCGTGCGGGACGGGCGGGTGGTCACCATCGCCCAGGGGCCACTCGACACGACGGGCGCCCAGGTCATCGACGCCACCGGGCAGTGGGTCATTCCGGGCATCATCGACATCCACACCCACTACGACATCGAAACACTCTGTGAGCCGGGGCTTTCCGAATCGCTGCGACACGGGGTGACGACCGTGATGCTGGGCTCCTGCTCGCTGTCCACTGTCTACCTGGACAACGTCGACGCGGGCGACATCTTCGGCCGCGTCGAGGCGATTCCGCGGCGCTATGTCATCGAGCACCTCGACGAAGCCCGATCATGGAACAGTCCAAGGGAATACGTCGCCGCACTCGAACAGCTGAACCTCGGCCCCAACATCGCGGCGTTCATCGGTCACTCCGACATGCGCGCCGCGACGATGGGGTTGGACCGGGCGACGCGCAAGGACACCCGCCCGTCGGCGGCGGAGCTGGCGCGGATGGAGGCGATGCTCGAAGACGCTCTCGACGAAGGCTTCGTCGGCATGTCATCGCAGCAACTGCTGTTCGACAAGCTCGACGGCGAGGTCTGTCGATCGCGCACCCTGCCGTCGACCTACGCCAAGCCGCGCGAGCTCCGGCGCCTGAACGCAATCCTGCGGCGGCGCAACAAGATTCTGCAGTCGGGGCCCGACATCAAGAACCCGTTGTCGATAATTTCTCAACTGGCCACCTCGCTCGGGGCGGGACGCCGGCGGTTGAAGACCAGCTTGCTGTCGGCCGCTGACGTCAAGTCGCTGCCACCGGTCATCTACCTCATGGAGTGGCTCGGCCGCTTGGTCAATGCGTTCGGCGCGGATTTCCGCTGGCAGCATCTGCCGGTGCCGTTCGAGGTCTACGCCGACGGGATATCGCTGGTGATCTTCGAAGAGTTCGGTTCGGGCGCAGCGGCGCTGCATCTGCAGGATGAGATCGCCCTCAACGAGCTGATGCGCGACGAAGACTACCGGCGTCAGTTTCGCAAGGACTACGACCAGAAATACGGACCCAGGGTGTGGCATCGCGACTTCTTCGACGCCGACATCGTGGCGTGCCCGGACGAATCGGTGGTCGGTAAGTCCTTCGGGCAGGTGGGTCTGGATCGCGGCGGGTTACATCCGGTCGACGCCTTCCTCGATCTGGTGCTCGAGCACGGCGACAAGCTGCGCTGGCGCACCACGATCTCCAACCACCGGCCCGAAATGCTCAAGAAGCTCGCCCAAAGCGCAGGCGTGCAGATGGGGTTCTCGGACGCGGGTGCGCACTTGCGCAACATGGCGTTCTACAACTCGGGCCTGCGCCTGTTGCGCCACGTGCGCGACGCCGAGAGGCAAGGCACGCTGTTCATGTCGATCGAGCGCGCCGTGCACCGGCTTACCGGTGAGCTCGGTGCGTGGTACGAGATCGACGCCGGCACGCTGCGTGACGGCGACCGCGCCGACATCGTGGTCATCAATCCCGACAAGCTCGACGAATCGCTCGACCGCTACGCCGAGCATCCGGTCCAGTCCTACGGCGGGTTGTCGCGGATGGTCAACCGCAACGACGACACCGTCACGGCGGTCCTGGTGTCGGGGAAACTCGCCTTCGGCGCAGGCAAGGCATCGCCGGAGCTGGGCCGGCAGCGATTCGGTGAATTCCTCCGGGCCGGCAGCCCGGCGCGACATCCGGCCCACACCGGTTAGCCGCACCTATTGCGCTGGGGTGCTGCGACATTCATGCCACTGACGCACCCAGGATGAGGTTGACCGCCTCGTCGAGTTGCCCGGAGATCTCGGCGAAGCTGATGAATCGAGCGGTCATCAGCGCGCCGGAGAAGGTCATCTGCAGCGTGGATTTCACGGCTCGGGGCCAGCCTGGACCGAGCGCGGCACCGATCCGCTTGGCCACTTCCTCGCCGATTTGTTCACGAAGCGGTGCGACCGCCGGATCGTCGGCCATCAGCGCGGCGCCACAGGCGGCGGTCAGCTCCGGCTCATCCGCGACGACGACCGCCATGTCCCGCAGCGTGGCGCTGACCCGGGTCTTGGTCGAGTCGTTGACATCGGTATGTAGTGGCAGGTCGCGCAGGAAGCGCAGATACACGGCCGCGACGAGCGCGCTTTTCGAGGGAAAGTAGGTGTAGGCGCTGGCCGGCGATACCCCGGCGCGAGTCGCGACTGCGCGCATCGTGAGGTTCGCGTACGACGATTCCCGCAGCTCCGCCAATCCGGCATCGAGGACCTTGCGAATGGTCTGCCCGGGTCGGCGATCCGACCGGCGAGCCGCGGCTGATTTGCCGGCAACGACCGGGAAAGACGCATCTTTAGACACCCGTCCAGTGTAGGAACGCGGCGCGGCGCCAACAACCGCGTCCATCGCGGGTCGGGCCGCCTCTGCGCGGACGCGGGTGCCCTTTTTACAGACAACTGTCTAAAACGGGACTGGCTGTCATCGGACGCGCGTCGTTCTAGAGTGGCGCTCATGGGCGCAGCGGACCGGCATAGCTGGGACGAACGGTACGCGGCGAAGGGGCCGCCACCGTTGAGTTCGGTTGCCCCGCCGTCCGCATTTGCCGGCCACGCGGATCTGTTTCCCACGGCCGGCAGGGCTCTCGACCTGGCCTGCGGACAGGGGACCGGCGCGGTCTGGCTGGCCGCGCGCGGCATGCAGGTACTGGGACTGGACGTCTCCCCGGTGGCCATCTGCCACGCGCGCGAACTGGCCCAATGTGCCGGGGTGGGCGACCGCTGTCGTTTCGACGTCGTCGATCTCGATGGTGGCCTGCCGGCGGGGGCGCCGGTCGAGGTCATCGTCTGCTGCAAGTTCCGGGACCCTCGCCTCGACCGGGCGATCATCGAACGACTGTCGCCGGGCGGGCTGCTGGCGGTCACCGCACTCAGTGAGGTCGGGGCCAGCCCTGGTGCCTTCCGCGTCGCGGCCGGCGAGCTACCCGCAGCCTTCGCCGGCCTGGACTTGATCGACGCTGACGAAGGTGGCGGTCAGGCGTGGCTGCTGGCCCGGCGATGACGCGGTCTAACCGGCATTCCCTTGCGCTCGGCTCGAGCGGCGACGATCCGGCCGTCGTCCAGGCGCCCCTGTGCGGTGCGACATCGCCGATTCGGTGGGGGTGGGATTGGTCCGCGGCGACCTGCTGGTCCGGCGGCGCCGCTGCCCGCCCGAGTTGGCCCGATGCTGCGCAGGCGCCTGCGAGGGCGCCCGGACGGGTGCGGGGGCCTGGTAGGGCGCGACCTCGCCCACGAGCGCTTGCACCGCGGCCGACGCCGCGGTCACTTGCTGAGGGGCGACCTTGATGCCGGCCTTGCGCATCAACGCCTGGGTGTCGTGGCGCTGCTCGGGCAGCACGACGGTGACGACGTCGCCGGCGCTCCCCGCCCGCGCGGTGCGCCCGGACCGGTGCAGATAGGACTTGTGCTCCGCGGGCGGGTCGATGTGCACGACTAGCTCGACCTCGTCGACGTGCACCCCGCGCGCTGCGATGTCGGTTGCCACCAGCACCCGGGCGCCACCAGAGGCGAACATCGCGAGGTTGCGCTCGCGCGCGGGCTGAGACAGGTTGCCGTGCAAGTCAACCGACGGAACGCCCGATTCGGTGAGCTGCCTGGCGAGCTTGCGCGCTTGATGCTTGGTGCGCATGAACAGGATCCGGCGTCCAGTGCCGGTTGCGAGCCGGTGCACAACCTCTTTCTTGGCATCGGCATTGGCGACGTGGAATACGTGATGGGTCATCTCGGATACCGGTGAGTTGGCCTCGTCGACCGAGTGCAGCACCTCGTTGCGGAGGAACCGCTTGACGAGTTTGTCGACGCCGTTGTCCAGGGTCGCCGAAAAGAGCAGCCGCTGACCGCCATTCGGAGTGGCGGCCAGGATGCGGGTGACGCCGGGCAGGAAGCCGAGATCGGCCATGTGGTCGGCTTCGTCGATGACGGTGATTTCGACCGCGTCGAGGCTGACCAGTCGCTGCTTCATCAGGTCCTCGAGCCGGCCCGGACAGGCGACCACGATGTCCACCCCGGACTTGAGGGCGGCGACCTGACGGCCTTGCGATACGCCGCCGAAGATCGTGGTGATCCGCAGGCCGCAGGCCGTCGCCAACGGCTCCAGCGTCGCTGTGATCTGCGTCGCTAACTCTCGGGTCGGCGCGAGCACCAACCCCGATGGCCGTGAGGGGCGCCGGGTTGCGTCCGACAGGCGGCTGACCAGCGGGATCGAGAAGGCTAGCGTCTTGCCACTGCCGGTCTTTCCGCGACCGAGCACGTCGCGCCCGGCGAGCGTGTCGGGCAGGGTCTCGACCTGGATCGGAAACGGGTGGGTGATGCCGCGCTGGGCGAGCGCATCGACCAGCGAAGCGCGCACGCCGAGGTCGGCAAAGGTTTTGTCGGTAGTCACTTTTCGGTGCCTTTCAGGCATCGGTCATGCCGGACCGGCAACGCGGTCGTCGCGAGCGGTTTTCGGCACAAGTTGGCGAGATTGCCGGAGGGCAAAATCGATCGCCGCGAGACAAGCTAGTGCGGGTGCACGGATCATCTGAACGTGGTGGTTGAGCCCGAATTCGGGGCAGCACCAGTGGGATGAAGAAGCGTTCCACGACGTAGTTGACATCAGGCTTTGAAGCCAACGTTGCTGTGAGCATAGCGCACCCCGCGCACAACCACGAGAAACCGCGCGGGAACTCCGGTGTGATGTGCGCCGCAGTGGAGCTCGCTCAGGATTCCAGCCTGGCCCGTACGGCGGCCAGCCTATCCTCGAGTTCGGATTCAGCGATGACACCGCGCGCAACGAGCGAGTGGGCCAACGCAACCAGTCGGTTCTCAGGATAGGGCAGTTCTGAGTAGACGGTCGCTGACAGCGCGTCCTCATCGTCGCGCAGGTCGACGAAACCGAGAACCTTTGCGCCGCACCGACTATGGTCAATTGCATCGCAAATTCCGTTTAGGCTCGTCTGCCAGGGCGGTACCGGGTTGTCGACCCCGTGTTCGGCCGCCATGCGGCTCCAGACCTGGTTGCGTTGAACGATTTTCGCCAGCGGTGCCACAGTGGAGTCCCCGATGGGGGGCGGGGGGTGCGCGGTGCTCATCGGTGTCTCACTGCTCTACGGGGTGGACGGCCGGACGCGTCTGCGTGATGACGTTGGTCGTCACTCCCGGCTTGGGCAACGCAACGCCGATCAGGCAATCGCGCGTGATGATCTCGACGAGCTGGTCTTCGGTCCAACCCTGCGTTCCGTCCGGACGAACGGGCATCACCATGAAGCGATGCTTCTGGTTGGAATCCTCCACCCGGATCTCGACGTCTTCCGGAAGGATCAGGCCGAATTCCGCGAGCACCTGTCGCGGCCAGCGCACGATGCGACGGCGATAGTTCGGCGTGCGGTACCACTCCGGCGAATTGCCCAGAATCGGGCGCGGGTAGCACGAGCACAACGTGCAGACGATGACATGATGCAACGTCGGAGTGTCTTCCAGCACATGCAAGGCGGTGAAGTCGCTCGGCGTTCCGAATCCGGTCGGTTCCAGCCAGTCGACGCCGACCTCCTTGCTGGCGGCGAGCGCATCCGAGCGCACCAACTCCTTGAAGTCGGGGTCGAGCCAGGCCCTGGCCACCAGGCGCGCCGCGGGAGTAGGGCCTATCTGTTCGGCGAATTCCGTGAAGCGGCGATGATCCTCGGCGGTGAAAATGCCCTTCTCGATGCACAATTCGCGAAGCGCGATCTCTAGGACTTCGAAATCGGTGATTTCGTCCACCATGGGGGCGGCGGTGCGCTCGTGGTCGTGCTCGTGGGCCGTCATGCTCATGTCCTTTCCGGCGCTATTCGGCCGATGCGAGCCACCGTTCGGGGATCTCGGTCTGCAACGTGTCGTTGTCGGGTCCGGTGTAGCCATGCCATAACTCGGAGAGGGTGAACCGGACGATGTAGAACCACTCGGGTTGTTGGTCAGCCCCGTCCCAGGTCTCGTCCTCGGCGGCGGGGCTTTCGTATGAAACGACCGCGACCTCGCCCGTCGCGCCGCGCACATACTCCTGCGTGCGGGTGTAGAGCAACACGGGCAGCTCGCGCACCACGACCTTGTCGCCGACGTTGAATTTTGGCGTGCCGGCCTGCCCGGCGTACACCTGTGGATCACCCTTGCCGACAGCGTGCCGGTGGTGCCGGTTGCGAGTGACCGCGGCGGGGTCGCCTTCGGACTTGGGCCTGGCCTCCAGAGGTGTCATGCCTTTCTCGTAGCGGGTCTTGACCTCGGCCATGCGTTCGGCCAATTCACTGAGGCCGATGTGATGTTTTTCGGCGAGGACGCGCGCGACCGCCAGCAACCACCGGCCGTAGTAGGGGAGTCCGAGGTAGATGGTGCGGCCTAGGTCGACGTTGCCCATCCGCCGCCGCTCCTCGGACACCCAGATCCCACGCCAGCCGAGCACCTCACACATGACGTAGGTGTTGTGCTCCCAAATCTCATACTGCTTGTTCTCGAATTCGATGGGAGCGTCCGGCTCACCGCCGACGTCGTGGGGAGTCTTGACATAGGCGTTGAAGCGTTCGTGGTCAATGAGATCCGGTGTGGGAGCGTCCGGGAGTTCGGGGTAGGAGGATTGCAGCCGGGCCACCAGGTCCAGCTGTGCCGCTCGATCCGACGGAGTAGTCATCACAACTCCATTCGTCATGGAATGGGCCAGCGCCTCCATACACTTCACTCCCCGCGCGGACATTGCGCAACCGCAAAGCGAATTCGGAGAATAGATCTCCGGTAGTGTCACCATGATGGAGCGGCGCGTCCTGGAAGCGGTCATTTATGAGCGCGAACCGCCGATTGCGCGGATCATTCTGAATCGGGTGGACAAGGCCAACACCAAGGACGCCGTCCTGGTCGGCGAGGTCGACGGCTGCCTGCACGAGGCCGACCGTGACAAGGACATCAAGGTCGTCATTCTCAAGGCGAACGGCAAGGGGTTTTGCGGCGGCCATGTGGCGCGCTGGGGTCCGGACGAAAACCCGTACCCAGATTTCGGGGACACATTCGAGGACCTTTACAAGGGCACCGCTGATTTGTTTTTGTGGCCCACGCTGTACCTGTGGGAGTTCCCCAAGCCGACGATCTCGCAAATCCACGGTTATTGCATGGGTGGCGGGATCTATCTCGGCTTGCTGACCGACTTCTGCGTCGCCTCCGAGGACGCGTATTTCCAGATGCCACTGGCTCAAAGCCTCGGCGAGCCCGGCGGGCACACGATGATCGAGCCGTGGCTGTTGATGAATTGGCATCGCACCATGGACTGGCTGCTGCTGGCGCCGACCCTGTCCGCGCAGCAGGCCCTCGATTGGGGCCTGCTCAACAAGGTGGTGCCGCGCGACGACCTCGAGGACACCGTGGAGGAGATGGCGCGCAGGATCGCCCAAATCCCGTTGACTACGCTGATGGCGGTCAAGAACAACGTGAAGCGCGCGTGGGAATTGATGGGCATGCGGGTGCATCTGCAGGTCAGTCACATCTTGACGAACATGGTCGGTGCGGCGTCCGACGTGCAGGCGCGCCGGGCGGAGTTGATGCAGTCGGGCATGAAGCCGCGGGACTTCGTCGACCGCGACGAGAAGGATTGCCCGCCAACGTGAAATGAGGTTCATGCTCGGCGGGAGTGCCCGCCTAGCGGCCCATCTCGCCCGCGATCCTGCGCCCTGCCGCATGGCGCGCGGCGACGTAACCGAACACCATGGAACTGGCGATGCTCGCCCCGGCGCCGGGATACGTCCGCCCCATCACGGTCGCGGTGGTGTTGCCGGTGGCGTACAAGCCCTCGATCACTCGATCCTGTTCGTCGAGCACCTGGGCGTGCTCGTTGGTGACGACGCCGCCGCACGTCCCGACATCGGCGGGCAGCACCCTGGTGGCGTAATACGGTGCGGTGTCAAGGGGTCCGATGGCGGCGTTCGGACGATACCCGGGGTCGCCCAGGCAGTCGTTGTAGGCCGACTGGCCGCGGCCGAAATCGGGATCCAGCCCCTTGGTCGCGAACCGGTTGAATCGCTGGACCGTGCTCACCAGTTCGTCGGCGGGAAGGTCGATTTCGCGGGCGAGGTCGGTAAGCGTGGCGGCCCGCTTGACGGCGCCGGACTCGATCAGCTCGGGGGGCAGCGGCTGGTTTCGCTTCAGCGGATTGGCGCTCGTGACGTACCTGCGCACATACCCCTCGTCGAAGATCATCCAGCACGGCACGGCCTTGTTCGCATACATCGCTTTGCCGACCTCGACGTAGGAGTTGGACTCGTTACAGAACCTCCGGGCGGTCGAGTCGACATAGATGGCCCCCGGACGCTGGCGCCCGGATCCCAGGGACGCGGCGACGGCACCGCCGTTGGCGATGAAAACCGAAGGCAGCCACCAGGCCTCGTCCAACAGGTCAGTCTTGGCGCCAAGCCGCATCGCCGCCTCGAGCACCTCACCGGTGTCGCCGGCGTTGGCGATCGACCACTTCCCTTCGTTGGGCTGGTCACCGCTGTAGCGGCGGCGCATTTCTGCGTTGTGGCCGAACCCGCCCGCGGCCAACAGCACCCCCTTGCGGGCCTCGACATTCAACGGCTTCCCGTCGCGGACAAGACGCACGCCGACCACTCGGCCGTCATCGACGACCAGATCCGTCATCGCCGCATCAGTCCACAGCGGGGGATTGCCGTCGCTGAGATCGATCAGCGCCTTGAGCATTTGTGCGATCAGCGATGCGCCGTTGGTGAGGATTTGACGTCGCCTGACCCGCGCCATCGCGGTGCGCAGGAATACTTGCGCTGCGACGGCGAAGGCGCGTGGCGCGCGGTTGAAATACTGGACGGACCGTAACTCGTTGGTCAGCACCACGTATCCGTAGTTCCTGGCCAGCGGCGGCTGCACCTTGTCGCTCCAGGTGCCGAGCTTCGCGGCGTCAAAGGGAATTCCCTCGACGGCGCGGCCGGAGGCGTTGCCGCCCTTGTGGTTCGGGTAGTAGTCGCTCCAGCCCGCACACCGGATCAGTTGGATCCCTTTGCGGGTGAGGAAGTTGATCATTTCGAAGCCCGCCGTCAGGAACATCTCGCGGCGCTCGGGCGAAGATGGGGCGCCGATGTCACCGACCACGTCGGCCAGATAAGCCAGGCCGTCCTCGTGCGAGTCCGCGATGCGGTCGACCCGCATCAGCGGGTTGTTCGGCAGCCAGACGATGCCGCCCGACAGCCCTGTCGAACCGCCGACCAATGGCTGCTTTTCGACGATCAGCGGTTCGAGTCCGCAGTCCAGTGCGGCCAGCCCGGCGACCATGCCGCCCCCGCCGCTGCCCGCGATGACCAGGTCCGCGGAGCGGTCCCATCGGGTGCTCATGGTGCCTCCGAGCCGAACCCGAGATCGGCGATCGGTACATCGATGGTGGTGTTCGTCTTCTGGATGGCGGGCAGCAGGGTGTCGTACGGAAGGCCGGCCAGGAAACCGTCGATGACCCGTTCGAAGTTCGAGATCAGTCCCTCGATCTGGTCGGACAACCGCATGAATTCAAAGCCCTTGGAGTGCAGGCCTTTCTGTTGTCTCGGTAGATTGGAGAAATCCTGGGCGGGGATGGGCGGCCAGCGCGGATCATCGGGAGCCATGGGTTCCGGAGGTATGGGTTTGCCGGCCGACGCATCCGCCGGATAACGGGTGAGCGACCAGATCTCGAACAGCGTCTCCTCGGGACCCAGCGGGCGAATGCGATACGAGGATGCGCTGCTGTAGGTCGGCAGGATGAAGTGGTGCGGGAAGGCGAATCCGATCGCGTCGGTGATTCCGCGCCGGTCCAGGTCGTTGAGGTCGGGCATGCCGCTGCCACGGGCGCGGTGCCAGTTGACGACGGCATCGTTGAGGGCGCTGCGCCACACCGCCATCGCCCCGGCCGGGTCGGCAGGCAACTCGATGTTCTGCAGGCCCTCGGCGATGCGGATGTCGTTTTCATGCGTCATACCGCCCATGCCGTCGCCGAGGGTGCGCATGAAATACAGGCTGCTTGCGACGACGGGATGCACTGCCGCGGAAGGCTCGCCGGTCTGCGCGGACGGCAGCAGCTGCGGGTGGGTCTGCGGGACGTGGTAGCCCTCCATGAACGCCGCCGTCGCCAACTTCCAATTCACCGGCAGCCGGCACGATTGCCACCACTCCACGCGCAGCGAATCCACCTGCCACGCATCGTAGGTCGACGCGAACGGCTCCATCCAGTCACGCAACGGCGGTGCGTCGTCGTCCAAATTGATCCACGCGCAACCACCCCAGAGCTCACAGCGCACGGAGACCAACTCCAGGTCGTCTTTGCCCATGTTCTCGTCCGCGAACGCTTCGGGTCGCAGGACGAACGTGTTGCGGCCATCGATGCCCCAGCACCAGCCGTGAAATGGGCACACGAAGGTTCGCCGATTCCCGTTGCCTTCCACCAACTTCACCCCGCGGTGGCGGCAGGCGTTGTGGTAGGCCCGCACGTTGTGGTCGTCCACCCGGACGACGATGATCGACTCGTCGAGGATTTCGTATTCGACGAAATCGCCGGCTCTGGGGATCTCCTCGAGCCGGCAGGCCATCTGCCACACCCGTGGCCAGAACATCTCCGCCTCCAGCGCGAAGAACGCCGGATCGTAGTAGCGCTGCTTGGGGATTCGATCGACGGTCTGGACCGCCCACGGCACCGGTAGCGGCGTCCAGTTGACCCCCGCCCGGCGCGGCGGTTGCGCGTTGGAGATCTCGTTGCCCATTCCTATAGCCATCTCGTCATCCCTTGTGTCACATCACAAGATCCGCGATACTCGCCCCTGCCAGTAGCGGTCGCGGATGCGTCTCTTGTACAGCTTTCCGTTCGGGTCGCGCGGCAGGGAGTCGAATTCGACGGTGCGCGGGCACTTGTAGCCGGCCAGGTGAGTCCGGCAGTAGTCGACGAGTTCGGCCTCGAGCTCGGGTCCGGGCACCACGCCGTCGGCCGGCTGCACCACGGCCTTGACCTCTTCGCCGAATTCGTCGTTGGGAACCCCGAATACCGCGGCGTCGACCAGCTTCGGATGCATGACGAGCAGATTCTCCACCTCTTGCGGGTAGATGTTGACCCCGCCCGAGACGATCATGAAAGTCGAGCGGTCGGTGAGATACAGGAACCCGTCGCGGTCGACGTAGCCCATGTCGCCGAGCGATCGCCACCCGCGGTCGTTGTACACCGATGCGGTCTTGGCGGGGTCCTTGAAGTATTCGAAGTCGGGCCCACCCTCGAAGTACAGCTCGCCGCATTCGCCAACGGGAAGTTCTTGCCCGTCCTCGCCGAGCACGTGCACCGGGGCCATCGGAATCCCCACGGAGCCAGGATGGGCGAGCCATTCCTGCGGACCGATCGTCGTCCCCGCGAATCCCTCGGTGCCGCCGTAGTATTCGTGAATGATGGGTCCGAACCACTCCATCATCCGGTGCTTGACATCGACCGGGCAGGGCGCGGCCGCGTGAATGACGCACCGCAGGCTGGACACGTCGTAGCGTTCGCGAACCGCCACGGGCAACTTGAGCATCCGCACGAACATCGTCGGCACGAACTGCGCGTGGGTCACCCGGTGGGTCTCGATCAGACGCAACACGGCCTCGGCGTCGAACCTGCGCATGAGGATCGACGCAGCGCCTACCCGGTTGGCCGCCATGGTGTAGTTCACCCCCGCCGCGTGATACAGCGGCGCGGGGGACAGGTACACACTCGAGGAGGTCATGCCGTATTTGTGGATCAGCGCCATCTCGAGCACCGACTGTGCCCAGGACCCGTTGCCGTCGACGGGAAGCGGCCGTCGCACCGCCTTGGGTCGTCCGGTGGTGCCGGACGAATAGAGCATCTCCGATCCGTCCGAAACCGGTGGAGCGCCGCCCGCCGCCGCCAAAGCGTCTTCGTAGGATCGCCAGCCCGACAGGGGACCGCCGACGCAGAGATGCGCGACCAGGGCGGCGTTGGCATCGCGGATGTGCGCGGCCAGTTCGGGCATCGAGGCATCGACGAACACGGCCTTGGCGTCCGAGTCGTCGATGACGTAGCTGGCTTCGTCGGGGATGAAGTGGGTGTTGACCGCGGTGTAGTAGAGCCCGGAAAGCTGGGCGCCCCAGGTGATTTCGAAGAACTCCGGCCGGTTGGGCAGCATCAGCGCCACGCCATCGCCGCGGCGCAGCCCCGCGTCATGCAACGCGGCGGCCACCCGTTGGCTGCGCGCATACAGTTCGCCGAACGAGATCGTGCCGCCGTCGGTGATCAGCGCCGGCGACTGTGCGGCTGCGATCGCGTGATCGGCGATGTTCACCAGCGGTCCTAAGTTGTTGCGGCGCCGTCGGTCTGGGCGGCGGCCGCGGCCTGGCGGCGGGCCTGCTCGGAGGGCAGCACCTTGTCCTTGAACACCGTCTGGATCAGCTCCTGCACATCCTTGCTGATGGAGGCGAGCGCGACGAGATCGTTGGAGCTCTGCCAGTGCACCCGCATGCCCATCAGTTCCCAGGCGCGCTTCAGGTTGGCCTTGGTGGCCAGCAGGGTCGTCATCGGCGCCTGGGCGATGTGGCGGGCGATGGCCTCGACCCGGGCGTCGAGTTGGTCGCGTGGGACGACCTCATTGACCAGCCCGACGTCGAGAGCCTTCTTGGCATCGATCACCTCGGCGAGGTACAGGTAATACGCCGCGCGCCGCCAGTTCATGAACACCCAAGGCTCGATGGAGCATTCACCGGATGGCATGCCGAAACCCTGCAGGGGCGGGTAGGAGAAGTACGCATCCTCCGATGCGATGACGATATCGGTCGTCAGCCCGTAGTGGGTGCCGCCGCCCACGCAATACCCGTGCACCTGCGCGATGGTCGGTTTGGAGAATTCCCACAGGTTCAGGATCGGCTTGACGAAGAGGTCCGTCTGCGGTTTCCACGGCGTGCCCATCACTTTGGCGCCCTCGACGAACGACGGGTAGTCGACGGCGTTGTTGCCGATGGCGTGTCCCGAGCAGAAGCCCTTGCCGTTGGCCTTCATGATCAGCACTTTGATGTCGTAGTCGCGATCGGCGTCCAACAGCGCGGCGTCGACCTCTTCGGCCAGCTTCTGGTCCTGGGCGTTGGCCTTCTCCGGCCAGTTCAGCGTGACGCGGGCGATCGGGCCCTCTTTCTCGTAGATGATTCTCTCGCGGGTCTCGTTGAGATCCATCAGGCTTTACCTCTCCTCGTTATGACGTGATCACGCCGATTTCGGCGCCGATGTCGTAGGTGGTCCCGACCTGGCCCGTCCAGCTGACAGTGCCGGACGCTCCCGCTTCGATCTCCTGTTCCACCTTCTCGGTGGCGATCACGTAGATCGGCGTGCCCGCCTCGACGTGCTCACCGGCGCCCACGAGCAGTCCGGTGAGTTCGGCTTCGGAGACCGCCACCGAGACGCGGGGGATGCGAATGATGAAGTCAGCCATGCACGTTCGCTCCTGCACACGTGCGTTGGGCCGCTTCCACGATGCGCGCCGACGACGGATATACCTGTGCTTCGAGCGCCGCCGCGGCCGGGTTGGGCACGAACCGCGCGGCGACGCGCTCGATGGGCGCGGCGAGTTCACCGAACAACTCGGTGGACAGGATTGCGGCGACTTCGGCTCCTGGACCAGCGAATTGGACCGCGTCGTGCACGATGACGGCTCGGCGGGTCCGCCGGACGGACTCGACGATCGTTTCGACGTCCAGTGGCACCAGCGTGCGCAGGTCGATGACCTCGGCGCTGACGCCCCGCTCGGCCAGCGTGTCCGCGGCGGCGAGGGCGTCGTGCACGCAGCGCCCGTAGCCGATCAGACTCACATCGGTGCCGGACCGCTTGATGTCGGCCTGTCCCAGCGGGATGGAGAAGCCGGCGTCGGTGGGGACGGGTCCCTTCTTGCCCTGCAACCGAATGGTTTCGACGAACAGGCAGGGGTCGGGGTCGAAGATCGCCGATGTCAGCAGGCCTTTCCCGTCGCGCGGGGTGGACGGCACGATCACCTTCATGCCGGGGATGTGCATGAACCACGCCTCCAGGCTCTGCGAATGCGTCGCGCCGGTGGCCAGCCCCGCGTAGACCTGGGTGCGAACGGTGATCGGCGCCGACGTGCGCCCGGCGGTCATGAACCGCAGTTTCGCGGCGTTGTTGATCAGCTGGTCCGCCGCGATGCCGATGAAATCCATGATCATGATCTCGGCGACCGGCAGCAACCCGTCGATGGCGGCACCGATGGCCGCGCCCAGGATCGCGGCCTCCGAGATCGGGGTGTCGAGAACGCGTTCGTGGCCGTACTTGGTGGACAGCCCCGCTGTCGGACCGGACGCGCCGGGGTCGGCGATGTCTTCACCGAGCAGGAATACCCGTTCGTCGGCCGCGAGCGCCTGATCCAGCGCGAGGTTCAGCGCCTCGCGCATCGTCATCTCTGTGTCGCCCATCGCCAAATCCTCAGACCGGGAACCGGATTGCCGTCGCGTACACGTCTCGGTCGAGTTCGTCCGCCGTCGGTGGATCCGCGCTCATCACCGCCTGCAGGGCTGATTCCACCGTCGCCAGTGCCTCGTCGTCGATGCGGGCGAGTTCGTCTTCGCCACACACGCCGGTGCCGGCAAGGTGGCGCCGGAAGCGTGGCACCGGGTCTGCGGCCATCGCCGCTTCGAGTTGTTCGGGAGGTATGTACGGCATCCGGTCGCCGAAATAGTGGCCGCGGAAGCGGAATGTCACGCACTCGATGAGGGTGGGCCCGGTGCCGCCGCGGGCCCGCTGCAGCGCCGCGTCGAGTGCGGCCTTCACCGCCAGCGGGTCGTTACCGTCGACGCGCACCCCCGGCATCCCGTAACCGGCGGCCCGGTCGGCCACCCGCTCGAGTTTCATGGTGTCGCGGGTTGCTGTCATCTCGGCGTACAGGTTGTTCTGGCAGACCAAAACGATGGGCAGGTCCCAGAGCGCGGCCATGTTGGCCGCCTCATGGAAGGAACCGGTGTTGGTGGCACCGTCACCGAAGCTGACGACGGTGACGCGGTCGAGCCCCTTGCGCTTGGCGGCCAGCGCCAGCCCAACGGCCACCGGCGGTCCGGCTCCGACGATGCCGGTCGAAAGCATCACGCCGGCCTCGGGTTTGGCGATATGCATGGTGCCGCCCTTGCCCCGGCTCGCGCCGACCGTCCGGCCCATCATTTCACCGTAGATCTCCTCCAGCGGCACTCCCTTGCCGATGAGGTCATGCAATCCGCGATAGGTGGTCACCAGCTGATCGTCGGGCCGCAGCGCGACACCCATCGCGGCGGCGATCGCCTCCTGGCCGCGCGACGGCCAGTACACGCACATGAACTCGCCGGTGCTGATCCCTTTGGACAGCCGGTCGTCGGCCGCCTTCATCAGCACCATGAGCGCGTACAGGTGCCGTTGCATCGAGTGCTCGTCGGTCATCGCGCAGTCCCGTTGTGGTGCAACCCGATCGGTGACACTGCCGTCATGCGCCCGACCACGGCTTGACCTTGAGGAAACCGCCGCCGTCCACCCGGAGTTGCTGGCCGGTGATATAGCGGGCGGCGTCGGATGCGAGGAACAGCACCGCCTCGCTGATGTCCTCGGGCTCGACGTAGGGGATCGGCATCGCCTGGACGAAGGGAAAGATGGGTTCGGCGTCCTCGCGGGTCGGCTCCTTCAGGTCGGGCCGGAAGGCACGGTACATCGGCGGGCTGTGCAACATGTCGGTGTTGACGTTCGTCGGATGCACCGCGTTCATCCGGATGGAGAACGGGGCGAGCGCCAGGGCGAAGTCGTTGACGTAGTGCGCGGCAGCCAGTTTCGCGAAGGCATACCCGGCTCCGCCGGGGCCGCCGTCGATGCCGGTGGTGTTCATCGACGACATGAAGGCGGCGTTGGAACCGATCACCACGATCGACGCGCCGGCCTCGAGGTGCTTGAGGCTGGCATGGACGAGGTTGAGCACGCCGACCAAATCCACGTCCACCGCGTCGGCGAAGGCCTTCGGTGGCAGGCCCGCGGTCAGTGGGCAGATCCCGGCGTTGGCCACCACGACATCGAGGTGGCCGAACTCGGCGACGCCTTCGTCGATGGCCGCGGACAGGGCGACGCGGTCGCGGACGTCGGCGATCGCGGTGTAGGCGCGCTGCCCCTCCTTTTCCACCAGCCGCGCCGTTTCATCCAGGTCCTCGGGGCGGGCCAGGGGATACTCATTGGTGTCGATGTCCGTGCAGAGGTCCACGGCAATGATGTCCGCGCCTTCGGCGGCCAGCATTCGCGCGTGGGAGCGGCCCTGACCGCGCGCGGCGCCACTGATCACGGCCACCTTGCCCGTTACCCTGCCCATCGCCCGTCCTTCGTCCGTGTGTCTACACCACGACCCGCATTGGGGCCCAACGCCATTCGCTGCATCGGCTGAGATTGCGGCGGGAATGAATCGACTGCTCGCCCCTCCGCACCGGATTACGGCACGCGGTCACCGCGGCGGGCGTCGAGCTGAGACCTTCCGTCGGCTCCATCGCATCTCTTCCACGAAAAACTGCGCTGACCTGCAGATGGGCTATCACTACGCCCAAGACTAGCTAGAATATCTAAAATAGCAAGGAATGGCCCCGACGAGGGAGTTGGCGATGTCTGGCGTGCACGAAGGAGTCCTTCAAGGTGTGCGAATTGTCGAATTGGCCTCGTGGACCTACGTGCCCTCTGCCGGTGCCGCCCTGTCGGACTGGGGTGCTGACGTCATCAAGGTGGAAGGCGTCGCCACGGGCGATCCCGGGCGCTCGCTGGTCGTCGGCGGGTTCACCCGGGAAGCGGCCCGCCCGGATGCCGACTTCATTCTCGAGCTGGGCAACCGCGGCAAGCGCAGCATCGCCATCGACATCAAATCGGAAACGGGTCGCGCGCTGTTCGGCCGGCTGTTGGCCAGTGCGGATGTGTTCTTGACCAATTGGCTGCCCGGCGCGCTCGAACGGGCCCGGCTGACCGTCGAGGACATCCGCTCGTTCAACCCGAAGATCATCATCGCGCGCGGGACCGGCCTGGGGGTCCGCGGTCCCGATCGCGATCGCGGCGGATTCGACGCCGCGACGTATCTGGCGCGCGGCGGGGTCGCCTACACACTCACGCCGTTCGGCAGCGAGACGCCCGCGGTCCAGGGGCCCGGCTTCGGTGACTTGCAGGGCGGGGCAACGCTGGCCGGTGGGGTGTGCGCGGCGCTGTTTCATCGGGAACGCACCGGCGAACCGGCCATCGTCGACTCCTCGCTGCTGGCGCAGGCGATGTGGTCGATAGCGCCGTCGATTTCGGCCGCCGACTTCTTCGATATCGATGGCATTCCGGGTGCCCCACCGGGCCTGGCCATCAATCCGCTCGTCAACCGGTACAAGACCAAAGACGGGCGGTGGATCCAGCTGGTGTTTTTACAGCCCGACAAATTCTGGGCGGGCTTCTGTCGGCGCATGGGCCTGGCGGAACTGGCCGACGATGAGCGATTCGTCCCGTCCGGCAACTTGATCGCCAATGCGGCGATGGCGACCGAGCTGCTGGCGAATACTTTCGCGCGTCACGACCTTGCGCATTGGCAGGCGGTGCTCGAGGACGAGCCCGGTGTGTGGGGCGCTCTGGCCACCCCGCGCGAAACCCTCAACGACCCGCAAGTCGAACCGAACGGGTACGTGGTCACCAACGTCGACGACCAAGGCGAGAAGTACCGAATCGTTGCCGCGCCAGTGCAATTCAACGAGACTCCACCGACCCCCGCGCGTGCCCCGGAGCACGGGCAGCATACTGAGGAGATCCTGTTGGAACTCGACATCGATTGGGACGACATCGCGAAGGCCAAGGCGGCCAAGGCGATTCTCTAGCACACCCGATGCATCCGACCAGCAATTAATTGCGCTGCTTCACAGCCTTTTTCGATACCGCGTGTCGCGAATTTCTTGATGAGCAACCGATTCCGAAACGGTCACGGCCGGGTCTCAATGTCAAGGGTGGACTGGCACAACACGGCGGATCCGCAAATCATTGGCCAGGGCGCCTTTTGGGGATTGCGGCCGCGACGAAGTGTACCGCACAAATTCCTGCCGCTATGCGAGTAGCGGTTTCGCAAGGGCGCAGCAGGAGGTATCACACAGCATGACGACGAACTGGGTCCCCGCCCAAACTTCTTGTGGCCCGAATTCCGGTCGCATCCTCGACACCGCGCGGGGCATTCTCATCGGCCTTCGCCGGTGTCCTTCCGACGCCGCCCTGGACGAATTGCACAGCGCCGCGATACGGCACAAGGTACCGGTATTCGCCATGGCGTGGGCACTGGTCCACCTGGCGGGCGACGGCGAGAAGACTCCCAGCTTCGTGGACGCGCAGTCCGCGGCCCGGCATGAGTGGGGTGCGCTGTTCAAATCCGCCGCCCTGACCTGCTGAGGCGCCAAGACGTTGGGGCGGCCGAGCTTCGAGGGGGTGCCCGGCCGCTCCAACTGAACACTCTCAACAGAGTTCGGACGCTGGCGCTTTGGGTTTTGGATAGCGGCAGGCTATTTCGGCGGCGGCAGTTGGCGCGGACCGTCCGGCGAATCCAACTCGGGGGGCCCGTCCCGCTTCGTCAGCGCCCGCCGACGGCCCTCAGCGGATTCCACCGACAGCCGTCCCGCCTCATCTCCGGACCGCCGCGGCGGCAAGGACGAATGGAACTCGCGACCCGGCAGGCTTCGGTGTGCTCGACCGCCGGGTGATTGCCGTGATGAGGACACGAATTCCGATTTCGCCGAGCCTGTTTCAGTGCTCGCGGGGTGCCCGGACAGCTGCGTGTCCGATGCCTCCGAGCTGACCGCCACCTTTCGAGAGCGCTTGAGCGTGAACGTGATCTCTTCGGTTTCTTCGAGGACGCCTTCGAACGCCTGGCGAGCGGTGCGCAGTGGCGCAGTGGTGGTGTCGATCACCTTCGCCACGAACGGCGGCACCAGCGGGCGAATCCAGCGGGCCGCGGCCCTGGTGGCGTCCGGGATCGACGGGATCAACGGGGCATTCCGTTGCTCGTGAGCTTCGACCTCGCCGGCCGGCGACAGGGGAGCAGGCAGGTTCTCCCGAACAGCGGGGGTGTGGACAATGTCTGCGGCCGGTTCCGAGGCGGGCACTGGGGTGATCGCCCGGCTGGCCGCCTCGGCTTCGGCGGCGATCGGCAGATACACGTCGTCGTCACCCGGCTCGACGGCCCGGTACGACGGCGCATGCCGCGCAGCGTCCAAAGCCTCGGAGACCCGGCGGCGTTGCCGGTCGCGATCGATCTCGGTCTGCGCCTCAATGGCAAGCCGAGCCTGCGTCAGTTGATGCTCGGCCCAAAGGATTTCGGCCTCGCGGCGCACCTCGGCGCGCTTGACCGCGATCGCGGTCTCCGCCTCGAGTTCGGCTCGTTCGCGCTCGGCACGCGAGGATGCACGCCGATCGTGGGTGGTCTCACCGCGCCACAAACCCAGGATCACCGGCGTCACGTAGAGCAGGACGCACAGCACGATCGTCACCAGTCGCAGGGTCATCGCGCCAGCGTCGGCGGAACTGAGGTCGTTCATCGCGACCCAACGTGCGCCAAGGCCGCGGCCTGCATTAGTCACGACACCGTCGCGTGCATTGCGCAGCGCTAGCTCTTCTCGTGAAATCCTGGCGTCCAGGTCCGGTGCGCGGCTGTCCCGCGTCGCCAGCGCGGTGTCCAATTCGTGTTGGGCATCCGCGAGAAGCTCGTTGGCCGTACGTGTTTCCGGCCCGGCACCGGGATCACCGGTGATCCGCGTCTGCGGGCAGCCGGGCGTGGGATGGTATTCGCAGCGGGCGACGACCAAGGCTTTGTCCTGGCGATCATGGGCCTGCACGACCGCGTTGTCGAGCTCCGAGCGGGCCGCCCTGGATTGCTGCAGGGACGCTGACGCCTGCGCGACGGCGGGTGCCGATTCGGCGGTGCGCAACGCTCGTTCGTCGAGACGATGGTCGATCGAGCTGGACAGAATGACCAGTGCCGCAAGTTCACCGACGACGACGCCTACCGTCGCCGCCACCGCGGCGCGGCCCACGACACCGGGGCGGCTCAGTTGCGGCCCCGGGATCGTGCCTCGGGCGACGACGCCGATCAGCAGGCCGAAGACGAGGGTCAGCGGCACGACGGTCGGCAACGGCCAGCCGGCCGACTCGCTGACCGCCAGGGTCGCGATCAGCCAGGCCAGCACCGCACCCAACAACACGACCGCGCCGGCGACGGCGTGGGCAGACCGCTCGTGGCGCTCGCCCAGCTCGCGCCGCTGTCCGCCGCCGAGCCAGATGAGGATCTCCGACACCTGGGCCAGGCCGGTGCGCCGTTCATTTACTTCCTGGGGCATGAGACTGAAAACACCTCCACCATCAAGCCTCGCAGGCGACCGCCCGACACTTCGAATCGAAGCGCCCCGCCTGTGATGCGCTTCACAAACCTGCGGGATTACGCAGATCGCCCCACCGGGCGTCGATCGGCTTTGCTGGTCCTGGAAGAGGGCATCTGACGCGGGATTCGAGCGACGCGAGCAGATCAACGACCGTTCCGGCAGGCGACATGAGACGGTATAAGCCTATGACGAATCACGATTATGTCACCTACGAAGAGTTTGGCCGCAGGTTCTTCGAGGTCGCCGTTACTCCGGAGCGGGTCGCCGCCGCACTCGCCGACATCGCCGGCACCGAGTTCGCCATGGAGCCGATCGCGCAGGGGCCGGGACGGATCGCCAAAGTCAGTGCCAACGTCAAAATTCAAGAGCCCCGGGTGACGCGCCGGCTGGGCGACAGCATCACCTTCGTCATCCACATTCCGCTCTCCATCGACCTGCTGGTCGACCTATGGCTCGACAAGCAGCGCTTCATGGTCTCCGGGGATATTCAATTGCGCGCGACCGCGCGAGCGGCCGAACCCCTGTTGCTGATCGTCGACGTCGCCAAACCGCGGCCTTCCGATATCACCGTCAACGTCTCGTCCAAGTCGATCCGTGGCGAGGTGCTGCGAATCCTGGCCGGCGTCGACGGCGAGATCCGGCGATTCATCGCGCAATATGTCGCCACCGAGATCGACGCGCCGCAGTCGCAGGCGGCCCAGATCATCGACGTGTCCCAGCAGCTGGAGCAGGTCTGGCCCTGAGCGGGCCGGCACAGGAATACGCGCGACGGCGTCGGGGTACCCAGCCAAGGTTGTGCGTTCTGATCGCCAGGGAGGAAGACGTTGGCTCGCGTAAATGTCTCGGTGTCGTCGCAGGTGGAACCGGAAGCCGCTTGGAAGCTGGCGTCCGACCTGGATCGATTCGACGAGTGGATGACGATTTTCGCGGGGTGGCGGGGGCCCGTGCCCGACACGATCGAGGAGGGCACCTGCGTCTCGTCATGCGTCAAGGTCAAGGGCTTCCGCAACGTCATCCACTGGAAGGTCACCCGCTACGACGAGCCTAAAGCGATCGAGCTGCAGGGACGCGGGCGCGGCGGTATCCGCCTCACGGTGGCGATGACGGTCACCGATGATCACCCCGGCTCGACGTTTCGCCTCACCGCCGACCTCGGCGGCGGGTTACTCAGTGGGCCGGTCGGGGGTTTGGTCGCCCGCGTTCTGCGCTCCGATGTGCAGAAGTCCGTGGACAACCTCGCCTCACTGCGTTAGCCGCTGCGTCATCGGAGTCGCCGGCCGAGGACCCAGTTCCGCTCGGCATCGCGGCTTCGCCTGCCGTCCATCGCAAGCCAGGACAGGCCGGCCCCGAACGCGAGCATGGAGATGATGGCGGAAACAACTCCCGCGTGGGCCTCGCCAAGGGCGAAGTTGGTCACGCACACCGCGAACGCCAGTGCGGCCGCCGCGACGACGAGGAGCCCGGGTGTCCGCGCCTCGGCCGATCGGTGGACGTCGCGGTCAGCGGTCCGATCGTGGTCGACGGGGCTGTGCCTCATTGGCGTCTCCTCTGCTGTCACATCCGTTACGACCGATGTGTTGGAGCTACCCGAAAGGCCGTTGGGACAAACGACTTGGCGTAGGTGAGTGCAGCCGCGGCTCAGAGAGTTTGGTGACGCCCGAAGTACTTGTGGTCTTCGCTGTAGCCGCCATAACCGCTGCCGATGTCGTGGTAGTCGGCGACGAACTCGATGCCTTTGATCCACTTCACCAATTTGAAGCCGTGCTGCAATTCGTTGCGCAGCCGCAGCGGTCTGCCGTGCATGTAGGGCAGCTGCTGGTCGTTCATGTTGTAGGCCAGCATCGTCATGTGGTGGTCCATCTGGCCGATGTGATGGGCGTTGTAGTAGATGCCGCCAGTGGCGCCCAGACCCATCGAATAGAAGACCGCCCATTTCGCTTCGGGAAGCGGTTTGACGATGTCCATGATCGTCTTCATCTGCACGCCACCCCATTTGGCGACGCCTGACCACGCCTGGATGCAGAAGTGCTGGCTGATCTGTTCGTGGTAGGGCAGCGCCATCAAATCCTCGAGCGAGAATTCCATCGGGTGCTCGACCAGACCGTAGACCTTCAGCCGCCAGTCCTTGAAGTCATCCCGCTCGAGTTCCTTGTACTCGACGGTCTCCGGCAGGCGGCCGTTGCGCCAGTGGTGCGGCGAGATGTCTTTTTCGGTGAAGGCGCCGGGCTTGGGATCCAGCCGCTCGAGCACCCGCTGGAACGGTCCCACGAGTGCGTATCCGACCCGCTGAACCACCCGGGGGTGCTTGATGGTGAACGGAGTTGCCCACACCCAGGCGACGGCCGTCACCACCATGGCCGCCGCGAAGATCCAAAAGCCCATCCAGCTGTTGTCGTCGCGGGCGGCGAACATGTGGTTGAGGTTCTTCAGGGCGCTGGTCGCGAACACCAGCGTGACGTGCACGATGATGAAGAACAAGAAGTACACCAGCACCAGGAAATGCAGCGAACGCGCGTGCTGAATGCTCAACCGCTTGCTGAGCCAATGGACGCGCTGCGACAGCGCTGGCGACATGCCCAGGCCGGTGATCAGCGCGGCCGGCGCGGCGATGAAAACGGTGGTGAAGTACGCCAGCACCTGCATGCCGTTGTAGGCGACCCAGCCGTTGTCAGCGGGCCAGTGCTCCACGGATAGGTATTGAATCGCCACCGAAAGCGCATTGGGGAACACGTCCCAGCTGGTCGGCACGATGTGCCGCCACTGCCCGGTGACGAACAACAAAACGTAGAAGACCAGGCCGTTGACCAGCCACAGCACGTCCATGCCGAGATGCCACCAGCGGGCCAGGCCGATGGAGTGCCGGAACCCGGGCAATCCCAATTGCGGGGGCAGGGCGACGGTGTCGGCGTTGGCGGTCCACAGCTCGTCGTCCGGCACCGGAGGCCCCACGCGCAGCCACTCGTCCTTGCCGGGGGTGGCGTTGCGGCTGAAGTACAGCCGAGGGTGGTCACACAGGATCTGGATGCCGGTCCTGATGATGAACATCATCATGAACAGGTTGAAAAAGTGCGTCCAGCCCAGCCAGGCCGGCACGCCCGGCACCTTCGCGGGGATGTCAGCCCCGGGATAACGATGAATGAACTCCTGCACCGAGGGCATGTTGTACAGCCCTTTGCCGATGGCCACCGCCGCAACCAGGAGCGCAAAGCCGATGGGAATGAGCCACAGGAGGTTGAACCACTTGTCGCGGCCGACTCGCAGCTTGGGAGCGGTGGCCCGCCGGGTGAGATCGAAGCCGCCACCGTAGTGCTCCACGTCGATGACGTCTTCGGCGGTGTGTATCTCGTTGCGGTAGTCCGGGATGGACGTCAGCGGCGTGCCCACTGCCAGGGCCGATACCGAGCCGCCCTGCGCTGCCCGCCCTCCACCGGTCCCCGCGGAATCAACGGTGTTCGTCACGCGGCCGAAATTACACGAATCGACCTGGACTAATTGGAGTAGGTCGGGAACGCAGGCCATGGTCGCGGCGCCCGTGCGGGCAGGAATGGCCAGGTAGCGCGCGGCGCGCTCAGAATCCCGCGGGCTCTCGGCGGCGCTTGCCGCACCTACCCAAAGAAAACGGCGATTTGCGCCGCAGATACGCACCGGTGAGTTTTGCTGTGAGTGTGCGCATAACTTGCTGCCAACACGCTAGGCAGGGTCGTGCGGCAGCAGCCGGCGCACCGGGCGGGTCTCGATGGCGTTGACCGTCAATGCCCTGCGGCTGATCCGCCAGCCCGCGTCGGTCAGCAAATACTCGTCGTCATAGCGCAGGTGCCACGCCACGTCCACCAGTTCACCGTCACGCTCGTTCCAGTGGTGCGCGACGGCCGCGATCCGCCCGCGGGCGGCGCCGGGCCGCGCGACCGCGTCGTACACCTCACCGATGATCGCGTGCTCGGTGCGGACGACCGCGGCGACGGCCGCGACCGCAATGGTGATGGGTTGGCGGCCGCGGTGCGACTGGATCGGCCGCAGGTCGGTCGGCGGCGCGGGCAGCATCAGATCGGCATCGTCAGTGAAAAGCCCTGCAACAGCGGTGAATTCGTGGTCATCGACGTAGGCGGCGTACCGGTGCACCAGATCGCTCAGCGCGGCCCGCTGTTCGGCCGAAAGTGTCATGCGCTCAAGGACAGCCGTTGCGCACACGCCGACAACAGGTCCTTCGCGTGCTCGATATCGGTGGTCGGCGGCATGGCCAGCACCAGACGGTCGGCACCCTGTTCGACGAGGGCGGCCGCGCGCTCGGCGTCGATCTTGGTGACCGCGTGGCCCAACGACACCTCGAGCGCCGCCGGATCACGGTGGGCCGACGATGCCTCGTCACGCATGAGCGCGATCAGCGACGCGAGCCGGGGCCCGCTCACCCCCAGCGGCTGAAAGCCGTCGCCAAGGCGTCCGGCGCGGCGCGCGGCGGCTCGGCTGTGCCCACCGACGTGAATCGGGAAACGGTCCGCTGCAACGGGTTTCGGGTAGCACATGACATTCTCGAAGTCGAAGAACTCGCCCCTGAAGGACGCTCCGCCGGGTCGCTGCGCCCACAACTCCCGCAGGACGGCCAGCTGCTCGTCCGCCCGCCGGCCCCGGCTCTCGAAGTCCACGTCGCAGGCGGCCAGCTCCTCCTTCAGCCAGCCCACACCCACACATAGGCGCAGCCTGCCACCCGACAAGGCGTCGACCGTGGCGGCCCGCTTGGCCAGCACCACCGGGTGGTGGTTGGGCAGCACCAGCACGCCGGTGGCCAGTCCCAGGCGACTGGTGTGGCCGGCCAGAAACGCAAGCAGGTCAAGCGGATCCGGGATGGGGCAGTCCGGCGCCAAGCCGACACGACCCGAATTGTCGTAGGGGTAGACGCTGTCGTAGCGGGTGAGCAACACGGTGTGCTCGACAGCGACGATCGATTCGAACCCGCACGCTTCCAGCTGGCGCGCGAAGGCCACCATCCAGTCGGGGTCCGCGGTGACACCGTCGCCGACCGGGGCCACGACTGAGACCTTCATGGTTTTCGAAGCTAACAAGGGCCCAGCCGGGACGGCTAGCGGGCCGCGCTTTCCGCGGCGACGGGCGCGATCGCGCCCCGCACCGCTTCGGCGAGCGTGGCGGTGCGGCGATCGCTGAACACGTCCTCGAGCATCACCGCGCGCCCGTCGGGACCGGTCAGCGGCACCCGCCAGTTGGGGTATTCGTCGGTGGTGCCGGGCTGGTTCTGGGTCCGGCGGTCACCAACGGCGTCGGTCAGTGCCACGCCCAGCAGCCGCGACGGCGTCCTGCCCAGATAGCGGTACAGGGCCACCACGACCTGCTCGGGTTCGTCTTCGCCATCCTCGAGCAACCCCACCCGCCGCAGCTCGGCCATCCACGCCGCCAGCTCGGTCCGGTCGGACTCGAGCTCCTCTTCCACCGGACGGGTCAACAGTCCCAGCGAATCACGCAGTCGCACATGATCACCCGCCAGATAGCCGGCGGTCGGAGGCAGATCGTGCGTGGTGACCGAGGACAGGCAGTACTCGCGCCAACGCTCGGCCGGAAGCGGGCCGCCGTTACCGTCGCGGTCCAACTCGAACCAGAGGATCGAGGTGCCCAGCAACCCCCGTAGCAAAAGATAGTCGCGCACCCACGGCTCGACGGTGCCGAGATCCTCGCCGACGACGACCGCGCCGGCCCGGTGCGCTTCCAATGCGACGATGCCGATCATTGCTTCGTGGTCGTACCGAACGTAGGTGCCTTCGGTGGGTGAGCTGCCTCGCGGGATCCACCAGAGCCGGAACAATCCGATGATGTGGTCGATGCGCACCCCGCCGGCATGCCGCAACACGGCACGGATCAGCGCGCGAAAAGGCCGATATTCATGCTCGTCCAACCGGTCTGGGCGCCACGGCGGCTGGGACCAGTCCTGGCCGAGCTGGTTGAACTCATCCGGTGGCGCGCCAGCGGTCACGCCCAGCGCCATCACGTCCTGCAGCGCCCAGGCGTCTGCGCCATTGGGGTGCACGCCGACGGCCAGGTCGTGCATGATGCCTAACGACATGCCGGCCCGGATCGCCTGCGACTGCGCCGCGGCAAGCTGCTCGTCGAGTTGCCATTGCAGCCATCGGTGGAAATCGATTGTGTCCGAATGCTTTTTGACGAAGTCCGCGACACCGGACGCGTCCGGGTGCTGTAGCGCCTCGGGCCAGGAATGCCAGTCGGCGCCGTACTTTTCGGCCAGCGCGCACCAGGTGGCGAAGTCGTCCAGCGGGCGGCCCTCCCGGTCGCGGAACGCGGCGTAGGACAGCTCCCGCCCTGCCGACCGCGGTTCTGAGTGCAGCAGCTTGAGTGCCGCCCGCTTCGCGGCCCACGAGCTGTCGCGGTCGATGGCATCGGCGCGGCCGGCGTGCTGTTGGACCTCGGAGCGCAGGCGGCGGACCCGGCTGCGCTTCGTCAGGCCGCCGAATTCGGGGATCGCCTCAACGTGAAGATAAATCGGATTGACGAAGCGCCGCGAGGTCGGCAGGTACGGCGAAGGTTCCATCGGCTTGGTCGGGGCGGCCGCATGCAGGGGATTGACCAAGAGATAGTCGGCGCCGTGGCGCGATGCCGACCACACCGCCAGGTCGGTCAGATCGGTCAGATCACCGACCCCCCACGACTGCCGCGACCGCACGCTGTAGAGCTGGGCGGCCAGGCCCCACGCGCGGCGGGCGCCGAGCCGGTCGGGCAGCCCGAGCCAGTCCGGCGTCACGATCAGCGCGGTGCTGGTCTCGGAGTCGCCGGAACGCAGGTGTACCCGGTGATAGCCCAGCGGCAGATGGGTGGGCAGCAGGAAACTGGCCTCGCCGACCCAAAGGCCGTCCAGGTCGAACGGCGGGGTGAAGTTGTCGACCTGTTCGACATCGGCGCGCACCGTGCCGTCTTCGAGCTGCAGCCACACCACGGCGGGCTCGCCGTGGGTGACATGCGCCCAGAACCGGATCGGCTCACCGGTACGCCCGACGATGGTCGCCGGCAGCCGGCGCGCCCAGTGCGACCGCAATTTCGCGGTCAGCGCGACGTTGCGCTCCTGCTCGGTATCGGCCGCGACGCCGAGGGAACCCAAAACGGCTTTCAACGTGGTCTCGGAAACCCGCACGCGGCGGCCCGTCCAGTCCTCGTAATCCGTCGCGATGCCGTATCTCCGGGCGAGTTCGATCAGCGACGGCGCGAGTTCAGTCATAGCGTCATCTTGCTGCCAGGATTCGCGAGCCGGCGACTCGGACCCGGCGCAAGTCAGCGCAATCTTTGCTGGGCGGTGGCCTGGAGTTCATAAATGTCTTCTGCGGGCAACGGCGCCCCGCGCTCGACAGGACGAGAGGCCGCGTGGCCACTACGATGCTCCGAGGAGACCGAAAAGGATCCGGTGAGCTTTCCGGGGGAGAAGAAACTGCCAGCTCAGCGGCGTATGGCGCGGCCTCCCTCGCTGGGGCTCCGGCGCGGTGGGCGCCGCCGGATACGGGTGCATAAAGAGATGTAGAAGGGGATGGCTTCGGCGCCGCGTGGCGAGGTCCGTGCAGGTGCCTTACCGTTGTCATGTAATTCGCGCTGGATCAGTTCAGCAGGGACAGTATTCAGACGCATCAGCAGACCGGATGGTGAATCTAAGTGGCGGAAGAGAGTCGCGGGCAGCGCGGGTCGGGGTACGGCCTCGGGTTGTCGACCCGGACCCAGGTGACCGGCTACCAGTTCCTTGCGCGCCGGACCGCGATGGCACTGACCCGGTGGCGCGTCCGCATGGAGGTCGAGCCCGGCCGGCGTCAGAACCTGGCCATCGTGGCATCGATCTCGGCCGCGCTGGTGATCTGCCTGGGCGCGCTGCTTTACTCGTTCATCAGCCCGGCCGGCCAGATCAACGAGTCGCCGATCATCGCCGACCGCGACTCGGGCGCGCTCTACGTCCGCGTGGGCGAGAAGTTGTACCCGGCCTTGAATTTGGCGTCGGCCCGCCTGATCACCGGTCGCCCCGACAACCCGCATCTGGTCAAGCACAACCAGATCGCCACGCTGCCGCGCGGTCCGATGGTGGGCATTCCGGGCGCACCGTCGAGCTTCCACCCGAGCACTCCCGCCGCGTCGTCCTGGTTGGTCTGCGACACCGTGGCAAATTCGACCGGCGCCGGGGCACCATCGGGTGTGACGGTGACGGTGATCGACGGCAATCCCGATCTGGGCAACCACCGGCGGGTGCTGACCGGGTCGGACGCGGTGGTGCTGAATTACGGCGGTGACGCCTGGGTGATCCGGGACGGACGGCGCTCACGCATCGACGGGTCGAACCGATCGGTGCTGCTGCCGCTGGGACTCACCCCGGAGCAGGTCAGCATGGCGAAGCCGATGAGCCGCGCCCTGTACGACGCGCTGCCGGTGGGTCCGGAACTGACGGTGCCGCAGATCCAGAATGCCGGCGCCGGGGCATCGTTCCCGAACGCGCCCGGTCCGATCGGGACGGTGATCGTCACCCCGCAAATCAGTGGGCCGCAACAGTATTCATTGGTGTTGGCCGACGGTGTGCAGACGCTGCCGCCGCTGGTGGCCCAGATCCTGCAGAACGCCGGACCAGGCAACACCAAGCCGGTGACCGTCGAACCGTCCGCGCTGGCGAAGATGCCGGTGGTCAACAAGCTGGATTTGTCGTCCTACCCCGACGCGCCGCTGAATGTGATGGACATCCGCGAGAACCCGGCGACCTGCTGGTGGTGGCAGAAGACCTCCGGTGAAAACCGGGCCCGCGTCCAGGTCATCTCCGGCGCGACCATCCCGGTCGTGTCGAAGGACGCCAACAGGGTGGTGTCGCTGGTCAAGGCGGACACCACCGGACGCGAAGCGGACCAGGTCTTCTTTGGACCCGACTATGCGAACTTCGTGGCGGTCACCGGGAACGACCCCGGCGCCAAGACGACCGAATCGCTGTGGTGGCTCACGGATGCCGGTGCCCGCTTCGGGGTCGACGACACCCGTGAGGTCCGAGAAGCGTTGGGCTTGAAGACGAAACCGGGCCTGGCGCCGTGGGTGGCGCTGCGGCTGCTTCCGCAGGGGCCGACGTTGTCGCGAGCGGATGCGCTGGTGGAGCACGACACGCTACCGATGGATATGTCCCCAGGAGAGTTGGCGGTACCGAAGTGAAACGTGGATTTGCCCGGCCGACGCCGGAGAAGCCTCCGGTAATCAAGCCGGAGAACATCGTCCTTCCGACGCCGCTGAGCATCCCGCCACCGGAGGGCAAGCCGTGGTGGATCGTGGTTGTCGGCGTCGTGGTGGTCGGCCTGCTGATCGGCATGGTCGGCATGACCTTTGCCAGCGGCTCCCACGTGTTCGGTGGCGCGGGATCGATCTTCCCGATCTTCATGATCGGCGGCGTCGCGATGATGATGTTCGGCGGCCGGTTCGGCGGCCAGCAGCAGATGAGCCGGCCCAAGCTGGACTCGATGCGCGCCCAGTTCATGCTGATGCTGGACATGCTGCGGGAGACCGCGCACGAGTCGGCCGACAGCATGGACGCCAACTACCGCTGGTTCCACCCGGCGCCCACCACCTTGGCCGCCGCGGTCGGGTCGTCGCGGATGTGGGAACGCAAGCCCGACGGCAAAGACTTGAACTTCGGTGTGGTCCGCGTCGGCGTCGGTATGACGCGGCCCGAGGTGACCTGGGGTGAGCCGCAGAATATGCCGACCGACATCGAGCTCGAGCCGGTGACCGGTAAGGCGCTTCAGGAGTTCGGTCGCTATCAAAGCGTCGTCTACAACCTGCCGAAGATGATCTCGGTGCTGGTCGAGCCCTGGTACTCGCTGGCCGGAGATCGCGAGCAGGCGGCGGGACTGATGCGGGCGATCATCTGTCAGCTGGCGTTCTCGCACGGGCCCGACCACATGCGCATGATCGTGGTGAGTTCGAACCTGGACGAATGGGATTGGGTGAAGTGGCTGCCGCACTTCGGTGACCCCCGCCGCCAGGACGCCGCGGGCAACGCGCGGATGGTCTACAGCTCGGTGCGCGAGTTCGCCGCCGAGCAGGCCGAATTGTTCGCTGGCCGTGGCTCTTTCACGCCCCGGCACGCCAGTTCGTCGGCGCAGACTCCGACGCCGCACACCGTGATCATCGCCGATGTCGTTGACCCGCAATGGGAGTACGTGATCAGCGGCGAAGGCGTCGACGGCGTGACGTTCTTCGACCTCACCGGCTCGGCGATGTGGACCGCCGTCCCGGAGCGCACGCTGCGGTTCGACAAGAAGGGTGTGATCGAGGCGCTGCCCCGCGACCGTGACACCTGGATGGTCATCGACGAGAAGCCCTGGTTCTTCGCCCTCACCGACCACATCAGCACCGCCGAGGCGGAAGAGTTCTCGCAGAAGCTGGCGCGCTGGCGGCTCGCCGAGGCGTACGAGGAAATCGGCCAGCGGGTGGCGCACATCGGCGCCCGAGACATCATGGCTTACTACGGAATTGACGATCCGGGCCGCATCGACTTCGAGGCGCTGTGGGGTAGCCGCAACGACTCGATGGGCAGGTCGCGGCTGCGGGCGCCGTTCGGTGTTCGCTCCGATAACGGCGAGCTGCTGTTCTTGGACATGAAGTCGCTGGACGAGGGCGGCGATGGCCCGCACGGCGTCATGTCCGGTACGACGGGTTCGGGTAAATCGACCCTGGTGCGGACGGTGATCGAATCGTTGATGCTCAGCCACCCGCCAGAAGAGCTGCAGTTCGTGCTGGCCGACCTCAAAGGTGGATCGGCGGTCAAGCCGTTCGCCGGGGTTCCGCACGTGTCCCGGATCATCACCGACCTGGAAGAAGACCAGGCGCTGATGGAGCGCTTCCTGGACGCGCTGTGGGGTGAGATCGCCCGTCGTAAGGCGATCTGCGACAGCGCCGGCGTCGACGACGCCAAGGAATACAACTCGGTGCGCAGCCGGATGCGGGCGCGCGGTCAGGACATGGCGCCGCTGCCGATGCTGGTGGTCGTCATCGACGAGTTCTACGAATGGTTCCGCATCATGCCGACGGCGGTCGACGTCCTCGACTCGATCGGCCGTCAGGGCCGCGCCTACTGGATCCACCTGATGATGGCGTCGCAGACCATCGAAAGCCGCGCCGAAAAGCTCATGGAGAACATGGGTTACCGGCTGGTGCTGAAGGCGCGTA
Source organism: Mycobacterium sp. 852002-51971_SCH5477799-a (assembly GCF_001667145.1). Taxonomy (GTDB): domain Bacteria; phylum Actinomycetota; class Actinomycetes; order Mycobacteriales; family Mycobacteriaceae; genus Mycobacterium. The sequence continues at coordinate 54,354 of NZ_LZIF01000035.1, forward strand.
CCGCCGGTGCCGCCCAGGCGGCGGGTGTGCCGAACGCGGTGAACCTGCCCGCCCAAGCCGGTCTGGGCTACTTTCGCCGCAGCCTGGAAGACATCACCCGATTCCAGGCCGAATTCCTGTGGCGGGACTACTTTCCGCGCGGCCTCACCGACGACGGAGAGGAAGCGCCAGCGCTGGTGCACAGCATCGACTACATCCGTCCGCAACTATTCACCACCTCGTTCACCCCGCTGGAAGTCAGCGTCGGGGGGCCAGATGTCGCCGTTCCCGCCATCGAAGCCGACGGCGAGCCGCTTCCGATCGAGGCGGCCGAGGACGAGGACGCCGAAGGGATCCGGACGCCCAAGGTGGGTACGGTCATCATCGACCAGCTGCGCAAGATCGACTTCCAGCCGTACCGGCTGTGGCAGCCGCCGCTGAACCAGCCCGTCGCAATCGACGAACTGGTCAACCGGTTCCTCGGCCGCCCCTGGCAGCAGGACTACGGCACCGCGCGGGACCTGGTTTTCCCGATCGGCATCATCGACCGCCCCTTCAAGCACGACCAGCCGCCGTGGACGGTCGACACGTCTGGGCCCGGTGCCAACGTGCTGATTCTGGGTGCCGGTGGTTCCGGTAAAACCACCGCGCTGCAGACGCTGATCTGTTCGGCGGCGCTGACCCACACTCCCGAGCAGATCCAGTTCTACTGCCTGGCCTACAGCAGCACCGCGCTGACCACGGTCGCCCGCCTGCCCCACGTCGGTGAGGTGGCCGGTCCGACCGACCCCTACGGCGTTCGCCGCACGGTGGCCGAATTGCTGGCCCTGGTGCGGGAGCGCAAGCGCAGCTTCCTCGAGTACGGGATCGCCTCGATGGAGGTGTTCCGCCGGCGCAAGTTCGGAAACGAGCCCGGTCCGGTCCCCAACGACGGGTTCGGCGATGTCTACCTGGTGGTCGACAACTACCGGGCGCTGGCCGAGGAAAACGAGGTGCTGATCGAGCAGGTGAACGTGATCATCAACCAGGGCCCCTCGTTCGGGGTGCACGTGGTGGTCACCGCCGATCGCGAATCGGAGCTGCGGCCACCGGTGCGCAGCGGTTTCGGCTCCCGGGTCGAGCTGCGGCTGGCCGCCGTGGAAGACGCCAAGCTGGTGCGGTCCCGGTTCGCCAAAGACGTTCCGGTCAAACCCGGTCGCGGCATGGTCGCGGTCAACTACGTCCGCCTCGACGCCGACCCCCAATCCGGTCTGCACACCCTCGTCGCGCGTCCCGCGCTGGCCGGCACGCCTGAGAACCGGTTCGAATCCGACAGCGTCGTGGAAGCCGTCAGCCGGATCACGAGCGGTCAGGCACCACCGGTGCGCCGGCTGCCGGCGAGGTTCGGGGTGGAACAGCTTCGCGAGCTCGCCGCGCAGGACACCCGCCAGGGCGTCGGCGCGGGCGGAATCGCTTGGGCCATCTCGGAATTGGACCTGTCGCCCGTCTATCTCAACTTTGCCGAGAACGCGCACCTGATGGTGACCGGGCGTCGCGAATGTGGGCGTACCACGACATTGGCCACCATCATGTCCGAGATCGGGCGGCTATACGCGCCCGGGGCGACCAGCGCACCGACGCCTGCGGCGGGGCAACCCTCGGCCCAGGTGTGGCTGGTGGACCCGCGTCGCCAGCTGTTGACCACGCTTGGCTCCGACTACGTGGAGAAGTTCGCCTACAACCTCGACGGTGTGCAGGCGATGATGGGCGAGCTGGCCGCCGTTCTGGCCGGCCGCGAGCCGCCGCCCGGGTTGTCCGCCGAGGAGTTGTTGGCGCGGAACTGGTGGAGCGGGCCGGAGATCTTCTTGATCGTCGACGACATCCAGCAGCTGCCGGCAGGCTTCGACTCGCCGCTGCACAAGGCCGCGCCCTGGGTGACGCGGGCCGCCGACGTCGGCCTGCACGTGATCGTCACGCGCACGTTCGGGGGTTGGTCTTCGGCCGGCAGCGATCCGATGTTGCGGGCGCTGGCGCAGGCGAACGCACCGCTGCTGGTGATGGACGCCGACCCCGACGAGGGATTCATCCGCGGCAAGATGAAGGGTGGTCCGCTGCCTCGCGGTCGAGGCCTGCTGATGGCCGAGGACACCGGCGTGTTCGTTCAGGTCGCGGCGACCGAATTGCGCAAGTAGGGCTAGAGCCGCTGCGCCGGGCTGACCGGGTAGACCGGGATTCAGTCCCAGCGCAGCGGCAATTCCTTGAGCGCGAAACTCTTTGAGGGGTAATTGATCACGGGGGAGTAGTCCTCGGGCAGTTCGAAGTCCGGGATCTGGGTCAGCCATTCCTCGACGACCACAGTCAGTTCGATGCGCGCCAGGTGAGAACCCAGGCAGCGGTGTGGCCCACCGCCAAAACCCCAGTGCCGGTGGACTTTTCCATCCATGTTGAGTTCGTTGCTGGACATCGGGTCACTGTCGTCGCGGTTGACCGCGGCCATGCACAGCCGCACCGAGGTGCCCGGCGGCAGCGTCATGCCGCCGACCTCGACGAATTCGGTGGTGATCCGCGGTGCCACCGGCGCCGACGGTTCGAGCCGGACGATCTCCTCGATGAAAACCCTGATCTGCTTCGGGTTGTCGCGCAGTTCCTTGCGCAGCTGCGGTCTGCGCGCCAATTCATACAACGAGAATCCGATGGCCGCCGTCACCGTGTCCAGGCCCGCCAGGATCAGCAGGTGACTCATGCCCAGCAATTCGACGTCGGTGAAGCTACCCGCGCCGGTCATCACTTGCGACAACATGTCAGACCCCGGGTTCTGCCGGCGCTGCGCGATGGCGTCGGCCAAGTACGCCAGCAACTGCTCGGACTTCTCGATGTCGGTCCGGGTGATGAACGGTTTGTCGCTGACGACGGCGTCTTTCCAATCGATGAGACGATCCCGATCTTCCAGTGGCAGACCGTAAAGGTCCAGGAACACCTGGAAGGGGTAGAGGTTGGCGAAGTCCGCCATCACCTCGCACTCGCCCCGGCCGGCCAGCGCCGCGATCATGTCACTGGCGTGGCGCACCAGCACCGGACGCGACTTGCTCAACGCGTGCGGGCTGAAGTACGGCTGCAGGATCTGGCGATAGCGGGTGTGCTGCGGCGGATCAAAAGCCAATGGCAGCACCGGCAGTGGGTGGCCGGGGGGCTGCAGCACCGTCGATGAGAACGCCTTGGTGTTGCGCAGCGCGGCCAGCACATCTTCACGCCGGGTTATGTAGTAGTGGCCGTTCATGAACACCACCGGTCCGGCGTCGCGCAGCGTCTTCCACCCGAGCCCCCGGTCAGCGGTCATCGGTAGCGTCGCGAAATCAAGCCGGGGTAGGTAGAACGAGCCTTGTTGGCCATCGCTCATGCGCTTCGGTCTCCGGTTGTCTGTCGCACTCCGTCGGTACCAACACCAGGCGGCACATCAATATTGCATGCGCGGCAACGGAACACGGTCCGCCTGCCCACGCTAATCCGGGGTTCCCGGCGCCGGTATCCGATTGGAGAGCATTCTGCACATTTTACCGACCGACTAATCTGGTCACCGAAACGTGAAGCGCAAGCCCGTTTGGTTGTAAGCCGTTTACGGCCTGGCCGGGCCGCCTAGGGAGGAAGCCTCGTGAGGGTTCGTCTGGAACAGTCGAAGTGTGTAGGCCACGCCCAGTGCTACGCCGTCGACCCAGACCTCTTCCCCATCGACGATTCGGGTTATTCGATTCTCGAGGAGCATGAGGTCCGGCCCGAGGACGAGCAATCCACCCGCGACGGCGTCGCGTCCTGTCCCGAAATGGCGCTGATTCTCGAAGAGGACTGACGCGGCAAGGCTCACTACCGCGGCGGGCGGAAAGCAAACGGCGCATGAACAAATCGGTGCCTTGGATGAACTCCCGCCGACCGGGAATGAACAGTGGCTGGCCATTGATGAACAGGTGGCTTTGGGGTGTCCGCGTTTGCCTCGTAACGAACTAATCTCAGTGCCGGGCGACAGTTCGGGCACACACGGGCTGTCGCTCGGTTGCTGATAGCGGGAGATTAGCCGAGGCAGAAGGTGCATGTCGTTTTTGACCAGATGTCCGAAAAGCGCGGTGGCAGACCGCCTTTGCGGACACAGCCAACTGGTCAACAAGCGCCGGCCCGCCCGGCTGATGGGGTTGCGGGGCGAAGAGGCTCCGTTGGTGACTCCCGCGGGCTCAGCGGCCCACCGGTGGCGTTCGTCTACAGAGCCGTGACCACGGCCACCACTGATTCCTATGTGACAGCCGAGATCGCGTTTCCGGCCGACTGAGGAGGACACGGTGTTTGACTTCGCGGCGTTACCGCCCGAAATCAATTCCGGTCGCATGTACGCGGGCCCGGGGTCGGGGCCGATGATGGCCGCGGCAGCCGGGTGGGATGAGATTGCGGCGGAATTGGGTGTAGCGGCCAGCGGCTACAGCTCGGTCATCACCGAGCTCACCAGCGGGCCATGGGTGGGGCCGGCATCGATGTCGATGGTTTCGGCGATCACCCCGTACGTGAGCTGGCTGAGCACGATGGCCGCGCAGGCCGAGGAGACGGCCGGGCAGGGCCGGGCAGCCGCGGCGGCATTTGAGGCAGCGTTTGCGATGACGGTGCCGCCGCCGGTGATCGCGGCCAATCGAGCGCTGTTGGCGACCCTGGTGGCGACGAACTTCTTCGGGCAGAACACGCCCGCGATTGCGGCCACAGAGGCGCAGTACATGGAGATGTGGGCGCAAGACGCCGCCGCGATGACCGGTTACGCCGTGTCGTCGGCGACCGCGTCGGTGCTGGCTCCGTTCGCGACGCCGCCCAACACCGCCGCACCGGAAGCGGCTTCCAACCAGGCCAACGCGGTCGAGCAGGCCGTCGCCGAGCCGGCGGGCAATACCGCACAAACCACGGCCAACGCGACCTCGCAATTAGCATCGCCACAAGCGTTGTCGCTGAGCACAACTCAAGCGGTACAGGCACCCGCGGCGGCCACGAACGCGTCGGATCCGGGGTTGCTCACGAGCACACTCCAGAACTTGCTGCAGTCCGGTCTGCCGACCCCCACCGACAACTGGCTGGGGCTCAATCCCACCGTCTACGACACGCTTCTCAAACGGACCTCGGGTCTTTTCTATTTCTCGAATGGTATGGCGCAGTTCAGCTCCTCGATCGCCCAGCAGTTGACCTTCGGTCCCGGTGGTAGCACGGCGGGTGCCGGTGGAGCGTGGTTCCCGACCCCGCAGTTCGCCAACCTGGGTCTCGGCAACCTCGGCAGCGGGGTCGGGCACGTGGGTGCGGTCTCCGCAGGCGCCGGGCAAGCCGCCCGGGTCGGGATGCTCTCGGTACCGCAGCACTGGGCCAACCTCACTTCCGCCGTCAGCCCGGCCGCGGTCTCCGAGGAGGCCACACCCGTTGAGGCCGTCGCCGCGACAGGGACGTCGGGTTCACCGGCCAACGGTCTGCTGCGGGGGATGCCGATGGGGGGCATGGGCCGGCGCGGGGCCGCCGCCGGCTACGTCAACAAATATGGATTCCGCTACAGCGTGCTGACCCGCCCGCCATCGGCCGGATAACGGAGAGCCCAGATGAACCCACGCAAGCCAGCCCGGGCATGTCGCCGGGTCCCGAAGGAAGAAGGAGTCTAGATGTCGTTTGTCACCACGCAGCCGGAGGCGCTGGCAGCGGCAGCTGGCAACCTCCAGACCATCGGTTCAGCGCTGAGCGCTCAAAACGCCGCGGCAGCGGCCCCCACGACGGGGGTGGTGCCGGCTGCCGCCGATGAGGTGTCGGCGCTGACGGCGGCGCAGTTCGCCGCCCACGCGCAGATGTATCAGGCCGTCAGCGCTCAGGCTGCGGCGATCCACGAAACGTTTGTCAACACCCTGAGCACAAGCTCCGGGTCTTACGCCCTGACTGAGGCGGTCAACGCCGCCGCGGCTGGTTAAGGAGTCGATGATGTTGGATTACGGGATGTTTCCGCCGGAGTTCAATTCGGCGCGGATCTATTCGGGGCCGGGGTCGGGTTCGTTTGTGGCTGCGGCATCGGCGTGGAATGCCATTGCCGCGGAGCTGCAGTCGGCTGCGTTGAGTTACCAGACAGTGGTAACGCAGCTGTCCAGCGAGGAGTGGACGGGAACCGCCTCGGCGGCGATGGCTCAGGCTGCGACTCCCTACGCGGAGTGGCTGAGCACCACGGCGGCTCAGGCCGAGCTGACGGCCACCCAGGCGCAGGCCGCCGCGGCCGCTTATGAGGCCGCGCTGGCGTCGTCGGTGGCGCCACCATTGATCGCGGCGAACCGGATGCAGTCCCAGCAGTTGCAGATGACGAACGTGTTGGGCCAAAACACCCCGTTGATCATGCAGTTGGAGGCGCAGTACGGCGAGTTCTGGGCCCAGGATGCCGCCGCGATGTCGACCTATGCGACGCAGTCGACCACGCTCACCAAGAGCATGACGACCATTCAGCCCGCTCCGAAGGTGACCAACGATGCGGGCACGGCCAACCAGGCCAACGCGGTCACCAATGCCACAGCGAACTCGACGGCGACCAACACATCGAAGGTCGTGAGCAATGCGGCGACGAACGCAACGAACGCGACGACCAATGCGACTACCCAGGCCACTCAGGCCGCCACGGATCCGTTGACCGAGCTTTGGTTCCTGTTGACCGGACAGAGCGTGTTGCCCACCAACCTCGGGACGGCCGTCAACGGCTACGCCCCGTTCGCCAGCCTGTTCTACAACACCGAAGGTCTGCCGTACTTCAGCATCGGTATGGGCAACAACTTCGTGCAGATCGCCAAGTCGTTGGGTGTCCTCGGCGGTGCGGCTCCGGCCGCCGCCAAGGCCCTGCCCGGCCTCGGCGGGCTGGGCGGCATGCTCGGCGGTGGCGCCGCCGCCGCCCATCCGGTCGCGGCGCTGGGCAGCGCGGCCTCCGTCGGTGGCAAGTTGTCGGTCCCGGTGTCGTGGTCCGGTGGTGGTGCGGGCGCGGTGCCCGCGACATTGGGGCGTGCCATCCCGGTCAGCGCTATCAGTGCCGCCCCAGAAGCCGCGGGCGGACCCGGCAACCTGCTCGGCGGCATGCCGCTGGCCGGGGCGGGCGCCGCAGGCCACGGAGTCGCCGGTCCCAAGTACGGATTCCGGCCCACCGTCATGGCCCGCCCACCCTTCGCGGGATAGTCCCCGCCGGCCCGCTACGCCGGCGCGATCTACGACGCGCCCAGCCTCCGAAACACCGGCGGCAGGGCGCGTTTTCGCGTGATTGCACCCGGAGCCCTCGCAGCGAATCTCGGGTGCGCTTTATCTGCGGCCGGATTTTTATCCCGCGCTGGGGTTTTCGCTCCGTCGCCACAGCGCCGACATAGCCCGCGATGCCGGGATAGTCGCGCGGGTGGCGGACAGCCTCGTCACGGTGTTCGTGCAGGTAACGGCCGTGGGGACCGAACCCGTCCGACGCCGCCCCGATCGCGCGGCCACGCCGCAATCCGGCTGTCGACATCGGTGCCGCCGCAACAGCGGCCGTATCGCGGCGCGGCGATGGGGCGGTGCGGCCATTTAGCCTTTGGCAAGCAAATTCTTGAAGGTCATCGCTGAGAGACCACCTGCGAGGGGATACATGTCGTTCGAGCCCAAGGCTTCGTAACCATGGACTTCGGGGCATTACCGCCGGAGGTCAACTCCGCTCGCATGTACGCGGGTCCGGGGTCGGGTCCGATCATGGCCGCGGCGGCGGCCTGGGACGGCCTCGGTGCCGAGCTGGGCTCGGCGGCAAGCGGCTACACATCGGTGATTTCGGAGCTGACCCAGGCGCCCTGGGTGGGTCCTGCCTCGGCGGTGATGTTGTCGGCGGTCACGCCGTACGTGAGCTGGCTCAGCGTCCTGGCCGGGCAGGCCGAGGAGACCGCCGGACAGGCCAGGGCGGCCGCGGCGGCATACGAGGCGGCGTTTGCGATGACGGTGCCGCCGCCGGTGATCGCGGCCAACCGAGTATTGCTGGCGACCTTGGTGGCGACGAACTTCTTCGGGCAGAACACCCCGGCGATCGCGGCCACCGAGGCGCAGTACATGGAAATGTGGGCGCAAGACGCCGCCGCGATGTACGGCTACGCCGCATCGTCGGCGACCGCGTCGGTGCTGGCTCCGTTCCCGGCGCCGCCCAACATCACCGCCCCGGAAGCGGGTTCCAACCAGGCCGACGCGCTCGCAAAGGCCGTCGCCGAGCCGGCGGGCAACACCGCGCAGAACACCGCCAACGCAACCTCACAGCTGGCCACCCCACAAGTGTTGTCGGCCACCACATCTCAGGCGGTGACGCAAGCTTCGACCACGACCGCCACGCAGCCGGGTCCGTTCACCTGGCTTACGAGCGCAATTCAGAACTTCTTGCAGTCCGGACTGCCAACCCCGACCAACAACTACCTGGGATTGGTCTCCAGTAACTACGACACGATTCTCAAACGGATGACGGGTCTGGGTTACTTCTCCAATGGTTTGGCGAGCTTTAGTTCGTCGATCGCCCAGCAGTTGACCTTCGGTCCGGGTGGTAGCACGGCGGGTGCGAGCGGAGCGTGGTTCCCGACTCCGCAGTTCGCCAGCCTGGGTCTGGGCAACCTCGGCAGCGGAGTCGGGCACGTGGGTGCGGTTTCCGCAGGCGCCGGGCAAGCCGCCCGGGTCGGGATGCTCTCGGTGCCGCAACATTGGGCGACGTTGACCTCCGCGGTCAGCCCGGCCGCGGTCTCCGCGGAGGCCACTCCCGTTGAGGCCGTCGGCGCGACAGGGACGTCCGGTTCGCCGGCCAACGGTCTGCTGCGGGGGATGCCGATGGGGGGCATGGGCCGGCGCGGGGCCGCCGCCGGCTACGTCAACAAATACGGGTTCCGCTACAGCGTGCTGACCCGCCCGCCATCGGCCGGATAGCGGCGGGATCCGAGCATGTATGCCCTCACCTTTATCCGCGGCCGGATTTTATTCCGGGGCTCGACACAAGTGCGCCCGGTTACGCCGCGTACGCACCGCGCCGGGGGTGATCGGCAGCTACTCAGCTCTGGCGATTCCGGCAGCTCATACCTACGATCGGGCCCGGACTTCGGGTGGCCGGCCAGCGCCGAGCGATTGACCTTGGTTTCCGTGGCGCAGGTGCGCCACAAGGCTGTTCCTCCGATGACGGGCGTGGCGGTGGCCACCGGCGCATTAACGTCTTTTACTGCTCTACTTTTCGATTCGAAATTCACAGGTTAAGGGGCACATTCGTGGTGGATTATGGGGCTTTCCCCCCGGAGTTCAATTCGGCGCGGATCTACTCGGGTCCGGGGTCGGGTTCGTTCGTCGCCGCGGCTTCGGCGTGGAGCGCGCTTGCGGCCGAACTCAGCTCGGCCGCGCTCAGCTACGACACCGTCATCACCGCGCTGAACAGCGAGGAATGGCTGGGCACGGCCTCCACGGCGATGGCGCAAGCGGCCCAACCGTACGTGGCCTGGCTGACCACGACGGCCGCCCAGGCCGAAGAGGCTGCCACGCAGGCTCGTTCGGCCGCGGCGGCCTACGAGACCGCCCTGGCCTCCTCGGTGCCGCCCCCGCTGATTGCGGCGAACCGCACCCAGGTGACCCAGCTGCAGTCGACCAACGTCCTCGGGCAGAACACCCCGCTGATCGCTCAGCTGGAAGCGCAGTACGGCGAGTACTGGGCCCAGGACGCCGGCGCGATGTACAGCTACGCGGGGCAATCGGCGACCGCGACCAAGCAGACGCCGTTCCAGAAGGCGCCCGAAGTCACCAACCAGTCGGGTGAGGCCAATCAGGCCAGCGCGGTCACCAACGCGACGGCGAACTCGACGGCGACCAACACATCAAAGACCCTGCAGTCGCTGGCGCAGCCCGCGGCGACCACGACGACCAACGCGACCACCCAGGCCACTCAGGCCGCCACGGATCCGTTGACCGAGATCTGGTTCCTGTTGACCGGACAGAGCGTGTTGCCCACCAACCTCGGGACGCTCGTCAACGGCTACACCCCGTTTGCGGGTTTGTTCTACAACACCGAGGGTCTGCCGTACTTCAGCATCGGTATGGGCAACAACTTCGTGCAGATCGCCAAGTCGTTGGGTGTCCTCGGCGGTGCGGCTCCGGCCGCCGCCAAGGCCCTGCCCGGCCTCGGCGGGCTGGGCGGCATGCTCGGCGGTGGCGCCGCCGCCGCCCATCCGGTCGCGGCGCTGGGCAGCGCAGCCTCCGTGGGTGGCAAGGTCTCGGTGCCGGTGGCCTGGTCGGGTGGTCCGGCCACGGCGCCGACGTTGGGGCGTGCCATCCCGGTAAGCGCGATCAGTGCCGTCCCGGAAGCCGCGGGCGGACCGGGCAACCTGCTCGGCGGCATGCCGCTGGCCGGGGCGGGCGCCGCGGGCCACGGAGTCGCCGGTCCCAAGTACGGATTCCGGCCCACCGTCATGGCCCGGCCACCGTTTGCCGGCTGAACACCGCATCGCATAGGTAACGACGCCGACAATGAGCGTGCGCACCACGAAGCACCTCGAGTTTTCACTTTTGGTCCCGGCATCTGTCTTTGGCAGCAACCGGGGCGATCGAACGGCTGAAATGGGCGAAGGGAGGTCCGCGCGGCGTGCCGCCGGGAATGATCGACGCGTTAATCGGCAATCAGATTTTTATGCCGGCCGACGGGGCGGCCGCACCCCGGGTGAGGATGACCAGCAACTTTTCCGACCCGGGACTGGTACCGTTTGCTGTAACCCTCCTGCGAGGGGCAGCGGTCGAGGTCAGGCACTGTTACTGTGTCGTTACCCAAAGTGAATTCGCCATACCGCTAAGTGAACAATTGCAAACACCGGGCTTTCGCACCGACCGCGGGGGCCGCAGTCATCTACTCTCACAGAGTCGGGGAAGTAACTAGGAGGGAACAACATGTCGTTCGTGACCACACAGCCCGAGGCTTTGGCCGCGGCGGCCGGGAACCTGCAGGCTATCGGGTCGACCTTGAGCGCCCAGAACGCAGCCGCCGCAGCCCCAACGACGGGGGTGGTGCCCGCTGCTGCCGACGAGGTTTCGGCACTGACCGCTGCTCAGTTTGCCGCGCACGCGCAGATGTACCAAGCGGTGAGCGCCCAAGCTGCGGCGATCCACGAGATGTTCGTAAACACCTTGTCCACCAGCGCCGCTTCGTATGGTCTCACCGAGGCAGCTAACGCAGCTGCCGCTCTCTGATCGGACTGGTGTTTCGGGGCTTACAGATCGTCACCGCGATGGGTTACAGCATCACCGCCCAGCAGGGGATGGTTCCAGGGACTCAGAGCTTCGCCCACCCGGGTCTTTGGGAAGCAGTACGAACTCCGTCAACTCAAACGCCGCGGTTCGGGTTTGACGTCCGTCTCACCGTGACAAACCCCGGTGGCCGCCGGCTGACGGGAAGGGGGGGCTATCTCTACTCATTCGGCTCGGCGGTTGCGTAACGCGTAAACGATCCGGCCACCGTCTTCACCACATCACCCAGTAACCACGTAGCAAGGAGAACAGCCGACATGGCAACACGTTTTATGACCGACCCGCACGAGATGCGGGCGATGGCGGGCCGCTTCGAGGTGCACGCCCAGACCGTTGAGGACGAGG
>NZ_LZIF01000036.1 GCF_001667145.1 Mycobacterium sp. 852002-51971_SCH5477799-a
GGATCACGTTGTGATGGGTGACGGCAACGCCTTTGGGGACTCCGGTGGTGCCCGAGGTGTAAATCAGATACGCGATGTCATCGGGCGCCGGTGCGGGCAACGCGGCGCTGGGCTGGGCCGCAATACGCGGATCGCCCACCTCGATGACCGCCACGTCATGGCCGTCGAGACGCTCGGCCAGCGCGCCGGTGGTGATCGCCGCAACGGGTGCGGCATCACCGAGCAAGAACTCGATGCGCGCCGCGGGCACCACCGGGTCGATCGGCACATAAGCCGCCCCGGTCTTGAGCACCGCCAAAATCGCCACGATCGCCTCCGCCGACCGCGACAACAACAACGCCACCCGCTCACCCGGGCCAACACCCCGCTCCGCCAACAGATGCGCCAACCGATTCGAGGCCTCATCGAGCTCCCGATACGTCATCGAAGCGCCCTCAAACGTCAACGCCACCGCCCCGGGCGCCCGTGCCACCTGCGCACCGAACAACGCCGGAATCGACACCCGCACAGTCGAATCGGGCCGAGCCAACACCGCCCGATTACC
>NZ_LZIF01000037.1 GCF_001667145.1 Mycobacterium sp. 852002-51971_SCH5477799-a
TGCTAACGGCAAACTCGACACCAAAGCCTTGCCGGCCCCGGGCTATCAAGACGGCGAGGGCTATCGCGCCCCGACCAACGCCGTCGAGGAAAAGCTGGCCGAAATTTACGCGCAAATCCTTGGGCTGGAGCGGGTTGGGGTCGACGACTCCTTCTTCGAACTGGGTGGCGACAGCATTCTCTCGATGCAGGTGGTCGCGCGGGCCCGTGCCGTCGGGGTGGTGTGCCGGCCCCGTGACATCTTTGTCGAGCAGACCGTCGCCCGGCTGGCCAGGGTAGCCACCGTGACCGACGGTTCGGAAAACGTGATCGATGAGGGCGTCGGGCAGGTAGTGGCCACGCCGATCATGCACTGGCTGCACAGGCTGGATGGTGCGGTTGATCAGTTCAATCAGACCATGGTGGTGCAGGCGCCCGTGGGAGCCGGCGAGGCCGATGTCGTGGTGATGTTGCAGGCCTTGCTGGACCGGCACGCCATGCTGCGGGCCCGGGTCGAGGACGATGGCGCAGACGGTTGGTCGTTGCACGTGCCCGAGCCGGGTTCGGTGGACGCCGGCGAGCGACTGCACTCGGTAGACGTCCTCTCCGAAGAGGCGCTAATCGGGGCGCGGTCCTTGTTGAACCCGGGCGCCGGGGTGATGCTGAGCGCGGTATGGGAGGGATCCAGCGGGCGGCTGGTGGTGATCATCCACCACCTGGCCGTCGACGGGGTGTCCTGGCGGATCCTGCTGGAGGATCTCAACATCGCCTGGGCGCAGCATCACACGGGTCAGCCCGTGGTGTTGCCGCCCGGCGGGACGTCGTTCGCCCGGTGGGCGTCGCTGCTGGTCGAGCATGCGCGCCGCCCAGAAGTCGTAGAACACGCCGGTGCCTGGACGCAGGTGGCCGAGTCCGCTCCCGCCATGCTGCCGGCGGCGCAGCCCGCGATGGACACGATCGCCACCGCAGGATTGCTGTCGACGGAGCTGGACGCCGACACCACGGGCATGCTGCTCGGTCGGGTGCCTTCGGCGTTTCATGCCGGCGTGCAAGACATCCTGTTGATTGCGTTCGCGTTGGCGGTGGCGGAGTTTTTCGGAACCGGAGCCGCGCCGATCGGCATCGACGTCGAGGGCCACGGGCGTCACGACGAATTGGCCCCAGACGTGGACCTGTCGCGCACCGTGGGGTGGTTCACGGCCATCTATCCGGTGTCACTCGCCGTGGGCGCGCTGTCGTGGGCGCAGGTCGTGGCCGGCGAGGCTGAGCTGGGAGCGGTGATCAAAAACGCCAAAGAACAGCTCCGCGCTCTCCCCGACCCGCTCAGTTACGGGCTGCTGCGTTACCTGAACAGCGAAGTTGACCTGGGCGAATTCGACCCACCGATCGGTTTCAACTATCTGGGGCGGTTGGGCGGCCCGGCGATCCAGCTGTCGGATGATCTGTGGCGGGTCAGCGAGAACAGCTTGTCGTTGACCGCCGCCGCCGCGGCGGTACCCATGTCGTTGGCACACACGCTGGAGCTGAACGCCAGCACCGTGGATACGGATGACGGCCCGCACCTGCACGCCAACTGGTCGTGGGCCCCCTCAGCGCTGGATCGCGACCAAATCAGCCGCCTCGGCCAGTTGTGGTTCGACGCCTTGGCCGGTATCTGCGCCCACGTGAGCCGCGGCGGGGGAGGGATGACGCCCTCCGACATCCCGTCTGCCCGACTGACTCAGCAGCAGATCGACACGCTGGAGGCGGAAGCCCGCATCGCGGACGTACTACCCCTCACCCCGCTGCAACGCGGACTGCTATTTCATGCCAGAGCCGCTCAAGACAGCGACGACGATGTGTATGCGGTGCAGCTGGACGTCGCCGTGGCCGGGCCGCTTGACCGCAGCCGGTTACGCCAGGCGGTACAGGCGGTCGTCACCCGGCATCCGAACCTGGCGGCCCAATTCAGCGAACAGTTCGACCAACCCGTCCAGATCATCCCGACTGATCCCGTCGTGCCGTGGCGATACGTCGAGCTCGACGGCGACGAGGACGGCGACGTGCACATCCAGCGGGTTCGTGAGGCCGAGCGCGCCGCGGTCTGCGACCTGGCCGACCAGCCGGCCGTCCGCGCCGCTTTGGTCCGCACCGCAGCAGACCAACACCGGTTTGTGCTGACCAATCACCACATCGTGCTCGACGGCTGGTCGACGCCGATCCTGCTGGGAGAGATCTTCGCCAGCTACCACGGCCAGCGCCTACCGGCGCCGGTTCCGTATGGCAGGTTCTGTGCGTGGCTGGCCGAACGCGACCGTGCCGCCGCGCAGGATGCCTGGCGTGCGGTTCTCGCCGGTTTCGAGGCACCCACACTTGTGGGGCCGCCGGATCGGTTGGGGCTGGGACCGCGAGGCGCCGCCTCGTTTACGGTGCCCGAGGAAACCACGCGGGCCCTCACCGAGCTCGCTCGCTCACACCAGACGACTGTCGGCACGCTCTTGCACGCCGCGTGGGCGCAGCTGCTGATGTGGATGACCGGCCAGCGCGATGTGGCGTTCGGCACTGTGGTTTCGGGTCGCCCGGCGGAACTGGCCGGCGCGGAGTCGATGGTCGGCCTGTTGGTCAATACCGTGCCGGTGCGGGCCAACATCACCGCGGCGAGCACCGCGGCAGACCTGCTCGACCAGCTGCAGAGCGCGCACAACGACACGCTCGATCACCAGCACCTGGGGCTCGCCGATATCCACCGCATCACTGGTCACCAACAACTCTTCGACACCGTTTTCGTGTACGAGAACTACCCCAGGGACGCCGCGGGATCGTGGGGCGAGCAGCAGTTGACGATCGCCGACTTCCGCGACTACTACCACTATCCGCTGACGGTCCAAGCAGGGCCGGGCCGCGAACTGGACCTGCGCGTCCAATTCCGCACCGACGTGTTCGACGTCGCCGGCATCGAGGCGCTCATCGAGCAGCTGCGGCGATTGCTGGTGGCCATGACCTCCGATCCGACGCGGCCAATAGCGTCGACGGGTCTGCTGGACGATGGTTGGGCTCGCCGAGAAAGGCTCGCCCCGTCTGCGACCGCGACGATGACCGAACTCCAAAGACACGACAACGGTGATGGTCGTCGCGCGCCGGAAACCGTGGTCGAACAGATCCTGGCCGACATCTACACCCAGGTGCTGGGGGTAGACCGCTTCGGGGCCGACGAGTCGTTCTTCGACCTAGGTGGAGATTCGCTGTCGGCGGTGAAGGTGGTTGCTGCGATCAACGCCGCTTTCGATAGCCGCGTTTCGCTGCGCACCTTGTTCGAGGCGCCGTCGGTGAAAGCTTTGAGCCGGCACTTGGGCATTCGCGCCGCCTCGGTGGACGAAGTGCACGACGGAGGCCAGGGCGGCGACCGCTAAGACGGCGCCAACCGCACGGTGGGCGCGACCAATTCGTCGACCCGTGGGCGCCGCCCAAGGCCCGTCTAGTCGCGAGCGGCGGCTACCACATCAGTGGCACTACGCGATACCGAACTTTCTCTCTGTACTCGCGGTATCCATCCAACTGTTCCTCGAGGAGTTTTTCCTCGTCTCGGATCCGCACAGCGAGCACGATCAAGTTAGGAACGACGAATGCGAGTCCCCAATAGGAGCCAAGCGCCAGGGGGGCGCCGACCATCATGATCAGGTTGCCGGTGTACATGGGGTGCCGCACCAGCCCGTACAGGCCAGTTGAGGCAAGACTCTGTTCTTCCTCGACCCGGATGGCTCCGCCCGCATAGCTGTTGTGAATGATTACCAGCATCACCACACCCAGTCCAGCGGCCACCAGCATGTCACCCAAAACGCAGACGGCCGTTGGCACCGAGGACCAGCCAAAGCGATGGTCAAGGGCGCTGACCACGAGCATTGCCGTCAGCGACATCCACAGGCAAGCCATCACGACTTTCTGCACTTTTCGTGTTTCAGCTGCCGGGCCCCCTTGCATCCGCCGCTGCAGCGCAACGGGATTCGTTCGCAGCAAGTAGATGCTGGGGATCCAAGCAGAAATGACATACATCGCTAAAAACACCCACGCCTGCCAGTAATTCAACGTGAATGCCGCCGAAAACAGGATCAAACCGAACACGCTCGGCTCAATCAGGCCGAATACCAACATCTTAGGAATGGTCTTCAAGAATCTTCCTTACCCTCCGTCCGGTGCACCACGCTAACAGCAGGCACCCCACGCCGCCGGAAAGCCGCCGCTCCAGCGACCTCACCGATCGCCAGCCGCCACAACCGCGGCGCAGGGCCGACACTACCGCCGGCTATCCGCAGGATGTGCGCAATTGGTCAAAGGGCGAGCGGCTGGCCCACCCCCACCAAAAACCGGTTCAGCCCAGCGATTTCCGGAAGGCGGCCTGCGCGTTGCGCGTTTGCTGTACCGTAGCCCGCTATGGCGGGGGGTTCCCATCGGCCGAGGGCGGGCACCATCTCGCTGGACGACATAACTCGCAGGATCGGCGCCCCGGACGCCCCTCCTAGTTTCGACGCCGTTGCTCAGACAGCCTATGCGCCTGCCGATCTGCCACGGGGCCGGTTCATCGCCGCGATCGTCGCGCTCGGCAGCGCGGAGTTGATGGCGTCGATAGAGCTCACGATCGGGATAGTGGCGCTTCCCAAGATCCAGAACGAGCTGAACTTGTCGAGCGCCGGGCGAAACTGGGTGGTGTTCGCCACTCTGCTGGCCTGCAACGGACTGATATTGGTCGGCGGCCGTCTCGGTGACACGATCGGCCGCAAGCGCGCCTTCGTCATCGGCACCGTGCTCTCCACCGTCGCATCGGTGATGTCCGCGATCGCGTGGAACGAAGGCAGCCTCGTTGTGGCGCGGATGTTGAAAGGTGTCTCTATCGCGATACTTGCACCGACGTGCCTGGCCCTGGTCGCGACAACATTCCCGAAGGGCCGTCTACGCAATGGCGCGATGGCGGTGTTCACCGCCATGGGCAGCGTCGGCTCAGTGCTGGGCCTGGTGGTGGGCGGGATAATCACCGAAGTGTCATGGCGGCTGGCGGTTTTCGTGACCGCACCGATCGGGCTGCTGGCGCTCTACTTGGCCCACATCGCGCTTCGGGAAACCCAGAAGGAGCGGATGAAGCTCGACGTCACCGGGGCTGTGCTGGCCACGCTGGGCGTCACCGCGGTGGTGCTCGGCTTCTCAATGCAGTCTGGCAAGGGAGTGCTGTCGGCCGGCACCATCGGGGCGGGTGCGGTGGGTCTGGCGGCTTTCACCGCTTTCGCCGTGGTCGAGCGCAGGGCGGAGAACCCGGTCCTGCCCTTCAGCTTGTTCGCCGAGCGCAATCGGCTGGCCACGTTCGCGGCGTTGTTTCTCACCGGTGGCCTGATCATGGCGCTGATGCTCGTCGTCACCGTTTACGTGCAGGACATCATGGGCTACAACACGCTCCAATCCGGCCTGGCGTTCATCCCGTTCGTCGTAGCGGCGGCCGTCGGGCTCGGCGCGGCTTCGCGGTTGGTGGTGTCGTTCCCGCCGCGGGTGGTGGTGATCGGCGGCAGCATCCTGATGTTCGGCGGCGCGCTGTACGCGTCGAATCTGCACCGCGGTGTCCCATACTTTCCTAACCTCGCGCTCCCGATCGTCGTCGCCGGTGTCGGTGTCGCCCTGGTCGTGGTGCCGCTTTCGCTTTCGGTGATCGCCAGCGTCGGCCCGGACCGCATCGGGCCCACCTCGGCCATCGCGGTGGTGCTGCAGGGTCTGGGCGGGCCGGTGGTGCTGTCCGTCATCCAGGCCGCCATCACCTCGCACACCCTGTCCCTGGGTGGCGTCAGCGGCCCGGCGAGGTCCATGAACGCCGCCCAGCTGTCTGCGCTCGACCGTGGCTACACCTATGGTTTGCTGTGGCTCGCCGGGGCGGTCGTCCTGCTGGGGGTGGTGGCGCTGTTCATCGGTTACACCGCGCAGGACGTAGCGCGGGCGCAGGAAGCCAAAATGGCCGCTGATCTGTAGTTGGCGGCGCGTCCGCCTCGCCCGCGCGGACGGGGGCGGACGGTGGGTGAACCACCGTCTACCCAATTTGCCCTTTTCGAACATCCTCTGCGACGGCCCCGGTAATCTCAGGCACGTGTTTGAGACGTCCATTCCGGATGTGCTGCGTGAGCGTGCAAGTTTGCAGCCCAACGACCCAGCGTTCACGTTCATGGATTACGAGCAGGATTGGGCCGGCGTCCCCGAAACCCTGACCTGGTCTCAGCTGTATCGCAGGACTTCGAACGTTGCCCACGAACTCGGCCGCAGCGCATCCAGCGGTGACCGCGCGGTGATATTGGCACCCCAGGGGCTCGAGTACATCGCCGCTTTTCTCGGCGCATTGCAGGCCGGGCTTATCGCCGTGCCGCTTTCGGCGCCCACCGGCGGGGTCCACGACGAGCGCGTGGACTCGGTCCTGCAGGACACGTCGCCCTCGGTCATCCTCACGACGTCTTCTGTGGTCGGCAATGTCGCCGAGTATGTCGAGGCCCGCAACGGTGGTTCCAGTCCGTCGGTCATCGAGATCGACGCCCTGGACCTGGACTCGCGAGCAGCGTCCGACGGTGGCAGCAGCCGGTCCGATACCGCCTACCTGCAATACACGTCCGGATCGACGCGCCGCCCCGCCGGCGTCATGATCTCGTACGAAAACGTGCTGGCCAATTTTCAGCAGTGGGTGCAGGCCTACTTCGCCGATTCCGGCATGGACATGACTGTGGTGTCCTGGCTGCCCTTCTACCACGACATGGGCCTGATGGCGGGCATCTGCAAACCGGTCCTCGGCGGAGTTCACGCCGTTCTCATGAGCCCGGTGGCTTTCCTGCAGCGCCCTGCCCGTTGGATGCAGTTGATGGCGACCCACAGGCGCGCCGTCACGGCGGGACCGAACTTCGCTTACGAACTGGCGGTGCGCAAGACCACGGACGAGGACATGGCCGGGCTTGATCTCGGCGACGTGGTGGCGTTCATCAGTGGTAGCGAACGGATCCATGCGGCGACGCTGCGGCGTTTCACGGAGCGGTTCGCCAAGTTCAATCTCGACCACACGGTGCTTCGCCCTTCGTACGGGCTGGCCGAGGCAGTCTTGTACGTGGCGACCAGCGCGTCGGGCCAGCCCCCGCGGATCGTCCGCTTCGATTCCGATGCGTTGTCCGCTGGACGCGCGGAACCTTGTGGCAGCGGCGGGACTCCGCTGGTCGGCTATGAGCTGCCGCCCTCGCCGACGGTCCGGATCGTCGATCCCGAGACCACCACCGAGTGTCCGGACGGGACGACCGGTGAGATCTGGGTGCACGGCCACAATGTCGCGTCGGGGTACTGGGGCAAGACCGAAGAAACGCAGCAAACCTTCCGCGCGAAACTCATCGATCCGTCGACGGGTACACCCGAGGAGCCTTGGCTTCGGACCGGCGATTTGGGTTTCGTTTCGGATGGCGAGCTGTTCGTCATGGGACGCATCAAGGATCTTCTGATCGTCTACGGGCGTAACCACTCTCCCGACGACATCGAGGCGACGATCCAAGAGATCACGCGGGGCCGCTGCGCGGCGATCGCGGTTCCCGACAAGGAGACCGAAAAGCTCGTCGCGATAATCGAATTCAAGAAGAATGGCGACTCCGCGGAGGTCGCGGCGGAGAAGCTGGTGGCCGTCAAACGCAAAGTCGCCTCGGCGATATCCAATTCCCATGGGTTGGGTGTGGCGGACCTCGTTGTGGTGGCTCCCGGCTCCATCCCGATCACCACCAGCGGCAAGGTCAGGCGAGCGGCCTGTGTCGAGCAGTACCGGCAGAATCAATTCGCCCGCTTGGACGCCTAGGCACCAGGGCGTCGGCGGCTTTTGCGCCGGGCGCGTGGGATGCTCAGACCATGACAACAGCCCGTGTGCCGGGACTGCCGCCCGGTGAGGCAAAAGCCGCCGCCGACGAAGCCGCGGTGCCCAATTACATGGCCGAACTCAGCATCTTTCAGGTGCTTCTCAACCATCCGCCGCTGGCGCGCGCAATCAACGATCTGCTCGCCACCATGCTGTGGCACGGCACGCTCGACCCGCGGTTGCGTGAGTTGGTGATCATGCGAATCGGCTGGCTCACCGCATGCGACTACGAGTGGACGCAGCACTGGCGGGTTGCGTCGAGGCTGGGCGTGGCCCCAGACGACCTGCTCGGCGTGCGCGACTGGCAAGCGCACGCCGGATTCGGCCCTACCGAGCGCGCGGTGCTGGCCGCGACCGACGACGTGGTGCGCGACGGTGCGGTGAGCGCCGAGAGCTGGGCGGCCTGCGAGCGTGAATTGACCAGCGACACAACAGTTCTCATCGAACTCGTCACCGCCATCGGCGCGTGGCGGATGGTCGCCTCGATCCTGCAGAGCCTGCAGGTCCCGCTCGAAGAGGGCGTGTCCAGCTGGCCGCCGGACGGCCGACCGCCAACGGAGGCCGTAATCGATTGACAGATCAATTCGTATCTCTTTAGCGTCGGGCAATGAGAACCAGGGTCGCCGAGATGCTCGGAGTCGAATTCCCGATCTGCGCCTTCAGCCACTGCCGTGACGTGGTGGCGGCGGTGACCAACGCCGGCGGCTTCGGGGTCCTCGGCGCCACCGCGCACAGTCCCCGGCGTCTGGAGAGCGAGCTGACCTGGATCGAGGAGCAGACCGGGGGCAAGCCCTACGGAGTCGACCTGCTCCTTCCGCCCAAATACGTTGGCGCCGAGCAAGGCGGCATCGACACGAAACAGGCCCGCACCCTGCTGCCCGACGAGCATCGCGCGTTCGTCGAGGACCTCCTGGCCCGCTACGGCATCACGGCGCCCGCCGAGGAGTCGCGCGGCTCGACGGGCGGCCTGAGCATCTCGCCCAAGATGTACGAGCCGCTGCTCGACGTCGCCTTCTCCAGCAACATCCGGCTGATCGCCAGCGCGCTCGGGCCGCCTCCGGCGGACGTCGTCCGCCGGGCACACGACCACGACGTGCTGGTGGCCGCGCTTGCGGGCACCACCCGGCATGCGCAACGGCACGCCGACGCGGGTGTCGACCTGATCGTGGCGCAAGGCACCGAGGCGGGCGGTCACACCGGCGAGGTCTCGACGATGGTCTTGGTACCCGAGGTCGTCGATGCCGTGGCGCCGGTGCCCGTCCTCGCCGCCGGTGGAATCGCCCGTGGCCGCCAGATCGCCGCGGCGCTGGCCCTGGGCGCCGAGGGCGTGTGGTGCGGCTCGGTGTGGCTGACCACCGAAGAAGCCGAGACGGTACCCGTAGTCAAGGAGAAATTCCTGGCCGCCAGTTCGTCGGACACGGTGCGATCGCGTTCGATGACGGGCAAGCCGGCACGGATGTTGCGCACGGCCTGGACCGACGAGTGGGAGCGGCCGGAAAACCCCGACCCGCTGGGCATGCCGTTGCAGACCGCGCTGATCACCGAGCCCCAGGTGCGCATCAATCAAGCCGCCGCCCACCAGGGCGCCAAGGCGCGTGAGCTGGCCACCTACTTCGTCGGGCAGGTGGTGGGCTCGCTCGACCGGGTCCGCCCGACGCGCTCCGTGGTACTCGACATGGTCGACGAGTTCATCGACGCCATCGGCCGGCTCGACGGCCTGGTCGAGAAGTGACTCGCGGGGCCGGGCCAACCGCGCGGAATTGACGGATTCCTGACGGCCGACGCGCGTATGCCCAGGTCAACACCGTGAATCTGGCCGAATGCTGTGTGCGCCCCTAATGATTGCGTACAGAATCTCCGACACGCCATCCAGGGATTTGACCGCGCCATACCCGTCGTGCATTATCGGTCCGGTAAGCACCTCGTTAGGTGAGGCGTCTACACGAATACAGGCCACTGACCCCGAACGTCGAAAGACGCCCCGGGTCAGGACAGCTCCTCCCGGCTTAAGGGTTGAGCCCAGGTGGCTTCCGCTCGGATTGTTTGTCCGGGCCAGGACACGTCGTGTGGTGCCGAAGCTCTGACGAGAGGGGTGCGGTTCGCCGGCGGTCGTCGGGTTCTGCTCCTTTGCTGCGCATAGATTGCATGCGGCCCGCGCATGCGTCGTGACCGCGAGGAGGTGAGGGACACATGGCTTCGAGCGATAGTCCGGACCGAAGTCCGAACGGTGTTTCGTCCCGATCCGGTCTCCGGCGCGACCTTCTCGGCTGAGTCGCCGCCACGCTAAGTCGTTATAGGCCAAGCGTTCTGAGATCACAGGGACGGGACACCTCAGTCCGATCAGTCCCCGTTGGATCTCCCCTCTAGGAGGCGAAAAATGACCGCAGCTTTCTACGACGACGCAATGACCGTAGCGCCCGCCCGCACGCTGACCGTTGTGCGCGACACCGGCACCTTCCCGGCGCCCGCTCCCGCTCCCGAGGCGCGCCGCCGGGCGGACAACCCGCAGTTCGGCGCTGGCGGCGACCTGCTAGTGGACGGCGCCGCGCGCCTGTTGAGCGTGCCGCTGCGTCACGTGTACGCCGCGCTGTGGCGCGTTGGCGTCCTCGAAGTGCGAGGCTGAAGGCCGAACTTCGATGGACGTCGAGAGTCCTGCTCCAAGGGGTCGCCCGGGCGCAGCGGTAGTTCTGCGCCCAGGCGACCCCTTGGGGTGCGCCCGGATTTGCGGGTCTTCGTAGAATCGTTTTATCGGCGTCGATCCGGCCATCACCGGGGAGCCTTCGGAAGAACAGCCGTCGGCGGCTCAGTAGAACCGAACGGGTAGGCCCGTCACAGCCGTGATCGAGTGGCCACGCGAAAGCGCGGCAAGCGGGGTGGTACCGCGGCGCTCGCGCAGCCAGCGCGTCGTCGTCCCCGGTTTGCACCGTGGCACAGGAGACAACGCGCATAGTGACCGACAACGCCGACGTCAACACGTACCCCAAGCCGGCCGGCGGAGCGCCCGACTTTCCCGCGCTCGAGCTCGAGGTGCTCGACTACTGGGCCCGCGACGACACCTTCCGGGCCAGCATCGCGCGGCGCGACGGCGCACCGGAATACGTGTTCTACGACGGGCCGCCGTTCGCCAACGGGCTGCCGCATTACGGACACCTGCTCACCGGCTACGTCAAGGACATCGTCCCGCGCTACCGCACGATGCGCGGGTACAAGGTGGAGCGCCGCTTCGGCTGGGACACCCACGGGCTGCCGGCCGAACTGGAAGTCGAGCGCCAGCTGGGCATCACCGACAAATCGCAGATCGACGACATGGGCATCGCCGCGTTCAACGACGCGTGCCGCGCCTCGGTGCTGCGCTACACCGACGAGTGGCAGGCCTACGTCACCCGCCAGGCGCGCTGGGTCGACTTCGACAACGACTACAAGACGCTCGATCTGCCCTACATGGAGTCGGTGATCTGGGCGTTCAAACAGCTGTGGGACAAGGGCCTGGCCTACGAGGGCTACCGGGTGTTGCCGTACTGCTGGCGCGACGAAACGCCGCTGTCCAACCACGAATTGAGGATGGACGACGACGTGTACCAGAGCCGCCAGGACCCGGCCCTCACGGTCGGATTCAAGGTGGTCGGCGGACAGCTGGACGGGGCCCACCTGCTGGTGTGGACGACGACACCGTGGACCCTGCCGTCCAACCTCGCGGTCGCCGTCAACCCCGACGTGACCTACGTCGAGGTCAAGGCCGAGGGCAGGCGTTTCGTCCTCGCGCAACCGAGACTGGCCGCCTACGCCCGCGAATTGGGCGAAGAACCGGAGATCGTGGCCACCTATCTCGGTGCCGATCTGCTGGGCACCCGCTACCTGCCGCCGTTCCCGTATTTCATGGAGACGGCCAACGCATTTCAGGTCCTGCCCGGCGACTTTGTCACCACCGAGGACGGTACCGGCATCGTGCACATGGCGCCGGCCTATGGCGAGGACGACATGGCGACCACCGACAAAGTCGGTATCGCCCCGGTCACCCCGGTCGATTCCAAGGGGCGATTCGACGCAGGAGTCCCGGATTACCAGGGGCAGCACGTCTTTGACGCCAACCCGCACATCATCCGCGACCTGAAGAACGGTAGCGGTCCGGCCGCGGCCAACGGCGCGGTGCTGCTTCGCCACGAAACCTACGAGCACCCATATCCGCACTGCTGGCGCTGCCGCAATCCGCTGATCTATCGGGCGGTGTCATCGTGGTTCGTCGCTGTCACCGAATTCCGGGACCGCATGGTCGAACTCAACCAGCGGATCACCTGGTACCCCGAACATGTCAAGGACGGCCAGTTCGGCAAGTGGCTGCAGGGCGCCCGCGACTGGTCGATCTCGCGAAACCGCTACTGGGGCACTCCGATTCCGGTGTGGAAGTCCGACGACCCCGCCTACCCGAGAATCGACGTCTATGGCAGCCTCGACGAACTCGAGCGCGACTTCGGGGTGCGGCCCGCCAACCTGCACCGGCCCTTCATCGACGAACTGACCCGGCCCAACCCCGACGACCCGACCGGGGCCAGCACGATGCGGCGCATCCCCGACGTGCTCGACGTGTGGTTCGACTCGGGTTCGATGCCGTACGCCCAGGTGCACTACCCGTTCGAGAACTCCGAGTGGTTCGACAGCCACTACCCGGGCGACTTCATCGTCGAATACATCGGGCAGACCCGCGGCTGGTTCTACACCCTGCACGTGCTGGCCACCGCGCTGTTCGACCGCCCCGCCTTCAAAACCTGTGTGGCACATGGCATCGTGCTGGGCTCCGATGGCCAGAAGATGAGCAAGTCGCTGCGCAACTATCCCGACGTCAGCGAGGTGTTCGACCGCGACGGCTCCGACGCCATGCGCTGGTTCCTGATGGCCTCGCCGATTTTGCGCGGGGGCAACCTCATCGTCACCGAGCAGGGCATCCGCGACGGTGTGCGCCAGGTGCTGTTGCCGTTCTGGAACGCCTACAGCTTCCTGGCCCTCTACGCGCCCAAAACCGGTACCTGGCGCACCGATTCGACGCAGGTGCTGGACCGCTACATCCTGGCCAAGCTCGCCGAGCTGCGCGACGACCTGACCCACGAGATGGACACCTGCGATATCTCGCGGGCCTGCGAGCAGCTGCGTCAGTTCACCGAGGCGCTGACGAACTGGTATGTGCGACGGTCGCGTTCGCGATTCTGGCAGGAGGATGTCGATGCCATCGACACCTTGCACACCGTGCTGGAGGTGACCGCGCGGCTGGCCGCGCCGCTACTTCCCTCGGTGACCGAGATCGTCTGGCGCGGCCTGACCTCCCAACGGTCGGTGCACCTGACCGATTGGCCGCAAGACGGGGACGTGCCCGCCGACCCCGACCTGGTCGCCGCGATGGATCAGGTCCGCGAGGTCTGCTCGGCCGCATCCTCGTTGCGCAAGGCCAAGAAGCTGCGGGTGCGACTGCCGCTGCCGAAACTTACGGTGGCGGTGGACAATCCGCAGCGACTGGAGCCGTTCGTCGACCTCATCGCCGACGAACTCAACGTCAAGAGCGTGGAGCTGACCGACGCGATCGGCACCTACGGCCGCTTCGAGCTCACCGTGAACGCGCGGGTCGCCGGGCCACGGCTGGGCAAGGACGTGCAGGCGGCGATCAAGGCGGTCAAGGCGGGGGAGGGCGTCGTCAATCCGGACGGCACGCTGAGCGCCGGACCCGCGGTGCTGCAACCCGAGGAATACAGCTCCCGCCTGGTCGCCGCCGACCCGGAATTCACCGCGGCCTTGCCCGACGGGGCGGGCCTGGTGGTGCTGGACGGCACGGTGACCGCCGAACTCGAAGCCGAAGGTTGGGCCAAGGACCGGATCCGCGAGCTGCAGGAGCTGCGCAAGTCGTCGGGTCTGGATGTGTCCGACCGGATTTCGGTGGTGATGGCGGTACCCGGCGAGCGCGCCGACTGGGCGCGCGCCCACCGCGACCTCATCGCGGGTGAAATCCTGGCCACCAGTTTCGAATTCGGCAATCCGGCGGACGGGGCCGAGATCGGTGACGGCGTGTGGGTGAGCATCGTCAAGGCGTAGCCGGCCCGGAAACGCTCAGGCGCGGTGTTGCAGCGCCCGCTGAGCATGCGGCCAGAACGGCATGCCGGCCACCACGGTCGCGCCGGTGGCGATGACTCCGACCGCGACGTCCACGCTCTTGCGGCCATCCGATGCCCAGTAGACGTCCTTGAGGTCCAACAGCAGCGCCAGCTCGTCGACGATCATGGCGTTCGCGGCGCCGTACGCCACCGCGGCCGCGGGATGGCGCCGTTGCGCTTCCGTGCCGCGCAGGCCGATGCCGGCTACCGTCGCCAGCATGCCGATGCCGATGTTGTAGTGGTGAAAGTGGTTGCCGCCCAGCGACATACCGCCACCGGAAGGTCCATGTCCGGCGCGAATCCAGTGGGTGAGGCCGCGCAGGCCGGCGAACGTGAGGGTGAACGACGCCCAGGCCAGCACCGTGGTCTGCTCCCCGGGTTGCAGCCGCTGGTTCCATTGATGACGCAACCGCGCCCACCGCGTCGAGGGCGGCGAGCCCCCGGACGAAACGGCCGTGTCGCCGGGCCGGGTGTCCATTATTTGACTGCGCGCCAGCGCAGCCGGCCGCCGCGAACTTCGACCTCGACGCGACCAAAGCCCACCGAGCGCAACCGATCCGGCAGGGTATCCGGTGACACCGTGTTGCACGTGTCTCGCAGATGCAGGATCCGGAACCACAGCGAGGTCACGCTGTCGCTGCCGGCGAACACGCCGCCGGGGCGCAGAACCCGGAACGCCTCGGCGAACAAGCGGTCCTGCAGCTCGGGCGTCGGGACGTGATGCAGCATGGTGAACGACACCACCGAGCTGAACTCGTCGGACGGCAATCCCGTCGCGGTGGCGTCGCCGTTGATGATGTGCGCCCGGTCGCCGTAGAGCCGCTGCAGGCGCTCGGCCATCGGCGGGTCGATCTCCACCGCAGTGAGCCGCGGCGTCTTGTCGACCAGTATTCGCAGGATCGCGCCGTAACCCGGGCCGATCTCGAGCGTGTTGTCGCCCAAATCCACATCGGCGAGCGCCCACGGCAGCAGATCCTCCTCGACCGCCTTGGCCCAGCGGTTCGAGCTGCAGATCCGGCGGTGCGCCAGGTTCATGGCCATGGCGAAAACGTTAGTCCAACTGGCCCTTCGTGTGGGCCCTAGCATCGAGCCTGTGGAGTCGCGGTGGGTGCTGCACCTGGATATGGATGCGTTTTTCGCCTCCGTCGAGCAACTCACCCGCCCGACGCTGCGTGGGCGTCCGGTGCTCGTCGGCGGGGTGGGCGGGCGCGGCGTGGTGGCCGGGGCCAGCTACGAGGCCCGAGTGTTCGGGGCGCGTTCTGCCATGCCCATGCACCAGGCTCGCCGGCTGGTCGGTGTGAGTGCGGTGGTGCTGCCGCCGCGCGGCGTGGTGTACGGGCTGGCCAGCCGGCGCGTCTTCGACACCATTCGCGCCGTAATGCCCGTCGTCGAGCAATTGTCCTTCGACGAGGGTTTCGGCGAACCCCCCCAGCTCGCCGGGGCGTCCGCCGAGGACGTGGAGGCCTTCTGCGAGGACCTGCGGCGACGGGTCCGCGACGATACCGGTCTGATCGCTTCCGTGGGTGCCGGCTCGGGCAAGCAGATCGCCAAGATCGCGTCCGGACTGGCCAAGCCCGACGGGATTCGGGTGGTGCGCCGCGAGGAAGAACGACTGCTGCTCGGCGGTCTGCCGGTGCGCCGGCTGTGGGGGATCGGGCCGGTCGCCGAGGAGAGGCTGCATCGTCTCGGCATCGAGACCATCGGCGAACTGGCCGCGCTGACCGAGGCCGAGGCGGCCAACATTCTGGGCGCCACGATCGGGCCCGCGCTGCACCGGCTGGCGCGTGGCATCGACGACCGCCCCGTTGCCGAACGCGCCGAGGCCAAGCAGATCAGCTCCGAATCCACCTTCGCCGCCGACTTGACCAGCCTCGAGCAGTTGCGCGAGGCCATCGAACCGATCGCCGAGCACGCCCATCACCGCCTGCTGCGCGACGGCCGCGGCGCGCGCACCGTCACCGTCAAGCTGAAGAAATCCGACATGAGCACGCTGACCCGGTCGGCGACGCTGCCGTACGCCACCACCGAGGTCGCCGCGCTGGTCGGCATGGCCCGCCGGCTACTGCTCGATCCGCACGAGGTCGGGCCCATCCGCCTTCTCGGGGTGGGCTTTTCGGGGCTGAGCGACGTGCGCCAGGAATCGTTGTTTCCGGACCTGGAACTGCCGCAGCCGCAATCGGATTCACCGACGGTGCAAACCGCGACCGAGGCCATGTATGGACCCGGCGCCCAGGCGGCAGAGTCCGCCGGGTGGCGGATCGGCGACGATGTGGCCCACCGCGAGCTCGGGCACGGCTGGGTGCAGGGCGCGGGCCACGGCGTGGTCACCGCGCGCTTCGAAACCCGCAGCTCCGGTCCCGGCCCGGCGCGGACGTTTCCCGCCGACGGCGGCGACCTGGTGCGCGCCAACCCGGTGGATTCACTGGATTGGCCCGATTACACCGGCGGGTTGCAGGCCGAGGCGCTGTCAGCCCCACCGCGCGACGACGTCGTCGACCGGTAGCCCCGCGGCCAGCGCGGCGATCAGCAGGACGCGCGCCTGAGACGGTCGCAGCCGCGGCACCAGCACGGCCCCGGCGGCCGCCAAGTCGTGCCCGGGGCCATAGCTGGCGCCGACCCGCCCGCCCGGGACGCGGGTGGACACCGCGACGACGACCCCGTCGCCGCAGTGCCGGCGCACCGCGTCGACCACCGCTGGCCCGGCGTTTCCCGATCCGAGCGCCTCGAGCACCACGCCCCGCGCCCCGGCCGCCACGCACGCATCGAGTGCCACCCCGTCACTGCCCAGGTACGCCGCGACGATGTCGACGCGCGGCGCGGCGGCGGCCCGCAGATCGCCGACGAACGGACGGGTCTTCGGTCCGGTCAGTGCCACGCCAGCGGTCACGGTGCCGAGCAGCTGCCCGGTGAAGCCGCTGAGGTCCTCGGTGGCCACCTTGCTCATGCCCAGCGGTTGCAGCATCCGGCCGGCGAAACACGTCACCACGCCCAGGTCGCGGGCGGCCGGGCTGGCCGCAACGGCCAGGGCGTCGCGCACGTTGGCCGGGCCGTCCGCATCGGGGGCGTCGGCGCTGCGCATCGCGCCGGTCAGCACGACCGGGGCCTGGCCCGCATAGGTGAGATCGAGCCAGAGCGCGGTTTCCTCCATGGTGTCGGTGCCGTGCAGCACCACCACACCGTCGGCGCCGCGGTCGACCGCGGCCGCCACCGCCTCACGGATCCGGTCCCAATCGGCCAGTGTCAGCTCCGAGCTGTCGACCGCCAGCAGGTCAACGACGTCCACGTCGTGCTGGTCGCGGAAGGGCGCCGTCAGGTCCGCCCCGCTGTAGGAGGGTCGGTGCACCCCGTCGGCGCCGGTGCCGGTCGATATCGTGCCTCCGGTGGCGATCACGGTGAGGCGGGCCATGCTGGCATCATTGCGCATCGCCGCTGCGCGAACATGGCTAGCCTGCGTGGGGCAGTAGGGGATGATGGGGAAGTGCCTGAAGAACCAACGAAGTCGACTGAGCCGGTGACCGCAGCCGAAGAGGCTGGTGCGGCCGCCCCGGTCGAGCCGATCGCGGTGCCGGCAACCGAGGCGGCACCCGACCCTGCGCCGAGGCGGTTGCGGCTGCTGGTGTCGATCGCCGCGATCGTCCTGGTCCTCGACGTCGTCACCAAGGTCCTGGCCGTCAAACTGCTGCCGCCCGGCCAGCCGGTGCCGATCATCGGCGACACGGTGACGTGGACCCTGGTGCGCAATTCGGGCGCGGCCTTCTCGATGGCGACCGGCTACACCTGGGTGCTGACCCTGATCGCGACCGGTGTGGTTGTCGGCATCTTCTGGATGGGGCGCCGGCTGGTGTCGCCCTGGTGGGCGGTGGGCCTGGGCATGATCCTCGGCGGCGCCATGGGCAACCTGGTCGATCGTTTCTTCCGCGCCCCCGGGCCGCTTCGCGGGCATGTCGTGGACTTCCTGTCGGTTGGTTGGTGGCCGGTGTTCAACGTCGCCGATCCTTCGGTGGTCGGCGGCGCCATCCTGCTGGTGGTGCTGTCGATCTTCGGATTCGACTTCGACTCGGTTGGTCGGCGCAAGGGCGACGGCGGAGACCGCGCGGGTGAGTGACCGCTCGATGCCCGTCCCGGAGGGACTGGCGGGCATGCGCGTGGATGCCGGGCTGGCACGGCTGCTGGGGTTGTCGCGGAGCGCGGTGGCCGCCCTGGCCGAAGACGGCGGCGTCGAACTCGACGGCGTGCAGGCCGGCAAGTCCGACCGGTTGACCGGCGGCGCCTGGCTGCAGGTGCGCCTGCCCGAGGCACCCGCGCCGCTACAGAACACGCCCGTCGACATCGAGGGCATGACGATCCTGTACTCCGACGACGACATCGTCGCGGTCGACAAGCCCGCGGCGGTGGCCGCGCACGCGTCGGTGGGCTGGACCGGACCCACGGTGCTCGGCGGGCTGGCCGCCGCCGGTTACCGGATCACCACCTCGGGGGTGCCCGAGCGGCAGGGCATTGTGCATCGCCTCGACGTCGGCACGTCCGGGGTAATGGTGGTGGCGCTGTCCGAACGGGCTTACACCGTGCTCAAACGGGCGTTCAAACAGCGCATCGTCGACAAGCGCTATCACGCGCTGGTGCAAGGACATCCGGACCCGTCCAGCGGCACCATCGACGCGCCGATCGGACGTCATCGCGGCGGCGAGTGGAAGTTCGCCGTCACCAAGGACGGCCGGCACAGCCTCACCCACTACGACACCGTCGAGGCGTTCGTCGCCGCGAGTCTGCTCGACGTGCACCTGGAAACCGGCCGCACCCACCAGATCCGGGTGCATTTCTCCGCGCTGCATCACCCGTGCTGCGGTGACCTCGTCTACGGCGCCGACCCGAAGCTCGCGAAAAGGCTTGGGCTGGAACGGCAATGGCTGCACGCACGTTCGCTGGGCTTCGCCCATCCGGCCGACGGTAGACGGATCGAAATCGTCAGTCCCTACCCGCGGGATCTGCAGCACGCGCTTGACGTGCTGCGCGACGACGGCTGACTCACCCGGGCCTTCGCGCCTCGACGAGCAGCCGCACGGAGTGAGTGACGAACGACCCTTCGGATTCGATGCGCTCATGCAGTTCGGTGAGCCGCTCGCGATAGCGCTGCACGGTGAAGTCGGGCACCGCCCAGATAACCTTGCGCAGGAAGTACACGACGGCGCCGACGTCGAAGAACTCGGCGCGCATCCGCTCCATCCGTAGATCCACGATCTGCAGGCCGGCCGCCTCGGCCTGGGCGCGCACGGCGTCCGGGTGAAACTCGGCCCACTTCTGCGGCTGCGGCCCGATGAAGTGCTCGACCAACTCGCCCGTGGTGGCCGGGCCGATCTGCTGGGCGAAGTACGTGCCGCCCGGCCGCAGCACCCGCAGGATCTCGGTCCACCAGACGGAGATCGGATGACGCGTGGTCACGAGGTCGAAGGCGGCATCGCCGAATGGCAGCGGCGGTTCGTCCCGAGTCGCGACGACCACCACGCCGAGCGGATGCAGGCGCTGGGTGGCCAGCGCGGCGTTCGGTGGCCAGGTCTCGACGGCCGCCATGGTGGGCGGGAATGGCGCCGCGCCGGACAACACCTCCCCGCCGCCGGTGTGAATGTCGAGCGCGGCCGACACCGTCGACAGCCGGTCCCTGAGCAGGCGCTGGTAACCCCACGACGGGCGTTCCTCGGTGGCACGTCCGTCCAGCCACGAAAAATCCCAGCCATCGACCGGGGCGGTGTTCGCCTCGGCGATCAGGTCGTCAAATGTGCGCCGCATGCCAGGCATGCTAGGCGAAAACGGTCAGACGTTGACTTTGCCGGTGTCGGCCGTCGCGATCTCTGGAGCCAAGGGTGCGATCGCGCCGAGTATCTCGGTCACCGTCTCAGGTGGCACCCCGGCGGCGGCCAGCGCGTCGGCCAAATGCCCGGCCACCAAACCGAAGTGGTGCATGGTGATCCCGCGACCCTGGTGCACCTGCTTCATCGGAGCGCCGGTGTAGGGCTCTGGGCCGCCCAGGGCCGCGGCGAAGAACTCGACCTGTTTGCCCTTGAGGCGGCTCATGTTCGTGCCGGTGAAGAAGCCGGACAGCTGATCGTCGGCGAGCACCCGACCGTAGAAGTCCTCGACCACGATTTCGATCGCCTCGTGTCCGCCGATCCGGTCATAGACGGGTGCCGGTGCCGGCTTGCGGAAGCGCGCCAGAATTTTCATGACCACGATTGGAACATCTCGGCGTTGCCCGTCGGTAAGTGCGCGATCACGGCCGGATTGCCTTGTGTAACTGCAGGATTGCCCAAAGATCGCGGTTGTCGTCGTCGGCCCGTGAGAGTGGGCGTCGTGTTACATGACCGCAATCTGCATCGGCGTAGGCCGCCGATGTCCTAGGTTGGCTTAATGACGCACGTCACATCACTCGCACAGCCCCATACGGCGGTCGTGGTCTACGGGCAGGCCAGTTGCGGTCGGGGGGCTCACATCATCGGGGGCGAAGCAGATGAATCTTGGTGACTTAACGAACTTGGTGGAGAATTCGATCGGGAGCCTGGTGGAAAAGCCACTCGCCACGGTGTCTCACCTCGTCAACACCCCGAACTCGGCAGGCCGGTATCGGCCCTTCTATCTGAGGAATCTGCTCGACGCGGTGCAGGGCCGCACGCTCGAGGAGGCCGTCCGCGGCAAGAGCGTCCTGATCACCGGGGGATCGTCGGGCATCGGCGAGGCCGCCGCGAAGAAGATCGCCGAGGCCGGGGCGACCGTGGCGCTGGTCGCCCGCACCCGGGAAAATCTGGAGAAGGTCGCCGACGAGATCCGCTGCGGCGGCGGCGCCGCCGAGGTGTACCCGTGCGACCTGTCCGACATGGACGCGATCGCGGCCATGGCCGACCAGGTGCTCAGCGACGTCGGCGGCGTCGACATCCTGATCAACAACGCCGGGCGGTCGATTCGGCGCTCACTCGAGCTGTCCTACGACCGCATTCACGACTATCAGCGGACCATGCAGCTGAACTACCTGGGCGCGGTCCAGCTGATCCTCAAGTTCATCCCCGGGATGCGCGAGCGGGGATATGGGCACATCGTCAACGTCTCTTCGGTCGGCGTGCAGACGCGCGCGCCGCGCTTCGGCGCCTACATCGCCAGCAAGGCCGCACTGGACAGCCTGTGCGACTCGCTGCAAGCCGAGACCGTCAACGACGGCGTCAAGTTCACCACCGTGCACATGGCTTTGGTGCGCACTCCGATGATCAGCCCGACCACGCTCTACGACAAGTTCCCAGCGCTGACGCCCGA
This sequence comes from Mycobacterium sp. 852002-51971_SCH5477799-a, assembly GCF_001667145.1. Taxonomy (GTDB): domain Bacteria; phylum Actinomycetota; class Actinomycetes; order Mycobacteriales; family Mycobacteriaceae; genus Mycobacterium. The sequence continues at coordinate 21,285 of NZ_LZIF01000037.1, forward strand.
CCAGGCGGCCGGGGTGATCGCGGATGCGATCGTGCACCGGCCCCGCCGGGCCAGCTCGCCGTTCGGGCAGTTCGCCGCCGTTGCCGACGCGGTCAACCCGGCGGTGATGGACCGGGTGCGCAATCGGGCGTTCGCCATGTTCGCTGACTCCAGCGCCGCAAAGGGCAGTGAAGCCTCAACCGACACAACGAAATTCGACAGACGCAGCGAGAACTTCGTGCGAGCGACCCGTGGGATACATTGGTGACACTATGAGCCTTCCAAAACCTGACATCGAGACGACCGTTGTCATCACCGGCGCCTCGTCCGGCATCGGCGCCGAACTGGCTCGCGGGCTGGCCCGCCGCGGCTTCCCGCTGTTGCTGGTCGCGCGTCGCCGCGAGCGCCTCGACGAGTTGGCCAACGAGGTGGGCCAGGAATACTCGGTCGGCGTTGAGGTGCTGCCGCTGGACCTCGGCGACAGCAAGGGCCGCAGCAAATTGGCGGACCGCTTGCGCAGCGAGCCGATCGCCGGTCTGTGCAACAGCGCCGGTTTCGGGACCAGCGGGGTGTTTCACGAGCTGCCGCTGGAACGCGAGAGCGAAGAGGTCACCCTCAACGCGCTGGCCTTGATGGAGCTCACCCACGCGACGCTGCCCGGCATGGTGAAGCGCGGTGCCGGCGCGGTGATGAACATCGCGTCGATCGCGGGATTTCAGCCGGTTCCCTTCATGGCGGTGTATTCGGCCACCAAGGCTTTCGTGCAGACGTTCTCCGAAGCGGTGCATGAGGAACTGCACGCGACGGGCGTGTCGGTCACCTGCCTGTGCCCGGGACCGGTGCCCACGGAGTGGGCCGAGATCGCCAACGCCGAGCGGTTCAGCATTCCCCTCGCCCAGGTGTCCCCGCGCGACGTGGCCGAGGCGGCGATCGGCGGCATGCTCTCCGGCCGGCGCACGGTGGTGCCCGGCGTGGTGCCCAAGGTGGTCAGCACCGGCGGCCGGTTCGCGCCACGCAGCCTGCTGTTGCCCGGCATCCGGATCGGCAACCGATTCCGCGGCGGGCCCAAGAGCTGAGTTTTACCGAGTGTCACGCCAGCGTGACGTTGAGTGCCGAGAGTCACGCCAGCGTGGCGTTCGCGGGCGGGCGCTAGGCTCAGGCGGTGGCTGCTGTGGACCTGACCGCCGACGTCCCGATGACCCCGCAGGAGATGTGGGACCAGGTCTCCGATCTGTCGGACCTGGGCGACTGGCTGATCATGCACGAGGGGTGGCGCAGCGAACTGCCCGACGACATCTCCGAGGGCACCCAGATCGTCGGCGTGGCACGGGCCAAGGGCCTCCGCAACCGAGTGACCTGGACGGTGACCACGTGGGACCCGCCGCACGAGATGGCGATGTCGGGATCGGGCAAAGGCGGGGCGAAATACGCCGTCACCCTCACCGTGCGGCCCACCGAGCAGGGTTCGACGCTGGGTCTGCGCCTCGAACTGGGCGGACGTGCGCTGTTCGGTCCGGTGGGTGCGGCGGCGGCCCGGGCGGTCAAAGGCGACGTCCAAAAGTCGCTGGAGAACTTCGTCGAGTTGTACGGGTAAACCCGGTCAAGACACACGCCGCGACACGCCGAAGTCGTGTCGGTCCGCGGTCATAGACTGGCGTCCCTATGAACGACTCGTCCTTCGTGCACCTGCATAACCACACCGAGTACTCGATGTTGGACGGTGCCGCGAAGATCGCGCCGATGCTGGCCGAGGTGGACCGGCTGCAAATGCCCGCCGTCGGGATGACCGACCACGGAAACATGTTCGGCGCCAGCGAGTTCTACAACGCGGCGACCAAGGCCGGGATCAAGCCGATCATCGGCGTCGAGGCTTACATCGCGCCGGCCTCACGCTTCGACACCCGAAGGATCCTGTGGGGTGACCCCGGCCAGAAGTCCGACGACGTGTCGGGCAGTGGCTCCTACACGCACATGACGATGGTGGCCGAGAACGCTACCGGCCTGCGCAACCTGTTCAAGCTGTCCTCGCTGGCGTCGTTCGAGGGCCAGCTCGGCAAGTGGTCGCGGATGGACGCCGAGATCATCGCCGAACATGCCGAGGGCATCATCGCCACCACCGGCTGCCCTTCGGGTGAGGTGCAGACCCGGCTGCGGCTGGGGCATGAGCGCGAGGCGCTGGAGTCGGCCGCCAAGTGGCGCGAGATCTTCGGCGCCGACAACTACTTCCTGGAACTGATGGACCACGGGCTGTCCATCGAGCAACGGGTCCGCGAAGGCCTGCTGGAGATCGGCCGCAAGCTGGGCATCCCGCCGCTGGCCACCAACGACTGCCACTACGTCACCCGCGACGCGGCCCACAACCACGAGGCGTTGCTGTGTGTGCAAACCGGCAAGACGCTGTCGGACCCCAACCGGTTCAAGTTCGACGGTGACGGCTACTACCTCAAGTCGGCCGCCGAGATGCGACAGATCTGGGACGCCGAGGTCCCCGGCGCCTGCGACTCGACCCTGCTGATCGCCGAGCGGGCCCAGTCGTACGACGAGGTGTGGGCGCCGCGCGACCGGATGCCGATCTTCCCGGTGCCCGAGGGACACGACCAGGCGACCTGGCTGCACCACGAGGTGATGGCCGGGCTGCAGCGCCGGTTCGGATCCGTTGTCGGCCAGGACTACATCGACCGGGCCGAGTACGAGATCAAGGTCATCTGCGACAAGGGCTTCCCGTCGTACTTCCTGATCGTCGCCGACCTGATCAACTACGCGCGATCGGTCGACATCCGGGTGGGGCCGGGGCGTGGGTCGGCGGCGGGCTCGCTGGTGGCCTATGCGCTGGGCATCACCAACATCGACCCGATCCCGCACGGTCTGCTCTTCGAGCGCTTCCTCAACCCGGAGCGTCCGTCGGCGCCCGATATCGACATCGACTTCGACGACCGTCGTCGCGGCGAGATGGTGCGCTACGCCGCCGAGAAGTGGGGCTCCGACCGCGTCGCCCAGGTGATCACCTTCGGCACCATCAAAACCAAAGCGGCGCTGAAGGATTCGGCGCGCATCCACTACGGCCAGCCCGGGTTCGCGATCGCGGACCGGATCACCAAGGCGCTGCCCCCACCGATCATGGCCAAAGACATTCCGCTGTCGGGCATCACCGACCCCGGCCATGAGCGGTTCAAGGAGGCCGCCGAGGTCCGCGGCCTGATTGAAACCGATCCCGACGTGCGCACCATCTACCAGACCGCGCGCGGCCTGGAGGGCCTGATCCGCAACGCCGGTGTGCACGCGTGCGCGGTCATCATGAGCAGCGAGCCGCTGACCGAGGCCATCCCGCTCTGGAAGCGGCCCCAGGACGGGGCGATCATCACCGGCTGGGATTACCCGTCGTGTGAGGCCATCGGCCTGCTGAAGATGGACTTTTTGGGCCTGCGCAACCTGACGATCATCGGCGACGCGCTGGAGAACATCAAGAGCAACCGGGGAATCGATCTCGACCTGGAATCGGTGCCGTTGGACGACCAGCCCACCTACGAGCTGCTCGGCCGCGGTGACACGTTGGGCGTGTTCCAGCTCGACGGCGGGCCGATGCGAGATCTGTTGCGCCGCATGCAGCCCACCGAGTTCAACGACATCGTCGCGGTGCTGGCGCTGTATCGGCCCGGACCGATGGGCATGAACGCCCACAACGACTACGCCGACCGCAAGAACGGTCGTCAGCCGGTCAAGCCGATCCACCCGGAGCTCGAGGAGCCGCTGCGCGAGATCCTGGCCGAGACGCACGGGCTGATCGTCTACCAAGAGCAGATCATGTTCATCGCCCAAAAGGTCGCCTCCTACACGATGGGCAAGGCCGACGCGCTGCGAAAGGCGATGGGTAAGAAGAAGCTCGAGGTGCTCGAGGCCGAGTACAAGGGCTTCTATGAGGGCATGACCGCCAACGGCTTCTCGGAAAAAGCGGTGAAAGCCTTGTGGGACACGATTCTTCCGTTCGCAGGGTATGCGTTCAACAAGTCGCACGCGGCCGGCTACGGCCTGGTCTCCTACTGGACCGCCTACCTCAAGGCCAACTATCCGGCCGAGTACATGGCCGGCCTGCTGACGTCGGTGGGCGACGACAAGGACAAGGCCGCGGTCTACCTGGCCGACTGCCGCAAGCTCGGCATCACGGTGCTGCCGCCGGATGTCAACGAGTCACTGGTGAATTTCGCCTCGGTGGGGCGCGACATCCGGTTCGGACTGGGCGCGGTCCGCAACGTCGGCGCCAACGTGGTCGGCTCGCTGATCGGCACCCGCAACGGCAAGGGTAAATTCACCGACTTCTCGGACTATCTGAACAAGATCGACGTCGCGGCCTGCAACAAGAAGGTCACCGAGTCGTTGATCAAAGCGGGCGCCTTCGACTCGCTGGGGCACGCCCGCAAGGGCCTGTTCCTGGTGCACACCGACGCGGTCGACTCGGTGCTGGGCACCAAGAAGGCCGAGGCGATGGGCCAGTTCGACCTGTTCGGCGGCGACGACGGCTGCACCGAATCGGTGTTCAACATCAAAGTGCCCGACGACGAGTGGGAGGACAAGCACAAGCTCGCCCTGGAGCGAGAAATGCTGGGCCTTTATGTCTCCGGGCATCCGCTCAACCAGGTGGCGCACCTGCTGACCGCGCAGGTCGACACCCAGATCCCGGCGATCCTCGACGGCGATGTCCCCAACGATGCCCAGGTGCGGGTGGGCGGCATCCTCGCCTCGGTCAACCGGCGGGTCAACAAGAACGGAATGCCTTGGGCATCAGCGCAATTGGAGGACCTCACCGGCGGCATCGAGGTGATGTTCTTCCCGCAGGCGTACTCGGTGTACGGGGCCGAGATCGCCGACGACGCCGTGGTGCTGATCAAGGCGAAGGTATCGCTGCGCGACGACCGCATCGCGCTGATCGCCAATGAGCTCGTGGTGCCCGACTTTTCCAATGCGCAGCCGAACCGGCCGCTGGCGGTCAGCCTGCCGACGCGGCAGTGCACGATCGACAAGGTCACCGCGCTCAAGCAGGTGCTGGCCCGTCACCCCGGCACGGCGCAGGTGCATCTGCGGCTGATCAGCGGGGACCGGATCACCACCTTGGAACTGGATGCCTCCCTTCGGGTTACGCCTTCCCCGGCGCTAATGGGAGATCTCAAGGCGCTGCTCGGCCCGGGCTGCCTGGGCGGCTAGCGCCAACGGCTGGCCAGTCGCAACGCCGCCTGGTGGTCGTGGGTCGGGATGATTGTGACCGCATGCCGCGCCAGGTGTAGGCGCTGCAGGGTCTTGAAGGTCTCGTCGCGATCCTCGTCCACCAAATTGCCTGGATAGCTTGACTTCTGCCGGACCTTGTCGATCTGCAAGTAGTGCCAGGCGGCGTCGCCCGCGATCAGGATCCATCCCCGTGCGGTGTGGGCGAGCACCCCGACGCTGCCCGGGGTGTGCCCGGCAAGGTCGACCAGCAGCACGGAGTGGTCGCCGAAAAGATCGTGGCTTGCGGTGAACGTCAGCACCGGCGGCCCGTCCAGGTCGTATTCGTTGACGGGCCGGTCGCGCAGCGAATCGCGCACGCCGCCGACGGGAGCGACGGGACCCGAGCCGATCCAGTCGTGCTCACGGCGGTGCAGGTGCACGGGGAGATCCGGTAGGTCCAGCAGACCCGACACATGGTCCCAGTGCGCGTGGGTGGGGAGCGCGAAATCCAGGCGAGGGTCGGGCAACCGGTTCAGTGCCGTGCGGGTGGGGATGGTGCCGGCCGGCGGGCGGACGGCTATCCGCAGCACGGCGGGCAGTTGGGCGATCGCGCGGCGCTCGACGTCCACGCAGACCGCGGGGTCGACGATGAACGTCGCCGCCGGGTGGGTGACGACGAACGACGTGAGCGAGTTCTCGATGCGCGCCGGGGTGAAGGTGCCCTCCACGATGGCGGCGGTCGGCACCGGGCGCGGCAGTTGGGGCAGCGCGGTCACCGTCACGGTGCGGCTGGGAGCCGGCAGCCCCGCGTCGAGTACGCTGCGCAGGAACCGCTCGTCGGGCCGCCTCGGGCGCACCATGCCGAGCACCAATCCCGCTGCCGCGCCGCAGCATTGGCGCAATCCGGGGGAGCGGACGGGGTCAGACATCGTGGCGCGCGTCATGGCAGCTCCACCCGCACGATGACGCTGTCCGGCCACACCCCGCGGTCGCGGGCGCGCCGCAACTTCTCTCGCGCGCACAGGTCTCGGTGCACGTTGGTCACGCCGGGAACCTTGATGAGCGGGACGATGTTCCATTGCCAGCCGTAACGCCGGTGCAGCACGCGGTTGGCGCGGGCGGCCTGGGCGCCGGACAGCACGGTGGCGCGGCCGGTCACCGTCGTCGTTCCCGGGCGCACCCGGCCTCGGTGGTCGCAGGCCGCGAGTTCGACGTCACGGCGCGCGGCCAGCCGCCGGGTCTTCGGGCCCACCTTGGTGCGGAACAACACGCCACCGTCGTCGAAGGCGAACCAGATCGGGGTGTCGACGGGCGTGCCGTCGCGGCGAAACGATCGGAGCAGGGCATAGCGAGATCCGCTGAGTTCCGCGTGTCGGGGGATGGTCATAACCACAGTCAAGGACTTAGAGTTGGCTCGAAGTCAAGCATCGAACTCGGGAGGGTGCGATGGCGCCAAGCCTGACCATAGGGGAGGTCGCGCGCCAGGCCGGGGTGGCGGCGACGGCGTTGCGCTACTACGAGCAGATCGGCCTGGTGCCGGAGCCGGCGCGGCTGGGAGGCCAGCGCCGCTACGACGGCTCGATCCTGGCCCGCCTCGAGGTGATCGCGCTGTGCAAGTCCGCCGGGTTCTCGCTGGAGGAGATCCAGCTGCTGTTCGCCGACGACGCTCCCGGACGGCCGGTCAGCCGCGCGCTGGCCAAGGCCAAACTGGCCGAGATCGACGCGCACATCGAGTCGCTGACGCGCGCCCGGGCCGTCATCGAGTGGGGGATGCGCTGCACGTGCCCCTCAATTGACGCCTGTTCCTGTGGCATTCATCCCCTCGGCAAGGAGTCCGCATGACCCAGCAGCATCCCATCGCCGTGCAAAACTTCTCCCACGTCTGCATCGGCGTCTCCGACATCGAGGCGTCGCTGGCCTTCTACACCGCGGTGCTGGGCATGGACGTGGTGTTCGACATCGAACTCGAGGGCGCCGCACTGGATTCGGTCACCGGCGGTGCCGCTCAGCGGGGCCGCATGATCGGCGGGCTGATCGGGGCGGCGATGGTGGAGCTGCTGGCGCTGGGCGCCGTGCCCGAGTGCCCCAGCGGTCCACACCTGGGCTACACCAACATCTCGTTTCGTGTCGACGATCTGGACGCCACCTACGAGACCGTGACGCGCGGTCACCCCGCCGTTCGGGCCGACCCGCCCGTTGACATCGGGGGAGTGCGGATGTTCTTCATCTACGACCCCGACGGCACGCCGATCGAGCTGTTGGAACTGCCCGGCGCGGCGACGAACACGGTGCAACTCTGGCGCCCCGGGTCATGAGTCCGCGACGCCCGGCGAAGTCACGCGATATGTTCCCTGCCCCTCTGCACGGACGTAGGCTCACGAAGGCAGTGCTCATGAGGCGCCGAGGAGGACGGAAATGACGACGGCCCAGGATCCGGCCACCTTTTGCGAGGCGTTTCAGCGCACCGCGTCGATCGACCCGGAGGCCGTCGCGCTCCGGACGCCCGGCGGCACCCAGACGTTGACGTGGCGAGAGCTCGCCGCGCAGGTGCGCAAGGTCGCCGCAGGCCTGGCGGGCCTTGGGGTCCGGCGGGGCGACACGGTGTCGCTGATGATGGCCAACCGGGTCGAGTTCTACCCGTTCGAGATCGGCGCCCAACACCTTGGGGCCACGTCGTTTTCGGTGTACAACACGTTGCCCGCAGAACAGCTGACCTACCTGTTCGACAACGCCGGCACCAAGGTCGCGATCTGCGAGCAGCAGTACGTGGACCGCATTCGCGCCAGCGGTGCCCCCATCGAGCACATCGTCTGCATCGACGGTTCGCCGCCCGGCGCCATCTCCGTGGACGACCTGTATGCCGCCGCGCGCGAGGATTTCGACTTCGAGGCGACGTGGCGGGCGGTGCGACCCGACGACGTCGTCACGCTCATCTACACCTCCGGAACCACGGGAAACCCCAAGGGCGTGGAGATGACGCACGCCAGTCTGTTGTTCGAGGCGCACGGTTTCGACGCCGTGCTCGGCAGCCGGTTCGGTGACCGGACAACCTCGTATCTGCCGTCGGCGCACATCGCGGACCGGATGATGGCGCTGTACTCGCTCGAGGCGTTCGGCACCCAGGTGACCACCGTCGATGACGCGCGCGCCGTGGCGGCGGCGCTGCCCGACGTGCGGCCCACGGTCTGGGCCGCGGTGCCTCGGGTGTGGGAAAAGCTCAAGGCCGCAATCGAATTCGTCATCGCCAGCGAGACCGACGACGTCAAGCGCCAAGCGCTGCAATGGGCGATGTCGGTGGCCGCCAAGCGCGCCGCAGCGCTGGTGTCCGACGAGCCGGAGTCCGCCGAGGTCACAGCGGAGTGGGCCAAAGCCGACGAGCTGGTGCTGTCCAAGCTGCGCGAGCGGCTCGGGTTCGGCGAACTGCGCTGGGCCGTCTCGGGTGCGGCGCCGATCCCCAAGGAGACGTTGGCGTTCTTCGCCGGCATCGGGATCCCGATCAGCGAGGTCTGGGGCATGTCGGAGCTGAGTTGCGCTGCCAGCGTGTCACATCCGGACGACGCGCGACTGGGCACCGTCGGCAAGCTGCTCCCCGGCCTGGAGGGCAAGGTGGCCGAGGACGGCGAATTCCTGGTCCGCGGTCCGCTGGTGATGAAGGGCTACCGCAAGGAACCGGCGAAGACCGCCGAGGCGATCGATGCCGACGGCTGGCTGCACACCGGTGACATCATCGACGTCGACGCGGAGGGCTACCTGCGGATCGTCGACCGCAAGAAGGAACTGATCATCAATGCCGCCGGAAAGAACATGTCGCCGGCCAACATTGAAAACGCCATCCTGGCGGCGTGTCCCATGGTCGGGGTGGTGATCACCATCGGCGACGGGCGACCGTACAACACCGCGCTGCTGGTCTTCGACGCCGACTCGGTCGGCCCCTATGCGGCCCAACACGGCATGTCCGACGCCTCGCCCGCGGCCCTGGCGGCAGACCCGGCCGTCATCGCGCAGGTCGCCGCCGGGGTGGCGGCGGGCAACGAGAAACTCTCCCGGGTGGAACAGATCAAACGGTTCCGCATCCTGCCCACCTTGTGGGAGCCCGGCGGCGACGAGATCACCCTGACGATGAAGCTCAAGCGCAAACCGATCATCGCCAAATATGCCGAGGAGATCGAGCAGCTCTATGCGCCCGACCCGCATCCGGACGTGCACGAGCCGTCCGAAACCGTCGCGGTGCAGCCGGCATGAGCGCCGGACCGGCGGCCAGGGCCCGCGAACTCGGCCGGACCGGGGTTCGAAAGCTGTTGCAGCGCACCGGTATTGTCGAAGAATCGGCGTCACCGCTGTCGACGGACCCAGCCGAGGTCGTCGATTTGCTGGGTGCGCCATGGTATGACGAGCGGCTGGGCCAGCTGGCTCACGAGCTCGGGCGCGATCTGGACAGCGTGCGCGCCGAGGCCGCGTGTTACCTGCGCGAGATGGCGCCCTCGCTCGACGAGCGGGCGGTAAAGGCTTGGCGCAGCTTCAGTTGCTGGCTGATGCGCGCCTACGACGTGCTGACCGATGAGGACCAGATCGCCCGGCTGCGCAAGCTCGACCGCAAAGCCACACTGGCGTTTGCCTTTTCGCATCGCTCCTACCTGGACGGGTTGCTGTTGCCCGAGGTGATCCAGGCCAACCGGCTTTCGCCCGCGCTCACCTTCGGTGGCGCCAACCTGAATTTCTTTCCGATGGGCGCCTGGGCCAAGCGCACCGGAACCATCTTCATCCGGCGGCAGACCAAGGACATTCCCGTCTACCGCTTCGTGCTGCGTGCCTACGCGGCGCAACTGGTGCAGAACCACGCCAACCTGACCTGGTCCATCGAAGGCGGGCGGACCAGGACGGGCAAGCTGCGGCCGCCGGTGTTCGGAATCCTGCGGTACATCAGCGACGCCGTCGACGAAATCGACGGCCCCGAGGTGTATTTGGTGCCGACGTCGATCGTGTACGACCAGCTGCACGAGGTCGAGGCCATGACCACCGAGGCCTACGGTGCGACGAAGCGGCCCGAGGACTTTCGCTTCCTGATCCGGCTGGCGCGACAGCAGGGTGAGCGGCTCGGCCGCGCCTACCTGGACTTCGGTGAACCACTGCCGCTGCGCAAGCGCCTCGAGGAACTGCGCGCCGAGGAGTCCAACACCAGCACCGAGATCGAACGCATCGCGCTGGACGTCGAACACCGGATCAACCGCGCCACACCCGTCACCCCGACCGCGGTGGTCAGCCTGGCGCTGCTGGGCGCCGACCGCTCACTGTCTATCAGCGAGGTCTTGTCCACCGTGCGCCCGCTGGCGAGCTACATCGCGGCGCGCAACTGGAAGGTCGCCGGCGTCGCCGACCTGACCAACCGCTCGACCATCCGCTGGACCCTGCACCAGTTGGTCGCGTCGGGCGTCGTCAGCGTGTACGACGCCGGCACCGAACCGGTCTGGGGCATCGGCGCGGAGCAGCACCTGGTCGCCGCCTTCTACCGCAACGCCGCCATTCACATCGTGGTCGATCGCGCGATCGCCGAGACGGCATTGCTGGCCGCCACGGAGGACGTCGAGGCCTCGGTCGACGGGTTGGTCCAACCGTTGGCCGTGCGCGATGAGGCGCTGAAACTGCGCGAATTGCTGAAATTCGAATTTTTGTTCTCCGCCCGCGCGCAATTCGAGAAGGAGCTTGCCGACGAGGTGCGCCTACTGGGGCGGGTGGAGGACACCAGCAAGGCGGCCAGCGTAGGCGACGTGCGCGGCCTGCTGGAAAAGGCCGACGTGCTGCTGGCGCACCTTGTGCTGCGTCCGTTCCTCGACGCCTACCACATAGTCGCCGACCGGCTCGCCGACTACGACGACGAATCGTTCGACGAGGACGCGTTTCTCGCCGAATGCCTCGAGGTGGGCAAGCAGTGGGAGCTGCAACGCAGGATCGCCAGCGCCGAGTCGAGGTCGATGGAGTTGTTCAAGACCGCGCTGCGATTGGCCCGCCATCGTGAACTGGTGGACGGCGTTGACGACCTGGATATCGCCCGGCGTCGTCGTGAGTTCGCCGAGGAGATCGCGGCGGCTGTCCGGCGGGTGAATACCATTGCGGAGCTGGCCGGCTCGCGCTGACGGGCTTTTGCCGGCAGCGCGAAAACTCTGCCGCACAACCTGATCGGATGCGGAAAGGTCCCTGATCGAGCAAACCCTCACCGATGCGATTCGAAGGGCACCGTCTTAGGTAGTCCGGCTCCTTTCGGCAGTACGAGGTGGCCGTCGGTGTTGTTGTAGCCGGACCGTTTCGTCGGCATGGGCAAGACAGGGTTGGGGCACGGCTGATCGGTGCCGTCACCGCAGATGCCACCGTTGAGGTAGGAACGCTTTTGAACGTCTTCAGGCCAGGGGTCGGCATGCATGCCGATCCATTGCGCCGGCAGGTTGTAGAAGAAGAAGAAGCATGCGCTCACCGCGGCGAAGATCGCCAGGAAGCGGGTGAGCTGCTGTTTGACGAGACCGCCTCGAACGTGGTCGAGTCCGCGCTCGACGAAGGTCCTTCCTCGGTCGTCGGTGAAGTAGCGCATGCAGCACAGGCCGGCCTGCACACCGCCCCACATGAGCCCTTCGTAGAGCGGCCACTGGTAGTACGTGCCGGGATTGACCGACAGAGCCCGAATCGCGCCGGGGTAGGTGAAAAGCCCCATCGGCATGAGAAACAGACCCTCGATGACGAAATCGAAGACGAAGGTCCAGGCGATCACCACCCCGATCAGGCCGAAGGTGTTGATGTTTGGCCACCGCCGCTTGGCTATGCGCATCACCCAGCACCCGAGCATCGTGCACAGCAGGACGAAGAAGTAGCCGGGAGCGTTCATCAGGAACGGTTCGGCCATCATGGCGCCCGGTTTCCCGAACGACACCCAACCCGGAACGTCCTGAACCCACGAGCCCCGGTTCCACATCCAGGTGTTGTACGTGCTCCATGTGTTGAAGTAGTTCAGCAGCGGATCCTGAAAGAACAGCAGGCCGCATGAGATCAGGAGCATGCCGTCCAGGGTGATTCGCCGCTCCCGGCGCCAGGGCCGAATGATGAACCACCAGAAGGCAACCGGCAGCCCGACGACGATGACTGCGGTCCAGGTGAAAAGGATCGCCTTCATGAACGTCGGCGGATCGCTCGGTCCCGGAGGAACCCGCTCGAAATGGGGCCCGGCGATCCAGCGGATCCACACGTACAGCTGAAAAGCGAGAATTATGCCCCCGGCGATGGCCCAGATCCCCACGGGCTTGGACTTGGCGGGAGCCTTGGTCCCGAGTGAAGCCACGTCCCCGAGTGACTCGGTAACGACCGGCGCGCTCTTGCTGCTCGACAGTTCTGTCATGACACTGCCCCTCCTGATTCGTCGTGATACAGCGTCCGCGAACCTGACTGCACCCGAGTGGCGAACCGGCCATGGCCGCGCCCGCGAGAGGCATGCCCACGCTCGCGATGAGGCGATCAGTCGCGGAGCCCTGACACCCGGGCCTCCGGCCAACATACCAATCGGTATCTCAATAACCAAGGGTATTCTCAGATTCTATGGCAGAATCGGCGGTATGGTTGAGCGCTGGACGCGAGAGCGGCGCCTTGAGCACACCCGCTCACTGCTGTTGGATGCCGCGGAGGAGGTGTTTGCCGAAAAGGGCTTCATGGCAGCGTCCCTCGACGACATCGCATATGCCGCGGGCTACACGAAGGGCGCCATCTACAAGCACTTCGCCACGAAGGAAGAGCTGTTCCTGGCGGTGAGCGACAGGTATTGGCGTAGGTATTTCGACAACTTCGCCGAGGTGATGTCGACCGCCACCCAGATCGGGGCGCGCGAACTCGACCAGATTGCTAAGCGTTGGCGAAAACTGAGCCATGACCGCGGCGCCGAGCACGCAGCATTGGGACACGAATTCACCCTGTATCTGCTTCGCAACCCCGAGGCACGGGAACGGGTGGCCGCCAAGCGATCAGAAGTCGTCGAGGCATTGGCAAAATTCATTGTCGACGGTATCGATCGTCTGGGCGGAGCGCTGCTGATCCCGCCATCGACATTCGCTCACATACTCGTCGCGACTACAGACTCCGTCATGCTCGGCAGCCAGCTCGACGAAATCGACCTCTTTCGGCCGACCCTCGAAATGTATGTGTCTGTCATCAAATTCCCTTAGGCACAACAGCTTTCACTAAATTTTACCGGTTGGCCGGGACTCGTTGACATCTTTGACCGAGCGGCAGCTGCAGCGGCTGCGACCCGGTTCTGCCGGCATTTTCAGAACCTCTTCCGAATCTTGGATACTCACGGGTATATTAGCCGTCTGATAAAGGAATCTTTGGCTCCCGCCCTCAGTCGCGGGCCCGGTCGCTGGGTCGCGCAGAGGCGCGACGAACCTCTCTGCGACCCAGGAGGACACAGCGCGCAATGAGTGATCTGTCCAGCAAGACCAAGGCGCCGCCCCCAACCGCCATCGCGCCCGGCACGGTGACCGAACGCAGCGGGCAGGCCGAGTCCGCCGTGAAACCAATCAAGGTCTGGGCGGCGGTGGGTGGCGCGCTTCTGGCACTCCAGTTGTACGTCTGGATCCGCTGGATCACGGGCCCATATTTCGAACGGGTCGCTTCCGGTCCGGATGACCCGCCGATGTATATGAAAGTGCCCCTGGTGGCAAATGCGGTCTTGGCTTGGATCGGCATCCCGATCGCGCTGTGGTGGTTCATCATTCGTCCGTGGCATCGCGAGAAGAGGATCACCCTCGACGGCATGCTCATGGTCTCGATGGGCCTGATGTTCTTCCAGGATCCACTGCTCAACTACCTGAACACCTGGTGTACCTACAACACCTGGATGCCCAATCGGGGCTCCTGGTCATCGAACATTCC
>NZ_LZIF01000038.1 GCF_001667145.1 Mycobacterium sp. 852002-51971_SCH5477799-a
GGCGGGGGCACGTGACCCGGGCCGCCCGTGCTGAACCGCTCGGTCGGCCGCTCCATGGGAGGCTGGCCGAAGGGCCCCTGCTGGGGGGGACGGGCCCACTTCGACGGGTCCGGGTTCGGTGGTCCTTGTGGGTTCGTCACCCGACCGATTCTGCCCTATTAACCTGAGTAAAGTCCGAGCGGTTGCGAAGGACCGCGATATTTTCGCGGGCCTCGGCGACCCTACCGACGTCGATGTCGGCGACCAGTAGCTGCGGGTGTGAGCCGGCCGACGCGACGACGTCGCCGAACGGCGAGACGACCAGGCTGCCCCCGACGCCAGTCGGTGCCCCCGACTCGGATGGGCGAGTGTCCCCGGGATCGGCCTGCCCGGCCGCCGCGACGTAGCTCATCGAATCCAGTGCGCGGGCGCGAGCCAGCAGCGTCCACTGGTCGAGTTTGCCGGGGCCCGCACCCCAGGACGCGCACACCGCGATCACCTCGGCGCCGCGCCGGGCCAATTCGGTGTAGAGCGCCGGGAAACGAATGTCATAGCAAACGGTCAGCCCCACCCGGACGCCGTCGACCGTGATCACCACCGGATCGCGGCCCGCCGCGACCGTGCGCGATTCGGTGAAGCCGAACGCGTCGTAGAGGTGGATCTTGTCGTAGTGGGCGAAATCGTGCGGGCCGGCCGCGATCAGTGTGTTCTTCACCCGTCCGTCGCCCGATGGGGTGAACATGCCGGCGACGACGGTGATGTTGGTTTCGGTCGCGATGCGACGCACCCCGTCCGCCCAGGGCCCGTCGACCGGCTCCGCGACCGGGCCCAGCGGCACGCCGAAGCGGCACATGGTCGCTTCCGGGAACACCACCAGGTTTGCGCCCGCGTCAGCGGCCTGGCGGCTGTATTCGGCCACCAGCTGCAAGTTTGCCGCGGGGTCGGTGCCGCTCAGGATCTGCGCCAACGCGATTCGCATGAGCGCCAGCTTAGGCCCGGCGACCACGCGCGCCGTCGCGGTCGAGCTCTCAGGCCGTCTTGGCGATCCACTCCGTGGTGAAGTGTTGTTCGGCGGCGACCAGTTCGGCCAGGCGGGTGCCGATGATGTTCTCCAACTTGCCGCCGATGATCGGGACGCGCACCTGGACGGTGGCGCGGAAGGTCAGCCGGCTGCCGCCGGTCTCTTCGATGGGCTCCAGGACGGCGGTGCCGGCCAGGTCCACCGGCGCATCCACGATCGAACCCGCGACCGACCCCGTCGCGGCGCCGCCGGTGACCGGCCCCCACGCCTCCCTGCGGCGGATCCGCAGGTCCCCGCTGTGCAGCTGCCTAACCATGCCCGGCAGCTTGTCGCTGCGGATCACCTGCAGGGTGACGACCTCGACGGTGTCCTCGTCGCCGACCCGCATCGATTCCAGCGTCGCGACGTCGACGCCGGACCCGGCCAGCCTGGCCCGCCAATATTTTTCATCGGTGAAGGCGCGATGTACCTCGTCAACGCTGCCGTCGTAGTCGGCCGACAAGTCGAATGAACGCGGCATAGCAGGTCAGGCTACCGTTACGGGCCATGAATTCCAGCGGAGCCGGTCCGGAGTTCGCCGGTGCGGCGGTGGCCGACGCGGCGCCACTGGCGCCGCTGACCACCCTGCGGGTCGGGCCGACCGCCCGCCGCCTGATCACCTGCACCAGCAGCGAACAGGTGATAGCCACATTGCGGCGACTGGACGCCGAAACCGTTGGCGGACAACGCGATTCGGTGCTGGTCTTCGCCGGTGGTTCCAACCTGGTGATCTCCGACTCCCTGACCGATCTGACCGCGGTGCGGCTGGCCAATGACGGCATCACCGTCGAGGGCAACCTGGTCCGCGCCCAAGCGGGCGCGGTGTGGGACAACGTCGTGGTCGCGGCCATCGAGCATGGCCTCGGCGGGCTGGAATGCCTGTCCGGGATCCCCGGGTCGGCCGGGGCCACCCCGGTGCAGAACGTCGGGGCTTACGGCGCCGAAGTCTCCGACACGATCACCCGGGTCCGGGTGCTCGATCGCGGCAGCGGTGAGGTGCGCTGGGTGCCGGCCGGCGAGCTGGGGTTCGGCTACCGCACCAGCGTGTTCAAACGCGATAGCGACGGTCTCGGAATCCCTTCTGTCGTACTGGAAGTGGAGTTCGCGCTGGACGCGTCCGGGCGCAGCGCGCCGCTGCGCTACGGCGAGTTGGCCGCCGCGCTGAACGTGGCCGCCGGCGAGCGCGCCGACCCGCAGGCCGTCCGCGAGGCGGTGCTCGCCCTGCGGGCACGCAAGGGCATGGTGCTCGACGTGGCCGACCACGACACCTGGAGCGTGGGGTCGTTCTTCACCAACCCGATTGTCGACCCGGACGTCTACGACCGGCTGACCGCGACGGTCGACGGGCCGGTCCCGAACTACCCCGCGCCGGGCGGGGTCAAGCTGGCCGCCGGCTGGTTGGTGGAGCGGGCGGGCTTCGGCAGGGGCTATCCGCAGCGGGGGCCGGGCGACCCCGAAGAGCCCTGCCGGTTGAGCACCAAGCACGCGCTGGCGCTGACCAACCGCGGCGGCGCCGGCTCCGACGACGTGATTAGGCTGGCGCGGACCGTCCGCGACGGCGTCCAGCGTGTGTTTGGCATCACACTGGTTCCCGAACCCGTGCTGCTCGGCTGCAGGCTGTAGCCGCAAAATTCGTCGACGCGTGCCCGGGCCCCGATTTGTGGTGGCCGGGCGGGCCGTTGTTCCCCGGTATCTTTGACTTTCGTGACCCCGTCCGACGCCCCGCGACCGCTCAACCGGCGTGCGGCTCTGGCGACCCTGGGTCTTGGTGTGCTCGCGCCCAATATGTTGGCCGCGTGCGGCGGCACGACCGCGACGCAAGCCGAGAAGAAAGAGCAGCCGGCGCCACAGCTCAAGTACCAGCCCGCCAACGCGACCGACAACGTGGTGCCGATCGCCCCGGTCAGCGTCGAGGTCGACGACGGCTGGTTCCAGCACGTCACGCTGTCGAACTCGTCGGGCAAGGCCGTCACGGGCAACTTCAACCAAGACCGCACCGTCTACACGACCTCCGAGCCGCTGGGCTACGACCAGACCTATACCTGGAGCGGCTCGGCCGTCGGGCACGACGGCAAGGCGGTCCCGGTGGCGGGCAAATTCACCACGGTGTCGCCCACCAAGAAGATTGGCGGGGCTTTCCAGCTCGCCGACGGTCAGACCGTCGGGATCGCTGCACCGATCATCATCCAGTTCGACGCGCCGATCAGCGACAAGGCCGCCGTCGAAAAGGCGCTCATTGTCACCACCAACCCGCCCGTCGAGGGCAGCTGGGCCTGGTTGCCCGACGAGGCGGCCGGTGCCCGGGCGCACTGGCGCACTCGCGAGTACTACCCGGCGGGCACCACGGTCAACGTCGAGGCCAAGCTCTACGGCCTGCCGTTCGGCGACAACGCTTACGGCGCCGACGACATTTCGCTGAACATCCAGATCGGCCGCCGGCAGGTGGTCAAGGCCGAGGTCTCGTCGCACCGCATCCAGGTGATCCGGGACGAGGGCGTCATCATGGATTTCCCGTGCAGCTACGGGGAGGCCGACAAGGCCCGCAACGTCACCCGCAACGGCATCCACGTGGTCAGCGAAAAGTACGCCGACTTCTACATGTCCAACCCGGCCGCCGGTTACAGCCACGTCCACGAGCGCTGGGCGGTGCGGATCTCCAACAACGGGGAGTTCATCCACGCCAACCCGGCGAGCTCCGGCGCCCAGGGCAACACGAACGTCACCAACGGCTGCATCAACCTGTCGACGGGCGACGCCGAGCAGTACTTCCAGTCGGCGATCTACGGCGACCCGGTCGAAGTCACTGGCAGCACGATCCAGCTGTCCTATTCCGACGGCGACCTCTGGGACTGGGCGGTGGACTGGGACACCTGGGTGGCCATGTCCGCGCTGCCGCCGGCGAGCGCACACCCGCCGGCTAGCCAGATTCCCGTCACCGCGCCGGTCACGCCGTCCAACGCGCCGACCCTGTCGGGCACCCCGACCACCACGACGTCGCCGGCCAGCACCGGCCCGGCTACCCCAGGCGGTTAAATCGCGAGGTCGTGGCCTGGTCGCGCGGCTTCATCACGATCAGGTCCAGATCGACGTGCGGCGGCCGCGACGCGACGAACCCGATCACCTCGGCCACATCGTCGGCCACCAACGGTGTGATGCCCGCGTAGACGGCGTCCGCGCGTTGTTGATCACCGTCGAAGCGGACCAACGAGAATTCCGTTGCGACCGCACCCGGGGCGACCTCGGTCAGCCGCACCGGCTTGCCCAATAGCTCGCCGCGCAGCGTGCGGTGCAGCGCTCCCTGAGCGTGTTTGGCCGCCGTGTATCCGGCGCCGCCGTCGTAAACCTCAAGTGCCGCAACCGAAGTGACGGTGACGATCAGCCCGTCGCCGGACTCGATCAGCTTGGGCAACAACGCTCGGGTGACCCGCAGGGTGCCGAGCACGTTGGTTTCCCACATCCATTGCCAGTGTTCGAGGTCGGCATCGGCGACCGGCGCCAGCCCCCGGGCGCCGCCGGCGTTGTTGACCAGCACATCGACGCGATCCAATTTGCTCGCCAATGTTTCGACCACCGCATCTTCTGTGACATCGGCCACAAGGGCGACGCCCCCGATTTCACTGGCCAGCGCCTCAATCCGGTCCGCCCGGCGCGCCACTGCGACGACGTGAAAGCCCTGCGCAGCCAGGTTTCGGGCGGTTGCTGCGCCGATCCCCGAGCTGGCACCGGTGATTACTGCGACTCGCTTATTCCTGCCAGTTTTAACCATCGAAACAACCTTAATGAACGTGCTAGATTTTGCGTGTGCTCCTCAGCGCCCTTTCCAACAACACGACCACCGCGTGTCTTTGCGCGGCGGGTGCGTGTTGTTGCTGCGCATTTTGCCGCTCCTGACCCAAGCCAGGTGTGGCCAAGACGGCCAGCAAAATTCGGACAAAAGGACGCTCGTGCGCACGAATACCCTCACCCATACGCATCATTCGCCCAGTCGTGCCGTCGGGCACCTGCCTGGTCAAAAGGGCCACCGCTCGGTGCGCCGGCAAATCGTGCCGCCGGCGTTGAACATCCCGGACTCGGCGGCGGCCTCCGTCTTTCGCGCCGTCCGGCTGCGGGGTCCCGTCGGCCGTGACGTCATCGCCGGCGTCACCTCGCTGAGCATCGCCACGGTCAACCGCCAGGTCATCGCGCTGCTGGAGGCCGGCCTATTGCGCGAGCGCGCCGATTTGGCCGTCTCCGGCGCGATCGGCCGCCCACGCGTGCCGGTCGAGGTTAACCACGAGCCGTTCGTGACCCTCGGCATCCACATCGGGGCGCGAACCACCAGCATCGTTGCCACCGACCTGTTCGGCCGCACCCTTGACACCGTCGAGACGCCGACGCCGCGCAACCCGGCCGGGCCCGCGCTGGCGACGCTGGCCGACAGCGCCCGCCGCTACCTGAGGCGTTGGCATCGCCGGCGGCCCTTGTGGGTGGGTGTCGCCATCGGTGGCACCGTCGACGGCGCCACCGGCCAGGTGGACCACCCACGACTGGGCTGGCGGCAGGCGCCGGTCGGACAGGTGTTGGCCGACGCGTTGGGCCTGTCGGTCTCGGTGGCCTCGCACGTCGACGCCATGGCGGGCGCCGAGCTGCTGCTGGGCATGCGGCGGTTCCTGCCCAGCTCGCCGACCAGCTTGTACGTCTACGCCCGCGAGACCGTGGGCTATGCGCTGGTGATCGGCGGCCGCGTGCACGTGCCGGCCAGCGGCCCGGGCACCATCGCGACCCTGCCGGCCCACTCGGAGCTGCTCGGCGGCACCGGCCAATTGGAGTCCACCGTCAGCGATGAGGCCGTCGTGGCCGTCGCGCGCCAGCTGCGCATCCTGCCGTTCGCTCCGGCCAACCGCGCCAACGGCTCCGCCACCGGCGTCTCCGATCTGCTGCGCGTGGCGCGAGCCGGCAACCAGCAGGCCAAGGATTTGCTCGCCGAGCGGGGCCGCGTGCTCGGTGAGGCGGTGGCGCTGCTGCGCGACATGCTCAACCCCGACGAGCTGGTGGTCGGTGGCCAGGCCTTCACCGAGTACCCCGAGGCGATGGAGCAGGTCGAGGCGGCGTTCGTCGAACGCTCCGTGCTGGGGCCGCGCGACATCCGCCCCACCGCCTTCGGCAATCGGGTCCAGGAGGCCGGCGCGGGCACCGTCTCGCTGTCCGGGCTGTATGCCGACCCACTGGGCGCGATGCGACGCGCCGGGGCACTGGATGCCCGGCTGCACGACGTGGGTCGCGACGAGTCGTCCGCCTGACGCGATTCCTTGTCCAGCGCGCTTGGGCTGGCCGGCGAACCATCCTGTAAAGATGACATGGTGCGGCACGATGACGTTTTCCGGCTGAATGAACCGCGTCGGGTCGCAGTGTTGGCGGTTCACACCTCACCACTGGCCCAACCCGGCACCGGTGACGCGGGCGGCATGAACGTCTACGTGCTGCAGACGGCGCTGCATCTGGCGCTGCGCGGCATCGAGGTGGAGATCTTCACGCGCGCGACGGCGTCCGCCGATCCGCCGGTCGCGCGGGTGGCGCCCGGGGTGCTGGTCCGCAACGTCGTCGCGGGCCCGTTCGAGGGCCTGGACAAATACGACCTGCCCACCCAGCTGTGCGCGTTCGCGGCCGGGGTTTTGCGCGCCGAGGCATCGCACGAGCCCGGCTACTACGACATCGTGCACTCGCACTACTGGCTGTCCGGGCAGGTCGGGTGGCTGGCGCGCGATCGCTGGGCGGTGCCGTTGGTGCACACCGCGCATACGCTCGCCGCGGTCAAGAATGCGGCGCTGGCGGAGGGGGATTCTCCGGAACCGCCGCTGCGCACGGTCGGCGAGCAACAGGTTGTCGACGAGGCGGACCGGTTGATCGTCAACACCGATGACGAAGCCAACCAACTGATTTCGATCCACCACGCCGACCCGGCGAGAATCGACGTCGTCCACCCCGGCGTGGATCTCGACGTGTTCCGCCCCGGCGACCGGGCGGCCGCCCGGGCCGCACTGGAACTTCCGCCCGATGAGGACATCGTGGCGTTCGTCGGCCGGATCCAGCCGTTGAAGGCGCCCGACATCGTGCTGCGCGCCGCCGCGAAACTGCCCGGCGTGCGCATCGTCGTGGCCGGCGGGCCCTCGGGTAGCGGACTGGCGTCCCCGGACGGATTGGCCCGGCTGGCCGACCAACTCGGCATCGCCGAGCGGGTGACGTTCCTGCCCCCGCAGTCGCGCCCCAACCTGGCCACCCTGTTCCAGGCGGCCAATGTAGTTGCGGTGCCCAGTTATTCGGAGTCGTTCGGTCTGGTCGCCCTCGAGGCACAGGCGTGTGGGACGCCGGTCGCTGCGGCCGCGGTGGGCGGGCTGCCGGTGGCCGTGCGCGACGGAGTGACCGGCACGCTGGTGGCCGGCCACGACGTCGCCCAGTGGGCGGACGCCCTGGGCCGGCTGCTGCGGATGCCCGCTGCGCACGCCGACGCGATGGCCCGCGCTGCCGCCGCGCATGCCGCCACGTTCTCCTGGGACCACACCACCGACGCGCTGTTGGCCAGCTATCGGCGCGCCATTGGGGAATACACCGCCGAGCGCCGGGGGGTCGGTGCGTGACCGCCAAGGTGGAGCGCGTTATCGAGGATGCACTGCGGGCCAGCGGGTTGAACTACTCGAAACATGCTGGCACACATGGTGGTTTGTCGGGCCTGGTGGTCGAATTGCCCGGCGAGCGCAAGCTCAAGACCAACACCATCCTGAGCGTCGGCGAGCATTCGGTGCGGGTCGAGGCGTTCGTGTGCCGCAAGCCCGACGAGAACCACGAAGGCGTCTACCGCTTCCTGCTCAAGCGCAACCGCCGCCTCTACGGGGTGGCCTACACGCTGGACAACGTCGGGGACATCTATTTGGTGGGCCGCATGTCGCTGGCCTCGGTGGACGCCGACGAGCTCGACAGAGTGCTGGGGCAAGTGCTTGAAGCGGTGGATTCGGACTTCAATACGTTGCTGGAGCTGGGTTTTCGTTCGTCGATCCAGAAAGAGTGGGAGTGGCGGGTGTCTCGCGGTGAGTCGCTGAAGAACCTGCAGGCCTTCGCCCACCTGATCGACGATGACCACGATGACGCCAACGACCGCTGAATGAGTGCGTGAGAGACTGACCGGCATGGGTGAAACCGCCACGCTGGTACTGCTTCGCCACGGCGAAAGCGAATGGAACTCGCTGAACCTGTTCACCGGCTGGGTCGACGTCGGACTCACCGACAAGGGCCGGACCGAAGCCGTGCGCAGCGGTGAGCTGCTGGTCGAGAACAACCTGTCGCCCGACATCCTCTACACCTCGCTGCTGCGCCGCGCCATCTCCACCGCGCACCTGGCGCTGGACGCCGCCGACCGGCTGTGGATTCCGGTGCGGCGCAGCTGGCGGCTGAACGAACGGCATTACGGGGCGCTGCAGGGGCTGGACAAGGCCGAGACCAAGGACCGCTACGGCGACGACCAGTTCATGGCCTGGCGGCGGAGCTATGACACGCCGCCCCCACCCATCGAGAAGGGCAGCACCTACAGCCAGGACACCGATCCCCGGTACGCCGACATCGGCGGTGGCCCGCTCACCGAGTGCCTGGCCGACGTGGTCGTGCGCTTCCTGCCGTATTTCACCGACGTCATCGTCCCGGACCTGCGCAGCGGCAAGACGGTGCTGGTCGTGGCGCACGGCAACTCGCTGCGGGCGCTGATCAAGCACCTCGACCAAGTGTCCGACGAGGAGATCGCCGGACTGAACATCCCGACCGGCATCCCGCTGCGCTACGACCTGGACGCTGACCTGCGGCCGGTGGTGGCCGGCGGCACCTATCTGGACCCGGAGGCGGCCGCCGCCGGGGCCGCCGCGGTCGCCAGCCAGGGCCGCGGCTGACGCCGGCGCGCCCGCGCCATTTCGCGAGATAAAGGCGATTTAGCCAAACATCGCGTGAACGGGAGCAGAACACCTGTTGCGCAAGGTGTGACTTGTCCGATTTTGGCCTCGTTGCGCTAGGGCAGCGTTCAGGAAGATTTGTAGGATTTGCTATGTGACTGTGTTCTCGGCGCTGTTGCTGGCCGGGGTTTTGTCCGCGCTGGCGCTGGCCGCAGGTGTACTGGTCGGGACCCGGCTGTCACCGCGGGCGGTGCAGCGCCGCCAGCGGGTCGGCACCGAATGGACCGGGATCACCGTCGCGCAGATGCTGCAACGCATCGTGGCGCTGATGCCGCTGGGCGCGGCGGTGGTGGACGCCCATCGTGACGTCGTCTACCTCAATGACCGCGCCAAGGAGCTTGGCCTCGTGCGGGACCGTCAGCTCGATGACCAGGCCTGGGAGGCGGCGCAACAGGCCTTGACCGGCGTCGACGTCGAATTCGACCTGCGGCCGGCGAAACGGCCAGGTGGCCGGTCCGGGCTCTCGGTGCACGGGCAGGCCCGGTTGCTCAGCGAAGAAGATCGCCGGTTCGCCATCGTCTTCGCCCACGATCAGTCCGACTACGCGCGGATGGAAGCGACCAGGCGCGACTTCGTGGCCAACGTCAGTCACGAGCTCAAGACCCCGGTGGGTGCCATGGCACTGCTCGCCGAGGCCCTGCTGGCCTCGTCCGACGACTCCGACACCGTGCGGCGATTCGCCGAGAAGGTGCTCGTCGAGGCCAACCGGCTGGGGGACATGGTCGCCGAGCTGATCGAGCTGTCCCGGCTACAGGGCGCCGAACGGCTGCCGAACGTCATCGAGGTCGACGTCGACAAGGTTGTGGGCGAAGCGATTTCGCGCCACAAGGTGGGGGCCGACAACGCCGATATCGAGCTCCGCACTGACGCCGCCAGCGGTCTACGGGTGCTGGGCGACGAGACGCTGCTGGTCACCGCCCTGGCCAACCTGGTATCCAACGCCATCGCTTACTCGCCGCCGGGCTCGCCGGTGTCGATCAGCCGCCGCCGCCGCGGCGACAACATCGAGATCGCGGTCACAGACCGCGGCATCGGGATAGCCCTGGAAGACCAGGAGCGGGTTTTCGAGCGGTTCTTCCGCGGGGACAAGGCGCGCTCGCGCGCCACCGGTGGCAGCGGGTTGGGCCTGGCGATCGTCAAGCACGTCGCGGCCAACCACAACGGCAGCATCGGCGTGTGGAGCAAGCCCGGAACCGGATCGACATTCACCCTTTCCATTCCGGCGGCCACGGCGTCTCATCAAGACGAAGGCGAATCCGAGCAGTCGCAGGGCCGCGACCTGCGGCCCAACCGCTCACAACGAGAGGAAGAACTAAGTCGATGACCCGCGCGTATGACGATGCAGTGGGGGAGCCCCCAGCCGCGCAGCGGCGAGGGGGACACAGCGATGAGGAGGAATCGCGCCGATGACCAGTGTGCTGATCGTGGAGGACGAGGAGTCGCTGGCCGATCCGCTGGCGTTCCTGCTCCGCAAGGAGGGTTTCGAGGCCACCGTCGTGACTGACGGTACGGCCGCGCTGGCCGAATTCGACCGGGGCGGCGCCGACATCGTGCTGCTCGACCTGATGCTGCCCGGAATGTCGGGCACCGACGTCTGCAAGCAGCTGCGTGCACGCTCCAGCGTGCCGGTGATCATGGTGACCGCTCGGGACAGCGAGATCGACAAGGTCGTCGGCCTCGAACTCGGCGCCGACGACTACGTGACCAAGCCGTATTCCGCGCGTGAGTTGATCGCGCGGATCCGAGCGGTGTTGCGCCGCGGCGGTGACGACGATTCCGAGATCGGCGACGGCGTGCTCGAATCCGGTCCCGTCCGGATGGATGTCGAACGCCACGTCGTTTCGGTCAATGGCGACACGATCACGTTGCCGCTCAAGGAGTTTGACCTCCTCGAGTATCTGATGCGCAACAGCGGCCGGGTGCTGACCCGCGGGCAGTTGATCGACCGGGTGTGGGGTGCGGACTACGTCGGCGACACCAAGACACTCGACGTGCACGTCAAGCGGCTGCGGTCCAAGATCGAAGCCGACCCGGCCAACCCGGTGCATCTGGTGACGGTGCGGGGGCTCGGCTACAAGCTCGAGGGCTAGTCCGGAGGATCCGCCGGCTCCGGACCGTCGGTGTCGAATGGAAGCTCACGTCGGGATTCGTTCGTCGATCTCGGGTGCCTCGGTTCCTCGCAGGCCTACCTCGGCGTGGGCGAGTACCGACCAGCGCCGGTGGTCGATCTCGATGTGTGCCTGCGCCTGTTCGGTGTTGGTGCACACCGCGGTGCACCCGTCGGGATCGGTGTAGCCCAGACTCACGCATCGGTCCGGCGGCTGGTCGACCTGGATGAGCACCCTGCGACCGCCGATGCGTCCCGCCAGCTGCCAGTGCCGCGGGCCGAGCCTCGTCCGCATCCGCAGCGATGGCAAAATGCTTGCGGGCCAATCCTTTCCGTCGAGCCGGAAGCGCACGAAGGCCAGCGGTGCCAGCCTGCGAAGTACCGGCTTGTGTGACACGGCGGTGACCACCTCGAGGACGTCGCCGCCGCCAAGATCGGCGTGGATCCATCCCCAGCGTCTGGCGTTGCCGTGCCCGTAGATGTGCGCGACGCCGCCGCGCCATCCCGCGATCGGCACGGCGGTGTCTCCGACGGTCAGTGAGCCGGTGAAGTCGGCGCTTGGGGCGAGGACCACCTGCGCGCCGGGCAACAGCTCGCGCTCCCACATCAGGCGGGGGAACGTCCACAGCGGGCGAGCGCTGTCGGTCCAGGACAGATCCCAGGCCAGCGATCCGGCCCGTCCGGCCAGCCGCCCATCGGCCACCCGAACCCCGGCTGCGTCGAACCAGTCGGCGCCGGCCGCGGGCTGCGCCGGCTCGGGGCCGAATCGTTCGGTGTGGGGTAACCCGTCGGCCAGAAATCGGGTGACCCAGCCGTGTGCGTAGGGAGCGCCCTGCACGGGAGCCACTGTCTCGCAATGGATCCACAACCCCGCCCCTGTTCGTGGGTCGGAAACGGTGGCGTACCAGACTTCGAGGCGCCCGGCCTTGCCGCGCCACCGTGGAGCGGCCGCCGAGCGCTTTTCGTCGTCCATCGCCCGCGGCCCGAAGCGTGCGGCTACTCGGCGATGCGAGTCGCCGGGTGCACCGCGATGAGCCCTAACTTGCTGCGGCGCTTGCACATTGCGGCCAGCTCGGAGTAGGCCTTCGCGCCGAGCAGCTCGGTGAGTTCGTCGGCCAGGCTTTCCCACACCTGCTTGGCGCCGACATGGGCGGCCGGATCGCCGGTGCAGTACCAGTGCAGGTCGGCGCCACCGGAACCCCAACCGCGGCGGTCGTATTCGGTGACCCAGGTCTTGAGGATCTCGGTGCCGTCGGGCCGGGTCACCCACTCCTGGCTGCGACGGATCGGCAGCTGCCAGCAGACATCGGGCTTCATCGTCAGCGGCGGCACGCCCAGTTTGAGGGCTTTGCTGTGCAGAGCGCAGCCGACACCGCCCCGAAAACCCGGCCGGTTCAAGAAGATGCACGCGTCTTTGTGCTTGCGGGTGCGATACTGCGGTTGGCCGTCATGCTCGTCGATTTCCAGGTAACCTTTGCGGCTCAACCCTTTTCCGCGGTATTGCCAGTCGTCGTCGGTCAGCTTCTTGACCGCGTCGTCCAGGCGGGCGCGGTCGTCGTCGTCGGACAGGAACGCACCGTGCGAGCAGCACCCGTCGTCCGGGCGGCCTTCCACCGTGCCGCGGCAGGCCGGAGTGCCGAACACACATGTCCACCGGGAGAGCAGCCAGGTCAGGTCCGCCGCGATCAGGTGCTCGGGGTTGTCGGGGTCGTAGAACTCCACCCATTCGCGGGCGAAATCCAGTTCGACCTCTTGTCCCGGTTCCGGGTGCGAATTCTGCACACAGTCCACGTTAGACCACGGTTCGGGCCATCCGAGCCGCTGACACTCGGGCCCGGATGACCCCGGCCACGGCGCGTTGACCGGGTCGCGCAACGCAGCGCATCCGGGGTTTCGTTAGGTTGTTTAGGTGCGATTGGGCGTTCTCGACGTGGGCAGCAACACGGTGCATCTGCTGGTGGTGGATGCCCACCGGGGCGGCCATCCGACGCCGATGAGTTCGACGAAAGCGACTCTGCGTCTTGCCGAGGCCACCGACGGCGCCGGCAAGATCACCAAACGTGGTGCTGACAAACTGATTTCCACTCTCGACGAATTCGCCAAGATCGCCGACAGTTCGGGCTGCGCGGAGCTGATGGCGTTCGCTACATCCGCGGTGCGGGAAGCCGGTAACTCCGACGATGTGCTGAGCCGGGTGCGCAAGGAGACCGGCGTCGAGCTGCGGGTGCTGACCGGGGTCGAGGAGTCGCGGCTGACCTTCCTGGCGGTGCGCCGGTGGTACGGGTGGAGCGCGGGCCGCATCATCAACCTCGACATCGGGGGCGGCTCGCTGGAGATGTCCAGCGGCGTGGACGAGGAGCCGGAGGTCGCGCTGTCGCTTCCGCTGGGCGCCGGACGGCTGACCCGCGAGTGGCTGCCCGACGATCCGCCGGGCCGGCGTCGCGTCGCGATGCTGCGGGATTGGCTGGACGCCGAGCTCTCCGAAGCCAGCGTGAACATCCTCGACGCGGGTAGTCCGGACCTGGCTGTCGCGACATCGAAGACTTTTCGCTCGCTGGCGCGGCTCACCGGGGCGGCGCCCTCGGGCGCCGGACCGCGCGTCAAGAGGACGCTTACAGCGAACGGCCTCAGGCAACTCATATCTTTCATCTCTAGGATGACGACCGCTGACCGGGCGGAACTGGAAGGAGTGAGCGCCGAGCGGGCACCGCAGATCGTTGCGGGCGCTCTGGTGGCGGAGGCAAGCATGCGAGCGCTGTCGATCGAATCCGTGGATATCTGCCCGTGGGCATTACGGGAAGGTCTCATCTTGCGCAAACTCGACAGTGAAGCCGACGGATCGGCCCTCATGGAGCCTTCAGTGCGCAATGCTGGAGGCCAGGTAGTTGATCGGAATCAGAACCGATCGAGAGGCGACAAACCATGACCGGACCGCACCCCGAGCCAGAGGACTCCGGCACCCGGCCCATTTCGGTTGCCGAATTGCTGGCCAAAAACGGAACCATCGGAGCACCGGCCGTCACCCGGCGGCGCCGTCGTCGGCGCGGCGACAGCGACGCGGTGACCGTAGCCGAACTGACCGGCGACCTTCCGGTGATCCGTGATGACGACGACGAGCCCGGTTACGGCACCGCCGAAGCCACCGACACCGTCGACGTTGCCGAACAGGCCCCACCCGCCAAGCCCGTAACCAGAGACGAGCCGAAGGCGCCCTACTGGTCCGAGCCCGAGCCGCGCTGGCCCAAGTCACCGCCACAGCCCAAGCGGGCCGGGCCCGAGCGCAGCGAATACCCGCGGCCGTTGCCCGAGGCCGGCCGGGCGGGTTCGTCCGTCAATGGCACCGGGCAGCCGGGTTCGGGGGCCGAGGACATGAGCTTCGACCCGATGGATCACTACGCCGATGTCCCGGTGGACGTCATGGACTCCGAGGTGCGCGAGGCCGAACCGGCGGTGGAGGACTCCGCCTACGTGCGCTCCTTCTTGCGATCCGGGGATGACGAGGACGACGAGGACGGGTCGGGGCCGCTGTCGGCCGGAGTGCTCGGCGACGAGCACCTCGACGTCGAGGACCGGGACGCCGAAGCCGGCCCGGACGCCCATCTCGAAGGGGGCAGGTTCGACGCGGTGTGGCGCGGCGGGCTGGTCGTGCTGCAGTCGATGCTGGCCGTCGCGTTCGGCGGCGGGTTGTTCGTGGCCTTCGACCAGCTGTGGCGCTGGAACAGCCTGGTGGCGCTGGTGCTATCGGTGCTGGTCATTCTGGGCCTGGTGGCCGGGGTTCGGGTGGTTCGCAAAACCGAGGACATCGCCAGCACGTTGATCGCGGTCGCGGTGGGTGCGCTGATCACCCTGGGGCCCTTGGCGCTGTCGTTGCAATCGGGCTAGCGGCACCGTAGACAGTGCGCCCCGCCATCAAAGTCGGCCTCTCCACGGCTTCGGTGTATCCGTTGCGGGCCGAGGCCGCCTTCGAGTACGCGGCCCGGCTCGGCTACGACGGCGTCGAGCTGATGGTGTGGGCCGAGTCGGTCAGCCAGGACGTCGCCGCCGTCGAGAAGCTGTCGCGGCGCTACCGCGTCCCGGTGTTGTCCGTGCACGCGCCCTGCCTGCTCATCTCGCAGCGGGTGTGGGGCGCCAACCCGATACCCAAGCTGGATCGCAGCGTGCGCGCCGCCGAACAGCTGGGCGCGGAGACGGTCGTCGTGCACCCGCCGTTTCGCTGGCAGCGGCGCTACGCCGAGGGTTTCAGCGAGCAGGTGGCGGAGCTGGAAGCGTCGAGCGACGTGCTGGTCGCCGTGGAGAACATGTTTCCGTTTCGGGCGGACCGGTTCTTCGGGGCCGGCCAGTCGCTGGAACGGATGCGCAGACGCGGTGGCGGCCCCGGCCCGGCGATTTCGGCGTTCGCTCCCTCCTACGATCCGCTGGACGGCGACCACGCGCACTACACGCTCGACCTGTCCCACACCGCGACAGCGGGCACCGACTCGCTGGACATGGCCCAGCGGATGGGGGAGGGGCTGGTGCATCTGCACCTGTGCGACGGCAACGGTCTGCCCGCCGACGAGCACCTGGTGCCCGGGCGCGGCACCCAACCCACGGCCGAGGTGTGCCAGATGCTGGCCGGCAGCCACTTCGCCGGGCACGTCATCCTGGAGGTGTCGACGTCCAGTGCCCGTTCCGCCAACGAGCGCGAGGCCATGCTCGCCGAATCGCTGCAGTTTGCACGCACGCATCTGCTGCGCTGACCAAGCCAGGAGAAACCCAGCCAACATGAGCGCGTTATTCACCACCGCAATGACGCTGCGGGAGGTCGGTTCAGGCGTCTTCGAAGGTGAGCTCGACAAGCGCTGGACCATCGGTCCCAAGGTGCACGGCGGCGCGATGCTGGCGCTCTGCGCCAACGCGGCCCGTACTGCCTGGGGCAGTCAGTCCGACGGGCTCGAACCGGTCCAGCAGCCGGTCGCCGTGTCGGCGAGCTTCCTGTGGGCGCCCGACCCCGGTCCAGTGCAGCTGGTGACGTCGCTTCGCAAGCGGGGCCGCCGGATCAGCGTCGTCGACGTCGAGCTCAACCAGGGCGACCGCACGGCGGTGCACGCCGTTGTGAATCTCGGCGAGCCGGAGCACTGGCATCGGGACGGCTCGGAAGGGGTAGCCAGGCCGCTGCTCTCGGCCAACCCGGTGGCCGACCTGATGGCGCCCGAGCCGCCCGACGACATCGAGCCGATCGGCCCGGGGCATCCGTTGGCCGGCCTCGTGCACCTGGGGGAGGGCTGCGACGTGCGGCCGGTGTTGTCGACGATGGCGCCCCGCAGTGACGGGCGCCCGCCGGTGATCCAGATGTGGGCGCGCCCCCGCGGTGTGGCCCCGGACGCGCTGTTCGCGCTCATGTGCGGCGATCTGTCGGCGCCGGTGACTTTCGCGGTCGACCGCACCGGCTGGGCGCCCACAATCCAGCTGACGGCGTTTCTGCGCGGCCTGCCGGCCGATGGTTGGCTGCGCATCATCGCGACCTGCACCGAGATCGGCCAGGACTGGTTCGACGAGGACCACACCGTCGTCGACAGCCTGGGCCGCCTGGTGGTGCAGGCCCGCCAGTTGGCATTGGTCCCTGCCGCTCGCTAGCGCGCGGTGTCTGCGATGCTGTCCGGCATGGCAAGAATCGCGATCATCGGTGGCGGCAGCATCGGGGAGGCACTGCTGTCGGGTCTGCTGCGGGCGGGCCGGCAGGTCAAAGACCTGGTGGTGGTCGAGCGGGTTCCCGAGCGCGCCAAGTACCTGGCCGACACCTATTCCGTGCGGATCAGCTCGGTAGCCGACGCCGTGGAGAACGCCTCATTCATCGTGGTCGCGGTCAAGCCCGCCGATGTCGAGCCGGTGATCGCGCAGATCGCCCGCGCGGTCGGGGCCGCCGAGGGCGATACCGCCGAGCAGGTCTTCGTCACGGTCGCGGCCGGCATCACCATCACCTACTTCGAGTCGAAGCTTCCAGCAGGGACGCCGGTGGTACGGGCGATGCCGAACGCGGCGGCCCTGGTCGGCGCCGGGGTCACGGCGCTGGCCAAGGGGAGGTTCGTCACCGCGGCGCAGCTCGAAGGCGTCTCGGCCCTGTTCGACTCGGTCGGGGGCGTCCTGAGCGTTCCGGAAGGCCAGATGGACGCCGTCACCGCGCTGTCGGGCTCCGGGCCGGCGTATTTCTTCTTGCTGGTCGAAGCCCTGATCGATGCCGGCGTCGCCGCGGGCTTGAGCCGCGAGGTGGCCACCGACCTGACCGCGCAGACCATGGCCGGCTCGGCCGCCATGCTGCTCGAGGGCATGGACGCCGATCGCCAGGGCGACGCCGAGGCGCCGGGGCTGCGGGCGGATGCCACGGCGACGCAGCTGAGGGCCACGGTGACCTCGCCCGGCGGTACCACCGCGGCGGGCCTGCGTGAGCTGGAACGAGGGGGCCTGCGAGCGGCCGTCGACGCGGCCGTTCAGGCCGCCAAAACGCGCTCTGAGCAGCTAAGAATTACATCAGAGTAATCCAAGTTTTTTGAATTGATTGTCCCCCACCAGTACCAGTAACCCCATTAGTCCCGCTATTCTCCTCTTGTAAGCACGTGTGGGTGCCAGCGGAGGGGAAGCCGCTGGCATGCGCGTGCCTGACACGATTGGGTTGCGATGACGTCTAGTAACGGGCCATCAGCGCGAGATGCTGCAGGTAAGCCACGGGACGCCAGTTCCGTCGACAGCCAGCAGGGCAGGACGCAGTTTCTCACCGTCGCCGAGGTGGCGGCGTTGATGCGGGTCTCAAAAATGACGGTGTACCGGTTGGTGCATAACGGCGAGCTGCCCGCGGTCCGGGTGGGCCGGTCCTTCCGGGTGCACGCCAAGGCCGTCCACGACATGCTGGAGACGTCCTACTTCGACGCCGGCTGACCTGAAACGGCGCCGCTTGCGGGCGGCGGCCAGGCTCCGCCGTTGCGTGGCGTCGGGCCGATGCCGGTTTGGTGTTCGGTGCGCTCCGCCGGGTAAAGTGTCCGGGTCCAATCTTTGAAGCAGGTCACGGTCAGATAGCGGAGTTCATGGGTTCAGTAATCAAGAAGCGGCGCAAGCGTATGTCGAAGAAGAAGCACCGCAAGCTGCTGCGTCGCACCCGGGTGCAGCGCAGAAAACTCGGTAAGTAACCCCGCTCGCGGCGTAGTGCCGCCGTCTCGCCCGGCCGCTAGGCTGTTCGAGTGGATCCGACGAATGGGGAGAACGCCGGGCCGGGCGACACCGCAGGCAGCACCGTGCATTACCCGAAGGTCGTGCTGGTCACCGGCGCATGCCGGTTCCTGGGTGGCTACCTGACGGCTCGCCTCGCGCAGAACCCGATGATCAACGCGGTCATCGCGGTGGATGCGATAGCCCCGAGCAAGGACATGCTGCGCCGGATGGGGCGCGCCGAGTTCGTCCGCGCCGACATCCGAAATCCCTTCATAGCCAAGGTGATTCGCAACGGCGACGTCGACACGGTGGTGCACGCGGCGGCCGCGTCGTACGCGCCGCGATCCGGCGGCACCGCGGCGCTCAAAGAGATCAACGTGATGGGCGCGATGCAGCTGTTCGCGGCCTGCCAAAAGGCGCCCTCGGTGCGTCGGGTCGTGCTCAAGTCGACGTCCGAGGTGTACGGCTCGAGCGCTCACGACCCGGTGATGTTCACCGAGGACAGCACCAGCCGCCGCCCCTTTCGCGACGGTTTCGCCAAAGACAGCCTGGACATCGAGGCTTATGCGCGCGGCTTGGGACGGCGCCGGCCCGATATCGCCGTGACGATTTTGCGGCTGGCCAACATGATCGGCCCGGCGATGGACACCACGCTATCGCGTTATCTAGCTGGGCCTTTGGTGCCGACGATGTTTGGCCGCGACGCGCGCCTGCAATTGCTGCACGAGCAGGACGCACTCGGTGCGCTGGAGCGCGCGGCGATGGCCGGCAAGGCGGGGACTTTCAACATCGGCGCCGAAGGCATCATCATGCTGTCGCAGGCGATCCGGCGGGCCGGGCGGATTCCGTTGCCAGTACCGAGTTTCGGTGTGTGGGCGCTGGATTCGCTACGCCGTGCCAACCGCTACAACGAGATCAGTCGTGATCAGTTCGATTATTTGAGTTACGGCCGCGTCATGGACACCAGCCGGATGCGCTCGGAGCTCGGCTACCAGCCGAAATGGTCGACGGCGGAGGCGTTTGACGATTACGTGCGCGGCCGCAGCTTAACTCCCATTATCGACCCACTTCGGGTACGCTCCTTGGAAGAACGCGCGATAGCCCTGGCTCAGCGCTGGGGTAGCCGAAATCCAATTCCGTGGGGTGGGGTCAGGTAGGTATCGTGGCGGGCGAAAACAGAGCGAATGTCATTCCACTGCACACAAATCGGGGCCGGGTAGCAGCGCGCCGGCGAGCCGATCAACAGGTGGAGTCCGCTCGTCAGCATCCCTCCATGCTTTCCGATCCGAACGGTCGGGCATCTGCGGAGCAAATTGCCGCGGTGGTCCGCGAAATCGACGAGCACCGCCGTCCCGCGGGGACATCGTCGGCCGACGCGCCGCTGAATGACTTGGCGCAGCGCGTCGCCTCGGTCGCCGGATTCCTTCGCCAACGGATCACCGGCGATTACAGTGTCGATGAGTTCGGCTTCGACCCGCACTTCAACAGCGCGATCGTTCGGCCATTGCTGCGGCTGTTCTTTCGATCCTGGTTCCGGGTCGAGGTGAGCGGGATCGAGAACCTGCCGGCCGACGGCGCCGCGCTGGTGGTCGCCAACCACGCCGGGGTGTTGCCGTTCGACGGGCTGATGCTGTCGGTCGCGGTACACGACGAGCATCCCGCGCAGCGGGACATGCGGCTGCTCGCCGCCGACATGGTGTTCGATCTGCCGGTGGTGGGGGAGGCGGCCCGCAAGGCCGGCCACACGATGGCCTGCGCGACGGACGCGCACCGGTTGCTCGCCGCCGGCGAGCTCACCGCCGTGTTCCCGGAGGGCTACAAGGGACTGGGCAAGCGCTTCGAGGACCGTTACCGGCTGCAGCGGTTCGGCCGCGGTGGATTCGTGACGGCGGCGCTGCGGACGAAGGCGCCGATCATTCCCTGCTCGATCATCGGGTCCGAGGAGATCTACCCGATGCTGACCGACGTCAAGCTGCTGGCGCGGCTGTTCGGCTTGCCGTATTTTCCGGTGACACCGCTGTTTCCGCTGGCCGGCCCCGTGGGCCTGGTGCCGCTGCCGTCGAAGTGGCATATCGCGTTCGGTGAGCCGATCCACACCGACGACTACTCAGCCTCCGACGCCGAGGACCCGATGGTCACCTTCGAGCTGACCGACCAGGTGCGCGAGACCATCCAGCAGACGCTGTACCGGCTGCTGGCCGGCCGCCGCAACATCTTCTTCGGCTGAGCCGCGCAAAAGGAAACGCCACCGCGGAAATCCGCCGATGGCGTTGACCTTTCGGGGACCGACTACTTGACCATCGTGAACTGGCAGACGTTGGTGTAGCCGTCGCGGAACAGGTCCGAGCAGCCCCGCAAGTACTTCAAGTAGATGTCGTAGGTCTCCTGCCCCTTCAGGGCGATCGCCTCCTCCTTGTGCGCCTCGAGGGCATCTCCCCAGGCGGTCAAGGTCGGAACGTAGTTCTTCCCGATGAAGTGGTGCCGCTCGATCTTGAAGCCCGCGTCCGTTGAGTACTTGTCGACCAGGTTGACCTGGGGCAACTTCCCGCCCGGGTAGATCTCCTTCAAGATGAAACTGATGAACCGCAGCAGGGTCATGTTCACCTGCAAGCCCATCGCCTTGCCCTCTTCGGCGGTGGGCACGACGATGCTGTGCAGCAGCATCCGGCCGTCGTCGGGCAGCAGGTCGTAGTACTTCTTGAAGAAGGTGGCGTAACGCTCGTACCCGGCGTCGCCCGCCCCGTCGGCGAAGTGCTCGAACGCGCCCAGCGACACGATGCGGTCGATCGGTACGTCGCCCGGGAATTCCTCCCAGCCCTGGATCCGCACCTCCTTGCGGCGGGGGCTGTCCATTTTGTCGAACTCCGCCACGCAGTGGGCGTACTGGTTCTCGCTGAGCGTCAGGCCGATGACGTTGACGTCGTACTCTTCTACCGCGTGCCGCATCGTCGAGCCCCAGCCGCTGCCGATGTCCAGCAGCGTCATGCCGGGCTCCAGGTTCAGCTTGTCCAGGGCGAGCTTGCGTTTGGCGTACTGCGCCTCTTCCAGCGTCTTGGTCAGATTCTGCGGATCCGGGTTCTCGTCGAAGTAGCCGCAGCTGTAGGTCATCGACGGATCGAGCCAGAGCTTGAAGAACTCGTTCGACTTGTCGTAGTGCGACCGGACTTTCTCGACCGGCGGCTTCAGTTGCGTGCTTCCCGTGTCCCCTTGTGCGGACATTTACAACGCCCCTAACTTTCCTGCGGATATGGATGCAACTGCTGCGGCGGTTGCTGCAACGTCGGCTTCGTTTGTAGATTCGCCCAACATCGTGACGACACTGGTGACAATCGGGTTCCCATCGACGTCGGTCACTTCGCTGCGGATCTCCGCAAGCACCGTGCCGTGGGACTCGATCACCGAGTCCAGATACGTGTCGAAGTACAGCCTATCGTGCGCCAGGATCGGCCGGTGAAACTTGAACTTCTGGTCGCGGTGGATCACCCGGGCGATGTTGATCGGGATGCTGAACTTGGTGAAGATCTCCAGCTGAACACGGCGCCCCGCGATTGCGAGGAACGTCAGCGGCGCCACCATGTCGGTGTACCCGGCCTTTTCGGATTCACTCTCGTCGAAGTGCGCCGGGTGGTCGTCTTTGATCGCGGCCGCGAACTCACGGATCTTCTCGCGCCCGACCTCGAAGTAATCCGGTGCGCGGTAATGGCTGCCGATGAGCCCTTCGGCTTCCTTGGGGGTCGTCATGGCGCTATGCCCTCCGCTCGATTATGTCTGCGCGGCGCAGCCTATCAGCGCGATTGCCGTCGGGAGGCCAGCGCGGCCAGCGCACCACCGGCCGCGCCCAGCGCCAACGCCGACGGCACCCCGATCCTGGCCGCCTTGCGGGCGGTGCGGAAATCGCGGATTTCCCAGCCGCGCTCCCTGGCCAGGGCGCGCAGACGGGCGTCGGGATTGATGGCGACCGCGGTGCCCACCAGCGACAGCATCGGGACGTCGTTGAAGCTGTCCGAGTAGGCCGTGCAGCGTTTGAGGTTGAGGCCCTCGCGAATTGCCAGCGACCGCACGGCGTGCGCCTTGCCGGTCCCGTGCAGGATGTCGCCGACCAGCCTGCCGGTGAAGACGCCGTCGACGGATTCCGCGACCGTGCCCAAGGCACCGGTCAGGCCCAACCGTTTCGCGATGGTCGCGGCGAGTTCGTACGGCGTCGCGGTGATCAGCCACACCTGCTGGCCGGCGTCCAGGTGCATCTGCGTGAGCTCGCGGGTGCCGGGCCAGATCTTGTCGGCGATGATCTCGTCGTAGATCTCCTCGCCCAGCGCGATGAGCTCTTCGACCGATCGGCCCTCGATGAAGGCGAGTGCCTTGCGCCGGCCGGCGGCGACATCGTTGCTGTTTTCTGTCCCGAGGATCTGAAACTTGGCCTGGGCGTAGATGAATCCGACGACGTCGCGGTAGGTGAAGTAATTGCGCGTGGCCAGCCCGCGGCCGAAGTGCACCGCCGAGGAGCCCTGCACGAGCGTGTTGTCCACGTCGAAGAAGGCGGCGGCGGTTAGGTCGATCGGGGGCTGGGGACGGTCGTCGGAGGCGGCGGCTTCCTGCATGCCCTCGATTGCGCGGGCGGCGCTGGCGTCCGCGGCCAGCGACTCCGGGTCAACGCGACCGGTGTGGTCCGCGTTGGCCGGGTCAGAGGAAGTCATCGTCAAACCTCCTAGATCGCTGTGATGCCTGGCGACCCAGCGGGTGCCCCGATCCCCAACCCTATCGGGCAGATGGCGTGGCGGCGCTGACGTGTCCTGGGGCATCGTTATGAGGCTCGCAGCACTTACCCTTGCCAGCGCGCAACCTGCGAGGTGATGCTGTCCGGCATATCTTCGACTAAGGCCGCACTCAGGTCGTCGAACGATAACCCGAGCACTTGCATATTGATATCTTCCCCCGGTAAGGCGAAACCGTAA
Source organism: Mycobacterium sp. 852002-51971_SCH5477799-a (assembly GCF_001667145.1). Lineage (GTDB taxonomy): Bacteria > Actinomycetota > Actinomycetes > Mycobacteriales > Mycobacteriaceae > Mycobacterium. The sequence goes on from NZ_LZIF01000038.1 coordinate 23,251, forward strand.
AAACTGACGTCGTCTTGCAGAACGAATTTATTCAAGTGTTTTTCCGCGAACTCTCGATCAAGCCCCGGACTTCCGTGTAATACGAATTCGACAACATCCTGCTCGGGTGGCGCGACTTGTATGCGGGGATCGAGCCCGCGGGCCTCCCATATGGTAGTCAGTGTTTCTAAGCCCAGCCGATATCGGAGGGAATTTCCAACCTGCAAAACGATGTATTTGCCGGCGTCTCCAAAATGTGAGAACACGGCTTGAATATCTTCGGAGCGCTCTGCGGCTCTCTCATGCAGTAACGATTGAACCACGCAGAAATAATTATCCTGCGTAGGTCCGATGATCCACGCGCCCCAGTAGCCAGATTCGGCCCACGCCGGCCATTTTTTAACTTTCTCCGAATAGTCTGAGCGGAAGTACAGTCGGCCATCTTCCCAGTCAGGTTCGTCGTAGGGTCCGCCGCTCCCGGCTAGGTTGGCGAGGGTACGCCACCGGTTGTAATTCACAATCACCTCGGCCTCTATGTCGCCGGCACTTGGGCGATCATCGTTCATATCGTCGAGCCTTCCGTGACTTGGTATGCCGCTATTCTAGGGCGAGATAACCGTTTTTAAGCAGAAAGTCGATCATCACAAATTGGCGCTTAGCATTGACTACTACCCACTGAGTTCCGCCGCCGGGCCAGCCGAATGCTTCGCCGACTTTTCCATACCGGACTTCCCAGCCTTCGGGTAATTCCTTGCCAGTGCCGTGAAATATATTGTAGTCGCCGGATGAGCCAGGAGCGAGGCTGCGTTGCGGATAACTGTCACCGACCGCACCCATAAATTCGCCCCGGGTGTCGCTGATCTCCCCAATCCTGTTCAGCCTAGTCTCCGTTGGAATTCTGCGGGACGTTTCCCACTTTCCATCCGCGAAACCATCGTGTTCTGGCCAATGCCAAGTCTTTTTAACCGGGTCCCAATATTTGTTCAAGATGTCCTGGGCGCTCATTCCTTCGTAAGGGCTATGCGCCGCTGATTCGGCAAGTTCGCGAGGGCATCCGTGCTCTAGAAGGTCCTTGACGAGTTGCTCGGGGGATTCGGCAAGCGCCAGCTGCGCTTGGTGCCAGGGCTGTAGATCCGATGGGGCGGGGATTTCTGGCGGATGTCCGTCGGCGGGTTCATCGGGACGCGCGCCGTCGTGTGGCGGGTGCGATCCGGGCGGACGATCGCCGTCGTCAGGCGGGTGATGATCGCCAGGCTGATGTGGTCCGTTGCCATCGCTCGGGGGATGGCCGTCGTCTGGCGGATGATGTGGCCCATCGCCGTCACCAGGCTGGTGTGGCCCATCGCCACCGCCGGGCGGATGGGGAGCGCCCGGCTCCCCGCCATGAGGCGCATCACCTAGACCGGAAGGTATTTCGGTTGGCGCTCCGCCACCCACTGGGACTGACGGCGCTGCTGGAACGTGCGCCGCCGCCGCGGGTGTCGGCACGGACGGACGACCGGCGTGGGGAGCCGGCGCGACCGGGGGTTCACCGGCGGACGCCGGCGCGTGGGCGGGAACGGGTTCAGGTGGCTTCGAATGGGGTAGCGGTGTGTCCCCTGGGGGCACGGGCACCGGAGGTTTGCCCCCGGGCTCGGGCGGCGTCGCGGCCGGCTTGGGCGGCTCCGCTGCCGGTGGCTTCTCGAGGGGTGGTGGCTTGGATTCGGTGGGGCTGTGCGGCAGCGGACCGTCGGCGGGCCCCGGCGCCGGCTTGCCCGAGGGTCCTGGCTTGCCCGCCGGTGCCGGCGCCGGCTGGCCCGCTTCCGGCGGCTTGGGCGCGGCCGCGGCCGGTTCCGCCGGAGGCTTAACCGTGGGAAGTTTGAGCTCAGGCGGCTTTTTCAAGCCTTTCAGCGCATCGGCTGCGGTGTGTCCTACTTTGCCCAGCTTGGAGAGGGGCCCACCGGGCAAAGCGAGAGTCCCCACATCGAAGATTGATTTTCCGAGTGCTTCGGCGGGATTGCTGCTCCATTCGTCCCAGTGCGTGATGTCCTTACCCAGCGCTTTCCACGACTCGGCGACTCCGGGCCCTCCGTCGGGCCCCAAGCCGACGAGCGTCCCAGCCCCGGCGACCATGCCAGTCATGGTTTCGCCGTAACCCTTCGGGTCGAGCAGTGCGTGGAATTGGCTGATGTCGTACAGGCCTTTGAGGAAATCCCAGCCCTCGACGCCAACGCCTTTGAAGGTCTGGCCCACCTGATTGAGTGCCCTGCCCACCGGGGTCCCGTGCAAGAAGTGGTCCCACTCTTTGTCCGCCCAGTGGGCCATATCCTTTGTGGCGGTGGCGGCTTCGGAAATGGTGGCCTTGATCTGGTCGCCGAGTTTTTCGGCTTCCTGGGAAAAGTTGTCGACCACCGTTTTGATGTCGTCGGCGATTTTTTTGATCTCGTCTTCGTCTTCGTCGGTCAGCAGATCCCATACCTCTTTGATCCCGGTCAGCGGATCGCAGATGCGGGACAACAGATCCAGGATGGCCGCGTGCACCTTCTCGATCTTGGCCGCGTAGCTGGTGAGCTGCGCCGCGATCGTTTGGCATTGTCGCGCAACGCTGGTGGTCGCACCGGACGCATCAGCCAGCGCTTTGTTGATGGCCGCGGCCTCGGGAATCTGCTGTCCGGCGATGGCGGCCATCGTGGCACCGCCTGCCGCGATCTCGCTCGTCATGAAGTTGACGCCCGCGGTCGTCCACGCCGCCGCGGCGGCGCGCAGCTTCGCCGAATCGCCTGTGGGCCAGATCATTCCGATATACGGGGCGACCCAGCTCCAGCCCGCCGGGGGGCTGCTACCGGCACCGACGGCCGACGGCGGATGAGACGCCGCGGTCAGCGGCGCCGTCACCGGCGGAGTCGGCAGACCCCCCGCGCGGCCCGTGACATCCGACATCGCCTCGGCGAGCGCGTAGTTGTGGGCCGACATCCGCACGCCGTCGCCGATGCTGCACAGCCCATTGCGGGTGCTGGTCATCGCCTCGATCACCTTGGCCGCTGCCTCGTTGTAAGCGCGGCCCAGCGCCGCACCCACCGGATCGTCACCGGCCATGCCGGCACTGCCGGCCAGCGCCGTGGTCAAGGCTGAGATCACCGATCCCAGCGAAACGCCGGTCGCCAGTACCGTGGCGCCGGAGCGGTCTAGGGCAGTCGGATCACACGCCAGCGGCGCCATCGGGTCACGACCACATGCCGAGATTCGTCGACATCGCGCCCGTGTAGTTGCCGTGCGCGGTCGTGGCCACCTTCCCCAGTTGCGCCAGTGCCTCGCGCATCATCGCCTCGCCGCGAACCCAGTGCTGATGCGCCTCGGCATGCGCCGCGGCGGCATCACCCGTCCACGACGCGTGCAAACGCCTTACGCGCGAATCGATTTCGGCGATCATGTCTTCGGCATAGCGTTGGAACGCCGCCATCCGCCGCACCGCCTCGGCCAGTGCCTGCGGATCCACCCGAAACGCCTCAGCCACCGCGCACCGCCCGCTCCGCCTCGGCGGACCCGGCCTCGTTGGCCTGATACGCCCCGCCGGCCTGGCCCACCAGCTGTGCCAGCATCGACAACCCGACCTCTACCTCGCGCGCGCCCCGGTGCCACAGCTCCCACGCGGATCCATAGGCGGTGCCGGCCACACCCTGCCAACCGCCCAGCATCTGGCCCACCTGGTCGTCGAGCTGGGACAACTGGGCCGAAAGTTGCTCGGCCGCACCGCCGAGCGAGGCGGCGGCGCCCTGCATCACCACAGGATCAACCCGCAACGTCTCGTCGGCCATCGTCGGAACATAACGACTGGTAGACGGGCCCCACAAGTCACCGATGCCAGACTGGTGCCCATGACCGAGGAGACCGGCCGGCCGCAGGTGGAACTGTTGACCCGCGACGGCTGCACCATCTGCGAGCGCGTGCATGCCCGGCTTTCCGAGCTGGCCGGTGAGTTGGGCTTCGCGTTGTCGATGACCGACGTCGATGCCGCCGCCGCGGCGGGCAACACCGCCCTGCGGGCCGAATTCGGCGACCGGCTCCCGGTGATCCTGCTCGACGGCCGCGAACACAGCTACTGGGAGATCGACGAGCCGCGGCTGCGGGCCGACCTCGCCCGCTGACCGGCCAGCTGCCGCCCGGCTGCACGGCGCCGGACAATTATTTGGTAGCCCAGCTGATAAACGTTTACCGTGGACAGCAGTTCAGTTACTGGAGGAAGCAAGGGAGCTGGCCAGGTGATGCTGCCGTGAGCGTCTTGCTCTTCGGGGTTTCGCACCGCAGTGCGCCGGTCTCCGTCTTGGAACAACTCAGCATCGACGAGTCCGATCAGGGCAAGATCGTCGACCGGGTGCTGCAGTCGCCACTGGTGACCGAGGCGATGGTGCTGTCGACATGCAACCGGGTCGAGGTCTACGCGGTGGTGGACGCGTTCCACGGCGGGTTGGCGGTGATCGGGCAGGTGCTGTCGGAGCAGTCGGGCATGTCGATGGCCGACCTCACCAAGTACGCGTACGTCCGATACAGCGAGGCCGCCGTCGAGCACCTGTTCGCGGTCGCCAGCGGCCTGGATTCGGCGGTGGTCGGCGAGCAGCAGGTGCTCGGCCAGGTCCGTCGCGCCTACGCCAGCGCCGAGACCAACCGCACCGTCGGACGGATTCTGCACGAGCTGGCCCAGCGAGCGTTGTCGGTGGGCAAGCGGGTGCATTCCGAAACCGCGATCGACGCCGCCGGCGCCTCGGTGGTGTCCGTCGCACTCAACATGGCCGAACGTCGCCTGGGCGGACTCGCGGGCAAGACCGCGGTGCTGGTCGGCGCCGGAGCGATGGGCGCGCTGGCCGCGGGACACCTCGCTCGCGCCGGCATCGGGCATGTGCGCGTGGTCAACCGGTCGTTGTCCCGGGGCCAGCGCCTGGTCCGCAAGATCCGCGACGCCGGTGTGCAGGCAGACGCGGTCGGCTTGGAGCGCCTGCCCGATACCTTGGCCGGTGCCGACGTCGTCGTCAGCTGTACCGGGGCGGTGACGCCGGTAATATCGCTGGCCGACGTGCATCACGCGCTGGCCGCCGCGCACCGCGACGAAGAGACGCGCCCCCTGGTGATCTGCGACCTGGGCATGCCGCGCGACGTCGACCCGGCGGTGGCCGGACTACCCGGCGTCTGGGTCGTCGATGTGGACCGCGTGCAGCATGAGCCCTCGGCCCACGCCGCGGCCGCGGACGTCGACGCGGCTCGCACCATCGTCGCCACCGAAGTTGCGGCTTATCTGGCCGGGCAGCGGATGGCCGAAGTGACACCGACGGTCACGGCGCTGCGCCAGCGCGCGGCCGACGTGGTCGAGGCGGAACTGCTGCGCCTCGACAACCGGCTGCCGGGGCTCGAGAGCGCCCAGCGCGAAGAGGTGGCGCGCACCGTGCGACGGGTGGTGGACAAGCTGCTTCACGCACCGACCGTGCGGATCAAACAGCTCGCCAGCGCGCCCGGCGGGGACAGCTACGCCGAGGCGCTGCGCGAACTCTTCGAACTCGACCAGACCGCCGTCGATGCCGTGGCCGCGAGCGAATTGCCGGTCATTGCAAACGGATTCGACGCGGGCAACCCGCAGCAAACCGCCGAGTAGGCGATTGGCGAACGTGATCCGGATAGGCACCCGGGGCAGCCTGTTGGCCACCACCCAGGCCGGGGTCGTCAGAGACGCTTTGATCGCGCTGGGACACCCGGCGGAGCTGATCACTGTCAGCACGGCCGGCGACCGCTCGTCGGCGCCGATCGAGTCCCTCGGGGTCGGCGCCTTCACCACCGCACTGCGCGAGGCCATGGAAGAGGGCCGTGTCGACGCCGCGGTGCACTCTCACAAGGACCTGCCGACCGCCGACGACCCAAGATTTGCTGTGGCAGCCATACCGGTGCGCAACGACCCGCGCGACGCGGTGGTGGCGCGGGATGGTCTCGTGCTCGCGGAGTTGCCGGCCGGTTCGCTGGTGGGTACCTCGTCGCCGCGGCGGGCCGCGCAGCTTAGAGCATTGGGTCTCGGTTTGGAAATCCGCCCCCTACGAGGCAACCTAGATACCAGGTTGAACAGGGTAAGCAGTGGTGATCTCGACGCGATCGTGGTAGCCCGGGCGGGACTCGCCCGGATCGGTCGCCTCGACGATGTCACCGAGACGCTAGAGGCGGTGCAGATGTTGCCAGCACCGGCTCAGGGCGCGCTCGCCGTCGAATGCCGCGCCGGTGATAGCCGGTTGGCGGCAGTGCTGGCGGAACTGGACGACGCCGACACGCGCGCGTCGGTCACCGCGGAGCGAGCCCTGCTGGCCGAACTGGAGGCCGGTTGTTCCGCACCGGTGGGCGCGATCGCCGAAGTGGTCGAGTCCATCGATGAGGAGGGCCGGATCTTCGAAGAGCTGTCGCTGCGCGGTTGCGTGGCGGCGCTGGACGGGTCCGACGTGATCCGCGCGTCCGGTATCGGCAGCCCCGATCGGGCACGAGAGCTTGGGCTTTCGGTGGCCGCGGAGCTGTTCGAGCTGGGCGCCCGAGAGCTGATGAGCGAAGCGCGGCAAGACCCGGCGCGAGGAAATTAAATGCGAATTACGTGGGAGCGACAATGACGACGCGAGGGCGTAAGCCGACACCCGGCCGCATCACGTACGTGGGCTCAGGCCCCGGCGATCCGGGGTTGCTGACGACCCGGGCCGCCACGGTGCTGGCGAACGCCGCTTTGGTGTTCACCGATCCTGACGTGCCTGAGCCGGTGCTGGCCTTGATCGGCAAAGACCTGCCACCGGTTTCCGGCCCCGCCCCGGCCGAGGCGGCCGCCCCGACCGGCGACAGCGGTGCCGTGCAGGTCAAGGCGCAGCCAGCGGTGATATCGGGCGGTCCCGATATCCGCCCGGCGCTGGGTGACCCCGCCGAAGTGGCCAAGACGCTGACCTCCGAGGCGAAGACGGGCGTCGACGTGGTGCGGCTGGTGGCCGGCGACCCGCTGACGGTCGACGCGGTCATCACCGAGGTCAATGCCGTCGCGCGCAGCCACCTACACATCGAGATCGTGCCGGGGCTGGCCCCCAGCGATGCCGTCCCGACGTATGCGGGGTTGCCGCTGGGCTCCTCGCACACGGTCGCCGACGTGCGCGACCCGCATGTGGATTGGGAGGCCTTGGCCGCGGCGCCCGGTCCGCTGATTCTTCAGGCCACGTCCTCGCATCTGGCCGACGCCGCACGCACCCTGATCGAGCACGAGCTGGCCGAGAGCACCCCGTGCGTCGTGACGGCGCACGGCACCACCTGTCAGCAGCGTTCCATCGAAACCACACTGCACGGCTTGACCGACTCGGCGGTGCTGGGCGGTACGGACCCCGCCGGTCCGCTGACCGGCCCGCTGGTGGTGACCATCGGCAAGACGGTGGCAAGCCGGGCGAAGCTGAATTGGTGGGAGAGCCGTGCGCTGTACGGGTGGTCCGTGTTGGTGCCGCGCACCAAGGATCAGGCCGGTGAGATGAGCGAGCGCCTGACCTCCTACGGCGCGCTGCCGATCGAGGTTCCGACCATTGCGGTCGAGCCGCCGCGCAGCCCGGCCCAGATGGAAAGGGCCGTCAAGGGATTGGTCGACGGGCGGTTCCAGTGGGTGGTGTTCACCTCCACCAACGCGGTCCGTGCGGTCTGGGAGAAGTTCGGCGAGTTCGGTTTGGACGCGCGCGCGTTCTCCGGGGTGAAGATCGCTTGTGTGGGCGAGTCGACCGCCGACCGGGTCCGGGCGTTTGGAATCAGCCCCGAACTGGTGCCGGCCGGCGAACAGTCCTCGTTGGGTCTGCTCGACGACTTCCCGCCCTACGACAGCATTTTCGACCCCGTCAACCGGGTCCTGCTGCCGCGGGCCGACATCGCCACCGAGACGCTGGCCGAGGGGTTGCGCGAACGGGGCTGGGAGATCGAGGATGTCACCGCCTACCGGACGGTGCGGGCCGCCCCACCGCCGGCGGAAACCCGGGAGATGATCAAGACCGGTGGATTCGACGCGGTGTGCTTCACGTCCAGCTCGACGGTGCGAAACCTGGTCGGCATCGCCGGCAAGCCGCACGCACGGACGATCATCGCCTGCATCGGTCCCAAGACCGCTGAGACCGCAGCCGAATTCGGTCTGCGGGTGGATGTCCAGCCCGAGACCGCCGCGGTCGGTCCGCTGGTGGATGCGCTGGCCGAACACGCCGCACGGTTGCGCGCCGAGGGCGCGCTGCCACCGCCGCGCAAAAAGAGCCGCAGGCGCTAGTGGCGATCGCAAGCGCGGCGGAGCCGGGCGCTGCGGGTCGCCACCATGACGCAGTGGCGATCGCAAGCGCGGCGCAGCGGGTCGCCACTCAACGAGCATGAGTGCCTACCCGCGCCAGCGCCCGCGTCGGCTTCGCAGCACCCCGGCATTGCGTCGTCTGGTGGCGCAAACATCATTGGAGCCAAGGCATTTGGTGCTGCCGATGTTCGTCGCCGACGGCATCGACGAACCGCGGCCCATCAGTTCCATGCCGGGAGTGGTGCAGCACACCCGTGATTCGTTGCGCAGAGCGGCCGCAAGCGCCGTCGCCGCCGGGGTGGGCGGGCTGATGCTGTTCGGCGTGCCCCGTGACGACGACAAGGATTCGGTCGGGTCGGTTGGGACCGACCCCGATGGCATCCTCAATGTCGCCCTGCGGGACTTGGCCAAGGACCTCGGCGAGGCCACCGTCTTGATGGCCGACACCTGCCTGGACGAGTTCACCGACCACGGTCACTGCGGCGTCCTTGACGACCGGGGCCGGGTCGACAACGACGCAACCGTGGCCCGGTACGTGAAACTCGCTGTGGCCCAAGCTGAATCGGGAGCAGATGTGGTGGGGCCGAGCGGCATGATGGACGGGCAGGTGGGTGCGATTCGCGACGGATTGGACGCCGCGGGCTTCACCGACGTCGCGATTCTGGCCTACGCCGCCAAGTTCGCCTCGGTGTTCTACGGCCCGTTTCGTGAGGCGGTCAGTTCCAGCCTCTCCGGTGATCGGCGCACCTATCAGCAGGAGGCGGGCAACGCCCGGGAGGCGCTGCGCGAGATCGCGCTCGATCTTGACGAGGGCGCCGACATCGTGATGATCAAGCCGGCGATGAGTTATCTCGACGTGGTCGCGGCCGCGGCAAGCGTTTCGCCCGTTCCGGTCGCCGCCTATCAAGTGTCGGGGGAGTACGCGATGATTTGCGCTGCGGCCGCGAACAATTGGATCGACGAGCGCGCCGCGGCGCTGGAGTCGCTGACCAGCATCAGGCGCGCTGGAGCCGATATCGTTCTCACCTATTGGGCCGCGGATGCGGCAGGGTGGCTATCGTGATACGAGGCTTGCGATGACTACCGACAGCGACGCCGCACCCAAGCCGTTGTTCTACGAACCCGGCGCCAGCTGGTGGTGGTTGGCGTGCGGCCCGGCCGCTGCGGTGGCCATGGTCCTGATCGAAATCTGGAGCGGTGCCCCGGTGTCGCTGGTGGTGCCCGCGATCTTCTTAGTGCTCGTGTCGACGTTTTTGGGGATACAGGTGAAGGCCGCGCGGATCCACGTCTCGGTCGAGCTCACCGAAGACGCCCTGCGCCAGGGCGCCGAAACGATCCTCGTCCGCGAAATCATCAAGGTGTATCCCGAGCCCGACAACCACGAAGCCTCCGAGACAGACGTGGCGAGGTGGCAGTCGGCCCGTGCGCTCGGCGAGCTCGTCGGAGTGCCGCGCGGACGCGTCGGCATCGGTCTCAAACTCACCAACCAGCGCACGGCTCAGGCCTGGGCGCGTCGTCATCGTCAGCTGCGTGCGGCGCTGACCCCGCTGGTCCAGGAGCGGGTTGAGCCCACCCGGTCGATCGACGGCGACCGGGACGACGACGCCGGGACGGCCCAATGAGCCCCCGCAACCGCGCGATCCTCGAGCTCGGCCTGGCCTGTGTCGCGCTCATCTGCTCGGCACTGAGCTGGCTGCACTCGCATCACACGGTGACCGTGGCACCCATCGCGAACGGGCAACCTTCCACGACGTCGCTGACTTACGACCCGCAGCTGCTCCTGCTGACGCTGGTGCTGTTGACGAGCGCCGGGGTGCTGGCGGTCGTCGGGTATGCCAGGCTGCGGCGCGCGCGCTCGCGACCTACAGCGGCTTCCTGACCAGCGGCAGCGCCATCCGGCGGCGCAGGGCGATGGCGTCCGCGCGATCCTGCAACGCCTCGTGAACCGAGCGCATGATTGGAAAGTTTGCGTCGTGGCCCGTGTCGTCTAGCACCTGGGTCACCGCTGAGCTGGCGACCAGGATCCAATCCACCCCCGCGGCGCGACAATCGGCGTCGAACGCGTACAGCAACGAGATTCCGGTCTCAGCAAATCCGCTGACGTCGGCCACGTCGAGCACCACGGGGTTTTCTCCGAGCGTGAAACGCGCAATGTGATGGCTGATCCGGTCGACATTCACATCGTTTATCTCGCCGCGAATGTGCACGACCGTCGCGAGGTGACGATGGTGCGCCCGGACCTGCGCGCCCCCGCAGTCAAACACGCAGTTGTCGTGGCCAGTCTGGCTGCCTGCGATAGTCATGCAGACCCCTCACTCTCCGTGGCGCTCGCGCCGTCTTCGGCGGGGCTCGAATGCTCGCCAAAGGACGCTTCCGACGCTAGGCGCCAAGCATAAGGAGACCAGAAGCCGTGTCTAACGCTTTGCTAAGAAACAATTACAGTTCGGGGAAAATACCGCGCTGAGCAAACGCTCAAAGGGATGTCGGGCAAGGGGAATACCCCCGAACCCCGTGTGCCACACCACGACCGTCCCCGCATGTCGGTGATTGCGCTGCTAGGCTGCCAAGGCTGCCGGTTGCTGTTCGGGGCTTCGATTGGCGAGATTTCCCACTCAGTGGTGTAGCAGTGCGAAACAGCAGAATTCGACGGGAAGAGCAGCGTGCGGGGCGGAGAGATCAGGGGCGAGATCACGGCCCTGACGGGACTCCGTATTGTCGCCGCGGTGTGGGTGGTGCTGTTCCACTTCCGCCCGATGCTCGGCGATGTGTCAACCGATTTCCGCGACGCCCTCGCGCCGGTGCTGAATTGCGGCGCCCAGGGCGTCGACCTCTTCTTCATCCTCAGCGGGTTCGTGCTGACGTACAACTACCTCGACCGCATGGGGCGGTCCTGGTCGACCCGCGCGACCCTGCATTTCCTGTGGCTGCGACTGGCCCGGGTGTGGCCGGTGTATTTGGTCACTCTGCACATCGCCGCGCTGTGGGTGATCTTCACCCTGCATGTCGGGCATGTGCCGTCGCCGGATGCCGCACAGCTCACCGCGATCAGCTACGTGCGCCAAATCCTGTTGGTGCAGCTGTGGTTCGTCCCGTTCTTCGATGACTCCAGTTGGGACGGGCCGGCCTGGTCGATCAGCGCCGAATGGCTGGCCTATGTGCTGTTCGCCGTCTTGGTGCTGGTCTTGTTGCGGATGAAACAGGCGACCAGGGCGCGCAGCCTGATGGTCCTCGCATTCGCGGCATCGCTGCCGCCGGTGTTGATGTTGCTCGCCAGCGGCCACTTCTACACACCGTGGAGTTGGCTACCGCGAATCGTCACGCAGTTCACGGCGGGAGCGTTGGCCTGTGCCGCGGTACGCAGGCTTCGGCTGAGCGATCGCGGTCGCCGCGCCGCCGGATATGTTTCCCTGCTTCTCCTGGCCGCCGTGGTGGGTGTGCTGTATTGGTTTGGCGCGCACCCGATATCGGGAGTGGTGGAGAACGACAGTGGCGGCGTCGTCGACGTGCTGTTCGTTCCGCTGGTGATTTCGCTGGCCATCGGAATCGGCAGCCTGCCGAGGATCCTGTCCGCCCGGGTGATGGTGTACGGCGGCAAGATCTCGTTCTGCCTGTACATGGTGCATGAGCTGGTGCACACCGCGTGGGGCTGGGCCGTCGAGCAATTCGAGCTCAACACCCTGGACAACCCGTGGAAATGGAACGTCATCGGCCTGCTGGCTATTGCCCTGGTCGCCTCGGCGCTGCTGTATCACGGCGTCGAAGAGCCCGCCCGCCGTTGGATGCGCAAGATGGTCGATGTCAGAGCCGTGAACGCGGCAAGCGAACCCGGCGAGGCGGGCAGTAAGCTGCATCCGATCGACCGTCCGCTGGAAGCGGTTTCGGCCCGCGCGGTGTGACGGCCGCCTCAGCGGCCCTGCGCGATTCCCGGGGAATACTTGATCAGTACGCGGCGGCACCCGACGATGCCGTTGACAGTGGAGGTGAGAGTGAGTCGTCTGGCCACCTTTCTCATTGGGTTGAGTTTTCTGGCGGGCGTGGGCATCGCAGATCCGGCGCAGGTGCGCACCTACGAGACATTAACGCTCGACTTCCGGCTGAATCATGTCGCGGTGGTGGGGGATTCGTATACGACGGGAACCAGTGAGGGTGGGGTGGGGTCGAGATCGTGGCCGTCGCGCGCCTGGCAGGTGCTCGGTTCGCGGGGTTCGCGAATCTCAGGCAGTGTGGCGGCCGAGGGCAGGGCCGGTTATGCCACGCCGGGCGACCACGGCGGTGTTTTCGAGGATCTGACCGCCAGGGCGGTCCAGCCCGACGACGCTCTGGTGGTGTTCTTCGGCTCCCGCAACGATCAGGGTGTCGATCCCGCGACGCTGACGGTAAAGACCAACGCCGCTTTGGCTCTGGCGCGCCGGATGGCGCCGGCGGCGCGGCTGCTGGTGATCGGACCGCCGTGGCCGACGGCCGATGTGCCGCCGTCGATGTTTTTGATTCGCGACATCCTCGGCGGCGCGGCCGGGGCGGCGGGGGCGACGTTCATCGACCCGATCGCCGAACACTGGTTCGTCGGGCGGCCTGACCTGATCGGTGCCGACGGGGTGCATCCGAATGACGCGGGCCATCAGTACATGGCGGACAAGATCGCGCCCCTGATTCGTTCGCAGCTGTCGACCTGACTCAGGACGGGTGGCCGAGCCGAAGCCGGGACGGCACAGCGAGTTTGGCGTGGATTTAGGGGCTCAGTCGTCCGCGTGCCGCTCGTAGTCCCAGCGCTCCAAGCGGTCTTGGACGTGGAGGAACCCGATTCCGGCGAAGGGCGCGGCTACTGCGACGCAGACCAGCAATAGCGGTGACATAACCCTAAAACCTCCAAAAGTCCTTCACTGATCTGACGTTGGTCAGCCACGAGAAGTTCATTCTTTACTCAGCCGTTCGCCAGGGCGCGGTCGGCGAGCGCACCCATCAGCGGCGCCACCAATTGCGCGTATTCGGTTGTCACATGGTTGTCGTCGCGGAACACCAGGGTGTTGCCGACGATGATCGGGCAGCGGTCGGGGGTACAGAACATGTCGGTCAGGTCGGCGTAGTGGCCGCCGCTGTGCACCGTCGCCGCCTGCTCAGCGGCGATCCCGTCGCGGTCCACGGCGTCGGGTTTCGTTGGCGTACAGGCGTTTACGTCGTCGAGGTGGGCGGACAGGCAGGTCGGTGCGGACGAATGCGGGTCGGGAGCGGGTCCCAACACGAGGACGGTCGCGCCGGTGCCGCGCAACTGCGCCACGGTGCGTCCCACGGTGTCGATCCATGCCGGGTCATACGAGGTGAAGCCGAAGTCTCCGCCGTAGCGTCGGCTCATGTCCAGCACGATCAGGCTTGGGCGTTCGGCGTTCATCCGACCCATGATCTGCGCGCGCCACTGTTCGCATTCGGTGTATTCGCGGCCCAGATACGGGCTCACGATGTGCAGGTCTTGTAGCGGGCAGGTCACCTTGGCCAGCGTCTCCAGTCGCCAGTGCCGCTGCTCGGCGAGTCGCTCGAAGGCCGGGTTCCACATGGCGGCGTGCGAGTCACCGATCAGCGCGACGGTCGTCGGCGAGGCGGTGTCGCCGGTCGCGCACTCGCTCTGGCCGACGTCGCGCCAGGAGCGCACGCAGCCGTTGACGAAAACGGCGGCCTTGTCGGCGGGCGCCTTGGCCAGCGGCGGGTCCAGGTTCGACGGGACGGCTCGCAGACCGACGGCCGCCGCGAGTGCCTCGTGGGCTTGATCGAACGCCTGACGGACCGCCGCTTCCTCGGGACTGGCGGCCCGGACGCTGGTCGGCGACGACGCGGTGATGTTGGCGCGTGGAGCCGCCACCCCGTGGCCCACCGGCGCGGGAATGAGGTTGAGCAGCAGCATGCATGCGCACGCCGTGGCGGCGCTGGCGCCGCCGGCCACGACCAGGCTGACTTTCACCGACCGGCGCAGCGCCGCGGCGAAGCGGCCCGGGTTCTCCACCAGATGCAACGTGATGACGGCGAGCCCCGCGGCGACGGCCGTCGCGCTCAGCCTGGCCGGTAGGCCCGCCGGTTCCCCGAGCAGCGCGGGCATCAGCAGCAGCACCGGCCAGTGCCACAGGTACCACGAGTACGAGATCCGGCCGATCGCGCGCATCGCCGGGCGACACAGCAGGCGACCGGGCCCCAGCCCGCCGGTGACGGCGCCGCCGCCGATGATGAGCGCGGTGCCCAGCACCGGCAGCAGCGCCTCGGTGCCGGGATAGGGGGTGTGGGAGTCGAGTTGGGTGCAGGTCAGCAAGATCAGCGCCAGACCGCCCCACCCGGCGATCGACGCGGTCCGCACCGACAGCCGGCGCCACTGCTGGAGCGACAGGGCCACCAGGCCACCGGCGGCCAGCTCCCAGGCACGGGTGGGTAGCGAGAAGAACGCCCACGACGGCGAGGTGCGGGTCCACAGCGCGCCGGCCGTCAGCGACGCCACAGCGATCACCGCAAGGACCACCGCGTACGGGGTCGCGCGGGTCGCGGACCCGCGTAGCGGCGGGATGCGCCGGGCCAACCAGGCGACGGCGATGATCAGCACCGGCCACACCAGGTAGAACTGCTCTTCCACGCCCAACGACCAGTAGTGCTGGAAGGGCGACGGTGCGTCGGAGGCCAGATAGTCGGTGCCCCGCACCGCGAACCGGTAGTTGCCGACGTACAGGGCGCTGGCGATGCCGTCGAGGAACACGCTGCGCGCCTGCAGCGGGGGCAGCACCGCGGCCGCGCCGATCGCGGTGATGGCGCCGACTATGGCCGCCGCCGGCAGCAGCCGCCGGGCGCGCGCTCCGTAAAACCGGCCCAGCGCAACGGTATTCGTGGTGCTGGCCTCGCGAAAGAGCAGCCCGGTGATCAGGAAGCCGGAGATGACGAAGAAGACGTCCACACCGATGTAGCCGCCGGTGATCCCCGGGATACCCGCGTGATAGAGCACGACCGCGACCACGGCGACGGTGCGCAGTCCCTCGATGTCGGGCCGAAATCCCCTGCGGGAAGTGCGCCGCGCAGCTGGGTGTGGGCTGCTGGCGACCGATTGCTCCCGAAGTGTCATCTGCGTGGGCTAGGTCGCCATCCAGGCGAGCTCACCGGGCAGCTGGCTGCGCCAGTAGGCGACGTCGTGTCCGCCGAGGGAGAAACTGCCCGCCGGCTGGGTCTTCAACTGATAGACGAATTGCTTTGTGGCGAAATAGAATCGGTCGAAGTTGCCGCAGTCCACGCGCAGCGGAATCGAATTCAGCGCGGGCAGGCCCAGCACGCTGTTCTGCACAAAGTCCTCGTTGCTGTCGAACGCCCCGGGCGCGCTCAGCGGGTACGAGGTGTACAACGCCGGGCTGATGGCACAAATGCCGGCGGTCCGTGCCGGACCCAGCTTGGCACCCAGGCGAAGCGCGCCGTACCCGCCCATCGACCACCCCATGAAACCGACCCGGGAGGTGTCGAAACCCATGGTGGACAGCATCGGCAGCAGCTCGTCGAGCACCATGGCCCCGGAGTCCTCGCCGGAAGTCCTTTTGTGCCAATAGGTGTTGCCACCGTCGACGCCGACGACCGCGAATGGCGGCTTGCCCTCCTTGGCCAGCTGGGCCAGCCCATCCGGGACGCCCATGTCGATCATCTGGTTGGCGTCGCCGTCCATCCCGTGCAGCGCGATCACCGGGCGCAGCGAGCCGGTCTGGCCCGGCGGCATGGCGATCACGTAGTTCGTCTTGATGCCTCCGCGGGCCGCCGACACGAACGAGCCGGTGAGCCGGGTCGGCAGGGACTTGCCCGCCGCCGACGGCTCGAACGGCGCGGGAGCCTGCGGCAGTGTCGCGGCGCGCGAAGCGGCCGGAGCCAGCAGCGAGCCGAAGGTGAGCACGCCGGCGGCTCCGAGGCTGGCACCGGCGCCCATCCGGAGCACCGCTCGGCGTGTGAGGTCAGGCATGATCGCAATGATGCCGCGCTCAGCGGGGATTACCCGCCGAGCCACGCCGTATTGGAAGCATTGTGTGATCTGGCGTGACCGTTCGGTCACGAAGCGGTGACCCTTTGCCCGCGGGCAGCGCCGGCGCCGAGTTGCACCCGTCGACCGGATCGTAGTCATGGTAGCGCCGATTTCCCCCGTCACCGCCGCTCACATCATTGCGATCGTGTTGCCTTCTCGGACAGCGGGAGACGCGGTCGCGCCGCTCGTCCAGCCCGCGCCCCGATATCGCTGTTCGCTGCGCGCGGCCTCCGGCCGCCGCGGTGCTGCCGGCACCGGGGCGGGAATGCAATCTCGCAGGTTTCAACCCTCGCCCGGTGCAGCCGAATTGAGAAGGATCGAGCCTTTAGTGCACACAAAGCGGAGCGGAAGAGGATGGTGAATTGAGTCTCGCGTTTCATTGGTTTCTGCCGACCTACGGCGATTCGCGGAATCTGGTCGCGGGCGGACATGGCACGGCGATGTCTGGTGACCGGCCGGCATCCCTGAAGTACCTGCACCAGATCTGCACGGCCGCCGAGGGCAACGGTTTCGAAGCCGTCCTCACGCCCACTGGACTGTGGTGTGAGGATGCGTGGCTGACGACGGCGATGCTGGTCGAATCTACCGAGACGCTGAAGTTTTTGGTCGCGTTCCGTCCCGGGCTGCTGAGTCCGACCCTGGCCGCCCAGATGGCCGGCACCTTCCAGCGGCATTCCGAGGGCCGACTGCTGCTCAACGTCGTCACCGGCGGCGAACCGCACGAGCAACGCGCCTACGGGGATTTCCTGGACAAGGAGGCACGGTACGCCCGCACCGCAGAGTTCTTGCATGTGGTGCGCCAACTGTGGACATCCAAGGAGCCGGTAACCTTTGCCGGAGAACACATTCAGGTGCAGGACGCGCAGCTGAACAACCCGCCCGACCCGATACCGGCGGTGTTCTTCGGCGGGTCCTCGGGCACCGCCGGACCGGTGGCGGCCAAGCACTCCGATGTGTATCTCACCTGGGGTGAGCCGCTGACTGCGGTGGCAAAGAAGCTCGACTGGGTTCGCGGGCTGGCCGTCGACGCCGGCCGGATCCTGCAGTACGGCTTGCGGATTCATGTCATCAGCCGTGATACTGCCGCGCAGGCGTGGGCCGAGGCCGACCGGCTGCTCGCCGCGATCGACCCGGCCGATGTCGAACGGGTGCAGGCCAGCCTGGCGCGCAGCGAATCCGAAGGCCAGCGTCGCATGCTGGACCTGCACGGCGGCGACAGCAGCAAATTGCTGGTCGACCCCAACCTGTGGGCCGGGGTGGGTCTAGTTCGCGGGGGAGCGGGCACCGCGCTGGTCGGGTCGCATGCCGAGGTCGCCGAGCGGCTGGCCGAATACGCCAAATTGGGCATCAGCCACTTCATCCTGTCGGGATATCCGCATCTGGAAGAGGCGTATTGGTTTGGTGAGGGGGTCCTGCCGCTGCTCGAACGGATGGGTTTGTGGCGGCACCCGAACCGTCAGTCGCACCCGGCGGCGGCGACGCCGTTCGCGGCCGCATCGGCGCACTGACGGCCATGGCGGCAACCTTGCCGGCGTCCGCACGCGACGCCGCGATCGCCACCGCAGTGACCGACGCGGTCGCAGAACCCGCCGAGCAGCAGCGCCGGCGGCTGCGCATCGTCGTCGCGGCGAGCCTGCTGGGCACCACGGTCGAGTGGTACGACTTTTTCCTCTACGCCACCGCGGCCGGCCTGGTGTTCAACAAGCTGTTCTTTCCCAACGAGAGTTCTTTGGTGGGAACATTATTGGCGTTCGCGACCTTCGCCGTCGGGTTCGTGATGCGGCCCATCGGGGGCCTGGTGTTCGGTCACATCGGCGATCGCATCGGTCGCAAGCGCAGCCTCGCGTTGACCATGCTCATCATGGGCGGCGCGACGGCACTGATCGGCACGTTGCCGACGGCGGCGCAGATCGGTGCGTGGGCGCCGGTGCTGCTGCTGGTCTTGCGCGTGCTGCAGGGTTTCGCGCTTGGCGGTGAGTGGGGCGGGGCGGTGCTGCTGGCCGTCGAACACAGCCCCGGCGACCGGCGCGGCCGCTTCGGGGCGATTCCGCAGATCGGTTTGGCGCTCGGATTGGCCTTGGGCACCGGCATATTCGCCTTCCTGCAAGTCGTTTTGGGGCCAGCGCGGTTTCTCTCCTACGGCTGGCGCATCGGATTCCTGCTGAGCCTGCTGCTGGTCGTGATCGGCATCGTGGTCCGGTTGCGGGTCGACGAGACACCGGCGTTCCGCGAATTGCAAGACCTGCGGGCCGCATCCACCGTGCCGATCCGCGACATCGTCTGTGAGCCGCGTTCCCGGCGCAACACTGTGCTGGGCCTGCTGTCGCGGTGGGCCGAGGGCTCGGCGTTCAACACCTGGGGTGTTTTCGCCATCAGTTACGCCACCGGCGCCCTGGAATTGAATCGGGTCTCGGTCTTGGTGGTGGTGACCATCGCCGCCCTGGTCATGGCGGTGCTGCTGCCGGTGTCCGGACGCTTGACCGAGCGCTTCGGCGCGCGGCGGGTGTACCTGGCCGGCATCGCCTCTTACGGCCTGGCGGCCTTTCCGGCGTTCGCCCTGTTCGGCACCAAGAATCTGGCGTGGTTCGGGCTGGCGATGATCGTCGTGTTCGGCGCAGTGCATGCGCTGTTCTACGGCGCGCAGGGCACGCTGTACTCCGCGCTGTACCCCACGAACACGCGCTACACCGGGTTGTCGTTCGTCTACCAGGTCTCGGGCATCTACGCCTCCGGGGTCACGCCGATGATCCTGACCGCGCTGATCGCGGCGCTCGGCGGGGCGCCGTGGCTGGCGTGCGGGTATCTGGTTGCGACAGCGGTGATCAGTGTGATCGCCACGGCTTTGATTCGCGACCGAGACCTCTACCTGTAAGCCGTTGTTGCTGCGGGCCGCGAAGCCCGATAGCGTCCGGGCATGCGGCGCGCGCAACGCCAGGTGAGTTCCGGTTCTGTGGGGCAGGATCCCGCCGCGCCGGACGGCGGAGTCAATCCGCAACTGCGCCAAGGGCTGTCGCAGCGACAGCTCAGCATGATCGCCCTCGGCGGCGTGATCGGGGCCGGGCTGTTCGTCGGGTCGGGGGTGGTGATCAAAGACACCGGCCCGGCGGCGTTCCTCACCTACGCGCTTTGCGGTCTGCTCGTCGTCCTGGTGATGCGGATGCTCGGCGAGATGGCGGCCGCGAACCCGTCAACCGGGTCGTTCGCCGACTATGCGGCCAACGCCCTGGGCGGCTGGGCGGGTTTCTCGGTCGCCTGGCTGTATTGGTATTTCTGGGTGATCGTGGTGGGTTTCGAGGCGGTCGCAGGCGGCAAGGTGCTCAACTATTGGTTCCATGCGCCGCTCTGGCTGCTGTCGCTATGCCTGATGGTGTTGATGACCGCGACCAACTTGTTCTCGGTGTCGTCCTTCGGCGAATTCGAATTCTGGTTCGCCGGAATCAAAGTCGCGACGATCGTGGTCTTTCTAATCGTGGGCACCGCGTACGTCCTCGGGCTGGTGCCGGGGCATCACGGCGGTCTGGCGAATCTGGGATCGCACGGCGGGTTCTTTCCCCACGGCGTCGGCGCGGTGTTCGCCGCCATCGTGGTGGTGATCTTCTCCATGGTGGGCGCCGAGATCGTCACCGTCGCCGCCGCGGAAAGCCGCGATCCCGAGCTCGCGGTCCAAAAGGCCACCCGATCGGTCGTGGCGCGCATCGGGATCTTCTTCGTCGGTTCGGTCTTCCTGCTGGTGGTGCTGTTGCCCTGGGATTCCGTGGAACTCGGTGCCTCGCCGTACGTGGCCGCGCTCAAACACATGGGGCTTTCCGGTGCGGACCAGGTGATGAACGCCGTCGTGCTGACCGCGGTGCTGTCCTGCCTGAACTCCGGCCTCTACACGGCTTCGCGCATGATGTTCGTGCTCGCCGAGCGGGGCGAGGCCCCAATGCAATTGGTCAAGCTCAGCGGGCGCGGCGTCCCCCACTTCGCGATCCTGTGTTCGTCGGCGGTCGGATTCCTGTGCGTCATCATGGCCCGCGTCGCGCCCAACACCGTGTTCCTCTTCCTGCTCAACTCGTCGGGCGCCATCATCCTGTTCGTCTATTGGCTGATCGCCCTGTCTCAGATCGTCCTGCGCCGCCGGACGCCCGCGGAAAAGCTGACGGTGAAGATGTGGTTCTACCCGGTGCTGTCCATCCTCACGCTGGCCGGAATCACGGCCGTGCTGGTCCGAATGGCGTTCGACCACACCGCACGTAGCCAGCTATGGCTCAGCCTGCTGTCCTGGGCGGTGGTGATCGGGGTCTATTTTGTCGCGCGGTTGCGCGGCCGCGTTGGCGCGGTCTCCGAAGAATAGGATTGTTTGACGAGCGCTAGCACATGCGCTACCGGATTTCGAACAACCAAAATTGTTGAGTTGCGGTATCGCTGTGACAGCTGTGGCCGAAAGTCCCACGGGCCAGTCAGCTCCATCGCCGTTCGATCGAGGTGATCAGCGCGGTCAGGGTCGCGTTCACCGGCGCGGCAACGCCGACCCGGGCGCCCTGGCGCGGGACCGCGCCGTTGATGACGTCGATCTCACTGACCCGGCGAGCCTCGTGGTCCAGCAGCGCCGATGGTTTGGCGTCGGGCATCTGCGCGCCGAAGGCGCGGACGTGTTCGACCGCATCGGTGACGGCGACCGCGATGCCCGACGCCCGCGCGACGGTCCACGCCTCCGTCGCGGCCGCCTGGCTGACCGGCGCCATCTCCGGATCGTCCATCACCTGCCCGACGGTCATGCCGGTCAGCGCGCATGGGGCCCTGTAGGCGGCGTTGCAGATGAGCTTCTCCCATTGCATCGCGGCGATGTCAGGGACCGCGGCCGCATCGAATCCGGCGGCCGCCCATGCCCGCGCGATTGATTCGACCGTGGCGAGTGGCAGCGACGCGTAGGCGCCGAACCGCATCGCCTTCATGGCGTTGTGCCGCACATGCCCGGGGGCCACGGTCGCCGCGCCGAATCCGCTGGCGATTCCGACCGCGACCCGCTCCTCACCGACGATGCCCGCCACGATTTCCGCCGACCCCAGGCCGTTCTGGATGGTCAGCACCGGGGTCGCCGGATCCAGCATCGAAAAAGCTTGTCGGGCACCGGTCGTCACGTCGGCCGCCTTCACCGCGAGCACAATCAGGTCCATCGCCTCGTCCGGTGCGGTGGTGCTCGCCCGCACCGGCACCACCTGGTCGTAGCCCGGACCGGTGACCCGCAGCCCGTGTCGGGTGATCTGATCGATGCCGGCCTGGTAGCGGTCGACGGCCAGTACGTCGTTACCCGCGGTGGCCAGCCTGGCCGCATAGATGGAACCCATGGCACCGCAACCGATTACGGCGATCTTCATCCGTGGTATCTCCCATCGGTCATCTCGGCGATCAGCTCGGCCAGGCCCGCCTTCTGCTCGAGCCCGAAGCCCGCGGCGTCGGTCGGCGAGATCCGGCCCGCCGACAATGCGCACGCGTCGGCGTAGCCGCCGAACGGCGCGAACACGCCGGGGTAAGCCTCACATCCGCCCAGGCCCAGCCCGGCCGCGATGTGCAAATTGATCAGGTGACCGCCGTGCGGGAACGCGAAACGGCGATCGAAGCCATGCGACGCCGCGACGTCGAGCATCCGCATGTACTCGCTCAGTCCGTAGCTCAGGCCCGGATCCATCTGGAAGACATCATGATTGGGCCGCATTGCGCCGTAGCGCAGCAGATTGATCACATCCGGCACCGAGAACAGGTTTTCCCCGGTGGCCACCGCACCGCCATAGCACTCCGTCACCGCCCCGTTCAGCGCGTAATCGAGGGGATCGCCCGGCTCTTCGTACCAGCGCAGGCCGTAGGGGGCCAGCGCGCTCGCCCAGCGGGTGGCCTCGGTCCGGTCGAAGCGGCCGTTCGCGTCGACGGCGACCCGTGCCGCGTCGCCGACGATGTCGACGACGGCCTCGATCCGCGCGAGGTCCTCGGCCAACACGGCGCCGCCGATCTTCATCTTGACCGCGTCATAGCCGGCGTCGAGGTATCCCCGCATTTCCGCGCGCAGCCGATCGACGCCGCCGTCGCCGTAGTAGTAGCCACCCGCGGCGTACACCGGAACCGACGGTGCGGGGTCTCGTCCGGCGTGGCGGGCGATGGTCACGCAGGCCGGCTCGTCGCGCAGTTTCGCGTTCAGGTCCCAGCAGGCCAGTTCCAGCGCGGCCGCGGCCGCCGCCCGGTCGCCATGACCGCCGGGTTTCTCATCGGTGAGCGCACAGGCCAGAACGGCCGCGGGATCGAGATATCCGGACGCGTCCAGCAGCGCGTCGGGGGAGGCGGCCAGCAGCCGCGGGATCATCCGGTCGCGCAGGATTCCACTCTGCGCAAACCGGCCGATCGAATCGAAAGCCACACCTACCACGGGCCGCCCGTGTCGGACCACATCGGTGACCACCACGACCAGCGAGACCGTGTGTTGGGAGAAGTTGACCACCGCGTTGGCGGGCCCGCCGCGCGGCCCGGCGGCGAGGGCGACCGCCCGCTCGGCGATCGCCGTGATCCGCATGTCGTCAGGAAGTCCGCGTGAGCAATACCGCTTGCTCGAACGGCAACCTAGTGAAAACCCGTCGCACCCCGCGTGTTACGTACGCCGCCGCCTCATCCCTGGTGACCACGCGCGGATCCGCGATGTCGAAGGTCTTGCCCTTGCTGCGCAGCCGGCCACCGCCCGCCGCCTTCAGATTCTTCAGCCAATCCCGGTCGGGGCCATAGGTCAACACGATGGCCACCCCGGGTTTGCCATTGACCTCAGTGTTGAACACGTTCACCGGTGTCCGGTACGGCTTGCCGGAGCGTCGTCCGACATGCTCGACGATCCCGAACGGCGGAAGCCAACCGGCCCACATCCGCTGAATCGGGTTGGTGACGTGACGGTTGAACCGGGCGAGCCTATCTGGGAGTTGCATACCGCTATCCAACTCGCAGGCGCGGGAAGAGGACAACCCCGCCTCGACGCAACAAGGGTCTACTGTCATCTCATGGGCGAGGCAGCGGGAAACGAGGCCGCGCGGCGCGCCGAAGAACTGCTGCGCAGGGGGGCAGAACTGTCCGCGGGTCAGGGCATCACCGAGGACGACGTGAAGCGTGCCGCCGAACACGCCGAGCATTCCCATGAGCGCGACCAGGTGGCACATCAACGAGGGGTGCACCGCCACTACGAAGCCGGCGTCGCGCACGAGCGCGCCGCCGAAGTCGAGGAACGCGCGGTCGCCGAGGGCCTCGGCGATGTCGAGGCGCACCGGCGTGCGGCGGAAAAAGAACACGAAGCCGCGCGTCGCAACTTCATCGCGGCGCAGGAATCCGACCGGCAGGACGCCGACTAACCTGCCTGCCGGCACCGCGCCGCCTCCCCATAGCACGTTCTGCTACACCCTGTAGTGGAATGGGCCGCGAGGGCTGGGACACTAGTCGTCATGGGAAGCAGTGATCAGGCGACCGCGCACGCCAGCGGGGTCCCCCGGGCCACGGCCGCGTCGGCCCGGTTGTTCGAGGACGCCTGCGCCGTCATCCCCGGCGGCGTGAACTCTCCGGTTCGCGCGTTCAGCGCGGTGGGCGGGACGCCGCCGTTCATCACCGACGCGCGCGGATGCCGCCTGACCGACGCCGACGGCAACCGCTACGTGGACCTGGTCTGCTCGTGGGGCCCGATGATCCTGGGTCACGCGCACCCTGCCGTCGTCGAGGCCGTCGCCAAGGCCGCCGCATCGGGGCTATCGTTCGGCGCGCCCACCCCGGCCGAGAGCGAGCTGGCCGCCGAGATCATCGGGCGGGTCGCGCCGGTCGAGCGGATCCGGCTGGTCAACTCCGGCACCGAGGCCACCATGAGCGCGGTCCGGCTGGCCCGCGGCTTCACCGGGCGGGCCAAGGTCGTCAAGTTCTCCGGCTGCTACCACGGCCACGTCGACGCGCTGCTCGCCGACGCGGGCTCCGGGGTGGCGACGCTGGGGCTGCCGTCCTCGCCGGGAGTCACCGGCGCGACGGCGGCCGACACAATCGTGTTGCCCTACAACGACATCGACGCTGTGCAACAGAGCTTCGCCCGGTTCGGTGAGCAGATCGCGGCGGTGATCACCGAGGCCAGCCCAGGCAACATGGGTGTGGTCCCGCCCGCGCCCGGCTACAACGCGGCGCTGCGCGCGATCACCGCCGAGCACGGCGCGCTGCTGATCATCGACGAGGTGATGACCGGCTTCCGGGTCAACCGAAGTGGTTGGTACGGAATCGATCCCGTGGACGCCGATCTGTTCACCTTCGGCAAGGTGATGAGCGGCGGTCTGCCGGCCGCGGCGTTCGGCGGGCGGGCCGACGTGATGGAGCGACTGGCGCCGCTGGGGCCGGTGTATCAGGCCGGGACGCTCTCGGGTAACCCGGTCGCGATGGCCGCCGGGCTGGCCACCCTGCGCAACGCCGACGCCACCGCCTACGCAACCCTGGACGCCAACGCCGATCGCCTGGCCGGACTTTTCTCCGAGGCGCTCACGAATGCCGGTGTGGCGCACCAGATTCCGCGGGCCGGAAACATGTTCAGCGTGTTCTTCTCCGAAACGCCGGTGACGGACTTCGCGTCCGCGCGGGCCACCCAGACGTGGCGCTACCCGCCCTTCTTCCACGCGCTGCTGGACGCGGGCGTGTACCCGCCGTGCAGCGCCTTCGAGGCGTGGTTCGTCTCGACCGCGCTCGACGACGGCGCGTTCGACCGGATCGCCGACGCCCTGCCCACCGCGGCCAGGGCCGCCGCCCAAGCTGAGGAGGGGAAGTCCTGATGGCCGAGCACACCCGGGTGCACGTGGTGCGGCACGGCGAGGTGTACAACCCGAGCGGCATCCTCTACGGGCGGCTGCCCGGATTTCACCTCTCCGACAACGGCCGCGCGCAAGCGGCCGCGGTGGCCGACGCGCTGGCTCACCGGGACATCGTCGCGGTGATCGCCTCGCCACTGGAACGGGCCCAGGAGACCGCCGCGCCCATCGCCGCCAAGCACGGCCTGACCGTTGATACCGACCCGGAGCTGATCGAATCGGCCAACTTCTTCCAGGGCAAACGGGTCGGGCCGGGCGACGGCGCCTGGCGCGACCCGCGGGTGTGGTGGCAGCTGCGCAACCCGTTGCGGCCGTCCTGGGGCGAGCCGTACGCCGAGATCGCGGCCCGGATGCAGACGGCGGTGGACAAGGCGCGCGCCCGCGGCGCCGGCCACGAGGTGGTGTGTGTCAGCCACCAACTCCCGGTGTGGACGCTGCGGCTGCACGCGACCGGCCGGCGACTATGGCACGATCCGCGGCGGCGAGAATGCGGGCTCGCGTCAGTGACGACCCTGGTCTACGACGGCGACCGCCTGGTCGACGTCGAGTACAACGAACCGGCGGCGCCTTGACCGCGCGACGACAGGCGATGGCCGGGGCCGTGCTGGTGGCACTGCTTCCCGGCCTGGTCGCCGGCTGCTCCTCGGGGCACGACGCCGTCGCCCAGGGCGGCACCTTCGAATTCGTCTCGCCCGGCGGCAAGACCGACATCTACTACGACCCGCCGTCCAGCCGCGGCCGTCCCGGCGCGCTGGCCGGACCCGACCTGGCCGACCCCGCGCACACGCTGTCGCTGGGCGACCCGATCTTCGCTGGCCGGGTCGTGGTCATCAACATCTGGGGGCAGTGGTGTGGGCCGTGCCGCGCCGAGGTCACCCAGCTTCAGCAGGTGTATGACGCCACCCGGGGATCCGGGGTGTCCTTCCTGGGTATCGACGTCCGGGACAACAACCGGCAAGCGGGGCTGGACTTCGTGAACGACCGCAAGGTGACCTTCCCGTCCATCTACGACCCGGCGATGCGCACCCTGATCGCATTCGGCGGTAAATACCCCACCACCGTGATTCCGTCCACGCTGGTCTTGGACCGCCAACACCGCGTCGCGGCGGTCTTCCTGCGCGAATTGCTGGCGAGTGACCTGCAGCCAGTGGTGCAGCGGCTGGCCGGCGAGGCATCCCCGACCCCGGTTGGCAAGGCGGCGCCGTGACGGGCTCGAGACAGCGATGACCGGATTCACCCAGCTCGCCGCCGCGGGACCGCTCCTGGTGGCCCTCGGTGCGTGCCTGCTGGCGGGACTGGTGTCGTTCGCCTCGCCGTGCGTGGTGCCGCTGGTGCCCGGCTACCTGTCGTATCTGGCCGCGGTCGTGGGCGTGGACGAGGAGCCGCCGGCCGGCGCCATCAAAGCCCCACCGAGCGCCCGCTGGCGCGTCGCGGGATCGGCGGCGTTGTTCGTCGCCGGGTTCACCACCGTGTTCGTGCTCGGCACTGTCGCCGTCCTCGGCCTGACGACCACGCTGATCACCAACCAGCTGCTGCTGCAACGGGCCGGGGGAGTGCTGACCATCGTCATGGGCCTGGTGTTCGTGGGCCTCATCCCGGCCCTGCAGCGCCAGGCCCGGTTCAGTCCGCGGCAGCTGACCACGGTCGCCGGGGCGCCGATGCTGGGCGCGGTGTTCGCGTTGGGCTGGACGCCGTGCCTGGGGCCGACGCTGGCCGGCGTGATCACCGTCGCCTCGGCGACTGACGGCGCGAGCGTGGCCCGCGGAATCGTGCTGGTGATCGCCTACTGCCTGGGCCTGGGCATCCCCTTCGTGCTGCTGGCGTTCGGCTCGGCGGGCGCGGTGGGCGGCCTGGGCTGGCTGCGCCGGCACACCCGGGCCATCCAGACCTTCGGCGGCGTCCTGCTGATCACGGTCGGCGCGCTGCTGGTCACCGGGGTGTGGAATGACTTGATCTCGTGGCTGCGCGACGCGCTCGTGTCCGACGTGAGGTTGCCGATTTGAGGCACGTCTTCGCCTGGAGCCGCAATACTTGGCGCGCGCTGACCTCGATGGGCACCGCGCTGGTGCTGTTGTTCCTGCTCGCGCTCGGCGCGATCCCGGGTGCGTTGCTGCCGCAGCGCAACCTCAACGCCGGCAAGGTCGACGACTACCTCAAGGCCCACCCGATGATCGGGCCGTGGCTGGATCGGTTGCAGGCCTTCAATGTGTTCTCCAGCTTCTGGTTCACCGCCATCTATGTGCTGCTGTTCGTATCGCTGGTCGGCTGCCTCACCCCGCGGATGATCGAGCACGTCCGCAGCCTGCGGTCCACCCCGGTGGTCGCGCCGCGCAACCTGGCCCGGCTGCCCAAGTACACCAGTCATCAGATCCAGGCCGGCGCCGACGAGCTGAACGCCCTGGCGAACACGCTGGCCGCGCGGCTGCGCGGGTGGCGCACCGCCATCCGGCACCGGGACGGCGCCGAATCCACCGATTCCGAAGTGGTCGAGGTGTCCGCCGAGAAGGGCTACCTGCGCGAGTTCGGCAACATCGTCTTCCACTTCTCGCTGCTGGGCCTGCTGGTCGCGGTGGCCGTCGGCAAGCTGTTCGGCTACGAGGGCAACGTCATCGTCATCGCCGACGGCGGCCCCGGCTTCTGTTCGGCCTCGCCGGCCGCGTTCGACTCGTTCCGGGCCGGCAACACCGTCGACGGCACCTCGCTGCACCCGCTGTGCATCCGGGTCGACGACTTCGCGGCTCACTATCTGCCGTCGGGGCAGGCCACGTCGTTCGCGGCGAGCGTCGACTACCAGGCCGGCAGGGATCTGACCGCGAACACCTGGCGGCACTACCAGCTGGAGGTCAACCACCCGCTGCGGCTCGGCGGTGACCGGGTCTACCTCCAGGGACACGGCTACGCGCCCACCTTCAGCGTCACCTTCCCCGACGGACAGATCCGCACGGCGACGGTGCAGTGGCGGCCCGACAATCCGCAAACCCTGCTGTCGTCGGGTGTGGTGCGCATCGATCCGCCCGGCGGCAGCTATCCCAACGCCGCGGAGCGCCGCAACCACGAGATCGCCATCCAGGGCCTGCTGGCCCCGACCGAGCAGCTGGAGGGCACGCTGTTGTCCTCGCGGTTCCCGGCGTTGGACGCCCCGGCCGTGGCCGTCGACATCTATCGCGGTGACACAGGGCTGGACACCGGGCGGCCCCAGTCGCTGTTCACGCTGGATCCCCGCCTGATCGAGCAGCACCGGTTGACGAAGGAGAAGCGGGTCAATCTGCGTGCGGGCCAATCGGTCCGGATCGACCAGGGGCCGGCCGCCGGCACCGTGATCCGCTTCGATGGCGCCGTCCCGTTTGTCAACCTGCAGGTCTCGCACGACCCGGGCCAGACCTGGGTGCTGGTCTTCGCGATCACGATGATGGGCGGTCTGGTGGTGTCGCTGCTGGTGCGCCGCCGCCGGGTGTGGGTCCGTCTGACGCCCGACGCCGGCGGGTCGCCCGGTACCGTGAACGTCGAACTGGGCGGCCTCGCGCGCACCGACAACTCCGGTTGGGGCGACGAGTTCGAGCGACTGGCCGAGCGGCTGGTCTCCGGCGTCGCTCGCGCCGCGCCACCCACCGCGTCCGACGGCGACGCGACACCCGCAGCGTCCAAGAGGAGTTCTGAGGTGGACGTCAAATGAATACGGTGCACGTCAACGTCGAGCTGGCGCGCTACTCCGACTGGGCGTTCACGTCGGCGGTGGTGGCCCTGGTGATCGCGCTGCTGTTGCTGGCTTTCGAGCTGGCCTACGCCGGCGGGCGCCGCGCGGATCAGCGCGCACGGGTACTCGCCGGCGCCGTCAGCGCCGATTCCGTCATCCCCGGCGTGGTGGACGACACGCCCGGACGCCCGATCGACGAACGCGTCGGCCGGGCCGGGCTGTCCGTGGTGTACCTGGGCATCGGACTGCTGTTGGCCTGCCTGGTGCTGCGCGGCCTGGCCACGGTGCGGGTGCCGTGGGGCAACATGTACGAGTTCATCAACCTGACCTGCCTGTGCGGGTTGATCGCCGGGGCGGTCGTGCTGCGCCGCCCGCAATACCGCCCACTATGGGTGTTCTTGCTGCTGCCGGTGTTGATCCTGCTCACCGTGTCGGGTCGCTGGCTCTACACCAACGCCGCGCCGGTGATGCCCGCGCTGCAGTCCTACTGGCTGCCCATCCATGTGTCGGTGGTCAGCCTGGGATCAGGAGTGTTCCTGGTGGCCGGCATCGCCAGCATCCTGTTCCTGCTGCGGACGTCGCCACTGGCAGAGCCCGACCGCACCGAGCGCGGCGCGCTGAGCCGGCTGATACAGCGGTTCCCCGACGCGCAGACGCTGGACCGCATCGCCTATCGAACGACGATTTTCGCTTTTCCGGTGTTCGGTTTCGGCGTCATTTTCGGCGCGATCTGGGCCGAGGAAGCCTGGGGTAGGTATTGGGGCTGGGATCCGAAAGAGACTGTGTCCTTTGTCGCCTGGGTGATTTACGCCGCGTACCTGCACGCCAGGTCGACGGCGGGATGGCGGGACAGGAAAGCCGCCTGGATCAACGTCGCGGGGTTTGTGGCCATGGTCTTCAACCTGTTCTTCGTTAACCTGGTCACTGTGGGCCTGCATTCTTATGCGGGCGTCGGGTGACGGTGCTTGACCGGCCCAAGAAACGCACAACACGCTGAATAACGCACAGCAAAGGGGAGTGCAGTGACCGAGCATCCAATGTCGGGCGTGGGGGCGCCCGAACAACCGACCACGCAGATACCCCCACAGACAGCGTCCGCGGCGGCCCAGCACGAGGGCGCCGAACCCCAGGCAGGGTCGGGTGGCTCGGGTGCCGAAGCCCCTACTCGCGCCTTCGCCGGTTTCCGCACCGAACGCCGCGTTCCCGGCCCCGAACACCCGCCGGCCGCACCGCCCACGGCGCCCAGGCCGGCCGGGATGCCGCCGTGGGACTCCACGCCGGTGACCGGCATCCCGCGAGTCGATCCGACGGCGTATGGCGCCTACTACACGGGCCCGGACGCGCCGCCGACGCAATTTCAGGGGGCGCCGCAGCGCCCCGAGCACCTGCCGCACACGCCGTATCCGGAACTGTCCACCGGCATGCTGCTGCGGCCGGTCGCGCCGCCCCCGTCGGATGGATGGCGACTGCTGCTGTTCAAGCTGTCCGGTGGGCTCCTCAACCTCGGCGAGAGCCCACGGGCCACGCGCTACAACAATCTGGTCGCCCAGGTGAACCGGCCGCTGCGGGGTTCCTACCGAGTGGCCTTCCTGTCGTTGAAGGGCGGCGTCGGCAAGACCACGATCGCCGCGACGCTTGGCGCCACCTTCGCCTCCATCCGCGGTGACCGGGTGGTCGCCGTCGACGCCAACCCCGACCGCGGCACGTTGAGCCAGAAGATCCCGCTGGAGACGGCCGCGACGGTCCGCCAGCTGCTGCATGACGCGGGCACCATCGAGCGCTACAGCGACGTGCGCCGCTACACCTCCAAGGGGCCCAGCGGCCTGGAGATATTGGCATCCGAAACGGATCCCGCCGTCTCGGACGCGTTCGGCGCCGATGACTACGTGCGGGTCCTGGACATCCTGGAACGGTTCTACGGCTTGGTGCTCACGGACTGTGGGCCCGGACTGCTGCATTCGGTGATGAGCTCGGTGCTGGACAAGGCCGACGCGCTCGTCGTGGTCAGTTCGGCGTCCATCGACGGCGCCCGCAGCGCCTCGGCGACGCTGGACTGGCTGGATGCCCACGGCCACGAGGACCTGGTCCGCAACTCCATCGCGGTCATCAACGGGGTCAAGCCACGCCCGGGCAAGGTCGACATGAACAAGGTCATCGAGCACTTCTCCCGGCGCTGCCGGGCGGTGCAACTGGTGCCTTTCGACCCGCACCTGGAAGAGGGCGCCGAGATCGAGCTGGACCGGTTACGGCGCGGGACGCGCGAAGCGCTCACCGAGCTGGCCGCCATCGTCGCCGACGGGTTCCCCGGCGACCAGCACAATCCGGGAGTGCTCGGCTAGCGCCGGTCAGCTGTCGCCGCGACCCAACCGCCGCAGGAAATCTGGATCGTCGTCGGGTCCGATCACCCGCGTCTTCGGCCGGTGAATCTGCGACCGTGCGGCACGCCAGCCCACGTAGATCAGCGTCCCCAACATCACGACGAGCAGCAGGTAGAGCACGCAACACCTCCTTGGGGCGAATATACCCGCGCCGTAGGCTCACCCTGTGTCACAAGAAGCTAGCGACGACCGCACCGGCGGCGTGCAGGACCCCGCCGCGAACGAGGGCATGGCGCAACGGGGCGCAAGCCGCGTCGCCGTCCACGTGGCCGCGTACATGGCGGCGAGGGTGCTGCTGGCGGGCGTGCTCACCGGGGTGATCTACGGTGTCGCGCGCTTGGCGGGCATTTCGCAGTTTCCGATCGTGGTAGCGGTGCTGTTCGCCCTGATCATTGCGATGCCGCTGGGCATGTTGGTGTTCGCCCCGCTGCGCCGCCGTGCCACCGCCGCGCTGGCGATCGCCGGGGAACGACGGCGCCGGGAGCGTGAATTGCTGCAAGCCCGCCTGCACGGGGAGGCCACGCCGGACGAGGGCGGCCAGGAATCAGGGCGCGGTTAACCGCTCGGCAGCCGCACGACCTGTGCGGCGTAGCTCAGGCCGGCGCCGTAGCCGAGCAGCAGCGCCAAGTCGCCGGCCTGGGCCGCGCCGGTCGCCAGCACTTCGGCCATCGCCAGTGGGATGGATGCCGCCGAGGTGTTCCCGGTGTGCTCGATGTCGTTGGCGACGATTGCATCCGGACGCAACTCGAGGCTCTTGGCCAGCACCTCGTTGATCCGGCTGTTCGCCTGGTGCGGCAGGAACACGTCGATCTCGTCGGGCCGGACGCCCGCCGCGTCCATGGCCTGCCGGCCGACCTTGCCCATCTCGAATGCCGCCCAACGAAACACCGCGCTGCCCTCGAGCCGCAGGAAGGGCCGCGGGCCCGTCGGGCGGTCCATGTAGTCGATCCAGTCGATGTCCTGGCGGATGGCCGTGGCCTGCGCGCCGTCACTGCCCCAGACGGTCGGGCCGATGCCCTGGTCCGGTGTTTCTCCCACCACCACCCCGGCGGCGCCGTCGGCGAAGATGAAGCAGTTGGTGCGGTCCTGCATGTCCACGGTCGGGGACAGTTTTTCCGAACCCATCACCAGCACCTTGCCCGCGGTGCCGCCCCGGATCATGTCGGCCGCCACGCCCAGTGCGTACCCGAAGCCGGCGCACCCGGCCGAGACGTCGAAGGCGGGCACGCCGGTGGCGCCCAACGCCGCCGCTACCGATGGCGCGCAGGCGGGCGTCTGCAGGAAATGCGTGCTGGTGGCGACGATCACGCAGTCGATGTCGGCCGCGGTGAGCGCGGCTTTGGCGATCGCCTCCTGGCCGGCCGCGGTCGCCATGGACGCGGCGGATTCGTCGCGGGCGGCGAACCGGCGCGTCTTGATGCCGGTCCGGGTGTAGATCCACTCGTCGGACGAATCGATGTTCTCGCAGAGTTCGTCGTTGGTGACCACCCGCTCCGGCCGGTACGACCCGACGCTGAGTAAGCCGATGTTCGTGGGCCCGCTGGTCGCGGCAATCTGCTTCATCGCGGTCCTTTGCTATCGCCCCAGCAAACGCAAAGGTACCCCACCGGGCCCGTCGTCTGCACTATCGATACCCCCGCTTAGAGCTCAGCTGGCCAGCGCCAGTGCCGCGGCCACCGCGATCGCCCAGACCGCCATGGCCAGCCCGGTATCGCGCAGCACGGGGATGAGCTCCGGGCCGCCGCGGCCGGATCGCACCGGGGCCGCCGCGCGCAGGGCCAGCGGCGTGGCCACCAATCCGACCGCGCACCAGGGTGTCGCGAGCATGAGCACCAGGGTCAGCACTCCGGCGGTACCCAGCAGCGCCTGGTACAGGATCCGGGTGCGGGCATCGCCCAGCCGCACCGCCAGGGTGATCTTTCCCGAGCCCGCATCGGTCGGGATGTCCCGCAGGTTGTTGGCCACCAGCACCGAGGAGGACAACGCCCCGATCGACACCGCCAAAAGCAGGCCCACCCAGTCCACGCGCAGCGCCTGGGTGTACTGGGTGCCCAGCACGGCGACGAGCCCGAAGAACAGGAACACCGCGATCTCACCAAAACCGGCGTAGCCGTACGGTTTCGACCCGCCGGTGTACAGCCACGCCCCGGCGATGCAGGCCGCTCCCACCGCGATCAGCCACGGCGCGCTGCACAACGCCAGCGCGAGCCCGGCGAGCGCGCCGACGGTCAGGTTGGCGATCGCGGCGGCCAGCACCGCCCGCGGCGCCGCCAGCCGCGAGCCCACCAGGCGCACCGGGCCGGCGCGGACGTCGTCGGTGCCGCGGATGCCATCGGAGTAGTCGTTGGCGTAGTTGACGCCGACGATCATCGCGAGCGCGACGGCCAGCGCGAGCAGCGCCTTCCACCACACCGCGGAATGCAGCCATGCCGCGGCGCCGGTTCCCGCGACAACCGGCGCCACCGCGTTGGGCAACGTCCGCGGCCGCGCACCGGAAACCCACTGCCCGAAATTGGCCACCCGACCATCCTGCCAGGATGCCGGCCGTCAATCCCCGGGCCCCGCACCCCCGATCGCTTCGACATGATGCACCACAATGGTCGGATGCTTGGAGTCATCGGCGGCAGCGGCTTCTACACGTTTTTCGGATCCGACTCCCGCGAGGTCACCGTCGACACTCCCTACGGCCCACCCAGCGCCCCGGTCACCGTCGGCGCGATCGGTGGCCACGAGGTGGCTTTCCTGCCGCGCCATGGCGCGGCGCATGAATTCTCCGCGCACACCGTGCCCTACCGGGCCAACATGTGGGCCCTGCGCAAGCTCGGTGTGCGGCGGGTGCTCGCGCCCTGTGCGGTGGGCAGCCTCAAACCCGAACTCGGCCCGGGCACCGTCGTGGTGCCCGACCAGCTGGTCGACCGCACCCGGGGCCGCGCCGACACCTATTTCGACTCCGGCGGCATCCACGTCGAGTTCGCCGACCCGTACTGCCCTACGCTGCGCGACGCGGTGACCGTCCTGCCCGAGGTGACCGACGGCGGCACCATGGTGGTGATTCAGGGGCCGCGCTTTTCCACCCGCGCCGAGAGCCAGTGGTTCGCCTCAGCCGGGTTCTCACTGGTCAACATGACCGGCTATCCGGAGGCGGTGCTCGCTCGTGAACTCGAACTCTGTTATGCCGCAATAGCTTTGGTGACAGATCTGGATGCCGGTGTCAGCGCCGGGGAGGGCGTGAAGACCGTCGACGTCTTCGCCGAATTCGCAAGGAACATCGAAAAGTTCAAGACGCTGATCCGCCAGGCCATCGGCCGGGTCGCTGCCGACCGCACCTGCACGCGGTGCCTGCCGCACGCCGGGGTCACCCTGCCGATCGAGCTGCCGTGAGGGTGCTGCTGACCGGGGCGGCCGGCTTCATCGGTTCGCGGGTGGACGCCGCGCTGCGCTCCGCGGGTCACGACGTGGTCGCCGTCGACGCGTTGCTGCCCGCCGCCCACGGCCCAAACCCGGTGCTGCCGCCGGGATGTCACCGCGTCGACGTGCGCGATGCCGACGCACTGGTCCCGCTGTTGGACGGCGTGGAACTCGTGTGTCATCAGGCGGCGATGGTGGGCGCGGGCGTAAACGCCGCCGACGCCCCGGCCTATGGCGGCCACAACGATCTGGCCACCAGCGTCCTGCTGGCGCAGATGTTCGCCGCCGGGGTGCGGCACCTGGTGCTGGCCTCGTCGATGGTGGTGTACGGGCAAGGGAGCTACCACTGCGAACAGCACGGAGCGGTGGATCCGCTGCCCCGGCGCCGGGCCGACCTCGACGCCGGGATCTTCGAGCACCGCTGTCCGGCCGGCGGGGAGGAACTGCACTGGCGCCTCGTCGACGAGGGCGCCTGCCTGCGGCCACGAAGTCTGTACGCCGCCAGCAAGACCGCGCAGGAGCATTACGCGCTGGCGTGGTCGGAGGCCACGGGTGGTTCGGTGGTGGCGCTGCGTTATCACAACGTCTACGGTCCCGGCATGCCGCGCGACACCCCTTACTCCGGGGTGGCGGCGATCTTCCGGTCCGCCCTGGAAAAGGGCGAATCGCCAAGGGTTTTCGAGGACGGCGGGCAGATGCGCGACTTCGTCCACGTCGACGACGTGGCCGCCGCCAACGTCGCCGCGACGCAGCAGCGCGAGGGTTTCACCGCGGTCAATGTCTGCTCCGGACAACCCATTTCGATCCTGGAAGTGGCCGGTGCGCTGTGCGGCGCGCGCGGCGGCGCACAGTCGCCGGTGGTCACCGGGCAGTACCGCAGCGGCGACGTGCGCCACATCGTCGCCGACCCGTCCCGGGCCGCCGAGGTGCTGGGTTTCCGTGCGGCCGTCACGCCGGGTGACGGGCTGCGCGAATTCGCGTTCGCGCCGCTTCGCTGAGTCAGCCCTGCGGGGGCCGGTAGATCTGCGGCTTCTGCACAGATATCTGGCGCGTTCCGGTGTCGTCGCCGCGGAAAATCCGGGGGGCATTGGCCAGCGGCGGTATCTCCGAGGTCGCCGGTTCGTTGTCCGCGCCGGGGACGCCGGCGGGGATGCGGGTGGTCGCCGAGGCCGACGGTCCGGCGCCTTGGCCCACCGGGATCCGAGTGGTCGGTGCTGCCGCATTCGCGGCGGCCGCGCGCCGGCGGGCCGCGCGATTAGCCCGCCGTCGACCGCTCAGCTGCCCGGCGACGATCGCCGTCGCCAGGATGCCCAGCGCCAGGCCGCACAACGTCACGTCGAAAACACTGGTGATCTGCTGGGCGAGGTTGTTGCCGTAGACCGGGTGCAGCGCAGGGGAATTGGGCGAGTCCGCGAAGCGCGGCGCCAGCACGACGCCGACGACGACGCGGGCGACGCTCAGCGTGGCGACGAGTCCGCACAGCGACGTGACCACCCTCGGCGAAAGGGTGGCCAGCCTACGGCGCAGCCAGATCGCCAGGACCGCGGTGGCCAGATCGAACGCGGCCAGCACGATGCTGTCGTACCGGGAGAAGGGGTAGTTCAGGATAACTCCGACGACCAGGTCGGTGATCCGCATCGCTATCGACCCAACGCACCAAACGGCGATGAGCAGCAGGCCATTTCGGGTCGCCCCGCGCCACACGGATTCCTCGGTCGGCGAGGCGTTCCGGTGACCGAACAGCGCCCGCGGCGCGAAGAGCGCCGCGCCGGCCGCCCACGCCAGGTAACCCTCGAACCCGACGCCCGCCGTGGACGTGTTCTGCGCGATGCCGTGGAACGCGTCGATGTCACGACCGGCGGGCAAGAACCACACCAGGATCCCGGCGGCCAGCGTCGACGCGCCGAGCGCGACGATCGTGAGCCGGCTCGCCCGAGCGTCGCGCAGCAACCACCTGGAGGCGACCAGCACGGCCACCAGGGCCACCACGCCGTACACCACCGCGGTCGCGATCACGGCGATGTTCTGTTTGCCGAATTGGTCGGCGCCGCCGGTGCTTTGCAGCGCGTACCGGACCCGCCAGTACAGGTTGAAACCGAAGCTGAGCACCGCCGCGAGCATCGACAGCGAGCCGATGATCCGCGCCGACCTGTGCCACCCGCTGGACTCGTCGCCCGCCGGAACGGGTCCGGTGAGCGCGCCGGCGGGCACTGCCTGGGCGCTCAACAACGAGCCGGCGACCTCGGAGATAC
>NZ_LZIF01000039.1 GCF_001667145.1 Mycobacterium sp. 852002-51971_SCH5477799-a
ACCCCGGGCGTCGCTCCCCGTCGGCCCGCGTGGACACCGTGATCAGCGATTCCGACGCGCCGTAGCGTTCGATGGGCTGATGCCCGGTGAGCCCGGCCAACCGGTCGAACACCGGAACCGGCAGCGGCGCGCTTCCCGAGACCAGCAGCCGCGCGCGGCGTAGTGCGCGGGCGGCCGGCTCGTCAGCACCCACCCGCGACCACACCGTGGGAACCCCGAAAAACAGCGTGCCCCCGTGCTCGGTTGCGGCCTGCGCGTAGCCCGCCGGTGTCGGCTTGCCGGTGTGGATGAAGCGGTTTCCGATCCGCAGCGAGCCGAGCAGGCCCAGCACCAGGCCGTGCACGTGAAAGAGCGGCAGGCCGTGGACCAAGACGTCATCGGCCGTCCATTGCCAGGCTTCCGCCAGCGCATCGAGGTCGGCCGCGATCGCCCGTCGGCTCAGCACCACGCCTTTGGGCAGCCCGGTGGTGCCCGAGGTGTAGATGATCATCGCGGTGGCGTCCGCCGACGGCTCGGCATAACGGTGCCAGGATCGGGCGTGCAGCCGCACCGGGATGTGCGGCAGGCCCTCGGGCTCCGAGTCTTTCGGGGGCGCTGCCCCAAGCCAAGCCCGCACCCCGGAGTCGGTGAGCATGTGCCGGCGTTCGACCGCGCCGACGTCCTCGGGCACCGGGACGAACGGCACCCCGGCGATGAGGCACCCGGTGACGGCGAGCACGGTCGCGGCGGTCGGGGCGGCGAGGATGGCAACTCGGCCCGCGCCGCCCGCGCGTTCGGCCACCGAGGTGGCGGCGCCGACGAGGTCGCTGCGGCTGAACACGGCGCCGTCGATGCGCACCGCATCGGCGATATCGGTGGCGGTGAGCGCCGCGGGATTCAGGGACGCCAGCAGCACGTGAGCAGGCTACCCGGAGACGGTCAGCCTCGCTCGTCCCAGATCTTCGTCAGGGTGGACAGGATCTCCTCGCCGCGGCCCAGCCCGCCGAGGTGGCTTTCGCCCGGGAGCACGATCAGCTCGCAGTCCGCCAGCTTGGACACGACGTGCTCGCCGTGGGCGAACGGCACGAT
Source organism: Mycobacterium sp. 852002-51971_SCH5477799-a (assembly GCF_001667145.1). Taxonomy (GTDB): domain Bacteria; phylum Actinomycetota; class Actinomycetes; order Mycobacteriales; family Mycobacteriaceae; genus Mycobacterium. Next base: position 1,069 of record NZ_LZIF01000039.1, read on the forward strand.
GTGGTCGCTGTCGCCGTGCCACCAACGCACCGGGACCTTGACCTCGTCGAGCCGGAATCCCCAGTCCTGGGTGAACAGGATGATGTCGTTGAACGGGGCCGCCAGTTGCTTGCGGCTGCCGTTGAGCAGGTCGTCGAGGAACATGGCCCCGAACTCGGGCCGGGTCAGCAGGCGCCGGTCGCCCTCGGGCGATATCGCGGCATAGAGATAGAGCGCGGGATTCGCGACGGGGCGGATCGCCCGGACCACCAGGCTCGCACCGATCCGCAGCGGGTCGCCGCCCAGTTTCAGCAGGGGCGCCAGCCGCTTGCCCAGGTTCATCAGGCCGCTGGTGATCCCCTCGTCGCCGAGGAAGGGCGCGACGCCACCGAGCACACCGACGGCTACGACCCGATCGGGCAGCACCGCGGCGGACGCCAGCGCGTAGGGGCCGCCGCCGGACAGGCCGATGACCGCCATGTTGTCGATGCCCAGAATGTCCGCGATGGTCCGCAAGTCGTCGCCGAACGCCCGGATGTTCTCGTACCGATGCGGCGTCGACGAGCCGATCCCGGGGCGGTCCAGGCCTATCAGCCGGATCTTGTGCTGTTCGGCGTACAGGCGCGCCTCGGTGGGAATCTGGCGGCGGGCGCCGGGGGTGCCGTGCAGCCAGAAAAACGCCCGGCCCTGCGGGTCGCCGAACTCCGCGAAGCCGATCTGGCGGTCCTCGCCTACGGCGACGTTTCCTTCGAGCTTGGGGCGGGCGATCTCGATGACCATGTCGAGCAGCTTGGCACGTCAGGTGCGGTTCACGAAAGCGGGCTTAGTTGCCGGCGCTGGGGCCACCGGCGGCTATGCGTTGAGCACCCGCTCACCGATGATCCGCCGGTGCCGCAGGTCAGCCACCTCCGCCTCGGGCAGGCCCAGCTCGCCCAGGACCTCGTCGTTGTGCTGGCCGAGAGTCGGCGGGGCGGTGCGGTGGTGCCGCCGCGGTCCGGGGGTGATGCGAAACGGCCAGCCGGGATAGCGGTGCGCTCCGGTGATCGGGTGTTCGAGTTCTTCGTAATATCCCCGCGCGTCGAGCTGGTCGATGTCATACATCTGGTCTCCGCTGATCACCCGCTCGGCGGCAATCCCCTGTGCCTGCAGGGTTTCGACGATCGTCGCGGCGCTCTGCGTGCGGGTCCAGGCGGCGACGAGCTCGTCGAACAGGTCGTGGTCGATCGGCTGATCGGGCACGGACAACGCCACCCATTGGTCCTGCTCGGCGGTCGGGTAGACGCCTTGCAGATAGCCGCGCCGTCGGTTGCCCTCGCGCGGGCGGACCACACCGTTCATCGAGTACTCGATCACCGGTTCGGCCGTCACCGCGGCGGCGACCTCGATCTGGGCTATCTCGATGAGTTGTCCGGCGCCGGTGCGGTTGCGGTGCTCGAGCGCGGCCAGCAGCGCGACCCCGGCGTGCACGCCCACGATCGGATCGGCGGGGCCCTGCGGATTGCAGGGCGGACCATCGGGATAGCCGGTGGCGGCCGACATGCCCGACGTCTGCTCGAAATTCAGCGCCCAGCCGACATAGTCGCGCCACGGGCCGTGCAGACCGTATCCGGGCATTCGCACCACGATCACGTCGGGTTTGAGCGCTACCAGCGAGTCGTAGTCCAGGCCGAACTGCTCGACCACCCGCGGCGAGAAGTTCTCCACCACAACGTCGGCCCGGGCGGCCAGCCGGCGCGCGATGCCGAGGCCTCGCTCAGACGTCAGATCAAGCGTGAGGTCGCGCTTGTTCAGGTTGGTGCCCTGCCAGATGGGGCTGCGCTCATACCAGTCGTCGCCCTCGTAGGCGAAGGCCCCCGAATAGCGATGCCCGTCGGGTCGCTGGATCGACTCGACCTTGACGATGTCGGCGCCGAACGCCCCGAGGTAACAGGTCAGGTACGCCCCGGCCCAGAACGTGGTCAGGTCCAGCACCCGCAGCCCGGAAAAGGGCATCAGCCCCGCCGACTGGTGAACCGACCGGCCGTCCCCGGCCCACTTCGCGGGTGGCGACGTTCGAAAGCGCGGCGCCGGACGCGGCCGCGGCACAGGGGTTTTCGATAGCCTGAACGGCGGTCCGGGACGCCGAAACGACTCGTTTTCGGCGAAGAAGGCCCGCGCGGCGTATTGCGGGCAATCGAGCACGGTGGCGCCGTCGTTGACCGGGGCGGCCGGAATCCGCAGCGCCTGAGCGAGTTCCACGATCTCGGCGACGGTCTGACCGGCCAGCACCGGCTCGGCCTTGGCGAAGAAGTCGTCGCGCTCGGCACCACCCATCATGATCGCGAGCTGATGCTCGCCGAACTCGGGCAGGCCGAGCATCGCGCAGACGTCGAGCCAGTGCTGGCCCGTCAGGCAGTTGATGCCCACCCAGCCGTCGGCGGCCCGGACGACTCCCAGCATGGGCGCCGATCGCAGGTTGGCGGGCAGGCCGAGCCGGCGCATCCGCTGCGCCATCAACATCGGATAGGGCAACGTCGACAGCAGCGATTCCAGTTGTGAGACATCCACTTCGGCGACGCGGCCGGTGGGCCGCATCCGTAGTGCGGTCAGCGCACCGAGCGCGCCGTAGGCGCCGGCGACATACTCGGCGATTCGGGCGCCGACCTGAACCGGCGGGCGATCCGGATCCCTGGAGCTGACCCAGCCCGATGCCGCCTGCAGGGTCAGCGGCGTGGTCGGCCGGTCACGCAGCGGGCCGGACTGACCGAACGCAGAGATGCGCAGTAGCACCAGGTTTGGATTGATCCGCTGCAGGGCATCGACTCCGAGCCCCCTTCCCTCCAGCGTTCCGGGTTTGAGGTCGTCGATCAGCAGCTGCGCCCCGGCGATGAGTTCGCTCGCGGCCGCGACATCGTGTGTCTCCGAGAGGTCAAGCGTGGCAACGTGTTTGCCCGCGTTAAGATATTCGAACAAGCCGGACCGATCAGGGTCGACGACGCCCGAGGCGAACGGACCCCAGCGCCGCAGCGGATCTCCGGTGGGCGGCTCGATCTTGATGACCTCGGCACCCAGGTCGACAAGGAGCTTTGCAGCGTAGGGACCTGAGATCTCGCTTGCGATTTCGACGACGTGCAGCCCCGCGAGGGGTGCCGTCACGCGGGCACTCCGATCGCCATCTGTTCCATGTACTGATGCAACCCGCCGATGCCGCCGCCCTCGCGGCCCAGCCCGCTGAGCTTGAAGCCACCGAACGGCGCCCCACCGGGGCTGATGCCGTTGACCGCGATCTGGCCGGTCCGGATGCGGCGCGCCACGCCGACGGCGCGGTCCACATCTTCGCCCCACACCGCACCGGAGAGCCCGTATTGCGAATTGTTCGCGATGGCCACGGCGTCGTCGTCGTCTCGGTAGCGCAGCACGGTCAACACCGGCCCGAACACTTCCTCTTGCGCGATAGTCGAATTCGGCTCGACGCCGGACAGGATCGTCGGTTCGACGTAGTAGCCAACGTCCAAGCCCGCCGGCCGACCGCCGCCGGTCACCAGCTTCGCCCCATCGCTGCGCGCCCCGGCGATGTGCGCCTCGACCCGGTCGCGTTGCGCCGCACTGATCAGCGGACCCATCTGCACGTCGGGATCGGTGGGGTCGCCCACCTTGATCTCGCGGGCCAATGCGGCAAGGCGATCGACGATGTCGTCATGCAGCGAATCAGGCAACAGCAGCCGGCTGTGCAGGATGCAGGCCTGTCCCGCGTGCAGCGAACAGGATTCGAACAGCATCCGCTGCAGCATCTCGTCGGTGACGTGCGCGTCGTCGAGGACGATGCTGGCCGACTTGCCGCCCAGTTCCAACAGGATTCGCTTCATCGTGTCCCCGGCGGCGGACATGACCTGGCGTCCGACGACCGAGCTGCCGGTGAAGCTCACCATGTCGATGCGTGGATCGGTGGTCAGCAGCTTGGCCGCCTCGACACCCGAGGGCGTGACCACATTGACCACCCCGGGCGGAATGTCGGTGTGCTCGTCGATGAGACGCGCCAGCGCCAGGCCCGCCAACGGGGTCAGCGGAGAGGGCTTGAGCACGACCGTATTGCCCGCGGCCAGAGCATGATTCAGCTTCATCACGTTCAGGCAGTGCGGAAAGTTCCACGGCGTCAGCACCGATACGACGCCCAGGGGCGCATGGCGGAGCAACGTCATGCCGGCGCTGATGCCGCTGACCTCTTGGTCGGCCAGCTGGGTGGCGAGCTGGGCGGCATGCATGGACATGAACCCGGCACCGTCGATCTGCATCATGCGTTCATTGGCGATGCAGCCCCACTCCGCCTGGGACAGCGCGAAGAAGTCGTCGGCGTGCTTGGTCAGCGCCTCGCCCAGCTGGTTCAGGCACGAGGCGCGCTGCTCGGCGGACATCGTGCCCCACGGTCCGCTGTCGAAGGCGCGCCGCGCGGCCGAGATCGCGTCGCCAACCTGCGCGAGGCTCGCGTCGGGCGCGGTCGCGATGACGGCCTCGGTGGACGGGGACACGTCGTCGTAGCGGCCGTCCTGCGGCTCGACCCATTTGCCGTCGATGTAGAGCTGATAGGTCTGGGCGAGAGCGGGCGAATCGGCCATGTGTTCCTCCGGTCATCTGCTCACTTGGTGTACACCCCCGCGTGTCCCCCGTCAATCATCAATCCGGTGAAATCCGAGCTATTCGCAGATTTTGGCCTCGTATTGACAGCACGCGGCAGCGCGGAGTAGACACAGTCGGCAGACAGATTGCACCAATCTGTCGGATCGGGTGTCCTGCGAGAGGGGCTTGCCGTGCAGACTCATCCGCCGCTGCGCTCCCCGAGCTATCCGCTGCACTCGCCCGACTTCTATGCGGGCGACCCGTATCCCGCCTACCGGGAACTGCGCGCGACGACGCCGGTGTGCTGGAATGACGTCACCAACTTCTGGGCCCTGCTGAAATACGAGGACATCCGCTTCGTGTCGAGCAACCCGGCGCTGTTCACCTCGACCCAGGGCATCACGATCCCCGATCCGCAGATGCCCAATCCGGTGCAGCAGGGCAGCCTGATCTTCACCGATCCGCCACGGCACCGGCAGATGCGCAAGCTGATCAATTCCGGATTCACCAAGCGGCGGGTGGCCGTGCTCGAACCGAAGATCCGCGAGATCGTGCGCGGCATTCTCGACGGCATCGAACCCGGGTCCGTGCACGAGTTCGCCGAACACATCGCCGCTCCCCTGCCCACCCGGATGATCGCCGAATTGATCGGAGCCCCGCCCGACGACTGGGAGCAGTTCCGGGCGTGGTCGGACGCGGCCACCGGAACGGCTGATCCGGAGATCGAGCTCGACTCGCTGGTGGCGGCCGGGCAACTCTACGAGTACTTCCAGAAGTTGATCGCGGCCAGGCGCAGCCAACCCAGGGACGACCTGCTGTCGGTGCTGGCCAAAGCCGAGATCGACGAACACCAACTGACCGATGAAGACCTGCTCAATTTCGCCTTCCTGCTGCTGGTGGCGGGCAACGAGACAACCCGCAACCTGATCTCGCTCGGGACACTGGCTTTGATCGCGCATCCCGACCAATGCCGCCTGCTCGTCGACGATCCCGCGCGCATCCCGCTGGCCGTCGAGGAGATGTTGCGGTGGAACAGCCCCGTGGTGCACATGGCCCGCACCGCGACCGTCGACGTCGAGATCCGCGGTCAGCGGATCGCAGCCGGCCAGGCCGTGGTGATGCTCTATGGCTCGGCCAATCGCGATGAGGACGTGTTCGGCCCCGACTCCGAGGAGTTCAACGTGACCCGCCATCCGAACCCGCACATCGCCTTCGGATGCGGCGAACATTCCTGCGTGGGTGCGCAATTGGCACGCCTGGAGGCGACCGTGTTCTTCGACGAGCTGCTGCGCCGCTTCCCCAGCCTGGACCTCGTCGGTGACGTGGACAGGATGCGCGCCACCATGGTGCCCGGAGTCAAGCGCATGCCGGTGCGGATGGGGTCCTGAGCCGATGGACCTCGAATACACGCCAGAGCAGGAGAAGCTGCGCGCCGAGATCCGCGCGACGCTGGAAACCGTGATGACGCCCGAACGCGTCGCCGCGGTCAGCGAGCGGATGGAGGGCGGACCCGCGGTGCGTGAATGCGTCCGCGCCCTGGCCGCGGCCAACCTGCTGGGCGTCGGCTGGCCCAAAGAATATGGCGGACAAGGGTTCTCTGCTATCGAGCAGTTCATTTTCTCCGAGGAGGCGCGCCGGGTCAGCGCCCCCATCCCGCTGGTGACACTCAATACCGTCGGGCCGACGCTGATGCACTACGGCACCGAGGAGCAGAAGCAGCGCTTTTTGCCGGCGATTCTTAACGGCACCGTGGAGTTCGCCATCGGCTACTCCGAGCCCGGCGCGGGCAGCGACCTGGCCTCGGTGCGCACGACGGCGGTCCGCGTCGGTGACGAGTATGTGATCAACGGCCAGAAAATGTTCACCAGCGGCGCCGCCTATGCCGACTTTATTTGGCTGGCCGTGCGTACCGATCCGGATGCCAAGAAACACAAGGGCATTTCCATCCTCATCGTGCCCACCTCCTCGCCCGGATTCTCATGGCAGCCGCTGCACACCATGCCCGGCATCTCGACCTTCTACACCTTCTACGACGACGTCCGGGTGCCGATCAGCGCGCTGGTCGGTGCGGAAAATGAAGGCTGGCAACTGATCACCACGCAGTTGAACTTCGAACGCGCCGCCCTGGGCAACCTCGGCGCGCTCGAGCCGCTGTTCGAGAAAACGCTGGACTGGGCTGTCACCACCGAACTGGACGGCGGCCGCGTCATCGACCAGCCCTGGGTGCAGCAGGCGCTGGCCAGGGTCGAAGCCCAGGTCGCCGCATACAAGCTCGTGAATCTGCGGGTGAACGCGGCGATGACGAAAGGGGCGCTCAGCATGGGCGAGGCATCGGCGGCCAAGGTGTTCGGCACCGAGCTCACGCAGCAGGTTGCCCGGGAGCTGCTCGAGGTGCTGGACGGCAACGGGGTGCGGCGCGGCGCCCAGGCTCCGCTGCGCGGCGCGCTGGAATCCGCCTACCGCCAGGCCGTCATCAATACCTTCGGGGGCGGCGCCAACGAGATTCAACGTGACATCATCGCCATGGCCGGATTGGGCATGCCCCGGGCACCGCGCGACCTTCGGGCCGCGAAATAGCAAGGAGGACAGGACTAAGTGACCGACTCAGAAACCGTCAGCGCCAAAGTGCGGGCCCTCGTCGGCCAGCCGACCGGTGGCACCGGCAAGCCGTCGCTGGCGCCGGACCCGGTGAACCAGCCAATGATCCGGCACTGGGCGTACGCGATGGCCGACATGAACCCCGTCTACATCGATCCGGAGTTCGCCGCGTCGTCCCGGTTCGGCGGCATCGTGTCGCCGCCGGTGATGCTGCAGACCTGGACCATGCCGTCGCCGAAGCTGGAGGGAATCGGCGAGCGCGGCGGCGCGCCCGTCGAGATCCACAGCAATCCAACGGCATTCCTCGATGAGGCCGGCTATACCAGCACGGTGGCGACGAATTCGGAGTTCGAGATCGAGCGATACCCGGGACTGGGCGACGTGATCAGCGCGACGACCGTCTACGAGTCGGTTTCCGAGGAGAAGAAGACAGCGTTGGGCACCGGCTTCTTCCTGACCTGGCTGACAACCTACACCGATCAGCACGGCGAAGTGCTGGGGCGGCAGCGATTCCGGGTGCTGCGATTCAGGCCGGCGAGCTGATGGCGGCCCGTCTGGCTCCGGCGATCACCCCGGACACCGAATTTTTCTGGAATGGGTTGCGGGAGAACAAACTCCTGATCCAGCGCTGCGGTGGCTGCGGGCAGCTGCGCCATCCGCCCCGGCCGATGTGCCCGCACTGCCGGTCGCTGGACTGGGAGGCGATCGAGTCGTCGGGCCGCGGCACGGTCTACAGCTACGTGCTGCCGCACGAGCCGAAGTTCCCGTTCTTCGAGTACCCCTACGTCGTCGTGCTGGTGGAACTCGAGGAGGGGGTGCGGCTGGTGTCCAACCTGACCGGCATCGACCCGGCCGACGTGACGCCCGGACTGCCTGTCGAGGTCTACTACCAGGCTTTCGACGGTTCTGGCTCGCAAGACCTGGTGCTGCACCAGTTTCGGCCGGCCGGCTAGGCGCGTCATGGATTTCTCGTTCACCGAAGAGCAGGAGACGATCGCCAAGCTCGCGCGCGATCTGCTCGAGCGTCGCGCCACCCCCGGCCGGCTGACGGAGGTGGAAGCCGGCGACGTCCGCTACGACGAGGCGCTGTGGAAAGAGCTCGCGGCCGCCGACCTGTTGGGCACCGCCCTGCCGGAATCGGTCGGCGGCAACGGCGGCGGCTTCGTCGAGCTCGGTGCCCTGCTGGCCGAGGTCGGATACGGCGTCGCGCCGGTACCCGCCTACGCCACACTGGTATTGGGCGCCGACCCGATCGCGCGGCACGGCAACCACGAACAACAACAGCGATTCCTGCCCGGCGTGATCGCCGGATCCCGGATCCTGACGGCGGGATTGACCGAACCCGGCCGCTCGGACCCGGTACTCCCGGTCACCACCGCCCGTCGTGACGGCCTGGATTGGCGACTCGACGGCGCCAAGGAGTTGGTGCCGGCCGCGCAGCTCGCCGACACGATGCTCGTTCCCGCCGCTACTGATGACGGCGTGGTCCTGTTCCTGCTCGCGACGGACGCCGCCGGTGTCGAGGTTCGTCCGGTTCGCACGACCAGCCGCGAACCACACGCAGACGTATTACTGGACGGTGCAATGGTTTCCGATGCCGACGCGATCCACGGCGCCGGGCTGGTCGAGTCGCTCCATACCCGTGCCCTGGTGGCGCTGTGCGCGATCCAGCTCGGCGTTGCCGAACGTGCGCTGCGCATCGCGGCCGAATACACCGCGGGCCGTGAGCAATTCGGCCGCCCGATCGGCAGCTTCCAGGCGGTGCAGCAGCGCATGGCCGACGCCTTCATCGATGTCGAGGCCATTCGGTGGACCACCTGGCAGGCGGCCTGGCTGATCGCGCACGGGCGACCTGCCGACCGGGCGGCGCGCATCGCGAAGTTCTGGGCCGCCGAGGCCGGCGCGCGCGTGGCCGCCACTGCACAGCAGGTGCACGGCGGCATCGGCATCGACGTCACCTACCCCCTGCACCGCTATTTCCTGTGGGCCAAGCACAACGAGCTGACCCTGGGTCCGGCTTCGGCCCAGCTGGCACACCTCGGCGCAACCTATTCGGAAGGACCCGCATGACGACCGCCTCCACCCGAACCTTGCAATGGCAGGACATTTCGATCGGCGACGAGGTCGCCCCGCTCGAAATCCCGATCACCACAACGATGATCGTCGCCGGCGCGATCGCCACCCGTGACTTCATGCCGGTGCACCACGACCGCGAGTACGCCAAGCAGCAAGGCTCACCCAACCTGTTCATGAACATCCTGACCACCAACGGGTACTGCGTGCGCTTCCTCACCGACTGGGCCGGCCCAGAGGCGATGGTGAAGAACCTTTCGATTCGCCTTGGGGTGCCGTGCTTTCCCGACGATCCGCTGCGGTTCACCGGCAGCGTCACCGGCAAGACCGAAGGCTCCGATGGCGAGAACTTCGTCGAGGTGACGTTCAAGGGTTCCAACAGCCTGGGCGACCACGTGTCCGGCGCCGCGGTGCTCAGCCTGCTCGACGGGTCGGGCGCATGAGCCGGACGCTGCCCGGCGCCGCGGCCATCGTCGGGATCGGCCAGACGGAGTTCTCCAAGGAATCCGGGCGCAGCGAGCTGCAATTGGCATGCGAAGCGGTGAGCGCCGCACTCGACGACGCCGGCCTGGCCCCCAGTGACGTCGACGGCATGGTCACGTTCACCATGGATGCCAGCGATGAGATCGACATCGCCCGCAACGTGGGCATCGGCGACCTCAGCTTCTTCTCCCGCGTGCACCACGGCGGCGGCGCGGCCGCCGGCACCGTCGTCCACGCGGCGATGGCCATCGCCACCGGTGTCGCAGACGTCGTGGTCTGCTGGCGCGCATTCAACGAGCGGTCGGGTTTCCGGTTCGGTGGCAGCGGCCGCAGCATGGCCGAAACACCCTTGTTCATGGCGCATTACGCGCCGTTCGGGCTGCTGACCCCCGCGGCATGGGTCGCCGTGCACGCCCAGCGTTACATGTCGACGTACGGCGTCACCAACGAGGACTTCGGCAGGATCGCGGTCGTCGACCGCAAACACGCGGCGACCAACCCCGATGCGTGGTTCTACCAGCGCCCGATCACCCTGGAAGACCACCAGAATTCGCGCTGGATCGTCGAACCCGTACTCCGCCTCTTGGATTGCTGCCAGGAGAGCGACGGCGGCGTCGCGCTTGTCGTCACCAGCGCCGAGCGCGCCCGTGACCTGCGCCAACCGCCGGCCGTCATCGCCGCCGCCGCCCAGGGCGCGGCCCACAACGGCGAGATGATGACGAGCTACTACCGCGACGAGATCACCGGGCTGCCCGAGATGGGGGTGGTGGCCCGTCAGCTGTGGCGCGACTCGGGGTGCAAGCCCCAAGACATCCAAACCGCGTTCATCTACGACCATTTCACACCGTTCGTGTTCGCCCAACTCGAGGAACTCGGATTCTGCGGGCGCGGCGAGGCCAAGGACTTCGCCACCCTCGAGCGGCTGTCGCTAGGCGGAGAATTCCCCATCAACACCAACGGCGGCCTGCTCGGCGAGGCCTACATTCACGGCATGAACGGCATCACCGAGGGGGTGCGCCAGGTGCGCGGCACCTCTTTCAACCAGGTCGACAACGTCGAACACGTGCTGGTCACGTCCGGCACCGGCGTGCCCACCAGCGGGCTGATCCTCGCACCGGCAGGCTGAGGGGACCGATCATGCCGAGGCTCGCGCTTTTGACCGCCCATGGCGGGCCCATCGAGCTTGCCGAATTCCCCTTGAGCACACCGGCACCGGGCACCGCGGCGCTGCGGCTGCGGATGGCCGGCATCTGCGGGTCCGACCTGCACATCTTTCGCGGCGAGCTGCCACTGCCGTGCCCATTCGCGATGGGCCACGAAATGGTCGGCGAGATAGCCGAACTCGGCGAGGGCCTGACCACCGATGCGACCGGTCAGCCGCTGGCCGTCGGCGATCGTGTGGTGGCGCCGTACTTTTGGTTCTGCGGCAGTTGTCACGCGTGTGCGCGGGGGCGGTCATACGCCTGCCAGAACCTGATGGCCGGCGAATATCGCACCCACGAGCAGGCGCCGCACTTCGTCGCCGCCTACGGCGAGTACTACTACACCAGCCGCCGTCAGCCGTTGTACAAGGTTCCCGCAGACCTGCCCGACGAGGCCGTCGCGCCCCTGAATTGCGCGCTCGCCCAGGTGCTTTTCGCGCTGCGCGACGTGCGGCTCGGGGACACGGTCGTCATTCAGGGCGCCGGCGGGCTGGGCATCAACGCCGCTGCCGTGGCGCGGACGGCGGGCGCCGCCGCCGTCGTCGTCATCGACAAGATCCGCGAACGACTCGACGTCGCCGCCGACTTCGGCGCCACCCACTGCATCGACGCCAGCGGCGTCTCGGTCGCCGAGGTCACCGAGCGGGTGCGCCAACACACCGACGGCATCGGCGCGGACTGGGTGCTCGAGGTAGTGGGCGTCCCGGGCGTCATCCCGGAGGGGATCGGGTTTCTCAACAACGGCGGCACGTTGCTCGAGGTCGGCAACGTCGGAATGGGACGCACCTTCGAGCTCGACCCGAGCGCATTGGTGTACGGCAACAAGTCCGTGCGCGGCGTGATGCTCTACGACCCGGTCACCCTGGCCACCGGTCTATCGTTCCTGGAACACACCAGTTTTCCGTTCGAGCGGCTGATGCCCACGCCGTTCCATCTGGCCGACGTCAACGCCGCCTTCGCCTCGGCCGATGCCGGGCTGGTCCCTCGGGGAGCGTTGATCCCGTGACGGCCCAAGTTTCTCAGGTGACCGACACCCGCGAGCTCATCGTGGAGTCCGCGTTCGCGTGCTTCGGCAAGCAGGGACTACAGAAGGCGACCATCGTCGACATCGCCAAGCGGGCGGGCGTGTCCCGCAGCACCATCTACGAATACTTCTCCGACAAGGCCTCGATCGTCGAGGCGTGCGCCGAACACGCATCCGAACGGTTCTACCGCGAGATGACCAAGGCGATGGACCGCGGCGGCACCCTGGAAGACAAGCTGTGTTCGGCAGCGGTCTTCGTCACTCAGGCGCGGCGGGTCATCGCGTCCGAGAAGTACTTCGACGAGGACGCGATCAGCCTGCTGCTGACCAAGGACGCCGCAGTGCTGCTGCGTGAATGCGTCGAGTTCTTCGCGCCTTACCTGTCGGCCGCCAGGCTCACGGGCGAGGTGCGCAAGGACCTCGACATCGAGGCCGCCGGCGAATGGTTTGCGCGCATCCTGTTCTCACTGTTCAGCACGCCGTCTTCGACGCTGGACATGGATGATCCGGACGTGGCGGCGGAATTCGTTCGCGCCCATGTGGTGCGCGGCTTCGCCAGTGATCGTCCGCGGCCGCGTCGCGGTTAGCGCTCGCGTCCAGCGTGCATCCTTGGCGGGAATTATCGCCGTGTCGCCCGCCCTGTGTGCACACTCAAAGCCCAGGATGCACGCTCAGTGGCCGCGCTGCGCCAGCGCCCGCAGGAAAAACGCCAGATTGGCCGGCCGCTCGGCCAGCCGTCGCATGAAGTAGCCGTACCACTGCGTGCCGAACGGCACGTACACCCGCAGTTGGTCACCCGCCGCGGCGAGGCGTCGCTGCTCGTCGTCGCGAATGCCATAGAGCATCTGGTATTCGAATTCGTCGCTGCGGCGGGCGGATTCGCGCGTCATCTCGGGCACCGCGCTGATGATCTCCGGATCGTGGGTGGCCACCATCGGGTAGCCGGAGCCGGTCATCAGCACCCGAAGGCAAGCCAGGTAGGAGCCGGTGACCTCGGCCGGTTCGCGGTAGGCCAGCGAGTCGGGTTCGTCGTAGGCGCCCTTGCACAGCCTGATCCGGGCGCCGGAGGCGGCGAATTCCTGGCAGTCATCCAGGGTGCGCCGCAGGTACGCCTGCAAAACCAGACCCAGCCACGGGAATTCGGTCCGCAGGTCGCGCACGATGCGCAGCGTCGAATCGGTCGTGGTGTGGTTCTCGGCGTCGACGGTGACCCACACGCCCGCCCGCTGAGCGGCGGAGCAGATCGACCAGGCATTCTCCCGCGCGATCTTGTGCCCGTCGCGTCCCAGCGATTGTCCCAGCGCCGACAGCTTGATCGAGACTTCCCAAGGACGGACTACGCCGCCCGCGCCACCGAGTCCACCCAACGCGTCGATCAGATCCAGGTAGACCCGCACGGCCGCATCGGCGTTGTCGGCGCTGGCGACGTCCTCGCCCAGATAGTCGATGCTGGCGAAGCGTCCCGAACCGCGCAGAGAGGCAACGCAATTCAGCACCGAATCGACCGTCTCCCCAGGAACGAACCGGTGCACCACTTTACGGGTGATCGACAGCCGCTCGGCGGTGCGGCGCAGGCCTTCGCGGTGGCTCGCGGCCATGATCGCCGGGCGCAGCGTGGTGGCGAACAGTCCGGCCATCAGCCGGTGCCCATATGCGGATAGGAGTGCTCGGTTGCGGGGATGAAGGTCTCCTTGATGGTGCGAGCCGACGTCCAGCGCAACATGTTCAGCATCGATCCGGCCTTGTCGTTGGTGCCCGAGCCACGCGACCCCCCGAACGGCTGGCGCCCGACGACCGCGCCGGTCGGCTTGTCGTTGATGTAGAAGTTGCCGGCCGCGAACCGCAGCCGGTGCTGGGCGGTGAGCACGGCGTTGCGGTCGTCGGCGATGATCGCGCCGGTCAGCGCGTACCGGGACCCGGTGTCGACGACGCCGAGGATTCGCTCGTAATCGTCGTCAGGGTACACGTGCACCGACAGCAGCGGGCCGAAGTATTCCGTCGCGAACGACTCGTCGGTCGGATCGTCGGACAGCAATACTGTAGGCCGCACGAAATAGCCTTCGCTATCGTCGTATTCGCCACCGACGGCGATGGTGACGTGTGCAGCGCCCTTGGCCCGCTCGATGGCGTCGACGTTCTTGATGAAGGCACGACGGTCGATCAGCGCTCCCCCGAAGTTGGTCAGATCGGTGACGTCGCCGTAGCGCAGCGCCGCGGTCTTGCCCAGGAAGTCGTCACCCATGCGGCGCCACACCGACTGCGGTATGAAGGCCCGCGACGCGGCCGAGCATTTCTGCCCCTGGTAGTCGAACGCGCCGCGAATCAGCGCCGTGCACAACACCTCCGGGCGTGCCGAGGCGTGGGCGACGACGAAGTCCTTGCCGCCGGTCTCCCCGACCAGCCGCGGATAGCTGTGGTAGCGGCCGACATTGGCGCCCACCCGCTGCCACAGCTGCTGGAAGGTGGCCGTCGACCCGGTGAAGTGGATGCCCGCCAGCCGCGGATCGGCCAGCGCCACATCGGAAACGGCGAGGCCGTCGCCGGTCACCAGGTTGATCACCCCGGGCGGGAGTCCCGCGGCCTCGAGCAATTGCATGGTCAGGTAGGCCGACAACGTCTGGGTGATCGACGGCTTCCACAGCACGGTGTTGCCCATCAGTGCGGGGGCGGTCGGCAGATTGCCCGCGATCGAGGTGAAGTTGAACGGCGTTATCGCATACACGAAGCCGTCCAGCGGCCGGTATTCGCTGCGATTCCACTCCCCCGGCCCGCTGATCGGCTGCTGCGCCAGGATCTGTCGCGCGAACGCGACGTTGAATCGCCAGAAGTCGATCTGCTCGCAGGGCGAGTCGATCTCGGCCTGGTAGACGGACTTGGATTGGCCGAGCATCGTCGCGGCGGCGATCTTCTCCCGCCATGGCCCGGCCAGCAGGTCGGCGGCGCGCAGGAACACCGCCGCGCGTTCGTCGAACGGCATTGCCGCCCAGCCGCTTTTCGCCGCCATGGCTGCTTCGATCGCCGCCGTCGCGTCGGCGTGTCCGGCGTTGGTCAGGATGCCCAGCTTCGCGGCGTGCCGGTGTGGCTGGACGATGTCGACGCGCTCACCGTCGCCCAGCCGGTGGGTGCCGCCAATGACATGCGGAAGGTCGATCGGATTGTCGGCCAGCAGCGCCAGTTCGGCGATGAGGCGGGTCCGCTCCGGGGAGTGCGGTGCGTAGTCGTGGACCGGCTCATTGGCCGGCATGGGGACCTGAGTTATCGCGTCCATGCTGCCAGGGTCCTCGCACACAAGCCGCAGCGTATTAGCCGATCGAACAATACAGCGCGCTGCCCGTAGTAAAATCGAACAACATGGCCGGCGTGGGGCTGGGACAGCTGCTACTCGCGCTGGATGCGACCCTGGTGAGCCTGGTTGACGCGCCCCGGGGCCTGGACCTGGCGGTGGAGTCGGTGGCGTTGGTCGACTCCGACGACGTGCGACTCGGGCTAGCGGCCGCGGCGGGTGCCGCCGATGGCTTTTTTCTGTTGGGGATCGCCGACGACGACGCGCTGCGCTGGATGGACAGGCAGGCGCGCGAACGCGTTCCGGGGGCCATCTTCGTCAAAGAGCCGTCGAATGCCTTGGTGGCCAAGGCGATTGCGGCCGGCTCGGCCATAGTGGCGGTCGACCCGCGGGCCCGCTGGGAGCGGCTCTATCACCTGGTCAACCACGTCCTGGAGCATCACGGTGACCGCGATGATCCGACGGACGATTCGGGCACCGACCTGTTCGGGCTGGCGCAGTCGCTCGCCGACCGCATTCACGGCATGGTCAGCATCGAAAACCCCCAATCGCACGTCCTGGCGTATTCGGCGTCCAACGACGAGGCGGACGAGTTGCGCCGCCTGTCCATCCTGGGCAGGGCCGGCCCGCCCGAGCACCTCGAGTGGATCGGCCAATGGGGCATCTTCGATGCGTTGCGGTCGGGCGGTGAGGTGGTCCGCGTCGCCGAGCGGCCCGAGTTGGGGCTGCGTCCCCGGTTGGCCGTTGGGATCCACCAGCCCGCACCCGATGCGCGGCGTCCGCCGATGTTTGGCGGAACGATCTGGGTCCAGCAGGGCTCGCAACCGCTGGCCGACGACGCCGAGGAAATGTTGCGCGGCGCCGCCGTGCTGGCCGCCCGCATCATGTCGCGGCTGGCGGCCCGGCCCTCGACCCACGCGCGGCGGGTGCAGCAACTCCTCGGCCTCGCCGACGCGGAAACCCTTGCGCACGTTGACGTGGCCGCGATCGCCCGCGAACTCGGTCTTGCCGCCAACGGCGACACGGCCCTGATCGGCTGGGACGCGACGGACAGTTCACCCCGTAATGCTCGCCTGGTTGACGTCATCGCGTTGAGCGCCAGCGCTTTTCGTCACGACGCTCAGGTCGCCTCATCCGGTGCGCGAACGTATGTACTTCTCCCGCAGACGCACAACCGGGTGGTCACCTCATGGGTGCGCGGCACCATCGGCGCCATGCGCGCCGAACTCGGGGTGCAGCTGAGGGCGGCCATCGCCGCGCCGGTCGCCGGCCTTGCCCGTGCCGCCGCGGCGCGCATCGAGGTTGACCGCGTGTTGGACAGCGCTGGGCGGCACCCGATTTCGTTCGGACAGGTGACGTCGTTGGCCGAAGCGCGTACCACCGTCCTACTCGACGAAATCGTGACCCTGGTCGGTAGCGACGAGCGATTGATCGATCCTCGGATTGTGGCGCTGCGCGATGACGATCCGGCGCTGGCCGAGACGCTGCGGACCTATCTGGATGCCTTCGGGGACATCGCCGCGGCCGCGCAATCGTTACGAGTGCACCCGAACACGGTTCGCTACCGGGTGCGCCGGGTCGAGAAGTTATTGTCGGCGTCGCTGGCCGATCCCGAGGTGCGGCTGTTGTTTTCGCTGAGTTTGCGGGTGCTGGACAGCGGATAACGCGGGCGGCGACAGCCCCTATTGGCTATTGGCCGTCTGGGACTCCTCGAGAAAGTGACCCACCACGTCCGGGCCGGTGGAGCGCATCTTGATAGACAGCTCGAGCAGCCTGTCCTTGGCCTGCTTCGGAAGCAGTTCGATCGAGCGAGTGGTGGCCGAGTCGTACTTCGCCCCGGGAAAACGCTGCAGTAGAACGTCTTTCTGCTCATCGGTGGTGTAGATCTCGAGCAGCTTCATCCCGGCGAACGCCTCAATTGCCCGGTCGGCCATTCCGGCATTGGCCAGCGCTTCCAGCCGTTCCTCGTTGATCCAGACGTTGATCTTGATCTTCTTCTCGCCAGTGCTCATGAGTTCTCCAATTGATTCAGCGTAAAGACCGGCAGCCTGTCTTTCAGATACTCCTCGGTGACGAACGGCGAGCCCTGCCCGTACTTGGCGGCGCTGTCCATCACCACTTCGAACACCTCGTGCCGCATCACCTTTTGGGTGGGCTTGACCTCGTCGGTCAAGATGCTGCGAATCAGGCTGCCGCTGAAGCTTTGTGACTGTTCGTCGTGGCCGCACAGGGCCGAGTTGGTGACCTCCTGGCACACCGGGCAGTACCAGTTCTCGCGCAGGAACACCGGCTTGATCCCCAGCTCGCTGCGGTGCTCCTTGAGGATGTTCTGGGAATCGTACGGGTGGTAGAAATCCCCGACGCCGGCGTGGTCCCGGCCGAACATGTGATGCGTGCAGCCGAGGTTCGTCCGCAGGATCGCGTGGAAGATGGCCTCCCGGGGCCCGGCGTAGCGCATGTCCCACAGCGTGAACGACACCAGGTGGACGTCCTCGCGAAAATACCCGCTGGTGCGTAATTCATTCTGTGCCAACAGGATTGCCTCGTCGATATAGTCGCCGACACGTTTCTGGCCGATGATGGCATTGACCAGCACACCCGTGTTCAGGTTGTCGACGGGCTGGTCCTCGTTGGCCGCCAGCCAGGCTTGCTTCATCAAGGCCTCGTGGCCGGTGTGCGGAACGTTGCGGGTTTGATGGGCGACGGCACGCTTCCAGTTCTTTTTCGCCAGCGCATCCTTGTGCTGCCTGGGCGTCAGCCAAAAGCTTTTGAAAGGCTCGTTGAACACCGGCTCGTTGATGAGCGTGATGTCGCCGCCGATGAATCGATTCGCGTAGGCCAACGTCTTCTTGACGCCCGGGTGCCGCGGATCGCTCGTCCCATAGGTCTTCTCGGCCATGCGCTGCAAGTCGTATTCGTAGATCTCGGAGACCTCGAAGATCGCCATCGGGGCATCGAGATATTCGAGAACGACGCGCTTGCCCTCTTTCACCCCGAATTTTTCGACGTCCTGCGCGGAAAGATCGAAAACGATCGGGATGCTCCACAGCGTGCCGTCGGGCAGTTGAAAGTCGTCCAGCGTGCCATCCACCTCGCGCCGGCCCATGAACCCCGACAGGGGGGTGAAAAACCCGTATGACAGGCTGATCACCTCGTGCGCGGTGGCTTTCGAGATCGGGATGCGCGGCAGCCCCTCGATCTGACTCGCCGCATTCTGCGTGGACACCCGTTCCACGATCGGCTTCCCGCTATGACCCTGGTAGCTCATGAAAATGACCTCGTTTCGGTGATCAGCGGCTGGCGGCTCCCGACGCCGCCACTGCCGGGATGTCCGCTAAGCGTCTCGGCGCACCGCGGCCGAAATGACGCCCACCTGCTCGAGATGGGCGATCACCTCCTCGGCCAGCGTGTCCGCGTCCTTGGTGCCCCCGTCGAGCCGCAGTTCCGGCCGCGCCGGCGCCTCGTAGGGGTCGTCGATTCCGGTGAAACCCTTGATCTCGCCGGCCCGGGCCTTCTTGTAGAGCCCTTTCGGATCACGCTGCTCGCAAATCTCGATCGGGGTGTCGATGAAGATCTCCTGGAAATCACCCTCGTGCAAGGTGGCCCGAATAGCGTCACGATCGCGAACGTAAGGGCTGATGAAGGCCGTCAAAGCGATGACCCCCGATTCGCAGAAAAGCTTCGCGACCGCGCCGATTCGGCGAATGTTCTCCTCGCGATCCTGGGCGGAAAATCCCAGGCCGAACCGCTTCGCGAACTCGGGCCCGTGGCGCTCTTCGAGCAGTTCAGGGCCGGCATTGAGCCCGTAGCGGACGTTGTCGCCGTCCAGCAGAAAGCTGCGTACGCCGCGCTCGTAGAGCTTCTGCTCGACGACGTTGGCCACCGTGCTCTTGCCGCTGCCGCTCAAGCCGGTGAACCAGATGACACAACCCTTGTGGCCGTTGAGGACCTCGCGCTCGCCGCGGCTTATCTGGTGTTCGTGCCAAGTGATGTTGTTGGCCATGCTCAGCTCCTGTTCACGACGTTTCGGCCGCGTGTGGACGCGTGCGCGCCGCGGCGAACGACCGTCTCGACGACGCGCGGTGACGAAACCCTAACGGCCACTTACCATCCTTCGCATCACCATTCGCTGCACGGGGTGGCCAAGCCTGGCAGCGCGTCCGCTCGACGAACATCCGTGCTGTCGGCACAGCGCCCGGCTTCGGCGCGGCGACCCGCCGCATCTAGCCTGGCCACACCTACCCATATTGTTTATCAATCAATCCGGATCAGAACCAGTCCACAAGTAAAGATGGCCAACTTAGCGGGTTTTAGTGTGCGGCCCGCGCGGGTTGATCCGCCGAGCGGGCGCGACGCTACGTCTCGCTGGTTTGTTCGGAATCCTCGGACTCGGCGTCTGTCGCAGGATCCTCGATGACGTGATAAGTCGGGTCAATCAACGACATAGGCCGGTTGCCGGATTGCTTAGGCTTGCCCGTGATCCGCAGAACCTGACCGGGCGCGATGTCGGCCCCACCGTGCCCGGAGCGGAACGTGACACAGATCTCGCCGCTGTTGTCGCCGACGACGACATGGCGGCGAGTTCGCCTGCCTTCTTTGATGTCCTCAATTTGATTCACCCGTCCTTCAAACGTGGCGCGCTGGCCGGGTATCAGACCCGACACCGTGATCGACTCTGGCCCGCGGTCGGGGTGCTCATAGGCTTCGACGTTGTGCTCGTCGTCCTCGTTAATCCAGGCTTCCACCTTGTCGAGCTCGCGGGCGATCCGTTGCTCGAAGTTGTCCGGATACGCCTGCTGGATCCGGGTCTGCACGTCGTAGGGCACGATCGTCGCCGCGGCGTCCGGTATCAGGCTGACCGCGCGGGAGACCTTGTCCGCGGTGCGGTCGTGTAGCAACCGACCCAGCAGTGGTGCATACGTGCGGCGTGGCAGCAACACCGTGACGTTGGCGTTCCGCTGCTCACCGCGGGCCTTTGCGACCAACACCTGCGCGGCCCGGGTGATCCGCCGGTCCGGGCAGTCCACCACTCGCAGCGGGGTGTCGAGTTCGAAGTGATCCCAACGCTTTCGGATCAACTGGGCGTGGGCTTCGTCGACCATGAAGTGCACCGCGACCAGCTCGTCGGCCCGTAATCCCCTGCCGTAGCGCAGCGCCTCGATGACCGCGAGGTCAACCGAGTTGACAAACACGAAGACCTTGTGCCGGGCGTACTTCACCAACTCCGGGCGATCGGTTCGGAACATCTCGAGAATGGCTGCCTCGGCGCGATATTCGCGGTTGAGTCGCATCAGCACGAACACCAATATCGGGAAGACGACGACCACCAACCACGCGCCCTCGGTGAACTTCGCCACCGCGAAGATGCCGACCACGATGGTCGACAAGATCCCGGCGGACAGGTTGATCGCCAGCCGGCGTCGCCAACCCGGTTCCCGCTGCGTCAGATGATGTTTGGTCATTCCGTAGCCGGCCATCGAGAACCCGGTGAACACGCCGATCGCGTAGAACGGGACCAACGCGTTGACCGAGCCCCCGGTCACCACCAGTAACAGCACCGAGAGCGCGGCGAGCGCGATGATGCCGTTGGAGAATACCAGCCGGTGCCCACGTTTCATCAGCTGCCGGGGCAAAAAGCGGTCTTCGGCAACGAAACTGGCCAACGCCGGAAATCCATTGAAACTGGTATTCGCACCGGTGAACAGGATCGCGGCGGTAGCCGCCTGAACCAGGGTGAACAGGACGTTCCCAATCACGCCGTGCCCGAAGACTGCCCGCCCGATCTGCGACAAAACCGATGGATATTCATCCAGATACGGGGTGGCATGGGTGACGTGCGCGAGATAAGCCACACCGGCCAGCAAGAAGCCGAGAATGGCGGCCATCGTGGTCAACACTCGGCGTGCGTTGCGGCCCTGCGGTTTCCGGAAGAGGTCGACCGTGTTAGAGATCGCCTCGACACCGGTCAGTGACGAGCCCCCGTTTGCGAACGCGCGCAATAACACCAGGACCGTCGCGCCCATCACCAGGCCGTTGCCCTGATGAACCGGCACCGTTCCGGGCAAGTGTGCGGGGTCGTAAACCGGTAGATCCCCGAATAGCGCTCGCAGCACACCGACAATGATCGTCAGGCCGACCATGACGACGAAAAAGTAGGTCGCAAACGCGAACTGCCATCCCGCTTCTTTCAGCCCGCGCAAGTTCAGATAACAGATCACCAGCACTACGCCGACCGTGATCTGCAGGCTGTGCGGGCCCAGTGCCGGGATCGCCGAGACCACCGCAACTGTCCCGGCCGCCGACTGCACGGCGACGGTGACCACGTAGTCGATCAACAACGCCGCGGCGGCAACCTGCGCCACCTTGGGTCCGAAATTCTCCCGCGCCACGATGTAGGACCCGCCGGCGCGGGTGTAGGTCATGACGACTTGGCGATACGACGCGGCCACGAGCACCAGAATCAGCAGGATGGCACCGGTGATGGGGAGCAACAACGCGAACGCGGCCACCCCGGCAGCTGGCAAGAGTTCGATCAGGATCTGCTCGGTGCCATAGGCGGTAGACGAGATCGCGTCTGGCGAAAGCGCTCCTAGCGCAACCGGATTCGACAGTTTCTCGGACGATAATTCCTCCGTGATCATGGGCTTACCTAGGAACACCCGCTTGGCGATGTCCCCCACCGAGAGCGGGATGCGCAACTTGCCCGTCGAACTGGTCACGACCACCGTCCTTACCCCGAGAACGTGAAATGCCTCCGATGCATTGTGCACGCAAGGCGGGCTCTGGATGCCCAGGCGGTGGAGTCGGCTAGGAGAGTCGCTGCACTGCGGCGGCGATCCGTTCGTCGTCGGCGGTCAGCGCGACCCGCACGTGCTGCGCGCCGCGAGGGCCGTAGAAATCACCGGGCGCCACCAAGATGCCACGCTGCGCCAGCCAGGCGACGCTGTCGTGGCACGGCTCGCCGCGCGTGCCCCACAGATAGAGGCCGGCTTCGGAATGGTCGATGGCGAAGCCGGCCGCACGCAGCGCGGGCAGCAGTGCCGCACGGCGCCGTTCGTAGCGCTCCCGCTGCGCCAGCTCGTGGGCGTCGTCGTCCAGGGCGGCAACCATGGCCGCCTGCACCGGCGTCGGCACCATCATCCCGGCGTGCTTGCGCACCGCCAGCAGCTCGGCAATCAGCTCGGAATCCCCGGCGACCAAGGCCGCCCGGTAGCCGGCCAGCGACGAGCTCTTCGACAGGGAGTGGATCGCGAGCAAGCCCGTATGGTCGCCGTCGCACACCGAGGGGTGCAGGATCGACAGCGGTTGATTGTCCCAGCCCAACCCCAGATAGCACTCGTCGGAGGCCACCAGGCAACCCCTGTCGCGGGCCCATCCGACCACTTTGCGCAAGTGATCGACGCCCAAGACGCGGCCGGTCGGATTGCTCGGCGAGTTCAGGTAGTACAGCGACGGCGATTGCGGGCCCAGCTGGGTCAGTGAATCCGCGCGCAGCACCCGCGCCCCGGCCAGCCGGGCCCCGACGTCGTAGGTGGGATACGCCAGCTCCGGAACCACAATCACGTCCGCGGGTCCCAGGCCCAGCAGCGTTGGCAGCCAGGCGATCAGCTCCTTGCTGCCGATCACCGGGAGCACGGCCGCCTCGGTCAGCCCGGCGATGCCGAACCGGCGGTACAGCGCGGCGACCGCCGATTCCCGCAGCCGGGCGGTGCCGGCGGTGGCCGGATACCCCGACGCCGAAGCGGCCGCGGCCAGCGCCTCCTGGATCACCGGAGCGACCGGATCGACCGGGGTGCCCACAGACAGGTCGACGAGCCCGTCCTGATGGGCACTGGCCAGCGCTTTCGCGCCGGCCAGGGTGTCCCAGGGGAACTCCGGAAGGAACGCCGACACCGCCGGCCGGCGCTTTTTGAGCTGGTGGGGCACCGGGCCGCTCAGTCGCCTTCACCCTGCGGTGGCAGATCCTTGACCACTTGCGGATCGTTCTCGGTCATACCGACCTTGGCCGCGCCGCCGGGCGAGCCCAGCTCGGCGAAGAAGTCGGCGTTGATCTGCGTGTACTGGCTCCACTGGTCCGGCACATCGTCTTCGTAGTAGATCGCTTCGACGGGGCAGACCGGCTCGCACGCCCCGCAGTCGACACACTCGTCGGGGTGGATGTAAAGCATCCGAGCGCCTTCATAGATGCAGTCGACCGGGCACTCCTCGATACAGGCTTTGTCCTTGATGTCGACACAGGGTTCGGCGATCGTGTACGTCACAGACGTCTCCTCCATGTACTTAGGCCATCTCGTGGGCTGAAATGTGGGCTGGTGTTCAGCTCGCACCGGCGCGTACGACCGCTTCCGGTGAAGCTTTCGGTTACTGATACTAGACGTTGCAGATACAGGTCAACTATTTGGCGCGCCTGTCGTTTCACCGATTTAAGACCGTCAGTCTCGGACCCCGCGAGGCGACCCCTTTTCGCCGAGCGCGAACGGCGTGAACAAGCGGCTGACCTGCATAGAGTAACGGCCCAGCGGCAACCTTCGATATCCGTTGCGTCACAAGCACCCTCGCGGGGCCTGGTAATCTCGGTCGAGAGCCGGCAACCGCTTGGCAGATGTCACCGCCCAAGCGCGGTGCATTAATTGGGGAAGGGTTCCACACATGAGGCTGTCGTTGAGCAAATTGGGCGTTGCGGTTGGCAGCGCAGCAGTGGCGTTGACCGCCGCGGCCGGGGTCGCATCGGCCGACCCGGTCACCGACACCACCTGCAACTACGGGCAAGTCATGGCCGCGCTCAACGCGACGGACCCGGCCACTGCCGCGCAATTCAACCAGTCGCCGGTCGCCCAGAGCTATTTGCGCAAGTTCCTCGCCGCACCGCCGGCGAAGCGCGTGCAGATGGAGCAGGAGATTCAGGCGATGCCGCAGGCCGCGGCGTTCATGGGGACCATCCAGCAGGTCGCGGTCGTCTGTAACAACTACTAGGCCGACCCGCGCGGACTGCTCAGTACCCGCTGAGCAGTCTGCGCACCCGACCTAGGGCTTCGGCCCCGGCGCGGCTGCGAATCCGAGATGGATCGGCTGGCCGACGGCCCCACAAGAGCAGCACGCGCGCGGCGGCGTCGGTTTCCAGGGTGGCGGGGCCTTCCGGTTCGGCGAGGCCGATGGTGACCTGAGTCGGATCGGCGGCCAGGACAACGTCGTCGGTACCGTCGGCTCGCAGCCGAGCCTCGACGCGCTCTCCCGGGCTCAACAGCTTGGCCCCTTTCGCCAACAATGGCTTGCCGACGGCGACGACGCTGTGGGTCGTCATCCAGCGCTCGGCCAGCCGGGACTGGGCGGCCGGCTCGTCGCCGGTGATGTCCCAGCTGTGCAGGACGAGCTCTTCGCGCATGTGCTCGGCGAACCAGGGGACCTTCATGGTGCGCCCCGTCCAGGCGACATCGGTGTCGGAGGGCACTCCTTCGGCCGCCACCGCGACCTCGTTGAGGATGGCCATCCGGTCCAACAGCGCGTCCCACAGATCCGCGTCGTTCAAGGCGCGTAACGGGCCCTCGCGCTCCTCGAAGTTGCGGGTGGCCACGGGCTGACCGTTCAGGTGGCCGCCGAGCACACGCGCGAGTTCTTCGGCGTTTCCGGCCTGATGCACGACGATGTCGCGTACGGTCCAGGCCTCACACCAGGTGCCGGCGTCGGGCCCGTGCCTGCGTACCGCATCCACGAACGGTGCCCACTCGGGAAATCGATCGTCGTCGATTCGTCGCTTCACAGCTTCGGGTATACCCGCCGCCTGTGACAAGAATGCGAACTACGCGGCCAGGGGCGTGTAGTCGGTAGTGCGCTGCCGCGCCGGGCGACCGATGCCCGCGGCGATCGCGGTCAGCTCCGCCACCGTCTTGGACGAGCCGTGTTCCGAACCGGCCATCCGCGAGATGGTCTCCTCCATCAACGTGCCGCCCAGGTCGTTGGCGCCACCGTTGAGCATCACCTGCGTGCGCTCGACGCCGAGCTTGACCCAGCTGGTCTGGATTTGAGAAATGCGGCCGTGCAACATGATTCGCGCCAGCGCATGCACCGCCCGGTTGTCACGATGGGTGGGCCCAGGACGCGACGCGCCGGCCAGATACAGCGGTGAACTCTGGTGCACGAACGGCAACGGCACGAACTCAGTGAAACCGCCGGTGCGGTCCTGGATGTCACGCAACACGTTGAGGTGGCCGACCCAGTGCCGCGGGCTGTCGACGTGGCCGTACATCATGGTCGACGAAGACCGCAGCCCCACCTCGTGTGCGGTGCTGACGACTTCGATCCACAGCGACGTCGGCAACTTGCCCTTGGTGAGCACCCAACGCACTTCGTCATCCAGGATCTCTGCGGCGGTGCCGGGGATGGTGTCCAGGCCCGCTTCGCGCAGACTGGTCAGCCACTCACGAATGCTCAACCCGCTCTTGGTCACACCGTTGGCGATCTCCATCGGCGAGAACGCGTGCACGTGCATCGACGGCACCCGCGCTTTGACGGCGCGAACCAGGTCGGCGTAGCCGGTCACCGGCAGCTCGGGGTCGATGCCGCCCTGCATGCACACCTCGGTGGCGCCTTGAACGTGCGCTTCCCACGCGCGGTCGGCGACCTCGTCGGTGGACAGCGAGAATGCGTCGGCGTCGCCCTTGCGCTGCGCGAACGCACAGAACCGGCACCCGGTGTAGCAGATGTTGGTGAAGTTGATGTTGCGGTTCACCACAAAGGTCACGTCATCGCCGACGGTCTCGCGGCGCAACGTATCGGCAAGCGCGACAACCGCTTCCAGGGCCGGACCGTCGGCGGTCGCCAGCGACAGGTATTCGGCGTCGGAGCAGCCGGCCGGGTCGCGCTCGGCGGACCGCAGCGCGGCAAGCACGTCGGTGTCTAGGCGTTTTGGCGCTTTGGCGCCTTGCGCGGCCAGTTCGTGGACATGGGCGCGGATCGATTCCCAGTCGCCGAAGGCACTGTCGATATCGCTGCGGGTTTCCGTGTTGCGGCCCTCGCTGTCGATCGCCGCGTTGAGGTCGACCCGGCCCGAGGAGCCGACGTCGTCGGGCTCCTGCCAGGGCAGCCCTACCGGGTTGACGTCGCGGGCCAGCCCGGTCGCCGGATCGGCCAACGCCGTCACGTGTCCCTGCACGCGCGGGTCGATCCAGGCAGAGCCGGCCTGAACGTATCTGGGCTGCGCGGTCAACCGCTGAACCAGCTCGTAGCCGGCCGCGGCGGTGACGGCGGCCAGGTCGTCCAGGGCCGGCCACGGCCGCTCCGGGTTGACGTGGTCGGGCGTCAGCGGCGAAACCCCACCCCAGTCATCGACTCCGGCACCGATCAGCGCCAGACACTCGTCGCGCGAAACCAGGTTCGGCGGCGCCTGGATGCGCATCCCGGGCCCGAGCACCAGTCGCGCGACCGCCACCGTCGCCAGGTAATCCTCGATGCCGGCGTCGGGGACGGCGGCCATCGCGGTGTGTTCCTTGGCCCGGAAGTTCTGCACGATGACTTCCTGCACGTGGCCGAACTCCTTGTGCGACTTGCGGATCGCATGCAAGGTGTCGGCTCGCTCGGCGAGGGTCTCGCCGATGCCGACCAGCAGGCCGGTGGTGAATGGTATCGACAACCGGCCCGCGTCGGTCAGCGCGCGCAGGCGGACGGCCGGGTCTTTGTCCGGGCTACCGTAGTGCGCAAGCCCTTTCGTCTCGAACAGCCGCCGCGATGTGGTCTCGAGCATCATGCCCATCGACGGCGCCACCGGCTTGAGCCGCGCCATCTCCGACCAACTCATCACGCCTGGGTTCAAGTGCGGCAACAGCCCGGTCTCTTCGAGCACCCGGATCGCCATCGCCCGCACATAGGACAGCGTGGAGTCGTAGCCACGCTCCTCCAGCCACTCGCGCGCTTCCGGCCAGCGATCCTCTGGCCGATCGCCGAGGGTGAATAGTGCTTCCTTGCAACCGAGTTCGGCACCGCGCTTGGCGATGTCGACAATTTCGTCTGGCTCGAGATACATGCCGGCCCCTTGGGCACGCAGCTTGCCGGGGACGGTGACGAAGGTGCAGTAATGACAGCTGTCCCGGCACAGATGAGTGACCGGGATAAAAACCTTGCGCGAGTAGGTGATCGGCAGCCCGCCGCCCGGGCCGCGCCGGCCGGCCGACTCCAGACCCGCGTCGCGCACCCGCGCCGCGCTGGCACACAGATCCGCGAGGTCCGCGCCCCGCGCGGTCATCGCGACCGCCGCCTCATCGACGTTCAGCGCAACGCCATCCCGAGCCCGTCGCAGTACCCGTCGCAGCGCCGAGGCGCTGACCTCAACGGAGGCCTTACCCGGGACCACCGGGTTGGGCAGAGCGGTAGGCTCGTCGCCCGGAGTCAACAGCACCTTCGTGTAACTTCCCCACGATCGAATTTCATCCGTGCGTCCCAACATGTGAAATCGTGGCACCCGCTGGCGGGTCCCGTCTGGGCAACTGTCAACAGTAGCGGCACACCCGCGCGGGCACGCGGGCGACATCCCGGCTCGACGTCAGGCGCCCTGGCCGCGCCGCCATAGCACCCATACGGGTGGTACGACGCCCAGGACCAGCAGCAATAAGGCCCCGTATGCCATCAGGCCGCGGCCGCCCAGGACGACGTCGTCGGCCGGTCCGCCCATGCTGATCACCGCGACCGTCAGCAGCCACGTCCACAACGGCAAGGCCGCCAGGCGGGGCGATCCGGTCCAGCGACCGGCAGCCCACACCAGCGCCGCATTGACCAGTCCAGAGACCAGCCCGCTGATGGGAAAGGGAACCGTACCGATGTAGAGCGGCAGCAGCAGAGCTCCGGCAAGAGCGGAGAGCACCCCGTCGACCGCCAAGAGGGCCAACACGACGAAACGGATCGCGGGGTCGGTGGCACCGCTGTCGTCGACGGATGCGACGCGTGGCTTGGTTTCGGTCAGGTCGGGACGCTGTCGAGGTTGGACAAGATGGAGCCGATAACCCACTGAAAGCTGTCCAGCCGGTCCTGCCAGTGCTGCTGGTTAGGGTCCAGGTCGGGGTCCATGCGAATTCCTTCCGTGGCTGCCTGATTGGCAGCTTACCGCGTCGAGGCAGGGGGGAAACCAAGCCCTGCGAGCAGGTCGGTTTCCCAACCGCGCTCGTCGCGCTCTCCCGCGGCACCGGCGGCGAGCACGTAATGCTCGTCCCCCGATATCGGTATCGCCACGTTGTTCGACAGCGCGCAGGCCCGACCGGTCGGCCCGACCACCACCTGGGTGGCGTGCGCGGCCAGCGCCGCCCGCTTGGCCGCCAGCGCCTTCGGTCCGGTCTCGACGACGGCGTCGATGTCGTCGTCGGCGTAGCCGAAGGTGAACTCCTCTTTGGGCGGGATCGACCATTCCGGCCGCAGATCCTCGGGCGTCAACTCCGCCACGGCCGCCTCGAATGTGCGCTTCGCGAAGACCGACCAGTACAACTTCGGTGCGGCCCAGGGCTGGCCGGGGAAGTCGGCGGCGCCGGCTCCCGGGGCGGCCGCCGCCACGGCGGCCACCGTAACCCGGTGCGCATGCACGTGATCGGGATGGCCGTAGCCTCCGCCGGGGTCGTACGTCACGACGACGTGCGGGCGCTGCTCGCGAATGACGGCCACCAGCGCGCCGACGGCCTCGCGCTCGTCGGCGTCGATGAAGCGTTGCCGGCGCCGTTGGGGGGTGCCACGCATGCCCGAATCCCGCCACCGGCCGGCACCGCCGAGATAGCGGGGCTCGCTGACGCCCAGCCCCCGCAGCGCGGCGGTCAATTCACCGATCCGGTAGCCGCCGAGTTGGTCCGCGCGATCGACTGCGAGTTCGGCCCACCGCTCGCCGATCACCTCGCCCTCCTCGCCCAGCGTGCAGGTGACGACGCGGACATCCGCCCCACGGGCGGCGTAGTGCGCGATGGTCGCACCGGTGCCGAGGCTCTCGTCGTCGGGGTGCGCGTGGACGAACAGCAGCCGCGGCGTCTCAGGCATGGACGGCACCCTACCGTCAGCGGCGAGCGAGTCGGCATCCGGGCTTAGTGTCCGGCACCGTTTCTTATGTTGGCCGTCGGCTGGCCGTGTCGCCGGGACCTCGGCGGATAGGAACGCGCACGGCTACTATCAAGGAGTGCCCCAGCTCACGGACGCAGACCAGACCGGCAACCGAAGCCGCCGGCGAGGTGAGGTCCTCGAACGCGCGCTGTACGAGGCCACCCTGGCCGAGCTGACCGAAGTCGGGTACGGGGGCCTGACCATGGAGGGAATCGCGGCGCGCGCCCACACCGGCAAGGCCGCGCTCTACCGGCGCTGGGACACGAAGTGCGAACTGGTGCACGCCGCTTTGGTTTTCGCGCTCCCGCCGCTGCCCGAGCT
Source organism: Mycobacterium sp. 852002-51971_SCH5477799-a (assembly GCF_001667145.1). Classification (GTDB taxonomy): domain Bacteria; phylum Actinomycetota; class Actinomycetes; order Mycobacteriales; family Mycobacteriaceae; genus Mycobacterium. The sequence goes on from NZ_LZIF01000039.1 coordinate 30,686, forward strand.
GCGTTCCGGCCGTTCGGCCAGAGAGAACCTGCTGGCGATGTTCACCGCCCAGCGTGACCTGCTGGCCGGCAAGACCGGCTTCCCCGGTCTGGACGTCATCCATCAGCTGTTGCACGAGCCCGAAATGCGGGCCATCTTCGCCGATGCGGTGGTGCGGCCGAGGATGAAAATCGTGGAATCGATCCTGCAGGCCGCCATCGAAGACGGCGACCTCGATCCGAAGGTCGTCACGCCACTCACCGCCCGCATCGGGTCGGCTCTGATCAACCAGCACTTCCTGCTGAACGGTGCGCCACCGAACCGGCGCGAGCTGGCGCTGATCGTCGACACCGTGATTCCGCCCCGGGCGGCGGAGCCCGCCGGCTGACGATGCGGGTTACGGCCCGGTCTTGATCCATTGGCCGGCGTCGCCGACGATGCCGACCGGAACCGCGCCGGACAAGCTGACGTTCTGCACGCTCGGACCGGCCCCGACGATCGTGGTGTCCTGCAGGATCGGCAGGACGGTGGACATGTTCCACAACCGCGGTTCGACCGCGGTGATCACGTCGTTGATGTTCTTGGTGCCGTTGAGGGCGGCATCGATGTTCGACTGGATGCTGCGATCGCAGATCCCGGTCAGGTTCGACGGCGCTTGCACCAGGGCGTTGGGATCGGCCGGGCGGCTGGGCGGCGGCGTCGTGGTCGGTGTCGTCGACGTCGCGGCCGGACCCGTGGACGGCGTGGGGCCGGCGGGGGCCGACGGCGCGGGCGCCGGTCCATTGGAAACGGGCACCTGGGTCGATTCCAGTGCGCGACAGCCGTACCGGGAGGCGAGCCGGGCCGCCAGATTTCCGCCCGCCTGGTGCCAGCCGACGATCGCGTCCACGCGGTTGTCGTTCAGCGCGTCGTGGTAGAGGGTGACCGGGTCCAGCGCCAGCACGGTCGCGGCGATGCCGACGTTGCGCAACCGGTCGGCGGCGGTGTTGGCCACCGCGACCGAGGTCGGGTCATTCGCCGCGACCCCGATGACCAGTGAGAGCTCTTGGCCGTCCTTGCTGATCCGCCCGCGGATGACCTCGGGCGGCCCGGTGTTCGGCGGGGCAGGCGCGGGCGATGCCGAGGAGTTGGGTTCCACCTTGTAGCCGGCCCCCTCCAGCAGCGCCAGCGCCGCCGGCGTCGACATCGCCGGTGGCGCGGTCGGCTCGTATCCCGGGTCGCTCGGCGCGCGGATCTGGGCCTGGTCCAGGGTGACGGTGTTGTCGCTGCCCGCGCCCACGGCCGCGAGCAGGTCCACGTCGAGCAGCCCCAAGATCGCCTTGCGGACCTGTGTGTCGGCCAGTTTGGGCTCGTTGGCCCGCAGCGTGAGCTGCATGACCCGCGGCGTCACGATCCGGGCGGTCCGGACATCGGGTATGGCGGACAGCTGCGCGAAGGCCGCCGAGCCGCCATGCACCTGCGCCACCTGGGTGTCGCCGTTGCGCACGGAATCGGCCAGCGCGGCCGGCGCTCCGGCGCGCCGGAACAGGATGAGCGCGGGTTTCGCCGGTAGCCCCCAATAGCGGTCGTTGCGGGCCACCAGGATCTCGTCGCGCTGCGGGTCGATGCTCTCCACGCGGAACTGCCCGCCGGTGACCGGAAGCGCCCGGGCCAGGCCGGCGGCGAACCCCCCGGGCACGTCCTTGACGATGTGCGCCGGGAGGATGTCGCTGAACAACTCCCGCCACGCCGGGTACGGTTCGGCGAAGGTGACCACTGCCTGCTTGCCGCCTTCCAGCGACTGCACCCCGGTGATGAGGTCATAGCCGGCCGGGTCGACGACCCCGGGCTGGCTGACCATCTGGTGCCACAGGTACCAGAAGTCGTCGGCGGCTATCGGCGCGTTGTCGGTCCACTGCGCCTCGGGCCGGATCTTGTAGGTGACCGTGAACGGATTCTGACTGGTCACCTCGGCCGACACCAACAGGGTCGGATCCATCTCCCAGCGTGAGCCGGTCGACGTGTTGGTGTCGGGGACCGGCCGAAACGCGCTCGGCAGCACCAGCGCGCTGATCGCCGCGTTCACCGGGGACAGGTCGGACAGCAGATGCGGATTGAAGCCCGCCCCGATCGAGTCGATGCCCATGATGATCTCGCTGACCCGGGGCGGCGCTGGCACCGAGTTATGCGGCGTATCGGTGCTCTGCGGCGCCGGCGGCGGGTTTACGGTGCAGGCCGAGAGAACCAGTCCGACCAGCGAAATCAGGCCGGCGAGCACCATCAACCAACGGCGGACTCGTCTCGGCACGCTGCTCAGGGTATCGAGCAGCCGTACAGCGGCCCGTCCGACCACCCGATGTCAACCCCGTGCCTTGGCGCGCGACCGGCTGCGGGCCCGGGAGGTGGCGTCCAGCTCGACCTTGCGCACCCGCACGATCTCCGGGGTCACTTCGACGCACTCGTCTTGGGCACAGAATTCCATGGCCTGCTCGAGATCGAGTTCGAGCGGCCGGGCCAACGTTTCGATGACATCGGCGGTCGACGACCGCATGTTGGTCAGCTTCTTCTCGCGGGTGACGTTGATGTCGAGATCCTCTGCGCGCGGGTTGATTCCGACGACCATGCCCTCGTAGGTGTCCTGGCCGGGTTCGACGAAGAACTGGCCGCGGTCGGCGAGCTGGATCATGGCGAACGGTGTGATCGTGCCGGCGCGGTCGGACACCAGCGACCCGGTGTGGCGGGCCCGAATCTCCCCGGCCCAGGGCCGATAGCCGTCGAACACGGCATTGGCGATGCCGGTGCCGCGGGTCAGGGTGAGGAAATCGGTGCGGAAGCCGATCAGGCCACGGCTGGGCACGATGAAGTCCATCCGGACCCAGCCCGCCGCGTGGTTCGTCATCTCTTCCATGCGGCCCTTGCGGGCGGCCATCAGCTGGGTGATTGCGCCGACGAACTCCTCGGGGCAGTCGATGGTCATCGCCTCGAACGGCTCGTGCAGCTTGCCGTCGATTGTCTGCGTGACGACCTGCGGCTTGCCGACCGTGAGCTCGAAACCCTCGCGGCGCATCTGCTCGACGAGCACCGCCAGCGCGAGCTCGCCGCGGCCCTGCACCTCCCAGGCGTCGGGCCGGTCGATATCGACGACCTTGATGGAGACGTTGCCGACGAGTTCGGCGTCCAGCCGCGACTTCACCATGCGAGCGGTCAACTTGTGGCCCTTCACCTTGCCCGCCAGCGGCGAGGTGTTCGTGCCGATGGTCACCGAGATGGCGGGCTCGTCGACCGTGATGCGCGGCAGCGCGTGCGCGTGGTCCGGATCGGCCAGCGTGTCGCCGATCATGATCTCCGGAATGCCCGCGACGGCGACGATGTCCCCGGCGATGGCTTCGTCGGTGGGCGTACGTTCCACGCCCTCGGTCACCAGCAGTTCGGTGATCTTCGCGTTCGTGATGACCGGATGCCCGTCCACCTCGCGCATCCAGGCCACCTGCTGGCCCTTGCGGATCCGGCCCTTGTAGATGCGGATCAGCGCGAGCCGTCCCAGGAAGGCCGAGGCGTCGAGGTTGGTGACCAGCGCCTGCAACGGCGCCTTGGGATCGCCCTGCGGCGGCGGGATGTGCTCGAGCAGAACGTCGAACAGCGGGTCGAGGTTGTCGCCCTGAGGGTTCTCGCCATTGGCCGGTTCGGTCGTGCTGGCGATGCCCGCCCGCCCCGAGGCGTACAGCGTCGGCAGGTCGAGGGCGGCCTCGGCGGCCTTCTGCGCGTCCTCGTCGAGGTCCGATGCGACGTCGAGCAGCAGGTCGTGGCTCTCCGAGACGACCTCGGAGATCCGGGCGTCCGGGCGGTCCGTCTTGTTGACGACCAGGATCACCGGGAGGTGGGCGGCCAGGGCCTTGCGCAGCACGAAACGGGTCTGCGGCAGCGGGCCCTCGGAGGCGTCGACCAGCAGCAGCACGCCGTCGACCATGGAAAGTCCGCGCTCCACCTCACCACCGAAGTCGGCGTGGCCCGGAGTGTCGATGACGTTGATGACGGTCGTCGTTCCGTCCGCATGCTTGCGATGCACGGCCGTGTTCTTGGCCAAGATCGTGATGCCCTTTTCCTTCTCCAGGTCACCGGAGTCCATCAGGCGCTCGACCGTGTCGTCACCTCGGTGATGCAGCGCGCCCGACTGCCGCAGCATCGCGTCGACCAAGGTGGTTTTTCCGTGGTCGACGTGGGCGACGATGGCGACGTTGCGAAATAGCACGTCGGTGATTGTGGCAGCGGGCGCGCGGGATAGCGAACCGGCTGGTGACGTGGCGCCCTCAGCGGGCGGCTGCCGGCGTCGAGTGTGCGGTGGCGTTGAGTGTGCGGTGGCGACGGACCGGGTCGGCGTGTCGTCGCCCTAGCCGCACCACCGAAGCGCAGGTTGGACGCTTACCAGCCGCGGCGGCGCGGTGCGGTACCGACGAGTTCGCCCTTGGCCGCGGCCTCGCGGCTGCGGTACACGATGTAGGGCCTGAACAGGTACACGACCGGGGCGCTGAACGCGTGCACCAGCCGGGTGAAGGGCCACAGCGTGAACAGCACCATGCCGATCAGGGTGTGCAGCTGGTAGTCCAGCGGCGCGTTGATCATCACCTCGCCGTGCGGCTGGAATATCCAGATCCGGCGGAACCACATCCCGACCGTGTAGCGGTAGTGGAACTCGCCGCCGTGCGGGCCGGTGCCGATCAGGTCGCAGTACAGGCCCACCACGATCGCCAGCAGCAGCACCACGTACATCACCTTGTCGCTGCGGCTGGTGGCCATGGTCACCGCCGGGCGGGTGAACCGCCGGTAGATCAGCAGCCCGATGCCGATTAGCGTCGCGATGCCGGCGATCGACCCGGCGATGACCGCCTGCAGGTGGTAGAAGTGGTCGCTCACCTTCATCATCTGGGTGACCTTCGGCGGGACGAACAGCCCCATCACGTGCCCGGCGAACACCGCCAGGATGCCGAAATGGAAGATGGGACTGGCCACGCTCAGCAGTCGCGACTCGTAGATCTGCGACGAGCGTGAGGTCCAGCCGAACTTGTCGTAGCGGTAGCGCCACCAGGTGCCCACGATCAGCACCGACAGCGTGACGTAGGGCGCGATGTCCCAGAACAGGACGTTGCTAAACACTTGGCGTTCCTTTTCGGGGTGGCACGGTCAGGGTAAAGGGTTGCAGCCCAACGGCTTCCGCCGGTGGTCCGGCTTTTGACAGCCGCTCGGCGCGGCGCGCTTCCTGATCTGTTGCGGCGGGCAGGGTCTCGCAGACCGCCGCTACCGTCGGCTCGTAGACCGACTTGGCGTCCGCGAGGGCGCCACGCAGCACCTCGATGGGCACGCGATGCTGGTCTAGCAGTCGCCGGCCGACCTCGGGATCGACGGTGGCGGCGAATTCGAGCACCACGGTCAGATGATCCGGGGCCTCGCCGCCCGGCGGTTGTACACCCGCCTCGCGGTAGGCGGTGGCGAACGCCAGCATCTCCCGACCCCGGTTGCGGGTGTCCCCCGCGGTCCAGTAGGTCAGGTACATCGTGCAGCGCCGGCGCATGTCGAAGGTGGCGACGTAGTCCATCCCGGCGGCCATCGGCTCGCGGGTCCGCAACGACGCCACCGTTTCCCCAAGAAGCGCCGCCGCGGAACCGCTGATATGGCGCAGCAACTCGTCGACGGCGTCCAGTCGCTCGGCCAATCCGTCGTCCGGGTAGGCCAGCAGCAGCGATGCCGCCTGCCATACCAGGCGATCCTGCATCGCCCTGCCGCTGGAGCGCTCACGGAGCGCCGAAAGCAATTTCATCGGTGCTGCTCTTCGGGAAACATTCCGGCGGGCACCTGGCCGCCGTCCCAGTTGAGCAGGTTCACCCGCGTCGATCGACGGCTGTTGGCCGGATCGTCGCCGCGCTGCTTAAGGGTGTGGAAGGTCTCCACCGACACCACCGCATCCGACTCGTACATCCCCGGCCCGCCCTCACCCGTCAATGAGCAGCCCATGTCCTCGAGCTCGCGGGCCTGCGGCGCGAACGCGGTCGGAATAACATAGCGCTCTTCGTATTTCGCAATGGCGAGCAACCGGTACATCTCATAGATCTCTTCTTCGGTCAGGCCGACCGAATGCGGGATGTGGGGCTGAGTTTCACGACCGAGGTTGATGTCGCGCATGTAGGAGCGCATCGCCGCCAGCCGCCGCAGCACGCCTTCGACCACGGCGGTATCACCGGCGGTGAACAGTTCGGCCAGGTACTGCATCGGAATGCGCAGCGCGTCGAGCGCGCCGAACAGGTTGCCGATGTCTTCCCCGTCGTGCCCGTCGCGGCTGACCGCGTCGACCACCGGCGACAGCGGCGGGATGTACCAAACCATCGGCATGGTCCGGTATTCCGGGTGCAGCGGCAGCGCCACCTTGTAGGTGTGGATCAGCGCATATATCGGGGAACGCTGCGCGGCCTCGATCCACTCGTCCGGGATGCCCTCTGCCCGCGCGCCCGTGATGACCTGCGGATCGTTGGGGTCCAGGAGGATCTCGCACTGCGCCTGGTAGAGATCGGTGTCTTTTTCCACCGACGCCGCTTCCAGCACCCGATCGGCGTCGTAGAGGACCACTCCCAGGTAGCGCAGCCGCCCCACGCAGGTCTCCGAGCAGATGGTCGGCAGGCCGACCTCCATCCGCGGGTAGCACAGCGTGCACTTCTCGGCCTTGCCTGTCTTGTGGTTGAAATAGACCTTTTTGTAAGGACATCCGGACACACACATCCGCCAGCCGCGGCAGCGGTCCTGGTCGACCAGCACGATGCCGTCCTCGCTGCGCTTGTACATCGCGCCCGACGGGCACGACGCGACGCAGGAGGGGTTGAGGCAGTGCTCGCAGATCCGGGGCAGGTAGAACATGAACGTTTCTTCGAGCGAGAGTTTGATCTCCTCGTTGATCTTCTTCAGGATCGGGTCTTCGGCCAGGATCTCCGACGAGCCGGACAGGTTGTCGTCCCAGTTCGGTCCCCACGAAATCTTCATCGGCTCACCGCTGATCAGGCTTTTGGGTGCGGCTGTCGGGAAGGTGTCCCCCGCGGGTGCGGTGGTCAGGTTCTCGTAGTCGTAGGTCCACGGCTCGTAGTAGTCGCCGATGACGGGCAACTTCGGATTGGCGAAAATCCGCAACAGCTTCTGGATGCGGCCGCCGTCCCGCAGCCGCAGCCGGCCCTTCTTGTCACGGATCCAGCCGCCGCGCCACTTCTCCTGGTCCTCGTAGGTGCGTGGATAGCCTTGTCCGGGACGGGTTTCCACGTTGTTGAACCACACATACTCGGTACCGGGTCGGTTGGTCCACGCCTGCTTGCACGTCACCGAGCAGGTGTGACAACCGATGCATTTGTCGAGGTTCATCACCATCGCCAACTGCGCCATGACCTTCATCGCGGTCCCCCATCCCGCGTCGTGTTGGTGCGCATCAGTACTGCACCTCCTGGCTGCGGCGGCGCACGACGGTCACTTCGTCGCGCTGGTTGCCGGTCGGACCCATGTAGTTGAACGCGAACGCGTGTTGCCCGTAACCCCCGGCCAGGTGGCTGGGCTTGATGCGCACCCGGGTGAGCGCATTGTGGTTGCCGCCGCGCTTGTTGTTGATCTCCGAACGCGGGGTGTCCACCGTGCGCTCCTGGACGTGGTAGACGAAAACCACCCCGTCGGGCATCCGGTGCGAGACGATCGCCCGGCACACGTAGATGCCGTTGGCGTTGACGGCCTCGACCCAATCATTGTCGTGCACTTGAATTTTCGCCGCATCGCCTGGGCTCATCCACATCGTCGGGCCACCACGGGACAACGACAGCATGTACAGGTTGTCCTGGTAGGTGGAGTGGAACGACCATTTCGAGTGCGGCGTCAGGTAGCGCACCGTGAGCCCGATTCCGTCCTCGGTCGGGCCCAGCGTGGGCTGGCCGAACAACCGGGTCATGTCTAGGGGCGGGCGGAACACCGGCAGGTGCTCGCCGAGTTCCTCGACCCAGTCGTGCGCCAGATAGAAATGCATCCGGCCGGTCAGGGTGTGGAACGGTTTGAGGTTTTCGATGTTGATGGTGAACGGCGCGTAACGGCGGCCGCCCGTCTCGCTGCCGGACCATTCCGGGCTGGTGATCACGGGGACCGGACGTGCCTGGGTGTCGGCATAGCTGATACGGCGGTCTTCGCTGCCCTCGGCCAGATGCACCAGCCGCTGCCCGGTGCGCTTCTCCAGTTCGTGGAAGCCTTCGACCGCGAGGCGGCCGTTGGTCGTCCCCGACAGCAACAACAGCACGTCGGCCATCCGTGCGGCGGTGGTAATGGCCGGACGACCCGCGGCCACACCGGACTTCAGCACCCCGAACTTCGCCGACAGTTCCTCGACCTCCCGGAAGGGGTGCACCGTGACCCCCTTGGTGGTCACGCCGAACTTGTCGACAAGCGGACCCAGCGCCAGCCACTTGTCGTAAATGGCGGTGTAATCTCGCTCCACCGCGGTGAGCTTGCCCATTGTCCGCCCCGGCACCGGCGTCGCACCGGTGTGCAACCAGTCGTCCTCTGTGCCGTCGGGATAGGCCATCGCCTCCGGGGTGTCATGCTGCAGCGCGGTGAGCACGACATCGGTGCGAGTGCCCAGATGATCCTTGGCCATGGCACTGAAGGCGCGGGCGATGGCACCGAAAGCGTCGAAGTCGGAACGCGTTTCCCATGGCGGATCGGTTGCGGCGCTGAACGCGTGGACGTAGGGGTGCATGTCGGTGCTGGAGATATCGGCCTTCTCATACCAGGTCGCCGCCGGCAGCACGACGTCGGACACCAGCGTCGTCGAGGTCATCCGGAAGTCGATCGACATCATCAGGTCGAGCTTGCCCTCGGGAATGTCCCCGTCGCACGTCACATCGACGGGCCGTACCCCGTCCTCGGGAGGCTGCGCCTGCACATTGGAGTCGGTTCCCAAGAGATGGCGCAGAAAGTATTCACCGCCCTTGCCCGACGACCCAATCAGGTTGGCGCGCCACACGGTAAGGACTCGCGGCCAATTGACGGGATTATCGGGATCGGTGACGGCGAGCTTGAGTTTGCGCTGGCCGAGCTGTTCGGCGACGTAGTCGGCGATGTCGCGATCGGCGGCGCGCGCCTCGTCGGCGACATCGAGGCTGGACCGGTCGAACTGGGGATAGAACGGGCTCCAGCCCATGGCCGTCGCCGAGGCCAGCAAGTCCATGGTGTGCTTGCCCGCGAATCGGCCCCGGCCCACCGGGCTGGCCAGTTTATCGGCCGCGTAGCCGTCGTAACGCCATTGGTTGGTGTGCGCATACCAGTAGGAGGCGCCGGGCACCTGGCGCGGCGGCCGCACCCAGTCGGTGGCCATCGCCATCGTCTGAAAACCGGTGAGCGGGCGTACCTTTTCCTGGCCGACGTAGTGGGCCCAGCCCCCGCCGTTGCGGCCCATCGACCCGGTCAGCATCAGCAGCGCCAGCACCGCGCGGTAGATGGCGTCGCCGTGAAACCACTGACAGATTCCGCTGCCCATGATGATCATGGAGCGGCCGCCGGATTCCTCCGCATTGCGCGCGAATTCCCTTGCCACCCGGATGGCCTGGGCGGCCGAGACGCCGGTGATCGCCTCCTGCCATGCCGGGGTGTTCTGCTGGGTCGCGTCGTCGTAGCCGGTGGGCCATTCGCCCGGCAATCCCGGCCGTGCCACCCCGTATTGGGCGAGCATCAGGTCGAAGACGGTGCACACCAGGTGCTTACCGATGCGGCGCACCGGAACGCCGCGCGTTACGGTCGTGCCCTCGCCGTCGACCGTGTCAAAGCTGGGCAGGTGGACGAGCGCAGTGCCGTCATCCCCGTTGCGGCCGTGCGCGTCTCGCACGCTGAGTGCGGGAGTCAGGTCGCCGAGATCGAGGTTCCACTTGCCGACCCCCGACTCGCCATACCGGAATCCCAGGGAACCGTGCGGCACCACAACCGAATCGGTCGTCTCGTCCAGCACCGCTGGCTTGAGCGCGGCGTTCTCGACGGCCTCCCCCAAATCCGCTGCCGTGAGGTTCTTTCCCGGCACCAGCATGTCGCCGCGTTCTTCCAGCTTGATCAGGAACGGCAGGTCGGTGTAGCGGCGGGAATAGTCGATGAAGAACGGAACCTGCTTGCGCACATAGCATTCCGAGAGGATGACGTGGCCCATCGCCATGGCCAGCGCCCCGTCGGTGCCGGCCGCACAGGGCATCCACTCGTCGGCGAATTTGGTGTTGTCGGCGTAATCGGGGCTGACGGTCACCACCTTGGTGCCGCGGTAGCGCGCCTCGGCCATCCAGTGCGCATCGGGCGTGCGGGTGATCGGGACATTGGAGCCCCACATCATCAAATACGCCGCGTCCCACCAATCGCCGGATTCGGGCACATCAGTCTGGTCGCCGAACACCTGCGGTGAGGCCACCGGGAGATCGGCGTACCAGTCGTAGAACGACGTCATGGGAGCGCCGATCAACTCGAAGAACCGCGACCCGGCGGTGTAGGACACCATCGACATCGCCGGGATCGGAGAGAAACCGGCGACGCGGTCCGGACCGTAGGTTTTGATCGTGTGCACGTGGGCGGCGGCGATCAGCTCGGTGGCCTCGGCCCACGTGACCCGAACCAGCCCGCCCTTCCCACGGGCCTGCTGATAGCGGCGACGGCGTTCGGGATCGGCCTGGATGTCGGCCCATGCCAGCACCGGATCGCCGAGCCGTGCCTTGGCCTCCCGGTACATTTCGACCAGCACGCCGCGGGCGTAGGGGTAGCGCACGCGGGTCGGCGAATAGCTGTACCACGAGAACGACGCACCACGCGGACAGCCGCGGGGCTCATACTCGGGCCGGTCCGGCCCCACCGACGGGTAGTCGGTCTGCTGGGTCTCCCAGGTGATGATCCCGTCTTTGACGTAGATCTTCCACGAGCACGACCCGGTGCAGTTCACCCCGTGCGTCGAGCGCACCACCTTGTCATGGCTCCACCGATCGCGGTAGAACACGTCGGCTTCGCGGCCGCCCTCGCGCGTGACCGTGCGCAGGTCGGCCGAGATCTCGCCCGGCGTGAAGAAGCGCCCGCTCCGCTCCAAGAGCTCCTCGAGCGCTCCGCCAATGTGAGGTGTGACAGTCAAGAAGTACTCCTCCTATTCGGTAGCGTCGCGCCTCGTCGCCATGCCGTGCGTTCGGCCCCGTGGACGTTGTGTCCGGCACTCAGCCCAGTGATCCACGCGCCCGCACCAGCTCGGATCGGCTCAACGCGGCAGTGCAGGCCCACGGGCTGGAAGGCAATACAGCACCAGCATAGGTCTGCACCGGGTGCGAAATCAGGTCCACCGCGCGTGGGCAGTTCTTCGAAAAAAGCATCATGAGCATGGGTTTTTGCGCACGGGTAAGCCGCCCGGCCCGGCACTGTGGCCGCGGCGGCACAGTCTGAACAAACATTCGGCTCGCTATCGGCACGCACATTCAGGACAGCTTCGTGTGGCGTCGTTATTACAAGTCATATTGTTCTATTCAGTTCACCGCGAAGACCTGCAACGCGCCTGTACATAAGCTGCCGGAAGTCTGTGGACTTGTTATGAGGCAGCCGTCAAAGGGCCCGGGTCAGGTCTTCCAGCCAGCCACGATCGGCCGGCACCCAGTCGAGATCGTGCAGCTCAGCCGCCGTAATCCAGCGCAACGCCCGGTGGTCTCGGGCGTCGGGTTCGCCCCCGATCAGTCGCACACGGTAGGCCCGCAGCGTGAGGCCCTCCACCGCGATGTCGTCGCCCAGCCGATCGCCCACTGCGAGGTCGCCGGCCGCAAGGCCCAGCTCCTCGACCAACTCGCGGGCCAGCGCGTCGCGCTCCGTTTCACCGGACGCCACCTTGCCCCCGGGCAGTTCCCAGCGACCGGCCAGCTCCGGCGGACGGGCGCGCTGTGCCACGAAGACCTTGGAGTCGCAGATCAAGGCGCCGGCGACGACGATCTGGGTCGGCATGGCCAGTGACGGTATACCGTCGGGGCCCTCGGCTGGGCGACGCCCTCGGTCCGCGCAGGCCGACGTCGGCCCCCGGCGGCACCAAACCCCCGGTGAGGTGAATCGAATTTCCTTGCAGCACAACGGCTCTCTTACGTTTTGAGCGCGACCGTGGGATACTCGATTCTAGTCGTTCCTTATCTCTAATGGGCACTTCCAGGAATGGGGTTGGCAATGAGCACCGGACCCGCAAAGACGTTCTCCCGCACCTTCAGGGGCTATGACACGGCCGCGGTCGATGCCTACATCGAAGTGTTGCTCGCCAAGCAGCAGTTCCTCATCGAGGAGGTTCAGAACCTCAGGGCCCAGCGAAACGAGGCCGGCGATGAAGCGGCCGCGCTGCGGATTGAAGTCGCGTGCCTCACGGATGAGGTTGCGCTCCTCTCGGACACCTCGCCGTCGCCGTACGCGATGCAACATCGGATGGCGAAGTTGCTGCGGCGTGCGCTCGATGAGATCTCCCAGATGCAGAGCGAATCGCGTGCCGAGGTAGAAGCCCTGATCGCCCAGGCCGAGGCCGAGACCGAGGTCGCCCAGCGAGAGCACCGGGAATTGCTGGCCGACATCGCCGCGCAGCGCAAGGCGCTGGAGACGGAGTGCGCGGCCACCAGGAGAGAGTTCGACGCCGAACTCGCCCGGATGCGTGCTGAAGCCCAATCATCGATCGATCAGGCGTGGCAGGAAGCCCAGCAGGAGCGCGAACAACTTATCGCCGACGCAAAACAGAGAGCTCGTCATTCCGATGAGCAGGCGCGCGCAACGCTGACCGAGGCGAATCAGCAACGAATCATGATCCTGGAGGAATTGATGGGCGTCGCCCGCGACCTGCAGCGGGTTCCGGACATCCTCGAGTCGGCATACCAGGAACGAAACAACCCGCCGGAGGAAAGCGTCGTCGTGCAGCTGGATCCGAAAACTCAGACGCCGGGTCCCGCCGTTGCCTCCTAGATAGACCACAGCGTCGGGAGGGCCGCAGATTTCCGGGTCTGTCTCTAACCCACGATCAGCTGCGAAATCATCTCCTGGCCGGTGACGGTATACCGTCGAGCTATGGCTGTGTTAACGGATGAGCAAGTGGACGCCGCACTGCCCGATCTCACCGGATGGGAGCGCGCCGACGGCGCCCTGCGCCGCTCGATCAAATTTCCGAGCTTTCTCGCCGGCATCGATGCCGTGCGCCGGGTGGGCGAGCACGCGGAGAGCAAGGACCATCATCCCGACATCGATATCCGTTGGCGGACGGTAACTTTCGCTCTCGTCACGCACTCCGAGGGCGGCATCACCAAAAACGACATCGACATGGCCCGCGACATCAACGGCATCGTCGACAACTAGAGCGCGGCCGGGCGCTGCTGCTCGGCCTCTCGGCTACCGGTTGCCGCGACCCAGATCAACGTCGCGATGGCCGCCACGATGTAGATCAGCCCGGCCCACGCCAGGTACCACGGCCGGCTTATCTGCCAGATGGTCGGCTGGGCGAAGCTCAGCAACCACGGCACGCCGATCAGGGTCAGGGCGAGCCAGCCCCAGCCGACAATGCCCGCTCCACTTCGCTCGCGCGCCGGGCCGTGGATCGCCCAGATCATCAGCGGTACCAGCCACACCCAGTGGTGGGTCCAGGAAATCGGTGAGAGCAGCAGCCCGAACAACTCCACCACCAGCAGCCTGCCCAGCCGATCCGAGGAGTCCAGGGCGCGCCAGGCCAGCACGGCCAGCACCGCGGTGACGGCGACGGCGACCACCAGCGACGGACCGAATCCGACGTCGTGGCCCAGGATTCGCGAAATGCCGCCGCGCCAGGATTGATTGAACGAAGTGGCGATGGGGCCTACCCGGTGGGCATCGCCCAGCAACTCGGTGAAGTAGTACCGCGTCTGATCGCCGACGACCAACACCGAAATCCCAATCGTGGCAACGAAAACGACCGCCGAGAACACCGCCGCAGCCCACCGGCGGGCGCCGAGGAGATAGACGCCGGTGATCGCGGGGGTCAACTTGATTCCCGCCGCCACGCCGACCAGCAGCCCCGACAGCCACCACCGCGTGGTGCACACCGCCCACAGGACCGCGGTCATCAGCAACACGTTCACCTGGCCGTAGTCGAATGTGCTGCGCAGCGGCTCGATCCAGATGGCGACCGCCGTCCACAACATCGCGACGCGCCGGGCGGCGGGGGTTACCTCGCCCATCAGACGCTGGCTGAGCCGTATCGCGCCATACAGCGCGGCCATGGTCGCGATCTGCCACAGGAAGGCAACGAGACCGAATGGCAGCAGGTGCAGCGGGTAGAAGACGACGGCCGCGAACGGCGGGTAGGTGAACGGTAGCGGGAAGTCCGGCGTCTGGTCTGCGTAGACGTAGCTGTACAAGGTGCCGGGGTGATCGATCGCGGCGGATCCGCCGAGGTACACGTGCAGGTCGACGAAGTTCGCGCCGTTGGGAGCCAGGTACGTCCAGGCCAACCGAACGGCGATGCTCGCGATGAGCAGCATCGGCGCGGCCACCTGAAGGGCGCCCGCCAATCGCTGGGGCTTGGATGCCGCCGGAGCGGCCGAGGTGGTGTCTATGCGGCCGACTTTAGCGAGCGGGCTTCGCGCCGCAGCGCCGTCGTTCTTACGGCCATCGATAAAGGGCCGTTGAAGCGCTTTTCCGGCGCATTCGGTCACCGATCTCACTCGTATCCGTAACGAGTCTATAAATGCCACACGTGTCACTTGTGTCCCATCTGCATCAAAGTAACTTCAGCGGCGGGACCTGTAATCGATCAATCAGGGAGAGTCATGCCAACCATCTGGACTTACATGCGTGCAGCCGCCGTCGTGGTCGGTTCGTCCGCAGCGCTATTGACGGGCGGTATCGCCCACGCCGACCCCGTGCCCGCCCCGGCCCTGCCGAACATTCCGCAGCAGCTGATCAGTTCGGCGGCCAACGCACCTCAAATCCTGCAGAACCTCGCGACCGCACTCGGCGCCACGCCGCCGGCGGCTCCGGCCACCCCGGGCATCAACTTCCCGGGCGTTCCGGCGGCCACCTCGCCGGCGACCGCGGCGGCTCCGACGGCGGGTCTTCCGTCGATTCCCGGACTGACCGTGGCGACAAGCGCCGCCCCGGCGTCGTCTCCGGCGACCAGCCCCCTTGTTCCCGGGCTGGCGCAGTCGGCGACCCCGGCCGCGCCATCGACGGCGACCGGCGGGATTCCGGGAATGATTCAGGGCCTCACGGGTGCGCAGCCGGCGGCTGCGGGCCCCGCCGCTCCGGCCGCTCCGTCGATTCCGGGCCTGCCGGCCATCCCGGGGCTGTCGTCACCCGCGGCACCGGCCACTCCGCCCGCTCCGCAGTTACCGCAGGCGCAGGTCAACATGCCGGCGATGCCGGCCGGCCTGCCGGTCAGTGTGCCTCCGAAAGTCACGCTCCCGCAGGATCTGCCGGCGCTCACCTCGGGTCAGGCTCCTGCCGCGCCCGGGGCACCCGCGCCGGCGCCCAGCCTGGCAAGTCCGGCGGCGCCGCTGCTGGCCGCCCTGCCCTGATCAGTTCGTAAACGGCTAAACCACTACTGAGAACCGGAGGACACCGTGGCAACCACTTGGAATCTGTCCAAAGGTTTGGCCGCTGTCGTCACGGCATCGGCTGTCGCGTTCGGGCTCTGCCCGAACGCGGCAGCCGACCCGGCGGCGCCGCAGCCGATACCGCAACCGAATGCGGCCCAAGGGCTGCCGGGTCTGCCCGCCTTGTCGCAGCTAGCCCCGCTCATCCAGCAAGCGGCCACCGACCCGCAGCAAGCGACGCAGCTGCTGATGGCCGCGGCGCAAGCCTTCGCCCACAACCCGAGCACGCCCAACGAGTCCAAAAACGTTGCGGCGGCGGTCAATCAATTCGTCGCCGAGCCCGTCGCACCGGCGCAGCACGTGCCCGCGACAGGGGTGGAACCCGGCTTGCAGGCCCACCTGCCGGCCGGCATCGACCCGGCCCATGCGGCCGGCCCGGCCCCCGCTGCGGCACCCGATGCCGCTGCGGCGCCCGCTGCGGCCCCGGCGCCCGAGGCGCCTGCTACTCCGGCGCCCGAGGCACACCTTCCGGCCGGCATCGACCCGGCCCACGCAGCCGGCCCGGCCCCCGCTGCGGCACCCGGCGCACCGGGTCCCGCCGAATGGTCGAAGGTGCCCGCCGCCGCGCCGGTCCCGGCACCACCGGCACCGGCCGCGGCACCACCGGCGGCCCCTCCCGCACCGCAGGCCGCACCCGCGCCGGCGCCCGCTCCCGCGGCGGCGGCACCGGGATTCGGCGCCGACACCCCGCCCACGCAGGATTTCATGTACCCGTCGATCGGCACCAACTGCCTGGCGGACGGCACCAGCGCCATCGCCACCGCGCTGTCGGTGGCGGGGCCGGCCAAGATTCCGCTGCCCGGCCCGGGGCCCGGCCAGACCGCCTATGTGTTCACCGCGGTCGGCACGCCCGGACCCGCCGAGGTGCAGAAGCTGCCCTTGAACGTCACCTGGGTGAACCTGACCACCGGCAAGTCGGGGACCGTCGCGCTCAAGCCGCGTCCGGACATCAATCCGGAGGGGCCGACGACGCTGAGCGCTATCGCCGACACCGGCTCCGGCAGCATCATGTCGACGATCTTCGGGCAGGTCACCACGAAGGAAAAGCAGTGCCAGTTCATGCCCACCATCGGCTCGACGGTGGTGCCGTAGCGGACCGGCGCCGCCACCGTCTCGTCGCCCTGAATGCGCGTGTCCCCGAGCGGGGCACGCGCATTCGCGTTGGTGCCGCTCTAGTACGCCATGAACAGGATGGCGTCGCGGTCGTACTCCAGACCAGGATGGACGCTGGCGAGGTGAGCTTGGGTCAACTCGACCAGTTCGTCCTCGTCCTTGCCGACGATGGCTTCACCGCACGGACACGTTATGTGCGTCTTCACGTTGTCGCTTTTCCCTTCTGTGGACCTTCTACTTCGCCCCTTTGGCTGCCGCTTTCATCTGCTTTTTGTAGGCGCGCACTTTCCCCATCGATTGGGCGTCGACGATGTCGGCGACGGAGATGTGCGCGCCGGCCCGCCCGAAGTCGCCGGCGGCCGCCCGCCAGCCTTTCGGTGTGACGCCGTACTGCTTGCCCAGCAGTGCCACAAAGATCTGCGCCTTCACATCCCCGAATCCAGGCAATCCCTTGATCCGCCTCAGCAGCTCGCTTCCGTCGGGGTCGCCGGCAGTCCACAATCCGGCCGCGTCGCCGTCGTAGCGGTCCACGATGATCTGCGCCAGCGTTTGGATGCGCTTGGCCATTGACCCCGGAAAGCGGTGTATCGCAGGCGTTTGCGAGCACAATTCGGCGAACTTGGCCGGGTCGTAGTCCGCGATGTCGGCGGCATCGAAGCTGCCCATCCGGTCCGCAATCTTCTTCGGTCCGGCGAATGCGGTCTCGAAGGGCACCTGCTGATCCAGCACCATCCCGATCAGCAACGCCAAGGGGCTGTCGTCCAGCAGCTTGTCGGCCTCAGGATCTTGCGCGAGGCAAAGTTTCACCGTCAACGATCTTCCTTCCGCTGCACACCCTGGCACCGTTGGTCGCAAGAGTACTCACCAGCAATGACGGCGTTATCGTGGCGTGGTGGTGGATGAGGCCAAACTGGCGCTGATGCTGGCTCGGGACGAACTGCATCAGCTCGTCACCGCCTATTGCCGGGCCGTCGATCGCGCCGACTACGACACGCTGCGTAGCCTGTACCACCCGGAGGCGACCGATTCGCACGGTTCGTTTTCGACCGGGGGCGTCGAACAGTTCATCGCGCAGCTGCAAGCCGCGGAGCCGTATGTGCGTGTCTCCCAACACAACATCACCACAACGAACTTCGCGGTCAACGGCGACACCGCCCGCGGTGAGATCTACTGCCTGGTGTTCCACACCTTCGCGGGCCCCGAACACGACGTCGACGTCATCATCGGCGGGCGATACCTGGACACGTACACCAAACACGACGGCCGCTGGACGTTCGGCCAACGCACCATCGTGGCGGACTGGGCCTACCAAAATGACCCGTCCCGGGTGAACTTCGAACATCCCAGCACCCGGGGAAGCCTGCGCGGCAAACCCGGCCAAGCCGACCCGTCGATCGGCCTATTCGCAGCGCCGGAGGGGCTGAGGCCGTCTCAGTGAACTGATATGGCGCACAACATGATTCGCCCAGGGGCGCGGCGGCCGTCAGCCGCTCTTGCGGCGGAATTCCCGGCGGTTCCCCACCGCGCCGTGCGCCCGCGATTGCTTGGCGGAACCGTTCTTGTGGTCGGATCCGCTGGATGAGTTCGCAATCTTGCGGTCCAGGGCTTCGCGGAATTTGCGCTTGGTGTCGTCGTCCCCCCCGGGCGCTCCCGCGCCGCCCGAAGACGCCGACGACTTCGAATTCCGCCGGGCATTCGATTCAGCCATAGGGGGCAGCCTAGCCGGGTTTGCCGAAACGGTTCGCCTACGCGCCGCGGCTACCGCTTGCCCGGCGGCATGCCGTACAGGTGAGAGATCGGCAGCGTCAGCAGCACCCGCCGGTCGGTGACCATGGCTTGGCGGTATTCGTCCCAGTCCGGGTGTTCACCGGCGATGTTGCGATACAACGCAATCAGCGCCTCCACGGTGTCGTCGGTGGGCGCGGCCGCCGGGGGCGTCAGCTCGGCGGTGCCCTCCGCGACGGCGTATGACCAGCCGTCGTCGGCGTCGACCAGGATCGAGGCCCGCGGGTCCCGACGCAGGTTGCGGGTCTTGGCCCGCGGCTCGGTGATCGACACCTGGATCGCCATGCTGCGCGGGTCGAAGTGGTAGCTCACGTTCGACAGCTGAGGCCGCCCGTCGCGCTTGATGGTGGCCAGCACCCCAAGGGAGTGTCCGCTGATCAAGGCCAGCAATTTGTCGTCGAAGACTTGGCGTCCCATGACGAAAGCCTACGTCTCGCAGGCCCAGGGCGGCCCGGGGTATTTGTTGGGTGGCCGACCTGGTGAAATCGGGGCATGACCAAGTACGCGGCCTTCCTGCGTGGCGTCAACGTCGGGGGCGTCAATCTCAAAATGGCCGACGTGGCGGCCGCGCTCACCGAGGCGGGGTTCACCGAGGTCCGGACGATCCTGGCGACCGGCAACGTGCTGCTGGAATCGTCCGCCGGCGTGGCGTCGGTGCGCAAAAAGGCCGAAGCCGCGCTGCGGGAGCGGTTCGGCTACGACGCGTGGGTGCTGGCCTACGACATCGACACGGTGCGCGGCGTGGTCGATGCCTACCCGTTCGAGCGTGAGCTCGATGGCTATCAGTCCTACGTCACGTTCGTCGCCGACTCCGCCGTGCTGGACGAGCTCGCGGCGCTGGGCAAGGACGCGGGTGCCGACGAGAAGATCCGCCGCGGTGACGGCGTGGTCTATTGGCAGGTGCCCAAGGGCAGCACGCTGGACAGCAGCATCGGCAAGACGATGGGTAAGCCGCGGTACAAGTCGTCGACCACGACGCGCAACCTGCGCACGCTGGAGAAAGTGTTGCGCTGAGCGGCGGTACCAGACAGCTTGTGCAGCAAGGGGTTTCGACGCCCGTCTTATTCGTCGGGCACCGCTTCGATGTAGCGAACCGCGTCGTCCTTGTCCAAGCCGAGTCCGCGCGCAACCCGAACGTACTCGCGCGCCGCGGCCGCCATCGCGGCGTCGGTCGGGTCGTAGCGGGCGATGAAAGTGCCGAAACGCCCGCGCGTTTCGACGATGGCGGAGGTCTCCAGCTCCCGGTAGGCGCGCGCCACGGTGTTGACGGCGACGCCGAGTTGGCCGGCCAGGTCCCGAACGGTAGGCAGTCGGGTGCCGGGCGGCAGCGCGCCCTCCCGGACCCCATCGATGACCTGCGTCCTGAGCTGGTCGAACAACGGCTTTCCCGCCTTCATGTCGACCTTCAACCAGTCACCCAGCTCCACCCGTCCAGTATCCCCCACTCCCGGCTATGTTGGGTGGATGCGAATTGCCGTGCTCAGCGGCGCGGGGATCTCCGCGGAAAGCGGCGTGCCGACCTTCCGCGATGACAAGAACGGGTTGTGGGCGCGCTTCGACCCTTACGAGCTGTCCAGCACGCAGGGCTGGCGCGACAACCCGCAGCGGGTTTGGGGCTGGTATCTGTGGCGCCACTACTTGGTCGCCGACGTCCAACCGAATGCGGGCCATCGCGCCATCGCCGCCTGGCAGGACGACGCCGAGGTCAGCGTCATCACCCAGAACGTCGACGACCTGCATGAGCGCGCGGGCAGCGACATGGTTCATCATCTGCACGGCAGTCTGTTCGAATTCCGTTGTGCGCGTTGCGATAAGCGCTACTCCGATGCGCTGCCCGCGATGCCCGAACCGGCGCTGGAGGTGGATCCCCCGGTGTGTCGCTGCGGGGGCCTGATTCGGCCCGACATCGTGTGGTTCGGTGAACAGCTGCCCGACGAGCCGTGGCGGCGCGCCGTCGAGGCGACCGAGGCCGCCGACGTGATGGTGGTCGTCGGGACCTCGGCGATCGTCTATCCGGCGGCCGGGCTGGCCGAGCTGGCCCTGTCCCGCGGCACCGCCGTCATCGAGGTCAATCCCGAGGTGACCCCCTTGTCGGACAGCGTGACGGTCAGCATGCGTGAGACGGCCAGCCAGGCCTTGCCCGGCCTGCTGCAGCGGCTACCGGCCCTGCTGAGCTGACGGGACGCCCGGTCAGGGCCGGCGCGCGCGGCCGAGCAGTAGCTCGGAGACCGGCATCGGCGCCCAGGACGGCAACGTGAACTCCCGCCGCGACGTGTCCACTTCGAATCCCGCCTCGACGATCGAACGCTCGGTATCGCGATGGGTGTGGCAATTGCCGAAGAGCCGCGGCCACAACGTCGCATCGACGAACCGCTGAAGACGGCCGCGCGCACCGGCACTCGCGACGTGCTCGAGATATCGCAGCTCCCCGCCGGGCCGCAGCAACGAGTACAGACGCCGCAACACATCGCCGGGGTCGTGCACCGAGCACAACACCAGCGAGCACACCACCGCGTCGAACGGCTCGACGCCGCCAATCGCTTCGACCGTTTCGCCGGTCACCACGACGCGGGTGGGCGCCGCGTCGGCGGTTGCACGGGCCAGGGCCGCCAGCCGCGGTTCGGGCTCCATCGCGATCACCTCGTCGACGGAGTCCGGGTAGTACGCAAAGTTCGTGCCGATTCCCGCGCCGACCTCCAGCACCCGGCCGTGCAGGCCGGCCAGATTCTCCCGGCGCATGGCCCGGATCGCCTCGACTTCATGGGCGGCGACAAATGGCCAAATCCGCGCAAAGAACGGGTTGTCAACCGCCGCTGTCATACCAGCCCTCCGATTCAGATGAGCCCCACAATAAGGTCCCGGCGAACGGCGGCGCTAACCGATATTGGCCACCGGCTCGGGGAGTTCGGCGGGTATTCCGGTCGGCTCGAGGCGTTCGACGGTCTCTGCGGTCGCTTTCTCACTGATGCCGAACCGGTCGTGCAGCCACGCCAGGGGTTTGGGCGCCCACCAATTCCACTTCCCCATCACATGCATGAAGGCCGGAACGACCACCATCCGCACCAGGGTGGCGTCGGCGAACACCGCGAGCGTCAGGCCGAGGCCGAACATCCTCATAAACGAGACGTGCGCCGCGATCAGCGCGGCGAACGACATCGACATCACCAAGGCGGCCGCGGTGATCACCCGGCCGGTGCGGGCGACGCCGAGCGCCACGCTCTCGTCGTTGGCCGCGTGGGCCTGCTTTGCCGTCGGCTTCGCCGGTCGGGCGGCACCGGACGCCAGCCAGTACTCGCGGATCCGGGACAGCAGGAACACCTCGTAGTCCATGGACAACCCGAAGGCGATGCAGAACAGCAGCACCGGCATGTTGGCCACCAGCGTTCCGCTCGGCGTCGTTCCCAGCGCACCCAGATGGCCGTCCTGAAAGATCCACACCAGCGCGCCGAACGCCGCCGTCAGCGACAGGATGTTGCAGGCCAGCGCCTTGGCAGGCAGCAGCACGCTGCCGGTGAGCAGAAACAGCAGCACGAAGGTGATCGCCGCCATCAACCCGAGGACCAGCGGTAGCCGGTCCGTCACGCCATCGACGCTGTCGCGGTTGACCTGCGCCAGTCCGCCCATCTCGACGGCTCGGCCCGCGGGCCCGGGCACCTCGTGCAACCGGCCGAGTTGGGCGCCGTTCGCCTGGGAAAACAGCGGCGCCGCGCTGCTGACGGTCAGGAACGCGCTGCCGCCGGCCACCCCGGTCGGCCCGGCGGGCGGTCCCACGCGGTTGCCCGCCGTGAAGGTGCCGCCAGGGCTTGACACCGCCGAGACGTCGGCAACGCGCGACAGATCAGCGGCGTAGTGGTCGAAGTCCGACGGGCTCAGGCCGGTGGCGTCGGGGATGACGACGGGCACCGACGTCGCCGAATCGTGCGCGAAATCGTTGCGCAGCCGGTCGCCGACCTGATGCGACGACGCTGACCGCGGCAGCACCCGATCGTCCGGAAAGCCCCAGGTCACACGGAGGAACGGATACCCGAGCAACAACAGCAAAGCGACGACGGTCAGGCCGATCGGCGCCCAGCGGCGCATCACGAACCTGCTGGATCGATACCAGAACCCCAGCTCGACGGGCCCCTGCACCGGTTCGGGGCGCCGCGATATCCGCCGCGCCAGGCGGCGCACGTCCAGGGCGTCCAGGCGGGGGCCCAGCAGGACGATCGCGGCCGGGGTGATCACGATCGAGGCGGCCGCGACGAAGGCAACGGTGGCCACGCCGGCGTAGGCGAACGACTTGAGGAAGTACATCGGGAACGCCACCGTCGCCGACATCGACAACGCCACGGTGACCGCTGAGAACAGCACGGTGCGGCCGGAGGTGGCCATGGTCCGGATGAGCGCTTCGTCGCGGTCGCGGCCTTCGGCCAACTCGTCGCGATAGCGGCTGACGATCAACAGGGTGTAGTCGATGGCCAGGGCCAGGCCCAGAGCGGTGCTCAGGTTGAGGGCGAAGATCGAGACCTCGGTGGTGAAAGTGATCAGGCGCAACACCGACATCGAACCGACGACGGCCAGCGCGCCCAGCGTCATCGGCAACGCCGCTGCCAGCAGCCCGCCGAACACCCAGATCAGCACCAAAAAGCTCAGCGGCAGGGCGATCAACTCCATCGACAGCAGGTCGGCCTGGTTCTGCGTGTTGATCTGCGCGTACTGCATCGCCTGGCCGCCGGCCCGCACGGTGACGCCGTCGCGGTCGTGGACGAACTGGTCCGCCAACGTCTGGGCGTTGCTCTGGGCATAGTCCTCGCCGCCTTTGAGGTTGACCACGATCAGTCCGGACTTGCCGTCGCGGCTCACCAGGTCCGCCGCAGCCGGTGGGGGCGCGGTCCACGGCGAGGAGACGATGTAGACCAGTGGGGACTTGCGCAGCCCGTCGACGAGGTCGGCGCCCACCTTGCGGGCCGGTTCGCTGTTGGTGCCACCCGGCGCGGTCACCAGGATCAGCACCTGCTGGCCGCTCTGGCCGAACTTGTCGCTCAACACGCTGATGGCGCGGCCCGACTCGGCGTTCGGGTCCTGAAAGCCACCGGGCGACAGGCTCTTGGCGACGGGAACGCCGAAGACGGCGGCGGCGATGAAAACCAGGACACCGATGGCGATGATGCGGCGGGGCGCCCTGATCGCGACTCGGGCGGTTTTCTGCAGCATTTCAAGCCCCTCCGCTGCCGGTGCCCCATTGCGCTGGCCGCTCGCTTGGCCGCGACAACCTAACAAACGCTAATGTGCACACGTCAAACAGTGCACTGCGTTTAACACGCAGCGCCCGCCCGAATGGTTCAACACCGCTTTTCAAACCGTTTGGACCATAAGAGTCCGGCCAGAAAATGTGCGACAAGTAAGCAGCTCACGGCCCAAATCGCGTGGTGGACGCCGGTCAACCTACTGGCCGGTAAATTGCCAAGGTTTTCCGAATCGTGACTCAAAGATTCCTTAATGGTGGCCCATACGCTCAGTGTCATGTGGATCGACGACACAAGTGCCGACGTCATCAAAGTTGACTTCGATGCCCTCTACCACGGCGACGTCCTGGTGGAAGGCGAGACCTCGGAGCAGTTCGACGAACTGCAAGCCGCGAGCTGAGGCGGCCATGAGCATGCTTGCTCGGCTGTTGATGGCCGAACCGAATGTCAGTCGATGGTTCCGCAAGTAACCATTCATCCTGGTTGTCACGAATGCCCCCCGCCGATGCGGGGGGCATTCGTTTTGTCCGGGGGCGGTGCGGCTCAGCGAGGCGCCATGCGAATGGCGCCGTCCAGGCGAATGACCTCGCCGTTGAGCATCGGGTTCTCGACGATGTGGACGGCCAGGGCGCCGTACTCGTCGGGATCGCCAAGCCGGGCCGGGTGCGGCACCTGTTTGCCCAGCGACGCCTGCGCCTCCTCGGGCAGCGATCCCAGCAGCGGGGTCTTGAAAAGGCCCGGCGCTATGGTCACGACGCGGATGAGCTCGCGGGACAGGTCGCGCGCGATCGGCAGTGTCATGCCCACGACGCCGCCCTTGGACGCCGAGTAGGCGGCCTGGCCGATCTGGCCCTCGAATGCGGCGACAGATGCGGTGTTGATGATGACGCCACGCTCTTCGCCGACTGGCTCGGTCTTGGCGATGCGCTCGGCGGCCAGCCGCAAGACGTTGAAGGTACCGATCAGGTTGACCCCAATCACCTTCTTGAACCCGTCCAGCGGGAACGGGCCGTCCTTGGACAGGGTCTTGATGGCGTTGCCGATGCCGGCGCAGTTGACGTTGATTCGCAGCGTGCCCATCGACTCCGCGGCGTCCAGCGCCTTGCCGACGGCGGCCTCGTCGGTGACGTCGGCCTCGACGAAGCGCGCGCGATCGCCCAGTTCACGGACCGCTTCCTCGCCACGCAGATCGATCACCACCACCTGAGCACCGCGGTCGAGCAATCGCTTGGTGGTGGCCAGGCCCAGGCCTGACGCTCCCCCGGTGACGACGGCAACGGCGTCTTTGATCTCCATCCGACTCCTTCCTGATTCGCTCGAGTCCAGCCAACTGGTTGGTTGGGACTATACCCAGTCCCTGAGGACGACTTCGGCGTCGGTCACCGGCGCCGCGGGCCGCGGCGTCTCCGGAGCGGTGCGGGAGAACCGCGGCGCGGGCAGCGGCTGCAGGCCCCCGTTGACCTCATAGAACGTGTTGCGCTCGGTGATGTGCGGCTCGGTCTGCACCTCGCCGAAGGCCAGCACGGGCGTCACGCACGCATCGGAGTCGGCGAACGCCTTGGCCCAGTGGTCGCGGTCCTGACTTGCGAACTTCTCGGTCAGCAGGGCCCGCAGCTCGGGCCAGCGGCCGACGTCATTCTGTCCGGGCAGGTCGGCGCCGTCCAGGCCGAGGCCGGCCAGCATCGCGGCGTAGAACTGCGGTTCGATGGCGCCGACCGCGACGTAGCGCCCGTCGGCGCATTCGTAGGTGTCGTAATAGGGGGCGCCACCGTCGAGCAGGTTGGTGCCGCGCGCGTCGGTCCACATCCCGGAGGCACGCATCTGCCACATCATCTGGATCAGCACGCTCGAGCCGTCCACCATCGCGGCGTCGACAACCTGCCCCTTGCCGGAGGTCTGCCGCTCCCACAGGGCGGACAGGATGCCGAGCAGCAGGAACATCGAGCCGCCGCCGAAGTCACCGACCAGGTTCAGGGGCGGCACCGGCCGCTCGTTCGCCCGGCCGATCGAATGCAGGATGCCGTTCAGCGAGATGTAGTTGATGTCGTGACCCGCCTGCTGGCTGCGAGGGCCGGTCTGGCCCCAGCCGGTCATCCGGGCGTAGACGAGCCTGTCGTTGACCGCGGCGCAGTCCTCGGGCCCCAGGCCGAGCCGCTCGGTGACGCCCGGGCGGTAGCCCTCGATCAGCACGTCGGCCTTGGCGATCAGTTTGAGGACGAGGCCGCGCCCTTCGTCGGACTTCAGGTCGGCGGTCACCACCCGCCGGTTGCGCATCATGGCGTCCTTGGCGACTCCCCCAGGACCCGAAGACGGGCGATCGATACGCACGACGTCGGCGCCCAGATCCCCCAGGATCATCGCGGCGTGCGGCCCGGGGCCGATGCCGGCCAACTCGACAACACGCAGCCCGTTCAACGGTCCAGCCACGATCCACCGACCTTTCGTCCGCTTTGACGCCCCTTGACCGTTCGCAACCAAACAACCGGTCGTTCGACATCTTCGCAGCCGTGCCGAAAGGCCGCACACCCCGGTCACTTATGGTGAGCCGATGACTTCATCCGCGATCGCCACCCTGACACCCGTCGCAGGCCTTGACGTCACGCTGTCCGACGGCGTGCTGTCGGTGACCATCAACCGACCCGACAGCCTGAATTCGCTGACCGTTCCGGTGATCACCGGAATCGCGGACGCGATGGAGTACGCGGCCACCGACCCCGAGGTCAAGGTGGTGCGGTTGGGCGGGGCCGGACGCGGCTTCAGCTCCGGTGCGGGCATCAGCGCCGACGACGTCTCCGGCGGCGGCGTCCCGCCGGACGAGATCATCCTCGAGATCAACCGGCTGGTGCGCGGGATCGCCGCGCTGCCGCACCCGGTGGTCGCCGTGGTCCAGGGACCCGCGGCCGGCGTCGGCGTCTCCATCGCCCTTGCGTGTGACGTCGTATTGGCTTCGGAGAGCGCGTTTTTCATGCTCGCCTTCACAAAGATCGGGTTGATGCCCGACGGTGGTGCGTCGGCGTTGGTGGCGGCCGCGATCGGCCGGATCAGGACCATGCAAATGGCGCTGCTTCCGGAACGGCTTAGCGCCGCGGAGGCCTTGTCGTGGGGCCTGGTCACCGCGGTCTATCCGGCCGGCGACTTCGATGCCGAAGTGGACAAGGTGATCGCCCGGCTGTTGAGCGGTCCGGCGGTGGCCTTCGCCAAGACCAAGCTGGCGATCAACGCCGCCACGCTGACCGAGTTGGACCCCGCCCTGCAGCGTGAGTTCGACGGCCAGTCCGTGCTGCTGAAATCCCCCGACTTCGTCGAGGGCGCAACCGCCTTCCAGCAACGGCGCACCGCCAATTTCACCGACCGCTGAAACCAGGTGCGCTCATCGGCGGCAACGCTTAAGCCGCCTTCGATGAGGTAATCCTCCCCGTCAGACCCGCTGACGAACGACGGAGGATCGATGCCCGAACAGGTGCGGTGCCTGGTTACCGGAGCGACCGGCTACATCGGCGGGCGCCTGGTGCCCCGGCTCCTCGACGAGGGCCATCGCGTCCGGGCCTTGGCGCGCAACCCCGACAAGCTGGCGCAGGTGCCGTGGCGACAACGGGCGGAGGTGGCGCGCGGGGACCTCGGCGACCTCGAGTCCCTGATCGCTGCGTTCGACGGCATAGACGTGGTGTACTACCTCGTCCATTCGATGGGCAGCTCGAAAGATTTCGTCGCCGAGGAAACGCGCGCCGTCGGCAACGTCGTGACGGCCGCGCGGCGCGCCGGGGTCCGGCGGGTGGTGTATCTGAGCGGGCTGCATCCCGAAGACAGCGATCTCTCACCGCATCTCGCGTCACGCAAGGCGGTCGGGGACGCGCTGATCGACTCCGGCATCGAGACCGTGGTGTTGCAGGCCGGGGTGGTCATCGGCTCTGGGTCGGCGTCGTTCGAAATGATCCGGCACCTCACCGACCGGTTACCCGTGATGACCACCCCGAAGTGGGTGCACAACAAGATCCAGCCGATCGCGGTCCGCGACGTGCTGTACTACCTGGCCGCGGCGGCAACGGCCCCAGTCCCGGAGTCGCGCGCCTGGGACATCGGCGGCTCCGACGTGCTGGAATACGGCGACATGATGCGGGTCTACGCCGAGGTCGCGGGGTTGGGCAAGCGCTACCTGTTCGTGCTGCCGTTCCTGACCCCGGCGATCGCCAGCCTCTGGGTGGGGACGGTGACCCCGATTCCGTCCGGGCTGGCGCGGCCGCTGGTCGAATCGCTGGAATGCGATGCGGTGATGCGCAATTCGGACATCGACGGCATCATCGCTCCACCGCCGGGCGGGCTGACCGGCTACCGTCGCGCCGTCGAGCTGGCGCTGCACCGCGCCAGCCGCGGCCTGCCCGACGCGTCCTGGTCGTCGCTGCGGTCCGAGCCGGCCGAGCCACTGCCTACGGACCCGGACTGGGCGGGCGAGATCATCTACACCGAGGTGCGCACCGCCGCCACCGCCGCGGAGCCCGGCGATGTCTGGACGGCGGTGGAGGACGTCGTGAACTCGCGGGCGGCCGACTGGAAAGTCGACGAGCGCACGCCGGGAAACCTGTTGCGGCTGCGCTCCACCAAGCGAGCCCCGGGACGCGAGTGGCTCGAGATTGCGGTCACCGGCCAAGACGGCAGCGGCGCCCGCTATACCCAGCGGTCTACCTTTCTGCCGAGGGGCATACCCGGGCAGGTGTACTGGTTCTTCGTTCGGCCCGTCCACTCGGCCGCGACGCGCGCTGTGGCCCGCGACGTCATCGCGTCCGCGGATAGTGAGGTCAGACGCCGAACATCGGGGGCAGCACGAGAACCATGATCAGCCCCCACACCAGATGAGTGAGCACCGGCGCCAGGACGCCGCCGGTGGCCCGGCGCTCGAACGCGCACACCATCCCCAGGATGATCGCGGCGAAACCGAGCATTAGGTTGCCGCTGGCCAGCGTCGCGCACGTATACAGGAAGGTCGAGATGACGATCGGATGGTGGCGGCCCAGGGCGGTGTAGAGCGCGCCGCGAAAGAACACTTCCTCGGCGATGCCGTTGATCAGCGTGATTCCCACGATCACCGGATACCACCCGTGGTGCGCGTAGAGCAGCACCCGGGTGATCAGCTCCGCCACGGGCGTGATCTGGCGGACGATCAGTCCTCCCACGATGAACGCGCCACCCACCAGGAGGCCGACCCCGGTGCCGGTGATGACCGGCCGCTGGTTGCGCCCTCGCCAACAGATGCCGCCCAGGTGCAGTGGGCCGGATACCAGCGCTCCGGCGGTCCACACCGCCGCCAGCACCAGCGTCAGCCAGTAAAAGCTCGCATCCCCCGGATGCCGCCGCAACGAGAACCCAAGCACGCCGGCGCCCACCGCCAATGTGATGGCCACCATGATCCGCCGACGCCGTACCACGCCGGGCGGCTCATTATGGGGCACAGCAACATTGGTGATTGCACGGCGTAGCTCGGTGACGACGCCGGTGTGAGATTGAGATTGACTCGTCGACTGGGTCATGCAGGGCGCACCTTCGGGGTTAGGGCGATCAGGATGTCAAGGCCGGTGCGCACGGCTCCGGCCACCGGACCGGGAACCCTGTTCACCAGCCCCAGGGTCGGCCGCACGACCGACGGGGTGACCCGACGGGCGAGCCGGCGGATGCGCAGCGCGTCGCCGCCGGCCCAGTCGGGATCGGTGTTGGCGAGGTGGTGCGGGTCGGCCAGGGCATTGACCGGACGCGGCCGGTGCGTGGAGTGGCCGGCCAGGGCCAGGGCGATGGACTCGTCGATGCCGAGCAGGCCGCCGGGCGGGTCGGGAACGCGATCGCGCAGCCCGCTGGCGGAAGCCACCATCGGGTGGTCTAGCGATTCGACCAAATCGCCCGCCAACCCCGGCGGCACCGGCAGAGCGACGCCCGTGATCAGCGACGCCAGCGTGGTGTCGATCCTGCCGACCGGCAGTCCGGTGTGCCAGCGGCCGGACACGCGTGCATACGCCCTGAGCAGGTCCCGGTAGGACGTGGTGTTCGGGCCGGCTATGTCGTACGCCCCGGCGGGCACCACGTCGCGATCGGCCGCGGCGACGAGGTAGTGCAGGACGTCGCGGATAGATATCGGGTCGATCGGGTTGTCCATCCAGCTCGGGATCGGGATCAGCGGAAAACGGTCGCCGACGTAGCGCATCATCTCGAACGACGTCGAGCCGGCGCCGATGATGATCGCCGCCCCCAGCCACACCAGCTCCGGACCGTCCGGGATGGTGAGCGCGTCGGCCACCTCGGCCCGGCTGGTCAAGTGCTCGGATAGGTCTTCGTCCGCGGGGACGAAGCCGCCCAGGTAGACGATGCGTTGCACCCCGGCGTCGCGAGCCGCCGCCGCGAAGTTCGCCGCCGCGGTCTTGTCGGCGTCGCGAAATCCCGGCTGCCCGATCGCATGCACCAGGTAATACGCCACGTCGACGGGACCGCATTGGGCGAACGCGGAGGCAAGTGTCTCGGGGTCGGCGGCGTCCAACCTCACCGGCGTGACGTCGTCGAACCAGCCGAATTGCTTGAGGCGCGACGGGTTTCGCGTCGCGGCCACGACCTGGTGCTGATCGTCCAGCAGCGCGGTGACCAGGCGTGATCCCACATAACCGGTGGCACCGGTGACCAGAGCCCGCATACCGGAGACCCTAGCGGCCCGGCAGCGCGGCCGGCGGATGAACCGGCGGCGCGGCGTCGCCGTCACCCCGACATGAAGGCAGGCGGAGATTTCGGCGGGTCGATGGGCGTTGCGGTGAAAAGTCCGTCCGTCGCCGGCCGTGCGATGCAGTTTCCATCCATCCGCTATACCCAAACTGAAGCCACCCGTGCGCTGACCGTCGCCGATCCGCCGACGATGGAGCTGGTGCTGCGGGGCCGGTATGGCTGGTAAAGACTGTAGCCATGTATTACCTGCTGGTGCTGGCGGTCGGACTCGAACGCGTCGCGGAACTGGTGGTCTCCACCCGCAACGCGCGCTGGTCGTTCACCCAGGGCGCCACAGAGTTTGGCCGATCCCACTATCCGGTCATGGTGATCGTTCACTCCGGGTTGCTGGTCGGCTGCCTCATCGAGCCGTGGGCGCTGCACCGGCCGTTCATCGCCTGGCTGGGCTGGCCGATGCTTGCGGTGGTGATGGCCAGCCAAGCGTTGCGCTGGTGGTGCATCGCAACGCTGGGCCGGCGGTGGAACACCCGGGTGATCGTTCTGCCGCGGGCCCCATTGGTGCGTCAGGGCCCCTACCGGTGGCTGCACCATCCGAACTACGTTGCAGTGGTGGCTGAGGGGTTTGCGTTGCCATTGGTGCATACGGCCTGGCTGACAGCCGCCGTCTTCACGCTGGCCAACGCCGCGCTGCTCAGGGTGCGGGTGCAGGTGGAGAACTCCGCGTTGGGTTACACGTGACCGACTACGACGCGGACCTGCTGATCGTCGGCGGTGGCCCCGGCGGCCTGGCCACGGCTTTACACGCTCGCCGGCACGGACTTTCGGTGATCGTGGCCGAGCCGCGGGACAGCCCCATCGACAAAGCGTGTGGCGAGGGGCTGATGCCCGGGGGCCTGGCCGAACTGACCTCGCTGGGTGTGGATCCCGTCGGCATGCCGTTTCACGGGATCGCCTACGTCAGCGAACGACGGCGGGCCCAGGCGCGCTTTCGGGGTGGGCCGGGCCGCGGCGTGCGTCGCACCACTCTGCATGCGGCGCTGGCCTCGCGCGCGAAAGAACAAGACACCGATTGGATCCGCACGCGGGTGACGAGTGTGGCGCAAGACGCCCACGGCGTCTCGGCCGCCGGTGTGCGCGCGAGATGGATGGTCGGAGCCGACGGCCTGCATTCACAGGTCCGGCGCGCCGCCGGGATCACGGTGACGGCGGGGACGCCGCGCCGCTACGGGGTGCGATGGCACTACCGGGTGCCGGCCTGGTCGAAATTCGTCGAGGTGTATTGGTCGCGCTGGGGTGAGGCCTACGTGACGCCGGTCGAACCCGACCTGGTGGGTGTGGCGATCCTGTCGCGCGGTCGGCCCGACCTGGCCTGGTTCCCGCGGCTGGCCCGCCGGCTGCGCGGCGCCGACTCGGGACACCCCCGCGGCTGCGGCCCCTTGCGACAGGTGGTTTCCCGCCGGGTCGCGGGGCGGGTCCTGCTGGTCGGGGACGCGGCCGGCTACGAGGACGCCCTTACCGGCGAGGGCATCAGCCTGGCGCTCAAGCAGGCCGCCGCGGCCGTCGACGCCATCGTCAACGAGACGCCGGCGTCCTACGAGCAGGCGTGGCACCGGATCACCCGCGATTACCGGCTGCTCACCCGCGCGCTGGTGCTGGCCAGCTCGCCGCGGGCCATGCGGCGCGCCGTCGTGCCGACGTGCACGCTGCTACCCGCGGCGTTCGGCCGCGGCGTCAACATCCTGGCGAGCTAGTCCTGATGGGGGCGACCCGCTTCGCCCGGCCGCGCCGCGCTCGCGATCGCCACTAGCGCGCCTTCCAGACCGGCTGGCGCTTCTCGGCGAACGCCCGCGGTCCCTCTTTGGCGTCCTCGGACTTCAGCAGGGTCTTCATCTCGCGCATGGTGCGCTCCCAGCCCGGTTCGTCGTCCACCACGACGCCGTCATCGACGCCATAGGCGACCCGCTTGCTGGCCTGCACCGACAGCGGCGCGTTCACCGTGATCCGCGCGGCCAGCTCCAGCGCGGCGTCCAGCACCGAGCCTTGCGCGACGACCTCGTTGATCAGGCCCCATTCGCAGGCGGCGGCCGCGCTGAGCGGCTCGCCGGTCAACAGCAGCCGCATCGCCACCTTGCGCGGCAACTGCTCGGCGATGCGAAATACGCCCCCGGCGGCAGCGATCAATCCCCGCTTGACCTCGGGCAGGCCGAACTGCGCGCGTTCGTCGGCCACCACCAGATCGCTGGCCAGCGCAAGCTCGGTGCCACCGCCGAAGGCGGTGCCGTTG
Organism: Mycobacterium sp. 852002-51971_SCH5477799-a; assembly: GCF_001667145.1. Lineage (GTDB taxonomy): Bacteria > Actinomycetota > Actinomycetes > Mycobacteriales > Mycobacteriaceae > Mycobacterium. The sequence goes on from NZ_LZIF01000039.1 coordinate 63,394, forward strand.
ACCGCGGCGATGGTGGGCTTGTCGATGAAGTGATGGACATATCCGGCGAAGCCCCACTCGGGATGATCCGGGTGATAGAGGTTCTCCCGCCGCGCGATCGCCTTGAGGTCGGCCCCGGCGCAGAACGACTTATCCCCCGCGCCGGTGACCACCACCGCCCGCACCTCGGCGTCGTGCTGCGCCTCTTCGAGCGCATCCCCGAGGCCGATGCTGACGGCAGCGTTCACCGCGTTGCGGGCTTCCGGCCGGTTGATGGTTATCACCATCACGTTGCCCCGGCGCTCGGCCAGGGCCCCCGGCGCCTCCGTCACAACAGTTCCACGATGGTGGCGTTGGCCTGGCCGCCACCCTCGCACATGGTCTGCAGACCGTACTGAATTCCCTTGTCCCGCATGTGGTACAGCAGGGTGGTCATGATCCGGGCACCGGATCCGCCCAGCGGGTGGCCCAACGCGATGGCACCGCCGTTGGGGTTGAGCTTCTTCTCGTCGGCGCCGATGTCCTTGAGCCAGGCCAGCGGAACCGGCGCGAACGCCTCATTGACCTCGTAGGCGCCGATGTCGCCGATGGACAGCCCGGAGCGCTTGAGCACCTTCTGGGTCGCCGGGATCGGCGCCGTCAGCATGATCACCGGGTCCGCGCCGGCCAGGGATGCGGTGTGCACCTTGGCAATCGGCTTGAGCCCCAGCTCCTTGGCCTTCTCGGCGGACATGAACAGGATCGCCGCCGAACCGTCGGAGATCTGCGACGAGTTGCCGGCGTGAATCACGCCGTCCTCCTTGAACGCCGGCTTCAGCGAGGCCATCTTCTCCATCGGCGTGCCTCGGCGGATGCCCTCGTCCTTGAGCACCACGTTGCCGTCCTGATCCTTGATGCCCACGATCTGGTCGTCGAAGGCGCCGGAATCCTGTGCGGCAGCAGCCTTTTCGTGAGAATCGAGGGAGAACTGGTCGAGCGCGGTGCGATCGAATCCCCACTGCTCGGCGATCATCTCCGCGCCGATGCCCTGGTTGGGGATCTGGCCTTCGAAGCGGTCCAGGAAGGCCTCGGGGTACGGGCGCCCGCCGTTGGCCAGCGATGCCCCCATCGGGGTCCGCGACATCGACTCGACACCACCGGCGACGACGACGTCGTAGTGCCCGGCGATGACGCCGGCGGCCGCGAAGTGGATGGACTGCTGGCTCGAGCCGCACTGGCGGTCCACGGTCACACCCGGGACGGTTTCGGGCCAGCCGGCCGTCAGCAGTGCGGTGCGGCCGATGTCGAGGGCCTGCTCACCGGCCTGCATGACGCAACCCCAGATGACGTCGTCGACCAGGCCCGGGTCGACGCCGGCCTTGTCGACCAGGCCGTTGAGCACCTGTGCGGACAGATCCGCCGCGTGTACCCCGGACAATCCGCCGTTGCGCTTGCCGATCGGGGAACGCACTGCCTCGACGATGACGGCTTCAGCCATGGTCTTGTCTCCTTTGACATGTGGACTTCGAAAGAGTGGAGTCTTGCGTCGATTGTCAACCAAGGGGTTGGGCGGGCGAAGCCCGGGGTGGTTTTGCGTCCAGCTGCAGGCATCGGAGCTGGGCTGCGAACCAGAATTTTGTTCTCATCGCCCGCGGCGCAGGGCAATAATGGTCGAGTGAAGCGGCTCAACGGTATGGACGCGATGCTGTTGTACAGCGAGACGCCGAACCTGCATACCCACACGCTGAAGGTGGCGATCGTCGACGCCGCCGACTTTGACGGCGACCTGAGCTTCGACCTATTTCGGCACACGCTACGCCGGCGACTGCACCGGCTGGATCCGTTGCGCTACAAGCTAATCGACATCCCATGGCGGTTGCATCATCCGATGTGGTTGCAGAATTGCGAAGTCGATATGGACTATCATGCGCGGCGCGTTCAGGTGCCCGCCCCGGGTGGGCGCCGGGAGCTCGACGAGGTGATCGGGCAGATCGCTAGCATTCCACTGGATCGCGACCGTCCGTTGTGGGAGTTCCACTTCGCCGAAGGCATGGCCGATCACAAAGTCGCAATCATCGGCAAGATTCACCATGCCCTGGCCGACGGCGTTGCCTCCGCCAATCTGCTGACCAGGATCATGGACCTGCCCGGCCCGGTGCAGGACGACCGCGACAATGACACAACCTGCGCTTCGCCCTCGACGGTGGAACTGCTGCGCGCCGCCGCGGAGGATCACGTCCGGCAGGCCAGCGCATTACCTGGAGTGATGGCCGAGGCGCTAGCCGGGGCGCGACGGCTGCGGCAGCGCACCAGGCAGCGCGGTAGGCAGCCAGACCTTGCCCGCATGTTGCACGCGCCACCGACGTTCATCAACCACAAGGTCTCTTCGGCAAGGACTTTCGCCACCACGACCCTGTCGCTGGCTCAGGTCAAAGAGACGGGTAAACATCTGCAGATAACCATCAACGACATGGTGATGGCAATCGCCGCGGGTGCCTTGCGCGAACTGCTCTTCCGCTATGACGGCAGCGCGGCCCAACCGCTGGTCGCTTCGGTCCCGGCCACGACGGATAGGTCGCCACAACGGATCAGCGGCAACGAGCTCGGTGGCATGGCAGTGTCGCTGCCGACGCACATCGGCGATCCGCTGGAGCGGGTGCGGCTGACGGCGATGAGCACCGCAATCGCCAAGGAGAACAACGAGCTGTTCGGCCCCGCGCTGTATGGCAGACTGATCAGCTACCTACCGGGCGCCGCGGCCCCTCTTGCGTTCAGATGGCTGGCCCGACGGAACACCGGAAACAGGCTGTTCAACATCCCGATCTCCAACGTCATGGGGCCGCGTGAACGCGGCAGGTTCGTCGGTGCCCCGGTCAGCGAGATCTATTCGGCCGGTCCGCTGATCACCGCCTGCGCCATCAATATCACCGTATGGAGCTATGTCGATCAGCTCAACATATCGGTGATCGCCGACGACCGCACCCTCGGCGACACCCATGAACTCACTGACGCCATGGTCAGCGCATTCTGCGAGATCCGGACTGCTGCAGGCTTTCCCGATGAGGTGGCCGTTGTGCAGAGCGCCATGCCACCCGCCGCTGTCAAGCCAATGGGCTAGCACGGTTCCGTCCGATTGGCCCTACCCCAGCACAGGGAAGCGCCGCTCGCGGGCCAGCCGGTCCAGGGTCTTCTGCATCGCCGCGCGGACCTGCGCGTCGACATCGGCGGCGGCAGGCTTGTCGCCGAATTGGGTGACGACATCGATCGGTTCTAAGACCTCGCTGACGATTTTCGTCGGCAGCGGCAGATTGGGCGGCATGATCATGCTCAGCCCGAACGGAAAACCCACCGTGATGGGCAGGATGTCGGATCGCCAGCGCGACAGGCCAAGGCGCTTCGCCAGCCATGTGCCGCGCGTGAGGAACAACTGGCTTTCCTGCCCGCCGATCGAGACCAGCGGCACGATCGGTACATGCGCGTCGCTCGCGGCCTTGACGTATCCGGTCCGGCCGTTGAAATCGATGACGTTCTCCGCCAGCGTCGGTCGGTAGGCGTCGTAAATTCCGCCCGGAAACACCAGCACCACACCACCGGCCCGCAGAGCCCGCGCGGTGTTTTTCGAGGTGGCGCGAATGAGGCCAAGGCGGGCCAGCCATCCTGACATCGGCCCCACGAACATCCCGTCGTGGCCGAGGGTGTACAGCGGACGCTCGTAGCCAAATCTGCGGTAAAACGCCGCGGCGAAGATCAGCACGTCGGGCGTGAGCATGCCGCCCGAGTGGTTGCCGACGATCAGGGCACCGCCATCGGGCGGCATCGATTCCAGCCCACGCACTTCGAAGCGAAACCAGCGCCGTGCCAGTGGTTCTGCCGCGGTGATCAGGCGCTCGGTAAAGCCGGGATCCCACTCACCGAAATCGTCGGCGGTCACGGAATCGGGGTGAATTCGAGGTGCAACTCGGACAGGCCCCGCATCTGCCAGGTCGGGTCATAGGTGTAACGACGGGCGTCCGACGGCCCGTGCGCGGCCTCCGTAATGGCGATGTCCGCCATCCGGTCGAGTATGCGGTTCAGCGAGATCCGCCCCTCGGCGCGGGCCAGCGGAGCGCCCGGGCACGAATGATTGCCACGACCGAAGGCCACATGCTCGCGGACATTCGGCCGGTCGATGCGAAACTCATCCGGCCGCTCGAACTTTCGCGCATCCCGATTGCTCGCACCGGGCAGCAGCATCACCGTGCTCCCCGCCGGGATATCGATGTCGCCGATCGAGGTCGTCCGGCGCGCCATCCGGAAGTGGCACTTGACCGGGCTTTCCATGCGCAGTGTCTCTTCGATGAAATTCGATATCCGGCTACGGTCTTCGCGGAGCAGCTTTTGCAAGTCCGGGTTTTCGGCGAGCGTGCGCATCCCGAAGCTGAGCAGTTTGGTGGTGGTTTCCTGGCCGGCCGCGAACAGAAACGTCGCCAGCCGGACCACGTCGATAACTTCCGGCGTCGAGCCGTCGGGATACTTCGCCTGGGCCAACTCGGTCAGCACGTCTTCGCGTGGCTGTCGACGGCGTTCGGTGATGTGGGTGGTGAACTTCGCGTCGAGGTATTCCAGCGGATTGTGCGCGCGGGTCACCGAGTCGTCCTCGACACCACCGGAGAACTTGCCCGAGAACACGTCCCGAAACTCTTTGTGGTCCTCGACCGGGACTCCCAGGAGGTCGGCGATCACCAACCCGGAGAATGGTCGCGCGTACTCGTCGAGGAATTCACAACGGCCGCGGGACACGAACTCATCGAGCTGCTGGTCGGCGAGTCGCCACATGAAGTCTTCATTTTCCTTGAGCCGCTTAGGTGTTAGCAAGCGGCTGAGCAGACCCCGCGTCCGGGCGTGCTCCGGTGGGTCTTGAGTCACGATGTGTTCGCTCATCGGGATCTGCGAGCGGTGCTGTTCGATCAAGTGGCCGATGTCGTCGCCTTCGGGCTCAAACGGCAATCCCGAAAACGGGCCGGCGACTGAGACGCACGACGAGAACGCCGGATCTTTGTACACCGCGAGCGCTTCGGAGTGCCCCGTCACCGCCATGACGCCCTGGTCGGGTCGCGCCAGCACCGGGCAACGCGCGCGCAGATGGTCGAAGTAGGGGTACGGGTCCGGAATCAGGGACAGGTCAGTGAAGAAATCGACCGATTCGAATTCGCTCAACAGGACTCCTAGGCATCCAGGTAACCACCCCACCAACGTCAACCCGGGCGACGCAACTTCACCTGCCAATCTAAAGCCGAACAAATATTAGGTCAAGCCGGCAGTCGAGATCAATGCGGTCTACCCGGACAATCGCTGGACAAGCCGCGGCAGGCCCGGCCCGTCGAGCATGGGCACGAGCGCAGTGCGGCCGGCGACGGCCATCATCAGGGCGGCCACCGGTCCGCAAATTTCTGCACCCCTCCCCCATACCCGGCCAATATCAGCGGCGCGCAGGCTGATTCCACGCAATCGCCCAAGGGGGACGAAACCGAACGGCCACCAGCCGGTCAAGAAGTCCATGGCCAATGCTGCTCGCAGCAGATCGGGCTGGAATGGCAGTCCAAGCGGGATTCGGATGTCACCGCTGTGCACCAAGACATCCGCCAGTGGGTCCAGCGGTCCGAACAGTGGCGGATCGATCCGGCGATCCGCGCATTGGCGCAAACTGGCTACGATCTCAGCGGCCGGCAATTCGGCACGGCGGCGGGCCAATTCGTCGATCGCGCGAGCCATGCTCCTCCGACGCAGCGCGAGCCGCAGGAAGGTGGGGGTGCCATCAGTGGCGGTGCTGACCGCATGAGCCGCCACCGTCTTGACATCCCAGCCCGCACACAGGCTCGGCGTCGCCAATTGTTCGGCGTCCAATCCGTCCAGCAGACTTGCGATGCCACGTCGCTCGTCGGCGACGGCGGCGAAGACGAATTCGCGGTCCACGCGCATAGGGCATTACCGCAACGAGATTGCCGCCACGGCCGCGCCTAAGCCCGACACCGCGACCCGACGGCAATCTCGTCGAAAGGTGATTTAGCCGGCAGGGTATGCGACCGACTTGATCTCGGTGTACTGATCGAAGCCCGCAATACCGTTCTGACGTCCCACGCCGCTTTCCTTGTAGCCACCGAACGGTGTGTCGGCGCCGTACGGGGCGCCACCGTTGACGCCCATGAAGCCGGCCTTGATCCGGCGCGTCACGGACAGCGCCCGCTCGAGCGAACCCGCAAAGACGTTGCCGGCCAACCCGTACACGCTGTCGTTGGCGATCCGGATCGCGTCTTCCTCGTCGTCGAACGGGATGACCGACAGCACCGGGCCGAAGATCTCCTCCTGCGCGATGGTCATCTTGTTGTCGACGTTGGTGAAAAGCGTTGGGCGGACGTAATATCCCTTGTCGAAACCGGTCGGGGCGTCGGGACCGCCGACCAGCGCGGTCGCACCTTCCTCGACGCCCTTTTTGATGTAGCCGGTCACCCGGTCGTACTGCCGTTGCGAGATCACCGGGCCGCACAGCGTTCCGGGATCCTGCGGGTCGCCACACGTGACGTTCTCGTAGATGTTCTTGAGGATCTCCACGCCCTCGTCGTAACGCGACCGCGGCAGCAGCAACCGGGTCGGGTTGGCGCAACCCTGCCCGGCATGCATGCACGGCGCGATGCCGACCATGCACGCCGTCCCGAAGTCGGCGTCCTCCAGCACGATGGTGGCCGACTTGCCGCCGAGTTCGAGGAACAGCCGCTTCATGGTGGCCGCGCCCTTTTCCATGATGCGCTTGCCGACCACCGTGGAGCCGGTGAACGAAATCAGGTCGACCTTGGGCGACAGCGTGAGCTCCTCGCCGACGAAGTGATCCGAGGCGGTGACGACGTTGACGACGCCGGCGGGAATGTCGGTCTTCTCGGCGATGAGCCGGCCGAGCCGGTTCGCGTTGAACGGCGTGTTGGGAGCCGGCTTGAGTACCACGGTGTTGCCGGTGCCCAGCGCCTGGCCGAGCTTGTTGAGGGTGACCTCGAACGGGAAGTTCCACGGCACGATCGCACCGACCACGCCGACCGGTTCGCGCCACACCTTGCGGGTGGTGAGCGTGCCGGTGAGGCTGATGACCTTGTCGCCGAGGTCGGTCTCCCAGGCGTACTCGTCGATCAGGCGGGCGGGATACTTCAGCCCGTCTTCCAGCGGCGCGTCGAGCTGGGGGCCGAAGGTGATGGCCCGGGGCGAGCCGACCTCGAGGATGAGCTCCTCGCGCAGCTCGTCGATCTCGGACTCGATCGCCTCGTGCAGTTGCAGCAGGCAGCGCTTGCGCAGCTCCTTGTTGGTCGACCAGTCGGTCTCGTCGAAGGCGCGCCGGGCCGCGTCGATGGCCCGGTGCATGTCCTCTTTCGAGGCGTCCGAAACCTCGCCGAGGGACTCCTCGGTGGCGGGGTTGATGTTGGTGAAGGTGCCGGCCTGGCCTTCGACGAGCTTGCCGTCGATCATCATCTTCGGCTCGAAGCGGACCTTTACAGCCTCAGTCATATCTGTCACTCTCTTCTGACTCGGTAGAGGGGCGTCCCGTACAGCGCTGGTTACCCTACGGGGAGCCTTACTGGAAACTAGCCGATTGGCAAGTGGAGTGTCTTCCCGGGCGGGTTATTCGGGGTCGAACAGCACCGGAACCGCCGTCGGCGACCGGAACACCTGGCCGCGGATATGAGGGTCGTCCGCGTCGGGGTCAAGCCGCAGGTTCGGCAGCCGGTCGAGCAAAAGGTTGATGGCGGTGCGCATCTCGAGCCGCGCCAGGTGCATGCCGAGGCAGACGTGCACGCCATGACCCCAGGCTAGGTTCGCCCGGGCCTCCCGGTGGATGTTGAAGGTATTCGGATCGGGATAGCGATCGTCCTGCCGGTTCGCCGAACCCAGCATGGGCATCACCGTCGCGCCGGCCGGAATCGCCACACCGCCGAGTTCCGTGTCGCGGGTGGCCACCCGAGTGATCGTCAACAACGGTGCTTCCCACCGCACGCCCTCCTCGATGGCCTGGGGCAGCAGCGATCGATCCACGCGGATCGCGTCCAGCTGCTCAGGATCCGACAGGAGCGCCAACAGCAGGCTGCCCAGCGCCCGGTAGGTCGTCTCGACGCCGGCGGGCAGCAGCAGCCGCAGGAACGAGAAGATCTCCTCGTCCGCGAGCTTCTCCCCGTCGATCTCCGCCGCACCGAGGGCACTGATCAGGTCGTCCTTCGGCTCGGCCCGGCGGGCCTCGAGTATCGGCGCGAAGTATTCGCACAGGGCTGCTGAGGCCGCCAGCCCGCGTTCGGGGTTCATCAGCCAGCTCAGCAGCGAAATCGACCACCGCTGGAACTGCGGATAATCCTTTTCCGGCAAGCCCAACAATCCGGCGATGATCTGGCTCGGGTAGTCGAAGGTGAATTCCTTGACCAGGTCTGCCTTCCCGTTGGGTGCGAACTTGTCGATCAGGCCGTTGGCCACGCGACCGACCAGCTCATCCTGCCAGCGCGCCAATGACTTCTGCGAGAACGCCTTTGAGACCAGCGAGCGCAGCCGCCCGTGGATCGGCTCGTCCATGCCGAGCATCACGCCCTCGCCCAGCACCGGGCCGAACGCCGCGATCACCGCCGAGGACGAAAACGTCTCGTTGTCGCGCAGCATCTGCTGGATGTCCTCGTGGCGGTACACGATGAACATCGGCAGCGATTCCTCGTGCGGCAACGCTCCCGACGTCTCGAGTCGCTGCACCGGCTCTTCGTTGCGTATCCGCGCCAATTCGGTGTACGGGTCACGCACGTCACCGGAAATCGCGTCGTCGAAGGCGCCGAAATCCTCTAGGTCGTCGAAAAGTTGTTCCATGATTGTCCCTTCAATCCCCTTGCGGTGCCGCATTCTTTTGCGACGAGAACCGCCCCGCCAGCGCGGCCAACCGCTGCAGTACCGGCTGCGGAAGAGCACGGGCGGCGAAGACCATCGCCTTTTGACTTGTCGTCAACGGCCACGCGCCGTCGCGCATCGAGCCCTGCTTGGGAATGCCCAGCACGATCCGCGACAGGTGGTGCATGCCCGACGCCGGCAGAATCCTGTTGGCCACCAACAGCATCGAAGCGTCTGGGCCGATGCCTCGGCGGCGAAATGCGCCTTGATCGTCGATCGCCTTGAGCAGGCCGTCGGTGAACCGCTCGGGTGGCCGCGCCAATTTCATCGCGAAGCGCCCGCGGCTGTTCATGGTGGTGTGCAGCCGGGCGTACGGGCCGCCGAAGTTGCGGTTGTCCGTGGTCCCGGCGTCGGTGATGATCTCGGTGTCATACGTGCCGGCCACCAGGACCGTGACACCGAGACCGAACGGCGCGATCTCACACGCCATCGACTCTCCCCACCGCTCCAGCGCCCCCTTGGCCGCCGAGTACGGCGCGGTGGCGGGCTGGCCCCGCACACCGGCCGCGCTGGACACCAGGACGATGCGCCCCTGGCCCGCCGCCCGCATCGACGGCAGCAGAGCCTGGGTGAGGGTGACGGGTCCCAGGACGCTGGTGGCAAGCATTCGCTGCCACAGCGCCATGTCGGTCTCCTCGACCATGCCGGCGGCCGAGATCCCCGCGTTGTGCACCAGTGCGTACGGGGCGCCCACTGTTTCTTCGATTGTCTTCGCCGCCAGGGCGATTGACGCGCCGTCCGTCAGGTCGAGCTGGACGCCGATCAACCGTTCGTCGTCGGGGGCGCCCAGGCCCCGATCCTGAATAGCCTTGCGCAGCAGCGGCATTCTCTGGTCGGGCGTCCGCATGGCCGCGACCACGCGCCACCCCTCCCGGTACATCCGCACGGCCGAGGCGAAGCCCAGTCCGCGGGACGCACCGGTGATGACGACCGTGCGGGGCTCAGCCATCCTTGCCCTGGGCGGCACAGGCGCCTTGACCGGCCGGCGGTGGTTGGACGTGCGGCCGGCCGTTGGGTTCCCCGCTCGCCCATGTCGACCAGATGCCGACCGAGTAGGGGCCCTGAGCGCCCGCCTTCTCGTAATAGCCTTGCGGATCATACACTTTCGCCTCTGGATATGGCCACGGGCAGGCCACCGAGGTGGCGGCATGGCTGACCTTGATGACCCAGAACCAGCCGCCGTAGGCGAAGTAGGACACGTTGATGATGACGAACATCACCAGGAACGTTCCCAGCACCGGGCGCGTCGGGAACAACTTCGCTTTCGCGGCAAGCTTTTCGGCCACCGACTTGCCGGTGTCATCGCGATAGCACAGGATCGCGGCCGGCACCATCACGAAGCACACCGAGAACGATTCCCAAATCAGCGGGAACTGGAAGGTGGTGCCGGTGAACACCGATCCCCACGGGATCACCTGCGAGTAGATGTACATGCCCCAGTGGACCAGAATGTTTTCCAGGAAAGCATCGAAAATGAAACCGATCACCAGCGTGATCAGACCCAGGCTGACCAACGGATGCCGCGACACGTAACTGGCGGGCCCATACTTCGCCTGCAGTCTGCGCAGGATCCAGACCGCCGGGAAGTAGGGACCGAAGTAGAACATCACGTAGCCGAAGACCACGAACGGTTCGACCGTCGGCGACAACGACACCAGCGGCCAGGATTCCGGCCAGTGCACGAGGTCGGGGTTGTAGACCGCGAATGGTGACCAGTTCATGATCGGGTCCTGCCACACGATCAGGGTGGTGCACAGGAACATCAACATCGCCGGGCTACCGGGATTGCGGCGCCAGCCCCTGATGAAGACGACCAACAGCACAATCAGCGCCACGACTGTGGCCCAGTCCAGGAAGGTGATGTAGTCCAGCCCGAACGTGAACTTCGCCGGGCGGGGCCGACCCTGCACGTTCGGGTTCGCGACGCGAGGATCAAGGGCCACACGGCAATTAGCGATGAAGAACAGCGCGAACGCCGCCAGGGCCGCACCGGCGATCCAACCACCCCAGCTACGCTTGGCTTTTCGCTGCGGGAGGGACGATTCCTGCTGCGCGGCAGGCGATGTGGTTTGCTCGGTGGACGGGTTCGTGCTCAAGAGTCAGCCTTCCTCTCCGAAGCGATCGACCAGATGCGAGTTCACGCCGTCGGCATCGAGGGTGCGTGCCACCAGGTAGCCGGCGCCCATCCAGGCGCGCCGCGTCCACTTGCCGAAGGACACCCGGGTGCCGGGAGCGCCAGAGGCGGCGGGCATCATCTTGACCCGCTCCAGAGCCTCCTTGACGCCGCGCGGGCTCAGCGGATGGGCATCGGTGAATGCGCGAACAAGCGTCGCAGCGACGTCGCGGTTCACCACGGTCACGCAGAACTCGGGGCGACTGCCGTTGTACTTCTTCGCGTAGGTGTCGAGGAAGTCCTGGCCGATCCGGTTCGCCTCGTCGTATTGGTCGACACCGGTCCATCCCATGAACGCGCTCCACATGATCGGGTTGACCCAGGCGTTCTGCCATGCGGTGGTGGTGAAGCGGGGCGGGTCCCAACCGAGAGACTCGAGCGCCGGGTTGATGAACACGATTCCGAATCCGAATCCCAAATGCACGATCGCCTCGGCCTTGGCCTCGTGAAGCGTCTGGACCGCGGCGTTGATGTCCTGCGCCGTCTGGGCGATCGAAACCTCCGCCACGATGCGAATCCCTTTGCGCCGACAGGCAGTTCGCAGGTTCTTCAGGTAGCTCTCGCCAATGAGGCTCTGCTCGACCAAAACTCCGATTTCGGTGAGTTCGCGTTTGGCGATGAGGTCGGCCAGGAAGATCGGCTCATCGGTCATCGATCCCTGGGGGAACGCGAAGGTCCACTCGCCCAGCCAGTCGTCGGTGCCGGTGACGCTGATGGCGGGCACCTTGAACCGCTCCTCGATCGCTTCGCGCAACGGCACGCAGTTATCGGTGATGTTCGGACCGAAGACCACCAGGCAGCCCTCGTCGACGAGCTCGCCATACGCATCGATGACCGCCTTGACCGAACCCTTGGGCAGACCCTCCACCTCGCGGTAGATCATCTGCACGGGACGGTCCATCAGTCCCTCGGTGACCGCCTGTTCGAAGATGAGGTCGAACGTCTGGGTGAAGGAGGCGAACAGCTCCTCGGGGAATCCCGGGGGGAGGGTGAAGTCCATCAGATAACCGACCTTGATCGGCTCTGCGCTGCTCTCGTAGGACATCCGACCTCCCAGTGGACTGGCTTTGCGCAACGCCGATCCCATAAAACCTAATATTTGTTCAGACCCTAGCGGGGGCGGTATGATGCGTCAATCATCCGGCGCCCGGCGCCAGGTAAATCTCGATCATTTCGCCCAGCGCCTTGCCCACCGCCACGTCGTCGGTCAGCGGGCCCGCGATCGCGGCGCGGGCGGCCTCACGCATGCTCAGACCCTCGGCGACCAGCCTGCCAGCGGCGATCAGCACCCGCGTCGACGCGACCTCGCGCAGTCCGCCGGTTTCCAGCCGGCGGATGGCCTGCCCGAAACGGACCAGTTCCGCCGCGGTGGACCCGTCCACGCCCGCCTCGTGCGCCACGATGCCTTCTTCGATATCGGCTGCGGGAAAATCGAATTCGATGGCGACCATCCGCTGCCGTGTCGAATCCTTCAGATCCTTCAGCACGCTCTGATAGCCGGGGTTGTAGGAAACGACCAGGCCGAATCCGGGCGCCGCGTCCAGCGTCACACCGAGCCGCTCGATCGGCAGCTGTCGTCGATAGTCGGAAAGCGGATGCAGCACCACGGTGGTGTCCTGCCGGGCTTCCACCACTTCGTCGAGGTAGCAGATCGCCCCTTCACGCACCGCATGGGTCAGCGGGCCGTCCACCCACACGGTCTCGTCACCGCGCAGCAGATACCGGCCAACCAGGTCCGCGGTGGTGAGGTCGTCATGACAGGCGACGGTGATCAGCGGACGGCCCAGGTCGTACGCCATCGCCTCGACGAATCGGGTCTTGCCGCACCCCGTCGGACCCTTCAGCAGAAGCGACAGACCCTGGCGGTAGGCCGCCTTGAAGACGGCCTCTTCGCTGCCGACCGCTTGGTAATAGGGCCGCACCATCTCTGCCTCGGGGGTTCCGCCGTTGACGTAAGCAAGTCCGGATTCGTTGGCCATAGCTTCCCTTCTGCTGGCTCCGGCGATTGGAGCCTAGCCGGAACAGATGTTTGTTTCAAGTGCCGTGACGAGCGGCATCGCGGCCTTCGTGCGCCAACTGCGTTCTGCGACTTGGCATCACCGACACCCTGCGGCGAACCTCCGCCGAGCGCAGCGCGGAGCGAAACAGCGGCCCGATGACACCGGCGAGCTGGTCGGGGCGCGCGATCGTCGCGTGCGCGGTGCTGCCGAACACCCGGCGCAGCGATTGCACGTCGGTGCCGGCGCCGATCGTCAGGCATACGCAGCCGGTCCCCCGGCGGCGGGCTTCGGTCAGCGCGCGGCGCGCATCCGCGGCACCGTAGGCCCGCTCGTATCCATGGTCGTAGGCCAGCCCGTCGGAGAGCACCACCAGCAGCCGCCGCGACGTACCGCCGCGCGCCTCCAGGGTCGCCGAACCGTGGCGGATCGCCGCGCCCAACCGTGAATACGCGCCGGGTTCCAGGCTGTTGAGCCGCCTGATGATCTGGGCGTTCAGCTGGTCGTCGAACCGCTTGACCGGCACCATGCTCACCGCGCGGCGACCCTGCGAGTAATAGGCGTATAGCGCGACGCGGTCACCCAGATCGTGCAACGCCACGGTCAGGTTGGCGACGGCCGCACGCTGTTGTTCGTGCACCGTGCGCCCGACCGTTCCGGGTTCGGCCGCCGAGCCCGACACGTCGAGCAGGAGCAGCACCGACAGGTCGCGCCGGCGCCGCAGGCTGTCGAGGTACACGGCCTCGTCGGGCACCGATCCGGCCCGCACTTCGACGCGGGCTTCCACCGCGGCATCGATGTCGATGTCATCGCCCTGCGCCTGCCGGTGGCGACGGTGCAGACCCATGCCGAGCCGCGACAGCGGCCGCCGCACCCCAATGGCGTCGTCGATGGCCTGGGTGGCCGACCCCTTGATCTGCGGCTCGACCTCACGCACCGTGCACCAGCCCGGCCGATAGCTCTTGCGCGCGACGTCCCATTCCGGGTACCGCACGCCGTCCTCGGCGGTTAGCCCGTCCTGGTCGGCGTCCGCGTCGTCGTCGCCGGAGGTCGAGGCGAGCGAGGCGACGGCGTAGGCACCGCGCTTGCCGGAGTTGATGCGGTGGGTCGGGTTGTCCGCGCCGGGCGGACCGCCGCCACTTCCGGTCTTGCGCGCCGACGACAGCATCTTCTTCAGCCATTTACCGATGAACCCACCCCCGCCGACCGGGCTGGTGAACAAGTCGGGATCGTCGGAGTCGTCCACCTCGCCGTCGTCGAGTTCCTCGAGTTCCGTTGCGCCGTCGCTCCGTGGCACGTGTCCGGCCCTCAGCTCGTCGTCTTGTTTCGCCACCCGGGCGCACGCGGCTACGACCTTTGCCGCGCGGATGACACCGAACTCCGATGCCGGCTCCTCGAGCACGATCCGCGAGGCCGCGATGGCGAGCGATGCTCGGGGCGAATCGCTGCGTCGCGCGATGTCAGGGTCGCCCAGCGACGCCAAAACACTTGGCAGCAAAGGCGCGTTCGCGATCAGTGCGCGGTGGCCTTCGATCGTCAGGTAGCGCTTGGCCAGCTTGCGGTGCCGAACCAAGGCGCCCACCACATCGGGCTGCAGGCTGCCGGCGGCGATCATCGATGCCTGCACGGCCACGGCCTCGAGTTGCGCGAGCGGGGCCGCGGCGGCGTCGACGAAAATAGTCTGGCCATCGGTCCAGGCCGGTTCGCCCCGAGACAGCCCGTCGACCGCGACGGCTTTGCCCGCCAGCGCGGAAGCGAGCATGCCCAGGACCTGTAGTCGGTCGGCACGGGCGCCGTCCCCCACGCTCAACCTCCAGATTGTTGACCAAATATCTGTTCCACCGTAAAGTCCGGCAGCACAGCAGTCAATGAATCAGGAGCACATGATGATTGACTTCACCGGCCAGGTGGCGGTGGTGACCGGGGCCGGTCGGGGGCTCGGTCGGCTGTATGCCCTGAACCTGGCCCGCCGCGGAGCCGCCGTGGTGATCAACGACCTCGGCGGCTCGATGCGCGGCGACGGTTCCGACGCAGGCGTCGCCGACGACGTGGTCGACGAGATCAAGAAGGCCGGAGGCACCGCGATCGCCTCGTACGACTCCGTGGACAACCCGGCAGGCGGTCAGGCGATCATCGATGCGGCGGTGACCAGTTTCGGGCGCCTCGACGCCGTCGTCAGCAACGCCGGCATTTTCGGCAGCGTGCCTTTCGAGGACCTCTCGCACGATGACTGGACACGGATGCTGCGTGTGCATCTCGACGGCGGCTTTCACCTATCCCAGCCCGCATACCGAGTGATGAAGGACAACGGCGGCGGCCGATTCGTGTTCATCTCGTCCTCCGCCGGAATCTTCGGCCAGCCTATGGTAGCCCACTATGCGGCGGCCAAGGCCGGATTGGTCGGGTTGACGAACGTCGTCGCCATCGAAGGCGAGGCGTACGGGATACTCGCCAATTCCGTTATGCCCACCGGCTTCTCGCGAATGGTGACCGAGACTGTCGGTGACGAGAAGTTCCTCGCGGAATCCGGCTTCATGCAAGCGATCCGGCCGGAGCTCGTCGCGCCGCTCGTGACGTTTCTGGCCAGCACCGCCTGCACATTCACCCACCGCAACTATTCCGCGGCCGCCGGCCGCTATGCGCGGGTGTTCGTCGGCCTCACCGAAGGCTGGCTCGCCGACGACGAGAGCCGGCCAACGGCCGAGGACATCGGGGCGCATCTCGAGCAGATGTCATCAACGGAGAAGTTCATCGTGCCCGCATCGATCGTCGACGCGGTGCTGGAAGTGTGTGAGCGACGGGGTGTCAGCCCGATGCCGGACAACGCGCAGGTCGCATTCCCCGAACCGCGAGTGAGCTGAGCGTCGCGCATGGCCGCCAACATCATTGACCAGATATCCGCTCAACCGTAAAGTCCGGCTTGGTCACACGGATTACGAGGCTGAAGACAGAGGAACGTGGACTTTTCATACCCGGCGGAAGTGGAGCATTTTCGCAGCGAGCTCCGTGACTGGCTCGAGGAGAACCTGACCGACGAGCTGGTCGCGGCCCGCCGGCCCACCGGCCGCGACGACGCCGCGTTCGAGATGCTGCGCGCATGGAACGCAACGATGGCCGACGCGGGCTGGGCCGCCGTGTCCTGGCCCCCTGAGTACGGGGGGCGCGGCGCCACGGTGCTCGAGCAGCTGGTCTACACCGAAGAGACCACCCGCGCTCGGGCGCCCATGCCGCTCAACGTGATTGGGCTGAACAACATCGCCCCCGCCATCATGCAGTACGGCACCGAGTCCCAGAAGCTCACCCTGCTCCCCCGCATGATGCGCGCCGAGGACATCTGGTGCCAGGGCATGTCGGAGCCCGAGGCCGGGTCAGATCTCGCGGCGCTGCGCACCCGTGCCGTGCGAGACGGTGACGACTTCGTCGTCACCGGCCAGAAGATCTGGACCTCGCTGGGGCATCGGGCCGACTGGTGTCAGCTCTACGTGCGCACCGATCCCGACGCGCCCAAGCACAAAGGGATCTCATGCCTGATCGTCGACATGACGCTGCCCGGCATCGAAGTACGCCCGCTGGTCACACTCAACGGCGAGGCCGATTTCGCCGAGGTGTTCTTTCACGACGTGCGGGTGCCGGCCAACGCGTTACTCGGTCCACTCAACGCGGGCTGGCAGGTGGCCACCACGACGCTCAGCCACGAGCGCGCCGGGGCCGCCAGGCTGTACGCGGAGATGCAGGCCCGACTCGAGGAGCTGATCAACGACCTCGCCGCCGCCGACAACGGCGCGCTGGACGATCCGGTGACGCTGCGGCGCCTCGGCGAAATCGCGGTCCGCATCAAGTATCTCGAGGTCCTGTGTCAGCGGTCGATTTCGGCGACACTGCACGGCGGCGATGCGTTCGGGTCCGCCAGCCTCGCCAAGACCTTGTGGGGCGAGATCGGCCAGGACCTCGCGGCACTGGCCTTCGACGCTCTCGGCAGCCGGGGCGCGGGCGCGCCGTGGGCGAACTACCGTCTGACGTCGCGGTCGCTGACCATCGCCGGCGGAACCACGCAGATCAACAAGAACATCACCGCGCAACGAGTGCTGGGGCTGCCGCGCAAATGAACCTCGAACTCACCGACGAGCAGCTGGCGCTGCGCGACACCACACGGCGCTTCCTCGCCGAGAAGGCGTCGATCGCACAACATGTCCGCCCACTGCTGGACGATCCGACCGGAACGGACGAGACGGTATGGCGCGGCCTCGCCGCGCTCGGAACCACCGGGCTGCTGGTGCCGGAAGAATACGGCGGCGCCGGCATGACGATGGTCGAGGCCGGCATCGTCGCCGAAGAGCTGGGCGCCGCGCTGCATCCTGGCCCGTGGCTATCGACCGCGGTGGCCGCCACGCGGGTGCTGACGCGGCTGGGCGACAACGACATCGCACCGAAGTTGCTGCGCGGCATCGCGGACGGCACCACGGTGGCCGCCGTCTGCTTGCCGGATTCATCGAACACGTCCGTTTCCGCCAGCCGGCAGGAGGATGCGATTGTGTTGCGGGGCGAAATCGCCGCGGTGCCCGACGCCGCGGCCGCCGACGTCCTGCTGGTGGCCGCCGAAGATGCCGACGGCACGGCGCTTTTCGTGGTACGGGCCGGCTCGTCCGGGCTTTCGGTGACGGCCGAGCACGGCATCGACCCCACCCGCAAGCACTTTCGGGTCATGTTCGACACCGCGCCCGCGCAACGACTGGCCGCGGCCTCGGCGGACGACCTGGCCGCGGTGATCGACGACGTGCTGATCGCCACTGCCGCCGACGCGCTCGGCGCCGCGCGCGCCATCATGGACCTCGCGGTCGAATACGCGAAAAGCAGAACACAATTCGGCCAGCCGATCGGCTCCTTTCAGGCCGTCCAGCATTTGTGTGTGGACATGTTCGAAACGGTCGAGCTGGCCCGCAGCGGTGTGATCCACGCGCTGTGGGCCAGCGACGCATTCCCGGAAGCCGATGGTCAATCGGGCGAAGAGCGCCATCTCGCCGCGCTGCGGGCCAAGGCGTTCGCCGGGCGGCTGGCCACCGTGGCCGACACCGCCATCCAGGTGTTCGGTGGGATCGGCTACACGTGGGAACACGATGCTCACCTATACCTCAAGCGCCTGCTGAGCTGGAGCGCGTTTCTCGGCGGGCCCGATGGCTACCTCACCGAACTCGGTGCGCGCCTTGCCAAGAGCGGCCGTCGGTGATGGAGGCCGAGTACCCGCTCACCTCGGCCCCGCCGGCACGCACATCGCTCGACCTCAACGCTGCAGTCGACCTCGACGACGTTCGCGACTACTGCGCATCGCCCCGCAAGCCGCGTACGGGTCGAACGCCGCTCCGCGTTCTAGAATGGGTCTTTCACGGCTCTGTGCAGCGCATATACCGCGCCCAGTCTGATAGCCTCTAACAAAGATTTGGTTCGCCAAGAGAGGACGAATGCGGATGTTCGCCGGCGCGCAGTCGTCCAGATTCGCACAGCGCTAACCATGGCGAAGGCCGAGTCACTGCGGGCCAGCAGCACACCTGATTCTCCGACGCGCCGCGCCGAGATCCTGGCCACGGCCGCGTCGTTGATCGCCTCGTCGGGATTGCGGACGTCGCTGCAGGAAATCGCCGATGCCGCAGGCATTCTTCCCGGCAGCCTGTATCACCATTTCGAGTCCAAAGAGGCCATCCTGGTCGAGTTGATCCGCCGCTACCAGGACGACCTGGAGCGCATCGGACGGACCGCCCAGGCGCGACTGGACGAACCCGACTCCCGCCCGGTCGCCGAACAGATCATCGAACTCGGGTCGGCGATCGCCGACTGCGCAGTCGAGCACCGCGCCGCTTTGCAGATGTCGTTCTACGAGGGGCCGAGCACGGACCCGGAACTGATCAAGCTGACACAGCAACGGCCCGTGGCGATCCAGGAGGCGATGCTGCAGACCCTGCGCGCCGCCCGGTGGAGCGGTTACATCCAACCCGACATCGACCTTCCCACATTGGCCGACCGGATCTGCCAAACCATGCTGCAGGTCGGCCTCGATGTCATGCGCCACAAGTCCGCCCCCGACCAGGTGGCCCGACTGCTGTGCCGAATCATCCTGGAAGGCTTGGCAACTCGACCGCCGACCGACTCGGCGCTGGACCGCTCCAAAGCGTTCACCGCCGCCAGCGACGTCATCGCGACATGGTCCGACGACAGCGACGCGGACCCGAGCGACAAGGCGGCAGTGGTGCGTGCGGTGGCACGAGCCGAATTCGGCCGCCGAGGATACGAGGTAACCACCGTCAGGGACATCGCCTCGGCGGCCGGTCTCGGCACCGGAACGGTGTATCGCGTGATCGGGTCAAAGGACGAACTTCTCGCATCGATCATGGAATCGTTCGGCAGGAAGGTCGAGGCGGGCTGGGTCAGCGTTTTGCGCTCGGATTCCACACCGATCGAAAAGCTGGACGCGTTGAGCTGGGTCAACGTCAATGCGCTCGACCGGTTTTCCGACGAGTTCAGGATCCAGCTGGCCTGGATGCGTCAATCGCCCCCGGACACACCCAACCCCGGCTGGCTCTATGCCACGCGGCTGCGGCAGATGAAAACGCTTCTCTCCGAGGGCATCCGGTCGGGCGAAATAGGCGTCGACGCGCCGTCCACAGCGATGTTGTCCCGCTGCGTCGTCGGCCTGCAGTGGATACCGGAGAACATCCTTCGAGACATCGGGACCCGTGCGGGTCTGGTGCACGCCCGCGACACCGTCCTGCGGGGCGTCGCCGTCCGCGTCAAGTAAACCTCGATCAACCCGACCCGGTATTGAACCAAATAACTGTTACCCATACAGTTGAGCAGTTAGAACCGCATTGGCGTTATCCGAGAAGGGGATTTCCATGACCATTGTCGATCGGTTGCGCTACGACGGCAAGCGCGCTCTCGTCGTCGGTGGCGCGACTGGCATGGGCGCCGCGGCGGCCAAGTCAGCGGCCGAGCTGGGCGCCGAAGTCATCGTGATGGACTACGCGCCGGTGAAATACGACGTCGCCAAGTCCATTCAGGTCGACCTGCGCGACACCGCGTCGATCGACGCCGCGATCGAACAGCTGGACGGTCCGGTCCACGCCGTGTTCTCCGCCGCCGGCATCGCCGACGGGACAACCGACCTGATGGCGATCAACTTCCTCGGCCACCGGCACCTCATCGAGCGCCTACTCGAGCGCAACCAGCTTCCGGCGGGCTCCGCCATCTGCTTCATCTCCTCGGTCGCCGGCATGGGCTGGGAGAACGACCTGGAATTGCTGACCGAGTTCTTGGCCACGCCTGACTTCGCGTCGGCCCAGGAGTGGGTCAAGGCGCACGAGGCCGAGGGCATCATTCACTACGGCTTCTCCAAGAAGGTCGTCAACGCCTACGTCGCGACCCAGGGCTACCCCCTGCTGAAGAAGGGCATCCGGATCAACGCGATCTGCCCCGGCCCCACCGACACCCCACTGGCCCAGTCCAACGCCGACCTGTGGCTGACCTTCGCCCAGGACTACCGCGACGAGACCGGCTCCAAGGTGCACACCCCGGAGCAGATGGGCGACGTGATGGCGTTCCTGAACAGCGCCGCGGCCTTCGGCATCAACGGCATCACGCTGTTGGTCGACTACGGGCACACGATGGCCTCGCTCACCAACGCCTACCCGCCCGGCAAGCCCATCATCGACATCATCATGGGCCGGGTAAAGCTTTAGTGACGATCGCGAGCGCGGTGTAGCCGGGCGCTGCGGGTCGCCACCATCAGGACGCGTGGCGCTACCGTCGAAGGCATGGCACGCATCATCGTCTTCGGCGGACACGGCAAGGTCGCACTGCAGCTGGCTCGCGACCTGACCCAGCGCGGCGACCAGGTGAGCTCGGTCTTCCGCAACCCCGATCAATCCGATGACGTCGCTGCCACCGGCGCCGAGCCGGTGGTGGCCGACATCGAGCGGCTCGACACGGACGCGTTAACCGACTTGGTGACCGGGCACGAGGCGGTCGTCTTCTCGGCCGGGGCGGGCGGTGGCAATGCGGAGCGGACCTATGCGGTCGACCGGGACGCCGCGATCCGGGTGATCGACGCCGCCGCACAGGCGGGGGTCAAGCGCTTCGTCATGGTGTCCTACTTTGGCGCGGGCCCGGATCATGGTGTGCCGCAGGATGATCCGTTCTTCGCCTACGCCGAGGCCAAGGCCGCGGCCGATGCCCACCTGCGCGACAGCGACCTGGACTGGACGGTGCTGGGGCCGGGCCGGCTCACCCTCGAGCCGGCGACCGGCAAGATCGCGGTCGGGCAGGCGAAAGGACAGGTGTCGCGCGCCGACGTCGCCCTCGTCGCGGCCGCCGCACTGGCCGACGGTTCGACCATCCGGCGGACCATCGAATTCAACAACGGCGACGTCCCGATCGCGGAGGCGTTGGCGAACTGACTAAGCTACCTCTCGCAGCTGGTCTGTTTACGCCGCAACCGCGGCGTGGGCATCGAGCGAGGCAAACGTTAGTAACGCTTCGTGAGAGGGAACCCGGTGAGAATCCGGGACTGTCCCGCAACGGTATGCAGGAACGACCGCCGTCACAAGCACTGGTCATCACGACTGGGAAGCGACGGCCACTAGGAGCACCACCCGGTGCACGCCTGCGAGTCCGGAGACCTGCCGGCTGTGCCGGGCGCGCCGCGTCCGGCGGCTCATCGCCTCGAGGAATGGGCGTCAGGCTGCAGCCGTTGCGGTTGGTACCCGGGTACGCACCGCTATCGGATCGGCTGCACGTCCGCCGGCGGTGACCACCACGCCGATTTAAGGACGAAAATCGTGACCCCTCAAGCATTCACCGCAACGGTTGTCGGCTCGCCGCGCATCGGTCCGAAGCGCGAACTCAAGCGCGCCACCGAGGGCTACTGGGCCGGGCGCACCACCCGAGCCGATCTGGAAAAGGTCGCCGCCACCCTGCGCCGCGATACCTGGAAGGGCCTGGCCGACGCCGGCCTGGACTCGGTCCCGGTGAACACCTTCTCCTACTACGATCAGGTGCTCGACACCGCGGTCATGCTGGGCGCGCTGCCGGAGCGCGCCGCGCGGGTTCCCGACGACCTGGACCGCTACTTCGCCGCCGCGCGCGGAAACAAAGACGTCGCACCCCTGGAGATGACCAAGTGGTTCGACACCAACTATCACTACATCGTTCCCGAGGTCGAGCCCGCGACGAAATTCGCGCTGAACCCGGACAAGGTGCTTTCGGAGTTGAAAGAGGCTCTTGAGCAAGGGATTCCGGCGCGCCCAGTGGTCATCGGCCCGATCACCTTCCTGCTGCTCAGCAAGGCCGTCAATGGTGGCGGGGCGCCGATCGAACGCCTGCAGGAACTGGTGCCGATCTACTGCGAGTTGCTGTCACTGTTGGCCGACAACGGCGCACAGTGGGTGCAGATCGACGAGCCGGCTCTGGTGACCGACATCTCCCCCGACGCCCCCGCGCTGGCCGAGGCCGTCTACAACGCGCTGGGCAAGGCGACCGACCGGCCCGCCATCTACGTCGCCACGTACTTCGGTGATCCGGGCGACTCGTTGGCCGCGCTGGCCCGCACGCCGGTCGAGGCGATCGGCGTCGACCTGGTCTACGGTGCCGACACCGCGATCGCGGCGGTGCCCGAGCTGGCCACCAAGACCGTGGTGGCCGGTGTCGTGGACGGGCGCAACATCTGGCGCACCGACCTCGAGTCGGCGCTGGACAAGCTGGCCACCCTGGTCGGATCGGCGGGCCACGTAGCGGTCTCGACGTCCTGCTCGACGCTGCACGTGCCGTACTCGCTGGAGCCCGAGACCGGCCTGGATGAGGCGCTGCGCAGCTGGCTGGCGTTCGGACGGGAAAAGGTCGTCGAAGTGGTGACGCTCGCCCGCGCACTGAACGAGGGCCGCGACGCCGTCGCCGACGAGATCGCGGCGTCCAACGCCGCGGTGGCGTCTCGCAAGAGCGACCCGCGCCTGCACAACGACCGCATCCGGGTCCGCATCGACTCGATCGTCGCGTCGGGCACGCACCGTGGTGACGCGGCTCAGCGTCGCGCCAGCCAGGAGGCGCGGCTGCAGCTGCCGCCGCTGCCGACCACCACTATCGGGTCGTTCCCGCAGACCGTCGAGATCCGCAAGGCGCGCGCCGCGCTGGTCGCCGGCGAGATCGACGAGGCCGAATACCAGAGGCGGATGAAACAAGAGATCGCCGACGTCATCGAGTTGCAGGAGAGCCTCGGGATTGACGTGCTGGTGCACGGCGAGCCGGAGCGCAATGACATGGTGCAGTATTTCGCCGAGCAGCTGGACGGATTCTTCGCCACCAAGAACGGCTGGGTGCAGTCCTACGGCAGCCGCTGCGTGCGCCCGCCGGTGCTCTTCGGCGACGTGATCCGCCAGCACCCGATGACGGTGGAGTGGGCGAAGTACGCGCAGTCGCTGACCGACAAGCCGGTCAAGGGCATGCTGACCGGACCGGTGACGATCCTGGCGTGGTCGTTCGTCCGGGACGATCAACCGCTGGCCGACACCGCCAACCAGGTGGCGCTGGCGATCCGCGACGAGACCGTCGATCTGCAGGATGCCGGCATCGCGGTCATCCAGGTCGACGAGCCCGCGTTGCGCGAGCTGCTACCGCTGCGTCGCGACGATCAGCAGGACTACTTGCGTTGGGCCGTAGGGTCTTTCCGCTTGGCCACGTCCGGCGTCGCGGATTCCACCCAGATCCACACCCACCTGTGCTATTCGGAATTCGGTGAGGTGATCGGAGCCATCGCCGATCTGGACGCCGACGTGACGTCCATCGAGGCGGCGCGTTCACACATGGAGGTGCTGGACGACCTGAACTCGATCGGCTTCTCGAACAGCGTGGGCCCGGGCGTCTACGACATCCACTCGCCGCGGGTGCCGAGCACGGGCGAGATGGCCGAGTCGCTGCGCGCCGCGCTGCGGGCGGTTCCCGCCGAGCGGCTGTGGGTCAACCCCGACTGCGGGTTGAAGACCCGCAACTCCGACGAGGTGAGCGCGTCGCTGAAGAACATGGTTGCCGCGGCACACGAGGTGCGCGCGGGCGCCTAAGACGCGAGCAGAGGCCGAGCGTCACGCCAGCGTGGCGCTCGGCCTTCGGCGTCATTCTGGCGTGACGCTCGGCGCGTCGTCGGACAGCACCTGCACCGGCACATCGTCGGCCCACGGTTGGCGGACGACCATGTCGGCGACCCGGACGAGGCCGCGCTCGAATTCGCCGGTCGCCGCGTCGACCAAGCGGTACGCCTGCGTCTGCTTGTGAATGGGTTGCGCGTCAAGCAGAACCACGCGGACCTCGCCCGGCTCGAAGTGGCAGCGCTCTTGCAGCGCGGTGATCAGTTGCTCGTTGTGCATGTGACCGTCGCCGAAGTTCCAGCCGATGGCGGTGCTGCAGATCCGCTCGCCGTCGGTGATGACGTAGTCGTCCTCGTTCTGGCCCGCCATGGCGCGGTGTGCCAGCGTGAACAGCGCCCGCCCGTGAGTGTTGAAGCCGCGGAACGCATATCCCATGTAGATCGGGATCTGCGCCGCCTCCGGGCTGCCGTAGTACCGCTCCAGCTGGGCCTGCGGCATGCTGGCGATCGCCACGATGCCCCTGCTGATCTTGTCGTTGGCCGATCCCTTGATGCACCACAGCGTGGTGTCCCAATTGCCCGCGTAATAACGCATGCCCGGGAGGAACGAAATTTTGCGCGGAAACATGTTGCCCAACACGACGATTCCCGCGATGACGACGAACAGGACCGCCACCACCACCGGGTGCCTCAGGTCACGCAGCCCGATGTGGGTGTGCGCGACGAACAACGACAACACCCCGAAGATCATGAAGACGTTCCACTCCAGCGGAACTCCCATCGGAATGGAGACCAGGATTCCCAGGTGGAAACAGACCATTGCGATAGCGGCGATCGTGACGGGCCAGCCGCCGTGGCAGAAGAACAGTGGCAGCGGCACCAACATCTCGATGACGGTGCTCAGGTGCGCCACCCACCGCGACAGCCGTCCGGGCCGCAGATCATCAGGGAAGCTTTCGAAGAATCGCCGTTTCAGCCCGCGGGGCCGCACCAATGGGTTGTTGGACATCATCGTGGAGATGACGAACGGAAAGTGTTTGTTGAGCTTGGATGTCGCGGCGCCCATCCAGATCACCAGGAACACGACCTTGGATCCAACGATCATGTCCGGGGCGGCGAAAAGGAACGTCACCGCCATGGTCGCGTAGACCTCACCGCGGGCAGCCAGGAAGATCACCTTGTCGCGCAGCCCGGCCATCGCCAGAAGCAGCAGGATCAACACGATCTTCCAGGCGGGCAGCAGCCCGATCGTGGTGCCCAGTTCGGGTATCGGGCCGGTGCCGTCGGCGAACAGCGCTGTTAGCGTCACCAACAGGAAGAGCCCATAGAGCGCGACATCGATCGGCTTGCGCTTGGTGCCCTTGGTGAGCGGGACCCGATCGGGCCACGGTGGCAGCCGGATGGTGCCGAAGCGCATCCAGTACAGGATCGAGCCCATCGGCGGGAAGAAGCGGTTGTTCAACGGCCCGAAGCCACAACCGAGCCCGATCACCTCGAAGAGCATGGTGTAGAGCACGACCTTCTCGAACACGATCGGCTCCGACCACCACGCCGCAACGCGCGTGAACCCGCCGAGGCCGTTGGTGGCGGATGCGAACAGCCACGCGCCGAGGATGTAGAGCAGGATTTTGGCGACATAGAACAGGTGCAGGACGACCGGCGTGCCGAAGCCCACCTCGGCCCAGTGCTTGGCCATCGGCCGGATCTTGTCGCTACGGGTGCCCTTGTTCCATTCGGCCATGTCGAGCTGCGGCAGCTCGGGCTTCAGAAATCCCATGGTTTCACAGACTAGAACGTGTTCTAGGGCTGCGTACCGCAACCTCGGGCAAGAAATCTTTGTCTGCGGGACTATCGCGCCGATAACCGTTGCCGGCGGGTCGTCGCGTAGCTTGCTGCTTGCGCCGCATTGCCCATGAGTCGCATTCGCGCAGATAAAGAAACCATTCCAAATAAGTTGCGAAGGAAAGAGAATCGGCGGCTCAGGGATTGCTGTCCCTACAGTTGGGAGCCATGAAGGCAGAAATCATCGGCTACGCATTCGTGGGCGAGGTCGCCTTCGCCGCCATGGCTGCCGGGGCCCTGGTGGCACTCGCGGCGCTGCTGAAGGTCATGCCGCCGAAGGCGGATGACAGTCGTGACGGTCCGGACGGGCAAAAAGAACCCGTGATGGCGGGTACGCGGACCGCAGCAGGAGAGCATCCGAATCAGGCCGAGGCCACGGAAGATTCATCGCTCGCGAAAATCGGCTCCTACATGTGAGTTGGTACCAACCTCGGCGAAACCGTTGGCGCGCGAGGACAACGCCGCCACTGACTAGCCGGCCAGCTTGGCAGGCGGACGGTAGAAGATCACCAGCTGGCCGATCGCCCCGGCCAAGCCGAGCACCAGCGAGATCGCGAGCCCGTGCCAACCGTCCATCCAGTTCTTCCCGAAGACCAGGTGGTCCAGGCTGAACTTGCCCGCGCCCAGCGTCGCCACGCCCACGGCGCTGACCGCCAGCACCAGGTTGTATTCCCAGCCCTCCTTGACGATGAAGAAGCCGTTCGCGCGGTGCACCGTCCAGGCCGCGACCAGCATCAGCGAGACGAAGCCCGCCGCCGGGATCGGGGTCAGGAACCCGGCGGCCAGGCCGAGACCGGCGGCCATTTCCGTGGTCGCCGCCACGGTGGCGTGAAACTTGCCGGGTTTCATGCCGATGCTCTCGAACCAGCGGGCGGTCCCCGGGATGCGGCCGCCGCCGAAGAACTTGTTGTAACCATGCGCGGCCAAAGTCACGCCCAACACCAGCCGCAGGATCAGTACTCCGACGTCATGGAACGTGTCATATGAAGTCATAACTGTAAACCTAGATCATGGGGCGGGTGGCAAGACAAGAGCCGCCGAGCAGCTACGTCGCTTAATCCGCGGGTCCGTGTGGGAACATAGCGGGCGTTCCGACGTCGGCCCTCAATAGCCACACCACCAAGGGGGTGCACCACGGCTGGCACCGCGCGAGGTGGCGGCGCCCACCGCAATGCGTCAAGCAGCCGTGGGTCTGCGCCTGTCGAGCACCCCGTGGTGTTGCTGGACGGCACATCGAGCCACCCGCGGGAGCTGCTGGGTAACAAGGGCCACGGCATCGAGGCGATGCGCCGGCACAACCTGCCGGTGCCGCCCGCGTTCTGCATCACCACCGCGGTGGGCCTGCACTACCTCGCCGATCCCGCGGCGACCATGGACGCCATCTGGGACGACGTGCTCGACCGGATGGGTTGGCTACAGGCCCAGACCTCGCGCACGTTCGGGCAGGGCCAGCGCCCCCTATTGGTCAGCGTGCGCTCCGGGGCCACCCAATCCATGCCGGGGATGATGGACACCATCCTGGACCTCGGCATCAACGACGCCGTCGAGCAGGCGCTCGCGGCGGGCGGTAGCCCGGCGTTCGCCCACGACACCCGCCGACGGTTCTTGACAATGTATCGGCGCATCGTGGGCGTCGGCGAACAAGAGCCGGTGCCCTCGGACCCGTACGCGCAGTTGCGCGCCGGCATCGAGGCGGTATTCGCCTCGTGGAATTCACCGCGCGCGGTCGCCTATCGCGCCCACTACGGAATTGACGATCAGCACGGTACCGCCGTGGTCGTGCAGGCGATGGTGTTCGGCAACCGCGGACCTAATTCGGGTGCGGGAGCGTTCTTTTCACGCAACCCGATCACCGGAGACAACGAGCCATTCGGCGAATGGCTGCCCGGCGGACAGGGCGACGACGTGGCGTCGGGCTCGGTCGACGTCGAACCGATCGTTGCGTTGCGCGACGCGCAGCCGGCCGTCTACGCCGAACTGGTCGATGCCGCTCGCACCTTGGAGCGGATGGACTCCGACATTCAGGAGATCGAGTTCACCGTCGAGGACGGCAAGCTGTGGTTGTTGCAGACGCGGGCGGCGGAGCGCTCGGCGCAGGCGGCGGTGCGCTCGGCGCTGCAGCTGCGACACGAGGGACTCATCGACGACGCGGAGACGTTGCGGCGGGTGACCCCGGCGCACGTCCAGACCCTGCTGCAGCCCGCGCTCCAACCCGAAATACGTTTGGCAGCACCCCTATTAGCGACGGGACTGCCGGCCTGCCCGGGGGTGGCCTCAGGCAAGGCATACACCGATGTCGACGAGGCGCTGGACGCCGTCGACCGCGGCGAGCGGGTGATCCTGGTGCGCGACCACACGCGCCCCGAAGACGTGTCCGGCATGCTGGCCGCGCAGGGCATCGTCACCGAGGTCGGTGGTGCCTCCAGCCATGCGGCGGTAGTCAGCCGCGAACTGGGCCGGGTGGCCGTGGTGGGCTGCGGCCACGGAGTCGCCGCAGCGCTGGCCGGCAAGGACATCACCGTCGACGGCGCCGAAGGCGAAGTGCGCGAAGGCAACCTGAGCCTGTCCGCGTGGTCCGAAGACGATACGCCGGAACTGCGCGAGCTGGCCGACATCGCACGACGGATCAGTCCGCTGCGTGCGCATTCCGCCGGTGAGCACGAGCGATTGGACGACAACTCCGAGACCGCGGTGCGTGCCATGCTGGACAGCGGGCGCACCGACGTGGTTTCGGCGACTCCGTTGATCGTGATGCTCACCGCGCTGCGTTTGGCATCGGTCACCAAGCAATGACGGAATTGGCGGTGCTGCAAGCGGTTCGGCTCAAGGGCCGGGTGAGTTCCACCGACCTGGCCGCGACGCTGAATGCTGAGCTTGGTGACATCGCCCCGACCGTCGAGCGGTTGACCGCGGCGGGACTGCTGACCGAAGGCGCGACCCTGCGGATCACCGGCAGCGGCAGCGACAGGCTCACGGCGCTGCTCGCCGAGGAGCGCGCGGACAGCGATGCGGCCGCGATCGCCGCCGCCTACGACGACTTCCGCGCCGTCAACGCCGATTTCAAACGCCTCGTCACGGATTGGCAGCTCAAGGGCGGGCCGGACGGCGATCCAAACACCCACGACGACGCCGACTACGACGCCGCGGTGTTGGCCCGCCTCGACGACGTGCACGCCCGCACGATGCCGATCATCGCGGCGGTCGCCATGCACCTGCCGCGGCTGAGCGCCTACGCGACGAAACTGACTGCGGCACTGGACAAAGTGCGGGCGGGCGAGACGGCCTGGCTGACGCGGCCGTTGATCGACTCCTACCACACGGTGTGGTTCGAGCTGCACGAAGAGCTGATCGTCGCCGTCGGTCTGACGCGCGAAGAAGCGGCCAGATCCGGCGACGCGCAATAGCTACAGCGCCGCGTCGAGCAGCGTCAGGTAGCCATCGATGTCGGGCAGGGCCGCCGCCGCCGCGTGCACGCTGATCGCGATCGTGTCCCCGATGCCGTGCACCCCGTGTGTGAGTCCCATCATCGGCGACAGCGCCGGGTATCCCGACGTCAGCACCACGCGGGCACCACCGAAGCTCAGATCGGCCGGCCCACGGTTGACGCTGGATACCACGGTGTTGCCGGACACCTGCGTCGCGCGCTCCTGGACATCGAATTGCCCGATGCCCCAACGCAGCAGCCCGGCCGGCACCGCCGCGAACGCGCGGTCGGCGGCCCGGGTGGCCGAGTGCTCGAAGCGGCGCCGTCCGTTGGCCAGGTCGGCCGCGATCCGCTCGGCGCGCGCGTCCGGTGCGAGCTTGGGGTACAGCCCGACCACGATGTTGCCGAAGTGGTTGTGCGCCTGCGGTGCACCGGGTTTGGCCATCGGCACCTCGGCCCCCAGCGAATCGGATTGCTCGCCAAGCAGAGTGGACAGGGCCTGCGATACCGCGCTGAGCAGGCCGACGGTGACGGTGGGACCGCGCAGCTGCGAACGGTGTCGCACCAACGTGCGTACCGCGCGGGCGCCGTCGGGACGCGCGTTCGTCGGCAGCAGCGGACGCGGCCCGGCCCCGGCGACCAGCAGGCCCGCGCGGATGTCGCGCTCCAGCCGGCGATGGGTCCGAGCCGCCTGAGCGGCCCGCCAGGGTAGGAAACCCGGGCGTGGGGTGGGCACCTCCGGCACGGGGTCGGGCCGGCCGAACAACCACGCCGCCAGTGCCGCCGAGCGGGCGCCGTCGGCCAGCGCGTGCGCGACCTGCAACACTGCCACGGTTCCCGGCCCGCCGGCGCCCGGAACGCCGCGGACGGGGGCGAAAACGTGTAGCCGCCAAGCCATCCGGCGAACGTCCAGTTGGTCGTCGGCGAGGCCGGCGACGGTCGCCAGGACGACGTCCCAGGTGTCCTCGGCGAGATCGTGGCGCACCACCTGTTCGGGTGTGACATTCGTCGGTATCCACTGCGGGTAGCGCAGGGGGCCCCGGTCCCGCACTCGCATCGTCAGCGCCGGTTCGGCGTTGGCCCGCCGGCAGAGGTGCGCGAGGGTGCCGGCGTAATCAACCGGCTCACCGTCGAACGCGTAGAGCAAGAACTCATCGCTAGGGATCTTGGCCGACATCCAGTAGAACTGCGCATCGACGGCCGCCATCCGCTGTCCCGATACGACCCGCCCCACGGTGTCAGCCGGTAGAGCCGATGAACCCGAGCACCAGGTCGGCCACCTTGTCGGGTTGTTCGAGCTGCAGGAAGTGACCGGCGTGTTCGACGACGCCGACCTCGCTGCCGGCTGGCAGTACCTTTTCCGCCCAGCGCGCGAAAGCCGGTGTCATGCAATGGTCTTCGCGACCATGCAGGTACAGGGACGGCAGCACGGGCGCCTGGGTGAATAACCGGTTCAACTCGGCGTACCTCGCCGGCGGCGGGGTGTTCCGAATAATGGCCCGGTACGGACCCAGCGCCGCCCGCCAGCTTTCCGGCGTGCCGATCGCGGCGTCGACGTGCCGCAGATCTTCGTCGGCGCGATAGCCCGGCGACCACCGCCGCCACAGCAGCGGCAGTACCCAGGACGCGGAACGCTCAGGCAGCCAAGGCAATTGGAAGTAGAAGATGTACCAAAAGCGCAGCAGCTGGCCCGGCAGGTGGCTGAGCAGCCGCACGCGATCGGTGAACCCGCCGCGCCGACGGAATGCCGCGGAAGGCGGCAACGACATGATCACCGCCTTGGCGAACGGGCTGTCGGACATTGCCGCCAAGCCCGTCGCGGCCATCGCGCCCCAGTCGTGGCCGATGATCACGTCGTTCTCGGTGCCGCCTGCGGCCGAGCGCACCCGCAGGGCGTCGTCCATCAGCGCGCCCACCTGATAGCTGCCGTCGACCGGGATCGACGACGGTGCGTATCCGCGCATGAAGGGCGCGACCACCCGCCATCCCGCCTCGGCTAGCCGGGGGGCGACCTTGCGCCAGCCGTACGGGGTGTCGGGGAAGCCGTGCAGGCACAACGCAATGGGGCCGTCTTTCGGCCCCCAGGTAAGGGCCTTGAGGTCCCCGGCGGGTCCGGTCACGTCGATCCAGCCTGGTTCAGTCATGTTCACTCCCTGCTCGACGCCTCCGCAGGGATCAACCTAACCTGTGCGGCCGGGGGACGCACCGACCGTCGTCGATGGGGGATCAAACCATCGCTGTACCAGCGTTTTTCACCGTTGCAGCGCGGCGGCTTGTTCCAGCTCGGCGATGATGATCTTGCGCATGCCATACATCGCGTTGGTAGCCGCCGCCGCCCGCGAGCGATCGGGATCGCTGATCAGTTCGTAGAGCCGGTCCGGCACGATTTGCCAGCTCACCCCGAAGCGGTCTTTGCACCAGCCGCATTGCGATTCCTCGCCGCCGTCGGTCAGCCGGTCCCAGTAGTAGTCGACCTCGTCCTGGTCCTTGCAATGGATCGTGAAGGACACCGCTTCGTTGAACTGGAAGTGCGGACCGCCGTTGATCCCGATGAAGCGTGCGCCGTCCAGCACGAAACTGCCGGACAGGACCGTGCCGGGTTCGCCCGGTCCGGCGTCGGTGGTCTGGTTGAAGCCCTCGATGTGGGAGTTGGGGAACACCGAGGTGTAGAACCTGGCAGCCTCCTCCAGGTTGTCGTCGAACCACAACGACGGGGTGATCGATGGCATGTCCGCGGCCTCCTTGATGGCTCGTTGGTTTCTGCCATTGATAGACCACTGCGCCGACGAAAACTCACCGCGTCGTCCACCCGCGGGACAGTGCTTAACCGGCCTATGTAACGTCAGATCGCATGAGTACCGTCAGCAGCAGTCCCGAGACGGTTGAGTTTGCCGGCGCGAACAAGATCACCCTGGTCGCCGACGAATGGAACCGCGGCTCCGACGGCGCCGGGCGACCCAGCATTCTGATGTTGCACGGGGGCGGCCAGAACCGGTTTTCCTGGAAAAACACCGGCCAGACGCTGGCCGACGAGGGGCTGCACGTGGTGGCGCTGGATTCGCGGGGACACGGAGACAGCGCACGCTCTCCCGACGCCGATTACGAGGTCGAGACGCTGACGGCCGACGTCATGCGGGTGCTGGACGCGATCGGCCGGCCGGTGACGATCATCGGGGCCAGCATGGGCGGGCTGACCGGCATCCTCGCCGCGCACCGGGCCGGCCCCGCGAGGGTGACCCGGCTGGTGCTCGTCGACGTGGTCCCCCGATTCGAGAAGGGCGGCAGCGCCCGCATCCGCGACTTCATGTTCAGCGGCCTCGACGGCTTCGACTCGCTGGAGCAGGCCGCCGACGCCGTCGCCGCCTACCTGCCCTACCGAAGCAAGCCGCGCAGCCCCGAGGGGCTGAAAAAGAACCTGCGCCTGCGCGACGGCCGCTGGTATTGGCACTGGGACCCCGCGTTCATGACCAAGCCCGGCGACGATCCAGAACTGCGCACCGAGAGCTTCGAACAGGCCGCCAAGAACCTCACGATCCCCGTCTTGCTGATCCGCGGCAAGCTGTCCGACGTGGTCAGCCCCGAGGGCGTCCGGCACTTCCTGGCCACCGTGCCGCGCGCGGAGTTCGTCGAGCTGTCCAACGCCGGGCACACCGCGGCCGGCGACGACAACGACGCGTTCAGCGACGCGGTGGTCGCATTCGTCAACCGCCGCTAGTTCGCCGGCTTCTCCGCGTGCCCGCCGAATTGCTTGCGCATCGCCGAGAGCGCCTTGTTGGCGAAGTCGTCCAGTGAACGCGAGGCGAAGCGGGACTGTAGCGCGGTGGTCAGCACCGGCGAGGGGACGCCCTCGTCGATTGCAGCGATGGCGGTCCACCGGCCCTCCCCGGAGTCGGAGACCCGCCCGGAGAACTCCTTGAGGTCGGGCGAGTCGTGCAGCGCGATCGCCGTCAGATCCAGCAACCAAGACCCGATGACGCTGCCGCGCCGCCACACCTCTGCGACCTCCGGAATGTCGAAGTCGTACTGATAGAACTCGGGGTGTTCCAGCGGCGCGGTTTCGGCGTCACCCTCCTGCACCTGCATGCCGATGTCGGCGTTGCGCAAAATGTTCAGCCCCTCCGCGAGCGAGGCCATCATGCCGTACTCGATGCCGTTGTGCACCATCTTGACGAAGTGCCCGGCGCCGGAGGGTCCGCAATGGAGATAGCCCTGTTCCGACCGGTCGACCTCGCCATCGCGACCGGGCGTGCGCGCCGCGGCGTCGACGCCCGGCGCGACGGTGGCGAAGATCGGCTCGGCCTGCAGGAAAGCCTCGTCGTCGCCGCCGATCATCAGGCAATAGCCGCGTTCGCGGCCCCACACGCCGCCGCTGGTGCCGCAGTCGAGTAAGTGAATGCCATTGTCCGACAGCGTTTTCGCATGGCGAATATCGTCGCGGTAGTAGGAGTTGCCGCCGTCGATGACGATGTCACCCGACTCCAGCGTCTTGGCCAGTTCCTCGATGACACCCGTCGTGATGGTGCCGGCCGGCACCATGACCCAGACGACCCCCGGCGCCGTGAGCTTTTCGGCGAGCTCCTTCAGCGAGCCCACCCCGGTGGTTTTCTCCTCCCCCGCCATCGCCTTGACCGCATCGGGGTTGTGGTCGTAGACAACGCATTCGTGTCCGCCCTTGGCGACGCGGCGGACGATGTTCGCGCCCATTCGGCCGAGGCCGATCATCCCAAGCTGCATCGTGGGTGTCTCCTTACTGTTCGGTGGGCTTGCTGCGCGGCAGCCAGGGCTCGTGCCAGCTGTGGTGACCCCGCACCAGCGCCTGTGCGGCCTCGGGTCCCCACGAGCCCTGGTCGTAATCGTGGATGCGGCCCGGCTTGTCCAGCACGGGCTGCACGATTCGCCACGTCTCTTCGATGGCATCTTCGCGAGCGAACAACTGGCGGTCTCCGTTGAACGCGGCGTAGAGCAACCGCTCATAGGGCCGGACCGGCTCGCCGAGATCCTCGGCGAACGATGAATCCAGGTGAACCTCGTGCCACGAATCGCCGGCCTGGGCGGAGAGTTGCAGCCGCATCCCCGGATCGGGGTCGATGCGCAGCACGATCTGGTTGCACTCGGGGGGCCGGCGGTTGGGCAGGAACGAAAATCCGGGGACGTGGTGCAGGAACATTCGGACCTCGGTCACCTTCTCCGGCAACGCCTTTCCGGCCCGCAGAAATATCGGCACCCCCGCCCAGCGCCAATTGTCGATCTCGGTTCGCAGCGCGATGTAGGTCTCGGTGGTGGAATCCTTCGCCACACCGGCGACGTCGGTGTAGCCGCGGTACTGCCCGCGCACGCAACGCTCCGGATCCAGCGCCGGCATCGCACGGAAGACCTCGGCCTTCTTGTCGTTCAGGTCGTCGGCGCCGGGCCGACCGGGGGCTCCATGGCGACCAGGGCAAGCACCTGCAACAGATGGTTTTGCACGACGTCGCGAAGTGTGCCCACCGCGTCGTAGAACTTGCCGCGGTCTTCGATGCCGAAGTCCTCAGCCATCGTGATATGGATCTCGGAGATGCTGTCGCGGTCCCACAGCTTGGCGAGCCCTTGATTGGCGAACCGCAGGTATTGCAGTTCTTCGACGGGTTGTTTGCCCAAAAAATGGTCCACACGCAGGATTTGGTCTTCATCGAGCACCGCACGCAGCCGCTCGTTGAGGTCGCGCGCCGAGTCCAGGTCGTGACCGAACGGCTTTTCCACCGCCACCCGCGCGCGCTCCAGCAGGTCGGCGTGCGCCAGATTCTCCACGATGGGCGCAAACAAGGCCGGCGGCATTTCGAGGTAGTAGAGCGGATGGGAGTCCGAAGGGATCTTTTTGGCGAGTTGTTTGTAGAGACCGGCGTCGGTGACGTCACCGTGCAGATAAGACAGCCGGTCCGCCAGCCGGTCGAAGACGGCTTCGTCGAACGCCTCGCCCGACGCCTTGATGGCGTCGCGCGCCCTATCCTGCAGCTGCTCGATCGTGATGTCGTCACTGGCGACGCCCACGATCGGATGGTTCAGCATCTCGCGGCGCTCGAGCCGATACAACGCCCGGAAGGTCATTTTGCGGGCCAGATCACCGGTGATTCCGAAGATCACCAGCAGGTCAGATGGGCTAGTGTCGTCCTCGGCCAAAACCGCTCCTCCCGAAAGTCACCTGATCCGGCTCCTTTGAGATCACTACCCGCGGCTGGCGGAGTCAACACTAGACACTGCCAATAGGGCCGACAACCTGACTACACCGCGGTCTTGAAAGGATGGCCGGCATGGCTGAGCCGCTGCACCTCACGGTCTACATCTTGGCCGGAATTGCAGCCATCGAAGGTGTCGCGCTGATCGTGCTGTGGCGGTTGCTGGTGCGTAGTCAGCACGAGCTCGACGAGATGCGACAGCGGGTCGATGCCCGCACTCAGCTGTTGTCGGGTGGTCGCGAGGCCGTCAAAAGGGTGTGGAACACCGCCAACCTGATGCGCAAGGAAGGTTTCGGCGCGGTGGTGCGCAGCAGCATCGAAGACCTGGCGGACTGGGCCGAAGTCGAGCGACCCGACCTCGCCCGTGTCACCCCGGACGGCCGGGTGGTGATCCTGTTCTCCGACATCGAGGAATCCACGGCGCTCAATGAGCGCATCGGTGACCGGGCATGGGTCAAACTGATCAGCTCGCACGACAAGCTGGTCTCGGACCTGGTGCAGCGAAGGCACGGTCACGTGGTCAAGAGTCAGGGCGACGGATTCATGATCGCGTTCGCTCGAGCCGAGGAAGCGGTGCGCTGCGGTATGGACCTGCAGCGCGCGTTACGCAGGGAAGCAAACCGCAAGCGGCACGAGGAGATTCGCGTTCGGATCGGCATCCATATGGGCCGTTCGGTGCGCCGCGGCGATGATCTGTTCGGCCGCAACGTCGCAATGGCCGCCCGCGTCGCCGCACAAGCGGTCGGTGGCCAGATTCTGGTGAGTCAGCCGGTGCGAGACGCGCTTTCCGATTCCGATGGCATCCGGTTCGACGGCGGGCGCAATGTGGAGCTGAAGGGATTTTCGGGCACCTACAGGTTGTTCGCCGTTGAGGCCCCGGCCGATTCAGATTCGGGCTAAGCGCCTTCCCCGTTGTATTCGGCCAGCCGCTGATGCAGGCGGTCCCGGACCTCATCGGCGGTGTATGCACGTCGTTTGCGTTGATCTCGAACCACCAGCACGCCCCCGGTCACGACGCCGGCCGCACCGGCCAGTCCCACCCACTTCCACACATTGCGCATAGCACCAGGCTATGCGCCGCCGAGTGGTCATGTCCCGGTTGTGATTGACTTGTGTGCCCGCAGCGTACGGTGACGCGTCGAGCGTCTTCTGTCGTCGGGCTCGTTATTGCGACGACATTGGCGAAAACTGTAGCGGCGAACGGGTTTACACGAAGATGCTCACCTTGAACCAGGCGCTCGACGAGACCAGGACCGGTGATCTGTGGCTGTTTCGCGGCGGTTCGGGCCCCGATCGCGCGATCCAGACGTTGACCAACAGCCCGGTGAACCACGTCGGCATGACGGTGGCGATCGACGACTTGCCGCCGTTGATCTGGCACGCCGAACTGGGTGACAAGCTCGTCGACCTGTGGACCGGAACGAATCATCGTGGCGTGCAACTCAACGATCTTGCGCAATCCGTGCTGCAGTGGTCGCA
Source organism: Mycobacterium sp. 852002-51971_SCH5477799-a (assembly GCF_001667145.1). GTDB lineage: Bacteria > Actinomycetota > Actinomycetes > Mycobacteriales > Mycobacteriaceae > Mycobacterium. The sequence goes on from NZ_LZIF01000039.1 coordinate 100,535, forward strand.
GCGCTACCACCAACGGTGTTGGCTACGACAGCTCACGCCACCGGCCAATCGCGAGCAAGAGAACAAGCTAATGCGCGTGATCGCCCGGATGGACGGCACCGCGTTCCCCACCACCATGCGCCTGACCGGCCGTTGGCTGCGTGGCCGGCTGCCGAACGCTTACGACTGGGTGCGGGGAATCCCGCTGGTGGACAAGAAGGTTCGAGAATCGACGGAGCGACGCAAAGAGCGTCAGCGGCTGGGCCTGGAAGTGGCGTACTGCGCGGAGACGGTGGCGATCACCTACGAGGAGATGGGCTTGCTCACCACGGAGAAGTACTCGAACTTCTTCGACCCGGGCTCGTTCTGGAGTGGCGACGACCTCCCGCTCACCCCGGGATACGCCCTGGGCGACGAAATCGAGATTACGGTCGACTAGTTGAGGGTTTAGTCGACCGCCAACTCGCCCATCTCCGACCAGCCCGTCGCATCGATGGTCTGGTTGATGATCTTGGGCGTGGACTTCAGCGCCTGCGGAAGCTCGTGGATGAAGCGCCTGAAGTGGTCGCTCTTGACATGGATGCCGCCCGCCTCGTCGTCGCGGAACGCCTCCACCAAGACGTACTCCGCCGGGTTGTCTAGGCTGCGTGACCACTCGAACCACAGATTGCCGTCCTCGGCGCGGGTCGCCGCTGTGAACGATGCGACGAGTTCTTGCCAACGGTCGGTCCACTCGGGTTTGGTTTCGAACTTGACGACGATGAAGATCATTGCGGCCCCGCCTCAATTCGCTGCTCCCAGTTGCGCCCGCCCGGTCTCCGCGGGCAGCGCCAGCCTATCCGGCCTGGGTGGGCACCGGGGCGGCGTTCCGACGGCCAACGCCGCACGCGTAATTCGCTTGGGTAATGGTTGAAGCAAAGTGTGCTCATGCGTCACAAACGACACATGAGCACACTCTTGCCGCACCACGGTGCCGGTCGCCAGTGGCGTAGCTCACAAATCAATCGCTTGCAGTGGTATTTCACTGCCCCATGAAACGCCGGTCGGGGTGCCTACAGCGCGAAATGCCCCCCATTGTGGCGAGAAATTCTGCGCTCTATTTGTTATTTATCCGCAATTCCAGCGTTTCCGGAATAAAGGAATTTCAGGCGCCCGGCGGCGGAGGATCCGCCGGCGCCGGAGCGTCGATCAAAACGGCCGGCGGGGGCGGCGGGGCATCCGGCGCCGGCGGCGGCGGTGCGTCCGGTGCTGGCGGCGGAGGCGCATCCGGCGGGGGAGGCGCGTCCGGCGCGGGCGGCAGCGGAGCATCCGGCGCGGGCGGCAGCGGAGCGTCCGGCGGGGGCGGTGCGTCCGGCGCCACCGGTAGGAACATGTGATGAGTGAATCCGGCCTGGTAGGCGCCCGCACCGCCGATGTGGACGCCACCACGTTCTCCGCTGGAGACGGACGTTCCATCCGGTAGCGTCACCGCGGTGTGGCCGCCGTTCCAGCCGATGACCACGGCGTTGGGAGCGGTTCCATATTGGAAGCCGCGAGCCAGCAATGCACCCTCTTCATTTCCGGTGTTGAACCGGCTCCCGAAAACGGGCCTGTCAGTCGCCGCATTCGCAATCCACGACGCAAGCCCCGAACAATCAGTACCGGCGGGCGAATCTCCACCGGAGATATAGGGCGTGCCGGAGACCTGACTGATCAACGACATCAATGTTGCAATTACGACCATGGGCAGCGAGGCTAGCAATGGCAATTGTCGTAAACCAAAATTTGTGGCGCAGGTCATTTGCTGTGCGATCAATGACGTGCGCCGCACATGCAGCAAACTTATAACGCGCCGGTATATTTTCCGCAGCTAAATACATGCGATTCAGGTGTCGGCTCTGCGGCCTCCCACGGGCGCTTCCCAGCGGATACCGCTCAAGCGGGGCCGCGCCCTCGCTCGCTTTGCGCCGTCTCACGGTCGACGTCAAGCCTGCTCGCGCTTTGCGCGGGCTCGCACCCGCTTTCCCGTTCGTCCACGCGCTGCAGTCGCTCGCGTTTCTTCTGCTCGCCTGAAATTCGCGTCGTCTCAGGTCGGCCTCGCACCGGCTGAGCGCCTCTCCCGCTGATCGAGCGCGCGGACCCAGGCATCCTCAGCGGCCACGAGATTCCCCGTAACGCTGGGTGGTCGGGCATTCGACCGGCCGCGGGTACCTGTCGCCGGCCGTTTCCCGGCGGTCGGCGATCTTGGTCAGAGCGGAGTCCAAACCCCGTTGTTCCAGATTCCCCAGTTCCCGGCGCCGGTCGGGTTCCACATCATTTGCGCCCCGGGCGCCCAGGCCGGCTGAGGTGGCTGCGGCGGAGCCCATGGCGGCGGAGGTCCCCATGGCCCCCACCCCGCCGGGGCGGACGGTCCGCCCGGGTGTTGCCAGTCGTGGCACTGATGCCAGTCCCAGTCCGAGACGTTGCCCCAGGCTGGGTTCCATGGATCACCCGGGCACCAATGACCGGCGGGCGGCGGGGCTGGGGCCGCCTGCGCGACGGTGCCGCCGGCAAGGCCCGAAGCGGACAGCGCCACCGCCCCGCCCACCATCACGGTCGTCGACCACCGCACCGCTCGCTTCAGAGTCGCCATCTCCTAAGAATTTCCCTCGACAGCGATCCCGGCAAGTAGTAATTCGGATCCGCAAGCGCCATGCTCACACTCCGAACTTGGCCCGTGCCTCCCGCGTCGCGGGAGTAAACAGGTTGACCAGGTTTCCATCCGGATCCCGGAACAACAACGCGCGGTTTCCCCAGGGCATCGTCGTCGGCGTCGTCACGACCTCGGCCACGTGCTCGCGGAGCCGCTCGTATTCGGAGTCTACGTCTTCGACGATGAACTCCACGATGGCGCTGCGGTTGGCCGCCGGCTCGGCGGACCCGGCCCCAAACAACGGAACGGTCTTGTCGCTGCCTATCGCCAGCGTGCCGACCGCCGTCGGAATCTCGGCGAACAGCTCGTTGCCCCAAATCGCGGAGACGCCGGTGACCATCTCGTAGAAACCCACGAGCCGCCTGACATCGGCCGTGATGATTCGGGTGGAAATGAACTTCATGCGGTCTCCCTCGCGCTTACCCGGTGCGTGTCTGAGCACCGAATGCTAAACGCGGCCTCCGACAACTTTCCCGCCCGCAAAGCCAGGCTGCAATCGGTGCGGCGATCATTCGGCCCGAACGGTTCTGCTCGGCAGTCATGCGACGCCAGCACCGTCTTCGCCAGGCCCGGCCGGCTTCTAGCGTCAACGCGAACCGCTGATAAAGCGTTAGGGACTTCGGAGCCCGCCAAGTCCCGATCTGCCTCCAGCGGCGCGCCCAGCTGCTATCCGACCGAGCCGGCGTTGCGCTTGTCGAAAAACTCCGTCCACGAGGCGACCTGAGGATTTTTCTTGAGCAGAGCCCGGCGCTGGCGCTCGGTCATGCCGCCCCATACGCCGAATTCGACCTTATTGTCGAGGGCCTCGGCCCCGCACTCTCTCATCACCGGGCAGCGACGGCAGATGACCGTAGCCTCACGTTGCTTGGCACCGCGCACAAAGAGTGCGTCCGGATCTGTTCCCCGACACAGCGCCCTCGAAACCCAAGCGCGGTCGTTCTCGGCCGCGGCGACCGGCGTGTTCTTTACGAGCGCAAGATTTGTGGGCCGCGCGGGCCGTATCTCTGCTGACAACGAGCTATTCCTTCGTCCAGGTCGGTCGCAGAATGCGTGACCGCCTCACACCTAATGCTGGGATGTGTGCCACATCGGCCCGTACGTGTGACTTGACCCATCCCTAAGTTATGCGAATCGGTATCGATTGCGCAACCAGATTTTGGCACGGCCGTACCTTTTCCAGGGCAGGCGAAGGTCGTCCGTAGACGTGCGAACGCAACTCCACCAGGTCGCCGCTCAATCAGCCCGAGGCTGCCGCGCTTGTTCGAGGGCATCCACGAGCGCTTTCGTGTCGGGCAAGATGACCTCTTCGACAACCTTTGCCCAAGCGACCCGACCAAAATAGGCACCGCGGGTGTCGTCCGCCAACGGCGTTTCGTCGAAACGCTGCTCTGATAACCGCTGCCAGCCCGCCGCCGCCTGCTTACGCACCAGCCAGCGATAGATCATCGTGCGAGCGTGCGTCGAAGGCGTGCCCGCTACGCGGCATCCGCGAGTGGTGTCCGGCCGAGTCGCCCTAATATTCTTCCGCCGACCGGACGCCCTCGTCGCCTACCCAGCCGTCACTTCAGCTAAAAAGCCGTGCCCCATCAGTGTCCGTGCTCTACGGTCGTCAGATGGGGGCCCGGGACGCGGTCATGGCGGGTATTGCCAAGCAGCTCGGCCATCCAAGTGGTCTGCGCGGGCGGCTGGTAGGTGCGGCGCTCAATCGGGGCAACCGGCGCTTCGTAAGCGCCGCCGCGCGAGCGCTGCAACCTGGTGAAGCATCGGCGGTGGCCGATGTCGGATTCGGTGGCGCAGTGGGGCTGAAATTTCTGCTTGACCGTGTCGGTCCGTCGGGCAGTGTTCATGGTGTCGAGGTGTCGGAGACGATGCTGCGCCAGGCCGCAGGACGCTACCGGCGCGACATCGCAACCGGGCGGCTGTCTTTGCATTCCGGGTCCATCACGCAATTGCCGTTTCCCGATGGGGCATTGGACGGCGCCATTACCGTCAACACCATTTACTTCGTCGCGGAGCTCGACCAAGCGTTCACGGAGCTTGCCAGGGTGATAAACAGCCGGGGTCGACTCGTCATCGGACTTGCCGACCCCGATGTGATGGCAAAACTGCCATTTACGGGACACGGCTTTCACCTTCGTCCGGTGCCGGACGTGATCGACACGCTACGCAGCACCGGTCTCACAGTGGAACACCGTCAGATCAGTGACAACGCCAACGCACCGCATCTGCTGATCGCCCACGCCGCCGCCTGAAACTTCGCGAACGATTGTGGGATTCGATCGAGGCCGACCTTCGACGTCGACCGAAAGGGACCGACCTTAGACGTTGAAACGGAACTCGACCACGTCGCCGTCGGCCATGACGTAGTCCTTGCCCTCCATGCGGACCTTGCCGGCCGCCTTGGCCGCCGCCATCGAACCCGCGGCGATCAGGTCGTCGTAGGAGACGATCTCGGCTTTGATGAAGCCCTTTTCGAAATCGGTGTGGATCACCCCGGCGGCCTTCGGCGCAGTGTCGCCCTGATGAATCACCCACGCGCGCGCCTCTTTTGGGCCCGCCGTCAGATAGGTCTGCAATTTTAGGGTGTGAAAACCGGCCCGTGCCAACGCATCTAGCCCGCGCTCGGTCTGGCCGATCGACTCCAGCAGCTCGGCGGCGGACTCGTCGTCTAGTTCCTGCAGTTCGGCCTCGATCTTCGCGTCCAGGAACACGGCGTCGGCAGGTGCGACCATCGCCGACAGCTCGGCCTTGCGGGCGTCGTCGGTCAGCACCGACTCGTCGGCGTTGAACACGTACAGAAACGGCTTGGTGGTCATCAGGTTCAGTTCGCGCAGCAGCGACGTGTCGGCACCGGCGGCGAAGAGCGTCTTGCCCGAGTTGAGCACGGCCTCCGCGGCGACGGCCGCCTCGTGCACCGGCTTGCGGTCCTTGTTGTTGCGGGCCTCCTTCTCCAGCCGCGGGACCGCCTTTTCGAGGGTTTGCAGGTCGGCGAGGATCAGCTCGGTCTCGATCACCTCGATGTCGGACCCCGGATCGACCTTGCCATCGACGTGCACGACGTCGTCGTCGGCGAAGACCCGCACCACCTGGCAGATCGCGTCGCACTCGCGGATGTTGGCCAGGAACTTGTTGCCCAGCCCGGCACCCTCGGACGCGCCCTTCACGATTCCGGCGATGTCGACGAACGTCACCGGCGCCGGCACGATCTTCTCCGAATCGAACATCTCCGCCAGCTTGTCCAGCCGAGGATCGGGCAGCGGGACGACGCCCTCGTTGGGCTCGATGGTCGCGAACGGATAGTTGGCCGCCACCACGTTGTTCCGGGTCAGCGCGTTGAACAAAGTCGACTTGCCGACGTTGGGCAAACCCACTATTCCCAGGCTCAGGCTCACGGGGAACCAAGTCTAGGGGTCTTCGCGGCGGCCGGCGCCGGGGACCATTGGTCTTTGCCGGCGTGCACTCCGGGAGTACACGCCCAGGATCGCTACGAGGTATTTACGGGCCTTTCGGCCCATTCCCGGTACGGTCTACATGTGTCAGCACAGCGGGCAAGTTCGACGGTGCAGGGTGCGCACCGTTCGATCCACCCAAATATCCCAGGCGTCCCCTGGTACGCAGCGCTGCTTATCGCCGTCACCGCGACTGCCATCGGCTACGGCATCGACGCTGGTCACAAGGAGCTGACCCACGTCTTCGCCGGCTTCTATATAGCCGGCTGCGTGGCGGCGGTTTTGGCGGTCCGCCAGGACGGCATCTTCACCACGATCATCCAACCGCCGCTGATCCTGTTCGCCGCGGTCCCGGGCGCCTATTGGCTGTTCCACGACGCCAAGGTCGGCCGGCTCAAGGACCTGTTGATCAACTGCGGCTACCCGCTGATCGAGCGCTTCCCGCTGATGCTGGGCACCGCCGGCGGCGTGCTGGCGATCGGGCTGGCCCGCTGGTATGTCGGAAACGCTTACAAGACACACACCACGGCGAATGCCTCCGAGGACGCTTCGCCGGCCGCGGGTGTCGACGTCAAGTCCTTTTTCAACGGCATCGTCGCCAAAGCGCAGTCGGTGCTGCAGTCCGATGACGACGAGGACGACGACGCCGACGTCACCGCCCGCCGCGGTCGCACGTCGGGCTCTTCGTCGAGGTCCCGCCGCACGACACGCACCACCCGCTCCGCCACGCGTTCGGCCCGGGCCCGCGCCCGGCATTCACGCGAGCCGCTGGGCGAGGCGTCCGAACCGCTCGAGCGGCCCGAGCGTCCCCGGCGCAGCACCCGGCGCAACGCCGCGTCGGCCCGCGATTACGACGCCACCGAGCCGCCCCGGCGGTCACGCCGCCGACCCCGGCCGGACGCCGATCCCGATTCGCGTGGCCAAACACCCCGGGAAGCCCGCCGCGAACCGCGCGCGCGCCGCGATCCCTACGAGCGGCCAACCCCGCGGAGCAGCCGATTCGACGGTTTCGAGTCCTACGGTGACAGGTATGACCCGCCGAGCGGCACGAACTACGGAAGTCGCTATGAGCGCCGCGAGCCGTACCAGCCGTCCTACGAACCGAGGCGCCGGCGACCCCCGTCCTCCGGCTCCAACGGGACCCATCACCCCATCTCGCAGGTGCGTTACCGCGGGGCGGGCTCGCAAGACCCGCCGCGCGAGCCGCACAGTGAGCGCCGAAGCCGCTCGCGGACACCCGGGCGATCGCCCGCCGAATCTTGGGAGTACGACGTCTGAGGCGCTGCGCTGATCAGCGAACGGACCGGATCTCGCGCGGCAGTGCGAACACCAGCGTCTCCTGCGCGGTCGTGACCGGCTGCACCACCTCGAAACCGCACTCGGCGAGTCGCGCCAGCACCCCCTCCACCAGGACCTCGGGCACCGACGCCCCCGAGGTGACGCCCACCGTGGTGACGCCCTCCAGCCACGCCGGGTCGATGTCGTCGGCCCAGTCGACGAGGTGCGCGGCGGCGGCCCCGCCACCCAGCGCCACCTCGACCAGCCGCACCGAATTCGACGAGTTGCGGGACCCGACGACGATCACCAGCTCACACTCCGGTGCCATCGCTTTAACCGCCACCTGCCGGTTCTGGGTCGCGTAGCAGATGTCGTCGCTGGGCGGATCCTGCAGCTTCGGGAACCGTTGCCGCAGCCGCTCGACGATCTCCATCGTCTCGTCGACCGACAGCGTCGTCTGGGACAGCCACACCGCCTTGTTCTCGTCGCGCACCGTCACGCTGTCGACGGCGGCGACCCCATCGACCAGCTGCACGTGGTCGGGCGCCTCACCGGCGGTACCGACGACCTCCTCGTGGCCCTCGTGGCCGATGAGCAGGATGTCGTAGTCATTGCGCGCGAACCGCCTGGCCTCGTTGTGCACCTTGGTCACCAGAGGGCAGGTCGCGTCGATGGTGTGCAGGTTCCGGTCGGCCGCCGCCGCGTGCACCGTAGGGGCGACACCGTGGGCGGAGAACACCACGATGGCGCCCTCGGGGACCTCGTCGGTCTCCTCGACGAACACGGCACCCGCCTTTTCCAAGGTGGTGACGACGTGGCGGTTGTGCACGATCTCATGACGCACGTAGACCGGCGGACCGTGCTTTTCCAATGCGCGTTCCACGGTCTCCACGGCCCTGTCCACGCCCGCGCAGTACCCGCGCGGTTCGGCCAGGAGCACTCGCTTACGGACTGGGTCGCTGGCTACCGATCGCACCGCGCCGGGAATCCCCATGTCGATAGTCGGCGGCATGTCGTCCAGGGTACTGACTGCCTACACAGGGTTGCCAGCTCGCGCCGGTGGGCTTGGAGTTAGCCGCCGCTTAGGGCAATCTTGGACCCATGGGCACTGCACCGTATGGAGTTCGGCTGCTGGTCGGCGCGGCAACGGTCGCTGTCGAGGAGACGATCAGGCTGCCGAAAACCATCCTGATGTACCCGATGACACTGGCCAGCCAGGCGGCGCACATCGTGATGCGCTTCCAGCAGAACCTCGCCGAGCTGGCGATCAAGGGCGACAGCACCCTCGAATCGATCTTCCCGCCCAAGGATGAGAAACCGGAATGGGCGACATTCGACGAGGACATGAGCGAGGCGATCGACAGTGCCTTCAGCCCGGTGCAAGACGGCGGCGAAGGCGAGCGCAGGGCCGAGGGCCGGTTCGCGCTGTATTCGGTGGCCGACGCGCACGAAGACGCCAGCGCCCTGACCAAGTCCGCCCGCCAATCGAAGAAGCCGGCCGCCAACGCCGCGGTTGCGCAACCCGAGGTGGTCACCGAGCTGGACTACTCGTCGCTGACGCTGGCCCAGCTGCGCGCCCGCCTGCAATCGCTGAGCGTGGACGACCTCGAAGCCCTGCTGGCCTACGAGCAGGCCACTAAGGGCCGTGCACCCTTTCAGACGCTGCTCGCCAACAGGATCACCCGCGCGAACGCGAAGTGACCCCGGCCGTTACCTCCGAACCGAACTCCGCCGAGAACCCGTTTCCGGTGCGCGCGGTGGCCATCCGGGTCGCTGGCTGGATCGACAAGCTCGGCACCGTCTGGGTCGAGGGCCAGCTTGCCCAGATCTCGATGCGGCAGGACTCCAAAACCGTATTCATGGTGCTGCGTGACCCGGCCGCCGACATGTCGCTGACCGTGACGTGCCCGCGCGACCTCGTGCTCGACGCGCCCGTGAAGCTGGCCGAAGGCACCCAGGTGGTGGTGCGTGGCAAGCCGTCTTTCTACACGGGCCGGGGCACATTCTCGTTGCGGCTCACCGAGATTCGCGCTGTCGGGGTGGGCGAGCTGCTGGCCCGCATCGATCGGCTGCGCCGGCTGCTGGACGCCGAGGGGCTTTTCGATCCTCGCCTCAAGCGACCAATCCCCTTCTTGCCCAACAAGATCGGACTGATCACCGGCCGTGCCAGCGCGGCCGAGCGCGACGTGACAACCGTCGCGGCCGCACGCTGGCCCGCGGTGCGCTTCGCGGTGCGCAACACCGCGGTCCAGGGCGCAGGCGCCGTCGCCCAGATCGTCGAGGCGCTGGGCGAACTCGACCGCGACGCCGAAGTCGACGTCATCGTGATCGCCCGCGGCGGGGGCAGCGTCGAGGACCTGCTGCCGTTCTCCGACGAGACGCTGTGTCGCGCCATCGCGGCTTGCCGCACCCCGGTGATCAGCGCGGTCGGCCACGAACCCGACAACCCGCTGTGCGATCTGGTCGCCGATTTACGCGCCGCCACTCCCACCGACGCGGCCAAGCAGGTGGTGCCCGATACCGCCGCCGAGCAGCGGCTGATCGACGACCTGCGCCGGCGCAGCGCGCAGGCCTTGCGCAACTGGGTGTCTCGCGAGCAACGGGCGCTGGCCCAGATACGCAGCCGCCCGGTGCTGGCCGAGCCGCTGGCGGCGTTGACGGCGCGCGCCGACGAGGTTCACCGCGCCCAATCGGCGATCCGCCGCGACATCATCCGGCTGACCGCCACCGAGACCGAACGTGTCGGCCACCTGAGCGCCCGGCTGGCAACGCTGGGGCCGGCGGCCACCCTGGCCCGCGGTTACGCCGTCGTGCAAGCCATCGGGGCGACGAACCGCGTGCTCCGCTCGGTCGACGACGCACCGGCCGGCACCCGGCTGCGCGTGCGGGTGGCCGACGGCGCCGTGGCCGCGGTGAGCGAGGGACGCAGCGATGGCGGGTAAAACCAGCGGCGGGAACGATCCCACCCCAAAGGGGGGCGAATCCATTACACCTATTAGTCAACTGGCTTATGAAGCGTGCCGCGACGAGCTGATCGAAGTCGTCCGGGTGCTTGAGCAGGGCGGCCTGGATCTGGATGAGTCGCTGAAACTGTGGGAAAGAGGAGAACAGCTGGCTAAACGCTGTGAGGAGCACTTAGCTGGCGCCCGCAAGAGAATCGAAGACGCGCTGGCGGGCGGCGAGGCCGAGGACGACTGAATCCGGGCCGCCGGACGGCTTAGGCAAAAATTTCTTCCCAAACTGGAACACGTTTCAGTTATGCTTTCGGCCATGGGTGATGCATCACTGACGGCCGAACTCGGCCGCGTCCTGGTCACCGGGGGCTCCGGATTCGTCGGCGCCAACCTGGTGTCCACCTTGCTCGACCGCGGACATCAGGTCCGCTCCTTCGACCGCGCGCCCTCGCCGCTGCCACCACATCCACAGCTCGAGGTGCTGCAGGGCGACATCACCGACACGGCGGTGTGCGCCCAAGCGGTCGACGGCATTGACACCGTCTTTCACACCGCGGCGATCATCGACCTGATGGGCGGCGCATCGGTGACCGACGAGTACCGGCAGCGCAGCTTCGGAGTCAATGTCGGCGGCACCGAGAACCTGGTCCGGGCCGGGCAGGCCGCCGGGGTGCAGCGCTTCGTCTACACCTCGTCCAACAGCGTCGTCATGGGCGGCCAGAACATCACCGGCGGCGACGAGACGCTGCCTTACACCAACCGGTTCAACGACCTCTACACCGAGACCAAAGTGATCGCCGAACGATTCGTCCTGGGCCAGAACGGCGTTGACGGCCTGTTGACGTGCGCGATTCGACCCAGTGGCATCTGGGGCCGCGGCGATCAAACGATGTTTCGCAAGCTGTTCGAAAGCGTGATCGCCGGCCACGTCAAGGTGCTGATCGGGCGCAAGTCGGCCCGGTTGGATAACTCGTACGTGCACAACCTGATTCACGGTTTCATCCTGGCGGCGCAACACCTGGCCCCCGGCGGCACCGCGCCCGGCCAGGCCTACTTCATCAACGATGCCGAGCCGATCAACATGTTCGAGTTCGCCAGGCCGGTGGTCGAGGCCTGCGGGGAGAAGTGGCCGCGGGTCCGGGTGAACGGCCCCATCGTGCGCGCGGCGATGACGGGTTGGCAGCGGCTGCATTTCCGGTTCGGAATACCGGCGCCGCTGCTCGAGCCGCTCGCCGTCGAGCGGCTGTATCTGGACAATTTCTTCTCGATCGCGAAAGCGTCCCGCGATCTCGGGTACCAACCCTTGTTCAATACCGAGCAGGCGCTGGCGGAATGCCTGTCGTACTACGTCGACATGTTCCACGAAATGAAGCGACAGGCCTTGGCGGGCAAGGCCTCCGCGGCACCGGCCGGCAGATAGCACTAGAACCGACCGCCTAGCGGAAGCTCACCATCTCGCTGCCCCAGGCCGCGCGGATGCTGGCGTCGACATCGCGCTCGATGGCGTCACGGCGATCGATGATCAGACAGGAACGCTCGTCCGTATACGGCGTCCATTCCGGCTCACCGGCGGGCCCCGCCGGCGTGGCGTGCGCGGCGAAGTTGATCCATCGGGTCCGCACCCTCTTGGACACCGCCTTCGCGGACTTGGTGCCGCCCAGCATCAGCGTGGGATCCTTGGGCGCACCGAGAGTGCCCCAGACGTAAGGCAATTCGGTGGCATGGGCGGCCCCGACCATCGTCAGCTTCAGCAATGGGGTGGCGTAATCGAACCGGTAGAGATACACCGGCGCCACGCGGGCGTGCCCCTCGGCGAGCCACACCGACGGCATCCGGAACCCGACGTCCGTCGCGATGCTCAAACTCCGTGCCCGACGCCGCAATCCCGTATACGTCGAGACTATCTCCTCTTCGGTGGGCAACTGCAGATCGGGTTGTTCGGCGGCGATCTGGTTGAACAACGACGTGATCGCCCTCGGAGTGATCGGCATGAGCGGCGACCTGAGCAACCGGAAAAGCATCGCCTCGTGCTTGTTGGTGCCGATGATCAGCGGGACCGGATTTGAGCGGCCCGCTTGCGCCAGCTTGACGGGGTAGTCGGTCAGGATGTCGCCGTCGACGATCGGGACGAACGCGAGCGTTCCCGGGTTGCGCGCCGGCACTTCGTCGAACACCCGTTGCGACGCGGTTAGGATCACGCTCAACGGGATCTCCACCAGCCGTTGGGATTCCGACGGGGTGAGCCCGAGCCGGTCGAGGATGGCCCGCGCCACCCGTCCCGCACGTTCGCGGTCGTACACCGAAGTGGCCGGCGAACTTTGCGCGATCGCCCGGGCGAACAGACCCTCGGCCGCAGGGCTGGCCAGCAGCGTGGTGACGATGCCGGCTCCGGCGGACTCGCCGAACAGCGTGACCCGCTGCGGATCGCCGCCGAAGCCAGCGATGTTGTCGCGCACCCACTCCAGCGCCGCCAGCACGTCGCGCAGCCCCACGTTCGAGTCGAAAGCCGGGCCTGCGCCCTCGAACGATGACATGTCGAGAAAGCCCAGCACGCCAAGCCGATAGTTGACGGTCACCACGACGACGTCGCCGTGGCTGACCAGTCTTCGTCCGTCGTAGAGCGTCTGGCTGCTCGACCCCAGGACGTAGGCGCCTCCGTGCACCCACACCATCACCGGTTTGGCGTCACCCGGCTTGGTGTCAGCAGACGTCCAAACGTTGAGCCGCAGGCAATCTTCGCCCTGCGGCGCGCCCAAATCCAATGGCAGGTTGGGAAATCTCGGTTGCGGGCAGGCCGGCCCGAATGCGGTGGCGTCGGCGACCTCGGTCCACCGCGCGGGCGGTTGGGGCGCCCGGAACCGCAGCTCGCCGACGGGAGCGGCCGCATACCGAACGCCCTTCCACGCCTTGACGCCCTGCTCTTCGGCGCCGCGGACCGGGCCGTAGTTGGTTTCGACCACCAGGTCGTCGATTGCCATGCGCGTGCAGGATCTCCTGAGAAACCTAGAAAAGGCGTTGGGTGAGGAACTCGACCACTCGCTTGCGGGCCTCGTAGGCGGGGTGGCCGTCGACTTCGCGGACCTCGTCGGTGAGCACCGAGTGCGCCATCTTGCCGAAGCCGTGCTGATTGCCGGGGCCCGAATCGATGTCGATCACGTCGAAGGCGTCACCGAGGCGGTCCTTGAGCGTCGCGAACCGCTCGCCGGGCGCCATCTTGTCCTCGCTGAACCGCAGGCCCATGGCGCACAGGCCATCATTGGCGCACCGGCCGGCCACGGTGGCCAGCTCCGATTCGCTCAGGCCGGGGTCGCGGCGCCGCGCGGCGCCCAGCGGAAACGGGACCGACGGCTGCGACAGCACCGGCGCCAGCACGCTGTCGTCGACCGCGGCGGCCAGCGCGAACCCGCCGGTGAAGCATTGGCCGATCACGCCGACACCCTGGCCCGGCGTCGATGCGTTGAGATCACCGGCCAGCGCGCGCAGGAACAGCGCCACCGGCCGCTGCTTGTTAAGCGCGAGCGCCGCGAATTCCCTTGCCACACAAGCCCTCCCGATGGCGCCGAGGAGGTAGCCGGGTGTCTTGGCCTTGCCTGGCTCGCCGAACAGCGACGGCATGGCGACGGTGAAGCCGTTGTCCACCAGGTGATTACCCAGGGCGAGCACACCGGGATGAATGCCGGGAATCTCGGGAATCAGCACCACCCCGGGGCCGGTGCCCTTGCGGTACACGTCATGGGTGTATCCGCCACCGCTGAACGGTGCCACCGACCATCCGGACAGATCAGCCTCTGGTGCAGTCACCTTGACAGAATTCCTTCGCTCGCGCGGTGAGTTAACGGCTCGGCAACGGCAGTTGCGATTGCGTTGCCGACGCCAGCGTACGGAACTGATCGGTGTTTCCGGCGCCGGTTATCGCGATTTGGGTGGCGCCGCCCGGAGCGCTGAGCCGGGTCGTCCACACCGGCTCGGCGTCCGCGCCGTCTTGGCCGGAACCCTGATAGACCACCCAACTGGTTCCGCCGACATCGACCGCTCCGCTCGGGTAGGCCGATGGATGGATCGAATTGACGAGCTTGTCCTCGTCGGCGTTGCTCTGGGTCAGGCTCAGATACATTCCGGTCGGACCGATGTAACCGACGACCGAGATGGGGGCGTTCACTCGTTGACCGCTCGCCGGGTCGGTCCGTCCGCCCTGGATACCGCCGCGGTGGCCGGAGTTGGCCTGCCACCCCGCGGGAAGCCGCGGTTGCCGGACCGGAAAGCCGAGCGCGGACGCGTCGGCACGCAGGGCCGCGCCCGCGTCATACGACGGGACGGGGCCTTGGTGGCTGCCGAGCTGAAACGAGCACATGCCCAGCATCCCCGCCAGCACCACGCACCCGATGACCAGCGGAATCAGGGACCAGAACATGTCCCGGCCGTCCTGCAACAACCGCGGTTTCGCCGGCCTGGGGGCCGGTCCGGCCTGCGGAGAAGGCGCGCCGGCCACGTTCCCATCGAGCTGGGCGTTCAGCGGCGGCTCCTCCGTCATTCCCCAAGTATCCCAGTTCCAGCGGACCGATCCGCTTCTGGGACAATCGACAACCATGACAGTTGAGGGCGACCGCTCGACCGCCACCTCCGGCCGGGCCCCAGCGCAGGGCCGACCGCGTGGTGAGGCTCCGGATCGCAACCTGGCTCTGGAACTGGTGCGGGTCACCGAGGCCGGGGCCATGGCCGCAGGTCGCTGGGTCGGACGTGGCGACAAAGAGGGTGGCGACGGGGCGGCCGTCGACGCGATGCGCGAGCTGGTCAACACAGTGTCGATGCGCGGCGTCGTCGTCATCGGCGAGGGCGAGAAGGACCACGCTCCGATGCTGTACAACGGCGAGGAGGTCGGCAACGGTGACGGCGCCGACTGCGACTTCGCGGTAGATCCGATCGACGGCACCACGCTGATGAGCAAGGGCATGCCCAACGCCATTTCGGTGCTGGCGGTCGCCGACCGCGGCGCGATGTTCGACCCGTCGGCGGTGTTCTACATGAACAAGATCGCCGTCGGTCCCGAGGCCGCGCATGTGCTCGACATCACCGCCCCGATCTCCGAGAACATCAAGGCCGTCGCCAAGGTCAAGGCGCTCTCGGTGCGCGACATGACGGTGTGCATCCTGGACCGGCCACGGCACGCCAAGCTGATCGAGGACGTGCGGACCACCGGAGCCCGGATCCGGCTGATCACCGACGGCGACGTCGCCGGCGCGATCTCGGCATGCCGGCCGCACTCGGGCACCGACATGCTGGCCGGGATCGGTGGCACACCCGAAGGCATCATCGCCGCCGCCGCCATCCGCTGTATGGGCGGCGCCATCCAGGCTCAGCTGGCTCCCACGGACAACGAGGAACGCCAGAAGGCCATCGACGCCGGCTACGACCTCGACCAGGTGCTGACCACCGAGGACCTGGTGTCCGGCGACAACGTGTTCTTCTGCGCCACCGGGGTCACCAACGGCGACCTGCTCAAGGGCGTGCAGTACTACCCCGGCGGCTGCACCACGCAGTCGATCGTCATGCGGTCGAAGTCGGGAACCGTCCGGATGATCGAGGCCTACCACCGGCTTTCGAAACTCAACGAGTACTCCGCCATCGACTTCACCGGCGATACCTCCGCCGCCTATCCCCTACCCTGACCACTACATCGAAGAACGAGGAACCCACACCCGATGGCCACTGACGACGCCGAGTACCGCATCGAGCACGACACCATGGGCGAGGTCCGGGTGCCCGCAAAAGCGTTGTGGCGCGCCCAAACTCAGCGCGCGGTCGAGAACTTCCCGATCTCGGGCCGCGGCCTGGAGCGCACCCAGATCCGCGCGTTGGGCTTGCTCAAAGGCGCTTGCGCGCAAGTCAACAAGGACCTTGGGCTGCTGGCGCCGGAGAAGGCCGACGCGATCATCGCCGCGGCGGCCGAGATCGCCGACGGCCGGCACGACGACCAGTTCCCCATCGATGTCTTCCAGACCGGTTCGGGCACCAGCTCCAACATGAACACCAACGAGGTGATCGCCAGCATCGCCGCCGCCAACGGCGTGACGGTGCACCCCAACGACGACGTCAACATGTCGCAGTCATCGAACGACACCTTCCCCACTGCAACCCACATCGCGGCCACCGAGGCCGCCGTGCGTCATCTCATCCCGGCGCTCGAGGTGCTGCATGACGCCCTGGCCGGCAAGGCCCGCGAGTGGCACACCGTGGTCAAGTCGGGCCGCACCCACCTGATGGACGCCGTCCCGGTGACGCTCGGTCAGGAATTCAGCGGATATGCCCGCCAGGTCGAGGCGGGCATCGAACGAGTGCGCGCCACGCTGCCGCGCCTGGGTGAACTGGCGATCGGTGGCACCGCGGTCGGCACCGGGCTGAACGCGCCCGACGGTTTCGGCGCGAAGGTCGTCGAAACGCTGGTCACCTCCACTGGCTTGAGCGAATTACGCACGGCGGCAAATTCATTCGAGGCGCAGGCGGCGCGCGACGGGCTGGTCGAGGCTTCCGGCGCGCTGCGGACCATCGCGGTGTCGCTGACCAAGATCGCCAACGACGTTCGCTGGATGGGGTCGGGCCCGCTGACCGGCCTGGCCGAGATCCAGCTGCCCGACCTGCAGCCGGGCAGCTCGATCATGCCCGGCAAGGTGAACCCCGTTCTGCCCGAGGCCGTTACACAGGTCGCCGCACAGGTGATCGGCAACGACGCCGCGGTCGCGTGGGGCGGTGGCAACGGTGCGTTCGAGCTCAACGTCTACATCCCGATGATGGCCCGCAACATCCTCGAGTCCTTCAAGCTGCTGACTAACGTGTCGAAGCTGTTCGCCGAGCGCTGCATCACCGGGCTGGCCGCCAATGTCGAACACCTGCGCGAGCTGGCCGAGTCGTCGCCGTCCATCGTGACGCCGCTGAACTCGGCGATCGGCTACGAGGAGGCCGCCGCAGTGGCCAAACAAGCGCTCAAGGAGCGCAAGACGATTCGTCAGACCGTGATCGATCGCGGCCTGATCGGCGACAAGTTGTCGATCGACGAACTCGACCGGCGGCTCGATGTGCTGGCGATGGCCAAGGTCAAGCCCGAAGAGTGAACCCGCCGTCATCCGGTGACGGCTGTGGTCGACGAGAGTAAGGGTGGTTTTCCATGACGGCTCCTCCCGGCGGTCCCTACGGCCAGGGATCCTACGGAAGCAATCCGTATGGGCAGGACCCGAATTGGGGTGGCCAACCGCCGGGCGGGTCCGGTCCGTATCCGCAGGGCGGCCCCGGTCCGTATCCGCAGGGCGGCCCCGGTCCGTATCCGCCGGGCGGGCCTGGTCCCTACCCGCCGGGCGGACCCGGTCCCTACCATTCGGGTGGCGCGTACCCGTACCCCCCGA
>NZ_LZIF01000040.1 GCF_001667145.1 Mycobacterium sp. 852002-51971_SCH5477799-a
GGCCGTGACCGCCCCGGCGACAAGCGGGGTGGGGGGGGCGCCGCCCGCCCGCCCGCGCGGCGCGGGGGGGGGGGGGGGCGCCCCCCCCCCCGGGGTGCGGGGGCCGGGGCCGCGGGAGCCGGAGCCGGCCGGGTGGGTGCGACGACGACGTTCTGGTCCGGGCTGGGCCGCACGTTGGCCGTCGGCCGGATGGCGATGGCCAGCGACACGACCAGTGCCACGACACCGATGACAAAGATTCCCGCCAGCGCGGATCCCACCAGCTTGAACGACCTGCGCTCGGGGTAGTCCGCGCCGACCAGGGCTGTCGCGGCGGTGTGCGAGCCCGTGAAGAACTCGTCCGGGTCGTCGGGCACGGCGCTGTACGCGAGTCCTTCCGCGCCGGCCTCGCCCGGGGTCTCGAAGTAGCCCGGCGCAATGGCGAGCGGGTTGATCGCTCCGGTGCCGGGATCCTGCGCGTACGCCAGGGCCGCGGTCGACGACGAGAACAGCGGAGCATGTGCCGAAGCCAGGGCAGCGCCGCGGGCCAGCGCGGTGTCGGGTTCCTCCGGGGCGGTCAACGGCAGGGTGGTCGCCGCCTCCAATGCGGGCTTGATCATCGGGATGTCGATCCCGGATCCGACGACGAACACCGCATCCGGACGCGTCTCCAGGTTTTCCGCGTTGGACACCATCGCGGCCAGCTGGGCGACCGCCGCTTCGTCGTCCTCGGGCAGCGCCTGCCGCGAAACGCTGGCAATGGATCCGTCCGCGCTGTCGACGACCGCCAGCGTTGCGGTGTCCGGCTCGATGTAGAGCAGCGCCGTGTGCGCGTAATTGGTCTGATGGCCGACAGCCTGGGCCAGCGCCGCCGCGGCCAGGAAGGCCGAGACGAGCATCACATTTTCGACCTTGTGGGCGGCCAGCTTGTCGCGCAGCGCGGCGGCTTCCAGGGGGTCGGTGAACGTGACCCCGGTCGACGCCAGTTGATAGCCGCCTTCCGCTGCGCCCTGACGCGTCCCCAAGATGGCCGAGACTACCTGGTCCGAGGCGGCTACCGTTGCTGCATCATCAGCGGCAGCGACGTCGAAATTGTCCTCATCGACGGTTGCACCGTCGCCGTTTTCCCCCTCGACCAGCACCATGCGGACTGCGGTCGGCGCCATCGACACACCAAGTACGGTGTCCAAAGCTCCTCCAATAGTCGGTTGCTAGCCATTCACGGTGGCGGTGGGCTCGCCGCACTTTGCAGCGGCGCGAGACCTCTCCGAGATTCCACCGTTATTCCCCTAACGACCCGATTTTACGCGTCTTTGGCACTGGGGCGGTGGCTTGGGACTGGGCACAGACGTGGCTACGGGGACGGAAGTTGAGTGCCCAGGTGGCGGTGCAGCCAGTCCTCCCAGTGCTGATGGTCACCGGAATGCGGCGAGGGCTGCGGCGACGGCGGGGGCGCTGCGGGCGGCGCCACTGGAGCGTTCGTTGGCGGGGGCGGAATCGGCGGACCGGCATCGGGATTCTGCGGGGCGACGACGTTCGTGCCGACGTCCGGTCGCTGGTCCGCATGCGGCCGGATACCGAACGCAAGTGCCAGCGCCAACGCCAGGATGCCACCGATGAAGACCATCGTCAGGGCAGCGATCGTCAATACCGACTTGCGGCTGGGCTGCCGGCGAGCCGAGGCGTCGGCAAGACGGTGGGCGTCGGAGGCTGCGTCGTCTTCGGCGCTGTAGGCGAGTTCGACCGCAGCCGCCGGGGAAGTCCGCGCCGCCGGCATCGAGACCGTTCGCGGCGCTCCCAGGTTCGCGTTCGCCGCGGCCAACGAGGCGCCCCGCGCCAGGGCCATCTCGGGTTCCTCGGGTGTGGTCACCGCCAGTGCGGTCGCCGCCTCGAGGGTCGGCTTGATCGACGGGATGTCGACCTCCGAGCCGACGAGAAACACCCCGTCGGGGCGCGCCCTCATCGATTCGGCGCCCGAGACCATCGCCGTCAGCTTCGCCAGCGCGGCGTCGTCGCTGACGGGCAGCGGGTGCCGGTGCAAGTCAGTGACCGTTCCATCAGTGGTGTCGACGACCGCCAAGGTGGCGCTGGCAGGCTCGACAAGGAGCAACGCGGTGCGGGCCCAATTGGTGGCGCTGCCCACGGCCTGCGCCAGCGCCGCAGCGGCCATGACCGCCGAGACCAGCATCACATTGTCAATCTTGCGTTCCGCCAACGCGTCTCGCAGCGCCGCGGCCTTGAGGGGATCGGTCCAGCTCACTCCGCTGGATTTGAGCCGATACCCGCCCTGAGCAGCGCTGTCCCGGGTGCCGAGAATGGCTGCGACGACGTGATTGGCTGCCGCCATGGGCGTTTCATCGTCGGCGACCGTGAAACCGTCCTGATCGACAGTCACCCCGCCGGCAGCTTCACCTTCGATGAGCACCATACGGACTGTCTCAGGCGCCATAGACACGCCAAGTACGACGTCCACCGCTCCTCCGAACCGTCCAATTTGATTGCCGCGCCATGCAGCACAGCTGCGTTGCCACGGCCATGGGGCCACGCGATTCAAGAGTCGGCCGGCCCTGCCGAGAGTTCCGGCCGCGGCCACACCCTAGTCCGCCACCCTAGCCCGACGGGTCAGACACGCGTGCGAACCGCGAACGCGCTAGCGGTGGCCGCCGCCATGGCCTCCACCGAACCCATGGCCTCCACCGAACCCATGACCACCACCGAACCCGTGACCCCGGCCGAATGGACCGTGACCGCCGAACGGACCGTGACCGCCGAACGGACCGTGACCGCCGAACGGACCGTGACCGCCCAAGGGCCCGTGGTCCCCGCCGCCCAGGGGCCCGTGGCCCCCGCCGCCCAGCCCGGGCACCGGCAGCCGAGGCGGCGGAACGAACACGGGCGGCGGCAGAACCGGTGCGGGCGGAGCCGCGGCAGGCGAGCAGCGTGTCGA
>NZ_LZIF01000041.1 GCF_001667145.1 Mycobacterium sp. 852002-51971_SCH5477799-a
GCGGTGGCGCAGGCGGTGCCATCGGCGGATCCGCCGGGGGCGGGGCGTAGGGGCCTCCCGCACACACCGGGTTGGCGGGCTGGCTGATGCAGCTCGGGTCCGCCGGGCCGGTGGGCGCGCCGCCGGCGGCATACGGCCCACCCTGGCATTGCGCTACCTCTGGCATCGCCACGCACCGGGGATCGGCTGGGTTGGTGGGCAGGTTGGGATCGGGGTCGTCCAGCGGAGCGGGCGCGCCGGGCGTGCGCACGGGCATCGCGTTCGCCGGAACTGCCGCACCGCTCGCAACAACACCAAGCAGCGCCGCGGCAACGGCCGCTCTTGTCATCGCGTCGCGGATCTTCGGCGCCGTTGCCCAACCCATAGGTCCCCCTTTATGTGCGGGCGGCCCCGCTCGCGTAGATGCATAGTAAGGACGCTTTGCACCGAAAGCCAGCAAATCGCGCGGCGAGCAACGTTGCGAGCAGTGCACGCGACATATCATCGGCTCGGTTTTTGCGCGGCTCCCACATACTCACCGATGAAGCCGTTTCGCAACCACCACCGGGGGCTGGTGTGGGTGAAGATGTCGTCGTCGAGGGCGCGGGTGCGCACCGACCTCCTGACCGGGAACGGATTCATCCCAGACTTGTACTCGACGCCAACCATGGCCGGCGTGGTCGGGCGGCCTCGCCTGGGCAGCAGCTCGAAACCGGCCTGCTGGAGCATGGTATTCAACTCAACCGGGCGGGGGAATCGCCGAAAGTCGTGGTTGGGCTTGTGCAGGCCGAACACGTACAGCGGCCCGACGGTGACGAAGCACAGCCAGGTGAACAGGTTGCGGTCCGGTGTTACATAGAACATTCGACCGCCTGGCTTCAGCGCGGCGAACACGCTGTCGAGCAGGCGGCGGTGCTCCGTGCAATGGTCGAACACTCCGTGCAGATAAATCAGGTCGAACCGACTGGCCGCCAACACATCCGCGTTTCGTGCGTCGCCGACGATGAAGTTCACCCCGGACCGGCCGGCGAACCGTTTCCGGGCTGCGTCGATCGATTTGTAGTCGACATCGACGCCGACGATGTCCCACTGGCCCAGCTCCGGATAGCGTTCCAGCAATCCCGCGATCGCCCCTCCGCCGCCGCAGCCGACCACCGCCATCCTAGGGCGTTCATTATCCGCGGATGGCAGATAGTCGCGTAGGAAATCCCATGCGGTGTAGTCGATTTCGCTGACCAGGTCAGCGGTGAAGCGCCACTGCGCGCTGACGTCAGCGTTGGAGAAGTAGCGGACGCCGCGCTCGATCGTGCCGTTGCTGATCCGCATCAGCGCGCGATCGATCACCGAATAGCGGTACTCGGGCTCACCGACGGCGTCGTTGGCCCGTTCGTGATCGAGGAACTCGAAGTAGCGTCGCTCTTCGGGTTCGATTGGGGGTTCCCACGACTGGGCTTTGCCGAGCACCCGTTCCCGGATCCACGAGTCGATGACCCGGCTGTAGACGTCTTTGTCGAACAACATGAGCTGATGGCCGCCGCCAGGCATCATGAAAAAGTCTTTGGTCCCGCCGATCCGCTCAAAGCATGCCCGGCAGTGCTCGGCGCCGACGATTTCATCGTGCTCGCCACACGTGATCAGGACAGGTTTTGTGTTGGCCGCGGCGGGCAGCGGCGGGACATAGTTGAAGACCGAGTGGTAGCTTTTGAACCCGTACGACCAGACGTACAGCGGGTCCTTCTTTTTCGTTTCCAGTAATCCTGGGTCTTCTTGGTAGGCGGCCTTGAAGTTGATGAACCGCCGCAGCGGGATCCGCAGGCGATCACCTATCTTCGCTGCCGCATAGTGCGCTGGGCGCGACTGAAACAGCCGGATCGGCAAGCTCATTGGCGTCTCGTGATTCAACAAGATGTTCATGCACACACCGGCCACCACGGCGGGGCACGCGTCGAGCGCGTGGAATGCGACTTCGCCGCCCTGGCTCGCGCCGTGCACGACGACGGGCACACAAGTGCGTCGCGCGGCGTAATCCGTAACTGCCCTGGTGTCTTCGAGGAAATCCTCGAAGCTGAACACCCCCGCCTTGCCTTCGGTGCGACCATGCCCGGTCAGGTCGAACGAATAAACCGCCGCCCGATGGTGGCGGCGCATGTGCTCGGCGAACGTGTCGTAACCTTCGCTGTGTCCGGCGGTGCCATGCACCAGCACCAAGACATAGTCGGCGTTGTCGTTGTCGTAGCGGCGCACGAAGATACGTCTGGCACCGGATCCGGTCACCGCATCCTCGACCATCGGCGGGACTGCGTGGGTGGTGGTGTTTGCGGTCATCAGCGCCTCGACTTCAATCCTTCGGTGATGCGGGTGGCGATCATGTGCGCGAAGGCGTCGAAATCGCCGCGGAAGCGTTCGGCGTCGGAAATGAACGGGCGCTGCATCGACATGCCCAGCAACACGATTTCCACGAGATGCACCGTCTCGTCGATCAAGCTCGGTGGCGCGTCGTCGTCCACGATGGCGCGCAGCAACTCACCGATCCGCCGACGCTGAGTATCGCGATACTCGACGTACGCGGTACGCAAGAACTCATTGTGGTTTGCCGCCGCGGCGAACTCGACCATGAACGTGACCGCGTCGAGGTTGTCGATGAACAGGGCGTACAGCAGATCTGCCGCTTCGTTCAGGCCGTCCTGCACCGACCTCCGGTCGGCCAGTCGGACAGAAGCGGCAGAGAACATCGTCTTGGCCAAGTCGTCGATCGCGGCCTGAAAAAGCTTTTCCTTCGTCTCGAAGTGATAGTGCAGCAGGGTCTGCGAAACGCCCGCCTTGGCCGAGATCAGCTTCATCGACGACTTCTCGTAGCCGTACGCGCCGAAGCACCGCACCGTCGTCTGCAGGATTCGCTGTCGGGCGTCGCCGGCCGTCACCGCGGAGTGAGCGCTGGGCGCCTTCGGAACGGTTGCGGTCACATCGACTCTTCTCTTCATCGCCGGCTACCCGATAACGTACTGTCTGATCAATCAGTCAGGCAACCATGATCCGACGGGTGAGCACCTGCTAATGCATTCGAAAATCACCTTGACCTTCGACAACGGCCCGACGCCCGGGGTGACGGACCAGGTTCTCGACGCGCTCGCACAACGCCGGATGCTCGCCATGTTCTTCGTCGTCGGGCAGAACGTTCGCGCGCCGGCTGGGCGCCGGCTGATGGCGCGTGCCGTGCGTGAGGGGCATCGGATCGGCAACCACTCCTACACCCACGGACTGCCTCTCGGGGAGCTGTCCCCCGGGCAAAGCGTTCACGAAATCAGCAGCACGCAAGAGCTTTTGGACGATTTTGCCGATGTCGATCGGTACTTCCGGCCGTGGGGGACGGAGGGCGCGCTCGAACGGCGTTGCCTGAATCGGGCGGCGATCGACTACCTCGTCGCGCAGAAGTACACCTGCGTGCTGTGGAACAGCGTCCCGCGCGACTGGGCCGATCCCGTCGGATGGGTGGAGCGAGCGCTCGCCGACACCGGCGAGTCCCGGCACACCGTGGTGGTGCTGCACGACCTGCCCACCGGCGCGATGGAACACCTGCCCAGATTCCTCGATGAACTCACCCACTCCGGCGTGCAGGTCACCACCCAACTCCCCGACGATTGCGTGCCGATCGCGCGGGGCCGGGTGCGAACGCCCGTCGATCACCTTCGACCCGAGACCTAGAGCACCGAAAGCCCCACCTGATCCCCATTCAGGACGCCGGGCTACAGACCCACCTGCGCAGCCTGGATATCAAGTTCACCCAGCGTCGCGATCTCGGCGCCGGATAGTCCCGGCGACGGCCCATGCACCGGCGAAGTTCGACGCCTAGTGTGGCTGGACATGAAGGTGCCCCTGCTGGGACCGGTGTCGCTCACGGGCTTCCAGAACGCCTGGTTCTTCCTGGTTCTGCTGATCGTGCTGCTGGTGATCGGCCTCTACGTCGTGCAGCAATTCGCCCGCCGTCGCCGGGTGCTGCGCTTCGCGAACATGGAGGTGCTGGAGCGGGTGGCGCCACCGGCGCCCGGCAAGTGGCGACACGTGCCGACCATCCTGCTGGCCGTGTCGCTGGTGCTGCTGACCACCGCGATGGCGGGGCCGACCTCGGACGTCCGGATCCCGCTCAACCGCGCCGTCATCATGCTGGTGATCGACATGTCCCAGTCCATGCGGGCGACGGACGTCGAACCCAACCGGCTCAAGGCGGCCGAACGGGCCGCGACCCAGTTCGCCGGTCAGCTGACGCCCGGCATCAACCTCGGGCTGGTCGGATTCGCCGGCACGCCCTATTTGCTGGTGCCACCGACCCCGCAGCACCAGACCACCATCGATGCCCTGAAGAAGCTCGATTTCGCCGACAGCACCGCGACCGGCGAAGCGATCTTCACCGCCCTGCACGCGATCAGCGCCACCGCGGTCGTCGGCGGCGACACCCCGCCGCCGGCGCGGATCGTGCTGCTCTCCGACGGGGGCGAAAACAAGCCCTCCAACCCCGGCGATCCGCACGACGGCGTCTACACCGCGGCGCGGCTGGCCAAAGACGAGGGCGTGCAGATCTCGACGATCTCGTTCGGGACCAAGGGCGGCGAGATCGAGATGGACGGGCAGCGCCACGCCGTCCCGGTCTCGACCGACCAGATGAAG
Organism: Mycobacterium sp. 852002-51971_SCH5477799-a; assembly: GCF_001667145.1. Taxonomy (GTDB): domain Bacteria; phylum Actinomycetota; class Actinomycetes; order Mycobacteriales; family Mycobacteriaceae; genus Mycobacterium. Next base: position 4,642 of record NZ_LZIF01000041.1, read on the forward strand.
ACGGTCGCCAAGCTGTCCGGCGGCCAGTCCTACACCGCCACCACCCTCGGGGAGCTCCAGAAGAGCTACAACGCCATCGAGAACGAGATCGGCTACCGCACCGTGCCGGGACCCGGCAGCTCCGGCTGGCTGCGCCTCAGCGTGCTGACCGCCCTGATCGCGACGGCGCTGGCGCTCCTGATCAACCGGCGCCTGCCCAGCTGAGGACTCAGGCGGGCAGCCTGCGGTTCAGCAGCAGACCGGCCAGGACTGCGGCGGCCATGACGAAGGCGCCGAGCAGCATCCAGGCCAGGCTCGCGTCGCCCTTCACGGTTTCGTAGCCGATCTGGCGCTGTAGCGTCGAGTACACGTTCTTCAGCGAATCCAGGCTGTCGGCGTGAAACGATTGGCCATCGGTGATCTCGCAGATCTTCTGCAGGGTCTGGTCGTCCACCGGAACCGGGATGGTGGCGCCCTCGTAGTCGACGGTGCCGTACGGGGTGCCGAACGAGATCGTCGAGATCTGCACGCCCTCGGCCTTGGCGGCCCGGGCCGCGGTGAACGCCCCCTGCGGGGCGTTGGGGTCCAGCGGCACGTTCTCGGCACCGTCGGACTCCAGCACGATGCGCGCCGGCGGTGGGCCGTCGCCGCCGCCCATCACCGACCCCACCGTCGCGATCGCCTGCAGGGCGGTGAAGATGCCTTCTCCCGTCGCGGTGCTTTGGGCGAAATCGAGCTTCTTGAGGCTGTCGATGCCGGCCTCGCGCGCGCCGCGGGGGGGCGTCGGTGGCACCAGCAGGGCGTGCCGGCGAATCCGACCAGCCCGAGGTTGATGCCGGGCGTCAGCTGACCGGCGAACTGGGTCGCGGCCCGTTCGGCCGCCTTGAGCCGGTTGGGTTCGACGTCCGTCGCCCGCATGGACTGGGACATGTCGATCACCAGCATGATGACCGCGCGGCCTG
>NZ_LZIF01000042.1 GCF_001667145.1 Mycobacterium sp. 852002-51971_SCH5477799-a
CAACCACCCATCCAGCACGAACAACGCCGCCCCACCCACCGGCGCACCGATCGGCGGGGCCCCCGACCCCGCCCGCAGCGGGGCGCTGAGGGTGGCATAGATCGTGGTCTCGGTCGGCCCGTAGGCGTTGACCATCACCCGCCCCGGCGCCCACCGATCCACCACCGCCGCCGGACACGCCTCGGCCGCGATCACCAACGCCGCCGCGTTGACCTGCTGGGCAGACAACATCCCCACCGCCGACGGGGTCTGGCTGAACACACTGACCTGTTCGGCGGCCAGCAGAGCCTGCAACTCCTGCGGGGAGCGGGTCACCTCCTCAGGCACCACCACCAGCCGCCCACCATGTAGCAGCGCCCCCCAGATCTCCCACACCGAGTAGTCAAAGGCATACGAATGGCACTGCGTCCACACCTGATCCGGCCCCAACACCAACCCGGCATCCCAGGAGGCGAACAACCGGGTCACGTTGTGGTGGGTGACCGCCACCCCCTTGGGCACCCCGGTGGTGCCCGAGGTGTAAATGATGTGGGCCACCTCCTCAGCAGCCGGCACCGGCAGCGGTGTGCCCGCCACACCCTGGATACCGGGGTCATCGACCTCGATCACCACCCCGGCGAAACCCGCAAGCCGGTCGGCCAGCTCGCGCGTGCACACCGCGGCCATCGGCGCGGCATCGGCGAGCATGAACCCGATGCGCGCCGCTGGCAGCGCCGGATCGATCGGCAGATAAGCCGCCCCGGTCTTGAGCACCGCCACGATCGCGATCACCGCCTCAGCGCTGCGCGGCAACACCAACGCCACACACTGTCCCGCGCCCACCCCGCTGCCGGCCAACACCTGCGCCACCCGATTCGACACCTCATCAAGCTCGCGATAAGTCATCGAGGCGCCCGCGCACACCAGCGCCACCGCCTCCGGAGTGCGCGCCACCTGCCCCGCGAACACCGCCGGAATCGACACCCCCGTACCCGCCCGACCCAACACCGCCCGATTACCGAACACATCCAACTCGGCGCACTCCGCCGCATCCAGCACCTCGATCGCCGACAGGTGCTGGGCGGGTTCGGCGGTCAACGCCATCAGCACCCGCTGCAACCGGGCGATCAAAACCTCGATAGAGGCCGCATCAAACACATCGGTGCGGAACTCGACGGCCC
>NZ_LZIF01000043.1 GCF_001667145.1 Mycobacterium sp. 852002-51971_SCH5477799-a
GCCCGATACACCAAAGCGGAACCGGAGATCAGCGCCTGGCTCAAGCGGGCCGATCAGCCGCCTGACTATGAGACGTCCGGGGTCAAGTACCACTACCTGGCCAACCAGCAAGACACCGCCGGCGACTACGGTCTCTACCGCGTCGACATCGCCCCGGCCGGCGGCGGACCCCCGGCGCACTTCCACCGCGCCATGTCCGAGGCGTTCTTCGTCTTGTCCGGAACGATGAAGCTCTACGACGGCACACAGTGGGCGGACGGCCACCAGGGCGACTTCCTGTACGTCCCGCCCGGCGGCGTGCACGGTTTCCGCAACGAGGCGGACGAACCGGCGTCGATTCTGATGTTGTTCGCACCCGGCGCACCCCGCGAGGCCTACTTCGAGGGCTTCGCGGCGCTGGCCAACATGACCGACGACGAGCGCCGGGAATGGTTCATCCGCCACGATAATTTCTGGGTGCAATAAGCTCATTACCCGTCGCGGAAGCGAGGGGCGTAAGTGCTCCGGTGGCGGCCAAGGGCGCGGGCTACGGGCGTAGCAGATAGTCCTCGGCGACCATGCTGCGCGTGCGCTCGAAGAACGTCCGGCCGCTATAGGGCAATTGGGTGACGACCTTCCCGCTGGCATGCCGAAAGTAGTTGGTACAGGCCAGCCAGACCTTGCCCACCATCGCGGCCTGAATCTCGTCGTTGTAGCGGCGCTGCGCCTCGGCCGTCACCTCGACGGTGCGCGCCCCGCGGCCGCCCATCACCTCGAGGATGTGCCGGATGAAGGTCGTCTGCGCCTCGTGGATATAGATGATCGAGTTGACGCCGTTGGTGTTGGGGCCATACAGCACAAAGAAATTCGGATATCCGGTCACCAGCGTGCCCAGGTACGCCTCGGCACCGTCACTCCAATCGTCGCGAAGGCGGCGACCACCGGATCCGTAGACGTCGATGCTGGCCAGGTAGTCGGCGGCGGTGTATCCGGTGCCGTAGATGATGGTGTCGACGCGGTGTTCGACGCCGTCAACGGTACGCACCCCACGCGCGGTCAGTTCCGCGATCGGGGTCGTTTCCAGGCTGACGTTGGGCAGCGCGAACGTCGGGTACCACTCGCGCGACATCAGGGGCCGCTTACATCCGGCGGGATAGTTCGGTGTCAGCTTCGCCCGCAACTCGGGGTCGGCCACCTTGCGGGCCAAATAACTGCGAGCAAGCTCGGTGGCTTCGAGGGTCTGTGGGTGGTCGACGTCGAAGCTGGCCGACTCGTAAGCGTCGAAGGCCTCGTCGCGCAGCTTCTGCGCCGTTGCCGGTTCGCGTTCGAACAGCTCGTGCTGATCGGGGGTGAACGGGAAGTCGAATCGCGGCGCGATCCATATCGGGGTGCGCTGAAACACCGTCAGGTGGGCGGTCTTTCGCGCTATCGCCGGCACGTATTGGATCGCGCTGGCACCCGTGCCGATGGAAGCGACGCGCTCTCCGTCCGTCGACTTGCTGTGATCCCAGCGTGACGAATGAAACCGGCGCCCACGAAAGCGCTTCGCTCCCGCAATGTTCGGGATGTACGGCAGGTCGAGCATGCCGACAGCACTGACCACCACATCGAAGTCGTGCTGCCGACCGTCGTCACTGGTCAGCGTCCAGCGGCGTTGCGAGTCCGACCAGCGCGCGGTGGTGATCGTGGTGTTGGCCCGCAGGTGCCCGGCCAGCTTGTGCTCGGCGGCCACCCTCTCGAGGTAGGCGAGAATCTCGGGCTGGTTGGCATAGGTCTTGCTCCAACGAGGGTTGGGCGCAAAGGAATACGAGTAAAGGTGGGAGGGGACGTCGCAGGCCGCGCCCGGAAAAGTGTTGTGGCGCCACGTCCCGCCGAATCCGTCGGCCCGGTCGAAGATCGTGAACTCGTGGCCGGCGTCGGCGAGCTGGATGCCCATCGCGATGCCGCCGGCCCCGGCGCCGATGATCCCGACCGACGGCTTCGGGGCCACTATGCCCATTGCGCAAAGTACGGTCGCGCGGGCCGGCTCTTTTCCACCAGGATGAACACCACGCCCCAGGGATCGACGAACCAGGTGGTACGAACCCGCGCCACGTCCGCGACTCCGCTGACCAGGAAGCGCACCCCCTTGGACTCCAGTTCCGCTCGGGTGGCGTCGATGTCCGCACAAATCAGTCCGACGTGCGAGAGGCCGGGATCGGTCAGCCTCCGGCCGTCACCGGGAGGCCCGCCTTCGACTCCGAGGTATTCGATCACCTCGAGCACCCTGTCACCGTCGTCGTCGAATCCCAGGATCGCCGCTTTCATGCTGGGATCGGCCACCAACTCGCCCATATCGTCGCGAATGTCGTTGCCAGACATGACATATGGTGGCGACAGGACACGCAGGCCCAACACATCGCGGTAGAACGCCACCGCGGCCTCGCAATCCGGAACGCACACCCCGGTGTGAGCCAGACCGGTTATCACGTTCTCACCTTACGTCGCCGGACCCAACCGCCCATCCGGCGCCAGCAGAAGCGAATGAGTATGTTTTGGGCCATGCCTTCCAACGACGAAGAGACCCGCTCATGGTCGGAGGGTGACGTCCCGGATCAGAGCGGCCGCGTCGTCGTCGTCACCGGCGCCAACACCGGCATCGGTTACGAGACGGCCGCCGTACTGGCCTACCGCGGCGCCCATGTCGTGCTCGCGGTGCGCAACCTGGAGAAGGGCAACGCGGCGCTGTCGCGCATCGTCGCCGCCAGTCCGCGCGCGGATGTCACGTTGCAGCAGCTGGATCTGACCTCACTGGACGCGATCCGCTCGGCCGCCGACGCGCTGCGCGCGGCCTATCCGCGCATCGATCTGCTGATCAACAACGCCGGGGTGATGTGGACGCCCAAGCAGGTCACCCAGGACGGGTTCGAATTGCAGTTCGGCACCAACCATCTGGGGCACTTCGCGCTGACCGGGCTGTTGCTGGAAAGCCTGCTGGTGGTGCGGGATTCGCGGGTGGTGACGGTCAGCAGCCTCGGGCACCGGCTGCGCGCCGCGATCCACTTCGACGACCTGCAGGCCGAACACGGCTACGACCGGATCGCCGCCTACGGGCAATCCAAGCTGGCCAACCTGTTGTTCACCTATGAGCTGCAGCGCCGGCTGGCGGCGAGGGCCGACGCGAAGACCATTGCCGTCGCGGCGCATCCGGGCGGTTCCAACACCGAGCTGGCCCGCAACCTGCCGGGCGTCTTCCGGCCGGTGAAGGCCGTGCTGGCCCCGGTGCTGTTCCAGAGCCCGGCCATGGGCGCGCTGCCCACGTTGCGCGCCGCCACCGATCCGGCCGTCGAGGGCGGCCAGTACTACGGCCCGTCCGGCTTCCTCGAGCAGCGTGGCCGCCCGAAGCTGGTCAAATCCAGTGCCCAGTCCCACGACGAGGAGCTGCAACGCCGGCTGTGGGCCGTCTCCGAAGAACTCACCGGTGTCAGCTTCCCCGTCTGACGCGCGGATAATGGCTTCGATGCGCTCAGTCGCCGAACATCAGCGGGTCGTCACCGAGTTGATTCGTGCGCGCCCGCCGGTCGCGGTCCCGCTGACCGATGCCCAGGGCCTGGTTCTGGCCGAGGACGTGGTGGCGCAGCTGGCGTTACCGGTCTTCGACAACTCCGCGATGGATGGCTACGCGGTGCTCGCGGAAGATACGACGGGGGCCACATCCGAGAATCCGGTGGTATTGCGCGTCGCCGAGGACATTCCGGCCGGCCGCACCGACGAACTGACGCTGCAGCCAGGCACGGCGCACCGGATCATGACCGGCGCTCCGCTGCCGGCCGGGGCGACGGCCGTCGTGCCGGTGGAGGACACCGACGGCGGCGTGGACGTGGTGTCGATCCGCGCGCCCCGCACGGCCGGCAAGCACATCCGCCGCGCGGGTGAGGACGTCTCCCCCGGCACCACGGTCTTGCGCCAGGGTCAGGTCGTGACGCCGGCCGTGCTCGGCTTGGTGGCGGCGCTGGGCATCGCCGAGTTGCGGGTGATCCCGCGCCAGCGCGTGCTGGTGATCTCGACCGGATCGGAGCTGGTGACGCCGGGCACGGCGCTGCTGCCGGGGCAGATCTACGAATCCAACTCGATCATGCTGGCCGGTGCGGTCCGGGATGCGGGTGCCGATCTGGTCGCCGTCGCGACCGAGGAAGACGAGGTGGCTCAATTCAGTTCGATCATCGACCGATATGCCGCCGAGACCGACCTGATCATCACCAGCGGCGGCGTCAGCGCCGGCGCCTACGAGGTGGTCAAGGACGCTTTCGGGCGCGAGGGCGACCAGGGCGTCGAATTCGTGAAGGTCGCCATGCAGCCGGGCATGCCGCAAGGCGTGGGACGGGTGGCCGGCGCGACGATCGTCACACTGCCGGGTAACCCGGTCAGCGCGCTGGTGTCCTTCGAGGTGTTCATCCGGCCCGCGCTGCGAAAGGCGATGGGCCTGCCGGACCCGGAACGCCCGCGCCGCACGGCCGTCCTCGCCGAGTCGCTGACGTCGCCGCGCGGCAAGCGGCAATTCCGGCGCGCGGTGCTCAACGACGACGCCAGCACCGTCACCAGTTACGGACCGCCGGCGTCGCACCACCTGCGCTGGCTGGCGTCGGCGAACGGGCTGCTCGACATCCCCGAGGACGTCGTCGAGGTGCCCGAGGGAACCAAGCTTCAGGTGTGGGATCTGCGTTAGCCGGCGGGCGTGGCCACGTCCCGATGGAACTCGTCGGCCTTGTCGAAAGCCGGGGTGCAACGGATCGCGACGCCGACGATCGCCATCATCACCGGGATGGTGACCAGCGCCGCCGCCAGCCCCACCCGGCCCGACAGGTGGCCGATCAACGGCGGCCCGAGCAGGTAGCCGAGCCAACCGGTCGCGGCCACGAGGGCGATCGCCGATCCGGCGCCGCTCGCCCCGTAGGCCGCGCTGAAGGCGGTGGGCACCAGCAGCGCCACGCCGACGCCCAGCGCGGCGAAACCGAACACGCTGACCCAGGAGTTGGTGACCGACAGCATCACGCTCATGCCCACGACGGCCACCACCGCCAGCGCCGGCAGCAGCCGGCGGCTGGGCACCCGGGCGTGCAGCCGGGGTGCGCCGAACCGGGTGACGACCATCGCACACGTGTATGCGGCGTAGCTCAGCGCGGCGACGCTCGGTCCGGCGCCGACGACGTTGCGCAGGTAGTTGGCCGACCAGTCGGTGGCCGCGCCTTCGCACAGGAACGACGCGAATGACACCGCGGCGAGGATCGCCACCGCCGGCGTCATCCAGGCGGGCCTACCCCGCGCGGGTGCCGACGACGCGGCGGCGTCGGCCGCATCCGGGATCAGGCGACGGGTCAGCGGTTCCACCACGATCAGAACGACCAGCCCAAGGCCCGTGAGCTGGGCAGTCAGGCCGGCGCCCACGCTGACACCCGCCGCGCCGACCAGGGCCCCCACCAACGCCCCGACGCTCCACATGCCGTGGAACCGCGCCATGATCGGAGCCCCGGCGAGCCGCTCGACCGTGCCGGCCTGGGTGTTCATCGCGACATCCAGCGCCCCCTGAAACAGACCCCACAGCGCCAACGCACCGAACAGAGCGGCCGCGGATCCGGCCAGGCCCACCGTCGTTCCGGCCGCGACATAGCCCGCGACCGTGACCGGGATCAGCCGATGGCTGCCCCAGCGGGGCAGCGCCCAGTGGCTGAGCAGCGTGGCCACCACCGATCCGACCGGCGCGCCGAACAGCGCCGTTCCGAGTGCCGCGTCGGACAGGCCGAGCTCGGCCTTGACGTGGGGAATGTGAGCGGCCCAAGAGGAGAACACCAGACCGTGCGCGATGAAAACGGCGGTGACCGCGACTTTCGCGCGGGGCAACTGTGCTACTCGACGATCGTCCGATTGCATGTCGAAGGTGGGCGTTCCCCCTGCCGGCGGCTACGAATCAGCCGCGGGCTCCGTAAGATGGCCGCGTGGCACGACGCCCCCGCACTATCGGCCCCTCTGCTCAGGACCCAGGCTTCAGCCCGCAACACGCGTTGGACCTGGTGCGCTCCGCGATCCCGCCGGTGCATCCGGCCGGGCGGCCGTTCATCGGCGCCGGACTCGGGCTGGCCCTCGTCGGCCGCAAGCATCGATGGGTGCGACGGGCGGGCCTGCTGGCCGCGGGCGCCTGCGCGGGCTTCTTCCGTCATCCACCGCGGGTGCCGCCCACCCGGCCCGGCGCGATCGTCGCACCCGCCGACGGTGAGATCTGCGTGATCGACTTCGCCGCCCCGCCGGCCGAACTGAGCATGGGCGACGCGCCCCTGCCGCGAGTCAGCATCTTCCTGTCGCTGTTGGACGCCCATGTGCAGCGCGCCCCGGTCAGCGGCGAGGTGATCGCCGTGCAGCACCGACCGGGCCGCTTCGGCTCGGCCGACCTGGCCAACGCGAGCACCGAGAACGAACGCACCAGCCTGCACCTGCGCACCGCCAGCGGCGCGGACGTCGTCGCCGTGCAGGTCGCAGGGTTGCTGGCCCGGCGCATCATCTGCGATGCGCACGCCGGGGACAAGCTGTCGATCGGCGACACCTACGGTCTGATCCGGTTCGGCTCCCGGCTGGACACCTACCTCCCGGCGGGTGCCGAACCGCTGGTAAAAGTCGGCCAGCGCGCGATCGCCGGCGAGACCGTCTTGGCCGAGCTGCGATGATCAGCAAGCCGCGCGGGCGCCCGGCGGTCAACCTGCAGATCCTGCCGAGCGCCATGACGGTGCTCTCCGTCTGTGCGGGACTGACGTCGATCCGGTTCGCTCTCGAACACCAGCCCAAGGCCGCGATGGCGCTGATTGCCGCGGCCGCCATCCTGGACGGGCTCGACGGGCGAGTGGCCCGCATCCTGGACGCCCAGTCGCGGATGGGCGAAGAGATCGACTCGCTGGCCGACGCGGTGAACTTCGGCGTGACTCCGGCGATCGTGCTGTACGTGACGCTGCTGACCACGTCGCCGGCCGGGTGGGTGGTGATCCTGCTGTACGCGGTCTGCGTGGTATTGCGTTTGGCGCGATTCAACGCCTTGCAAGACGACGGCAGCCAGCCCTCCTACGCGCACGAGTTCTTCGTCGGCATGCCCGCGCCGGCCGGCGCGATCTCGATGATCGGCCTTATCGGGCTCAAGCTGCAGTTCGGCGACGGCTGGTGGACGTCGCCGCTGTTCCTGTGCATCTGGATCACCGGGACCTCGATCCTGATGGTCAGCAAGATCCCGATGCGCAAGATGCACGCGGTCGCGGTGCCGCCGAGTTGGGCGGCGCCCTTGCTGGCGGTCCTGGCGATCTGCGCGGCCGCCGCGGTCCTGGCGCCCTATCTCTTGATCTGGGTGATCATCGTCGCCTACCTGTGCCACGTGCCGTTCGCCATCCGCAACTCGCGCTGGCTGGCCGCGCACCCCGAGGCGTGGGCTGACGAACCCCGGCAGCGCCGCGCCGCGCGACGGGCGAACCGCCGCGCACAACCCAACCGCCGGTCGGTGGCGCGGCTGGGCCTGCGCAAGCCGGGCAGGCGCTTGCCGTGAGTCGCTCCGGCGACGACGCGGACCGCTCGCGTCAGCTCACCCTGATAGCCCGGCTGAACACCTCCGCCGTCGACTCCCGCCGCGGCGTCATTCGGTTACACCCGAATGCCATTGCCGCACTGGGGATTCGGGAATGGGACGCGGTGTCGCTCATCGGGTCGCGCACCACGGCGGCGGTCGCGGGCCTGGCCGGCCCGGGCACGCCGGTGAGCACCGTGCTGCTCGACGACGTGACGCTGTCCAACGCGGGACTGCGCGAGGGAACCGCGGTGGTCGTCGGCACGGTCACCGTCTACGGCGCGCGGTCGGTGACGCTGTCCGGCTCGGCACTGGCCACCCAGTCGGTCACGCCGGTCACGCTGCGACAAGCGTTGTTGGGCAAGGTGATCACCGTCGGCGACGCCGTGTCGCTGCTGCCCCGTGACCTGGGTCCCGGCACCTCGGCGTCGGATGCCACCCGCGCGCTGGCCACCGCGGTGGGCATCAGCTGGACCTCGGAGCTACTCACCGTCACCGGCGTCGACCCCGAGGGGCCGGTGAGCGTGCAGCCCAACTCGCTGGTCACCTGGGGCGCCGGTGTGCCGTCCGGCGCCGGTGCCCCGCCGCAGATTTCGGTCGAGATCGCCAGGCCGGAGATGGTCGTCGAGGAACTGAAGGGCACTCAGCCGCAGGCGGCCAAGCTCGTCGAATGGCTCAAGCTGGCGCTCGATGAACCGCACCTGCTCAAGACGTTGGGTGCCGGCGCCAACCTCGGCGTGCTGGTCTCGGGCCCGGCAGGCGTGGGCAAGGTGACGCTGGTGCGCGCGGTGTGCGGCGACCGCAGGCTCGTCACGCTGGACGGCCCGGAGGTTGGCGCGCTGGGCGCCGAGGATCGGCTCAAGGCCGTCGCTTCGGCGGTGCAGACCGTCCGCGACGGGGGCGGCGTGCTGTTGATCACCGATGTCGACGCCCTGCTGCCGGCCACCGCCGAGCCCGTGGCCTCGCTGATCCTGAGCGAGTTACGTACCGCGGTGGCCAGCGAGGGCGTCGCCCTGATCGCCACGTCAGCGCGGCCCGACCAGCTCGATGCCCGGCTGCGGGCCCCCGATCTGTGCGACCGCGAGCTGGGCCTGCCGCTTCCCGACGCCGGCACCCGCAAAGCGCTGCTGGAGTCGCTGCTGCGAAACGTGCCCACTGGTGATCTCAAGCTCGACGAGATCACTTCTCGTACACCGGGTTTCGTCGTCGCCGACCTGGCCGCGCTGGTGCGCGAGGCGGCGCTGCGGGCCGCGTCACGGGCCAGTGCCGACGGCCGGCCGCCCGAGCTGAAACAGGAGGACCTGGTCGGTGCGCTGACCGTCATCCGGCCGTTGTCCCGCTCGGGGAGTGAGGAAGTCAGCGTCGGCAACATCACCCTCGACGACGTCGGCGACATGGCCGAGGCCAGACAGGCGCTGACCGAGGCCGTGTTGTGGCCGTTGCAACATCCGGACACGTTCGCGCGGCTGGGTGTGGAGCCGCCGCGCGGGGTGCTGCTGTACGGGCCGCCGGGCTGCGGCAAGACATTCATCGTGCGGGCGCTGGCCAGCACCGGGCAGCTGTCCGTGCACGCCGTGAAGGGCTCCGAACTGATGGACAAATGGGTCGGCAGCTCGGAAAAGGCTGTGCGCGAGCTGTTTCGGCGGGCCCGGGATTCGGCGCCGTCGCTGGTCTTCCTCGACGAGGTGGACGCGCTGGCGCCGCGGCGCGGGCAGAGCTTCGATTCGGGCGTGACCGATCGCGTGGTGGCCGCGCTGCTCACCGAGCTCGACGGTGTCGACCCGCTGCGCGACGTGGTCGTGCTGGGCGCAACCAACCGGCCGGACCTGATCGACCCCGCGCTACTGCGCCCGGGCCGGCTGGAACGGCTGGTCTTCATCGAACCGCCCGACGCCGCGGCCCGCGGCGAAATCCTGCGCACGGCAGGCAAATCCATTCCGCTGAGCGCCGACGTCGCCCTGGACCAGGTGGCGGCCGGGCTCGACGGCTACAGCGCCGCCGACTGCGTGGCGCTGCTGCGAGAGGCCGCACTGACCGCCATGCGCCGATCCATCGACGCCACCGACGTGACGGCCGACGACCTCGCGGCCGCGCACGAAAACGTCCGTCCCTCTTTGGATCCCATGCAAGTCGAGTCGCTACGGGCGTTCGCCAAAGCTCTGTAGCACGGCCCGTGCCGATACCGCCACGTCCCTTTCCAGCCAAGACGGCATCGGATCATCGTGGGCGTGGCGCCGCACCACCGCATAGGGCAGGTCGGCGATTGCCCGCGCGACTGCGTCGATCGATCGCGCCTTGGCGTTCCCATACAGCTGCCGGGCCAGCTCCGCGACGCGCTGGGTCAGCGGGGCGTTCATCGCGGCGAGCGTCTGCTGGAACGCCGTGTCCGGCTCGTCGTCGAGCAGGTCACCGGGCCGGATCGTCAACAACAGCCGGGCATCCTCGGGAAGGGCGCGTGCGAAGCCGACGGCGGACACGGCCATCGCCACTGCGGCGTCCGTCGGGGTGTCGCCGTCGGCGGCCAGCGCCCTGGTCTGAAAGCGTTCCAGCGCGCGCAGCCACGCCGCGGTCAGGATGCCGTCCCGGTTGCCAAATCGGTGATACAGCGTGCCCGCGGGCGCGCCACTGGCTTTCGCGATTGCGGCCACACTGGCCGCGCGCGGACCGCCGTCGAGCACCAGCGCTCGGGCGGCGTCGAGGATCACATCGGTTTCATGCTTCCGCGGAGGTGCCACAATCTAGTACATTCCTTCTATATGGAACGATTACCCTATATCGATGAGCATGCCATAACCATCGGCGCCGGCCGTGAAGACACGTGGGCGGCCCTGCTGCGGGTGATGTGTCGCGATCCGCACGATCCGTCGAGCGTGCCGTTCGGCTTCACCCTGGACGAAGCCCGACCGCCGGCGCGTTTCGCGCTCAAGGGCCGCCACTGGTTCGCGGTCTACCGATGGGTGTTCGAGCTGGACGCACTCGAGGGCCCCGCGCGCACCCGGCTGCGGGCGGCCACCTGGGCGGACTTCCCCGGTATCCATGGCAAGGCGTACCGGGCGCTGGTGATCGGCTCGGGCGGGCACCGCATCGTTGTGCGGCGGACCCTGAAACGCGTTGCGGCAGCGGTGCTCGACGAGCGGGCGCAGACCGGTGAGGCCGCGGCCGATTACGTGGACGTCTTCGAGGTGCCCATCGCCGCCGGCGACGCGCGCACCGCCGAGCAAGCCTTTCGCGACGGGCTCGGCGACAAGCCGGGCGCGGGCGGGAAGCTCGTGTTGTGGATCCACCGCAACGTGCTGAGGTTGCGGCTGGGTCCGCCGCGCTCGGCCGGTCACCTCATCGGCTGGCCGATCGTTCGTTCGGACCCCGACGAGCTGGTGTTGGCGACCCGCGGGCCGCTGATGCGCGGCGAGCTGACGCTGCGCCGCCAGGACGGTCAGCGGGCGGTGCTCACCACCCGGCTGCACTATCGCCGCCGGGTCGCCGCCCGGGCGGTCTGGGCGTTGATCGGTCCGCTGCATCGGGCGGTGGCGCCACGGCTGATGCGGCGCAGCGCGAGCCGGGGCCGCGCCATGGCGGCGATAAGTTAGTCGGCATGACCAAACGAGCGACCGCTGAGCACCGCCACGCCCGAATCGATTTCGACCGTCAGGTCGGTGCTCATGGCAGGGCCGGCACGCGGTGCAGGGCGCCGATCATGCCGGCGACGTCGGCGGGGCGGGGGGTGTAGCCGGGGAAGTAGCAGCACACCTCGTCGACGTGCTCACCGAACCGCGCGGCGATCTGCCGCGCGCATTCCTCGGGCGTGCCGACAACCCCGATACGGGCCACCATCTCGTCGGTGATCAGCCGACGCATCTCGGCGAAGCGGCCCTGCTTGGACAGCGCGTTGAGTTCGGGCTGGACGCCGGCCCAGCCCTCCACTTCCAGCACGGGCAGATAGGCCGGTGTCGAGCCGTAGAACGCGATCAGGGAAGCCACCCCGTCGATCGCGGTCGCCAGGTCGGCCTCGTCGCGGCCGACGGCCACCATGGCCTGTGCGACGATCTGGAACTCATCGAACGTCCGCCCCGAGCGGCGCAGCCCCTCGCCAATCGCGGGCACGGTGCGCTCGGCGAAGTGGTTGGCACTGTTGAACGGCATCACCAAAAGGCCGTCGGCGACCTCGGCGGCGGTGCGCGTCATCACCGGGCCCAACGCACCCAGCAGCACCGGCGGCGGTCCGAACGGGTTGGGACCGGGATTGAAGCTGGGCGCCATGATGGTGTGCGTGTAGAACTCGCCGCGAAAATCCAAGCGCGCCTGACCTTCCCAGGCAGCGAAGATCGCCTTGATCGCGGCGATGGCCTCGGCCATCCGCGGCGCCGGCCTGCCCCAGCTACTGCCATAACGCTTTTCGATGTGCACCTTGATCTGCGACCCGAGGCCGAGGCGGAACCGGCCGCCGCTGTAAAGCTGCAGGTCATAGGCGGAGTGCGCCATGTGCAACGGACTGCGCGGCGGGGCGATCGCCACGTTGGTCATCACGTCCAGGCCCGTCGTTCCGGCGGCGATCAGCAGCGGAAAGAAGACGTCGTGCTGGCCCTCGAAGGTGAACAATCCGTCCGCGCCGGTCGCGGCGATGTCGGCCGCACTCACCGCCGCCTGCGCGGGCGAACCGCTGACCTGAAGCTGTACCTTCATGCACCCGTCCTTCGCAGGTCATTCGGAAAGCTGAAACTCCACCACCTCGGCGACCGCGTCCACGGCTTCGCGCAGCGCGACGAGCCGGCCGGCGGCCCCCGGCGCCGACAGCACCGAGTACCGGTCGGCGGTCCCGATGGGAATGCGAGACGCCAACGCGAACAAGCGCTTCCCCGCCGGGCCGGTCCGGTCCTCCCCCAGGATCACCTCGCGGCCCGGAAGCTTGATGTCGCGCGCCTGCGCGATCCGTTCGAACAGGGCCATGGCACGGTCTTCGACTTCGAGCAGTTGCGCGTCCGACACCGCGTCGCCGGGCTCGTCGGGCCACAGCGCGACCGTCGCCCGCGGATACGGCTCGTCGGGCAGCCATTCGGACACCCGAATGCGTTCTGCGGTACGACAATTCAGAGTGTACCGCCCCGCGCCGTGGTCGACGCAGTCGGCAATCCGGGACAATACGCCGACGTCGCAACGCGCATCACCGCCACCGACCTCGCGCCCGCGCGAGATCAGCACCACCCCGAACGGATCGCCGGTATCCATGCAGTGGCGCACCAGCGCGCCGTAGCGTGGCTCGAAAATCCGCAACGGCAGGTCCTGGTCGGGCAGCAGCACAGACTCCAGCGGAAACATCGCCAGCTCAACGGTTTCCGTCATCAGATATCCAGTTCGGCCACGAGCGCGTCGACGACCGCACGCAGGTCGCCGTCGTGTTCTTCGGCCACCCTGCGCTGCCGCTGGTAGGACGCGCCCTGCCGCGGGATGTCGGCCACCGCGGCCAGCTCGTCGACGCAATTTAACTTCTTGGCGACCGGCTCCAGCCGGTTCAGCACCTCGTCGAGATCCTCGGTGACCAACCGCTCGTTGCTGTCCGCATCGAGGATGATCACCGCGTCCAGGCCGTAGCGGGCGGCGCGCCACTTGTTCTCCTGGTTATGCCAGGGCGGCATGCTCGGCAACGACTCGTCGGCTTCCAGCCTGCGGTCCAAATCGACCACCAGGCAGTGCGTCAGCGCGACCAGCGCCCCCAGCTCACGCAGGTTGGACACGCCGTCGCAGATCCGCATTTCGAGCGTGCCCAAGTGCGGGGAAGGCCTGATGTCCCAACGGACTTCGTCGACATGGTCGATGATGCCGGTCTTCTTCTGGTCGTAGACGAAACGTTCGAACTCCGCCCATCTTTGGAATTGGAACGGCAGTCCGGCGGTGGGCAGCTGCTGAAACATCATCGCGCGGTTGCTGGCGTATCCGGTGTCCACGCCCGTCCACCACGGTGACGACGCCGACAGCGCCAGCAGGTGCGGATAATAGTTGAGTAGCGACGTCATGATCGGCATCACCTTGTTCGGCGAGGAGATGCCGACGTGCACGTGGACACCCCAGATCAGCATCTGCCGTCCCCACCATTGGGTGCGCTTGATCAGTTCGGCATAGCGCGGGGCGTCGGTGAACTTTTGAGAACTCCACTGCGCGAACGGGTGTGCGCCGGCGCAGAACAGCTCCATGCCGCGATCCCGGACGACGCGGCGCGCCGGCCCGAGGGTCTGCCGCAGATCCTCCATGGCCTCGCCCGCGCTGCGACAGATGCCGGTGACCACCTCGACGGTGTTGCGTAGCAATTCCTTATGCACGCGCGGGTTTTCGCCGATCTCGGCGATCACCGCGGTGGCTTCGTTGCTCAGGTCGCGGGTGTGCGCGTCGACGAGCGCGAACTCCCACTCGACGCCCAGGGTCGGCCGTGGTGAACGGGCAAAATCGATGCGCGAGTTGGCCCTGTTAGCCGGCACCGATGACACCGCACGCCACCCGCTTGCCGGGGTCACCGGTACTCGTCGTCATGTCGTTGGGGCCCGGCGTGCCACTGGTCTGGTTGCTGCCCCCCGCATTGACGGAGTTGGCCGCACCGGCGTGAATGATGATCGAGGTCTTCTGCCCGGTGAGCAGATCCTCCATGGCGAAAGCGTCCGTGGTGGTCATCATCGTGCCGGAGCCGTCCTTGCGCGCCTGCAAGGGGGGCAGGGCTCCACTGGCGGGCTCGCCGGTGTGCCCGGGCGCCTGGAAGTGGTCGCCGGCGGACAGGAAGTCCCCCGGCGCGCCGCCATTCGGGGACGCCGAGTTGGGCTCGCACTTGCCGACCTGATGGATGTGCACATCGTGGAAGCCGGGCGTAAGCACACCGTTGGCGGTCGTCTCGATGGTGATAGTGGCGTAGCCGTTGTTGAATTCGAACTTCGCGGTGGCAACCTGAGTGCCGTCCGGCGCCTTCAGGTGTGTGATCATGCCCGGGGCCGTCTCGGCTCCCGGCTCCGAGGCTTTCTCTCCCGCCGGCGACGGCGACCCGGTCCAAACCGCGGGGGTGGTGCCCGGAGCTGACGACGCGTGCTCGGGCGACGAGCAGGCGCCCAACAGCACGACGCAACCGGCCAGAACCAACGGGGGCAGCAGCTTAGGCATAGCCAGCAGCCTATCGCCTACCTAGCCCGCGACGAGGACGATGACACCCGGTGGCTCGCCGCTGAGCGCGGGAATTCGCGGTTCGACGGGTGCGCCCAGGCTCTTGCCCACCGCATCGGCCGTGGCGTGCTCGTCGCCGGCGTCGGTGTAGTAGACCGTGGTGGCCGAGACGTCGGGCACGGTCATGTTGTCGACCTTGGTCACTTTGAATCCGGCGGACATCAGCTGGTCCTTGGTATGCGCGGCGACACCCTCTTTCGAGGAGATGTTGTAGATCTGCACCTCGGCCTGGGTGCTCGCCGGCTTGTTGGTGGCGGACGTCGTCGCCGAACTGGTGGGGCTGGCGCTGGACACCGCCGACGCCGAATCGTCATCAGAGCTCCCGGAAGACCCCAGCGCCTGCCAACCGAGCAACAGGAAAATGACGCCGAGGAACAACAGCACCATCACCATTGCCCGCAGCGGCAGACCGGTGGAGTCGGGAACTCGTTCTTTCATCGAGCCCTACTGTAACGAGTCAGGTCACCTCGAAGCCGAGGCGCCGCGCCGCGCGCGCCTTCTGCCTGCTGGCACGCAGCCGGCGCAGCCGTTTCACCAGCATCGGGTCGGCGGCCAGGGCCTCGGGACGGTCGACGAGCGCGTTGAGCACTTGGTAGTAACGCGTCGCCGACATCGAGAACAACTCCTTGATGGCGTCTTCCTTCACACCGGCGAACTTCCACCACTGGCGCTCGAAGGCCAGGATGTCGTGCTCGCGGCGGGTCAGCCCATCTGCGATCTCAGAGTCGCCCCCCGACCGATTTGCCCGCGCCATGGCGCTGTCCATATCGCTTCCCCTGGACCCTTCCGGCGAATTCCGAACTGCTCGAATGACTTGACTTAGCTATGGGCGTGTTTCGGCGAATATTGAAACACGCGCCAAACCCTCAAGCCGTCATCCAGACCCGCGAGTCGGCCGATTGATCAAGATTGCCCAGGGTGAAGATCGCGGGCTGGGCGGCCCACGGGCGTGCGGTAGCTTAGCCGACCATGGCAGTCGTTGCGATCCGCATCGTGGGAGATCCCGTCCTGCATACCCCGACACAACCGGTGCCGGTCGCTGCCGACGGATCGCTGCCGGCGGATCTGGCCGAGTTGATCGCGAACCTGTACGACACCATGGACGCCGCGCACGGGGTCGGGCTGGCGGCCAACCAGATCGGGGTCGGGTTGCGGGTTTTCGTCTACGACTGCGCCGACGACCGGGGCCGCACCGAGCGCCGCCGCGGTGTCGTCGTCAACCCGGTCCTGGAAACCTCCGAGATACCGGAGACCATGCCCGACCCGGACAACGACGACGAGGGCTGTCTGTCGGTGCCCGGCGAGTCCTTCCCCACCGGCCGCGCCAAGTGGGCCCGGGTCACCGGGCTCGATGCCGACGGCAAGCCGGTCTCCATCGAAGGCAACGACCTGTTCGCGCGAATGCTGCAGCACGAGACCGGGCACCTGGATGGTTTCCTCTATCTGGATCGCCTCATCGGCCGCCACGCCCGCAGCGCGAAACGCGCCGTCAAGGCCAACAACTGGGGCGTTCCCGGCCTCTCCTGGATGCCCGGCGAGGGACCGGATCCGTTCGGTCACTGATGGTCTCGTGGCCCGACCCGGGAACCCGGGTGACGGTTCGCTACCGCCGCCCGGCGGGTTCGGTGCCACCGTTGACCGATGCGGTGGGCCACCTGCTGGCGGTTGACCCGATGGTGCGGGTGCGGACGAAGACCGGCGCGGTCGTCGAGTTCGCGCCCTCCGATGCGGTCGCGCTGCGGGTGCTCACCGACAGCCCGATCCGCACCTCGCAGATCCGCTCGCTCGAGCATGCCGCCGCCGCGGCGTGGCCGGGTGCGGAGCATCTTTGGCTGGACGGCTGGCTGCTGCGGGCCGGTCACGGCACCGGTCTGGCGGCGAATTCCGCAGTGCCGCTTGGTCGTTTCGCTCGAATGGACACCGTCCCGGCGATCGTCGACTGGTACGAACACCGGGGCCTGACGCCACGGCTGGCCGTGCCCGATCAGGTGCTGACGCTGCCGCCCGGCTCGGCGGTCGAACGCACGGAACAGGTTGTGGTGCGCGATCTTTCGGGCGTCCCGGCCCGCGATGCGGGCGCGCCAATCACCTTGTCACCGCGCCCCGATGACGCGTGGTTGCGGGTATCCGGCGGCCAGATTCCGGTCGAGGTGCTCACCGCCGTCATCGATGGCGAGCTCGCATTCGGGATGCACCGCGACATCGCGGTCGGGCGTGCCGCCGTGACCGAGGCACCCGATGGCGCGCGCTGGGTGGGCATCTCGGCCGTACGCTCCGCGACGGACGCCGACGAGCGGTCGGTGGCGGATGTGTGCGAGGCGTTGTTGGCCTGGGGCGCCGAGCGCGGCGCGACGGGCGGCTACATGCGGGTACCCGACACGGGCGCGACGGCGCTTGCCGCGGCGCTGGGATTCCGGCTGCACCACCGCCGTCGCTACGTCGCGGTGTGCCGGGCTAGCGTCTAGTAATGCCCGACGGGACAACTGATGGCGGCGACCCGCCGCTTCGGATGGCCACCTGGAACGTCAACTCGATTCGTTCCCGGCTGCCCCGCGTCACCGACTGGCTGGCCCGCGCCGACGTCGACGTGCTGGCCATGCAGGAAACCAAATGCTCCGACGGCCAGTTCCCGACTCTGCCGTTTTTCGAACTCGGCTACGAGGTGGCCCACGTCGGTTTCAACCAGTGGAACGGCGTGGCGATCGCCTCACGCGTCGGCCTCGACGATGTGCAGGTCGGATTCGACGGCCAGCCCACCTGGAGCAGCAAGCCAGAAGTTGCCGCCACCGCGGAAGCCCGTGCTCTGGCCGCCACGTGCGGTGGCGTCCGGATGTGGAGCCTCTACGTTCCCAACGGCCGGTCCCTGGGCGACCCGCACTACACATACAAGCTCGAATGGCTTGCCGCACTGCGTGATTCGGCATCGAATTGGTTGCGCGACGATCCCAGCGCGGCGATCGCGTTGGCCGGCGACTGGAATATCGCCCCGCAAGACGACGACGTCTGGAGTATGGAGTTCTACACCGGCGCCACGCATGTCTCCCCGCCGGAGCGCCGCGCGTTCCAAGCCATCGTCGAGGCGCAATTCACCGACGTGGTGCGCCCTTTCACGCCGGGTCCCGGTGTCTACACGTACTGGGACTACACCCAGCTGCGGTTCCCGAAGCGACAGGGCATGCGCATCGATTTCATCCTGGGCTCACCGGCTTTGGCAGGCCGCGTGATCGACGCGCAGATCGTCCGCGAAGAACGCAAAGGCAAGGCGGCCAGCGATCACGCACCGGTGCTCATCGATGTGAGGCCTGCCGAGCCAAGCCCATGACGGTCGGTCCGGAGCGCGCCTCACATCAAGCTCAGGCAATTCTCATGCGACTTCTCGTTGTCTGCGCGATCACATGGTGGCAGGCTTTGGAAATCAGAGGCAAAGACAGGGAGTCATCATGAGTGTCATCGGCGGAGCAGTCCGAGGCGTGAGTCAGGCGGTGAACCGCGCGGCGACCGCGACGACCGCGGCCGCCGGTGCCGTGGGTGGCGCGGCGGTCAACGGGGTCATCGGCGGCGTCACCGGAGCCGCGGAGGGCGTCAAGCGCGGCATGAACAGCGGTAGCCACTCGGCGCCCGCGGCGGCGCTGGCCATCGGCGCGCTGGGCGTCGCCGGGTTAGTGGAGTGGCCGCTGCTGCTGGCGGTCGGCGGCAGCGCTCTGCTGTTGCAGAAGTTGAGCCGCAAGCAGCAGGGCGAGACGCCCGCGGTCAAGGCGAACCTCAAGGCGGTGCCCGTGCAGCCGGCGCCGCAGAAATCGGCGCCCGCCAAAACCCCCAGCAAGTCCACGGCCAAGAAAACGGCCGGACGCCGGGCGGGCACCACGAAGTTGCGCAGCACCAATTAGCGGCCGCTGCCGCTCAGCCGGTTGCCCGGCTGTACATCGCGGAGGCCAATTGCGGCAACGGCAGGCGCACCACGCGCTCGTCGGAGTGGGCGGATGGATCCGGGCAAGTCGGGCCCCGAACCACCCGGGAGGGCCCCGTCGCGCCGCGACGAGGCACCTGATCGTTGTGCCGGATCTCGACAACCCCGACGCGCCACAACAGCGCATAGAGTTCGATTAGCGGCACCCTCAGCACCGAAGCAAACGATGTAACTAGCGGATCGCCCCCGGTGCCGGTCATCGTCGACATAAGTCCGACGGTGGACGCGCGAACCAGCGAGATGGGAAACCCTTCGTTACCGAAAGGCAAATGATGGCGGAAAAGAAGTCGCGGCGCGGCACATCCCAGCGCGAGGCGGTGGATAAGGTCCGCGAGGGCGAAACGTTTGTGGTGAACCTGCCGGCGGTTGGCCAGGTGGAAATCCCCAGGCCAGAGCAGCTGGCCTACTTCGGTGGGCTGGCGGCCCTGGCGGCCCTCGAACTCATCGACTGGCCCGTGGCCCTGGTCATCGCCGCCGGACACTTCCTGGCAAGCAACCACCACAACAAGCTGCTGGAGGAGCTCGGCGAGGCAATGGAGGAGGCCTAGCCGGTCAGACTCGCGGCTGAGCTGCCCGCCGCCGCGTGGTCGAACCGCAGGGTCACCCGGGTGCCGGCCGAGGTGCGCCGCGTTTCGACGTCGTCGGCCAGCCCGCTCATCAGGGTGAGCCCGCGTCCACGGCGGCGGCTTCGCAGGCTGGCCGACGAATCGCCGACCCACCGGCCGGTATCACTGACGGTGATCACGACGGTGCCCTGCTGCAGGAACGCCTCGACGGAGACGGTCTGGCGTGGCTCATCGCGGCTGCCGTGTTCGATCGCGTTGGTGACCGCTTCACCGGTTGCCAACAGGATGTCCGTTTCGCGATGCGGCTCGACGACAATGGTCTTCAACCAATCGCGCAGCTGTTTGCGCGCGACGGGAATCTGAGCGGGTGCGGCCGGTACCACGGTGGCGAAGCTGGCCGCCGCCGCGTGGCTTGGCCGCAACGCGAGCACCACGACGTCGTCGCGGTAGCCGGACGGCGGGGCCATGCGGGCCAGCAGCTCCGCGCAAATTCGTTCCACGGGCAGGCCGGCGCACTGCGCCGCGGCTGTCTGCAGCCGGTCGAATCCGTCGTCGAGCGACTCGCCGGACCGCTCGATGAGTCCGTCGGTATAGAGCAGGATCAACCCGCCCGGCGGCAGCTCGGCCCTCGCGGTGTCACCGGGGGGCCGGTCGGCCGCGTCGTGCGCGCCGGTTCCCTTCACCGACACCGGGGCACGGCGACCGGATTCCAGGTAGACCGCCCGCCCGCCGGGCAGCACCAGCAACGGATAGGGGTGCCCGGCGCAGCTGTAGCTGACGGTGGCGGCCCCGCCGCGGGCTTCGATGTCGATCTGCGCGTACGCCACCGTCGCGCAGCGCGCTCCGTCGACGCTGGCGGCGTATCGGTCCAGCGCGCCCAGCACCGCGTCCGGTTCGCCCGTGGTGAGCGCGGAGGCGGCGACCGCGGCGCGCAGCCTGCTCATCACGATCGCCGCCGCCAGGCCGTGCCCGACCACGTCACCGACCGATATCGCGATCCTGCCGGGGCGATCCAGCGGGGTGACCGAATACCAGTCGCCGCCGACGCGCATCGCCTCCCCCGCCGGCTGGTAGACGGCCGACACAACCGCGGCGGTGGAGCTGCGATCCAGGTCGAGCAGGTGTTCTTGGAAGTCGACGGCGATCTCGTGTTCGCGGGCCATCAAACGAACCCGGTCCAGGGCCGAGGAGGTCAGGTCGCTTATGCGGGCAAAGGCTTCGAGTTCGGCGGCGTTGAATTCGCGCGGCGCCGGCCAAAGCAACGCCAGCACACCCAGGGTGCGGTCGGAGCCATCCCGCAGCGGGTGGGCCACGCAGGCGCGGATGCTTCCAGCGCTGTCCTGCACGGCGTGCTCGTAACGCGGGGGCAGCTCCAACGTGTCGGTGACGATCATCGATTCACCCGTGCGCACGACATCGGCTCCGATCAGCGGAGCGTCGAGGGCGACCACGTGGTAGCGGTCGCGGAACTCCGAGGGCAGGTCGCCGGCGTATTCGAACCGCACGGACTTCTCGCCGTCGAGGACTCCGATCGCGACCGCACCAGCGTCGCCCGAACCGAGGGACGAACCCAGCAGGGCGTCCATGATTTCGCCGACCGAGCCGGCGCCCTGCAGCGCCGAGTCGAGGTGCACCAGATCGGCGGCCAGGCCCGACTGTGCCTCGCGACGCTGCCGGTCCCGCTCGCGGCCTACGGCGGACAACCTCGACGCCAGCCGGTCGATCAGCTCTTGGGACCGGAACGGCTTGGGCAGGTAGTCGTCGGCCCCGCCGGCGTAGCCCTCTTTGACGGCCTCGGCGCCGGCGCGGGCGGACAGCATCAGGATCGGCGTCGCCGCCAAGTCCGGGTCGGCGCGTACCGCGGCGACGAATCCGAAGCCGTCGAGCCCCGGCATCATCACGTCGGTGACGATCGCGTCCGGGCGCAGGTTCCGTGTCGCCGCCAGCGCCGACTCGCCGTCGCCGACCAGAGCCGTTTCCCAGCGGGCCGACAGCACCCGGTCCAGGTGCGCCCGCATGTCGGCGTTGTCGTCGGCGATCAGCACCAGTTGGCGGGCCCTTTCAGGTGTGGCGGCGGCGGTTTCGTCGCCCGTCATCACCCACTGACTCGCCTCAGCGACATAGGGATTGGTCTTATCCGGTCCGGCGGGCGACGGATCGACGGCCGTTCCCGAGACCGATCGCGGCACCCGGATGGTCACGGTCGTCCCCCGGTCCAACTCGCTGTCGATTTTCACTGTGCCGCGGTGCAATTCGACCAAACCTCGGACCAGAGACAAACCGATGCCGGTGCCCTCGACGCTGCGGCCACGAACGTTGTCGGCGCGGTAGAAGCGCTCGAACAACAGCTTCAGATCCTCGGTGCCGATCCCGACGCCGGTGTCGCGCACGGCGATCACGCAGTCCCCTGCCTCGGTTCGTACCTGCACCGAAATCGTGCCTCGCAGTGTGTATTTGACGGCGTTGGACAGCAGGTTGAGAAGGATCGTCTCCCACATGCCCGGATCGATGTCGGCCAGGGCCGGCACGCAGTCCAGCTCGAGGTCGAGCCCCGCCCGCCGACACAGCTCTGTGAACGACGACGCGATCTGTGCAGTGAGCGCGCCGACGTCGGTGCGCACCAACTTCGCGTTGGCCCGGCCGGCCTCGATGCGGGAGAAGTCGAGCAGTGAGTCGACCAGGCGCTGCAACCGCCGCGCGTTGCGTCCCGCAGTGGTAAGCCGCTCCGCGAGCACGCTTTCCGGTGCCGCGTCCAACAGCGCGTCGTCCAGCGGTCCGAGCAGCAGCGTCAGCGGGGTGCGGAACTCATGGCTGACATTGGTCAAGAATGCCGTCTTCGCCCGGTCCAATTCGGCCAGCGCATCGGCGCGGTGCCGTTGCTGCTCGTAGGAAACGATCGAGGCGAACGTCGACGTCAACTGGTCGGCCAGCAACTGACAGAAGCCCCGAAATTGCGGGTCGAGGGGGCGCCGCGGGCTGGCGCCGACCACCAAAGCCCCCGCGATCGAGGCCTCCTCCAGCGGCAGCACCAGCATCTGCTGCGGACAGTCGGGGCCCAAAACCTCGTCGGCGCCGGGGATGGCGCTTACGACGTCCTCGATGACCTGCCCCTCGGCCCGGGACCGCGTCGCCGCATCCCAGTCGGTCAACTGCGCCAGCTCGACGGGCAGCAGCGTCTGCACCGATGGCGTCGCGCCCCGCAGCGTGACGTCCCCGGTCTCGCCGGCGGCGGCGTACACGGCGATGAACGACAGGTCGGCGGGCTGCGATGCGCACACCCTGACTGCGACACCGACCGCGTCGTCGATACTGCGGCTCTCAACTATCGCCGTGGCAACGGTATTGAGCAGATGCAGGCGCCGCTCGCTCAGCACCCGCTCGGTGGTCTCGTAAGACGGGCAGAAGATCCCGAAAGGCTTACCGTCGGTGCCGATCATCGGGCTGTAGGTGAAGGTGAAGAACCTTTCGACGCGCCGCCCGGCGGTCACCATCGCCAGCATCAGGTCTCGTGACCACGTCGCCTCACCGGACGCGACGACGCCGGCCAGCATCGACCCGATCGAGTCCCAGATGTCCCACCACACGTCACGACCCGGCTGGCCCAGGGCGGCCGGGTGCTTGTCGCCGAGGATCTCGATGTAGGCATCGTTGTACACCACGAACAGGTCCTCGGTGCCCAGCCACAACACGAGTGGGAACCGCGACGCCAGCGTGGTCGCGACCGCTGCGCGCATCTCGGTGGGCCAGCCCCGCGGCGGCCCCAGCGGATGAGTGTCCCAGTCGAACTCGGCGAACCGCCGGCCCATCTCACCGCCCAGGGAAACAGCGGCGGCCAGGTCGGCCGGCAGTCGCGAATCCGTCACTGGCGTCTTCGCTGCAACGCCGCGGAAAGGGTGGGATAGATGTCGAAGACCCGGTCCAACTCGGTGACCTGGATCGGGCGTAGCACCTGGTCGTGGTCGGCGACCAGGCGAACCGACGTCCCACCGGCTTTCCCGCCTTCGTGACAGTCGAGCACCGCGTTGAGCGCAGCGCTTCCAAAGAAGTCGACAGCCTGCAAATCGATGACCACAGGTCGGACCGGCTGCGCCGAGGCCAGCCCGAGCGCGTTGGTCAGGTGAGCGGCAAGCTCACCGACGGTACTGGAGTCGACATCGCCTTTGACGCGCACAATCACCGCATCGTCGTGGGCCTCGTGTTCGACCGCCAACAACTTCATGCCTTCCGCCGCAGTCAACATCGGGATCTGCAACCGCGAAGACCGATGACGCGGCGGGTATGCGCGGTCGCGCATCGCAGACCACCAGAGATTAGCGTCTTCGCGAACTGCTCGTTCGCCGATTGGCTGGTTACCCGGCGGGCTCGGGGAGGATCCTCTCGTGCACGGTCAGCAGCAGATGGTCGAACTGACTCTGCAGAGCGGCCGCCGGTGCCGGCAGAGTGGCCACTTCTGTGAGCAACTGCTTGGCCAGCGCACGAAGTTTCACGTTGGTCTGCTGCGAGCGCCACTGCAACACGCGAAAAGCCTGCTCGGCGCTGACCCGATAGACGAACATCAGGATGCCCTTGGCCTGCTCGATGGCCGCGCGGCTCTCGAACAGGTCCGGCAGCGCCTCATCGAGCACTTCTTGCCGAGTCTCGTCGAAGGTGTTGGTGAGGTCGATGTAGTAACCCTCGGTGCCCAGCACCGCGCCCGACTCGTCCAGCATGCGGTCGGCGACGACGATGGCGTCGTGCACGGTGCCCGAGGTGTCGAGGAACCGGTGCCTGCTCGAGAACGACTCTTCGGACTGCAACGCGTAGTCGAGTAGCTCCTGCACATGCGCGCGGTCCTCGGGATGTTTGTGCGACATCAGCAGTTTGGTCGTCGGCACGACTTCCCCCGGTTCGTAGCCGTGCATCCTGGCGACCTCGTCGGACCACTCCCAGCGTTGGCCCAGGAACCAGAAGCGGAACGCGCCGATGTTCAGGTATTTGGGAGCCGGCTCGATGGGCTCGGGAAACCCCATGCCGCCCCCATCGGATGACGATTCCCCTGCTCGCCTGCGCTGTTGCACGTTTGCATTTTTCCACCAAGGGAATGTCCTCGGCTACCGCCCCGGCAGAAATGGCCGTCGCTCATGCCACTCGGCGCGGCGTGGGGGTAACGTCGCGTGCGGACCCATCCATACGACGCGGGAGCGCACGCCGAGTGCGCTGAGAGGACGGCTCGGGGCCGTCGACCGTACGAACCTGACCGGGTAATGCCGGCGTAGGGAGATGAAAAATGACTGATGTCCTTTCCGGAACTGCGTCGGGCGCCGCTTCGCCCAGCGTTGAGCCGGCCGTGACCACCGGGCCGATCGCGGGCAGCAGCAAGGCCTACCGCGAGATCGCGGGCCCGGACGGAGGCACCCTGCGGGTGCCGCTGCGGCGCGTGCACTTGTCCACCGGTGACGACTTCGACCTGTACGACACCTCGGGGCCGTACACCGATCCGGACGCGACGATCGATCTGACGGCCGGGCTGCCGGCGCGGCCCGGCGTGGTGCGCGATCGCGGCACCCAGCTGCAGCGCGCCCGCGCCGGCGAGATCACCGCCGAGATGGCCTACATCGCCGCCCGCGAGGGCATGCCCGCCGAGCTGGTTCGCGATGAGGTCGCGCGGGGTCGGGCGGTGATCCCGGCCAACCACAACCACCCCGAGATCGAGCCGATGATCATCGGCAAGGCGTTTGCGACCAAGGTGAACGCAAACATCGGCAACTCGGCGGTGACGTCCTCGATCGCCGAGGAGGTCGACAAGATGGTGTGGGCCACCCGGTGGGGCGCCGACACCATCATGGACCTGTCGACGGGCAAGAACATTCATGAAACCCGTGAGTGGATCCTGCGGAATTCCCCGGTGCCGGTCGGCACGGTGCCGATCTACCAGGCCCTGGAGAAGACCAAGGGCGACCCGACGGAGCTGACGTGGGAGCTCTACCGCGACACCGTGATCGAGCAGTGCGAGCAGGGCGTCGACTACATGACCGTGCACGCCGGCGTCCTGCTGCGTTATGTGCCGCTGACCGCCAAACGGGTCACCGGCATCGTCTCCCGCGGCGGCTCGATCATGGCGGCCTGGTGTCTGGCGCATCACCGGGAGTCGTTCCTGTACACCAACTTCGACGAGCTCTGCGAGATCTTCGCCCGCTACGACGTCACCTTCTCTCTCGGTGACGGCCTCCGGCCGGGCTCGATCGCCGACGCCAACGACGCGGCGCAGTTCGCCGAGCTGCGCACCCTGGGCGAGTTGACCAAGATCGCGAAATCCCATGGTGTGCAAGTGATGATCGAGGGGCCGGGACACGTCCCGATGCACAAGATCGTCGAGAATGTGCGGCTCGAGGAGGAGTGGTGCGAGGAGGCCCCGTTCTACACGCTGGGCCCGCTGGCCACCGACATCGCGCCGGCCTACGACCACATCACGTCGGCGATCGGCGCGGCCATCATCGCCCAGGCCGGCACCGCGATGCTCTGCTACGTGACCCCCAAGGAACACCTGGGGCTGCCGGACCGCAAGGACGTCAAGGACGGCGTCATCGCCTACAAGATCGCCGCGCACGCAGGCGATCTGGCCAAGGGTCACCCGCACGCGCAGGAACGCGACAACGCGCTGTCGACCGCACGGTTCGAGTTCCGGTGGAACGACCAGTTCGCGCTGTCGCTCGACCCGGACACCGCGCGGTCCTACCACGACGAGACGCTGCCCGCCGAACCCGCCAAGACCGCGCACTTCTGCTCGATGTGCGGGCCGAAGTTCTGCTCGATGCGTATCACCCAGGACGTCCGCGACTACGCCGCCAAGCACGGCCTGGACAGCGAGGAAGCGATCGAGGCGGCCATGTCCGAGGGCATGGCGGAGAAGTCGCGCGAGTTCGCCGAGCACGGCAACCGGGTGTATCTACCGCTGGCACAGCAGTGATCGCGAGCGCGCCGCAGCCGGGCGCTGGGGGCACTCCCCCACAAGTGGGAGGTACCCCCACCCGCTGGCGGGGGACGGGTCGCCGCCATTAGCCCAGTGACGTTCCTGCCGCTGCCCGCGCCGGGCACGACGCCGCGGCGGGTGCTGTCCATCGCCGGGTCGGACTCCGGCGGCGGCGCGGGCATCGAGGCCGACATGCGCACGATGGCACTGCTGGGTGTGCACGCGTGCGTCGCGATTACCGCGGTCACCGTGCAGAACACGTTGGGCGTGCAGAGCTTTCACGAGGTGCCCGGTGACGTCGTCGCCGGACAGATCGAAGCCGTGGTCGGCGACATCGGCATCCAATCCGCCAAGACCGGGATGCTGGCGTCGCCGCGCATCATCGACACCGTCGCCACCACCTGGACCCGGCTTGGGTTGACGGTTCCGCTCGTCGTGGACCCGGTGGCGGCATCCATGCACGGCGATGCGCTGATGGCGCCGGCCGCCCTGGATTCGCTTCGCACCCAATTGTTTCCGTTGGCGACGCTGGTGACACCGAACCTCGACGAGGTGCGACTGCTGGTCGACATCGACGTGGTGGACCCGGCGTCGCAGCGGGCGGCGGCAAAAGCGCTGCATGCGCTGGGCCCGCAATGGGTTCTGGTCAAGGGCGGTCACCTGCGGTCATCGGATCGCAGCTGCGACCTGCTCTATGACGGCGCCGATTTCCGCGAGTTCAACGCCCAGCGGGTTGCCACCGGTAACGACCACGGCGGTGGCGACACGCTCGCCAGCGCCATCGCGTGCGCCTTGGCGCACGAGTTCACCGTGCCCGACGCCGTCGAGTTCGGGAAGCGTTGGGTCACTGAATCTTTGCGCGCCGCCTATCCGCTGGGCCATGGCCACGGCCCCGTTTCCCCACCGCATCGTCAGCGGGCGCATGACTCTTGACGAGATCGCGGGCATCGCGCACGAACCGCACGGTACCCCCCAGGGCGTGGCTGTTCTGACCCACGGCGCCGGCGGTAACCGGGATTCCCTTCTGCTGCAACAGATTTGCGACGAGTGGGCGGGGCGCGGCTGGCTGGCGGTGCGCTACAACCTGCCCTACCGACGGCGCCGGCCCACCGGCCCGCCGTCAGGTTCCGCCGCGACCGACCGGGCCGGCATCGTCGAGGCCATCACGGTGTGCCGCGGGCTTGCCGACGGCCCGCTGATCGCCGGAGGGCACTCGTATGGTGGGCGGCAGACCTCGATGGTGATTGCGGCCGGGGAGGCCGCGGTGGACGTGCTGACGCTGTTCTCCTATCCGGTGCATCCCCCGGGGAAACCCGAACGCGCCCGCACCGAGCACCTGCCCGACATCACGGTGCCGACGGTGTTCACGCACGGCACCTCGGATCCGTTCGGCACGCCAGAGGAACTGCGTGCCGCCGCCGCGTTGATCACCGGAACGACGGCCGTCGTCGAGATCGCCAGTGCCCGCCACGATCTACGATCCAAGACGTTGAACGTGCCGGCGCTCGCCGTCGATGCGGCCCTACAGCTGCTCGGGCGGAATTAGACAGTTCAAACTGGACAGTTTCGACTGTCTAATTTAGGCTGGTGTCGTGGATGGCATCAGCGACTCCTCCGTAGCGGCGGCACGCGACATCAGGGTGGTGTTCAGCCGGCTACGGCGCCGGCTGAAGGACATCGCGGTCGACGGTCTGACGCCGTCCCAGACGGCGGTGCTAACCCGGCTGTGGAAAGAAGGGCCGTCGTCGGCCAGCGTATTGGCCGGCGCGGAACAGGTCCGCCCCCAGTCGATGGCCACCATCCTGGCCGCCTTGGGCCAGCGCGGGCTCGTCGAGCGTGCGCCGGACCCCAATGACGGCCGGCGTCAAGTGATCTCGCTGACCCCGGCGGGAAAGAGGCGCGCCGAAAGCGACCGCCGCGCCCGCGAGGAGTGGCTGGCCCGCACCATCCAGGAGCGCTACACCGAGCCCGAGCGGCGCATCATCGTCGATGCGCTGTCCCTGCTCGAGCGCTTGACCGAACAATGAAAGGACCGGTGCCACAATGGAAGTAGGACTGCACTTCATCGACTTTCTACCCGGAGACCCGGCCAAGCTGGGCCCCACGCTGGCCGACGCGGCCAAGGCCGCCGAGCAGGGCGGCGCCACGCTGTTCACCCTCGCCGATCACCTCTTCCAGATGGAAGAGCTTGCACCCGCGCAGAATCCGTTCCTCGAAGGTTACACATCGCTGGGCTTCCTGGCCGCCCAGACGACGACGATCGACCTGGCCCTGTTGGTCACCGGCGTCACCTATCGCTATCCCGGTTTGTTGGCCAAGGCGGTCACCACCCTGGATGTGCTGTCGCAGGGCCGGTCGATGTTGGGTTTGGGCGCGGCCTGGTACGAGCGCGAGCACACCGCGCTGGGCATCCCGTATCCGCCACTGAGCGTCCGCTTCGAAATGCTGGAAGAGACGCTGCAGATCTGCCGCCAGATGTGGAGTGCCGACGACGGGCCCTACGCCGGCACGCACTACCGGCTGAACGAGACGATCTGTGAGCCGCAACCGATTCGGCGACCCCCGATCCTGATCGGTGGGGACGGCGAGAAGAAGACGCTGCGCCTGGTCGCGCAGTACGCCGACATTTGGAACAGCATGTCGAACGATGTCGAGGAGCTCGAGCACAAGGTCGAGGTGCTGAACCGGCACTGCGACGCGGTGGGCAGGGACCCTGGTGAGGTCCGTAGGACGTCCGGCGGGCTGGCTGGTGCCGACCCCTTCGACGACACCGACGAATTCTTGAAGACCGTCGAACGCTACGCCGCGCTGGGTGTCGACATGATCAATATCGGCCCGATGCCCGGCAATCCGGATCCGGTCGGGTTCGTCCGCCGCCTGGGCGATGAGGTGATTCCGCGGCTCGCCGAAATAGGCTGATGCCATTCGGGATTCGTCATCCGGGATAGCGGGAGTAACAGGCATCGGCGTTGCCGGTCACGCCACCGCGGAACGCCGCGATCCGGGTGAAACCGGCCGGCACGCTGGTGCCGTCGGCGTCACTGGCCACCAAATGGTTGGTGAGCAGGCCGGCAACCGCCTCGTCGAGATCACCGGCGGTCAGCAGCAATTGGTTGTGGGAGGGCAGGTCGATCGGCTCGGCCATCTTGCGATGCGCCACACCGGTCAGGCATGCGGTCCGCAACGCGGTCCACGGGCTCTGCATCGGCAGGGCGCGCTCATGCTGCACCGCGAGCGCGTATCTCGACATCACGACGGACAGCGCGGTGTCGTCGCCTTGCGGCAGCGTCTGTTGCTTCTCGTCGGCGACCGCGCCCATGCCGGCGAGCCCGGGCAGGTCGACCACGATGGTGTTGGTGCCCGGACAGTACGACGCCGGGGGCGTCGCCTTGGCGTCCGGACAATCGGCCGGCTGGTAGGACAGCGCCGGCGGGTCGGCAGGTGCGAAGATCTTTCCCAGCAGCTCCATCAAGTTCGACATGGTGTCCTGGTTGATCGGCACCTCACCGGTTTCCGTCGCCCCGGAGTTGTCGACCCGCAAGGCATTTGGCAAATCGCCGCGGCGCTTTTCGATTTCGTTGCGGTTGATCGCCGCGCACGCCGAGGCGCCGTTGAGGAAACCCATCTGAAAGGCGCTGACGCGGTCGAGGGCCGAACCGTGCGCGTCGTCATTTTGCATCTCGCTGTCCATCACCGGGTCGCGGGTGGTGATGATTCCCGCCAGCACGTGGTCGAGACCGTCGGCGGTGCTCAGCGTGAAGCGCGGCGACTTGCCGTCGGCAACCCAGTACAGGTAGACACCCGCGAAGCAATCGGCCTGCTGCTCGCGGATGATGGTCGCGTCCCGTCTGGTCACCAGCTTCGCCATCTGCTGCAGCGCATGCCCGAATTCGTGCGCCAGCACGCCGGTGACGGACATGTCACCGAAGTACTTCTGCGCGGTGGGCATGAATACGCCGCGGTCCCAGGCGATCAGGTTGCATCTGCCGGTGTAGAAGGCGTTGACGAGCTTATAGGTGTCGTTGTGGCACACGATCGGGCTGCTCGGATCGCTCGCGTTGTAAGAGACCGTCTTGCTGACCGGAACGAACTTGCCCTTCAGGGATTGGTCGTACACCGACTGCCAGTAGTCCTCGATGTCGTTGACCGACAGCAACGCCAGGGTGTCGATCGGCCCGTCGTCGGTGTTGAGCACCTTGCCTTTGGGACTGGGTGCGTTCGAACGGATTCCGCTGGGCCCGTTGGTCGCCGGCAGACCACCGACCAGAAAGGGGTCGTTGAGCATCGACAGCGCACGGCCGCCCACGAACGTCGTGCATCCGGCCACCATGAGTACTGTCGCTGCCCAGACGATCGCCGACCTGAGCGCAGCGCTATTCATGACCAACCTCATCCCGACCGGCTACAGGGCAGCATCAAGGGAACTCAGTCTAGAGGCATTGACCCTACCCGGCAGCCGGAATCGAGGGGCCCAGCAAACACGTGCCTTGCGGCAAAGGCATTAGAAGGGCGGCGGCTCCCCGTCGCCAACGGCATGGGTTAAGTCGGAAGCCCAAGTAGACGGAGGCTTTTCGCCGTTTCGAGCCATTCGATTGTGGTGGCGTTCGGTGGCGATGCGCGCGGCCCGGTTTTGTGCCCGGGTACGGCGGCGTTTGGGCATCATCGCGGTGCGGTCGGCGCAGTAATCCGGGGTTGGGTCGGCCTCGGGGGCAGGCAAGCCGCCGGTGGCCAGACACAGGCTGGGAAACAACAAGGCGCTGCCCGGGGTGGTGACATAGGTCTGTCCGGCCGGCGAGGTCAAGATCAGCGTGCCGTCGGGCAGCTGCTGATCGCGCCACCCCCAGAACGTTTTCACCAAATGATGTGTGCGGCAGAGGCATTTGAGATTGGACGCGTGTGTCCGGCCGCCGTCGGCATACGGGATCGTATGGTCCAGGTCGCAGTCGGTGGCCGGGCGATCACAGCCCGGCCAGCGACACGTCAGGTCCCGGCAGCGCACGAAATCGGCCAACGCCCGCGACGGCGCATAACCGGACTCGGCAGGCGCATCCCCGGGATGCACCAGCGCCACCAGCTTGGCCGAGGCGGCCAACTCGGCGAGCAACTCGGGCGGGATCAAACCCTCCGCGCCGATCAGAGCGGCGGGCGTCGCGCCGCGGCCATCCAGCGCGGCCTGCTCGGCGATCACATGAATCCCCACCGGACTCGGCGCGGACCGGTTGCCGGCCGCGCAATCCGCTCGCCCGCACCGACACCCCAACCGATCCGCGTCGGCGGCCAACGCCCCCAACGCATCAGCGCGGCGCTGCTCACGGGTGCGCGGATCGTGCACACATACGGTGGCCGCCAGTGCGTCCAACCGCTGATCCAACGCCTGCGCATCCGGACTCATCAGGCTGCCCTCATAAGCGACATGCCCTCGCCCGCATCGGCGATCCAGACCTCGCGATCGGCCACCCGCTCCTTGCGGCGCCGCACCGCGTCCGCATCGGCGCGAGCCACCACCTTGTCCACCTGCGCGGCCAGCCGGCCCTGACTCAGCGACGGCCACCGGGTGACGTTGGCGGCCAGCGCAACGTCCACCGCACCCAACACGTCGGGATCGGTGATCAAATCGGTGCGGAACACGATCGTCTGAAACATCCGGCAATCGATATCGCCGGCGGAGAACACCGCACCCACCTTCGGCAGCCGCTCACGCATCGCCCGGGCATAGCGCACCCGGCTGCTGGCCAGCCCCTGCCCGATCCGCAACGCCGCGGCCACCTCCGCGCTGACCGCCGCCTCGGTATCAACGGCCCACTCCTCGGTCTCCGCACACCGCGACAACCGGTAGGAAAACAACTCACCGATCGCTACCAGCTGCGCAGCAGCAGCCCGATTCTCCGCGCGCGCCGCCGCACCGATCCGCTCCAACAGACCCACGGACACCGGCGTCACCGACGGGTACTGCCGCTCGACCAGCTCGTCAAAATAGGCGATCACCTGGGGTGGTGACCGATAACCCGACTCGCTTTCGAACATGTGTTCGATTCTATCAGTCGCGGGCGACAAGCCGCACCGTTACGGCACCCGGCTGCGATGCCTCTTGTTGTGCGGCGGCACACCGTTGACCCCGCCGATGGACTCCGCGTAGCTGCCGACGGCGAACCCGACGCCAGACCCCATGACCGCCAACGCATCCCGGTTGATGTTGTCGATGGTATCGCGAGGGCTCTGGAAGTTCGGGTCGAACGCCACGCCGGCCTGGCCGCCCCATAATCGGGCCTGGACGGGAGTCTTCGGCTGCGAGGCCCCGGTGGTCATGCCCCCGACGGGCACACCCGCGATCATGAAGGGGTGGTAGTCGGCCCTGGTGTCCAACGGCATGTCCGCGGGCCGCTTGCCGGCGAGGTACAGATATCCGGCGAGGGTGCGTTCGACACCGGCCGAGCCTTCGGGCACGTCCGCGGCGGACACACCGGGACCGGGCGGGCCGGACTGATCGCCGTCGTCGGTGAAGAATCCAGCATTGGGTGAACCGAGCATGGTGAAGTTCAGGTACAGCGCGATGTCGTTGAGCTGCTCACGGTCCATGCCGAACACGTAATCCAAGACGCCGTTGCGGCCGTCCTCATCGGCGCCCCAGAACACGAACCGCACCGCATTGTTCACCGGCGCCAGCGGGCCCAGTTGCAGCGCCGTCTCCAGCACGGCGGCCGCCCCGGAGCCGTCGTCGTTGATCCCGGGTCCGGCGCGCGAGCCGTCCAGATGCGCACCCACTACGACGACGTCGTTGGCCGACCCGGACTTGGTCTGCGCCACGACGTTTCGGGACGTGATCTTGACGTTCTGCGCATCCAGCACCAGTCGTATCGGTGCGGTCGCTCCCGCCAGCGCGGCGGCGCCGGAGGATCCCAGCACGGCGACCGGCACGGTCAACTGCTTGAAGTAGCCGGTGGTGAACAACGTGGGTGGAGCTCCCCGATCGGTGGGCGAGCTGAGTACGATCAGCGCGCTCGCGCCCTTGGCCACCGCGCTGTTCTGTTTGTCGACGACCGAACATTGGGCGTCGTCGACGACGGCGATCGCGCCGTTGGGCACGACGGCGGGGTAATCGGTTGCCCTGCAACCCGACGGCTGCGCCGGACGGATCGGCTGCCCGGTCAGTCCTCCGGGTGGGGACTGCACCAGCAGCGATGCCTGGTCAACGGGATAGGTACGGCCCGCAACGGTCAGCGCCGGCTTGCCCAAAGAGACGGTGTAGAGCCGGTCGAACTGCGGTGTCTGAACGTCGAAACCCCTGTCGTGCAGGGCTTTAGCGACGTAATCGACGCTGGCGTTGAAGCCCGGCATCCCGTCCGCGCGGTTGCCACCGTTGGCGTTGGCGATGTTCTGCAAGGCACGCAGGTGCGTCAGCATGCCCTCGGCAGTCACCTTCTTGGCCAGGCTGTGCCCAAGGTCCGGTGTCGTTGTCGGCAGCGCCAGCCGCGTCGACGAACAACCGGCCACCATGGCGATCAGCAGCAGAGTCGCGCCCAGCCGGGACATCATGACTTGACGAGTACGTGCCGGGTGCGGTCCGCCATGGCGGGAACGCCGTTGTGCCCGCCGAGGTCTTGCGCGTAGAGACCGATCGCGTAAGCCACGCCGCCACCGTTGATCCCCAGCGCGGTGCGGTCGACGTGGTCGAGGGTGTCGGATTTCTGGTGGTAGTTGGGGTCGAACGGTTGATCGGCGGTTCCACCCCACAACTTGGCCTGGTCGGCGGACATCTTTCCCTCGGCGCCCGAGAACAGGCCGCCGGCGGGAATCCCCGCCAGGGTGAATCCGTCGTAGTCAGACCGGCCGTCGAACGAAGTGTCCTGCGCGGTCTTTCCGGCTGACTTCAGGTAAGCGACCAGCGTTCGCTCGATGCCCGCCGAACCCTCGGGCACCACCGGCTGGCCACGAGCGTCCAGTGGCAGTGACTGGTCGCCGTCGTAGGTGAAATAGCCGGGGTTCGGCGACGCGAGCATATCGAAGTTCAGGTACAGCGCAATGTTTTTCAGCGCCGTCACGTCCAGGGACTCGACATAGTTGCGTGACCCGATCAGCCCGAGTTCCTCCGCACCCCAGAAGCCGAACCGCAGCGCGTTGTGCACCTGCGGCGAACTCCCCAGCCGCACAGCGGTTTCCAGTACCGCGGCCACACCCGATCCATTGTCGTTGATGCCCGGCCCCTCCGGCACGCTGTCCAGGTGCGCCCCCGCCATCACCACGTCGGTCGCCGAGCCGGTTTTGGTTTGCGCAATCACGTTGCGCGCCCGGAAGCTTTGGGTGCTGGCATTGAGCGTGATTGTGGTGGGTCCCGGCTGCCCACGCAGCTGCAGCCCCACCGATCGGGTGACGCTCAGCGCCGGAATCTTCACCTCGGTGGTCGGCCCCAGCGTGCCGCCCATCTGTTGTTCGTCGACGTTGTCGGCGATGATCATCGCCACGGCGCCCCGCTGCGCCGCGGCCTCTTCCTTCTGAGCGAACGGGCAGGTTCCGCGATCGACCAGCACCACGGCGCCCTGCAGCGGCAGGTTCGCGTAATCGGAGGCCGCGCAGCCGAGGTTGTTAGCCGGCGCGGCGACCAGCGGCCCGCTCACACCGTCCGGCGCGGTGCCGAGGCTGAAGTCCAGCGCGTGCGCCTCCACCGGCTTGCCGCCGACGGTGACGGCCGGCTTGTCGCCGTGAAACACTCGCGCCGAGAATTCGGGAGTCTGCACGTCAAATCCACTGCCGCGCAGGATATTTACCACGTAATCCACGCTGGCCTCATACCCGGGTGTGCCCACCGCCCGGGTACCGTTGTTGGCGTTGGCGATGTCTTGCAGCTTCGACAGGTGTGCCATCATCGCGTCCATCGTGACCTTGTCGTGCAACGCGGAGGCGAATTCGGCCGCCAAGGGGTGTGTTCGCTGCGAGTCCGACGACCGATGGAAGCAGCTGGTTGAGAATGCGGTCAGCGCGACCGCGGCGAGCAACGCCGCAGTCGTCGTGGATTTGTTCACCATCGCGCCCCAGGTTAGACCGCGGCCCAGGCCGCCGGGATCAGGACACGGCGGTATCAAACATACAGTGCGTTGAAGGGGGCAACGGGGATGTTGCGCACCACGAACCAGGCCAGCACCAACGACAGTGTCACGACGGCGGCCCAACGTCGGTGCTGCCAACTGCGGATCCGCCGACCCACTAGACGCCCGTAGGTCCAGGACGCATACGCCCACACCAACAGCACGACAGCCGCTAAGCCCAACGCATTGAACCTGGCGGCCGCCGGGAGATCGCCGTGCATCAGCGAATACAGCATGCGCAGGCTGCCGCATCCGGGACAGTCGATACCCAGTAATGCCTTGGTTGGGCATACCGGCAGCGGGCCGTTCGGGGTGGTCGGATCGCCCGCCCAGATGGCGGCGCACATCAGCGTCGTGGATGCCGCCACCACAAGTGGTGCACCCAGATTCGCGTGCGCCGCCCCCCAGCGGGTCACCATGATCAGAGGTTAGAACATCGCGGCGAGTGCCGCGTTGGTGTTCGTGTTCAGCGCACCGATCGCCATCAAAATGCCGTAGATGATGCCTACGGCGACGCCGATGACCGCAGACCAGATCACCCATCTCTTGGCGCTCTCGGCGGACGCTTGCGCCTCGGCGTAGCGGCCCTGCGCCCACAACCCATTGACCTGGCTCGACTTGACGATCGCCACGATTCCGAAGGGAAGGCAGCAGAAGAGGGTCGCCAGAATCGACCACACCAGATAGTTATTCGGCGCTTGGCCTTCCGGCTGCTGCGGCGGGTAACCCGGAGACGGCGGCGGATAATCGGGCGGCGGGGGAGGGGGGGGTGTCATGGATTCTCCAGTCAAGAGAAGTTAGCTGACGTAAAGCGGTGCTAACCATACCCGAGCAGGGTCTGATCGGCACTAGCAATGAAAAAATCATGTTTAGGCCACCGCAGGCACAATGGGGCGGCGGGGCGCCTTCTCTACAGAAGACCTCGATTATCGATGCGTCTCAACATAATTCGAAATTCTGTGCCTCGATAGGCGCGTCGCCATCGTTTCCCTGGTCATCCGCCGGTTCAGCCAAGGAAGGATGCCCACACAGACAATTGCCAACGGAATGTGTTGCATTACCACGACATATCCCTAATATCCGTGTTTAGAAGCGGCCGTTAAGGAGCCATTCATGTCTGATTTCAGCAACGCGCTGAGGGCGGCGACCCTAACGACGCTCACCGCAGGTTTGGCCTTAGCCGGCGGCGCCCCAGCGAGCGCGGATCCCGTCACCACCGGGAGCTCTTCGGATATCAACACGCTTGCGGCGGCGCTGTCGAAGGGCTACGGCCTGAACAACTGCACCGCTCAGAACATCGACCGCAGCACGCAACTGGCCGTGCTCACCTGCGGGCAGAGCCCCGATCCACGCGGACCGGTACAGGCCAAATACGTGCTGTTCACCAACGCCGACAATTTGGCCACCTCGTTCAAGGCGACCATCAATGAGGACGTGCTTACCCCATGCGGTGACGCCAGTCAGTCGCCGTCAAACTGGCACAAGGACGGTTCGGCAGCCAGCGCCGGGCAGGCGGCGTGCGGCACCTACCGAAACGGCGCCGAGATCATCTGGACTACGGACGCCAACAACACATTGAGTTACCTGCGCGCGTCCAACACCGACGTTGCTGCGCTTTACCAGTGGTGGCGTGCGAACGGGTGACGTTCCCGCTGTGCCGCAACCGATTCCGTCGACGGATAACCGAGAAGCGTTCGGCCCTCTTTATTTCCATCAACCGCAGGGAGTCAGAAAAATGTCACATCGGAACACCGCGCTGCGAGTCGCGTCGGCAGCTATAACGGGCAGTTTGGCTTTCGCGGGTGTTGGCGCCGCGAACGCCGAGCCCAACACCGGCAACGCGACGGACATGAATACGTTGGCCGCCTCGCTGTCGAAGGGCTACGGCCTCAACAACTGTAAGCCGCAAGAGCTCTCCGAAACCGGCGAACTGGCCGAACTGGTGTGCGGGCAAAGCCCCGACTCCAGCGGACCGGGCTCCGGCGTTTACGCCCTCTTCTCCAACAGCACGAACCTGGGCTCCGCCTTCAGCTCGACCATCAAAGACGTATCCCTGGCCGCGTGTGGAGACGCCGGGGCGTCGCCGGGAACGTGGAAACAGAACGGCCAGACGGGCGGCCAGATCGCCTGCGGCACCTACAAGAACTACGCGACGTTGACCTGGACCACCGATGCCAAGAATGTGTTGGGGCACCTGACGTCATCCAATTCGGACGTCAACGCGCTCTATCAGTGGTGGCGCACGAACGGCTGACGTTTACAGCTGAGCCGCGATCAGATCCGCCACCGCCCGCATCCCGGCCGCGTTCGGGTGTAAGGGCGCGGGGCGGCCCGGCAGTGGAATACCGAGGCGTGCCGGCAACGTCGTCCAGGGGTCTGTCGACCACGCGTGGTGTTCGCGACCCGCCGCGCCGGCGCGGATGACTTCGCAACCGGTCGCCGCGGCGGCGTCGGCCGTCATCGTTTCCAGCGTGGCGGCCACGTGCCGACCCAGGTCGGCATCGGGCGGCGAGAGTGGCGCGGCCGGTACTCCCGGGGGCGGCAGCAGCCTCAGGTAGTCGACGAAGAAGATCCGTGCCCGCGCCGATCGCTGACGCAGCGTGCGGCCGACCGCGCACAGCGATTCAAACACCGCGTCCAGGGCGCGATCTCGCGCCCCGCGATCCAGCAGTTCGGAGATGCGCTCCCCCAGCAGCGGCAGGTGGCGCAGCGGATGCGGAACTGCCGCCGCCATCAACAGCGGAATGTAGCCGACGTCATTGCCGCCGATGGTCACCGTGACCAGGCTTTCGGTGCCGTCCAGCGCGGCGATTTGGGGTGGTGCGCCGTGTTGGCGCTCGGTGAGCACATGCTCGGTGGTCGCCCCGGAGAAGGTGACGTCGACCAAGTCGTGCTGGTATTGCTGCGCGATCAGATGCGCGTAGTTGCGCGCGGATCGGCCCGACCAGCGGGGGGCCCCGGCCGCCCGGGGCCGGATGCCGGGACCGGCGGCCATCGAACTACCCAGCGCCACATAGCGACTCATGCTTGCGGGCTCGAAGCCTGCGCCCAGAACCGCTTCGGGATCCGTCCGGCGCGCCGCGCCAGATATCCGGCGGTGACCGCGGCGGCCATCGCGGCGGCCATCGAGGCCGGATCGGCCGCCCTGGTCACCGCGGTGGCCAACAGCACGGCGTCGCAACCCAACTCCATCGCCAGCGCCGCGTCGCTGGCCGTCCCGATGCCCGCGTCAAGCACCACCGGAACGCCGGCCCGGGCGACGATCATCTCGATGTTGTGCGGATTGGTGATGCCAAGGCCGGTGCCGATCGGCGAACCCAGCGGCATGACCGCCGCGCAGCCGGCGTCCTCGAGCCGGCGCGCCAGCACCGGGTCATCGTTGGTGTAGGGCAAGACGACGAACCCGTCGTCGACCAATTGCTCTGCGGCTCGTACCAATTCGACCGCATCGGGCAGCAGCGTGCGTTCGTCGGCGATCACCTCGAGCTTGATCCAGTTGGTGCTCAGCGCTTCGCGCGCCAACTGCGCGGTGAGCACCGCCTCGGCAGCGCCCCGGCATCCCGCGGTGTTGGGCAACGGGGTGATGCCCAACCGGTTGAGCAGATCGAGCAGTCCGGTGCCGCCCTCGGTGTCGACCCGGCGGATGGCGACGGTGGTCAGTTCCGTGCCCGAGGCCACCAGCGCCTCTTCGAGCACCGCGAGGTTGCTCGCTCCCCCGGTCCCCATGATGAGGCGCGACGCGAAACTGCGGTCGCCAATGGTCAGTTTTGCGTCAGCCACCTTGCACCGCCGTCACTATTTCGAGCCGGGCACCGTCGAAAAGCTCTGTGGTCCAACGGGATCGCGGTAACACCGCGTCGTCCATGGCCACCGCGACACCGCGGTCCGGAAAACCCATGGAATGCAGCAGCGCGGCTACCGTGATGCGCGCGTCGACGTCGACCTTCTGCTCGTTGACCACGACGATCATTGGCGCCACTCCTCTTCGCTTCGCCGAGGCATCGTCACGGCGCGGATCATCGGTGCGCTCCCACCGGGGACAGTTCGGCAACGATCTGTTCTGCCGTCCAGGGCGCCAACAGGAATCCCGACCGGCCGTGGCCGGCGGCGACCAGCGTTCGCGCATCCAGGCGATGGACCAACGGCAGATTATCGGGTGTCATCGGGCGCAGCCCGGCGGCGCACTCGGCCAGCTCGTATTCGCCCAGCGCCGGCAGCACCGCGCACGCGTCATCGAGCAGGTCACGCACCCCCGAAACGACCGGGGCGGTGTCGCGACCGTGTTCGTACTGCGTGGCTCCGACCACCACCCCGTCCGCGCGCGGCACCAGATACACCTGCCGTCCGTGCACCCGGGCGCGAACAACCCGCTGCGGCAACGGCATACAACCCTTACGCCACCGCAATCGCAGCACTTCGCCCTTCACCGGGCGCACCGGCAGACCGGGCCACAACCCCGGCGCATCGATGCCGTTGGCGATCACCACCGCGTCGGCCTCGACGCGCGACAACTCGCGCACCGGCGGCGCCCACGACACCCCGAGGCGCTCGCACTCCGCGGTCAACGCGTCCAACACCGCCCTGTTGTCCACGGCCAGCTCGGTGGGCGCCCGAAAGCCGTGCCGGATGCCCTGCGCCAGCAGCGGTTCGACATCGCGGGCGGCCGACTCCCAGACCACCGGGTGCCCCTGGGCGGACAACCACTCCGCGACCGTGCGCAGATCGGTGGCATCGGCGCGGTCGACGGCAACCACCAGCGACTCGCGCGCCGTGATCACTTCGGGCGGCAACCCGTCCAGGAAACCGCCCTCGCGCCACAGCCGCAGCGACTCCAGGCCCAGCCGCAGCAGTCGCTCTTCGCCGGGCCAGCCCTCGCTGTGCGGTGCCAGCATGCCGCCGGCGACCCAGGATGCGCCCTTGTGGTCGCTGCGGTGTACCCGTACCGACCACCCGGCCTGCGCGGCGCGGCGCGCCACCGCGAGCCCGATGACGCCGCCCCCGATCACGGCCAAGGACCCCGGCGGGGGCCCCGAGGGCATCCCGGTCATTCGTGAGCCTCCCTTCGCCGGCATTACCCGGATCAGGTGTGACGGTAAGGGCAGGTCCGGGTGGCTCCGGCTGTGCCCACTCTCAGCCCCGCAGTCAGGCGACTACCCGGGACTCCCGTGTCTAGTGGTTCTCTTCGGCTCCACGCTAGCGCGCTAGCGTCTCGGTGTGCATCAACGTCTTACCCGGCTAACCGCCGCGCGGCTGTATCTGTGCACCGACGCGCGCCGTGAACACGGCGATCTGGCGGAGTTCGCCGATGCCGCCCT
Organism: Mycobacterium sp. 852002-51971_SCH5477799-a; assembly: GCF_001667145.1. Classification (GTDB taxonomy): domain Bacteria; phylum Actinomycetota; class Actinomycetes; order Mycobacteriales; family Mycobacteriaceae; genus Mycobacterium. Next base: position 40,624 of record NZ_LZIF01000043.1, read on the forward strand.
GGCCGGCGGCGTGGACATCATCCAGCTGCGCGACAAGGGATCGGCCGGTGAGCAGCGGTTCGGCCCGCTCGAAGCGCGTGACGAGCTGGCGGCGTGCCAGATCCTGGCCGACGCGGCCCGCCGGCACGGCGCCTTGTTGGCCGTCAACGACCGCGCCGACATCGCCCGCGCGGCCGGCGCCGACGTGCTGCACCTCGGGCAGGGCGACCTGCCGCTGGAGGTCGCCCGCGACATCGTCGGGACGGACGTGCTGCTCGGGTTGTCCAGCCATGACCCAGAGCAGGCAGCCGCCGCGGCCGCCGGCCGGGCCGACTACTTCTGCGTCGGACCGTGTTGGCCGACGCCCACCAAACCCGGTCGCCGGGCGCCGGGTTTGGGATTGGTGCGCGCCGTCGCCCAGCTCGGAACCGACAAACCGTGGTTCGCGATCGGCGGCATCGACGAGCAGCGACTGCCCGAGGTGCGCAGCGCAGGTGCCAGGCGCATCGTCGTGGTGCGGGCGATCACCGCGGCGGCCGACCCGCGGGCCGCGGCCGAGCGGCTCAGTTCGGCGCTGGCAGCAGCGAGCTGATCCGGCGGGTCAGCTGTGAGGGCTGCTGGCCGGCCTCACCGGGCATACACCAGACAAAGACGCCGGCTTCGATCTCGATCGTGCGCGGCAGGTATTGGCGTCGTTCGTCGCCGTGATCCAGCGGCAACAACGCCGGCGCGGTGCGCAGCCGCTGCCAGCTGGCCGCGAAGCCGGGATGCAGTGGCAGGTCGGCCACCTCGTTTTCGGCAACCCAACGCATCTCGGCGCTCTCCCGGTTGGGCACGGTGTGCAGCAACTCCTCGGCGTCGGCGACGACGGTGGTGTAGCTCCAGTGCCCGCCGGCCATCCCGGCAACCTCCGCCGTGACGACGGTCGCGCGCACGGCGAGTCGCTCCCCCGGCAGCCCGGCCTCTTCGTTGGCTTCCCGGACCGCGGTTTCCTCCGGCGTTTCGTGGCTGTCCCGGGCGCCGCCCGGCAACCCCCAGGTCCCGCCCTGGTGACTCCACACCGCGCGATGCTGCAGCAGCACCGCGGGCGTGCCGTCGGGCTGCGGGGCCCGCAGCAGCAAACCCGCCGCGCCGAAGCGACCCCAGTAGTGGGCGCCGCTGTCGGAGATCACCCAGCCGTCACCGTCGCCCTGCACCGATTCAGGATATGCAGACTTGGTTGGGGCGTCGCGAATTGCGTCCGCCTCCACCCATCCACCCGAACATGCTCTTAGACTTCGCTTATAGAGGTCCGTGCAGCGAAATCCGGTGGCCGAGAGACGAGGGCTGATAAGACGTGACGGTTGAGCTGGCGCACCCGTCGACCGAGCCGCAGGGATCGCGGTCACCGGCCGAACCAGCCCATCCACGCTGGTGGTTCGTCTCGACGACGCCGGGCCGCATCTTGACCATCGGCATCGTGCTGGCCGCACTCGGCGGGATCAGCGCCTTCGCCACCTCGACCACCATCAACCACCGGCAGCAGGTGCTCACCACGGTGCTCAACCACACCGAGCCGCTATCGTTCGCCGCCGGGCGCCTCTACACCACCCTGTCGGTGGCCGACGCCGCGGCGGCCACCGCGTTTATCGCCGAGGCCGAACCACAGCCCGTTCGCCAGCGCTACGAGCAGGCCATCACCGACGCGTCGGTGGCCGTGACCAGGGCGTCCAGCGGGCTCACCGACGAACCGCTGGTGCAGTTGCTGGGCCGGATCAACGCCGAGCTGGCCGTTTACACCGGCCTCATCGAAATCGCCCGGACCAACAACCGGGAGGGCAATCCGGTCGGCTCGTCGTACCTGTCGGAAGCATCGGGCCTGATGCAATCGACGATCCTGCCCGACGCCGCGCGGCTCTACAAGGCGACGTCGGAGCGAGTGGACGCCGAAACCACCGCGTCGACCCAGATCCCGGCGCCGGTCATCATGGTGGTCGCCGCCACCGTGATATTCGGCGCGTTCTCCCACCGCTGGCTGGCGCGCCGCACCCGGCGCCGAATCAACCCCGGTCTGGTGGTGGGCGCGCTCGCTATCCTCGTCATGGTGGTTTGGGTTGGGACTGCGCTGACCATTTCTACGACGGCCAGTCGTAGCGCGAAGGACACTGCCGCGGAATCCCTCAAAACCGTCACCAACGTCGCGATCACCGCCCAGCAGGCGCGCGCCGACGAGACGCTGTCGCTGATCCGTCGCGGGGACGAAGAGAAACGCAAGCAGTCGTTCTACCAGCGCATCGACTCGATGCACCGACAGCTCGACCAGTACATGTCCCGCAGCGACGCCGTGGACAAGCCGGACCTGGAAGGCGCCGATCAGCTGCTACTGCGCTGGCGTCAGGCCAACGACCGGATCACCTCGTACATCTCGGTGGGTAACTACCGGGCCGCCACCCAGGTGGCGCTGGGCAGCAGCGAAGAAGATTCCACCCCGGCGTTCGACAAACTGGACGGCGAGCTGGTCAAGGCCATGGATCAGGGCCGCATCACCCTGCGCAACGACGTCATCAACGCCCGCAGCGGGTTGTCCGGCGCCCAGGTGGGTGGCGTGGTGCTCAGCCTCGGCGCCGCCATCGCGGTGGCGCTGGGGCTCTGGCCGAGGCTGAAAGAGTACCGATAATGGCCCGGCTGTCCCCGCTTCGCCGGGCGTGCACCGTGGCCGCCGCGGCGGTGGTGCTGGCGGGTTGCGGTCACACGGAATCGCTGCAAGTGGCCAGCGTGCCGACGTTGCCGCCCCCGACACCGGTCGGCATGGAGCAGCTGCCGCCGCAGCCGCCGCTGCCGCCCGACGGCCCGAACCAGAGCTGCGATCTGACGGCCAGCCTGCGGCCCTTCCCCACCAAGGCGGAGGCGGACGCGGCGGTCGCCGACATCCGGGCCCGCGGTCGGCTGATCGTCGGGCTCGACATCGGCAGCAACCTGTTCAGCTTCCGCGACCCGATCACCGGCGAGATCACCGGATTCGACGTCGACATCGCCGGCGAGATCGCGCGCGACATCTTCGGGGCGCCTTCGCACGTCGAGTACCGGATCCTGTCGTCGGACGAGCGGGTCACCGCGTTGCAGAACTCCGAGGTGGACGTCGTGGTGAAGACCATGACCATCACCTGCGACCGGCGCAAGCTGGTGAACTTCTCGACCGTCTACCTCGACGCCAATCAGCGCATCCTGGCCCCGCGCGACTCGTCGATCGTCAAGATCTCCGACCTGTCCGGCAAGCGGGTCTGCGTGGCCAAGGGCACCACGTCGCTGCACCGGATCCAGCAGATCGATCCACCACCGGTCGTGGTCTCGGTCGTCAACTGGGCCGATTGCCTGGTGGCGATGCAGCAGCGCGAGATCGACGCGGTCAGCACGGATGATTCGATCCTGGCCGGGCTGGTCGAAGAGGACCCCTACTTGCACATCGTCGGGCCCAATATGGCCACTCAGCCCTATGGCATCGGGGTCAATCTGAACAACACGGGACTGGTGCGGTTCGTCAACGGAACCCTGGAACGGATCCGCCGGGACGGTACGTGGAACACGTTGTACCGCAAGTGGTTGACGGTGCTGGGGCCCGCGCCGGCCCCACCCACGCCGAGGTATCTGGACTGATGGCCGAGCCGGACAAGCAAACCGAGCAGCCGGAAACCGGCTCGGAGGACGTGGCCCCGGGCACCCAGGCGGCCGACGTCCAGACCGGCGCGGCGACCGGGCGGCTGCAAGCCACCCAGGCGCTGTTCCGTCCCGATTTCGACGACGACGATGACGACTTTCCGCACATCTCGTTGGGTGCCCTGGATACCGATCCGCAGGACCGCTTGACGGTCGCGACGCGATCGCTGCCGGCGGTCCGGCAGCTCGGCGGTGGCCTGGTCGAGATCCCGCGCGGGCGCGACATCGATCCGCTCGAAGCCCTGATGACCAATCCGGTGGTGCCGGAGTCCAAGCGTTTCTGCTGGAACTGCGGAAAGCCGGTGGGCCGGTCCAGCAAGAAAGCCAAAGGCACGTCGGAGGGTTGGTGCCCGTCCTGCGGCAGCCCGTATTCTTTTCTGCCGCAACTCAATCCCGGCGATATCGTCGCGGGTCAGTACGAGGTCAAGGGCTGCATCGCGCACGGCGGTCTGGGTTGGGTCTATCTGGCGGTCGACCACAACGTCAACGACCGGCCGGTGGTGCTCAAGGGTTTGGTGCACTCCGGCGACGCGGAGGCGCAGGCGATCGCGATGGCCGAACGTCAGTTCCTGGCCGAGGTGGTCCACCCGCAGATCGTGCAGATCTTCAACTTCGTCGAGCACAAGGACCAGCACAACAATCCGGTCGGCCTCATCGTCATGGAGTACGTCGGTGGGCAGCCGCTCAAGCACGGCAAGGGCGAGAAGCTACCCGTCGCCGAGGCCGTCGCCTACCTGCTGGAGATCCTGCCCGCGCTGGGCTATCTGCACTCCATCGGCCTGGTCTACAACGACCTGAAGCCGGAGAACATCATGCGCACCGAAGAGCAGCTCAAGCTGATCGACCTGGGTGCGGTGTCGCGGATCAATTCCTTCGGATACCTTTACGGCACACCGGGTTTCCAGGCGCCCGAAATAGTGCGCACCGGCCCGACGGTCGCCACGGACATCTACACCGTGGGCCGCACACTGGCCGCGCTCACGCTCAATCTGAAGACCCGCAACGGCCGCTACGTCGACGGCCTGCCCGAGCACGACCCGGTGTTGGCCACCTACGACTCCTTCCGCCGGTTGTTGCGCCGCGCCACCGACCCCGACCCGCGGCGCCGGTTCCGCAGCACCGAGGAGATGTCCGCCCAGTTGATGGGGGTGCTGCGCGAGGTGGTCGCCCACGACAGCGGGGTGCCGCGGCCCGGCCTGTCGACCATCTTCAGCCCCAGCCGCTCGACGTTCGGGGTCGACCTGCTGGTCGCCCACACCGACGTGTACCTGGACGGTCAGGTCCACTCGGAGAAGCTCACCGCCCGCGAAATCGTTACCGCACTGCAGGTTCCGCTGGTCGATCCGGCCGACGTCGCCGCTCCCGTCCTGCAAGCGACCGTGTTGTCGCAGCCGGTGCAGACGCTGGACTCGTTGCGCGCGGCCCGGCACGGAACGCTGGACGCCGAGGGTGTCGAGGTGTCCGAGTCGGTGGAACTGCCGCTGATGGAGGTCCGCGCGCTGCTGGATCTCGGCGACGTGGCCAAGGCCACCCGCAAGCTCGACGACCTGGCCGAGCGGGTGGGCTGGCAATGGCGGTTGGTGTGGTACAAGGCGGTCGCCGAGCTGCTCACCGGCGACTACGATTCGGCCACAACACATTTCACTGAAGTGCTGGACACGTTCCCGGGCGAACTGGCGCCCAAGCTGGCGTTGGCCGCCACCGCCGAGCTGGCCGGGGACGTCGACGTGCAGAAGTATTACCAGACGGTATGGAAGACCAACGACGGGGTGATCTCGGCGGCTTTCGGGTTGGCCAGATGGCTTTCCACCGCGGGTGATCGGGCCGCCGCGGTGCGCACGCTGGACGAGGTGCCGGCCAGCTCACGCCACTTCACCACAGCGCGACTGACCAGCGCGGTAACGCTGCTGTCCGGACGGACCAAGAGCGAGATCACCGAGGAGGACATCCGCGACGCGGCGCGGCGGGTGGAGGCGCTGCCGCCCACCGAGCCGCGCGTGCTGCAGATCCGCGCCCTGGTGCTGGGCTGTGCGATGGACTGGTTGGAGGACAACAAGGCCAGCACCAACCACATCCTCGGCTTCCCGTTCACCGAGCACGGGCTGCGGCTCGGCGTCGAGGCATCGCTGCGCAATCTGGCCCGCGTCGCCCCGACCCAGCGGCACCGCTACGCGCTGGTGGACATGGCGAACCGGGTGCGCCCCACCAGTACGTTCTAGGGGTTTTGGTTGTCGGGCACGCGGCGAGCCGACTTTTCGGACCCGCCTTCGTCGGAACGGAAAGTGAACTCAGCTCTCACCCAAATCACAAGAAAACACAGCTAAATCTCAGCTGCAGGACGCACAGTTATCAAATGGCGGGCCAGTCCACCGCATGGGTCAGCACGGCCCGCATGCTGCGCCGGGCCGGGTTCGGGGTGACCGGGTCCGAGGTCGACGCAGTCGTCGGCCTGCACTGGCCCGGCTACGTGGACGCGATGCTGGCCACCAATCCCGGTACCGACCCGGGCGTGGCCGCCACGCCGATGCCCGCCCTGGACGCACCCAAGCCGCCGGGCAAGCGCTCCACGCCGGCCGCGCGCAAGCAGTACAACCAGCAGATGACCCAACAGCTGGACATGCTGTCGAATTGGTGGATACGCCGCATGGTCGGCGTGCGGCAGCCGGTGCACGAAAAGCTGACCCTGTTGTGGCACAACCACTTTGCCACCTCGGCGCAGAAGGTGCGGGTCGCCGCGTACATGGCCGCGCAGAATCAGAAACTGCGCGCGGGATCGCTGGGTGATTTTCGCGCCCTGGCGTACTCGATGCTGACCGACGCCGCGATGCTGCGCTGGCTGGACGCGCCGCGCAGCACCGCCAAGGCGCCCAACGAGAACCTGGCCCGCGAGTTCATGGAGTTGTTCGCGTTGGGACATGGCAACGGCTACACCGAAAGCGACGTGCGCAACGGTGCGCGGGCACTGACCGGATGGGTGATCGGTCCCGGTGGCAAAACCTCCATGACCCCCAAACGCCATGACGCGAGCGCCAAGACGCTGTTCGGGCAGAGCCGCGACTTCGATGCCGCCGGGTTCTGCGACACCGTGCTGGCGCAACCCAGATCGGCCGGGTACGTCGCGGGACGCCTGTGGCAGCAATTGGCATCCGACGATCCGCCGTCACCCGCAGTGCTCGACCGACTGGTCGCCGCCTACGGATCCAACCGCGACCTGCGCACGCTGACCCGGGCGATCCTCACCGACAGCGAATTCACCAGCGGCCGCGCCGCGGTGGTCAACACGCCGGCCGAGTGGCTCGTCGGGGTCGTCCGGGCGCTGCGAGTGCCGGTCGACGACCCCAAACGTCTGAAGATGATCGACACGACATTGCGCACGCTGGGCCAGCGACCGTTCTATCCGCCCAGCGTCGGAGGCTGGCCCAGCGGGCAGCTGTGGCTGTCCACCGCCAGCGCAGGGACCCGCCTGCGCGCCGCCACCGAGCTGGCACACGCGGGCGACATCTCCGGCATCGAGGACACCGGTGCCGGCGACCGCGTCGACGCCGTCGGCTATCTGATCGGCGTCGGCTCCTGGTCGGATCGCACCGTGAAGGCGCTGCGGCCGCTGGTGCGCCAACCGGCACAGTTGGTCGCGGCCGCGGTCAACACTCCCGAATACCTGACGTCTTAGCGAGACGGCCATGCCCGAGATCAACCGTCGCCGATTCCTGATCGCCAGCGCGGGCGTCGGCGCGGCCGGCCTGATGTCGGCGGTCAGTTGGCCCGACCTGATGCGCGCGGCCCGGGACCGGCCGCTGGCCCCAGGCGCCGGTGTGCTGGTGATCGCCACGCTGTATGGCGGCAACGACGGCATCAACACCGTGATCCCGTACGCGGACAACGCCTATCACGACGCTCGGCCCGAACTCGCCTACGCGCCGGGCGATGTCCTGCACCTGGATCAGCAGCTGGGGCTCAACCCGGCGATGAAGGGGTTGGCGGGGCTGTGGAACCGCGGGCAGCTCGCCGTCGTGCGCGGCGCGGGCTACCCGAAGCCCGACCACAGCCACTTTCGCTCGATGGACATCTGGCAGACGGCGTCACCGGCCGAACCGGTGTCGACCGGTTGGATCGGCCGCTGGCTCGACGCGACCGGAGATGATCCGTTGCGGGCGGTGAACATCGGCGCCGTCCTGCCACCTCTGGCCGTCGGCGCGAAGTGCACGGCCGCGGCGCTTTCGCCGGGCGCCGCGCCGGGTCAGGCGGAGAAGTTCGACGCGGTGATGACCGCACTGGGCAACGACGATCCCGACGACACCCCGGCAATGGCCGCGGTGTGCAAGGCCTACCGCGCCGCGCGCACCGCCGACGCCGCATTTGGGTCGGTCAAACCCCCTGCCAAGGAACGCAATTCACTATCAGCCCAGCTGAACACGGTGGCTCAGGCCATCAAGGCCCGCGTCCCCACCCGGGTCTACACGGTGCAGCTTGGCGGCTTCGACACCCACGCCGGCGAACGCGGGACCCAGGAGCGCCTCCTGCGAACATTCGACGAGGCGGTGACCGCGTTCGTCCAGGAGATGGCCGGCCGTGACGTGGTGCTGCTGGCGTATTCGGAGTTCGGGCGCCGGGTGCGCGCCAATGCCTCGCAAGGCACCGATCACGGCACGGCCGGTCCCGTTTTCATTGCCGGCGCACCCGTCAAGGGCGGCTTCTACGGCGAACAACCCAGCCTCACCGACCTCGACAACGGAGACTTGAAGTACAGCACCGATTTCCGTGACATCTACGCCGAGCTGCTGGCGCGAACGATCGGGACCGATCCCACCCCGGCCGTGGGCGCCGGACGAAACAGCCTGGGCTTCCTATCCGCCTAGCACGTTCACGCAATCGCGCGCGATGGCCAGCTCTTCGTTGGTCGGAACCACCAGCACGGCGATCGGTGAATCGTCGGCGGAGATCTGGCGCGCACCCTTGCCGCCGCCGAGGTTGCGGCGCTGATCGAGGACGATGCCCAGTTCCTCCATGCCGGCGACCGCGTCGCGGCGCACCGCCGGGTCGTTCTCGCCGATCCCGGCGGTGAAGCTGATGACGTCGGTGTGCCCCAGCACCGCCAGGTAGGCGCCGATGTACTTGCGCAGCCGGTGCGTGAACACGCTGTACGCCAGTTTCGCTGTCTCGTCGCCGGATTCGATCATCGTCCGCAGCCGGCGAAAGTCGCGCTCACCGGACAGACCCAGCACCCCGGAGCGCTGGTTGAGCATGGCTTCGACGTCGTCGACGCCCATCTCGGCCGTGCGGCACAGGTAGCCGATGACGCTGGGATCGATATCGCCGCTGCGGGTCCCCATCACCAGGCCTTCCAGCGGGGTCAAGCCCATCGAGGTGTCCAGCGGCCGCGTGCCGGCGATCGCCGAGGCGGAGCAACCGTTACCAAGGTGCAGCACAATCTGTTTCAGGTCGCCGACCGATCGGTCGAGGAATGCGGCGGCCTGCTCGCTGACATAGTGGTGCGACGTCCCGTGAAACCCATACCGGCGGATCTGATACCGCTGCGCCAGGTCGCGATCGATCGCGTAGGTGGCCGCCGCGGGCGGCAGGTCGTGGAAGAACCCGGTGTCGAACACGGCGATGTGGGCGAGGTCGGGCAGCAGCTTGCGTGCGACCTCGATTCCCTTGAGTGCAGGCGGATTGTGCAGCGGGGCCAGCTCAGACAATTCGTCGAGCCTGCCGATCACCGCGTCGTCCAGCAGCGTGGGTTGATAGAAAGCGTTGCCGCCGTGCACCACTCGATGGCCCACCGCGACGATGCCGCTTGTCCTCAGGTCGATGCCGTCGTCGGAAAGCGTGTCGAACGCGCAGCGCAGCGCCGCGTCATGATCGGAAACCGGCGACGATTCCTCTCCGATCCGCTCGACGAGACCGGTCGCCCGGGCTTCGCCCGAATCGGGGTCGACCACTTGATATTTCAAGGATGACGAGCCGGAGTTGATCACCAGCACCAGGCGGGCGTCCCCATTGTCCGTCATCGCTGCCCCTGGGCCTGGATCGCCGTGATGGCCACGGTGTTCACGATGTCTTCCACCAACGCACCCCTGGACAGATCGTTCACCGGCTTGCGCAAGCCCTGCAGCACCGGCCCAATGGCAAGCGCCCCGGCGCTACGCTGCACCGCCTTGTAGGTGTTGTTGCCGGTGTTGAGGTCCGGGAAGATCAGCACGGTGGCCCGGCCCGCTACCGGCGAGTCGCGCAGTTTGGTGGCAGCGACGGACGGTTCGATCGCGGCGTCGTACTGGATGGGGCCCTCGACCGGCAGGTCGGAATTCCGTTTCCGCACCAATTCGGTTGCCGTCCTTACCTTTTCGACGTCCGCACCGGTACCCGAGTCGCCGGTCGAGTACGACAGCATCGCCACCCGCGGTTCGATGCCGAACTGTGCGGCGGTGCGCGCCGACGAGATCGCGATGTCGGCCAGCTGCTCGGGTGTCGGATTGGGGATGATCGCGCAGTCGCCGTACGCCAGCACGCGATCGGGCAGGCACATCAGGAAGATGCTGGACACCGTCGAGACATCCGGGACCGTCTTGATGATCTCGAACGCCGGCCGAACGGTGTGCGCGGTGGTGTGCGCGGCGCCGGACACCATCCCGTCCACCTGCGAATTCTGCACCAGCATGGTGCCGAAATACGTGCTGTCGCGCATGGCCTCGCGGGCCTGCTCGACGGTGACGCCCTTCGCCTTGCGCAACAGTGCGTACTGTTCGGCGAACTCTTGGCGCAGCGGGCTGCTGCGCGGGTCGATCACCGTGACGTCGCCCAGGTCGACGCCGAGTTCTGCTGCACGGTGCCGGATTTGGGCCTCGTCACCCAGGATGGTCAGGTCGGCGACGCGGCGCTGCAGCACCCGGCCGGCGGACCGCAGGATCCGGTCGTCGTCGCCTTCGGGAAGCACGATGTGTTTGCGATCCGACCGCGCCTGCAGCGTGAGCTGGTGGATGAACATCTGCGGCGTGATGACGGTGGGGATCGGAATGGCAAGCTGCGCGAGCAGATCGGTGATGTCGACATATCTGTCCATCAGCGCCAGCGCGGTGTCGATTTTGCGTTGGGAGGTCGCCGTGACCCTGCCCCGGGCCGACGCCGCGGCGCTGGCGGTGTCGTAGGTGCCCAGTGTGGTGGCGACGATCGGCAGCCGCAGCCGCAGTCCGGCGACCAGCGCGGCGATGGACGGGTGCAGCGCGAAGCCGCCGTTGAGCACGATGCACGACAGCGACGGAAAGCCTTCCGCGGCATGGGCGCTGGCGACGGCGAGCACCACGTCCGAACGGTCGCCGGGGGTGATGACCGCGATGCCGTCGCGCAGCCGCTCCAGGACGTGGTCGGCGGTCATACCGGCGACCAGAACGCCGGTGACCTCGCGTTCGCGCAGCGACTCTTCGCCGCTGACCGGCGTCGCGGCGACCGCCTTTTCCAGCTCGGCCACCGTCGGCGCCGACAGCAGCGGCTCGTCGGGCAGCACGTAGCTGCGCTGCGCGAATTTGCCCAGCGCTTCGGCCACGTCGGCCAACTCGGCCGGCTCGCACCGGTTGGCAACCACTGCGGCGGTGTGGGCGTGCTGGGCGTCCAGCTCGGCCAGACACACGTCGACGACGCTGGCGATCTCCGCGGCGGTGCGCCCCTTACCGCTGACCGTGAGCAGCAGCGGCGCACCGAGGTTCACCGCGATGCGCGCGTTGGTCGTGAGTTCCGCGGGCCGAGTCACGTCGGTGTAGTCGCTGCCGACGATCACCACCACGTCGCACGCCTCGGCCACCGCGTGATAGGCGTCGACGATGCGGGCGATCGCGGCGTCACCGTCGGCGTGCAGCTGCTGATAGGTGACGCCGACGCACTGATCGTAGGACAGACCCGCGGTGGTCCGCGTCAGCAACAGTTCCAGGATGTAGTCGCGGTCGTTCGATTCGGAGCGCGTAATGGGTCGGAACACACCGACTTTGGCGACCGTCGCGGTCAGCCGGTGCAGTAGCCCCAGCGCGATCGTTGACTTGCCGGTCTCCGGCTCGGGGGCGGCGATATAGATCGCGGACACGGAACCAGTGGCCACCCCGTGCGCCTATCCGGCCAGCCGTCGCAGCCGCGGCGCCAGGTCCTTCTCGAAGAGCTCCAGGAACCGGCGCTGGTCATGGCCGGGCGCGTGGAACACCAGGTGGTTGAGGCCCCATTTCACGTACTGGCCGACCTTTTCCACCGCCTCGTCGGGGTCGGACGCGACGATCCAGCGCTTGGCGACCTGTTCGATGGGCAGCTCGTCGGCGGCCTTCTCCATCTCCAGCGGGTCGTGAATGCTGGTCTTCTGCTCGGCCGTCAGCGACAGCGGCGCCCAGAACCGGGTGTTCTCCAGGGCCTTGTCCGGGTCGGTGTCGTAGGAGATCTTGATTTCGATCATTCGGTCGATGTCGTCGGGGTTCTTGCCGGCCGCCTCCGCGCCCTCCTTCATGGCGGGCATCAGCTTGTCCTTGTACAGCTCCTCGCCCTTGCCGGAGGTGCAGATGAAGCCGTCGCCGGCGCGACCCGCGTATTTGGCCACCTGTGGGCCGCCAGCGGCGATGTAGATCGGGATGCCGCCCTCGGGGACGTCGTAGATGGAGGCGCCCTTGGTGTGGTAGTACTCGCCCTCGAAGTCGACGCGGTCGCCCAGCCACAGTTCACGCATCAGCCGCACCGATTCGCGCAGCCGGGCATAGCGTTCCTTGAACTCCGGCCACTCGCCCTCGTATCCGGTGGCTATTTCGTTGAGCGACTCGCCGGTGCCTACGCCGAGGAAAATGCGGTCCGGGTACAGGCAGCCCATCGTGGCGAACGCCTGCGCGATGACGGCGGGGTTGTACCGGAAGGTCGGCGTGAGCACCGAGGTGCCCAGCACCAGCCTCCTGGTCCGCTCGCCGACGGCGGTCATCCAGGCCAACGAGAACGGTGCGTGTCCGCCCTCGTGCCGCCATGGCTGGAAGTGGTCACTGACGGTTGCGCTGTCCATGCCGTGCCCTTCGGCGGCGACAGCGAGTTCGACGAGCTCGCGCGGTGCAAATTGTTCGGCGGACGCTTTGTATCCGAGTTTCAGTTCAGCCACTCGTTCTTTCTACTCCTCTGCCGATGGTCGCGACTGGCTGGCTTCTACACTCGCGGCATGGGATCGGCGCCAACTCTCGTTCAAGTGACCGACACGGTCTACCTCGCCCAAGGCGAGGCCGTGAACTGGACGCTGGTCGTCGACGGCACCGGCGTGCTGCTGATCGACGCCGGATATCCCGGCGACCGCGAGGACGTGCTGGCCTCGCTGCGGGAGCTCAGTTACGGGCCCGGCGACGTGCGCGCCGTCCTGCTCACACACGCCCACATCGACCATTTGGGCTCGGCGATCTGGCTTGCCAACGAATACGGCACGGATGTGTATTGCCACGCCGAGGAAGTGGGTCACGCCAAACGCGAGTACCTGGAACAGGCGTCGGTTTTCGATGTCGCCCTGCGCATTTGGCGGCCGCGCTGGGCCGCCTGGGGGCTGCACGTGCTGCGCGCCGGGGGGCTGATTCGCGACGGCATCCCGTCCACCCAACCCCTGACCGACGAGGTGGCCGCTGGGCTGCCCGGCCACCCGAAGGCGGTGTTCACCCCCGGGCACACCAGCGGGCACTGCTCGTACGTGGTGGACGGCGTGCTGGTCAGCGGCGACGCGCTGATCACCGGGCACCCGCTGCTGCGCCGCGGTGGGCCGCAGCTGCTGCCGGCGGTGTTCAGCCACAGCCAGCAGAATTCGCTGCATAGCCTGGACACCCTGGCCCTGCTGGACACCGAGGTCTTGTTGCCCGGGCACGGCGACGTGTGGCGCGGCCCGATCCGCGAAGCGACCGCGCGGGCCATCTCGTTGGCCGGCGGCAACTGAATTCGGGCGCTGGGTCGAGAATCGCATCGTGATTGAAATCCGTTGCGGCGAAACTGAATCAGGTCAGCCACTTCTCGAAGGCGATCGGAAGAAACGGGCCCCACGACGGTAGCGGGTCCGGCGGTATCCGGGTATACCCCGTCGCGTCATAGAGCGCCTCGGCCTCGGGCTGGCGATTGCCGGTGATCAGATAAAGCCGCCGGTACCCGCGCGCCAGGGCCTCGGCCTCCAGCGCCGCCAGCAGCGCCCGGGCGTAACCGCGGCGCCGATGAGCACCGTCCGTCCAGATCCGCTTGAGCTCAGCGGTATTGGCGTCGTAACGCCGAAACGCCCCGCCGGTCACCGGCACGCCGTCCAGCACCCCGATCAGCAGGCCACCGTCCGGCGGCGCCAGCTCCGCCTGCGGCACCGGCAACCAGGTCAGGTGGGTGCCCGGCGTGCCGCCGTATCGCTGCGCGTACTCGACGGCCAGTTCGGCCAGCAGCGGTTGAGCCAGCGGATCGTCGTGAGTGGCCGACACGAACCGCAGTTGTAGAGAGCTTGATTCCGCCATCACGACAACTCAAACACGTGTCGCGGTGATGTATTCCGGGACGAATTCCGCGTCGCCGTTCCCCGTGTGCCGCCGCCTGCCCAGCCCCATCGCGCCCAGCAGTTCGGTGATGCCGAGCCTGGCCGTCCGCCAACCCTTCGACGCCAAATACTCTGGCACATAGTGATATTCGCCGGGATAGGTCAGGCTGGCCAGGTCGACGTCCAGGCCGCGCCGCCGCCAGCCGTCGACGAAAGCGCGCTCGGCCCCGAGCCGCAACGGATTCCAGGTGGGCATGTGATCGGCGGTGAACCGGCTGCCCGCCGCGCTCGCTGCGGTGACGCCGTCCAGCAATCGATTCTGCTCCCCGGGCGGCAGGTACCCGACGAGCAACTGCTCGGCGACCCATACCGTGGGTCGGGCGGCGTCGAACCCGACCCTGCGCAGCGCCTCCGGCCAATCCTGGCCCAGGTCAATGCCGATCGCACAACGGTGGGTGGCCAATTCGGCGCCCAGCCCGCGCAGCACCTCGGCCTTGAGATCGAGCACTTGCGGCTGATCGATCTCATACACCGTGGTCCCGCGGGGCCACCACAACCGGTAGGGCCGGGTGTCCAGACCCGACGCCAGGATCACCACCTGCCGAATGCCCGCCCGGACGGCGTCGGCCAGGAATTCGTCCACGAACCGCGTGTGCGCCGCCAGCGCGTCCAGCAGCGCCGTAATCGCCGGGTCGTCGCCGTCGTCCTCGGCGAACACGTGGTCCCTGATCGCCCGGGTGAGAAAGTCGATCCCGACGGCGCAAAGCAGCGGCTCGGCGAACGGATCGTTCAGCAGCCCCTTGTCGGTGGCCACCGCCCGCGCGGCCGCGCCGAACGTCGCGGTTACCGCCACGTCGGCCGCCTGCACCATTGGTCGCCTCAGACGCCGGAGCGACGCCGCAGGGTCAGCCCGGCGGCCACTCGCCAGCCCAGCAACAACAGCGCGGTGACCGTCGTCGCGACCACCACGAAGCTGGCCGCCACCCCCGCCGAGATCGCCTTGCGCAGCAGCATGCCGATGACCACGGTGCACAACCACACGACGACCCCCGTCGGGGCCAGCGCCGTCGGCCGCCGCCACCCGCGAGAGACGAGCCATCCGATGACCGTGCCGGTGAGAAACGGCCAGGCCGTCACGGCGATGCCGGTGACATTGAGGCCCTCGTCATGGCTGCGGCGCCCCACAGCGCAGAACACCAGAACCCCGACGACATCGACCGCGAGCCAGGCGGGCCGCTGGAGCCTAAGCATGCAGGCAGACTACCGGGACGCCGCGCGAACCTTGACCGCGCAGCCGTGGTGAATCTAAATTCGTCCTCAATGAATGCTCATTCACAGGGCGGCCTGGCGGTGGTGACCGGCGCCGGCTCCGGCATCGGAAAGGCGATCGCGTTGGGCCTCGCCGCGCGGGGCGAGCGCGTGGTCGCCGCCGACCTCGACCGGGCGACGGCGTCGGTCACCGCCGACGAACGCCCAGACCTGATCACCGCGCTACCGGTGGACGTGGCCGACCCGGAACAGGTTGGCGCCCTGCGGGATCGGATCCACGCCGATCTCGGCGTGCCCAACATCGTCGTCAACGCGGCCGGATGGGACCGCACCGACCAATTCCTCAACGCCACACCGGAATTCGCCCAGAAGGTGGTCGCCATCAACTACCTGGGGCCGGTGCACATCTGCTGGGCGTTCCTGCCGGGGATGATCGAGACGCACGGCGGCGGACGCGTGGTCAACCTGGCCAGTGACGCCGGCCGGGTGGGCAGCGCGGGCGAGAGCATCTACGCCGGCGCCAAGGGCGGGGTGATCGCCTTGACCAAGTCGCTGGCCCGCGAGATGGCTCGCCACCAGATCACCGTGAACTGCGTGTGCCCCGGCCCGACCGACACCCCGCTGTTTCACGCGCAGCCCGAGAAACTGCGGGAAGCACTGGTCAAGGCCATCCCGTTTCGCCGCCTGGCCCGGCCCGAGGAGGTCGCCGCGCCCGTGCTGTTCTTCGCCTCCGAGGCCGCCTCGTTCATCACCGGACAGGTGATCAGTGTGAGCGGCGGCCTGACGATGGCAGGCTGATCACATGAGCACTCAGAGACCACCCGCCTTCGACCGCAACGATCCGCTCGGCCTGGACGCCTCGCTATCCAGCGACGAGCTTGCGGTCCGCGACACCGTGCGGGACTTCTGTGCCGAGCACGTCCTCCCGCACGTCGCGGAGTGGTTCGAAATCGGCGACCTTCCGGTCCGGGAGCTGGCCAAGGGGTTCGGGCAACTCGGCCTGCTGGGCATGCACCTGGACGGGTACGGCTGCGGCGGCGCCTCCGCCGTGCACTACGGCCTGGCCTGCACCGAGCTCGAGGCCGCCGACTCCGGTATCCGGTCGATGGTCTCGGTGCAGGGGTCGCTGGCGATGTTCGCGATCTGGAACTTCGGGTCCGAGGAGCAGAAGCAGGAATGGCTGCCCGGCATGGCCACCGGCGAGCTGCTCGGCTGCTTCGGCCTGACCGAACCCGACGTCGGCTCCGATCCCGCCGCGATGAAAACCCGGGCGCGCCAAGACGGTTCGGACTGGGTGCTGAACGGACGCAAGCTGTGGATCACCAACGGCTCGCTCGCCGACGTCGCGGTCGTCTGGGCCGCAACCGACGACGGGATCCGCGGTTTCATCGTGCCCACCAAGACGCCGGGCTTCAGCGCCAACACGATTCACCACAAGCTGTCGTTGCGGGCCTCGATCACCAGCGAACTGGTGCTCGACGACGTGCGGGTGCCGGCCGAGGCGATGCTGCCCGAGGCCAAGGGGCTGCGCGGGCCGCTGTCGTGTCTATCCGAGGCCCGCTACGGGATCATCTGGGGTTCGATGGGAGCGGCGCGATCGGCCTGGCGGGCCGCGCTGGATTACGCCACGCAACGCACCCAGTTCGGCCGTCCCATCGCGGGTTTCCAGCTGACCCAGGCCAAGCTGGTCGACATGGCGGTCGAGCTGCACAAGGGCCAGCTGTTGTCGCTGCACCTCGGCCGCCTCAAGGACAGCGGCGGGTTGCGCCCCGAGCAGGTCAGCTTCGGCAAGCTCAACAACACCCGTGAGGCCATCAAGATTTGTCGGACCGCACGAACCATACTGGGCGGCAACGGGATATCGCTGGAATACCCGGTCATCCGGCACATGGTGAACCTGGAATCGGTGCTGACCTACGAGGGCACGCCCGAGATGCATCAGCTGGTCCTCGGCCAGGCGTTCACCGGCAGCGACGCCTTCCGCTGACAGGAGACCGATGGCCACACACCTGGAGTACACGTCCGAGCACCACCAGTTCCGGGAGCTGGTAAGCGATTTCGTGCGGCAGATGGTCGTGCCCAATCACGAGAAGTGGGAACGGGACGGCCAGTGGGATCGCTCGCTGTTCATCGAGGCGGGCAAACTCGGGCTGCTGGGCATCTCGGTGCCCGAGCATCTCGGCGGCCCGGGCGTGCACGATTTCCGCTACAACGCGATCGTGATCGACGAACTGCAGCGCGCGGGTGCCGCCGCCGAGGCCATCGCCGTCACGCTGCAAAACGATGTCGTGCTGCCCTATCTCACCGATCTGACCACGCCCGAACAGCAACAGCGCTGGCTGCCCGGCGTGGTCACCGGCGAAACGGTGCTCGCCATCGCGATGACAGAACCCGGCACCGGCAGCGATCTGGCCGGGATCCGCACGACGGCGGTGCGCGACGGTGACGACTACGTCGTCAACGGCGCCAAGACGTTCATCTCCAACGGGCAGATCGGCGATCTGTTCGTCATCGCGGTGCGCACTTCGCCGGACCGCCACCAGGGGCTGTCGCTGCTTGTCGTCGACCCCGCCACACCCGGCTTCTCCCGCGGCCGCAACCTGGAGAAGATCGGCCTGCACGCCCAGGACACCAGCGAACTCACCTTCGCCGATATGCGGGTGCCGAGGGCCAATCTGCTCGAAGGCGAAGGCAGGGGTTTCTACCAGCTGATGAAGAACCTGCCTCAGGAGCGGCTGGCGCTCGGGGTGGGAGCGGTGGCCGCCGCCGAAGGCATTCTGGCCGAGACCCTGCACTACGTGCGCGACCGCACGGCATTCGGCTCACCGATCGCCAGCTTCCAGAACAGCCAGTTCGTGCTCGCCGAGCTCGCAACCGAAATCGACATCGCCCGTACGTATCTCGACGACTGCCTGGCCGAGCACCTATCCGGTGAGCTGACCGCCGCGCGCGCCGCCCGGCTGAAGTGGTGGACCACCGACCTGCAGGTGCGCACCGCCGACCGCTGCCTGCAGTTGCACGGCGGATATGGCTACATGCGTGAATACAGCGTGGCGCGCGCCTTCGTCGACGCCCGCATTCAGACCATCTACGGCGGCACCAACGAGATCATGAAGACGATCATCGCCAAGGACCTGGGCATCTGAGGTCTACATGGTCACCGATTACAGCGATCTTCCCGCCGAGGAGGCCGTGCGCGCGGCCCGGGCCAGCTCGCGGCGGCGCCAGGTGCTGGATGCCGCGGTCAAGGTCATGGGCCGCAACGGGTTTCACCAGATGTCCATGCAGGACCTGGCCGCCGAGGCCAAGGTCAGCGTCGGCCTGATCTACAAATACTTCGGCGGCAAGGAGGACCTGCTGCTCGCGACGATCGTGCGGATCCTCGACGTGTTCCGCGATCAGCTGGCACCGGTCATCGCGGCCGCCGGCGACGACGTCGTCGACCAGTTGACCGCGGGCGTGCGCCGCTATGTCCAGATCGTCGACGAGAACCTCGACGGCGTGGTGCTGACCTATCGGGAGAGCCGCACCCTCGGGCCGCCCGGCCGCGCTCGGATCAAGGATCTCGAAATCGCCAGCGCGGCACCGCTGCGCGCGGTGATCGAGGACGGCATCGCCCAGGGGATCTTTCGCGCCGTCGACGTCGACCTCATCGTTTTCGACATCATGCTGCTCGCCCACGGCTGGGCGCTCAAGCAGTGGCACTTCGGGACGATCTACAGCGTCGATCAGTACATCGCGTTGCAGACCCGGCACGTGCTGACCGGATTGATCGCCGACGATCGCCGCGCCGACTACCCGCACGTGCTGAAATAAGGGTCATGAGACGCACCGCCCTCCCGATTCGCAGCATGGTCGCGCTGCTGGCCCTGGGCGCCGTCACCGGTATGCCCACGGCGGGTGCCGATGCCACGCTGCCCGCGATGACGTCCAGCGGCGCCGGCCCGATCATCGGCGGCGGCAGCAACGCCGGGATCGCGCAACAGCTGTTCAGCTTCGGCAAGCCTGACGTGCAGGAGGTTGACGGCTCGGACGCCGCGCAATTCATCACGACCGCCGCCGAGAGCACGAGTTCGCAACTGGCCGCGCCCTTCTCGCTGATGCGCCGGGCGCTGGCGTGCCAGACCAACAATGCCGGATTCGGGGCGCGGGCCTATCGGCGCAGCGATGGGCAGTGGGGAGGCGCGATGGTGGTCGCGGCCAAGGCCGCCACCCCGAACGTCGACGGCCTGGTCGCCTGCGCCAAGACCAATTGGCGCAGAGCCACGGCCGGCACGCCGAGTTCGCTCTGCGACTCCGGTTGGAGCACCCCGAACACCTTCGAGAGCCGCCGCGGCGAGACTTACTACGTCTTGCTCGCCGGCACCGCCAACGACTTCTGCACCGCGGTCAACGGAAAATTCAGGGACAACTCCAACGGCTGGCCTTTCTAGGGGGCAGCGGAGTCATAGGCTGGGGATGCGCCCAGGGGGCTTGCGGAAAGACAGAAGGGGTGAGCATGTCGCGTCATCACGTCGTCATCATCGGAAGCGGATTCGGCGGGCTGAACGCGGCCAAGGCACTCAGGAGGGCCGACGTCGACGTCACCCTGATCTCGAAGACGACGACCCACCTGTTCCAGCCGTTGCTGTACCAAGTGGCCACCGGCATCCTGTCCGAGGGCGACATCGCCCCGACCACCCGGCTGATCCTGCGGCGGCAGAAGAACGTCCGGGTGCTGTGGGGCGAGGTCAACGAGATCGACCTGACGGCGAAGACGGTCACGTCGCACCTGATGGGAATGCATACTGTGACGCCCTTCGACAGCCTCATCGTGGCCGCGGGCGCGCAGCAGTCGTACTTCGGGAATGACCAGTACGCGGCCTTCGCGCCCGGGATGAAAAGCGTCGACGACGCCCTCGAGCTGCGGGCCCGCATCCTCGGCGCGTTCGAGGCAGCCGAGGTCGCCACCGATCCGGCCGAGCGGCAACGCCGCCTGACGTTCGTGGTCGTCGGCGCCGGGCCGACCGGGGTCGAGCTGGCCGGTGAGATCGTCCAGCTCGCCGAGCGCACCCTGGCCGGGGCGTTCCGGACGATCACCCCCAGCGAATGTCGCGTCATCCTGCTCGACGCGGCACCCGCGGTGCTGCCACCGATGGGCCCCAAACTCGGTATCAAGGCACAACGCCGGTTGCAGAAGATGGACGTCGAGATTCAGCTCAACGCGATGGTGACCGCGGTGGACTACATGGGCATCACGGTCAAGGAGAAGGACGGCGGCGAGCGGCGCATCGAATGTGCGTGCAAGGTGTGGGCCGCGGGCGTGCAGGCCAGCTCACTGGGCGCGATGCTCGCCGAGCAGTCCGACGGAACCGAGACCGACCGCGCCGGCCGGGTGATCGTCGAGCCCGATCTCAGCATCAAGGGGCATCCGTACGTGTTCGTCGTCGGCGACCTGATGTCGGTGCCCGACGTCCCCGGCATGGCGCAGGGCGCGATCCAGGGGGCGCACTACGTCACCAAGCTCATCAAGCAGGCGGTGAAGGGCCAGGACGATCCCGCCAACCGCAAGCCGTTCAAATACTTCGACAAGGGCAGCATGGCGCTGATCTCGCGGTACAGCGCCGTCGCGAAGGTCGGCAAGCTGGAGTTCGGCGGCTTCATCGCCTGGCTGGCGTGGCTGGTGTTGCACCTGTACTACCTGGTCGGCCATCGCAACCGCATCGCCGCGATGTTCGCCTGGGGGATCTCGTTCCTGGGCCGCACCCGCGGCCAGATGGCGATCACCAGCCAGATGATGTACGCCCGTCCGGTGGTGGACTGGGTGGAGCAGCAAGCGCAGGGGGGAACCCTGGCGGCGGCCGACCGCCTCGACGCGGCCGAGAAACAGGCCGGTTAGCTCAGCGCCTGATCGATGTCCGCGATCAGATCGTCGGTGCCCTCCAGGCCGACCGAGATCCGGACCACGCCGTCACCGAGCCCGATCGCCGCGCGACCCTCCGGGCCCATCGCCCGGTGCGTGGTGGTCGCGGGATGCGTGACAAGGGATTTGGCGTCGCCGAGATTGTTCGAGATGTCGATCAGCTGAAGCTTGTCCAGCACCTCGAAGGCCCGTTGCTTGGCCTTGTCGTCGGGGCAGTCGAGCGCGAACGTGATCACCGTTCCCCCGCCGGACATCTGGCGCTTGGCCAAGTCGTACTGCGGGTGCGAGGACAGATACGGGTAGCGGACCCAACTCACCGCCGGATGGTCCTCGAGAAATTCTGCAATCCGGAAGGCCGAGTTGTTGCTGTGTTCCACCCGGACCGCCATGGTCTCAAGCCCTTTCACCAGCACCCAGGCGTTGAATGCGCTCATCGCCGGGCCGGTGTGCCGCATCAGTTTCTGCACCGGACCGTCGATGTACTCCTTGTCGCCCAGGATGGCCCCGCCGAGCACCCGACCCTGACCGTCGATGTGCTTGGTGGCGGAGTACACCACCACGTCAACGCCGAGCGAAATACCCTGCTGCAGAAGCGGTGTCGCAAACACGTTGTCCAACACCACTTTTGCGCCCGCGGCGTGCGCAAGCTCGCTCACCGCGGTGATGTCGACCAGCGATTGCATGGGGTTTGACGGTGTCTCGAAGAACACCGCAGTGGTGGGCACCGACAACGCCTGCTCCCACTGCGCCAGGTCGTCGCCGTCGACGAAGACGGTTTCGACGCCCCAACGAGGCAGGATCTCGTTGCACACCACGAAACACGAGCCGAACAGGCTGCGCGATGCGACCAGCCGGTCCCCCGCGCCCAGCAGCGCGCCCAACGAGGTGAACACCGCCGCCATGCCGCTCGCGGTGGCGAAGGCCGCCGGGGCCCCTTCGAGCAGGCGCAGCCGCTCCTCGAACATCGTCACGGTCGGGTTCCCGTAGCGCGAGTAGACGAAGCGGTCCACCTCGCCGGTGAACGAGCCCTCCGCAACCGCCGCCGACTCGTAGACGTAGCCCGATGTCAGGAACATCCCCTCGGCGGTCTCGTCGAAATTCGAACGCAACAGCCCGCCGCGCACGCCGATGGTCGCCTGGCTGACTCCGTCGGGCAGCGCAGCGGGCACGCGAACGGAATTGTCGTCGGCTGGGGTCATCGCCGGTTCAGCCCTGTTTCCAAGGCAATCCGATGGCGCGCCAGCCCGTTTCGCCTCGGTGACCGTTGGCATCGAGTTGGCCCTCGAAGCCGTCCACAATGTTGTAAGCCGGCGTGATGCCCAGCTCGGTCGCGACCTCGGCGGCGCCGATGGAGCGGTTTCCGGAGCGACACAAGAACAACACCGGGCGCTGCGCGCCGGTTTCGGCCGGCGCCACCTGCTCGCGCAGTTGGTCGGCGAAGTTCGCGTTGCGCTGTCCGTCGGAGGAATTCCACTCCAGGAACAACACCTCACGGCCGAGGCTGGACAGATCGGGCACACCGACGAAGCGCCATTCGGCGTCGGTGCGCACGTCGACCAGCACGGCGTCGGGGTTGTCGCTGAGCAGCTTCCATGCCTCAAGGGGCGAGATGTCCCCGGCATAGGAGTGTGCGTGCTCTGTGCTCATGCTCGATTCCCTCATTGTCCGTTGTCAGCCACCCTATCCGCGCCCGGGCGGTCAAGCCCCGGCCGGATCGCCCCCGGCCCGGCAGCGGTATCTGACCTGCGATCGTATCGAGGCCGTCGCCACCCCCAGCTGGCGGTGGTCGGTTCCCCCGAGCCGCCGCGAGCTCAGCCTTCGGATGCCGGCGCGACGAGCCGGGCGGCGACCTGGCCGGCACGCTCGCGCGCGGCCGTCACCTCCGGCGCGGTGGCCAGGACGCGGTAGCCGCGCCCGACCACCCGCAGGTCACTTTCGGGGACGCTCAGAGCGCCGGTGAGCGCGGCGGGACCAGGGGAGGCGACCCCGTCGATCGCGCGGGCGGCGGCCGGCGAAACCATCATGGTGTCCACCGGCAAGCCCAAGATCGTGCGGGCCTGCAGTTCGAACGCGGAGAGCCGCTGGCTGCGCAGCGTCACCCAGACGGTGTCGGTGGGGTGCAAGGTGACGTCGGCGAAGTACACCTCGTCGCCGTTGATCATCAGTTCGACGGCGAAGACGCCGCGGCCACCCAGCGCTTTCACGATTCGTGCGGAAATCGACTTGGCGGCGTCCGTCGCGGCCGCACTCATCTTCTGGGGTTGCCAGGATTCCAGCACCTGCCCGCCAGCGTCGCGATGACCGATGGGCGAACAGAATTCGATCGCCGGACCGGCCGGCCCGTCGCTGCGCACGGCCAGCAGGGTCACGTAGAACTCGACCTCGACCACGGTCTCAGCCAGCACCCGTGGCCGTCCGGGGCCCGCGTGACCGGCCACCGCGCGTTGCCACGCCGGCCCGAGGTCTTCACGTCGCTCCGCGGCCGACTGGCCCGGCCCGGTCGGCCCGGACACCGGCTTGACCAACAAGGGGTATCCGGCGTGCGCGCCGACCGCCTCGAGCTCGCCCAGCGACCCGACGAACCAGAACGGCGCGGTGGGCAGCCCCAACTCGTCGGCGGCCAGCCTGCGCAGGCCTTCGCGGTCGGCGCTGAGCCGCACGGCGCGTGCGCTGGGGACTAATTCGGTGTGGTTCCCGCCGGATCCGGAGGCCGCGGCGTCGAGGGCGCCGAGGGCGACGGCGTCGGTCGCGGTCACCACAAAGTCGGGTTGCAGCCGCCGCAGGGCCGCGGACAGTTCGGCGGCGTCGGTCAGCGGGAGCACCACGGCCTGGTCGGCCACCGCGTGCGCGGGCGCCCGGGGATCCTCGTCGACGGCGACCACCCGGGCCCCGAGGCGCCCCAGGTCGATCGCCAGCTCCCGGCTGGTCTCGCCGGAACCCAGCAGCACCACCGTCGGCCTGCCGTCGGCGGGGGCGGGCCCGGCCTCGGCGGGCGCGGGAGCTGGCTGGGGCACGGCGAGCGCCGTCGTTTCGCCGTCCCGTCCATCGGTCTCGCCGTCAGTCACGGCTCAAGGATAGGTCGGTTCCGGGGGTGCACCGCCGAGCTAGGGCTGGCCTGGGAGTAACTGCACCATCAGGCCGTTGGCCTCGGCCAGCAGCGCGCCGTCGTCGTCGACCAGTTCGGCGGACACGAACGCTTTGCGCCCCTCGATGCTGGTGACCCGGCCGCGCACCACCAACGGCGCGTCGATCGGGGTGATCTTGCGGTAGTCGACATGCAGGAACGCCGTCCGGCTGATCGGGCGGTTCGAGGCGTGCGAGACCATCCCGAAGATGTGGTCAAACAACAGCGGCAGCACGCCGCCGTGCACCGCGTGGTTGCCGCCAACGTGGAACCGGGTGAAATGGCCGCGCATTTCGCAACCGTCGGGTTCGTAGCGCGTCAACGTCCACGGCGGCAACAGCAGACTGCCCATGCCGGGCAAGCCCGGCGTCCGGCCGGCCGGCGCCTGCCCCTCCACGGCGGCCTGAAACGGTCCCAGCAGCTCGGTCAGCGCCGTGACCCGTACGGCTGCGTCGTCCCAGAGGTCGTCGCCGGGGTCGGCCGACACGGCGAGGTCCTGCAGTCGCCGCATGGCCGCCACGAATCGCCCGAATCCCGGGCCCGGGTTGGCCGCCCCGTATTCGGGAAAGCCGCCGTGATGCTCGTATTCGGGGTCGAGGTCTTTGGGATCGGAAGCGGCACCCGTCACGGACGGGCCGCCAGGACGTCGCGGCGCACGATGGTCTGTTCGCGTCCGGGTCCCACACCGATGCACGAAATGTGCGCTCCGGCAAGATCTTCCAGCCGCAGCACGTAGTCGCGCGCTTTGGCGGGCAGGTCGTCGAATTCCGTTGCGTGCGAGATGTCCTCCCACCAGCCGGGCAGTTCCTCGTAGACGGGTTCGGCACGCGAAAGGTCGCTTTGCGTCATCGGCATCTCGTGGATGCGCTGGCCGTCGATCTGGTAGCCCACGCACACCGGAACCGTTTCCAGACTCGACAGCACGTCGAGCTTGGTCAGGAAGAAGTCGGTGATGCCGTTGACCCGGGTGGCGTAGCGGGCGATGACGGCGTCGAACCAGCCGCAGCGCCGGCGCCGCCCGGTGGTGACGCCGAATTCGCCGCCGGTCTTCGACAGGTATTCGCCGTTCTCGTCGAACAGCTCGGTGGGGAACGGGCCCGAGCCCACGCGGGTGGTGTAGGCCTTGAGGATGCCCAGCACGGCGGTGATCCGGGTCGGACCGATACCCGAACCCACGGCCGCGCCGCCCGCAGTCGGATTCGACGACGTCACATAGGGATACGTGCCGTGGTCGACGTCGAGCAGCGTGCCCTGCGAGCCTTCCAGCAGGACGGTTTCGCCGGCCTCCAGCGCGGTGTTGAGCAGCAGCCGGGTGTCGGCGATCCGGTGCCGGAAACCTTCGGCTTGCTGCAGCAGGGCCTCGACCACCTGGTGCGGATCCAGCGCCTTGCGGTTGTAGATCTTGACCAGGATCTGGTTTTTCAGTTCCAGCGCCGCTTCGACCTTGTGCGTCAACACTTCCCGGTTGAGCACGTCGGCGACCCGGATGCCGATCCGGGCGATCTTGTCCTCGTAGCAGGGCCCGATGCCGCGACCGGTGGTGCCGATCTTCTTGTTCCCCATGTAGCGCTCGGTCACCTTGTCGATGGCCACGTGGTAGGGCAACAGCAGGTGCGCGTCGGCGGAGATCAGCAGCTTGGAGGTGTCCACGCCGCGGTCTTCGAGGCCCTTCAGCTCGTCGAGCAGCACCCCGGGATCGATCACCACGCCGTTGCCGATGACGTTGGTGACACCCGGCGTGAGCACCCCCGACGGAATCAGGTGCAGCGCGAAGTTCTCCCCCGTCGGCAAGACGACGGTGTGCCCGGCGTTGTTGCCCCCCTGGTAGCGCACCACCCACTGAACCCGCCCACCGAGCAAATCGGTGGCCTTACCTTTGCCCTCGTCGCCCCACTGGGCGCCGATGAGGACGATTGCCGGCATGACACGCTCCCACCTGATCTCGCCTGCGTATTGTGGTCCAGCCGGTGACCCACCCTAGCCTGGCGACCGCGCGGGCCACCGGTGGCCGGTTGGGCCGGGCAAATCAGCTTAAGCCAGGAGGTGGCCAGGTAGGCATGACAGAGCCGGTAGAGGCGGGCGCCAACATCGCGGACATGTCGGTGGTGGTGTTCGGCGACCGCCGAGTGCCACGGCCGTTCGCCTGCCTGGCCGTCGTCCGCGCCTACGGCACCGGCGCCCCCGAGGCCATCGATGCCGCCATCGAGGCATCCCGGCGGCTGATCGTGCTCGGCGACGACGCCGAGCTGGCCGCCGTGCTGACCCGGCTGCTGCGTGCCGAGCGGCTGGACGTCGAGGTGGCTTACGTGCCGCGCCGCCGCTCCCGGGCAACCCGGGCCTACCGCCTGCCGACCGGATTCCGGGCGGTGCGGCGGGCCAGGCGCGGCTCGGCGCGACGGGTGACGCTGATCCGCGACGAGACCGGGTCGGTGGTCGTGGGGCGGGCCTGCTGGCTGCCGCCGGACGACGCGCGGCGGATCCACGGCGAGGCCGTGGTCGACGACACCACGTTGTTCGACGGCGACGTCGCCGGCGTGTGGATCGAGCCGATGCTGGCCGCGCCGGGCCTGCGCGCGGCGGTCGCGGGCCGTGGTCCAGGCGGCCTCTGGCGACGATGGGTTACCGGCCGCGCCGCGCAGCTGGGCAGCACGGGTGTCGCCGTGCTGCGCGACGGCGTTCCCGCGGCGCGCGCCGCCCGCCGCTCGGCGTTCTACCGCAACATCGAAGGCTGGCTGCTCGTCGGCTAGTTTCGACCGGTGAGCTTCCGCGCCTCCCAGCACGAGTCGGTACGGCCCAGCCCGATCTTCTTGGGCCTGATCGGTCTGACTGGCGTCGGCGCCGCGTTGGCCTGGTCGGCCGGGATCAGCACGCGGCCGCTGGCTTACGCCGGCGTGTTCATCTTCGTGATCGCCGGCTGGCTGGTGTCGCTGTGCCTGCACGAATTCGGGCACGCGGTGACGGCCTGGCGGTTCGGCGATCACGATCAAGCCGTGCGCGGTTACCTGACCCTGGACCCGCGCCGCTACGCCCATCCGGCGCTGTCGCTGCTGTTGCCGATGGTGGTGATCCTGCTGGGCGGGATCGGCCTGCCCGGCGCCGCGGTCTACGTGCGGACCTGGTTCATGACGCCCGCCCGGCGCACCATGGTCAGCCTGGCGGGTCCGGCGGCCAATCTCGTGTTGGCGGTGCTGCTGCTGGTGGCGACGCGGTTGTTCTTCGACCCGGCGCACGTCGTGCTGTGGGCCGGGGTCGCCTTCCTGGCGTTTCTTCAGCTCACCGCCGTGCTGCTGAATCTGCTGCCCATCCCGGGCCTGGACGGGTACGACGCCCTGGAACCGCATCTGAGTCCCGAGACCCAGCGGACGCTGGCGCCGGCCAAGCAGTGGGGCTTCGTCATCCTGCTGTTCCTGCTGCTGGCGCCGGTGCTCAACCAATGGTTCTTCGGGGTCGTGCTGTCTTTGTTCGACCTGTCCGGCGTGCCGGACGTGCTGGTGGGCTGGGGCAACGCGCTGACCCGCTTCTGGAGCCGCTGGTTCTGACACTTGCCATATATGCGTTTCTACGCATATATTTCGCCCCATGGGCGCAGGCCATAACCACACCCCCGCGGGCACGGACGGTGCTCGGCTGATCCCGCGGATGATCATGGCCGCGGCGATCCTGGCGGCGTTCTTCGTGGTGGAGCTGGTCACCTCATTGCTGATCAACTCGATCGCGCTGCTTGCCGACGCCGGCCACATGCTGACCGACGTCGTCGCCGTCTTCATGGGATTGGCCGCCGTCAGCCTGGCGCGCCGCGGCAGCTCGTCGGCCGCGCGCACCTACGGCTGGCATCGTGCCGAAGTGTTCACCGCCGTTGCCAACGCCGGCCTACTGATCGGCGTGGCGCTGTTCATCCTCTACGAGGCCATCCGGCGGCTGCGCGAAGCGCCCGCCGTCCCCGGCGTGCCGATGATCGTCGTCGCGCTGGCCGGGCTCGCCGCAAACTTCGTGGTCGCGCTGCTGCTGCGTTCCCACTCGTCGGGCAGCCTGGCGGTCAAGGGCGCCTACATGGAAGTCGTCGCCGACACCGTGGGCAGCCTGGGCGTCCTGATCGCCGGGGTGGTCACCGTGACCACGCAGTGGCCCTACGCCGATGTGGTCGTGGCGGTACTGGTCGCGCTCTGGGTATTGCCCCGGGCCGTCGCGCTGGCCCGTGACGCGCTGCGGATCCTGTCCGAATCGTCGCCAGCCCATATCGACGTCGAGGAACTGCGCGCCGCGCTCGGCGCCGTCGACGGGGTGAGCGACGTGCACGACCTGCACGTGTGGACGCTTTCCCCCGGCAAGGACATGTGCACCGCACACCTGATCAGCGCCGGCGACTCCGCGCGGGTGCTGCAAGACGCGCGCGCGGTGTTATCGGCTCGCGGACTCGAGCACGCCACCGTCCAGATCGACTGCCCCGACGACACCGATTGTTCGGACAGCGTTTAAAGCGTCACAGCCCCAGCGCGTTGCGCGCTTCGGGGTCGCAATCGTCGAGGAGGTCCAGGCAGCGCGAGTACTCGTCGGTTTCGCCGATCGTGTCCGCTGCGCGCGCCAGGGCCGCCACGCACCGCAGAAAGCCGCGGTTGGGTTCGTGCGAATAGGGCACCGGGCCGAAGCCCTTCCAGCCGTTTCGCCGCAGCTGGTCCAGCCCACGGTGGTAGCCGGTGCGGGCATAGGCGTACGCGGTGATGGCCCGATCGTCGGCCAACGCCTGCTCGGCCAGCGTCGCCCAGGCCACCGACGCGGTGGGATGCGCGGCGGCCACGATGCCGGGCTCCTCACCGGCGAGCAGTTCAGCCTCGGCATCGGTATCCCCGGGCAGCAGGATCGGGTCGGGTCCTAACAGGTCTCCCATCGGCGACATGGCTCTATTCTGCAGCTCGCCGCTTTTGCTTGCGTGACGCACCTCGGCCAACGCCGGAAGCCGGGTACTAGGTCGCTAAGCTCTGCAACTACCCGACGAAGCGGGAGGACAGTAGTACTCATGCCCAAACGATCCGATCCCGACCGCGGCGGCACGCCGAAACGGCCCGGGTTCGACCCACGCGAGTCTCGCAGCGAACCGAGCGACGAGTGGGGGGCCGAGTCCGGCTTCGAAACCGGAGACGGCGCCACCGAGGGCGTCCCCCTGGTCCCCAGCGATCCCGAAACCGAAACCGAGGTCATCAACAGGCCCGAGCCGCCGCGCGGCCCCGAAGAAACACCGGAGGGGCAGCAGCGCGAACGTCGCTTCACCGCGCCGGGCTTCGACGCCAAAGAGACCACCGTCATCGCCACCACGCCGGAGCCCGCCACCGAGGTCTTCGGGGCGCCCCCCGGACAGGACGGCACCGCGCAGTTCGGAGCCCCACCCAAAGCCGCTGTCCCGCAATCGATCCCACCCCGGCTCGGCGGGAAGCTGCGCACTTCGCGGCAATTCAACTGGGGCTGGATACTGGCGCTGGTCGTGATCGTCTTGGCGTTGGCGGCGATCGCGATCCTGGGCACGGTGCTGCTCACCCGGGGCAAACACTCCAATGCCTCGCGGGAAGACCAGGTTCGGCAGACCATTCAGAACTTCGACATCGCGATCCAGCGGGGTGATCTGACCACGCTGCGCACCATCACATGCGGCACCACCCGCGACGGCTACGCCGATTACGACGAACACGCCTGGGACGAAACCTACAGCCGGGTGTCGGCGGCCAAGCAGTATCCAGTCATCGCCAGCATCGATCAGGTGGTGGTCAACGGCCAGCACGCCGAGGCCAATGTCACCACGTTCATGGCCTACGACCCGCAGCTGCGCTCCACCCGCAGCATGGATCTGCAGTACCGCGACGACCAGTGGAAGGTCTGCCAGTCCGCCAGCTAGCTGCCGACTGACTTTCCGGCGCAGTGCAGGTCGGTGCAGGCCTGAACCACCCGCTCGGCCATCGACGCCTCGGCCTTCTTCAGGTAGCTGCGTGGGTCGTAGACCTTCTTGACGCCGACCTCGCCGTCGACCTTGAGCACGCCGTCGTAGTTGCCGAACATGTGGCCGGCGATGGGACGGGTGAACGCGTACTGGGTGTCGGTGTCGACGTTCATCTTCACCACGCCGTAGCGCAGCGACTCCTCGATCTCCGACGTCAGCGAACCGGAGCCACCGTGGAAGACGAAGTCGAACGGCCGGGCGTCCTCGGGCAGCCCCAGCTTGGCCACCGCCACCTTCTGCCCCTGGGCCAGGATGTCGGGGCGGAGCTTGACGTTGCCGGGCTTGTAGACGCCGTGCACGTTGCCGAACGTGGCGGCGAGCAAGTACTTGCCGTGCTCGCCGTGGCCCAGCGCATCGATGGTTTTCTCGAAGTCGTCCGGTGAGGTGTAAAGCTTGTCGTTGATCTCGTGGGCGACGCCATCCTCCTCGCCACCCACCACGCCGATCTCGATCTCCAGGATGATCTTCGCGGCCGCCGCGTCCTTGAGCAGTTCCCGCGCAATGTGGAGGTTCTCGTCGATCGGCACGGCCGAACCGTCCCACATGTGCGACCCGAACAGCGGATCTTGGCCCGCGGCAACCCGTTCGGCCGAAATCGCCAGCAGCGGGCGAACATAGGTGTCCAGTTTGTCCTTGGGGCAATGATCGGTGTGCAGCGCGACATTGATCGGGTATCTGGCCGCGATGGAACGGGTGAACTCGGCCAGCGCCACCGCGCCGGCCACCATGTCCTTGACGCCCAGTCCGGACGCGAATTCGGCGCCGCCGGTAGAGAACTGGATTATGCCGTCACTGCCCGCGTCCGCGAAGCCTTTGACCGCGGCGTTGACCGTCTCCGACGACGTGCAGTTGATCGCCGGGAAGGCGTACGAGTGCTCCTTGGCGCGTCGCAGCATCTCGGCATAGACCTCGGGCGTGGCGATGGGCATAGACACCTCCTGACGGCTCGTCCTACCCAACCACGGATGCGTGGTCGGCAGCTACCCTGGCAAACCGGCCACCGGCCGGCGGCGCGCTTTAGCTCGGGCTTGGTGCGGGACGAGGTCATTTCGCCGGTATGTTGAGGGATCATGAGCACCGCCGTGACGGCCCTGCCCCACATCTTCGACCCGATGTACTGGTTGGGCGCCGACGGCGTCTTCGGGTCCGCGGTGCTGCCCGGCATCCTGATCATCGTCTTCATCGAGACCGGGTTGCTGTTTCCGCTGCTGCCGGGCGAATCGCTGTTGTTCACCGGCGGCCTGCTGGCCGCGCACCCGAACCCGCCGGCCAGCATCTGGGTGCTGGCCCCGGCCGTCGCCACGGTGGCGATACTGGGCGATCAAACGGGGTACTTCATCGGCCGAAGGATCGGCCCCGCGCTGTTCAAAAAGGAAGACTCGCGCTTCTTCAAGAAGCACTATGTGACCGAGTCGCATGCGTTCTTCGAGAAATACGGGCCCTGGGCGATCATCCTGGCCCGGTTCGCGCCGTTCGTGCGGACGTTCGTCCCGCCGGTCGCCGGGGTCTCCTACATGCGCTACCCGGTGTTTTTGGGCTTCGACATCGTCGGCGGCGTCCTGTGGGGCGGCGGTGTCACGCTGGCGGGCTACTTCATGGGCAACGTGCCGTTCGTGCACCACAACCTGCAGAAAATCCTGCTAGCGATCCTCGTCGTCTCCCTGATGCCGGCGTTCATCGCCGCCTTGCGAAGCTATCGGGGACGACGGCGCACACAGCCCGCAGGCGACCGGGAAGACGAACGGCTGCCGGCGGCCGAGTAGCCGGCCGCGCGCTCAGACCGCGACGTTGAAGTCGCAGCCCGTCTTGGCGCGAACCTCCTCGACCGTGACGCCGGGCTGCAACTCGGTGAGCACCAGCCCCCGTCCCGGCTCGACGTCGAAGACGCACAGGTTGGTGATGATCATGTCGACCACGTTCTTGCCGGTGAGCGGCAGCGTGCACTGGCTGAGAATCTTCGGGCTGCCGTCTTTCGCCGTGTGATCCATCAGCACGATCACGCGCTTGACGCCGGACACCAAATCCATTGCGCCGCCCGGTCCTTTGACCATCTTGCCCGGCACCATCCAGTTGGCGAGGTCGCCGTTCTCCGCAACCTCCAGGGCACCCAGGATGGACAGGTCGATGTGGCCGCCGCGGATCATCGCGAAGGAATCGGCGCTGGAAAAGAAGCTGGACCCGGGCAGGCTGGTGATGGTCTGTTTGCCCGCGTTGACGAGATCGGGGTCGACGGTGTCCTCGCTCGGGTAGGCCCCGATGCCGAGCAGGCCGTTCTCCGACTGCAGCGTGACCTTGATGCCCTCGGGAATGAAGTTGGCCACCAACGTCGGAATGCCGATGCCCAGGTTCACATAGAAGCCGTCGCGCAGTTCCTGGGCGGCGCGCTGGGCCATCCGCTCGCGGATAGGGCTGTCGTTCTTCAACGCGGCGCCCCCGCTCATGGTGCGGAACTCGATGCGTTTCTCGTAGCCGGTGCCGACGATGATGCGGTCGACGTAGATACCGGGGGTGTGGATCAGGTCGGGGTCCAACTCGCCGACCTCGACCAGCTCTTCCACCTCGGCCACCGTGATCGCGCCGCAGGTGGCGATCATCGGGTTGAAGTTGCGCGCCGTCTTGCGGTAGACGAGGTTGCCGGCCGTGTCGCCCTTCCACGCCTTGACGATCGCCACGTCGGCCCGAATGCCTTCTTCCAGAACGTATTCGGTGCCGTCGAAGACCCTGGTGTCCTTGCCCTCGGCGAGGTTGGTGCCGAAGGCCGTGCGGGTGTAGAAGCCGGGGATGCCCGCGCCGCCGGCGCGCAGCTTCTCCGCGAGCGTGCCCTGCGGCGTCAGCACCAGGTCCAGCTCGCCGGCCAGCACCTGGCGCTCAAACTCCTTGTTCTCGCCGACGTAGGAGGCGATCACCTTCTTCACCTGCCGGCCCTTGAGCAGCAGCCCCATGCCGAAATCGTCTACGCCGGCGTTGTTTCCGACGATGGTGAGGTCCTTGATGCCGCTGTCGACCAGAGCCTGGATCAGCTTCTCCGGGATGCCACAAAGACCGAAGCCGCCCGCGGCCACGGTGATGCCGTCCTTCAGCAGGCCGCGCAGGGCCGACTCCGCGTCGGGGTGGACCTTATTACTCACCGTGGCTCCTGTTCTTCGACTCGGCGGAGACGTTACATGCGGCCTCCATCAGCATCCACCCCGACAGCTGCACCGACAGGTCCCGTTCGGGCACCTCGGACGCCATCACCGCCCCCTCGACGAACTCCGCCTGTTTACCGCCCGCCGTGGGCAGCTGGGCGTCGCGGTCCCAGAAGGGGCCGAACACCGGCAGCCCGTCCACCGTTTGGCGGTTGTCCCAAGCCGACTTCGCGCTGGCCAGCACGATCTGCCTGGCGGTGTCGCGGGCCAGCACATCGTCGGCCGCCTCCCCCGGCAACGTCGTGGCCACCAGCGCCAGGTACCGCGCGGTGACCCCGGCGAACAGGCCGCCGTCCCCGCCGCCGGCGCCGGCCAGCACGCCCGCCGGCGCCATGTGGTCGCGCACGGCCGCGACCAGCCGGTGCACCCGGGCGGCGTGGCGCTGCCTGATCTCGACGGCGGTACGCGCGGCGAGTTCGGTCTCCAGCCCCAGCACCACGCCCTGGCAGTAGGTGTACTGCGCGCGCACCAGTGAACCGGCTTTGATGCCGTCGAACACCAGGTGCGTCTCCGGGTCGATCAGCGTCTGGTCGATCCAATTGCCCATCTGCTCGGCACGTTTCAGATGATCTCCGTAGCGGGCGAGGAAGATTCCGGCGGGGCCGTTAGCCGGGGCGTTGAAGAACTGGTCGGACTTTCGCCACGGGATCCCGCCGCCGTCCTCCGGCACCCACGCCCTGACGAATTGGCTGGCGAGCTTGGGCAATGCGCGCCGGCGCTCGACGCCGGCGATCCGGGCGGCGCGTTCGAGCGCCAGCGCCAGCCAGGCCATGTCGTCGTAGTAGCTGTTGGTCCACGAGAAGTTGTTGCGCAGCCGGTGCGAGCGGACCTGTCGGTTGATCTCGGCATGCCGGTGCGGTTGCGGATCGCGCTGCTGGGCGTCGATCAGGCAATCCAGCAGGTGGGCCTGCCACCAGTAGTGCCAGGTGCCGAACCAGCGGTCACGCCGCGCCGCCGGCCAGGCCACCACGCCCAGCTGGGTGCCGGGCATTCCCCACAGCCGCTTCAGGTGTCGTTGCGTGACAGCGGCTTCGCAGCTGGCCGCGCGATTGGCCCAAAGCTGATCCATACCTGTCGATCCTGCCCCACGCTCTCACCAGGCGCGGGACAGATCGGCGTGTTGCTCGACCCAGGCGTGCATGGCGATGCCGGCGGCGACGCCGGCGTTGATGCTGCGCGTGGAGCCGAACTGCGCGATCGACACCGTCAGCCCCGCGCCGGTGCGGGTGTCGTCGGTGATGCCGGGCCCCTCCTGGCCGAACACCAGCAGGCACTCGCGCGGCAGCGCGGCCTCCTCCAGGCGCGTCGCCCCCGGGACGTTGTCCACCGCGACCACGGTCAGCCCGGCGTCCGCCGCGAAGCCCAGCAACTCGGCCGTGCTGTCGTGGTGGCACAACCGCTGATAGCGGTCGGTCACCATGGCGCCGCGGCGATTCCAGCGGCGCCGCCCCACGATGTGCACGGTGTGCACCGCGAAGGCGTTAGCGGTGCGCACCACCGAACCGATGTTGGCGTCATGGCCGAAGTTCTCGATCGCCACGTGCAGGGGATGCCGGCGCCGGTCGATGTCGGCGATGATCGCTTCCCGCGTCCAGTACCGGTAGGCGTCGACGACGTTACGAGTGTCGCCCTCGCGCAACAGGACTGGGTCATACCGCGGGTCATCCGGTGGCTCGCCCGGCCACGGCCCGACGCCGGCCGGCGGTGTCGACGTCCATTCGGTGGGGCCCGGTCCGCTCATCGCAGCGTCCACACGCCGGCGTGCGTGCCATCGATGGCCAGCGTCGCGTAGAGCAACGCGTCGTTGATCTCGCCCTGGGTGCACAGCGACGCGTTGACGTGCACCGCGTCCAACGAGGCGTCGGGCAGGATCAGCACCGACGACCCGTACGCCGCGCAGGCCGGGTTGAGTCCCGGGGCGGGCAGGGTCGGCGACGCCAGCAGCATCATCGGGCCGCCGCGCTTGGCGGACTCGTCGCGATAGCGGGCCGCGACGGCGGTGGCTTCCAGCCCCAGCAGCATGTAGCCGTTGCCGGTGAACGCTGCAGGGTCGCCCAGCTGCGTCTTGGTCACCGGGATGCCGTCGGCGCGCCACGCCGACAGGCTGACGGTCTTGACCGCCAGGCCACCGCTGTCGTTGGCGTTGGTCGGCAGCAGTCCGACCGGAAAGGCGACCGGGTAGGCCGACGAGCTGTCCGGGATCCGGTCGCGCGGCGAGTAGCCGTAGACACCGCGCACCTGACTTCGATCCTTCAGCGGCCCAAGGCAAACCGTGCCCGTGAGCCGGTCACGCGGTGCCGAGAGCGGCGCGGGGATGTCACGCACGCTGGCCTTCGCCGTGTCGCAGCTGCCCAGGCCGGCGACCTCCATGGGGTGGGCCAGCGCGCCATAGAGTCCAAAGCGGATGTCTTCGGGTTTGGCGTGCGGGCCCTTGGCAGAGGCCACGCTGGCATCGACGTCGACGAGCACGTAGTCGCCGTCCCAGCGCAGGTTCGACACCGACACGTTCCAGCCCAGCAGCGCCAGCGATTCGCCGAGCCGCGCGCCCTGGGCGCCGTACGGGCGCACGGGTTGGTCGGCGGACGAGCAGCCGGCCAGACACAGCGCCAAGCAGGCCGCTATCGCAAGGAATGTGCGCATGACTCAGCGGCCCGGGCTAGGAAGATCAACCGGCAACTAGCTCAGCCCCAGATCCGCGAGGCCGAGGACGCTTCGGTAAGGCAGGCCCTCGGCCTCGATGGTCTCGGCCGCGCCCGTGGCCCGGTCCACCACCGTGGCCACCCCCACTACGTCGCCGCCGGCCTCCCGCACGGCGCGCACCGCGGTGAGCGCCGAGTTGCCCGTTGTGCTGGTGTCCTCGACCACCAGCACCCGCTTGCCGGAAACTTCGGAGCCTTCGATAAGGCGTTGCAGCCCATGGGTTTTCGCCGACTTACGCACGACGAAGGCGTCGATCGGGCGACCCGGTGCGTGCATGACGGCCGTGGCCACCGGGTCGGCCCCGAGCGTCAGGCCCCCGACAACGTCGTAGTCCCAGTCGCTGGTCAGT
The DNA here is from genome assembly GCF_001667145.1 of Mycobacterium sp. 852002-51971_SCH5477799-a. Lineage (GTDB taxonomy): Bacteria > Actinomycetota > Actinomycetes > Mycobacteriales > Mycobacteriaceae > Mycobacterium. The sequence continues at coordinate 77,303 of NZ_LZIF01000043.1, forward strand.
TCGCGCATCAGCGCGCCGATCAGCGCCGAGGCGCGGTGGTGCAGCGTGGCCCGGCGCAGGTCGACGTAGTAGTCGGCCTCCTTGCCGGAGGACAGGGTGACCCGCCCGTGCACCACCGACAGGCGAGACACCAGCTCCGCCAGCTCCTCGCGGTCAGGTCCGGCCACGACCACTCCCGATCCGTTTGGTGACCGCCCGCATCAGGGTCCGCGGCATCAGCCGTTCGGCGGCGATGATCGCCTTGTACTGCAGACCCGGAATGCTGATCACCTTGCCGCGGGCGATATCGGCCAGGCTTTGGCTGACCACGTCGTCGACTTCGAGCCACATGAACGACGGTGACTCGGCCATGTCGATCCCGGCGCGGTCGTGGAATTCGGTGTGCACGTAGCCCGGACACACCGCGTGCACGGAGACACCGGTGCCCTGCAGGCCGACCGAAAGGCCCTCGCTGAACGAGATAACCCACGCTTTGGACGCGGAGTAGGTCGATCCGCGCCCGGGCACCAGCCCGGCGATGCTGGCGATGTTGATGACCGTGCCGGCACCGGCTTCCAGCATGGCCGGCAGGGCCGCGCGGGTCAGGTGCATGACCGCGGTGACGTTGACGTCCAGCTGGGACTGCAGCAGCGCGGGATCGGCGGACCAGAAGTCACCGGAAGTGCCGAAGCCGGCGTTGTTCACCAGGACGCGCACTCCCCCGGCCGCCAGCCGGTCGCACACCCGTTGCCGGCCCTCGGCATCGGCCAGGTCGGCGGGCAAGATCTCGACGCTGCCGGAATGTTCTTGCAGCTCGTCCGACAACCTCGTCAGGCGGTCGACGTCGCGGGCGACCAGGACCACGTCGTAGCCGCCGCTGGCGTAGCGTCGCGCGAACCCGGCGCCGATTCCGGACGTAGGCCCGGTGATCAGGGCTACGGGGCGGGGCATGAGCGACATCCTAATGACGGCGGCTTCATCGGCCGCCGCCCGGCGTCAGCGCTGATAGTTGTTGGCCTGGTGGCCGTTGCGCCCGGCGGGGGGTGGACGCCGGATGGTCTCCGAGCGACCATCGGCGGGCCGTGGCTGGTCGCGCCGGAGCGGCTCGGCGGCGCGGCGACCCGGCTGCACGTCGGGGCCCAACAGCCCCGCCACGTCCTGCTGCGCGCGCCGGGGCGCCAGCTCGGCGCGGCCCGCCGGCGCCAAGGGCCGGCTGGGTGAGGCGTTGCGCGGACCCGACGGCGCACCGGCCTCCTGCGGCGCCTCCTCCGGCAGCGGGGGCAGCACCCGTAACAGATCGTTGAACTGGCGCACGGTGCGCAATCCCTCGTCCCACTCGGTGCGCGTGCTGGTGATCGGCATCGCCACCAGCGTCCAGTTCTGTTCGTTCCACATGATCTCGGCGCTGTCCGGTGCGGTGTGCGCGAAGGTGACCATGCGGCGGTCGCAGGCGCGCCGAGCGGCGTCCAGATTGGTGGAATAGACCATTCGCGGCCCGATCGCACCCAACAGCCAAATGTCGCTTTCCCGTGGCTCTTTGAGTCCCTTCAGACGCAGGTCCACCACGACGTTGGTGCCCACCTTGCGGTGCAGCGCGATGACGGTGGCGACCTCTTCGAGGTCGAAGATGTAGACGGCCTCGCCGCGGATCTGACCCAGCACCACGTTCTGGGCGGCGACGTCGCCGACCGTCGACATCACCCCACGCTTCCAGCGCTTGAGGATGTCGGCTGATTCATTTTCGTAGTCGAACCCGTGCGACCGGGCCCACGACCTGCGGCGCCTGCTGCGCCCGCGCCGCCGATCGATGTCGACGTACAGCAACACTCCCGCGCCGACAAAGCACAGCGCGGAGAGCGTGAACCAGAGGGGGACCATCCAAAACAGGGTATCTGCTATTGGCCCAGAAGATAGAAGGCGACCAGGTCACAACCCAATCACAGCTGGCACCAGCCGCCTATCGCCGGACCGCAGATGGTCCCCCTCCCCGGTTAGCCCAGGATCAGCGAGTCGCCGTCGGGGCTGACGTTCACCGGAACGGTGTCGCCGTCGTGCACGTCGCCGGCCAACAACATCTTGGCCAGCTGGTCACCGATGGCCTGCTGCACCAGGCGGCGCAGCGGCCGGGCGCCGTAGACCGGGTCGAATCCGCGATGAGCCAGCCACTGCTTGGCCGGCAGCGACACCTCGAGGGTGAGGCGGCGCTGAGCCAGCCGCTTCTGCAGCTGGGCCAACTGGATGTCGACGATCTGCACCAGCTCACCGGGCTCCAAGCCGTGGAAGATGATCACGTCGTCGAGCCGGTTGATGAACTCCGGCTTGAACGCCGAGCGCACGGCGGCCATCACCTGCTCCTCGCTGCCCCCCGATCCCAGGTTGGAGGTCAGGATCAGGATGGTGTTGCGGAAGTCGACGGTGCGGCCCTGCCCGTCGGTCAGCCGGCCCTCGTCGAGCACCTGCAGCAACACGTCGAACACGTCCGGGTGCGCCTTTTCGATCTCGTCGAACAGGATCACCGTGTACGGACGCCGCCGCACCGCCTCCGTCAGCTGACCGCCCTGGTCGTAACCGATGTATCCGGGCGGGGCGCCGACGAGGCGGGCCACCGAGTGCTTCTCGCCGTATTCGCTCATGTCGATGCGGACCATCGCGCGTTCGTCGTCGAACAGGAACTCCGCCAGCGCCTTGGCCAGCTCGGTCTTCCCAACGCCAGTCGGCCCGAGGAACATGAACGATCCGGTGGGCCGGTTGGGGTCGGCGACGCCGGCCCGGGAACGCCGCACGGCGTCCGAGACCGCTGTGACGGCCTTCTTCTGTCCGATGACGCGCTGACCCAGCTCGTCTTCCATCCGCAGCAGCTTGGCGGTCTCGCCCTCGAGCATCCGCCCGGCCGGGATTCCGGTCCACGCGGACACCACCTCGGCGATGTCGTCGGGACCGACCTCCTCCTTGAGCATCACGTTCTCGCGGGCCTCGGCCTGCGGCAGCGCGGCGTCGAGTTTCTTCTCGACCTCGGGGATGCGCCCGTAACGCAGTTCGGCCGCCTTGGCCAGGTCACCGTCGCGCTCGGCGCGCTCGGACTCCCCGCGCAAAGTGTCGAGCTGCTCCTTGAGCTCGCGGACCACATCGATGGCGTTCTTCTCGTTCTGCCAGCGGGTGGTGAGCTCGGACAGCTTCTCCTTCTGGTCAGCCAACTCGGAGCGCAGCTTGTCCAGCCGCTCCTTGGACGCCTCGTCCTCCTCCTTGGCCAGCGCCATCTCCTCGATCTCGAGCCGGCGCACCAACCGCTCGACCTCGTCGATCTCGACGGGCCGGGAGTCGATCTCCATCTTCAGCCGGCTGGCGGCCTCGTCGACCAGGTCGATGGCCTTGTCCGGCAGGAAGCGTGCGGTGATGTAGCGGTCGGACAGCGTGGCGGCGGCCACCAGGGCCGAGTCGGTGATGCGGACCCCGTGGTGCACCTCGTAGCGGTCCTTCAGCCCGCGCAGGATGCCGACGGTGTCCTCCACTGAGGGCTCGCCCACCAGCACCTGCTGGAAGCGGCGCTCCAGCGCGGCGTCCTTTTCGATGTACTTTCGGTACTCGTCGAGCGTGGTGGCGCCGACCAGCCGCAGCTCACCGCGGGCCAGCATCGGCTTGATCATGTTGCCGGCGTCCATCGCGCCCTCGCCGGTCGCGCCGGCGCCGACGATGGTGTGCAGCTCGTCGATGAAGGTGATGATCTGTCCGGCGGAGTTCTTGATGTCGTCGAGGACGGCCTTGAGGCGTTCCTCGAACTCGCCGCGGTACTTCGCGCCTGCCACCATCGATCCCAGGTCCAGGCTGATGACGGTCTTGTCGCGCAGGCTCTCGGGCACATCACCCGCGACGATGCGCTGGGCCAGGCCCTCCACGATGGCGGTCTTGCCGACGCCGGGCTCACCGATCAGCACCGGGTTGTTCTTGGTGCGACGGGACAGGACCTGCACGACGCGGCGAATCTCGTTGTCGCGTCCGATGACCGGGTCGAGTTTGCCGTCGCGGGCCCGCTCGGTGAGGTCGGTCGAGTACTTCTCCAGCGCCTGATAGGTCGCCTCCGGCTCCGGGCTGGTGACCCGGCCGCTGCCGCGCACCTTGACGAACCCGTCGCGCAACGCCTGGGGCGAGGCGCCGTGGCCGGTCAACAGCTTGGCCACGTCGGAGTCGCCGGTGGCCAGGCCGACCAGAAGATGCTCGGTCGAGACGTACTCGTCGTTCATCTCGGTGGCCAGTTGCTGGGCGGTGGTGACGGCGGCCAGCGACTCGCGCGACAGCTGCGGCTGCGAGCTGGCGCCGCTGATCTGCGGCAGCCGCTCCAGCACCCGCTCGGTTTCGGCGCGAATGGTGGCCGGGTCGACGCCGACGGCCTCGAGCAGCGGCGCGGCGATGCCGTCCGCCTGTGTCAGCAGGGCCATCAGCAGGTGCGCGGGCCGGATCTCGGGGTTACCGGCGGCCGAGGCCGCCTGCAGCGCCGAGGTCAGCGCCGCTTGGGTCTTGGTGGTCGGGTTGAAAGAGTCCACGACACCTCCGTTCGTAGTAGAAAATGCTTGTCCGCTTGTTCAACGTCGTCAAGGTTGAGTCTGTTCCGCTCAACTCTACTGAGTTTTGGGCGGTATGGCCTCCGGGGTACCCCCGTATCGATGACGCAGACGACACAGCCCCCCGACCAGGGCGGCGACAAGCCCGACAGAACTTCGCGCCGCGTTCCGCAGAAGTTCTGGCTCGCCGCGGTGGCCGCCGGACTGGCCGTCGCGGGCCTGGTGATGGTCGGGTTGCACGCCGATTTCTCCGGAGATAACCCGTCGACCACCGTCCCGCAAGCCGGCACGCTGCAGGTCAACGGGACCGGCACAACAAAAACCATTTCCTGCCACGCCGGCTATCTGTCGGTGAGCGGGAAGAACAACACCATCACCCTCACCGGGCACTGCACCAGCGTCAGCGTCTCCGGCAGCGGCAACCACGTCGCGGTCGACAGCACTGACGCGGTGAGCGCGTCGGGCACCGGCAACGTCGTTCTTTACCACTGGGGTTCGCCCAAGATCGACGACGTCGGGACGACCAACACCGTTCGACAGGGCTGAGTCATCGGCGGCCGAGCCTAGAATCGGGGCCCGTGGGCCTGGAGGACGTCGACGCACTGCGATTGCTGCGCGATGCCTTCGCATCCCAGGGTTCGGGGCCGGCCGATTCCGGTGAGCTCATCCACCGCTTCTACACCCATTGGTTCGCCCTCGACGGGTCGGTGCGCGACCTGTTCCCACCCGAAATGGCGGCCCAGCGGCGGGCTTTCGGCCACGCGATGCACTGGGTGTACGGCGAGCTGGTCGCGCGGCGCACGCAGGAGCCGGTGGCGTTCCTGGCCCAGCTCGGCCGCGATCACCGCAAATACGGTGTGCTGTCCCCGCATTACGAGACGCTGGGCCGGGCGTTGCTGACGACGCTGCGCGCCCACCTGGGCGCGGCCTGGACCGACGCCATCGACGAGGCGGCCGGGCAGTCGCTGAACCTGATCACCGGGGTGATGAGCGGCGCCGCCGACGCCGAGGATGGGCCCGCCTGGTGGGACGGCACCGTGATCGAGCATCTGCGGGTGTCGCGGGATTTGGCGGTCGTCCGCCTGCAACTCGATCAGCCGATGCACTATCACCCCGGCCAATATGTCCACGTCCACGTGCCCCAATGCCCGCACCGCTGGCGGTATTTGAGCCCGGCGATTCCGGCCGACCCGAGCGGTGGGATCGAGTTCCACGTCCGTCTGGTCCCGGGCGGCTTGGTCAGCACCGCAATCGTCAACGAAACGCGCGGCGGCGACCGGTGGCGGCTCTCCAGCCCCCACGGCGGCCTGCGGGTCGACCGCGACGGGGAGGACGTGCTGATGGTGGCCGGCAGCACGGGCCTGGCGCCGTTGCGGGCGTTGATCATGGACCTCGCCCGGTTCGCGGTGAACCCGCGGATACACCTTTTCTTCGGCGCCCGATACCGCTGCGAACTCTACGATCTGCCGACCCTCTGGCAGGTCGCGTCCCACAACTCGTGGCTATCGGTATCGCCCGTCTCGGAGTACAACAGCGACCCGTCGTGGGCCGCCGACTATCCCGACGTCACGCCGCCACGCGGCCTGCACGTGCACCAGATCGGGCGCCTGCCCGACGTCGTGACCAAGTACGGCGGCTGGGGCGATCGCCAGATCCTGGTGTGCGGCGGGCCGGCGATGGTGAACGCCACCAAGGCCGCCCTGATCGCCAAAGGCGCTCCGCCCCAACACATTCAGCATGATCCGCTATGGAGGTAGCCATGCACGTCGTCACCCTGCACGATCCCTTGGCGCCGGTGGTTGCGCAGTTCGTCCCCGAGGCGGGGATGATCGGCACGTCGCTGCGCGACGCCGGGGTCGAGCTGCTGGGCCAGCGCCGCGGCCTGGACGCGTACATATCGGACGGCAAGACGATGGGAATCCCGATACTGTACCCGTGGGCAAATCGGTTGGGCGAGAACACCTATCGCGCACAAGACGTCACCGTGACGCTGACGCCGGGGGAAAACGGCGTGCGCGCCGACCCCAACGGGCTACCCATTCACGGCGTCTTGGCCGCCTACCCCGGATGGCGGGTGACGGCCGAGACCGCTGAGGAGCTGACCGCGGAACTGGATTTCGGTGCCGATTCCCGCTTACTGGCCAGCTTCCCGTACCCGCACGTGCTGACCGTGACGGTGCGGCTGAGCGACCGGACGCTGACGGTCCGGACCACCGTCACCGCGACCGGCGACCGTGCGGTGCCGCTGTGTTTCGGATTCCATCCCTACCTGCAGTTGCCCGATGCGCCACGGGCCGAGTGGACCATTGAGACGCCCCCGCTGCGGCATCTGGCCCTCGACGACGAGGGGTTGCCGACCGGCGACTCGAAGCCAGTGCCGGCGAGCGAAGAGGCATTGCGCGACAAGGCTTTCGACGATGCCTTCGATCAGGTGGCCGAGGGCTCGGTGTTCGCGGTGTCCGGTGGCGGGCGGCGCATCGAGGTGCACTTCGAGCAGGGCTATCCGGCGGCGCAGATTTTCGCGCCGGCGCCCGACGACCCCACGAAGGCGATCGTGTGCTTCGAGCCCATGACCGCACCGACCGACGCGCTGCGCCGCGGCGGCTACCGCTGCGCGCCACCGGGCGAGCCGGCGATCACCCAGTTTTCGATCCGGGTGTGATCGCAGGGACCACTTCGGTCACTGCAGTCGCTGTCTGGTGGGCGTTAGGTGAATGCGAAAAGCGCCAGCACATGTGCTAGCGCTTTCGCGAAGGTTGTATACCTCCGGAGACAGGAACCGTTGGGGCGCAAGTGAAATCGAGCGAAATCAGCGTCCCCGGCGCGGCTGCCACACCACCAGCGCGGTGCTCTTGGGCACCACAGCCACATCGCGGCGCTGGCTGGCCCGCGTCTGCGCCAGCTCGTCGGTCAATTCCTTGACCCGGGCCTGCAGCGCCTCGACCTGATTGGTCAGCTCGATGATCCGCTTGATGCCGGCGAGGTTGACCCCCTCGTCCTGCGAGAGCCGCTGCACCTCACGTAGCAGGTCGACGTCGTGCTCCGAATAGCGGCGTCCCCCACCGGAAGTCCGGCGCGGGCTGACCAGGCCGAGCCGGTCGTAGGTGCGCAGCGTTTGGGCGTGCATGCCGGCCAGTTCGGCGGCCACCGAGATCAGGAAGGTCCGCGCGTCCTCTT
>NZ_LZIF01000044.1 GCF_001667145.1 Mycobacterium sp. 852002-51971_SCH5477799-a
GTGCCGGGGCGACCGCGGGGACGGGCATTGCCGCCAGGCCGGCGAACCCGGCGAAGCCGCCGACGGCGCCGAAGGGAGCGGCCGCGAGCAGGAGCGCGGGCGCCAACAGCTCCGGCATGCTGGTGAAGATCTCCAGGATGTGCGTCGGCCAGTCGAACAATGCCAGCTGGACCAGGTACTGGAAGGCCAGCGCGGGATTGTGCATCAGGTAGTAGCCGAACTGCTCGAAATCCTCCAGCAGTTCCAGGGCGCGCACCACCCAGAAAATGGGGTCCCCGGCGTTGGTGTAGGCGTCATAGTCCAGCCCGTTCACCGTGCCCTTGGCAGGGTCCCAGTCGATCCCGAAGTTTTTCAGGATCTGCGCGATGAAGTCGTTGAGCGGATTGTCGATCTTCGGATCGTGAAACGGGCTCGCTGAATCATCGCTCGTGGCATCGGATTTCACGATGGGTGGCGCCGGATCGGGTTGCGGTGTCGATGCGACGGCCGCGGTGGACACCGCTTGATAGGTGGACATGGTGGTGGCCGCCTGGGTCCACATTCGCGCATAGTCGGCCTCGTTGACGGCGATGGGAATCGTGTTGACGCCGAAAAAGTTCGTCGCCAGCAGGACTCCGTGCACGGCGTGGTTGGTGGCGAGCTCCGGCAGTGTGGGCATGGCGGTCAAGGCCGCGGTGTAGGCCGCAGCGGCCACCTCGTGCTGGCTGGCGGCCGTGGCGCTGTCGGCGCTCGATTTCGTCAACCAGGCCAGGAACGGCGCGTGCGCCACCGCGTAGGACTCGCTCGTGGGCCCCTGCCACGCCCCGGCTTGGACTCCCGCCAGCAGCGTGCTCAATTCCTCCGCGGCAGAAGCATATTCGGCGCTCAGTTGCGACCACGCACCGGCCGCGGCCAGCAAGGGCCCGGGTCCGGGGCCGCTGCTGAGCAGCGCGGAATGCAGTTCGGGCGGCGAGGCCATCCAAATTGGCGCGGTCATAGGCACTCCTCAGGCTGGAAGGGTTACCAGACTGAGGAGACTAATGAATATGATTGTCGTTTTCAACTAGCGGGAGGCCGCGCGCCTTCCGCATCTACACGAGCGGGCGGCCCTTTTTGATCCTGCGGTCCAGGTCCCAAAGCATCAGGTTGAACGGGAACTGCCGGATGATTCGCGGCAGCTTGCGGTTCACCGCGCCTACCACCGCCATCAGCCGGTCGAAGCGACGCTGCATGGTGGCGTCCCAGGGCAACCGCATCTCGTCCCGAAACCGTTGCGGCAGAAAGCCGGTGGTGATCAGCAGGTTGAAGTTCTCCATCGGTTCCCGCAGCCGGCGCGGTAGGCGGACACCGCGCACTCGGGAGACGGCGATCGGGTGCAGGAATTCGCGCACGGTGTCGTCGATGTGTACCTTTGCCAGCGACTCCTGCCAGTACCGATCGAAGGCTGCCCGATCCGCCGGCCACATCTCCGGGGGCACCTGCAACGTGGTGCCCAGCGTCATCGCCTCGCGGTACATGCGGTCGGCGTCCTCGTCGTCCATCTCGCCGACAAAGGTGCGGTAGATGTCGATCCCGCCCTTGTAGATGCAGGCGGCCACCCACAATTGCAGCTCAGGATCGAACGCGTTGTACTCCACCGGGTCGCCAGGCCTGGAGTAGACCTCCGCATGCGACCGGTTGACGGCGCGGCGATAGGCGGCCTTCTGCTCATCGGTCCCGCCATTGGCGACCGCGATATAGGTGAACGTGGTGCGGGCCCGCTTGATCGGATGGCGGTCAATGCGGCCGCTCTCGACGCGACTTTCCGCGACGCCATGGCCGACGCCGGGGCGCGACAGCTCCATGATCACGTTGGCCGGGCCGGCAAGCAGCGCCACACCCATCAGCCCATAGTCCTTCGCCACTCGGCGGGGCCGTCGAGCCGGGTACGGCCGGGGCGAGTCCGCCATCGGGCGCTCGACGTGCGGGATGAGCGGGTGAATCGTCTCTCGAATTGCCATCCAAAAGCCTCCCCGGCACTGGCCGCGCTAAATCTGATAACGTCCGTTTCCTGATATTGCCGCGAGCTGCCGCCGGTGTCAAGATGGAGCACATGGCCGAGGCCCCACGCGAGCGTCCGTATCGGGGCGTCGAGGCCGACAAGCGGGCGGCCGATCGCCGCGCCCGGTTACTGAACGCCGGCCTGGACGTACTGGGAACCGAGCAACAAGGCACCTCCGCCTTGACGGTTCGCGCCGTGTGCCGCCGAGCCGGGCTGACGCCGCGCTACTTCTACGAAGGCTTTGGCGACAAGGATGAATTCGTCGGCGCGGTCTTCGACTGGGTGGTCGCCGGTCTGGCCGCCACCACACAGGCCGCCGTCGCGGCGGCACCGGCGGCCGAACAGGCCCGCGCCTGCATGGCCAACATCGTGCGCACCATCACCGAAGACCCACGCGTGGGGCGGCTGGTGTTCAGCACGCAGCTGGCCGATCCGGTGATCGTGCGCAAACGCGTCGAGTCCAGCGCGCTGTTCGCCATGCTGTCCGGTCAGCACGTCGGCCAGGCGCTAAAGGTTCCGGCGAACGAACGCATCAAGGCCGCCGCGCATTTCGTGGTCGGCGGCGTCGGACAAACCATCAGCGCCTGGCTGGCCGGTGACGTCCAACTCGAACCGGATCAGCTCGTCGATCAGTTGGCGGCGCTGCTCGACGAGCTCGCCGAACCAAACCTGTACCGCCTCATGGAAACACGCGCGGACGCCTAGCGCCACCGCAACTTCACCCTCGGCTGAGCTCGGGCGCAACATTCAAGGGAACAGCGGCAGATTCCAGAGCCGCATGCCGGGATGCAGCAGCCACAACCGCATCATGGTGAGCCGCATGATGCGCACCGCGCTGGTGATCATGAAGACCGCCAGCGGCACCTCGATCAGCAGCGCCGTGATCAGGGACAGCCAGATGTCTTTGGGTCCGGCGGTCATCAGGTCGAACCACGCGTCGCAGATCAGCAGGACCCCGGTGGTGAAGGCGGCGAGCACCAGCAGCTGACGACGCAAGTACCCGAGCGCCGCCGTCGTCAGCATGAACCCGACTAGCAGCACGTCGAAACCGATCCAGGTGATGGGCCAGTTGTGCGCGACGTAGTTCTCGGGCAGCGTCACCGACAGATAGCCCAGCCACGGGACCATCGCCATGGAGCCACCGATCATCAGGCTCAACCGGATGCGCCGCACTCGCGCCAGAAATTCCGGGTCGATCACGTCACCGAGCGGCTGCTCCAGCCTGGTGATCAGATCCCGGCGTTGCTGGGGCGTGAGCGCCGCGATCTGCGCGTCGGTCAGAATGCCGTCGGTCATGAAACCATCCTCCGGCTCGGCCCGGTCGGATCAGTGAGCCGCACCCACCGGGGGTCGGCGGTCGGCCGCGGTCTTGGGCACCGCCTGGGCGTCGTCGATCGCGAATTCCTTTACCCAGCAGGCGAATTCGAGGGTAATGCCGTCGGGGTCCTGGAAATAGAACGAGCGCACGTAGACGCCGGGATGCACGGTCGCGGACACCTGCATGGGGCTTTCGTCGTGATTGAGCACGGGCCCGACCCGCACCCCTTTGTCCTTGAGGAGTTGGCGGTAGGCGTCGAACTTCTCGGGCGGCACGTGGAAGGCCAGATGATTCATGGTGCTGACGGCGCTGGTGATGTCGCCGATGCCCGGAATGGCACCCGGCGACGAGATCCCCGGCACCCGATCGGCGGCGTCGGCGAACCAGAAGAAGGCGACGCAGTCCCCGTTGCCGGCGTCGAAGAAGAAATGCTGACCCGCGCCGCCGGGTAGATCCAGCGATTTGATCAGCGGCATGCCGAGGACATTGCTATAGAAGTCCACGGTTTTCGCCATGTCCGAACACACCAGGGCGACATGGTTGATCCCGCCGAGTTCGAATTCGGTGTTGGTGTTGTGCGGCTTGATCATCTGGTGGCTCCCCTCGGTCCCCGGCTTGACGATCCTGGCCAAGATCCAAATCTGAATCTAACATCAGTTTCAGTTTTAGCCCAGGGAGGTGCGCAGGTGTCGACCGCGGCGACCCCGGCCGGCCGGGACGGCCAGCCCACCATGCTTCCCACCGTTCGGGGCCGGCGCACGCAGGCCGCCATCGATATGGCCGCCCGAACCGTCATCGCGCGCAAGGGCGTCCTGGCCACGACCATCGCCGACATCGCCGCCGAAGCCGGACGGTCGGCGGCGTCGTTCTACAACTACTACGACTCCAAAGAGGCGATGGTGCGTCAGTGGGCGCTGCGCTTCCGCGACGAGGCCAACGAGCGCGCGCTCTCGGTGACGGGACATGGTTTGTCCGATCGGGAGCGCGCGCACGCCGCCGCTTCCGCACACTGGCACACCTACCGCCATCGGCTCGCCGAGGTGATCAGCGTGTCGCAGCTGGCGATGATCAACGACGACTTCGCCCGATACTGGGCCGAGATCTGCGAAATACCAACTTCTTTCATAGCCGAATCGGTCCGACGCGCCCAGGCCCAGGGCTATTGCCCCGACGACGATCCGCGGCTGCTCGCCGAGGCCATCGTGGCGATGTTCAACCAGTTCTGCTACATCCAGCTCGGTGGGGGCCGTGCGGGGGAACCCGACGACCAGGCCTGCATCCAAACCCTGGCCAACATCTACTACCGAGCGATCTATGCGTAAGGAGAACCGCTGAATTGACTCGCCGTACCGGTGCCGGAGTGATCCGCGAATTCGTCGGGCTGCCGTCGCCCACCGCGGGACGGGCGGGAGCGGGCGGACACCCGTGCCAGGGTTTGTATCACCGGGGGGTGGGGCGCAAACCCAAAGTGGCGATGATCGCCACGCACTACCAGATCGACTTCTCCGAGCACTATCTCGCCGACTACATGGCCACTCGCGGCGTCGGGTTTCTGGGCTGGAACACCAGGTTTCGCGGCTTCGAAAGCAGCTTCCTGCTCGACCACGCACTGGTCGACATCGGCGTCGGCGTGCGCTGGCTGCGTGAGGTCCAGGGCGTGGATACCGTTGTGCTGTTGGGCAATTCGGGTGGCGGCTCGCTGATGGCCGCGTACCAGTCGCAGGCCGCCGAACCGAACGTCACCCCCCTGGACGGAATGCGTCCCGCGGCCGGGCTGACCGAATTGCCCCCCGCCGACGGCTACGTGGCCACCGCCGCCCATCCCGGGCGCCCCGAGGTGCTCACCGCCTGGATGGACGCCGCGGTCGTCGACGAGAACGACCCCGTCGCCACCGACACCGACCTCGACCTGTTCAACGAGCGCAACGGCCCACCCTACTCACCGGAGTTTCTCGTCCGCTACCGCAGCGCGCAGACCGCGCGCAATCACGCGATCACCGACTGGGCCGAAAACGAGCTCAAACGTGTTCGCGCGGCGGGGTTTTCCGATCGCCCATTTTCCGTGATGCGAACCTGGGCCGATCCCCGCATGGTCGACGGCGGCATCGAGCCCACCAAACGGCAGCCCAACATGTGCTACGCGGGCGTCCCGGCGAAGGCGAACCGCTCGGCGCACGGAATCGCCGCGGCCTGCACGCTGCGCAACTGGCTGAGCATGTGGAGCCTGCGGGTGGCGCAGACCCGCGCCGAACCGCACCTGGCCCGAATCGCCTGTCCCGCACTGGTGATCAACGCCGATGCCGATACCGGGGTGTTTCCCTCGGACGCTCAACGCATTTTCGACGCACTCGCCAGCACCGACAAAACGCAGGCATCGGTGGACACCGATCACTACTTCACCACCCCGGGAGCACGCAGCGAGCAGGCCGACATCATCACGCAATGGATCGGCGAGCGATGGCGCTGACACTGCTCGCCCGTGTGGTCGGGGCGCCTGCGCGATGGACGGCCCGGCCCATCTCGTCAACCAACCGACTGGTTGTTAGCTTGAAAGGTACGTGGCCGACGCGGCCTCCTGCAGCAACGGAAGGCGACCAATGCCGATCGCGATAAATCCCGAGCATCAAGACCTGGCCGATTCCGTGCGATCGCTGGTGACGCGCGTCGCGCCGTCGGAGATGCTGCACGCGGCCATGGAGACGCCCCTCGAGAACCCCCCGCCGTACTGGCAGGCCGCGGCCGACCAGGGGCTGCAGGGCGTTCATCTCGCCGAATCCGTCGGCGGGCAGGGCTTCGGCATCCTCGAGTTGGCCATCGTGCTGGCCGAATTCGGTTACGGGGCGGTGCCGGGTCCGTTCGTGCCGTCGGCGATCGCCAGTGCACTGATCTCCGCGCACGATCCGGACGCGAAAGTGCTCTCCGGGCTGGCGTCGGGCGCCGAAATCGCCTCCTACGGCCTGAATTGCTGTGCGCTGACCGCCACCCGGCACGGCAACTCGCTGGTGATCCGTGGCGAAGTCCGGGCGGTCCCTGCCGCGGCGCAGGCCTCGCTGCTGGTGCTGCCCGTTGCGATCGACAGCGGCGAGGCATGGGTCGTGCTGCGGGCCGACCAGCTCGAGATCGAACCGGTGAAAAGCCTGGACCCGCTGCGCCCCATCGCCGATGTGCAGGCCAACGCCGTCGAGGTCGGCGAGGACGTCGTGCTGACCAACCTGAGCATGGCGACGGCGCACGCGCTGATGACCACGCTGCTGTCCGCCGAAGCCATCGGCGTGGCCCGCTGGGCCACCGACACGGCCTCTCACTACGCCAAGATTCGCGAACAGTTCGGCCGCCCGATCGGTCAGTTCCAGGCCATCAAGCACAAATGCGCCGAGATGATCGCCGACACCGAGCGGGCCACCGCGGCCGTCTGGGACGCCGCGCGCGCTATCGACGAGGCCCGCGAAAACCGTTGGGACACAGCGGGTTCGCACGTCGACTTCGCCGCCGCGGTGGCGGCGACGCTGGCGCCGGCGGCGGCCCAACGATGCGCCCAGGACTGCATTCAGGTGCACGGCGGGATCGGCTTCACCTGGGAGCACGACGCAGGCGTCTACTACCGCCGGGCGCTGATGCTGGCCGCCTCCTTCGGCCGCAGTTCGGACTACCCACAGAAAGTCGTCGACACCGCGACCACCACCGGCATGCGTGCGGTGGACATCGACCTCGACCCTGACACCGAGAAATTGCGGGCCGAGATCCGGGACGAAGTCGCCGCGCTCAAGGAGATCGAGCGTGAGCAGCGCAAGGTCGCCCTCGCCGAGGGCGGCTGGGTGCTGCCCTACCTCCCGAAGCCATGGGGCCGGGCCGCCAGTCCGGTGGAGCAGATCATCATCGCCCAGGAGTTCTCCTCCGGGCGGGTCAAGCGGCCGCAGGTCGGCATCGCCGCATGGATCATTCCGTCGATCGTCGCGTTCGGGACCGAGGAGCAACAGCAACGGTTCCTGCCGCCGACCTTCCGCGGCGAGATGATCTGGTGTCAACTGTTTTCCGAACCCGGCGCCGGATCGGACCTGGCCGGGCTTTCCACCAAAGCCACCCGGACCGACGGCGGCTGGCGCATCACCGGCCAGAAAATCTGGACCACCGCAGCGCAGTTCTCGCAGTGGGGCGCGCTGCTGGCCAGGACGGACCCCAGCGCCCCGAAACACAATGGCATCACCTACTTCCTGCTGGACATGCGCAGCGAAGGCGTGACGGTCACGCCGCTACGCGAGCTCACCGGCAACGCGATGTTCAACACCGTCTACATCGACGACGTGTTCGTGCCGGACGACTGCGTGCTCGGTGAGGTCAACCGGGGTTGGGAGGTGAGCCGTAACACGCTGACCGCGGAGCGGGTGTCGATCGGCAACAGCGACGCCAACTTCCTGGCGACCCTGCCCCAGTTCGTCGAGTTCGTTCGCGACGGCCACTTCGACCAGATCGCCCAGCATCGGGCGGGCCAATTGATCGCCGAGGGGCATGCGGCCAAGGTGCTCAACCTGCGTTCGACGCTGTTGACGCTGGCCGGCGGGGACGCCATGCCGTCGGCGGCGATCTCCAAACTGCTGTCCATGCGCACGGGCCAGGGTTACGCCGAGTTCGCGGTCTCGTCGTTCGGCACCGATGCCGCGATCGGCGACACCGACCAGTTACCGGGCAAGTGGGGCGAATACCTGTTGGCCAGCCGCGCCACCACCATTTACGGCGGTACCTCCGAGGTGCAGCTGAACATCATCGCCGAACGGCTGCTGGGTCTGCCCCGCGACCCATAACGGGTCGCAAAGGTCCCGAACAGGGCCATGCCGACCTGACTAGGTCAGGCCGGCATGGTTCCCCGGACGCGGTCGGCCATCCCGAGGGTTGGCGTGTCGGCGACGGCCGTTACCGCGCGGAGATGGTGGTTACCACCACCAGTTCCACCAGTGCTGGGGGCCCCAGTAGCCACCGCCACGGCTCCAGTTGCCGTGCCCCCCATTGCCATTTCCCCGACCATCATGGCTACCCCATCCGCGACCGCCGGGGCGATCGGGGATGAAGCCCGGTCCGCTGTGCGGCCCAGCACTGGCGAAGCTCGTGGTGGGTGCGGGCGCAGGGGCAGCCTGAGCCATGGGAGCGCCGCCGAAAAGCAGTGCGCCGACCACAGCTCCGGCACCTATGGCGCCTGCGCCCGCGCCGCGTAATGATCGCCGGGAGATCATCGAAGCCATTCCTTCCAACCACTTGCATCGCTAACAAAAACGGTAGATGCACATTCCTGGGCAAACAAGGGTAATTTGCTTTTTTCTTGCTGTGAATTGGATAACATTCTCGTCGACATGCCGATTATTTGGCTCCATTTCTTGTGCCGCATTTATGCAATTCATGCATTCACAAAATACTGAGATTTTGCTCAGGTCATCCTATTAACGCAGTTCAAATGGCATCTACTGACATACTGGCGAGCGGACTGCGCGTTTACTGATATCAGGTTTTCCGCATCGGCGGATACCTGAACCCACAGCCTTTTTCGAGAAATAGTGCGCCGCGCCGTTGAGTACGCCGACTTAACCATTTCCGACCAGACAGCTACTTTCATGATTTGCGCCACGACCTGCGGCGCTGAGGCGCCGCCGCCCTCCGCAACTGCGTCCCCGGCCGTGCGGCACCCAGACGGGGGACGCGGGCGGCCCGGCGGCGGGACTTACGCTGGCGGCGGTGACAGAATCAGTATTGACACAATGGCACCGAGCGCTGATTTACTGATTGGCACTCACGGAGGAAGACACCGAAGTGAACTTCAACAGCAGCCAGAACGGACCCAGCGTCGGAGCCTTTCGCGCGCCCAAGTCGGCCAACGGGCCCTCCGGAGACGCCGCCCCCACCGAGCGGCTCAGCCTCGGGCACGGCGGCCCGCGGATCGCGAGTCCGCCGCCGGCCGCCCAGCAGGGACGCACCCAACGAACGCGTCGAACCGTCGACCTGCCGGCACCCACCCATCGTGCTCTCGACATCTGGCAGCGTGAAGCCGCCGACCGGCTGGGAGTCGCCCGGGTGACCGGGCAAGAGGTGCTCACCGCGCTGATCGACCAACTACTGGTCGACCCCAAACTGACGGCGCAGATCACCCGCGCCATCAAAGACCGCCGCTGACCCCGCGAACCACGCCGGGCCCGCCAGCCAGGCCGGGCCCGCCAGCCAGAATGAATTAATCGACGTCCATTTCGCGCAACTCGCGCTTGAGGATCTTGCCCGTCGGGTTGCGCGGCAGTTCGTCGAGGAAGATCACTTCGCGCGGCACCTTGTACTTGGCCAACTGGTCCTTCACGTGCTTCTTGAGGGTGTCCTCGTCGACATCGGAGCCGTCCTTCTTGACCACGAAGGCGCGCAGGCGGTGACCCCACTCCTTGTCTTCAACACCGAGGGCGGTGGCCTCCACCACCTCGGGATGCCCGCTGAGGCAATCCTCGACTTCGGCTGGGAACACGTTCTCGCCCCCGGACACGATCATCTCGTCGTCGCGGCCGCTGATGAAGAGCAGGTCGTTTTCGTCGAAGTAACCCACGTCGCCCGAGGACAACAGCCCATCGATGATCTGCTTCTTGCCGCCGCCGGTGTAGCCCTCAAACGGGAAGGCGTTGCCGACGAAGATCCGGCCGACCTCGCCCTGAGGCAGCTCCTTGCCGTTGTCGTCGTAGATCTTGATCTTGACACCTTTGACAACCGGTCCGGCCGTGGACGGGTTGTACTTCAAGTGCTTGGGCTCGGCGATGGTGGCGAATGCGATCTCGGTCGAGCCGTACATGTTGTAGATGACGTCCCCGAGCTCCTTGAGACCCCGTTCGGCCACATCGGCATTCAACGCGGAGCCGGAGACGAACACAATTCGCAGGCAAGACAGATCGGGCTTCTCATCCATCTTCTCCAGGGCTTCCAGCATCCGGGACAACATCACCGGGACGACGACGATTGCGGTCGTCTTGTACTTCGCGATGTCCGTCAACACCACGTCGGGCTTGAACTTTCGGTGCAGCACCAGCGTCGAGCCCAGGAACGCTCCTATGGTGGCGTGCAGGAAGCCCAGCGCATGGAACATCGGCGCGGGAAGCGCCGTCACCTCGCCGGCCTTGAACGGGACATGCGACAGGATGCCGCCGATCGGTGCGAGAGTCGGCGGCGTACTGCGGTTCGCACCCTTCGGGGTGCCGGTGGTGCCGCTGGTCAGGATGATGATCGACGAATGCTTATCCGCCTTGGGCGCGGGCTTGCCGCTGCTGCCTTCGATCAGGTCGGCAAGTGTCTCGTCTTTGCTGCCCGACTTCTTATCGGAGTCGGGGTTGGTGCCCAGCGCGCGCAGCTTGCCCAGTGGCGGGTCGGCCTTGCTGACGTCCTCGCAGTATTCGTCGTCGTAGATGATCAGTTTGGCGTCCTCGCGCTCAGACACCTCCTTGATCTGTGGCCCGGAGAACGAACTGTTCAACAGGATGATGCGCGCACCGACCCGGGCGCACCCGAACTCGGCGATCGCAAACCAGCGACTGTTGCGGGCCAGGATCGCGACGCCATCCCCACCCTTGACGCCCTTGTCCAGCAGGCCATGGGCAACCGCGTTGGCGGCGTCGTCGAGCTCCTTCCAGGTCAACTCGCCGTCATCGTCGATGATGGCTACCTTGTCCGGGCTGCGCCGGGCGTGCATGGCGGGAAGCATCCCGATCTCGCCCCATTTGCGGATGTCGCCCACCATCGCGGCAAGGTTCTGGGGAGGCTCCAGCGGAAAGCCTCCGGCTTCGAGAATTTTGCGGACATAGTGCAGCTCCGCTAAACCACGCTCCGCATATTGCTGAACCTTGGAAACCGCCTGCCCAGGCAGGCCGATCAGATTAGGCATGGATCCCACCCTATGTGACGTCCGTCGCATTATGAGGGGTAAGTACCCACCGACTTACGATGATGAACATGGGTCCGGTTTCGCTACAGGTGGCCGGGCGCGAGGTCACCATCACCCATCCGGACAAGGTCATGTTCGAAGCGCACCGCGGCTCGGGTCCGTACACCAAGCTCGACCTGGTCCGCTATTACCTGTCCGTCGCCGACGGGGCCCTGCGCGGCGTTGCGGATCGACCGATGATCCTCAAGCGCTTCGTCAAGGGCATCGCCGAGGAAGCCGTCTTCCAGAAACGGGCGCCGGTCAACCGGCCGGACTGGGTCGACGTTGCCGAATTGCGTTACGCCCGAGGCACTTCCGCCGCCGAGGCGGTGATCCACGATGCGGCGGGACTGGCCTGGGCGGTCAACCTGGGGTGCGTCGACCTGAACCCCCACCCGGTACTCGCCGACGACCTGGATCACCCCGACGAACTGCGGGTGGACTTGGATCCGATGCCCGGGGTGCCTTGGCGGCGCATCGTCGACGTCGCGCTGGTGGCCCGGGAGGTGCTGGAGGATTACGGCCTGACGGCGTGGCCGAAAACATCGGGATCGCGCGGCTTCCACATCTACGCCCGCATCGCCCCGCGCTGGGAGTTCCGCCAGGTGCGGCGGGCCGCGCAGACCATCGCCCGCGAAGTCGAGCGTCGCCTGCCCGAGGCGGCGACCAGCCGCTGGTGGAAGGAAGAACGCGAAGGGGTGTTCGTCGACTTCAATCAAAACGCGAAGGACCGCACGGTCGCGTCGGCGTACTCGGTGCGGGCGACTCCCGATGCCCGTGTCTCGACCCCGCTGCGGTGGGACGAGGTCCCCAGCTGCGACCCCGCGGCATTCACCATCGACACCGTGCCCGATCGGTTTGCCGAACTGGGCGACCCGTGGGCGGCAATGAACGACGCCGTCGGCGAGCTCGACCGGCTGCTGGTGCTGGCCGAGGAGATGGGACCGCCCGAACGCGCTCCGAAAGGGTCGGGCAAGCGCACCGACGGCAGGCGGCAATCTTCAATGCCGCTGATCGAGATCGCGCGCACGAAGACCAAGGACGAGGCGCTGGCGGCGCTGGACGTCTGGCGCGGCCGCTATCCCGCGGTGGCCCGCCGACTGGAGCCGGTCGATGTCCTGGTCGACGGGATGCGCGGGCCCAGTTCGATCTGGTACCGAATCCGAATCAACCTGCAGCACGTTCCCGAAGACGAACGGCCACCCCAGGAAGGGCTGATCGCCGACTACAACCCTTGGGACGGATACGGCGGGAAGCAGAAGCCGTCGAGCTGACGCTTGGTCCTCGCCTAGATCCCCACCCGTGTAACCGCGTTGTGTTTGCGCAGGTAGCAATACCACGTGACGCCGAGCAGGCCGAGGAAGAACACGATGTAGAACCGCAGCGCCGGTTCGATGCTGCCGAATTGCGACTTCGACCACGAGTACGCCAGCGGAACCACGAACCCGCCGAAGGCACCCACCGCCGAGATGACGCCCAGCGCCCCGGCAGCCTGGCGGCGCATGCCCACCATGGTGTCGGGCTCGCCGCCGGCCAGCTCGCCCTTGATTTTGTAGATCCGCGAGATCATCCGGTAGGTCGAGCCGTTACCGATACCCGTCGCCACGAACAAAAACATGAAGCTGGCGAAAAAGGCCGGCAGGTTGACCGCCCGCACCGACCACAGCGCGGCCGCCGCCCCGATCGCGAGCATGACGAAGCTGGCGGCGGTGATGCGGGCGCCGCCGATCCGGTCGGCCAGCTTGCCGCCCAGCGGCCGGATCACCGATCCGATACCCGCACCTAGGAAGGCCCACGCCACGGCGATGTCACCGCGCCCGAAAACCGTCTTGAGCAGGGTCGGGAAGGCCGCCGAGTAGCCGATGAACGACCCGAAGGTGCCGATGTAGAGCAGCGACATGATCCAGGTGTCGGGGTGCCGCAGCGACTCCAGCACCGGCCGCACGTCGGCTCCCCCGGTTTTGGAGGCCTCGGTGAGGTTGTTCATGAACAGGAACGCGCAGACGGCGGCCACCACAGCCAGCGGCACGTAGAACAACCCGGCGCGCGACAGCGCCACCCCACCACCGGCGATGACGATGGGAGGAATGATCTTCTGCACCACCGCCACACCGATGTTGCCGCCCGCCGCGTTCAGGCCTAGCGCCCAGCCCTTGTCTTTCTCCGGGTAGAAGAACGAGATGTTGGCCATCGACGAGGCGAAGTTGCCGCCGCCGAAACCGGCGGTCGCGGCGATCGCCACCAGGGCGCCGAACGGTAGTCCGGGATGGCTCACCGCCCAGGCCAGCAGCAGGCACGGGATCAACAGCAGCGCCGCCGAGATCGTCGTCCAGTTGCGGCCGCCGAACAGCGGAACCGCGAAGGTGTAAGGCAATCTCAGGAACGCGCCGACGCCGCTGGGGACGGCGACCAGGAAAAGAGCCTGGCTCGCGGTCAAGGCCCAGCCGGACGCGGCGGGGTGCCCGGAACCGCCGATCGCGGTCATGTGGACGACCACGATGCTCCACAACATCCACACGCTGAACCCGACGTGCTCGGCGAAGATCGAGAAGATCAGGTTCCGGCGAGCGATCGGCTTGCCGGTCGTCTCCCAGAATTCGGGATCTTCGGGCCGCCAGTCATCGATCCAGTGCCGTCCCGCATGACGCTCGCGCGTAGGCGCGGGCTGCGTTACGGGGCTGATGGTCGTGGTCATCTGGTGGGACTCCTGAGTTGAATGGGGCGCGGGCAGTGACGACTCGACGCTAAAGACGCACTGTTACCGGTCGGGGTGTGCACAGTTACGTGGGCGATACGCAGAGATCGCAACGGCCCGTCCCCGTTTGTCAGAACTCTGCAACGCAACTGTCGAGACGCAGGGAAGATTGACGAGTGCTGAAAGGACCACCCGCGGAGTCCCCAGCGATCTCGACCACGACACTATGACTGTGCCGGAGGCGGCCTGCTGAGCACCTCAATGTTGCCGAGGCCCGGATAGGAACTGCGTTCATGAGCGATGTCGATGCCCCGCGCGCGGGCGAAGGGTCGGGTCTAGAACCCCCCGTCTCACCCCGCGTGCGCAGGGCATTCAGCATGCTGGAGCGCACGGCCCCTCGACTGGGTGCCCGCTGGGCGATCGAACTGTGGTGCACACCGCCCGAGACGACGTCGGCACGCATGCCGCCCGGCGTGGGCGCGAGTCAACCGGTGGAAGCGTCATGGTCCGGTCACAAACTCGTCGGCGAAGCCTGGGGCCAGGGACCGCCGGTGTACCTGATCCACGGCTGGGGCGGATGCCGTGCACACCTCGGAGTCTTCGTCAAACCCCTGGTGGCGGCCGGCCATCACGTGATTGCCTTCGACCTCCCCAGCCACCAGGAATCCGACCCCGGCGGATTGGCGCCCGGCCGCACGACGATCGGCGAATGTGCCCAAGCGGTGAAAGCCATGGTGGACGCTTACGGGCCTGCGCACGCGATCATTGCGCACTCGCTGGGCGCCAAGGCCACCGCATTGGCGCTGTCCTGGGGCGCACCCGCCGAGCGGCTGGTCTTCCTGGCACCGATGGGCGGGTTTGCGTACTACCTCGACTGGTTCGCGCAGCGGCACGGCTTCGGCCCGCGCATCCGCGACGCTCTGCACCGGCGACTCGACCGCCGACTGGGATTCCCGTTGCTGCATTCCGACCTGACACATCTGGCGTCGCGCATCGACGATCCGCCTCCACTGCTGATCCTGCACGACCCCGACGACCCTGACAGCCCCTTTGCGATGAGCCAGGACTTGGCGTCAACGTGGCCGGGGGCAAGCCTGACCGCCACGCACGGCCTTGGGCGCCTCGCGCACTACCGGATCCTGCGCAACCCCAAGGCCGTGCGCGCGGCAGTCGAATTCGCCACTAAGGCGGCGGCCACCGCAGCGCCGCGACCCGATGAAACCGTTCAAGCGCAGCTAGACCGGTAACACGAGCTCCAGAGGTGTTGTCACCCGCTTGCGACTGCTCACTTCCGCGACGCCGCTACCCCACGGCGAGCGGCCGATGCGCGACAATCGGCGCATGCAGGTGACTGAGGCTCCCCTGGGCCTACGGGAGCGCAAAAAGATCAAAACCCGCCGCGCCATCAGGCGCGAGGCGTTTCGCCTCATCGAGCAGAACGGGTACGCCGCTACCACGGTGGAACAGATCGCCGAGGCGGCCGACGTGTCGCCGAGCACCTTCTTCCGCTACTTCCCGTCCAAGGAGTCGCTGCTACTGGCCGACGACCTGGACCCGCTGATCCTCGACGCGCTGAAGGCCCAGCCACCCAACCTGTCTCCGGCGCAGGCCTTCCGCCGGGCCTACGAAGCCGTCATCGCGCAGCTGCCCGACGACCAGTTGGAGTTCGAGAGCACCCGGCAGCGTCTGATGTTCTCCATACCCGAACTCAAGGCGGCGATGTATGACGAGTACTACCGCACCGTGACCGTCGCCGCCGAGGCGATCGCGCACCGGATCGGCCGTGCCGCAGACGATTTCGAAGTCCGAGTGTTCGCGGGGGCGTTGACGGGTGCTATGATGGCCGCATTCGACGGCGCGCCGAAGACCGCCGACACGATCTATCGCGCCCTGGATTTCATGGACGCCGGCATGCCGCTGGGCTGAAGGGTCTCAACCGCGCGGCGATGCATCTGTGCGGGAGGAACGCGATACTCTCACACGATGCGACAGGGATGGAATCGACGGGGATTCTTGCAGCTCGCAGGGGCTGCCGGGGTTGCCGCGATCGGCGGCGTAACCGCGTTCTCCTCGGGATGCTCGTCACGCCAACAGGCTCCGGGAGCCACCCCCGGTTCGGTGACGGTCACGCACCTGTTTGGTCAGACCGTCATCAAAGAACCCCCTAAGCGGGTCGTCAGCGCCGGCTACACCGAGCAGGACGACCTGCTCGCGGTCGGCGTGGTGCCGATCGCGGTGACCAACTGGTTCGGTGACCAGCCCTTCGCGGTCTGGCCGTGGGCCGCGCCCAAACTCGGCGGGGCGCAACCGACGGTGTTGAACCTGGACAACGGCATTCCCGTCGATCAGATCGCCGGTATGAAACCGGATCTGATCGTGGCCGTGAACGCCGGCCTGGACGCCGACACATATCAAAAACTGTCCGCGATCGCCCCGACCGTCGCGCAATCGGACGGCGACGCCTTCTTCGAACCGTGGAAAGAACAGGCCGCCACCATCGGCCAGGCGGTCTTCCAGGCCGACCAGATGAAGTCGTTGATCGACGGCGTCGACCAGAAGTTCACCGACATCGGCAAGAAGAATCAACAATGGACCGGCAAGAAGGCGCTGCTGATGCACGGCGCGCTGGAGCAGGGCACCGTCGCCGCCACCATGGCGGGCTGGCGGACGGATTTCCTCAATCAGCTGGGGCTGGTCATCTCCGACACCATCAAGCCGTTCGGCACCGGTCAGCGGGCCGTGATTCCGCGCGATCACATCAAGTCGGTGCTCGAGTCCGCCGACGTGGTGATCTGGACAACCCAGAGCGCCGACGATCAGAAGGCGATCCTGGCCGACCCCGAAGTCGCCGGCTCGCTCACCACGGCGCAGAACCGCCACATCTTCACCACCAAGGACCAGGCCGGCGCGATCGCGTTCGCATCGCCGCTGAGTTACCCCGTCATCGCCGACCAACTGCCCCCGCTGCTGACCAAGATTCTGGGCTAGCCGCCCGGGCTCGGCGCGGCTGTTTGAGCGTTTGCTAAGGCAGCTCTGGCAGTGCTTGAAAAATCCGTCGCTACCCCTCGCAC
This sequence comes from Mycobacterium sp. 852002-51971_SCH5477799-a, assembly GCF_001667145.1. Taxonomy (GTDB): domain Bacteria; phylum Actinomycetota; class Actinomycetes; order Mycobacteriales; family Mycobacteriaceae; genus Mycobacterium. The sequence goes on from NZ_LZIF01000044.1 coordinate 17,035, forward strand.
AAGCCGCGATCCCGGAGTTACCGTCGAGTAATGAGCGTGACGGATCTTAGCGGCAACCTCGCCCACAACCTGCCGACGGAGCTGGTCGGCAACACCGTTGTGGACTACGGCGACCGCGCGTTGATGGTGCAATGCGGTAGTACCGCCGAGGTTTTGGCTTGGGCGGACGCGCTGCGCGGCGCGGCGATACCGGGCGTGGTCGACGTCGTCCCGGCGGCCCGCACGGTGCTGGTGAAGCTGGACGGGCCGCGCTACCAAGGCGTCATCCGTCAGCGGCTGCGCAAGATGCGCGTGGCCGCCGCCCCGGACGCCCGCTCGGAGCGCCGCGCCGACGTGGTCATCGAGGTCGTCTACGACGGTCCCGACCTCGCCGAGGTCGCCGCCCACACCGGTTTGAGCATCGCGGCGGTGATCGACGCCCACACCGCCACGCCGTGGCGGGTCGGATTCAGCGGATTCGCACCAGGTTTCGCCTATCTGGTCGACGGCGACCCGCGGCTGCGGGTGCCGCGCCGCCCGGAGCCGAGGACCTCGGTGCCGGCCGGCTCCGTGGGCCTGGCCGGTGAATTCAGCGCCGTGTATCCGCGCCAGTCCCCCGGTGGCTGGCAACTCATCGGCCGCACCGACGCCGCGCTGTGGGATCTGCGGCGCCCGAACCCTGCGTTGTTGACGCAGGGCATGTGGGTTCAGTTCCAGGCAGTCTAGTCGTCGCGAGCGCGGCGCGGCCGCGCGAAGCGGGTCGCGACCATAGCTAAGGAGATAGCCGTGCCAATCCTGGAGATCCTCCGTACCGGTCCGCTCGCCGTCGTCCAAGACCTCGGCCGACCGGGACTGGCCCACATGGGGGTGAGCCGGTCCGGGGCCGCCGATCGGCGCGCGCACCGGCTGGCCAACCGGCTGGTGGCCAACCCCGACGACCGCGCGACGGTGGAGGTGACGTTCGGCGGTTTCGCGGCCAGGGTGTCCGGCGGCGACGTCGACATCGCGGTGACGGGTGCGGACGCCGACCCCACCGTCAACGGAATCAAGTTCGGCACCAACAGCATTCATCATGTGCGTCACGGCGAGGTGATCTCGCTGGGTACCCCCGGCGCCGGGCTGCGCAGCTACCTGGCGGTCCGCGGCGGCATCAGCGTGGAGCCGGTGCTGGGCTCGCGCAGCTATGACGTGATGTCGGCGATCGGCCCGTCGCCGCTGCGGGCCGGCGACCGGCTGCCGATCGGCGAGCACACCGACGCCTATCCGGAACTGGACCAGGCTCCGGTGGCGGCCATCAGCACACATGCCGTCGAGCTGTTGGTGGTGCCGGGGCCGCGCGACGAATGGTTCATCGACCCCGACGCGCTGGTGCACACCGATTGGGTCGCATCCGATCGCAGCGACCGGGTGGGGATGCGGCTGACCGGCCGGCCCCTGCAGCACTGCTACCCGGACCGGCAGCTGCCCAGCGAGGGAGCCACGCGTGGCGCAATCCAGGTGCCGCCCAACGGTTTACCGGTGATCCTGGGTCCCGATCATCCGGTAACCGGCGGCTACCCCGTGATCGGCGTGGTGGTCGACGAGGACGTCGACAAGGTCGCCCAGGTGCGGCCCGGCCAAACGGTGCGACTGCACTGGGCGCGACCCAGGGCTTTGGTGGGAGCCCAATCCGGTGCCGCGAGTTGGCCTTTCTCCTAACGCAATTCGTGCGGGCATCCTCGGCATCGGAACGGCACTGTATTCCACCTCACACGGGGCAGTGCCTATGCGTGAAATCACTTGCTGGCGGTGCCGATTCAGGCTGGATGGACCGCACGCTCGCGCGCTGACCGCCCTCAGCGATCTACCAGATAACTGGTAAGCAACTAACAGCCGATAACGGCCCGCTCCGGTTGACCCGTTCGCGTCCAAATGTGAGCATCGGACCATACGGCAGGGCATGCCCCGCGATTCCGGGCGCCCAAGCGTCGAAAGCCGGCCCCCGACAGCTCTCCCGATACCGGGCGAGCGCGGTGACCCTGCTGCGTCGGCCGGATGCGGTGATACGTGGGACCTGACGAGAGGGATCTGTATGCACGCCAACCGGTTTGGACTCCTTGGCACACAGTCGATTTCTACGATGGGCGGGCGAGCGTGAACGTCATGAAAGGTGGCGAAGATCGGCGGCGCCGCAACCGGCGCATCGCGGACTGGAATCCGGAAGACACGGCGGCCTGGGAGGCCGGCAACCAGAAGGTCGCCCGGCGCAACCTGCTGTGCACCATTGCCGGTGACCACGTGGCGTTTTCGATCTGGACCCTGTGGCCCGTGATGGCGCTGTTCATGCCGGGCTCCGTCTACGGCTTCTCCGCCGGCGACAAGCTGTTGCTGGGCGCGGTCGCGACCCTGGTCGGTGGTTGCGCCCGGATCCCCTACACGTTGGGCATCGCCGCCTTCGGTGGCCGCAACTGGACGACGTTCTCGGCCTTCGTGTTGCTGATCCCGACCGCCGGCACGATTGTGTTGCTAGCCAATCCCGGTCTGCCCCTGTGGCCGTTCGTGCTGTGCGCGGCCATGACCGGGCTGGGCGGCGGCAATTACGCGGCCTCGCTGGCCAACGTCAACGCCTTTTACCCGCAGCGGCTCAAGGGCGGCGCGCTGGCCGTCAACGCCGGCGTCGCCAACGTAGGGGTTTCGGTGATCCAGCTGGTCGGCCTGCTGGTGCTCGCCACCGCCGGGCACGAGGCGCCGTACTGGGTGTGCGCGGTGTACCTGGTGTTGCTGACCGTCGTCGGCATCGCGGCCGCGCTGTCCATGGACAATATCCACCACGGCACCCGGCTGAGCACCATGCGCTCGATCCTGTTCGAGCGCGACACCCATGTGATCTCGCTGCTCTACATCGCCACCTTCGGCTCCTGGATCGGCTTCTCCTTCGCCTTCGGGCAGGTGATGCAGGTCAACTTCGCGCAAAGCGGGGAAAGCCCGAAACATGCGGCGCTGCACGCCGCGCAGGTGGCCTTCATCGGTCCTCTGCTGGGTTCGCTGGCGCGCATCTACGGTGGCCGGCTGTCCGACCGCCTCGGCGGCAGCCGCGTCACCCTCGGCGTGCTGGCCGGCATGACCTTGGGCGCCGGGCTTCTGGTCACCGTCAGCACCCTGGACGATCACCACGCCGAGGCGCACTCCGCCAGCATGATCGGCTACCTCACCGGCTTCATGGTGCTGTTCATCCTGTCCGGCATGGGCAACGGCTCGGTCTTCAAGCTGATTCCCTCGGTCTATGAGGCGCGCAGTCGGTCGCTGGACACGAGCGAGGACGAGCGACGTCATTGGGCCCGCGCCATGTCGGGATCGCTGATCGGCATCTGTTCGGCCGTCGGGGCGTTCGGCGGCGTGGGAATCAACCTGGCGCTGCGCCAGTCCTATCTGAGCACCGGCACGGAAACGTCTGCCTACTGGGTGTTTCTGACCTCGTACATCGTGGCGGCGATCATGACCTGGACAGTCTACGTGCGCCGGCCCGCGTCGGCCCCGGGCTTGTCCGGGTCGGCGCCGCAAACCGAGGCCGCCCGCGTGTGAGCGGACTCGCAACGCGGGCAATGCCGCAGCAATTGACCGGTAACGCAACCGAAACGTCGCAGGCATACACAGTTCATATGGCCCCTCCACTGGCCCCACCAGACTCCGCGCCGCTGACCGGCTACCGGATCGCCGTCACGTCGGCGAACCGCGCCGAGGAGCTGTGCGCGCTGCTGCGCCGCAACGGCGCGGAGGTTTCCAGCGCCGCGGCCATCAACATCATCGCGCTGCCCGAAGACGCCGACTTGCAGAGCCACACCGAAGCCGTGATCGCCGAACCACCCGATATCTTGGTGGCGCACACCGGTATAGGCTTCCGCGGCTGGGTCGCCGCGGCCGACGGCTGGGGGCTGGCAACCCAACTGCTGGCGTCGCTTGCCAAATCGCGGATCGTGGCCCGGGGCCCAAAGGCGACCGGCGCGTTGCGCGCCGCCGGGCTGCACGAGGAGTGGTCACCGAAATCCGAGTCGTCGCGCGAAGTCCTGCGGTATCTCCTCGAGTCGGACGTCGCCGGTAAGCGCATCGCCGTCCAGCTGCACGGCGCGGCCGACGGATGGGATCCGTTCCCGGAGTTCATCAATGGATTGCGAGCGGCGGGCGCGCAGGCGGTGCCCATCCACGTATACCGCTGGAAGCCGACGCCGTCCGGCGGCGACTTCGACCAACTGGTCGCCTCGGTCGCGCGCCGGCAGTTCGATGCGGTGACCTTCACCTCGGCACCAGCCGGTGCCGCGCTGCTGGAACGCAGCCGCGACTTGGGCATCGAAGATCAACTGCTGCAAGCGCTTCGCAGCGATGTGCACGCGATGTGCGTAGGCCCGGTCACCGCGCAGCCGTTGATCCGCGCGGGAATTCCGACGTCGTCGCCCGAACGAATGCGGTTGGGCGCGTTGGCCCGCCACATCGCCCAGGAGCTCCCGCCCCTGCGGTCGTGCGCCATCCGCGCGGCCGGGCACGACATCGAGATCCGCGGAACCTGCGTGCTGGTTGACGGCTCGGTGCAGTCGCTGTCGGGATCGAGCATGGCGACCCTGCGCGCGCTGGCGCAACGTCCCGGCGATGTCGTCGCGCGCAACGACTTGCTACGCGTACTTCCCGGCAACAGCAACGACCCGCACGCCGTCGATACCGCAGTGCTGCGGTTGCGAACGGCGCTGGGCGACAAGAACATCATCGCGACGGTGGTCAAGCGCGGTTACCGACTCGCGATCGAGCATCCGGGAGAGTCCTCATGGCCTTGATCCTGGTAGCCCACGGCACCCGCAGGCCGGATGGGGTGGCGATGATCGAAGACCTTGCGGCACAGGTGAGTACGCTCGTCCGCAGCGCGGTGGACGTTGCCTTTGTGGACGTGGTGGGCCCTACTCCCAGCGAAGTGCTGGCATCCGTGAAGGCCGCCGAACGCCCCGCGATCGTGGTGCCGGCCTTCCTGGCGCGCGGATACCACGTGCGGGCCGACCTTCCCTCACACGTCGAGGTCAGTGGACACCCGAACGTGATCGTCACCCCCGCGTTGGGTCCGAGCGGTCAGATTGCGCGGATCGTCGGCGATCAGCTGGCCAAATGCGGTTGGCGGCCGGGTGATTTGGTGATCCTGGCCGCAGCGGGAACATCGGACGACAAAGCCCGCGCCGACCTGCACACCACCGCGACGCTGCTGTCGGCGCTCACCGGATCCCGGGTGAGCCTGGCGTTCGCGGCCACCGGTGATCCGCCGGTGCCCGAGGCCGTAGATCGGGCACGGGTCCGGGCGCGCCGCACCGGCGGACGTGTCGTGGTCGCCTCATATCTACTGGCCGACGGCCTGTTCCAACAACGGCTGCACGGCTGCGGTGCCGACCTGGTCAGCGAGCCGCTGGGCACCCATCCCGGGCTGGCGCGCCTGGTCGCGAACCGATTTCGCCGGGCCCTGCCGCCGGTCCTCGCCGCCACCGCCCGGCACGCGTCGCGCCGTTCGAGCCCGCATCAGCCGGGCCACGGCCGCTCGGCACTTTCGGCCTCCTAGCGGGAAATCGCCTGCCGTCGAGGCGCGCCGGTGCCCGTCGTTCCTTGATCTTTGGTCGCAGACGGGCGATCCTGGCACCATGCCCCGTCGCGAAGAGCAGTCGCATGGGATCCTCGACCCGGTCGCCAAGATGCTGCGGTTGCCTTTCGGCACACCGGAATTCATCGACCGGATCGTCACCGGCGGGGCCAACCAGGTGGGCCGGCGCACCCTGCGCATGCTGATCACGACGTGGGACGCCGCCGGCGGCGGCCCGTTTGCGGCCAGTGCCGTCGCGTCGACGGGCATGGCGAAGACCGCCGAGATAGTGCAGGGCATGTTCATCGGCCCCGTCTTCGGCCCATTGCTGAAGGTTCTGGGCGCCGACAAGGCGGCCCTGCGGGCCTCGTTGTGCGCCTCGCAGTTGGTGGGCCTGGGGATCATGCGCTACGGCATCCGATCCGAGCCGCTGCACTCCATGCCGGTGGACGCTCTCGTCGACGCGATCGGGCCGACGATGCAACGCTACCTTGTCGGCGACATCACCCGCTGAACCGGCGGTCGGGCTCAGGCGGCCCGCGGCTGGTAGTCGCGCGCGACCTGAACGTAGCCGTCCTCGGTGATCCGCACCGGGTACACCGGCACCGAAACGGTCGGATCATCCAGGCAGGAACCGTCTTCGAGCGAGAACGCCTGCTTCAAGATGGGCGACTGAACCGTGACGCAGCCGTCGCGGTCACCCACGATTCCGCGGGAAAGCACCGCGGCCCCGGAGAACGGGTCGACGTTGCCCACCGCGTACACCGAGCCGTCGTCGAGCCGGAACAACGCCGCCTGGGAACCGTCATCGAGCAGCACGCCGACGCCGCGGCCCGGGATGAGGTGCTCGTACGCGCACGCGCTGGTCCACACCGCAATGTCGTTGAGAAGTGTCATGATCGGTTCCTCATTCCTCCGTTGTCGCTTCACGGACCCGCGGCATGCCAATGGACACAGGGATTTTGCGACCGGCATGCTCGGTGAACGTCACGGTTGAGTCGACGGCGTCCGGGGCGTTGACGAACGACACGAACCGCGACAGCTTGTCCGGGTCGTCCAGCACGCCCTTCCATTCGCACTTGTAGTTCTGCACATGCCGCTCCATTGCGGCCTCGAATTCCCCGGCCAGGCCGAGCGAGTCGTCGCACACGACCTCGCGCACGTGGTCGAGCCCGCCGTCGAGCGAGTCGACCCACGGCGCCGTGCGTTGCAGCCGATCGGCCGTCCGGATGTAGTACATGACGAACCGGTCGACGTAGCGGACCAGCGTTTCGGTGTCCAGATCGCTGGCCAACAGCTGCGCGTGCTTGGGCGTCATGCCGCCGTTGCCGCCGACGTACAGGTTCCAACCCTTTTCGGTGGCGATGACGCCGACGTCCTTGGACCGGGCTTCGGCACACTCCCGCGCGCAACCCGAGACGCCCATCTTGATCTTGTGCGGTGCCCGCAAGCCGCGGTAGCGCAGTTCCAAATCGATGGCCAGCTGCACCGAATCCTGCTGCCCGTAGCGGCACCAGTCGGTGCCCACGCAGCTCTTCACCGTGCGCAGCGCCTTGCCGTACGCGTGGCCGGATTCCATGCCGCCGTCGACCAGGCGCTTCCAGATCTCCGGAAGTTGGTCCACCCGGGCGCCGAACATGTCGATCCGCTGGCCGCCGGTGATCTTGGTGTAGAGCCCGAAGTCCTGGGCGATCTGGCCGATCAGGATCAGGTGCTCTGGCTTGATGTCCCCTCCGGGGACCCGGGGCACTACCGAGTAGCTGCCGTTCTTCTGAATGTTGGCCAGGAAGTGGTCGTTGGAATCCTGCAGCGAGGCCTGCTCGCCTTCGAGGATGTGATCCGACCCGGTGGAGGCCAGGATCGAGGCGACCACGGGTTTGCAGATGTCGCAACCCTTTCCGCGGCCAAAGCGCTCCAGCAGCCCGGAGAAGGTGCGGAGCTCGGTGGCGGAGATGATCTCGAAAAGCTCCGCCCGCGATTGGCTGAAGTGCTCGCAGAGCGCCTTGGACTGTTCCACGCCCTCGGCTTCCAGCAGCTGCTTGAGCAGCGGCACGCACGACCCACACGAGGTGCCGGCCGAGGTGCACGCCTTGAGCGCGGGGACATCGGCGCAGCCGTCGGCGATCGCACACTTCAGATCGCCCTTGGTGACGTTGTTGCACGAGCAGATCTGCGCCGAATCCGGCAGCGCCCCAACGCCCAACGCGGTACCGCTGCCGGAGGATGCCGGCGCGATCAGCGCCAGCGGGTCGCCGGGCAGCTCGCTGCCGACCATGGGCCGCAGCACCCCGTAGGACGAGGCGTCGCCGACCAGCACACCGCCGAGCAGCGTCTTGGCGTCGTCGGAGAGCACGAGCTTGGCGTAGGTGCGGTTGACCGCATCGTTGATGGCGACCTCGAGACAGTTCTCGGTCGTCCCCATCGCGTCGCCGAAGCTGGCCACGTCGACGCCGAGCAGTTTGAGCTTCGTGGACAGGTCCGCCTCGCCGAACTCCGCGACGCCGTCCAGCAGCCGATCGGCCACCACCTCGGCGGAGGTGTAACCCGGACCAACCAGGCCGTAGCAGCGACCGCCGATCGCGGCGACCTCACCGATGGCGTAGATGTCGGGATCGCTTGTCTGGCAAGCCACGTCGGTGAGCACCCCGCCACGCTCGGCGCGGGTCAGTCCGGCCGCGGTCGCCAGCTCGTCGCGCGGCCGGATGCCGGCGGCGAAGATCACCAGACCGGCGTCGATGACCTGGCCGTCGGTCAGGCTCACCCGCACCGAGGTGGTGCCGTCCGAATGCTCGACCGCCTCGATCGATTCGGTTCCAGTGCCGACGTGCACCGAGATGCCGAGCTCGCCGATCATTCTGGCCAGCAGCCCACCGCCGGCCTCGTCGATCTGCTGGGCCATCAGCCGCGGCATCATCTCGATGACGTGGGTCTGCAACCCGAACTGGCGCAGCGCATTAGCGGCTTCCAGGCCGAGCAGGCCGCCGCCGATCACGACACCCGCGGTGGCGTGCGAGGTTTCGGCCGTGCGCTGGGCGTCGGCGCGGATCGCGTCGAGGTCGTCAAGCGTGCGGTACACGTGGCATGCGGGCAGATCGTGGCCCGGCACCGGCGGCACGAAGGCGTACGAGCCGGTCGCCAGGACCAACGTGTCGTAGCCGTGTCGCTGACCGTCCGCCGTCACCACCGTCTTTGCGGCGCGGTCTATTTCGGTGACGCGTTCGTTGAGCACCAGCCGGACCAGCTCGTCACCCTCGTATTCGTTGCCGGGCAACGCCAATAGCTTGCGATCCCAGCTTTCGGTGTAGGAGGTCAGGCCCACGCGGTCGTAGGCCGCGTCGGTCTCCTCGGCGAAAACCGTGACACGCCAGAGTCCCTCGGTGTCACGGGCGCGGAGCGCCTCGACGAATCGGTGACCCACCATGCCATGTCCGACTACGATGATGTGACGGCGCGCACAGCTGGCGCCCGAAATCCCGTCTGCAGACATGGCTTTGAGAGTAACGGCCAGAAATTACGTTCTTTTCGCGCAATGTGACGGTCCTATGACGAGGATCTCACAACTCACAGGAAGGCCTGTGATTGATCGTTCGCTGCCGGCGAACGACAAGGTGGAACTTTAGCGGGGTCGACTCATGTTTGCCCTAGTAGCCGGTCGCGCAGGCACCGGTCACAGGAATCTCACAATCAAGCTCAAGGAATTAGAAGGGAAGCGCCATGAGTAGCCTCGCATTGTGGTCGCGGCCGGCCTGGGACACCGACCGGTGGTTGCGCGACTTTTTCGGACCCGCCGCCGCGGCGGATTGGAACAGGGCGGCGACCAGCGGTTTCAAGCCCGCCGCCGAGATCGTCAAGGACGGCGACGACGCGATAGTACGGGTCGAACTCCCAGGCGTTGACGTCGACCAGGATGTCAACGTGGAGGTCGATCGCGGCCGGTTGGTCATTCACGGCGAGCACCGCGATCAGCGTTCGGAAGAGAAGGAAGGCCGCACGCTGCGCGAGATCCGGTACGGATCGTTCCGCCGCTCCTTCCAGCTGCCCGGCCACGTCACCGGCGACGCCATCACGGCGACCTACGACGCCGGTGTGCTGACGGTGCGGGTGGCCGGTGCGTACGCCGACAACCAGGCGCAGCGCATCGAGATCACCAAATAGTCTCCGGTCAGTCCGGAGCAACAGCCGAATCCGGCGGAGTCGCAACGGCTCCGCCGGATTAGGCGCGTCAGCCCCAGCGGGCCAGCAACTCCTTGGCCCGCGTCGCCAGCGCTGCCTGCAGGAACGGCCCGAAGCTGATGCGCGCCACACCCAACGGACCGAAGGGCGCCGGGTCGTCCTGGTCGGGCAGCGCGATCGCGTTGACCGGCAACTCCAACTCGGCGGTCAAGCGCCGCAACGTGTCGGGGTCGTGGCGACCCACCGGGTACAACACATCGGCGCCGGCGGCCGCCGCCTGATTCAGGCGCGCCACCGCCCGTTCGACGCGATCGGACGCCTCGCCGTCCTGGCGCAGGAACAGATCCGTCCGGGCATTGATGACGACGTGCACCCCGGCCGCGTCGGCGGCCGACCGCAGCTCGCCGACCAACGCGGCGTGTTCGTCGGCCGACCGCAACCGCTTGCCCTCCGAATGCACGGTGTCTTCGATGTTGAGCCCGACGGCGCCGACGCTCAGCAGGCCCTCGATCAGCCGGGCCGCCGACTGCCCGTACCCGGATTCGATGTCCACCGATATCGGGACGTCGACGGCGGCGGTGATCTGTGCGACCCGGGTGAGGACGTCGTCAAACGACATGCCCTCGTTGTCGGGTTTGCCGATCGAGTCCGCCATCGGGTGACTGCCCACGGTCAGGGCGGCGAATCCGGCGTCGGTCGCCAGCCGCGCCGACCAGGCATCCCACACGGTCGGCAGGATGACCGGGTCGCCCGGCCGATGCAGTTCCAGCAGCGTGGCGGCCCGCTCGGCCGGTGTGGTGCGTCCCGTCATAGGTGTCTGCTCCCTCGGCATCCGGGCTCAACGGACTGACGTGTGGCGTGTGCCGTGGATAGTATCGAGGGCGTACTGTGATCCGAAACACTGCCGAGGAGATCCGTTGACGAGCACGACTGGCACGACCGAATTCGCCGAACTCCACGACCTCATCGGCGGCCTGCGGCGGTGCGTGAGTTCCCTGCGGGCCCGATACGGTGACAGCCCGGCCATGCGGCGCATCGTCATCGACGCCGACCGCATCATGTCCGACGTCGACCTGCTCGACACCGACGTGTCCGAATTGGACCTGGCCGGCGCCACCGTGCAGCAGTCCGGCGAGAAGATCGTCATTCCAGACACCCAGTACGACAGCGAATTCTGGCGCGACGTCGACGACGAGGGTGTCGGCGGTCACAACAGGGCCTGAACAACCCAAGCCCCCCAGAAAAGGGGGGCTTTCCTCTGTGTACCCTTCGACCTACAGCCCGTTCGAAGAGGAACACACTAAATGAGCGCACCCACGGCGAACCGTCCTGCGTCCGGTGTCTTTTCACCCACGCGCGCCCGTATCCAGCAACGCACCCTGCGCACCGACCGGTGGTGGATGTCGCCCCTGCGAATCGATCTCGGCTTCGCCGCTTTCCTTATATATGCGACAGCGCGAGCGTTCCAACAGAATTACTTCTTCGTCCCCAAATACCACTACCTGACGCCGTTCTACTCGCCCTGTGTGAGCAAGGGTTGCGGTGAGGCCGGCGACATCTGGCCGCAGTTCCTGCCCGACGTGTGGTGGCTGCCGTACGCGGCGCTATCGCTGCCGTTTCTGCTGCTGTTCCGGTTGACCTGCTACTACTACCGCGGCGCCTACTACCGCACGGTGTGGCAGTCGCCCAGCGCCTGCGCCGTGGCCGAGCCGCGCGCACACTACACCGGCGAGACGAGGTTCCCCCTGATCATCCAGAACACGCACCGGTACTTCTTCTACATCGCCGGCATCATCTCGGTGATCAACACCTACGACGCCATCGTCGCTTTCCACTCCGACAGCGGGCCCGGCGGATTCGGTTTCGGTCTGGGCAATCTGATCCTGCTCGGCAACGTCATCATGCTCTGGATCTACACGCTGTCCTGCCACTCCTGCCGGCACGTGACCGGCGGGCGGCTCAAGCATTTCTCCAAGCACCCTGTGCGGTACTGGATCTGGACACAGGTCAGTGTCATCAACACCCGACACAAGATGTACGCCTGGATCACGCTGGGCACGCTGATGCTCACCGACTTCTACGTCGCGCTAGTAGCCAGCGGTACCATTCCTGACCTGAGATTTATTGGCTGACAAGCCATTTCGAAATTAATCAGAATTTAGTAGCGAGGGTTTCATGGTCGAAATCGAGCGGCACACCTACGACGTGGTCGTGATCGGTGCCGGCGGCGCCGGGCTGCGTGCGGTTATCGAAGCGCGCGAACGGGGTCTGCGGGTCGCGGTGGTGTGCAAGTCGCTGTTCGGCAAGGCCCACACGGTGATGGCCGAGGGTGGCTGCGCGGCGTCCATGGGCAACACCAACCCGAAGGACAACTGGACGACCCACTTCGGCGACACGATGCGCGGGGGGAAATTCCTCAACAACTGGCGCATGGCAGAACTGCACGCCAAGGAAGCCCCGGACCGCGTCTGGGAGCTGGAAACCTATGGCGCGCTGTTCGATCGCCTCAAGGACGGAAAGATCAGCCAGCGCAACTTCGGCGGGCACACCTACCCCCGGCTGGCCCACGTCGGTGACCGCACCGGCCTGGAGCTGATCCGCACCATGCAGCAGAAGATCGTGTCGCTGCAGCAGGAGGATTTCGCCGAGCTTGGCGACTACGAAGCCCGGATCCGCGTGTTCGCCGAAACCACGATCACCGAGCTGATCAAGGACGGCGACGCGATCGCCGGGGCGTTCGGCTACATCCGCGAAAGCGGAAACTTCATCTTGTTCGAGGCGCCCGCGGTGGTGCTGGCCACCGGCGGGATCGGCAAGTCGTTCAAGGTCACCTCGAACTCGTGGGAGTACACCGGCGACGGCCACGCTCTGGCCCTGCGGGCGGGCGCGTCGCTGATCAACATGGAGTTCGTCCAATTCCACCCGACGGGCATGGTGTGGCCGCCGAGTGTGAAGGGGATCCTGGTCACCGAGGGCGTTCGCGGCGACGGTGGGGTGCTGAAGAACTCCGACGACAAGCGGTTCATGTTCGATTACATCCCGTCGGTGTTCAAGGGGCAGTACGCCGAGTCCGAACAAGAAGCCGATCAGTGGCTCAAGGACAACGACTCAGCCCGCCGCACCCCGGACCTGCTGCCGCGCGACGAGGTCGCGCGCGCGATCAACTCCGAGGTCAAGGCCGGACGGGGCAGCCCACACGGCGGCGTATTCCTCGACATCGCGTCGCGGCTGACGCCGGCGGAGATCAATCGCCGCCTGCCGTCGATGTACCACCAGTTCAAGGAGCTGGCCGGCGTCGACATCACCAAGGAGCCGATGGAAGTCGGGCCGACCTGCCACTACGTGATGGGCGGCGTCGAGGTGGACGCCGACACCGGCGCCGCCACGGTCCCCGGGCTCTTCGCCGCCGGCGAATGCTCCGGCGGCATGCACGGCTCGAACCGGCTGGGCGGCAACTCACTGTCGGACCTGCTGGTGTTCGGCCGGCGGGCCGGTTTGGGCGCGGCCGACTACGTGCGGGCCTTGAGCAGCCGTCCGGCGATCGCCGACGACGCCGTCGAGGCGGCGGCGAAGCGGGCGCTGTTGCCCTTCGAGGCGCCGGCCAACGGCGCCGCCGGGGAGAACCCCTACACCCTGCAGCTGGAACTGCAACAGTCGATGAACGACCTGGTGGGCATCATCCGTAAGTCCGACGAGATCACGGAGGCCCTGGCGCGGCTCGACAAGCTGCGGGCGCGGTTCAAGAACCTCCACGTGGAGGGGCAGCGCCGCTACAACCCGGCCTGGAACCTCGCCATCGACCTGCGCAACATGCTGCTGGTCAGCGAGTGTGTCGCCAAGGCCGCGCTGCAGCGCACCGAGAGCCGCGGCGGACACACCCGCGACGACCATCCGTCGATGGACTCGTCGTGGCGCAAGGTGCTGCTGGTGTGCGAGGCGGCCGACAGCGACGACGTGATCCCCGACATCACCATCACGAAGAAGGATCAGACGCCGATGCGGCCTGATCTGCTGGAGCTGTTCGACATCGCCGAGCTGGAGAAGTACTACACCGACGAAGAACTCGCCGGGCACCCAGGACGGAGTGGCAAATGACCTACAACGCGACGATGCGGGTGTGGCGCGGCGATGACGCCGACGGTGGTCTGCAGGACTTCACGGTTGAGGTCAACGAGGGCGAGGTCGTCCTCGACATCATCCACCGCCTGCAGCAGACCCAGACGCCCGACCTGGCGGTGCGGTGGAACTGCAAAGCGGGCAAGTGTGGCTCCTGCTCGGCGGAGATCAACGGCAAGCCGCGGCTGCTCTGCATGACCCGGATGTCCACGTTCGCCGAGGACGAGGTCGTCACGGTCACACCGCTGCGGACGTTCCCGGTGATTCGTGACCTGGTCACCGACGTTTCGTTCAACTACGAAAAGGCCCGCGAGATACCGTCTTTCGCGCCGCCGAAGGACCTGCAGCCCGGGGAGTACCGGATGGCGCAGGAAGACGTCGGACGCTCCCAGGAGTTCCGCAAGTGCATCGAGTGCTTCCTGTGCCAGAACGTGTGCCACGTGGTGCGCGACCACGAAGAGAACAAGAAGGCGTTCGCCGGCCCGCGCTTCCTGATGCGGATCGCCGAGCTGGAGATGCACCCGCTGGACACCCGCGACCGGCGCAACGACGCTCAGGACGAGCATGGGCTGGGCTACTGCAACATCACCAAGTGCTGCACCGAGGTCTGCCCGGAAAACATCAAGATCACCGACAACGCGCTGATTCCGATGAAAGAGCGGGTCGCCGACCGCAAGTACGACCCGGTGGTGTGGCTCGGTAACAAGCTGTTCCGTCGCTGAGCCGCCGGGCGTTAAGGTCCGGGCGGCTTCGGGTAGCCGAACTGCGTCCTGTCGCGCCGCCGGCAACGGCGGTCGAGTGACGACCGGAAGGCAGTGAATGAATCCGACGCGAGAAACCCCCAGCATCAACCAGATTCGCACGGCGATCCGGCAGCTGTCGGTGCGGGCCCAGCTGGCCCACAAGGAGGGGCGGCAGGGCGACGCCGCCGATATCGAACACCGTATCGACGACTTCCGCCACGAGCTGAGTCGGCGGCCCAAGCCGGTCGGCCGGCTGAGCAACGCGATTACGCGCCGAGGCGGCGGAATACGCTCCGATGGAACACGATGGGCGCCACCTCGGCGTCCACCGTCACCTCGCTGACCCGCAACACCACGATGGTGTGATCGCCCGCCGGGATGAGCTGCTCGATCGCGCTTTCCAGCCAGAGGCCGGTGCCCTTGATGAACACCGCGCCGGTGGACCGTGAGACCGTTTCCAACCCCGCGAACCTGTCGCCGGTCTTGGCGGCCAGCGAGCGCGCGGCCTCGTCATGCTCCTCGCCCAGCACGCTGATGCCGAGCATCGGCAGATCCTTGAGCTTGGGCCATGTCGTCGAGGTGTTCTGCACGCAGAACGACACCAACGGCGGATCCAGCGATACGGGCACAAAAGTGCTGGCGGCCAAACCTTCCCGCGTTCCATTCACCTCGGCGGCGATCGCCACGACACCGGACGGGAAATGACCAAAGGCCTCCCGAAGTGACGACGCTGTCAGCTTGTTATTCGAGTTCACCGGACTTATTCGCCCCTAGAGCCGGAGACGGGACTTGTCGGATTTGACCCTACCCGGCGTCACTCGCCCGGGCGCGGCCACCCTTACCCGTTTTCTAAGCGTTCTGCCGAATATCCGTGCGCCGCGGCGACATCCGGATGGGCCCGCAGTCTGCTCTTCCACGCGTTGCGGCCGTAGACCGCAAAGATCGGATCCGATGGATCGTCCACCCGCCGCGCGCGTGCCTCGAGTTCTTCGGGCAGCGACAGCACCGGTATCCGCGCATCCAAGCGGGGGTTGAAGAAGAAGGGCACCGAGATGCGGTCGGTAGCCGGCCCCCGCAGGTTGACGCGGTGCTCGGTGGCCCGTAGGTAGCCGCGCGTCGCCACCTCCAGTAGTTCACCGATGTTGACGATGAATGCGCCCTCGCGCGGCGCCACGTCGATCCAGCCGCCGTTCGAATGTCGTCCTCCGGGCAGCCGCACCTGCAGGCCCCTGCTGCCCGGCTCGGCCAACAACAGCGTCAGCACCCCGGAGTCGCGGTGCGCGCCCACGCCCTGCGGGCTGGCCGCGCCGCCGGGGTAGCGGATGATCTTGATCAGCGTGGCCGGCGCGTCGGCGAAGGCCGCGTCGAACACATCGGCCGGACTGCCCAGCGACGTCGCCCAGTGCTGCAGCAGCGTGCGGGCCACCGTGGACAGCGCGGCGTCCCACTCCCCGACGATCCCGGGCAGGTCCGGCAGCGCGGCCGGCCACTGGTTGGGCCCCTGCAGCCACCGATAGTCGGACCCGTCCAGCCCACCGATCGGCGTGCGCTCCGGCCCGACGTCGATCTGCTCGCGCCAATCGACCTTGCCGCGAGTCAACTCGCCGCCGAGCCGGGTGTAGCCGCGGAAATGGGGGCTGCGCACCATCGCGACGGCGTCCTTGTCCCGTTGCGGCAACGCGAAGAGCCGGCGGGCGGCGTCCAGGACCCGCGTCACCAAATCCGGCGGTACGTCGTGACCGGTGAGGTAGAAGAACCCGATTTCGTGGCCGGCCGCGCGCAGGCCGTCCCGCAGGCGGCCCGGGTCGGCCCGCAGGTCCACCGTGGCCAGCTCCGGGGGCGGCACAGTGACGGCGGGCACATCGGTCATGCGCGCATCATCGCCGCAGGTAGATCGGATTTCAACGGCATGACCAGCAGCTTCCCAACCGGTTGGTTAATTAGGTAATGAAATCTAGCTCACATTGACTTGCATACCACTGACGCGAGCGATATTTTAGTGTTGTTACTGGTGGGTAACTTAGACCTAGTACCCAACCACAAGTGGCATTCTCAACGAGGAGGACCGTAGTGAGCCACTACAAGAGCAACGTCCGCGACCAAGTATTCAACTTGTTCGAAGTTCTGGGCGTTGACAAGGCGCTGGGCCAGGGCGAATACGCCGACCTGGACGCCGAAACAGCCCAAGAAATGCTGAGCGAGATCAGCCGACTGGCCGAGGGGCCGGTCGCGGACTCCTTCGTCGAGGGTGACCGCAATCCGCCGGTCTTCGACCCGAAGACGCACTCGGTGACGCTGCCGGATTCCTTCAAGAAGTCCGTCCAGGCCGTCATCGAGGCGGGTTGGGACAAGGTCGGTCTTGACGAGGCTCTGGGCGGAGTGCCCGCGCCCAAGGCGCTGCTGTGGGCTTTGCACGAACATCTTCTGGGTGCCAACCCGGCGGTGTGGATGTACGCCGGTGGGGCTGGCTTCGCCCAGATCCTTCACCACCTCGGCACCGACGAGCAGAAGAAGTGGGCCGAGCTGGCCGCCGAGCGCGGCTGGGGGTCGACCATGGTGCTCACCGAGCCGGACGCCGGCTCCGACGTGGGCGCCGGGCGGACCAAGGCAGTCCAGCAGGAGGACGGTTCGTGGCACATCGACGGTGTGAAGCGATTCATCACCTCCGCCGACTCCGGCGACCTGTTCGAAAACATCTTCCACCTGGTGTTGGCGCGCCCCGAGGGCGCCGGACCTGGCACCAAGGGCCTGTCGCTGTTCTTCGTGCCAAAGTTCCTGTTCGACTTCGAGACCGGTGAACTGGGCGAGCGCAACGGCGTCTACGTCACCAACGTCGAGCACAAGATGGGCCTGAAGGTATCGGCGACATGTGAGCTGAGCTTCGGCCAGCACGATGTCCCCGCCAAGGGCTGGCTGGTCGGCGAGGTACACAACGGCATCGCGCAAATGTTCGAGGTGATCGAGCAGGCCCGCATGATGGTCGGCACCAAGGCCATCGCGACCCTGTCGACCGGTTACCTGAACGCGCTCGAATACGCCAAGTCTCGCGTCCAGGGTGCCGACATGACCCAGATGACCGACAAGACCGCACCGCGAGTGACCATCACGCACCACCCGGACGTGCGCCGCTCGCTGATGACCCAGAAGGCCTACGCCGAGGGTCTGCGCGCGCTGTACCTGTTCACGGCGACCTACCAGGACTCGGCCGTCGCCGAGGCACTGCACGGCGTGGACGCCGAGCTGGCGGTCAAGGTCAACGACCTGATGCTGCCGGTCGTCAAGGGTGTGGGCTCGGAGCAGGCTTACGCCAAGCTCACCGAGAGCCTGCAGACCTTCGGCGGCTCCGGCTTCCTGCAGGACTACCCGATCGAGCAGTACATCCGGGACGCCAAGATCGACTCGCTCTACGAGGGCACCACGGCCATCCAGGCGCAGGACTTCTTCTTCCGCAAGATCGTCCGCGACAAGGGCACTGCGCTGGCTCACGTGTCCGAGCAGATCCAGAAGTTCGTCGACAGCGAGTCCGGCAACGGGCGGCTGAAGACCGAGCGGGAGCTGCTGGCCAAGGCTCTGGACGACGTCCAGGCGATGGCGGCGACGCTGACCGGCTACCTGATGGCGGCGCAGGAGGACGTGACCAGCCTGTACAAGGTGGGTCTGGGTTCGGTGCGCTTCCTGATGAGCGTCGGTGACCTGGTCATCGGCTGGTTGTTGCAGCGCCAGGCGGCGGTTGCCGTGGCGGCGCTCGACGCCGGCGCCAGCGGCGAGGACAAGTCCTTCTACGAGGGCAAGATCGCGGTGGCATCGTTCTTCGCCAAGAACTTCCTGCCCCTGCTGACCAGCACTCGCGAGGTCATCGACACGCTGGACAACGACATCATGGAGCTCGACGAGGCCGCCTTCTAGGCCAACCTCGAACACCACGCGCAAATCCCCCGCTTCGACCGCGAAGCGGGGGATTTGTCGTTAGGGAAACCGCGCGCCGAAGCCTCGGGTGCAGCGAAAAGGCCGCCGCTGGATCCCCTCACTCCAGCGGCGGCCGTTTTCGTACGCCAGTCCGATGGCGACGGGCCGGCGCTCGCATTCGGGGGATGCCCCGTATTGCCGTCGGGGTCGGGGGGTCAGACCACAACACGGGGCCATCCAGTGGATCGAATACCCGCGCCCTCATTCGACTAACCAGGAGTGACCTAACTCATTACCAGCGTCAAGCCCGCGCCGGTGACGCGCCGACGAACCCGTCAGGCCTCCAAAATCGCGGCGACACCCTGGCCGCCGGCGGCGCAGATCGAGACCAGGGCGCGCACGGTGCCGCCGCCCTTCTGCTCGGCCTTGCGCTGGGCGAGCTGTTTGGACGCCTGGGCCAGGATCCGGCCGCCGGTGGCCGCGAACGGGTGGCCGGCGGCCAGCGAGGACCCGTTGACATTGAGCTTGGACCGGTCGATCGAACCGAGCGCGGCGTCCAGGCCGAGGCGTTCCTTGCAGTACTCCTCGGATTCCCACGCCTGCAGGTGACACAGCACCACCGACGCGAACGCCTCATGGATCTCGTAGAAGTCGAAGTCCTGCAGGCTCAGACCGTTGCGGGCGAGCAGCCGCGGCACCGCGTAGGTCGGGGCCATCAGCAGGCCATCGCGGCCGTTGACGTAGTCGACCGCTGCGGTCTCCGAGTCCACCAGGTAGGCCAACGGGGTCAACGAATGCGCGGCCGCCCACTCGTCGCTGGCCAGCAGCGCCACCGACGCGCCGTCGGTCAGCGGGGTCGAGTTACCGGCCGTCATCGTCGCGTCACCGGCCTTCACGCCGAACACCGGACGCAGCTTCGCTAGCTTCTCCGCCGACGAGTCCGCGCGCAGGTTGTCGTCGCGGTACAGCCCCAAGAACGGCGTGACCAGGTCGTCGAAGAACCCGCGGTCGTAGGCGGCGGCCATGTTGCGGTGGCTGGCGGCGGCCAGCTCGTCCTGGGCGACCCGGCTGATGCCCATCTTCTTGGCGGTCAGCGCCTGGTGTTCCCCCATGGACAGCCCGGTGCGGGGTTCGCTGTTGACCGGGATCTCGACGCCCAGCGTCGCGGGCAGCGTGCCCGCCAGCTTCAGCCGTTGCACGTTGGACTTGGCGCGGCGCAGCTTGAGCAGCGTGCGGCGCAGGTTGTCGCCCAGACCGATGGGCGCGTCGGAGGTGGTGTCCACACCGCCGGCGGCGGCCACGTCGTAACGACCCGCCGCGATGCCCTCGGCGGCGTTGACGGCCGCCTGCAGCCCGGTCCCGCAGGCCTGCTGCAGGTCGAACGCGGGCGTGTGGGACGACAGCTGCGAGCCGAGCACGCATTCACGCGTCAGGTTGAAGTCCCGGCTGTGCTTGAGGACGGCGCCGCCGACCACCAGGCCCAGCCGTTCGCCGGCCAGCCCGAAGCGATCGACCAGCCCTTCCAGGGCGGCGGTGAACATGTCCTGGTTGGACGCCTCCGCGTACGCACCATCGGATCGCGCGAACGGGATGCGGTTGCCGCCGAGGACGGCCACGCGCCGCCGCTCGGAACTGCGTTGTTTGCTTGCCTCAGAACTTGCAGCGGCCACTATTTTTTCTCCGTGTTTCTGCGGTCTACCGGTTTGGGAATCCCCCGTCTGGGGCCATACTACCCACTGTTCTTACTCTGCAGTAAGTTCGTCCTCGATACGGTTGTGCTGTAGGCATACCCCGACTTCGAAAGAATATGGAAGGTAGCTCCGGTGGCTCCCAAGGCTTCATCCGATCTGTTCTCTCAGATCGTCAACTCCGGTCCTGGATCGTTTCTCGCCAAGCAGCTCGGCGTACCCCAACCCGAGACGCTGCGCCGCTACCGGGCCGGTGAACCGCCACTCGCCGGGGCCCTGCTGATCGGCGGGGAGGGCAGGGTCGTCGAACCGCTGCGCGCGGCGCTGGACGCCGATTACGACCTGGTGGGCAACAACCTGGGCGGTCGGTGGGCCGACAAGTTCGGCGGCCTGGTGTTCGATGCCACCGGCATCACCACGCCCGAGGGGCTCAGGGGGCTCTACGAGTTCTTCACGCCGCTGCTGCGCAATCTTGGCCATTCGGCGCGCGTTGCCGTGGTCGGCACCACGCCCGACGCCGCCGCCAGCCCGCACGAACGGATCGCGCAGCGCGCGTTGGAGGGCTTCACCCGCTCGCTGGGCAAGGAGGTGCGCAACGGCACCACGGTGGCCCTGGTCTATCTCTCACCGGACGCCAAACCCGCTGCCACGGGCCTGGAATCGACGATGCGGTTCATCCTGTCGGCCAAGTCCGCCTACGTCGACGGCCAGGTCTTCTACGTCGGTGAAGCGGATTCCATGCCCCCGGCGGACTGGGAGCGCCCGCTGGACGGGAAGGTCGCCATCGTCACGGGCGCGGCCCGGGGAATCGGCGCGACGATCGCCGAGGTGTTCGCCCGCGACGGCGCACGCGTGGTCGCGATCGACGTGGAATCGGCCGCCGAGGCGCTGGCCGAGACCGCCAGCCGGGTCGGGGGCACCGCGCTGTGGCTCGACGTCACCGCCGAAGACGCCGTCGACAAGATCACCGAACACCTGCGCGAACACCACGGCGGCCGCGCCGACGTGCTGGTCAACAACGCCGGCATCACCCGCGACAAGTTGTTGGCCAACATGGACGACGCTCGGTGGGACGCCGTCCTGGCGGTCAATCTGCTTGCCCCCCTGCGACTTACCGAAGGGCTGGTGTCTAACGGCACCCTCGGCGAGGGTGGTCGGGTGATCGGCTTGTCGTCGATGGCCGGCATCGCCGGCAACCGCGGCCAGACTAACTACGCGACAACGAAGGCCGGCATGATCGGTCTCACCCAGTCGCTGGCCCCGGAGCTCTACGACAAGGGCATCACGATCAATGCCGTCGCGCCCGGATTCATCGAAACCCAGATGACGGCCGCCATCCCGCTGGCCACCCGCGAGGTCGGACGCCGGCTGAACTCGCTGCTGCAGGGCGGTCAGCCAGTGGACGTCGCAGAAACCATCGCCTACTTCGCAAGCCCGGCTTCAAACGCGGTGACGGGCAACGTCATTCGCGTCTGCGGCCAGGCCATGCTGGGCGCATAGAGCAAAAGGCTGTCAAGGAGAACGCCATGAACCAGCCAAGCGGCCTGAAGAACATGCTGCGTGCGGCTGCCGGGGCCCTGCCGGTGGTGTCACGTGGAAGCGAACTGCCCGCCCGCGAGGTGACCATCGAGGAACTGCCCATCGACCGCGCCAACGTGGCCGAGTACGCGGGGGTGACCGGCCTGCGCTACGGCAATCACGTCCCGCTGACCTACCCGTTCGCGCTGACCTTTCCGGCGCTGATGTCGCTGGTGACGGGGTTCGACTTCCCTTTCGCCGCAATGGGATCGGTGCACACCGAGAACCACATCACCCAGTACCGTCCGATCGCCGTCACCGATACCGTCGGGGTGCGGGTGCATGCCGAAAACCTACGCGAGCACCGCAAGGGTCTGCTGGTGGATCTGGTGACCGACGTCAGCGTGGGCAACGACACCGCCTGGCATCAGGTGACGACCTTCCTGCACCAGCAGCGGACCAGCCTGTCCGACGAACCAAAGCCGCCCCCACAGAAGCAGCCCAAGCTGGCGCCACCGTCCACCGTGCTGCGCATCAGTCCGGGGCTGATCCGGCGCTACGCCGACGTCGGTGGCGATCACAACCCGATCCACACCAATTCGGTCGCGGCCAAGCTGTTCGGGTTCCCGACGGTGATTGCGCATGGAATGTTCACGGCGGCAGCCGTATTGGCCAACATCGAAGCGCAGATTCCCGATGCGGTCCGGTATTCGGTGCGGTTCGGCAAGCCGGTGGTGCTGCCCGCGACCGCGGGCCTCTACATCGACGAACACGATGGCGGCTGGGACATTTCGCTGCGCAATATCGCCAAGGGATACCCGCATCTGACCGGCACGGTCCGGGCGCTCTAGGCGACCGTGGCGACCCGCTAGCCCGCGTGCGTCGGACTGCGGCCCTGGACAAGCACTTTCAAACCGTGGGCGGTGGTCGCGGTCAGCAGGAAAAGCAGGAACAACCACAGCGGTGGCCGGGCGAGCTCCCAGACGAAGATCGCCGCCCAGATCGGTGAGCCCTGCGTCACCGCGAGCACGCCCGCGGCCCCGGCCAGCGACACCGCCGGCACGTGCAGGTCTGTCCCGGCAGCCCAGTTGATCGTGAGCACCAGCGCCGAGCCGGCGGCGGCGCCGGTCGCCAGCGAGGGCGTCAGCAATCCGCCCGCCCCGCCGGCCCGCAGAAACAGCGCTGTCAGAAGGGGTTTCAGCGCCAGAATCGCCAGCGCCGACAGCAGGGTCATGCCGCTGGCCAGGCTGACCGTCAGGATGCTTCGGCCGTTGCCGGGCAACTCGGGCCACCAATGCGAACACATCCCCATCACCAGGCCCGCCCCGGCAAGCGCGGGGATCAGCAGCACCGTCCGCATCGGGCGGGCGGGCCGTGCCAGGGCCATCAACCGGTTGAAGGCCAGTCCCACCGCGAAAGTCACGGGCGCCAGCAGCAATCCGTGCGCGGTCAGCAGATACGTCGACTCCTCGGGCGGCCACTGCAGGTTGGGCTGATCGCGAGTGATCGCCGAACCGACGGCGACCGCCAGGCCCGAGGAGAGAAACGCCGCGCCCACCGCGCGGGGCTGCCAGGTGCTGAGGAGGATCCGGATCGAGAACAGCGCCCCCGCCAGCGGCACCGCATACACCGCGCCCAGCCCGGCCCCCGCCGCGCAGGCCAACAGGACCTCACGATCGCGCGCTGAGAGCCGCCTGAGCCACCCGGTGCCCAAATCGCTTAGCGCTGCGGCGAATTGACGCGGCGCCCCTTCTCGCCCCAGCGACGCACCCGATCCGACGAGCAGCACCTGCAGCAAGGCGTCGACGCTCCAGGAAAGCCTCGGCACGGGTTCCCGCGCGGCGATGGTCTGCGCCAGTGGCGGCACCTCCGCCCGGCGCCGCAACAGCCACCACCCCAGGCCCGCAAGGGCGGCGCCGATCATCGGGCCGACGATCCGGCGGATCGGGCTGCTGGCGGCGACCCCCGCCAGCAGCGCGCCGAAACTGTAGTTGTAGGTGGCGTGCTGGACTGCTCGCAGCACGAACGTCGTCGCCAATCCGGCAACTCCGGCGAGCAACCCGACGATGATTACCGCGCAGAAGAAATCGACGTTGCCGCGGTCCGAGTTGGCAGCGCTCATCCGGGCCAACGAATGTAGGCCTAGTCGCTCGCGGCGTCCGAGCCGCCCGCCGCGGCCGCTTCCCGTTCCGCCGGTGAGCCCTTGAGGCCGTACCAGAACAGGTCGACCATCAGCTGGGCCGCCTCCTCGACATCCACGTCGCCGGTGCTGAGCCGGTTGGCGACCGCCTCGCCCGCCCCCACCAGGGCCACGGCCATCATCTCGTGCTCCCGCTCGGAGCGCGGGTTGCGACTACCCGCCCGCATCAGCCCGGCCACCAATTCGATGATCTGTTCGCGTCCCTCGCGGACCATGTGGGCGAACGCCTGCGAGCTGGTGGCCTGGGTGTACATCACGATCCAGGACGCCCGGTTGGCGTCGATGTAGCGCATGAACGACGCGATGGTGTTGCGCAGCATGTCGCTGGGGCTCTGCTGGAAATCGACGTCGGCGCGCACCACGTCGATGAACCGGCCCATCTCCCGGTTCAGGCAGGCGCCGAACAGGTCTTCCTTGGAGCCGTAATACAGGTACAGCATTGGCTTGGAGATCTGCGCCTCGGCGGCGATGGCGTCCATCGAGGTCTCGTGATAGCCGTTGACGGAGAACATCTGCACGGCGGCGTCGAGCATCTGCTGCTCGCGAACGGCACGCGGTAACCGCTTGGTACCACCGGCCATCGCTTGCCTCTCCGTCCTATCTGACTCAAGAGTAAGCAACGCGGCCCCGCCGCACACCCACTAGTGCCCGCAGGTGGCGCTGCGGCCCTTCATCGTCGCCACCCGCACTAGCGACTCGTCGACCTGTTTGGCCGGTAATTCGCCTGAGGCCACAGCCTTTTGCAACCGGTCCAAGACCGCAGGCACCTCGTCGGTGGTGACCCACAGCGCGACGTCGACACCGGCCCGCAGGCTGCGCAGCACCGCCTCCGATACCCCGTACCGGTCGGAGATGGCGGCCATGCTGGACAGGTCGTCGCTGAACACCGGCCCGGTGAACGGCGGGCCCTTGTAGCCGACGCCGTTGCGCAGCAGCTGGACCGCCTCGGGGCTCAGGCTGGCCGGGGCGTCGCCGGTGAGTCCGGGAACCTGCAAGTGGCCCACCATCACCGCGACCGGCGCCGTCGCCACCAGAGACCGGTACGGCACCAGATCGCTGTTCTGCAGACTGTCCAGCGGCGGCGTGACGACACCCCCGGTGTGCGAATCACCCGAGCCGTGCCCGTGGCCCGGGAAGTGCTTGAGCACCGGCAGCAGGCCGGCCTCCCGCAGCCCCTGCGCATAAGCCCCGGCATAGTCGGTGACGGTGGCCGGATCCGAGCTGAACGAGCGGTTGCCGATCACGGCGTCGTCGGGCTCGTCGCTGACGTCGACGACGGGGGCGAAGTCGACGGTGATGCCCAGGTCGTGCATCTTCTTGCCGCGGTCGGCGGCCAGGTCATGTACCTGCTGGACGGTTTGCGTCTGCGCCAGCTCGCGGGGCGACGGCGACGTCCCGATCAGCGATTTCAGCCGCGAGACCCGACCGCCCTCTTCGTCGACGCTGACCGCCAGCGGCAGGGGCCCCGCCTTGGCCGTGATGTCGGCCAGCGGGCCGTGGAAGATCGACAGGTCGGTCCAGCTGCCGATGAAGATCCCGCCCACGTGGTAGCCGTTGACCACGGCCCGGGCGTCGTCGGCGTTCTTGACGCCCACCATCAACAGCTGGGCCAGCTTGTCGCGGATATCCAAAGTCGCCGGAACCGCCGACGGGTCGGCGCACACCGGCGGAGCCGGGGCGGCCACCGGCTTGCTCGGCGCGGACGTCGACGAGCGGGGCGGGTGGGCGGTGTGGTGGCCGCAGCCGGCCACCAGGGTCGACGCGGCTGCGAGCACGGCGAAGGTGCGCGAAAATGCCATCGGGCCATGCTTTCACGACGGGCGTTTCGTACCCGGCTCCAGGGGGCATCAGCGGTACGTTGCTGATCAGGGGTCTGCGCGCCTGTTGACTGGCAGGGAGGAAGCCAGCGATGAACGGTTTCACGTTGGCCGCCGCGGTCAGCGTCGCGGTCGGTTTGTCCGTCGGGGTGGCGACGACGGTCGGAATCACCCTGGCCGTCGCCGACCACAGCTTGGTGCAGGTGCCAACCGTTCAACGCCCCGCGCTGACGGCCGGTCCCTATCAGGTCGAATACGGCGACCGCTGTGTCCACGGACACTGTCTGCACTGGTGACCAGCGGCCCGGCGGCCGGGCGGGCTTCTGCTAGGTTGGCGCTAGGTTGAAAGTCACGACCGCAAGCCGACACTCAGGAGCCGTCGAATGAACCGGATCGTTGCGCCCGCCGCAGCGAGCGTTGTGGTTGGCCTGTTGCTCGGCGCGGCCGCGATCTTCGGGATCACGCTGATGGTCCAGCAAGACACGAAGCCGCCACTTCCCGGGGGCGATCCGCAGTCGTCAGTGCTCAACCGGGTCGAGTACGGCAACCGTAGCTAGCGGCGATCGCAAGCGCGGCCGTGGCGATCGCAAGCGCGGCGTAGCCGGGCGCAGCGGGTCGCCATTACAGGACGAAGCCGGCCGTAGCGGGTCGCCGCCGTCGCGTTCAGCGCCGCGGACGGGGCCCGCAACCTCGCTCTCCTGCTCGACCGCCGCGCCAGTGTCGCGACGGTGGTTGTGGTTGGTCGGCGCGATCGCGCTGGCCCTGGCGTTCATCCAATCGTCCGGGCGGGTCTCCCCCGACACCAAGCTCGACCTGACCGCCAACCCGCTGCGCTTTCTGGCCCGGGCGACCAATCTGTGGAACAGCGAGCTGCCGTTCGGGCAGGCGCAGAACCAGGCCTACGGGTACCTGTTTCCACACGGCACCTTCTTTCTGCTCGGCCATGCGCTGGGCGTGCCCGGCTGGATCACCCAGCGACTGTGGTGGGCGCTGCTGCTCACGGTCGGCTTCTGGGGACTGTTGCGGGTCGGCGAGGCGCTGCGGATTGGCAGCCCGGCGTCACGGGTGATCGCCGCGGTCGCATTCGCGTTGTCGCCGCGAGTGCTGACCACCCTCGGATCGATCTCCTCGGAGACGTTGCCGATGATGTTGGCGCCGTGGGTCTTGCTGCCCACGATCCTGGCGCTGCGGGCCACCGGCGGCCGCTCCGTGCGGGCGCTGGCCGGGCAGGCGGGCCTGGCCGTCGCGCTGATGGGCGCGGTGAACGCCATCGCGACCCTGGCCGGCTGCCTGCCGGCGGTGATCTGGTGGGCGTGCCACCGGCCGAGCCGGTTGTGGTGGCGCTACACCGGCTGGTGGGTGGTGGCGCTGCTGTTGGGCACGCTGTGGTGGGTGGTGGCGCTGGTGATGCTGCGCGCCATCAGCCCTCCGTTCCTGGACTTCATCGAGTCCTCCGGCGTGACGACGCAATGGTCGTCACTGGTCGAGATGTTGCGCGGTACCGACAGCTGGACCCCGTACGTTGCGCCGACCGCCACCGCGGGCGCTCCACTGGTGACCGGGTCGGCCGCCGTGCTTGGGACCTGCCTGGTCGCGGCTGCCGGACTGGCGGGGCTGGCCAGCCCGGCCATGCCGGCGCGCGGGCGGTTGGTGACGATGTTGTTCGTCGGGGTGGTCCTGATGGCCGCCGGATACAGCGGCGGGCTGGGCTCGCCGGTGGCGCACGCGGTGCAGGCCTTCCTGGACGCCGGAGGCGCCCCGCTGCGCAACGTGCACAAGCTCGGCTCGGTGATCAGGATCCCCGTGGTGCTGGGGCTCGCGCAGCTGCTGGGCCGGATACCGCTGCCGGGCAGCGCGCCAATGTTGGTGTGGCTGCGTGCCTTTGCGCATCCCGAGCGTGACAAGCGGGTCGCGGCGGCGATCGTCGTCGTGGCGGCGCTGATGGTCAGCACGTCACTGGCGTGGACCGGTCGGCTGGCCCCGCCGGGGACCTTCACCGCGATCCCGCAGTACTGGCACCAGGCCGCGGACTGGCTGACCGAACACAACACCGGGACGCCGACACCCGGCCGGGTACTCGTGGTTCCGGGGGCACCATTCGCCACTCAGGTGTGGGGCACCAGCCACGACGAGCCGCTGCAGGTGCTGGGCGCCAGCCCGTGGGGGGTGCGTGATTCCATCCCGCTGACCCCGCCGCAGACCATCCGGGCGCTCGATTCGGTGCAGCGCTTGTTCGCCGCCGGCCGACCCTCAGCCGGCTTGGCCGATACCCTTGCCCGCCAAGGCATTTCCTATCTGGTGTTGCGTAACGACCTGGACCCCGACACGTCGCGCTCGGCGCGCCCGATCCTGGTGCACCGCGCCGTCGACGGATCGCCGGGGCTGCGCAAGGTCGCACAGTTCGGTGCGCCGGTGGGGCCGGGCACCCTGGCGGGTTTCGTCGCGGACAGCGGGCTGCGGCCCCGATACCCGGCGGTCGAGATTTATCGGGTGGGCGGCGACACCGACCCCGCCACACCGTATTTCGTCGACGCCGACCGGATGGCCCGGGTCGACGGCGGGCCCGAGGCGCTGCTGCGTCTCGACGAGCGCAGGCGGCTGCTGGGTCAGCCGCCGCTGGGCCCGGCGCTGCTGACCGCGGACGCCCGGGGCGCCGGGCTGCCGATGAATGCCGGGGTGACGATCACCGACACCCCGGTCGCCCGCGAGACGGATTATGGTCGGGTTGACCAACATTCGTCGGCGATCCGGGCCCCCGGCGATGCGCGACACACGTACAACCGGGTGCCCGACTACCCCGTCCCCGGCGCCGACCCGGTCACCGGCGCCTGGACCGGCGGGCGGATCACGGTATCGAGTTCGTCGTCGGATTCCACCGCGATGCCCGACGTCGCACCGGCGAACTCGCCGGCCGCGGCAATCGACGGGGACTCGGCGACCGCCTGGGTGTCGAACTCGCTGCAGGCCGCCGTCGGTCAGTGGATGCGGGTCGACTTCGACCACCCGGTGACCAATGCGGCGATCACGGTGACGCCCAGCGCGACCGCCGTCGGCGCCCAGGTGCGCCGCATCCTGATCGAAACGGCCACCGGCAGCACCACTTTGCGCTTCGACGAACCGGGCAAGCCGCTTGCCGCGGCACTCCCCTACGGCGAGACGCCGTGGGTGCGAATCACCGCCGCGGGCACCGACGACGGATCCGCCGGGGTGCAGTTCGGCATCACCGACCTGTCGATCACCCAATACGACGCATCCGGATTTGCCCATCAGGTCGAACTCCGGCACACCGTGCGGGTGCCGGGGCCGCCGCAGGGATCGGCGGTCACCGCGTGGGACCTGGGATCGGAGCTGCTCGGCAGACCGGGTTGCGCCCAAGCTCCCGACGGCATGCGCTGCGCGCCGTCGATGGCCCTGGCCCCGGAGGAACCGGTCAATTTCAGCCGGACCCTGACCGTGCCGACGGCGAGGTCGGTGACCCCGACGGTGTGGGTGCGGCCGCGCCAGGGCCCCAAGCTGGCCGACCTGATCACCGAGCCGAATATCACTGTGGCTCATGGTGATTCGGATAACGTCGTCGACGTCCTCGGCTCCGCGTACGCGGCCGCCGACGGCGACCCGGCCACCGCATGGACGGCGCCGCAGCGTGTGGTGCAGCACAAAACGGCGCCGACCCTGACGCTCACGCTGCCCCGCCCCACCGAGGTCACCGGGGTGCGACTGGCTCCGAGCCAGTCGACGTTGCCCGCGCACCCGACGATGGTGGCCGTCAACCTGGGCGATGGCCCGCAGGCCGCCGCGGTGCGACCCGACGGGGCGCAGATCGTGTCGCTGAAACCCCGGGTGACCGACACCGTGACGATCAGCCTGCTGAATTGGCAAGACGTCATCGACCGCAACGCGTTGGGTTTCGACCAGCTCAAACCGCCGGGGTTGGCCGAGGTCGCCGCGCTGGGCGCCGACGGCAACCCGATCGCGCCCGGCGACGCGGCCCGCAACCGCGCCCGGGAAATCACCGTCGGCTGCGACCGCGGACCGGTCATCGCGGTCGCGGGCCGGTTCGTGCACACCGCGATACACACCACCGTCGGCGCCATCCTGGATGACGCACCGCTGGCGGCCGTGCCCTGCGACCGCGACCCGATCGCGCTGCCCGCGGGCCAACAGGAGCTGTTGGTCAGCCCCGGCGCTCAGTTCGTCGTGGACGGAGCCGAGCTGGC
The DNA here is from genome assembly GCF_001667145.1 of Mycobacterium sp. 852002-51971_SCH5477799-a. Taxonomy (GTDB): domain Bacteria; phylum Actinomycetota; class Actinomycetes; order Mycobacteriales; family Mycobacteriaceae; genus Mycobacterium. Next base: position 46,976 of record NZ_LZIF01000044.1, read on the forward strand.
CGCGTCCGCCTCCACCGAAGGCGCGCGGCCCGTGAGTATTTCGTCATGGCGGGCCTGGGGGCCGGCTCGCCGCGAGATGCAGGCACCGGCCTCGGCCACGTCCCGGGTGCTGGTCATCCCCGAAAGCATCAACCCGGGCTGGGTGGCGCGCACTAGCTCCGGGGCGCACTTGACGCCGATCGCCGTCAACGGGTGGCAACAGGGCTGGGTGGTGCCCGCGGGCGACCCGGGCACCATCACGCTGACGTTCGGCTCCAACTCGGTCTACCGTGGGGGCCTGGCGGTGGGGCTGGCCCTGCTGCCGCTGCTGGCGCTGCTCGCGCTCTGGCGCACCCGGCGAGAGGACGACGCAGCCGCGCCGGCGCGGCCATGGCGGCCCGGCGCATGGGCGACCGTCCCGGCGCTGACCGCCGCCGGGCTGATCGCCGGCTGGGGCGGTCTGGTGGTGATGGGGGTCGCCCTTGGCCTGCGCTACGGGCTGCGCCGGCGGCGCTGGCAACGCCTGAGCGTGGTGTGCAGCGCCGGCGGGCTGATCCTGGCCGGGGCGGCGCTGTCACGGCAGCCCTGGCGCTCGGCCGACGGCTACGCCGGCCATTCCGCCGGTGTCCAGCTGCTTGCGCTGATTTCGCTTGCGGTGCTTGCCGCTTCGGTGGTCGCGGTGCCCGAACGGACGCGGGGCCCGCGCGACGAATAGTTGGCGAGGCTATTGGCTACCCGTCTACCGGCTGATTCACTGGATACGCGGGCCGGCGTAACCGTCACCGACCGAGGAGTCACGCGCCATGGACTGGTTCTCCGCACCCGAATATTGGGTGGGCAGACTGGTGCTCGAGCGCGGCGCCGCGGTGATCTACCTGCTCGGCTTCGTCGCGGCCGCGGTGCAGTTTCGCCCGCTCATCGGCGAGCGCGGCATCCTGCCCATTCCGCAATACCTGGCCAGGCAATCCTTCTGGCGCACGCCCAGCCTTTTCCATCTGCGTTATTCCGATCGGCTGTTTTCGGCCATCTCGTGGTTCGGCGCGGCACTGTCGGCGGCGATCGCCGTCGGGGCCGCCGACGCGGTGCCGCTGTGGGCGGCGATGTCTATGTGGCTGACGCTGTGGGTGCTTTACCTGTCAATCGTCAACGTCGGGCAGACCTGGTACTCGTTCGGCTGGGAATCGCTGCTGCTCGAGACCGGGTTCCTGATGATCTTCCTCGGCAATCACGACGTGGCACCGCCGGTGCTGACGCTCTGGATGGTTCGGCTGCTGTTGTTCCGTGTCGAGTTCGGTGCGGGACTGATCAAGCTGCGCGGCGACCCATGCTGGCGCGACCTGACGTGTTTGTACTACCACCATGAGACACAACCGATGCCGGGGCCGTTGAGCTGGTTCTTCCACCATCTGCCCAAACCACTGCATCGAATCGAGGTGGCGGGCAATCATTTCGCGCAGCTGGCCGTGCCGTTCGGATTGTTCGCGCCGCAACCGGTGGCCAGCGTAGCCGCCGTGATCATCGTCGTCACCCAGCTGTGGCTGGTCGCCTCGGGCAATTTCGCCTGGCTCAACTGGGTGACGATAGTGCTGGCGTTCAGCGCAATCGACGACGCCTCGGTGGCGCTGCTGCTGCCCAAGGGGCTCGTTCCCGCGCATGCGGGTATGGCCGCGACGCCGCTGTGGTTCGTCGGCCTGGTGGCCGCCGTTACGGCCGCCGTGTTGTTTATGAGTTACTGGCCACTGGCGAACATGTTGTCGTCACGGCAGCGAATGAACATGTCGTTCAATTCGTTTCACTTGGTCAACACCTACGGGGCGTTTGGCAGCATCGGACGGATCCGCCGCGAAGTGGTGATCGAAGGCACCGACGACGCGCTCATTACCGCCCAAACCGTCTGGAAGGAATACGAATTCAAGGGCAAGCCGGGCGCGGTGCGCCGGCTGCCGCGACAATGGGCCCCCTATCATCTGCGCCTGGACTGGCTGATGTGGTTCGCCGCGATCTCGCCCGGCTACGCTCAGCCATGGCTGAGGCCTTTCTTGCAGCGGTTGCTGCAAAACGATCGCGCGACCCTACGCTTGTTGCGCCACAATCCTTTTCCCGAATCGCCACCCCGGTTCGTGCGGGCCCAGCTCTACCAGTATCGCTTCACCACGCCGGCCGAGCTGCGCCGTGACCGGGCCTGGTGGCATCGCGCCCTGGTCGGCGGTTACGTGCCGCCGATGGCCCTGTCGACGGCGACCAGCGCCGGGTGAGGCTGTCCTACTTCTGGTAGGACAGCGCTCCGGTGCCCGCGAGCCTTCCGCCTTCGACGATCAGGTACTCGGGACGGATGGGCTTGCCGGCGAACCAGCTCTCCAAGATCTCCCGGGTGCCGGCGGCATAACGCGCCTGAGCGGACAACGTGGTGCCCGAAACATGCGGTGTCATCGCGTTATTCGGCATGGTCCGCCAGGGGTGGTCCGGCGGCGGCGGCTGCGGGTACCACACGTCTCCGGCGTAGCCCGCCAGCTGCCCGGATTTCAGGGCGGCCACGATCGCTTCCGGGACGGTTTCCTCGGCGCGGGCGGTGTTGACGATGTAGGAGCCCCGCCGCATCGTCGAGATCAGCTGCTCGTTGAACATCCTGCGGGTGTCGTCGTACAGCGGCGAATGGACGGACACCACGTCGACGGCCTTCACCAGCGACTCCACGTCCGGGTGAAACGTTACGTTCAGTTGTTTCTCCACGTCCGGTGCCAGCCTGCGGGTGTCGGTGTAGTGCAGCTTGACGTCGAACGGCGCCAGCCGGCGAAGTACCGCACGCCCGATCCGGCCGGCGGCGATGACGCCGACGTCCATGCCCTCGAGGTCGTAAGCGCGCTCGACGCAGTCGGCGATGTTCCAGCCGCCTTCGGCGGCCCACCGATGCGACGGCACGAAATTGCGCACCAGCGCGAGGATTTGCATCACCGCGTGCTCGGCGACGCTGATGCTGTTGCTGAACGTCACCTCCGCCACGGTGATCCCGCGTTCTTTCGCCGCGTCCAGATCCACGTGGTCGGAGCCGATGCCGGCGGTCAACGCCAGCTTGAGTTTGGGCGCCTTGGCGATGCGTTCCTTGGTCAGGTAGGCCGGCCAAAACGGCTGCGAGATCACGATCTCGGCATCGGCCAGCTCACGCTCGAATTCCGAGTCGGGTCCGTCCTTGTCCGACGTCACCACCAATTCGTGCCCGGCATCTTCGAAAAACTTGCGCAGCCCCAGCTCACCCGAGACGCAGCCGAGCAGCTCGCCGGGCGTGAAGTCGATCTTGGACGGAGTCGGCACGGTGCTGCCGTCGGGATATTCGTGGATCGTCGGGATGCTGTCGCGCGCATAGCTCGGCGGGTAGCCACCGACGGGGTCGGGGTAGAGCACCATCACACACTTGGCCATTGAAGTCCTCCTTGAGCGGAATCAACCCCAGTCTTGGAGGCCGCCAACGCGCTGTCAAAGACGCGATTCCGACCGGCTGATAGGCAGCGCCGATCACACGAGGCGGAGCTTAGGGCGTCTCGCTGAGCGTCGCACCGATGCGGGCCTCACGCGCGGTCCGCCGCAACGCGCGGGCCAACAAGGAGCCTGGCTTCGCCCTGTTGGTCACCAGCGCTATCAAGGCGGTGACGGCGGGACGCCGCAGCCGCAGCACGCTGACCCTGGGGGGCACACCCAGGGTGTGAATCCACGGTTGCGGCACGATGCTCGCCCACCGACCAGTGCGAACGTGAGCGAACAGCGCGGCCACCGAATCGGTTTCTAGCTGCGGGGCGACCTGCAGGCCGTGGGTGGCCAGCGCGTCGTCGACGAGCCGGCGTCCCCGCATGCCCTGCGTCAGCAGACACAGCGGTAATTGCACGGCCTCGGACCACGCGATGGTTTCCGACTCACCGCCGAGCAGCTCGGCGGCGGCGATGAGCACCGGCTGTTCGTGGTACAGCGGGGTGACGAGCAAATCGGCGGTGTCCTGCTGGTCGGGATACAGGATGCCGGCGTCCAATTCGAATTTGCGCACCCGTTCGACGATCCCGGCCGAGCGCAGGTTGACCTCGAGCTGGACGCGCACCAACGGATGTGCCGCACAAAACGGATCCGTAAGCAGTGCAACGGTAGTCGAGGCGGCCGGCACCGCGCCGAGCCGCAGTTCGCCGGTCAGGCCGGCCCGCAACGCGGTGACTTCCTGTTTGAGGGCGTCGCGGTCGGCCAGAATGCGCCGCGCCCACGGTACCAACCGCTCACCTTCTGGAGTCAGGCCCTCGAATTTTTGTCCGCGGCGCACCAGCGGGACGTTGAGTTCGGATTCGAGCTTGCGAATGGCTTCCGACAGCGCGGGCTGCGACACATAACAGGCGCTCGCGGCGCGTGCGAAGTGGCGCTCTTGGGCGAGCGCGACGAAGTATTCGAGCTGACGGAACAGCATGAGCCATTCGATCATGTCGCGGGCCGCTAGCGGGTACTCGTCTCGGTGGCCGAAGGGGTGCAGCGCCATGGTTGGTGACGCGAAGCATGTGAAGGAGACGCACGGTGCCGAAACAGTTCGAGGTCGGAGATCACGTCAGATGGAATTCCGAAGCCGGGCAGGTGAGCGGCACCATCGTGAAAAAGCACACCCGCGACACCGAGTACAAAGGCCACAAACGGCACTGCACCAAAGACGACCCGCAATACGAGATCAGAAGCGACAAAACCGACCACGTCGCGATGCACAAGGGCGACGCCCTGGAGAAGATCGACTAGAGCCCGCGCGGCACGACCATGAGCGACCATCGCGAGATCTGGACCATCGGTCATTGGACCTGCCCGGTGCCGACCTTCTTGGAACCCCTGGATCACGCCCGCATCGACCTGCTCGCCGATGTGCGCGCTCAGCCTGGCTCGCGACGCAGCCCCCAGTTCGGCAGTGCGGAGATGTCACGCTGGCTGGGTGACGCCGGCATCGGTTACATTCACCTTCCCGAACTCGGCGGGCGCCGCCGTCAGCAAGGCGTCGATCCCAGCATCAACGCCGGGTGGCAGAACGCGAGCTTCAAGAACTACGCCGACTACACCCTTTCCGACGAATACCAGCGCGGGCTCACCCGACTGATCACCCTGGCACGCTCGAACCGGCTGGCGATCATGTGCGGCGAGCCCATGCCATGGCGGTGCCACCGGCAACTGATCGCGAACAACCTTGTCGCGCAAGGCTGGACGGTATGGCACCTCATGAGCGGGTCCGCCCCGCGTCAGCACCGGCTCGGACAATGGGGGGCCACACCCGTCGTCGACGAGCGCGGGCACGTGACGTACCCGGCGGAGCCGACGTTGTCGGGACTATCCGACGTGTCAGACCAGGAGGCGGGGCCGTAGCCGCGACGCGGTGACATCAACCCCGGCGGCAACATCGTCGATCAGAGCGTTGACGTACTCCACCAATCCGGCGACGTCGATGTCGTGCGGTGCCGGCCGATCCGCGTGGGCGAGATGGCCGGAGGCGCGGCGAAGCAACGTCATTGCCCCCTTGGGGTTGCCCCGCTGCAGGTGCGTGATCCCCACCGCGAGCTGCGTCAGGCCTTGCCACAGTGGCTGTTCGTTGGCCGGACCGTTCTTCCACCCCGCCTCTAAAACCTCGTGAGCGTTGAAGGCGAGACCTCGATCCAACAGATCTTGGGCGTACGCGAGGGTCTCGGCCGGCGCCAGCGCCAGGTCATCCGGAACGCGTGGCACCCCCGCACTGCCGGGCGAAAGTGGTCGGCCCAGAGCGTCGCGCGGTCGCGCATTGCGCGGCCGACCCGATTCGTCACGATCACGCTCCGTCATCTATCCATCATCACCCGTCACGCGGTCCCGAGCGCAACTTCGACGAACACCGCACGGCGGCACCCTCATTCCCGTCTGTCAATTACGTTGGCAGTAAACAGTTTTCATTGCCATGCCGCAACCGCGGCCGTCACCCTGCGCATCGCCAACCGCACCGCCGGCGGCGGCGAAGTTCGCCGAATCGCGACGGACGCCAACCTGTGATACACCATCGTCAACGCTCGATGCCTCGGTGAGCTCGACGGAAGGAAAATGGTCATGGCCTTCGCACGGGTTTTCGCGACAACCGCCATAGTCGCCGCCTTGGCCGTCTGTACCGACGGCGCGGCGTCGGCCGACGCACCGACGATGAATGGCAACTACACCGAGACCGCGACGACGCCGTCGGGCCAAACCTTCAACAGCTCCTGGACGGTCAACTCGTGCGGCGACGGTTGCGTCTTCATCAAGGCCGGGGTGGGCGGCAGTCAAGCGCGGTTGGTCGACGGTCAGTGGGTCCTGGACACGATGAACAACGTCACCTGCTCCGACGGCGCATACATCCTCTACGCCACCAGCTCCCATATGACGTGGGATCCGAACACCCTCGCGGGCACTGCGCAACAGACCTACCTCATCCCGGCCTGCGGTCACCCGGCCGGCTACTCCTACACCGACCAGATTCAGATCAAGCAGTCGTCCTGACCCCTGTCCGCCGGCGCGGCTCTTACAGCGTTTCGTCGAGTTCACCGAGGCGGTCGGTCAGCCGCAGATTCTCGGAATAGTCCACCGGGCAACTGATCAGCGAGACGCCGTCGTCGTCGAGCGCGGTCCGCAACGCCGGCAGCAGCTCCTCGGCGCTGTTGATCCGGTATCCCCTGGCGCCGAAGCTTTCCGCGTACTTCACCACGTCGGGGTTGTTGAACTTCACGTAGTAGTGCGCCCCGAGTTCGAGGTCCATCTTCCATTCGATGAGGCCGTAACCGCCGTCCTCCCAAATCAGCACCACCAGCGGGATCCGTTCGCGCACGGCGGTCTCGATTTCTTGCGAGTTCATCAGGAACGCGCCATCACCGACGACCGCGAGTACCTTGGCCTCCGGTTGCGCCAGCTTGACACCCAGCGCCCCCGGCAGGGCAAAACTCATGGTGGACAACCCGTTTGAGATCAAACAGGTGTTCCGCTCATACGTCGGGTAGAGCCGGGCCATCCACATCTTGGTGGCGCCGGTGTCGACCAGGACGACATCGCTGCGGCCCAGCGCCGCCCGCGTGTCGGCCACCACCCGCGCGGGCGCCAGCGGGTAGCGCGAATCCTGTTGGCCCCGTTCGAATTCCTCCGCCAGCAGGCCCGACCCGGGCACCTCGGCGGCGTGCGCGAAGCTGTGGCCGGACAGTGCATCGGTGAGGGCGTTCAACGAATCGCTGATGTCGCCGATGATGCCCACGTCGACCGAGTAGTGCGCGTCGACCTCGGCCGGGAACCGGTGAACGTGGATGATCTTCTTGTCGGCCTGCGGGTTGATCCGCACCGGGTCGAATTCCTGCAACTCGTAGCCGACGGCGATGACGGCGTCGGCGTTGTCGAACCCGAAGTTGACGTAGTCGTGCCCCATGAAGCCCAGCGTGCCGATGCTGTTGGGGTGGTCGTCGGGCATGACGCCCTTCCCGTGGAAGGTGTTGGCCACCTGGATGCCGAATTCCTCGGAGAAGCGCACCAGGGCTTTGGTGGCGTCGGCGCGCGCGGCGCCGTGCCCGGCTAGCAGCACCGGGCGCTTGGCGTTGCGCAGCACGTCGACGGCGCGGGCGACCTGGCGTGGCGCCGGGGCGTCGGCGCGGACGACATTGCGCGGCAACGGTCCCAGGTCGTAGTCGGTCTCGTCGGCGTCGATGTGCTCGGGCACCGCAAGGTAGACCGCGGCCGGACGTTCGGCCTCGGAGACTTTGAACGCCTTGCGGACCATCTCGGGGATGGCGCGCGCTGTCGGGACGCCGGCCGCCCACCGGGTGATGGGGGCGAACATCGAGACGAGGTCGACGTACTGGTGTGACTCCTTGAACTCCCGGTCGTGACCCACCTGCGCGGAGATCGCGACCAGCGGGGTGCTGTTGGTGGTGGCGTCGGCCACCCCAAGCTGCATGTTGATCGCGCCCGGCCCCAGCGTCGCCGAGACCACCGCGGCCCGCCCGGTGACCCTGCCGTACATCTCCGCCATGAACGAGGCGGCCTGCTCATGGCGGGTGAGCACATACCGGATGCTCGACGACGCGAGCGCCTGCACGAACCGGATATTCTCTTCGCCGGGCACCCCGAACACGACGGAAACACCCTCGTTTTCCAGGCACTTGACGATCAGCTCAGCAGCTTTGCTCATCCGACACCTCCCTTAGGGGAACGATAGTGGCAGGCTAGGTGTTGGACTTTAGCCACTACGCACCACGAACCTGATGAAGGAGGGCCGACGTGCCCATCGCCACCATTAACCCGGCTACCGGCGAGACAGTGAAGACCTTCACCCCGGCCACCGATCAAGAAGTCGACGCCGCGATTGCCCGTGCCTACGAACGCTTCCTCGACTACCGCCACAACACCACGTTTGCCCAGCGCGCCCAGTGGGCAAACGCGACGGCCGACCTGCTGGAGGCCGAGGCCGACGACGTCGCCGCCATGATGACACTGGAGATGGGTAAGACCCTGAAGTCGGCCAAGGCCGAAGCGCTCAAGTGCGCCAAGGGTTTTCGCTACTACGCCGAAAATGCGGAGCAGCTGCTGGCCGACGAGCCGGCCGACGCCGAGGCGGTGGGTGCGAAGAAGGCCTACACCCGCTACCAACCGCTCGGGGTGGTGCTGGCCGTGATGCCGTGGAACTTCCCGCTCTGGCAGGCCGTGCGGTTCGCCGCGCCGGCGCTGATGGCCGGCAACGTCGGGATCCTCAAGCACGCGTCAAACGTTCCCCAGAGCGCGCTCTACCTCGCCGACGTCATCACCCGCGGCGGTTTCCCCGAGGGGTGTTTCCAAACCCTGCTTGTCTCCTCCAGCGCGGTCGAGCGCATCCTGCGCGACCCTCGGGTCGCGGCGGCCACGCTGACCGGCAGCGAGCCGGCCGGCCAGTCGGTGGCGGCCATCGCCGGCGACGAGATCAAGCCGACCGTGCTGGAACTCGGGGGTAGTGACCCGTTCATCGTGATGCCGTCGGCGAATCTGGACGAGGCCGCCAAGACCGCGGTCACCGCCCGGGTGCAGAACAACGGCCAGTCCTGCATCGCCGCAAAGCGGTTCATCGTGCACACCGACATCTACGACGCGTTCGTCGACAAGTTCACCGAGCAGATGGAGGCGCTGACGATCGGCGACCCGACCGACCCGGACACCGATGTGGGTCCGCTTGCCACCGAGTCGGGCCGCGACGAGATCGCCAAGCAGGTCGACGACGCCGCCGCGGCGGGCGCCAAGATCCGGCTCGGCGGCAAGCCCATCGACCGGCCGGGGTGGTTCTACCCGCCGACGGTGGTCACCGACATCACCAAGGACATGGCCCTCTACACCGAGGAGGTGTTCGGGCCGGTCGCGTCGATGTACCGGGCGGCCGACATCGACGAGGCCATCGACATCGCCAACGCCACCACGTTCGGCCTGGGGTCCAACGCCTGGACCAACGACGAGGCCGAGCAGCAGCGCTTCATCGACGACATCGAGGCCGGGCAGGTCTTCATCAACGGAATGACCGTGTCCTATCCCGAATTAGGCTTCGGCGGCGTCAAGCGGTCCGGATACGGACGCGAGCTCGCGGGCCTGGGCATCCGGGCGTTCGTCAACGCCAAGACGGTGTGGGTCGGGGAGACCGAGAGCGGCTCCTCGGCCGGTGGCAACAAGGTCGAGTGACCGCGCGCTAGGCAGGGCGGCGGTCGCAAGCGCGGCGCAGCCGGGCGCAGCGGGCCGCCGCCACTAGGCAGGGCGGCGGTCGCAAGCGCGGCGCAGCCGGGCGCAGCGGGCCGCCGCCACTAGGCGGAGGCCCCGGCCAGTACCTTCTCGTCCTCCTCGGCGAAGGTGTCCTCGAGTTGCACCGGCGAGTAGTCGAGATCGATCTCGCCGACCGGGCGTCCGCGGGCGCTCGAGATGGTGCCGAAGCGCCGCATCCCCTTGTCGGCGGCGTATTGCATGAACTCGTCCACCGACAGGCCGAACGGCATCGGATCGTAGAGGGCGAAGCCTTCCTCGATCAGGCGCAGGCCGAGCGGCATCAGCTCGTTCATCCGCGTTTCGAAGACGCCCCAGTTGGCGTCGTCGGCGGCGATGTGGCGCCGACAGGTGAAGGTGCCCCACGCCATGTGCCGTCGCTCGTCGTCGCCGATGCGCCGCACCAGCTCCTGCATGCCGGGCAGGATGCCGCGTTCCACGCAGATCTTGTGCCAGCCGAAGTAACCGGTGAGCGCCAGCATGCCTTCGACCATGTGGTTGTAGGTCACCGACGCCCGCACCTGGGCGGCCGGCGACGGATCGACCGTCAGCGCGTTCAGGCAGTCCGGCAGCTCCTCGTAGAAGATCGTGCGGTAGGTCGGCACGTCTTCGAGGAAGTTGTGCAGATCCTCGGTGATGCCGACGGCGTCGAGCCACATGCGGAACACCTGGACGTGTTTGGCCTCCTCGAAGGCGAACTGCGTCAGATACATCTCGTCGCCGAGCCGGCCTTCGGCCCGCATCGCGGCCATGAACGGCTGGATGTCCTGGGTCACCGATTCCTCGCCGGCGATGAACTCGGCGCACAGCCGGGTCGCGTAGTGGCGTTCGTCCTCGGTGAGGCGGTCCCAGTCCTCGCGATCGCGGGAGAAGTCGATATCGGCCGGATTCCAGAACTTCGCGTTGCCGCCCGCAAAAAGCTTGAGCGGCAAGCTGTCCCAGTTGAGACCGCCCTGGACCATCGAGTGGATTCGGGTGCGATTCATGTGACCTCCTCAGATCGTTTTGGGGCTGCGTTGACCGGCGCAGCCGAGAACGCGGCCGCCAGCACCGAGACGAGTCGGCGCACCGCCAGCGCCGGCTGCTCCGGGGTGGGCTCGTCGAGCCCCAGAACCGGATCCAGGCCGCGCATGTAGGGCGCCAGTGCCAGGTGCGGAAAGATCAACAGCAGCAACGACAGCAGTGCATCGGTGTCGGAATCCGCACGCAGGTCGCCGCGGTTGTGCGCATCGCGGACCAGCGGGCGCATTACTTCCAGGTAGTGACGGTGGATGACGTTCTGCACGCTGACGCGGGCTTCGGTGTCGACCTCAAGGGTCGCCGCGGCGTGCAGCGCGCGTTCGTGCGGATGGTCCGCGAAGTAGGCCACCCACGCGTCGAGCCAATCGGTGAGGAAGTCGAAAAACGGTCGGCTCGGGTCCAGTTCGCGGATGCGGTCTTCCATGTAGGCGCGCACCCGTTGGCTGCCGATGTCGGCGATAAACGCATACAGGTCACGCTTGTCCGCGAAATACTGGAACAGGCTGCCCTTGGCGACCCCGGCGCGGCGTGCGATGACGTTCAGGCTGCCCCGGGAGAACCCATGGGCCCCGAATTCCGACTCCGCGGCTTCGATGATCGCGGCGCGACGGGCGGGGTCGACGCGTGCCCAGGTGACCGTTGGCAATACTCCTCCTGAACTGAATGACCACTGGTCATTTTACTGTGAGGGAGCTCACAGTCAAGGTTCCGCTTCGGCAGACCGCATCCTCGACGAGCCTCACCGGCGAGAAATTAGGCAAGCGAGCACTATCGGTGATAGCGGCCCGGCGAAAGCCGGACGCCTGACCAGAGCCAAGGAGTGATCGTGACGACGCACGACAGCATTGCGTGGCCCAGCCTGCGGGTAGACGACTGGGCTCCAACGAGGCAGACACTGCACATGTGGGCTCAGATTGTCGGCAAGGTCCGGCTGGCCCATTCGCCGTTGGTCAACCACTGGTGGCAGGTCACCTCGTATGTGACCCCGCGCGGTTTGACGACGTCGGCGATCCCGTACGGGGCAGCGGTCTTCGATATGGAGTTCGATTTCATCGACCACGTGCTGATGATCCGCAGCAGCACCGGTGCGACCCGCAGTGTGCGGCTGGAACCGAAATCGGTGGCCGAGTTCTTCTCGCAGACAATGCGGGCACTCGACGAGCTGGGTTTCTCCACGCGCATCCAAGCGCACCCCAACGAGGTAGATCCGGCCCTGCCGTTCGCCGAAGATGTCGAACATGCGTCATACGACCCCGATGCGGCAAACCTGTTCTGGCGCCAGCTGGTTGCGGCGAACCGCGTGCTCGGCCAGTTTCGGTCCCGGTTCATGGGTAAGGTGAGTCCCGTCCATTTCTTCTGGGGCGCAATGGATCTCGCATGCACCAGATTTTCCGGGCGCGGCGCGCCCCGCCACCCGGGCGGCGCACCCAACTGCGGAGACTGGGTGATGATCGAGGGCTACTCGCGAGAACTGAGCAGCTGCGGATTCTTTCCCGGCGGGGGTGACGAGGGCGCTTTCTACGCCTACGCCTATCCCGAACCCGACGGTTTCGCCGACCACCCGGTCAGCCCTGAGCAGGCGGGCTACGACAAGGATCTCGGTGAATACCTGTTGCCATACGAGGCGGTGCGGCAGGCAGCCGACCCCGACCAGACGCTCCTCGGGTTCTTGCAAGACACCTACGAAGCGGCCGCGGTGCATGCCGACTGGGACCGCGCCACGCTCGAAGACGACCCCGATCGCTGGAAGGCCCATCAAACTCGCGCATGAGCGCGATTGGCGCAGGTCGTAGGTGGGCGCGGCCTTACGCTCAGGCCCGCATGCGGTAGGCGCCGCTGAGCGGCAGCACGTGGTCCTTCCAGATTTGGTCGTAGCGTGCGGGATCGTGGGCGGGCCGGCGGATCATCCGGAGGGCGAACCGGGCCTGTTCGTCCGTCGTCGCGGGCTTGTCGGACAGCTCCACGGCGTAGGCGTTGAAGTCGCGGACCAACACGGCGAAGATTTCGTCGATCAACGCTTCATCGACCCCCGACAGCCCGGCCTCCTCCAGGATGAGTTGGGCGTAGGGCACCGTCGCGAACAACTGACCCACGGCGAAGGCGAAGTCGATGTCCTTCTGCTGCGCGGCATCCGGGGTGGCGCCGGCCAGCATGTCGGCGAGCACGTCGATCTGAGAGCGCAGCAGCGCGACATTGGGCAGATGCCCGAAGGTGTCGAACGGCGCGCGCCAGTCGTGGAAGCGCACCTTGCCCAGGCCGCCGGTGGGCCCTTGCGCGAACAGGAACGCGTCGTCGACCGCGTCGTCGCGGCGGCCGATCAACGGCAGCGCGCCGTTGGAGGCGAACAGGAAGTTGGGCATGAACTTGCCGAGCAGCCCGATGTTGATGTGGACCGTGCCCTCCAACCTTGGCAGCAGGCCGATTTCGCGCGTCATCGCCTCGAAGATGGTGTCCTTCTCCACGCCCTTGGCGGCGATGACGTCCCACAGCGCGGTGATGACCCGCTCGCCTTCGCTGGTGATCTTCGCCTTGGTGAGGGGGCTGTACAGCAGGTAGCGGCGATCCTCGGCCGACGCGCTGCGCATGTAGTCGCAGGCCCGGGTGGCGACCAGCCGCATCGCGACCAGCCGCGCGTAGGCGTCGGTGAGCAGCCGCCGCACGTGGCTGAAGTCGGTGACGACCGTCCCGTACAGGATCCGGTTGGACGCGTGAGTGACCGCCTCATACATCGCGTGGGTACACATGCCGACCGCGCCCCAGCCGAGGTTGTACTTGCAGACGTTGACGGTGTTGAGGGCGGCGTGGAAGGCCTCGGGCCCGCGGTGCAGGATGTCGGCGTCGGTGACCGGGTAGTCGCGCAGCGCGTAGTTGGCCACGAAGTTCTGCGAGTTCACCACGTTCTTGATCAGGTCGTAGCGATCATGCTGGGAGTCGGCGGCGAAGAACACGTACTCGTCAGTGCCTTCGAACTTGCCGAAGGTGGAGACCATCCGAGCCACGTTGGCATTGCCGATGTAGTACTTCTCCCCGGTGGCGGTCCAGCCGCCGCCGTCCGGCGACGGGGTCAGGTTCATGTCGGTCTGGTAGACGTCCGCGCCGTGCGTCTGCTCCGACAGGCCGAAGGCGAAGACCTCGCCCGCCTCGAGCAATGCTGCGGCCTTACGCTTGGCGTCCTCGTTGGCGCTCATCCAGATCGGGCCCAAGCCCAGCGCGGTGACCTGGAAGGGGTACCAGTAGTTCAGCCCGTAGAAGCCGACGATCTCGGCGAACGCACTGATCCGGTAGGTATCCCAGCGGCAATCCTCGGCCCCGTAGACGCTCGGAGTCAGCAACGACGCGAAGATCCGCTCCCGGCCGATGTGGTCCAAAAACTCCGAGTACCACACTCGTTCGTGATCGTCGGACTTCAGCCGGGCCTTGCCCCGGGACTCGAAGAAGTCGACCGTCGCGGCCATGATCTCCCCCGAGCGGCGGTCTGGGTACCGGCGTTGCAGGTTATTCGGATTGAGCAACATGACGTGACTCCCAGCGGGTTCTCGACCAAGACGAGGGTGACGGTACTGCAATAGGGCGGCCGCCGGGCTACCTGGAACAAAGCGGCCCTGTTGGTCACGCGCCAGCCGACCTAGCATCAGTGGCGTGTCCGAACTCAATACCGCTCGCGGGTCCATCGATACCGCTGCATTAGGCGTGACCCTCATGCATGAGCACGTGTTCATCATGACCACCGAGATCGCGGAGAACTATCCCGAAGCGTGGGGCGACGAAGAACAGCGCGTCGCCGATGCCATCAACCGGCTCAACGAGCTGAAGGCCCGCGGCGTGGACACCATCATCGACCTCACCGTGATCGGTCTGGGCCGCTACATCCCCCGCATCGCCCGGGTCGCGGCCAAAACCGAGCTCAATATCGTTGTGGCAACCGGGCTTTACACCTACAACGACGTTCCGATGTACTTCCACTACCTCGGCCCGGGCGGAGAGCTCGGCGGCCCGGAGATCATGACCGACATGTTCGTCCGCGACATCGAGCAGGGCATCGCCGACACCGGCATCAAGGCCGGCATCCTCAAGTGCGCCACCGACACACCCGGCGTCACCCCCGGCGTCGAGCGGGTGTTGCGCGCGGTCGCCCAGGCGCACAAGCGGACCGGGGTGCCCATCTCGACCCACACCCACGCCGGGCTGCGACGCGGCCTCGAACAGCAGCGCATCTTCGAAGAAGAGGGCGTCGACCTGAGCCGGGTGATCATCGGGCATTCCGGTGACAGCACCGACATCGGCTACCTCGAGGAACTCATCGCGGCCGGCTCCTACCTCGGCATGGACCGCTTCGGGATCGACGCGTTCCTGCCCTTCGAAGATCGGGTGAACACCGTCGTGCAGATGTGCGAGCGCGGGCACGCCGACAAGATGGTGCTCTCGCACGACGCCAACTGTTATTTCGACGCGCTGCCCGACGAGCTGGTGTCGCAGGTTATGCCGAACTGGCACTACCTGCACATCCACAACGACGTCATCCCGGCGCTCAAGGAGCGCGGCGTCACCGACGAGCAGCTGCGCACCATGCTGGTGGACAATCCGCGCCGCATCTTCGAGCACCAGGGCGCCTATGAGTGAGCCGATCCCGCCGATCGGTACGCAGATTTCGGCGCTGGCCGAACTCGCTCCCGACGAGCTGGCGGTCACTTGCGACGGGGTGACCCTGACCCGCGCCCAACTCGATCGCTCGACGAACCGGCTGGCCCGCGCCTATGCCCAGCGCGGCGTGGGCGTCGGCGACTACGTGACGATGGTGCTGCCCAACTCGGTCGAGTGGATCCAGGCCGCGGTGGCGTGCTGGAAGCTGGGCGCGGTGCCGCAGCCGTTGTCCGCGCGGTTGCCCGACGCGGAGCTGGCGGCCCTGCTCGAGTTGCGACCGCCTGCGTTGCTGGTCGGCCGGGAACCTTCCGAGTTCCCCAGTGTGCCAGCCGGATTCGAACCCGACCCGGCGCTGCCGGACGCCGCGCTGCCGGAGGCGGTCTCGCCGGTGTGGAAAGCGATGGGATCCGGCGGCAGCACCGGTCGGCCCAAGCTGATCGAATCCGGCGGCGACAGCCGGATACCCTCGGCGATCGGCTATCCGCTGGGCGCCCAGGAGGGCGACACCACGCTGGTGCCGGTGCCGCTGTCGCACAACACCGGCTTCACCACCGCAACCATCGCGCTGCTGATGCGCCATCACCTGGTGCTGATGAGCCGCTTCGACCCCGAGCGGTTCCTCCGGCTGATCGCCGACCATCGCGTCACCTTCCTGACGACGGTCCCGACGATCATGCAGCGGACGCTGCCGGTCTACCGGGCAGACCCGGGCTCCTACGACCTGTCCTCGATCCGGCGGTTCTGGCATCTGGGGGCGCCCTGCCCGCCAGCCATCAAGCAGGCCTGGATCGACCTGCTGGGCGCGGAGAAGGTCTGGGAACTCTACGGCGGCACCGAATTACAGGCGCTGACGTTCATCTCCGGCGACCAGTGGCTGACGCACCGCGGTTCGGTCGGCGTGGTGGTCGCCGGGGAGATGAAGGTGCTCGACGACGACGCCAATCCCTGCCCGCCGGGCGTGGTCGGCGAGATCTACATGCGGCCCGGTCCGGACAGCGCGCCCACCTATCGCTATGTCGGCGCCACGGCGAAGAGCCGCGACGGCTGGGACTCGCTGGGCGATCTCGGCTATTTCGACGCCGACGGGTTCCTGTACCTCTCGGACCGCCGGGTCGACATGTTCACCGTCGGCGGCCGCAACGTCTACCCGGCCGAGATTGAGAACGCGCTGTCCGCGCACCCGGACGTGTTGTCGTGTCTGGTCGTCGGCGTCCCCCACGAGGATCTCGGCCAGGTGCCGTACGCGCTCGTACACCCGATCGACGGTTCGAACCTGGATTCCGTTGGCGTGCAGGCCTTTCTACGCGACAACCTGGCGGGGTACAAAGTCCCGCACACCGTCGAATTCGTCGAGACCCCGCTGCGTGACGACGCCGGCAAGGCCCGCCGATCGGCGGTGCGCAGCCAGATCATCGAGCGCTTGGCGGCGGCGGAAACGAGCTAGGGCGCAATCGCGTCCGCCTCGGCGTCGACGGGCCTTTCGCTCGGCTTCTCACGTTTCTCCCAGCGGCGCAACGCTTCTCGACACGGTGACTCGACCAGCCCGTAGCTGACCGCGGCGATCGCGAATCCGAAGATCAGCGTCAACACCAAGACCGTGGGCATTCGGCCGGTGAACGGGAACGTCCCGAGCACCGGAAACACCATGGCCAGCGCCGCCAGGTGCCACACGAACAGCCCGTAGGACCAGCGCCCCAGGGTCACCATCGCGGTGGTCCCCAGGATGCGATGCGCCGTGTCCACCCGGTCCAGCACCAGCGGGGCGACCAGGGCGAAGGCCACCAGGGAACCCATCGCGGTCTTCACCGCGAACTGGCCCGGGGTGCCGGGCACCAGACCTTCGGGACCGGCCAGCGGCGACGCCGCGATCAGGTACGCGATGACCGCGATGGCGGCCATCAGCACCCGCCGGCGCGCGATGCGGTGCGGCAACCCGATCCCGCTGTGCACCCACTCGGCCAGCAGCATGCCGGCGGCGAACCAGGAGAAGAACGCCGGCGGCCAGTTGAGCGGGTTCGTGCCGGACCCGGACTGGATGGGCGCCCAGCCCCACGCCCAGCTGAGGGCCCCCAGCGCGGCGATCGCCGGCACCCGGGCGCGCACCGGCAGCCTGCGCGCTAGCAGGGCCAGAACCGGCAAAGCCAGGTAGAAGCTGACCTCGACCGACAGGCTCCACATCTGGGTCAGCCCGCCGGTCAGCGTCAGCGGGATGTAGATCTGGGTGAGCGTCAGGTTCGCCAACCACACCGTCAGGCTGGCGTGGTCGGCGTCGGGCAACAGGGTCAGGATCACCACGACGGCGACCACATAGGCGGGCATGATGCGAACGACCCTGGACCGCAGGTAGTGGCCGGTGGCCGGGCGGGGTCCCAGATCCCGTGCGGCCGCGGCATGTCCGCGCCACAGCAGAAAACCCGACAGCGCGAAGAACACCGCCACGGCGAGGTCGAAGCGGCCGAACAGCCTGCCGGTAACACCGCTGGAGTGCCCGGTCTGGAACGCGACGTGCGTGACCACGACGCCCATGGCCGCGCAGGCGCGCATGCCTTCCACGGCCGGCAGGAAACTGCGGACCCCGCCCACCCGCTGGTCATCGCTCACCACCACAGTTTGCCTGTGCTGCGCTGCCCGGCGATGGGTACACCCGGGGGGACCGAGCGACAGGTCGGTAAGCCGCCGCCTTACTTTCTGCTGTTAGGGTCGAACGAGTTTGCCCCGGGCTGCTGCTCGGGTCGGGTCGCGGCTGATGAAGCAAGGAATCGAGGAGGGCACAGCGACGTGAACCGAGCAGTCATGTTGCGGTTCGCCGCATGCGGGATCATCGGCCTCGGAGCTGCCCTGCTGATCGCCGCGCTGCTCCTGACGACGTACACCACCAGCCGGATCACCAAGGTTCCCCTGGACATCGATGCCACGCTGGTCGGTGACGGCACGGGGACGGCACTCGACTCTTCGTCGTTGTCGACCGACCACGTCGTCGTCAACCAGAACGTGCCGCTCGTCTCTCAGCAGCAGATCAGCGTCGAGTCCCCCGCCAACGCCGACGTGGTCACGCTCCAGGTCGGCAGTTCGTTGCGGCGAACCGACAAGCAGAAGGACAGCGGGCTGCTGCTCGCGATCGTCGACACCGTCACGCTCAACCGCAAGACCGCGCTGGCCGTCTCCGACGACACCCATGCCGGCGGCTCGGTCCAGAAGCCACGCGCCGTCAACGACGAGAACCCGCCCACCGCGATGCCGCTGCGGCACGAAGGGCTGTCCTACCGGTTCCCGTTCAACACCGAGAAGAAGACCTATCCCTACTTCGATGCGATCGCGCAGAAGGCGTTCGACGTCAACTACGAAGCCCAGGAAGACGTCAATGGGCTTGCCACGTACAAGTTCACCCAGAACGTCGGCTACAACTCCGACGGCAAACTGGTGGCCCCCGTGACGTACCCGTCGCTGCTGGCCGGCAACGAGGACGCCAAGCAGACCACGTCGGCGTCGATGTGGGGCGTCCAGGGCGGCGATCCGAACGAGCAGATCACCATGACCCGCTACTACGCGGCGCAGCGCACCTTCTGGGTGGACCCGGTCTCGGGCACCATCGTCAAGCAGACCGAGCACGCCGACCACTATTTCGCCCGCGACCCGCTCAAGCCGGAGCTCACCCTGGCCGACTACAAGGTCACCTCGAACGAAGACACCGTCGAATCCCAGGTCAACGCCGCCCGCGATGAGCGCGACCGGCTGGCGCTGTGGTCGCGGGTGCTGCCGATCACGTTCACCGCGGTCGGCCTGATCGCACTGATCGGCGGCGGGCTGCTCGCCTCGTTCAGCCTGCGCAGCGAGAGCGCGCTGACCGACCCCGGCCTGGACCGCGGCGACCAGGACTTCTTCGGCCGCAGCGGCCTTGAGGAACCGGTGCCCGGGGCCGAAGCCGAGACCGAGAAGCTGCCCACCCAGCGTCCCGAGGCGCGTCAGGAGTCCGGTCCGCCCGGCTCCGAACCACCTGTCCCGCCGAGCCCACCCGGGTCGCCCGACCCGGACCAGCCCACCGCGGCGGGGCCGGCCGAGCCGCATCCGCCCGGCCCGCACGACCGGGAATAGCCCGGCTCGGATGCATTAACCGTGCGCTGGACCCGGCCCGGGTACGCACTGGTCTTGGCGCTGCTGGTGGTCGGGCCGCTGCTGGTGCCCGGGTACCTGCTGTTGCGCGACGCGGTGTCGACGCCGCGGTCGTATCTGTCCGATACCGCGCTGGGCCTGACGTCGGCGCCACGCGCCACCCCCCAAGATTTCGCGGTGGCGCTGGCCTCCCATCTGGTCGACGGCGGCGTCGTGGTGAAGATCCTGCTCGTTCTCGGGCTGTGGCTGGCGGGGTGGGGGGCCGCCCGGCTGGTCGCGGTCGCGCTGCCCTGCGCGGGTGCTTCCGGCCAGTTCGTCGGCACCACCGTGGCAATCTGGAATCCCTATGTCGCAGAACGGCTTCTGCAGGGACACTGGAGCCTGCTGGTCGGTTACGGCTGCCTGCCCTGGGTGGCCGCGGCCATGCTCACGCTGCGGACGACGGCGGCGAGCCTGTTCGGATTCTGCGGGCTGGCCTTTTGGATCGCGCTGGCCGGGCTGACCCCGACCGGGCTGCTGCTGGCCGCGACGGTGGCGCTGGTTTGCGTGGCGGCGCCCGGTACCGGCCGGCCGCGCCGGTGGTGCGCCGCGGCGGCGTTGGGTGCCGCGCTGGTCGCGGCGCTGCCCTGGCTGACGGCGTCGGCGATGGGCTCGTCGTTGACCGCCCACACCGCGGCCAATCGGCTCGGGGTCGAGGCGTTCGCGCCCCGCGCCGAGCCCGGGCTGGGCACCCTGGCCAGCCTGGCCAGCCTCGGCGGCATCTGGAACGGCGATGCCGTACCGGGTTCGCGCACAACGCTTTTCGCGGTGTTCTCGGCGGTGGTGCTGCTGGGCGTCGTCGCGGCTGGCCTACCGACGGTCATCCGGCGCCCCGCCGCTGTGCCACTGCTGGTGCTGGCGGTGATGTCCGTGCTCGTCCCGGCCGTGCTGGCGACCGGCCCCGGCCTGCAGCTACTGAGCACGGTGGTCGACGCCCTGCCAGGCTTCGGGGTGCTGCGTGACGGCCAGAAATGGGTGGCGCTGGCGGTGCCCGGCTACGCCCTGGCGGGTGCCGGTGCGGTGGTGACGCTGCGCCGGTGGCTGCGGCTTTCCGGGACCGCCGCCCCGGCGCTGGTCTGTTGCCTGACGCTGTTGCTGGCGCTGCCCGACCTGGCCTGGGGTGTGTTCGGCAAGGTGGCGCCGGTGCGCTATCCGCACGGCTGGACCGCCGTAGCCACGACGATCGACGCCCAGCCGGGTGCGGTCGCGGTGCTGCCCGCCGGCACCATGCGGCTGTTCCCCTGGTCGGGGCCCGCGCCGGTGTTGGACCCGCTGCCCCGCTGGGTGCGCGCCGACGTGCTGAGCACCGGTGACCTGGTGATCTCGGGAACGACCATTGCCGGGGAGGGAGCGCACGCTCGGGCGGTTCAGGAGTTCCTGCTGTCCGGGCCCGATCCGGCGGCGCTGGCCGCGGCAGGGGTGGGCTGGCTGGTGGTCGAATCCGACAGCGCGGGTGACATGGGGGCGGCCGCGCGCACCCTGAACGCGCTGGCCCCGGTCTATCGGGACCACCAGATTGCGCTCTACCGGATCGGCGGGCAGACCGCCGGGGCGGCGGCCGGGCGGCGGACGGCGACGCTAGTCGCCCATCTGGCGTGGCTGGCGATGCTGATCGGCGGTGGCGCCGGCGCGATGATCGGGGCCTGGCGCCGCCGCGCCCGCTCAGTCCCGCGCGGTGACTAGCCCGCTGACGGTACGGCCGGCCAGTACGGCTTCCAGCACGCCGCACATGGCGTCCGCGCTCTGCGTCCAGGAGAATTCACCGCTGCGGGTGTGCGCCTTGGCGCCCAGTTGATCGCGCAGCACCGAGTCGGCGAGCAGTTCTTCGAGCCGGTCCACCAGCTCGGCGTGGCTGTCCACCAGGATCCCGGTGACCTCGTCGACGATCGAGTCCGACAGGCCGCCCGAGGAGCGGTAGCCGATGGTTGGCACCCGGTGCTGGGCCGCCTCCACGACGGCCAGACCCCAGCCCTCCTTGCGTGAAGGCAGCAGGTGTACCCAGGCCCCTTGCAGGACATGGTGTTTGGTCACGTCGTCGACATGCCCGTGAAACGTCACCGCCGAACCGATGCCGAGCCGCCGCACGTGCTCGACGAGCCGCTCGCGCCACCAGCCGTCGCCGACGACGTCCAGGTGCAGGCCCGGGATCCGCGGCAGCAGCCGCGCGACCGCCTCCAGGGCGTCCTCGATCTGCTTGTGCGGCACCAGCCGCGACAGCACCACCACCCGCGGCGTCGCCGAGCGCGGGCCCGACAACGACTGCTCCGGCGCCCGGTCCAGACCGTTGCGCACCACCGCGATCTTCGCGCCGTCCACACCCAGGGTGACCAGGTCGCGCGCGGACGGCAGCGACACCGTGACGTACTGGTTGTGCCGGTTCACCCGCGGCGACAGAGTCGACTCGACAAACCAGCCGAGCCGGCCGAGCACCGGCCCGGCCACCGGCCACTGCTCGCGGTGGCAGTGGTGCACCAACACCACCACCCGGCGGCCGTAGATCAGCCGGGCCAGGAAGGGCAGGCCGTTCTGGGTGTCGACGACCACGTCGGGCCGCACCGCGCGCAGCGGCCCGAGCCCCAGCCGGGCCAAGCCCATCGCCAGCAGCGCCCAGACGTACACCGAGTAGCGGCCGCCGGCCCGGTTGATCCGCACGCCGTCGACGACCTCGCGGCGCGGCGCTTCGGGATAGCGGGCGGTGCGCAGCGTGACGGCGATTCCCGATGCGGCCAGCTGCGCGCCGATGCGCTGCAAATAGGCTTCGCTGCCGCCGCCCTGCGGGTGTCCGGTATCGCGCCAGCACAGCAGCAGCACGGAGCGCAAGGAAGACATTGGTCGTCAGCCTAACCGGCGATGATGTGCATCGGGCAGCGCCACACATCCGTAGGGTGTGGCCGGTGGCGGCCACCGACATCTTCGCGCGACGGGCAACGTTGGCCCGCTCGGTGCGGCTGCTGTCGGAGTTTCGCTACGAGCAGGCGGATCCGGCCCGCTTCTACGGCGCGCTGGCGGCCGACACCGCGGCCATGGTGAGCGACCTGTGGCGGGCGGTTCACGGCGGCCCGCTTTCCGGCCGCACGCTGCTCGACGTCGGCGGCGGGCCGGGCTACTTCGCGGCGGCCTTCACCGATGCCGGCCTGCGCTATGTCGGGGTCGAACCCGACACCAGCGAGATGCATGCGGCCGGGCCCCCCGTCGCCCGGGGGACGGGCACCTTCGTGCGCGCCTCGGGAATGGCGCTGCCCTTCGCCCGGGACTCCGTGGACATCTGCTTGTCCTCCAACGTCGCCGAGCACGTGCCGCGGCCCTGGCAGCTCGGCGCCGAGATGCTGCGGGTGACCAAGCCGGGCGGGCTGGCCGTGCTGTCTTACACCGTCTGGCTGGGGCCGTTCGGCGGCCACGAGACGGGTCTGACCCATTACCTCGGCGGCGCCCGCGCCGCCGAGCGCTACGCCCGCAGGCACGGCCACCGACCCAAAAACGACTACGGGTCGTCGTTGTTCGCCGTATCAACCGCCGAGGGGCTGAGTTGGGCCGAGAACACCGGGGCCCTAGTGGCCGCATTTCCCCGCTACCACCCACGATGGGCATGGTGGCTGACGGGTGTGCCGGTGCTGCGGGAGTTCCTGGTGAGCAATCTGGTGCTGGCCCTGCAACCCCAATAGTGAAACGTGTTCTCGTTTTGCTCTGGCTTGGGTAGGGTGGCGCCCATGGGCGACATCAAGACCGAATACGACAAGCTTTTCATCGGCGGCAAGTGGACGGAGCCGTCGACCTCCGAGGTGATCGAGGTGCGCTGTCCGGCGACCGGCGAGTACTTCGGCAAGGCACCCCTGGCAGCGGCGGCAGACGTCGACGCCGCGGTCGCCGCGGCCCGCGCCGCCTTCGACAATGGCCCCTGGCCCACGACGCCGCCGAAGGAACGCGCGGCCGTCATCGCCAATGCCGCCAAGCTGATGGAGGAGCGCAAGGAACTGCTGAGCGCGCTGCTCGCCGGCGAGACCGGCCAGCCGCCGACCACCATCGAGACGATGCACTGGATGGGCTCGATGGGCGCGATGAACTTCTTCGCCGGCCCGGCTGTCGACCAGGTCAAGTGGCGCGAGATCCGCAACGGCTCCTACGGCCAGACCATCGTGCACCGCGAGCCGATCGGCGTGGTCGGCGCGATCGTGGCCTGGAACGTGCCGCTGTTCCTGGCGGTCAACAAACTGGGCCCCGCGCTGTTGGCCGGCTGCACCGTGGTGCTCAAGCCCGCCGCCGAAACACCTTTGACCACAAACGCTTTGGCGGACATCTTCGTCGAGGCCGGCCTGCCCGAGGGCGTGCTGTCGGTGGTGCCCGGCGGTATCGAGACCGGCCAGGCGCTGACCTCCAACCCGGACGTCGACCTGTTCACGTTCACCGGCAGCTCCGGTGTCGGCAAGGAGATCGGCCGGCGCGCCGCCGAAATGCTCAAGCCGTGCACGCTGGAGCTCGGCGGTAAGTCGGCCGCCATCGTCCTCGAGGACGTCGACCTGGCGTCGGCGATCCCGATGCTGGTGTTCTCCGGAATCATGAACACCGGGCAGGCCTGCGTGGGTCAGACCCGCATCCTGGCGCCCCGCTCGCGCTACGACGAAATCGTGGACGCGGTAAGTCAATTCGTGCAGGCCCTGCCGGTCGGACCGCCGTCGGACCCGGCCGCCCAAATCGGTTCGCTGATCTCGGAGAAGCAGCGCGCCCGCGTGGAGGGTTACATCGCCAAGGGCATCGAAGAAGGCGCCCGGCTGGTCTGCGGCGGTGGCCGTCCCGAGGGTCTGGACAACGGATTCTTCGTGCAGCCCACCGTCTTCGCCGACGTCGACAACAAGATGACGATCGCCCAGGAGGAGATCTTCGGGCCGGTGCTGAGCATCATCCCGTTCGACACCGAAGAGGACGCGATCAAGATCGCCAACGACTCGGCCTACGGCCTGGCCGGCAGCGTGTGGACTACCGACATCCCCAAGGGCATCGAGATCTCGGAGAAGATCCGCACCGGGACCTACGCCATCAACTGGTATGCGTTCGACCCGTGCTGCCCGTTCGGCGGCTACAAGAATTCCGGTATCGGCCGCGAGAACGGGCCCGAGGGTGTCGAGCACTTCACGCAGCAGAAGAGCGTGCTGATGCCGATGGGCTACACCGTCGAGAGCTAGGGCCTTCATCACCTCGAACGTGGCGTGACCGTGCCGTTACGCTCAGCGGGCTAGCGCCCGACGAAGCGGGCCGCGCGCCGGCCCGTACCGACGGATCCGACTCCAGCAGACCGTAGGCGCGGGAAAGGTCGGCCAGCATCGCGCGGTCGAACGCGTTGCGCTTGTGCGGCCGGTTCAGCCCGATGAGTAGGACATGCCCGTCGCGCTGCAGTGCCACGGTGTCCAGCTTCGGTAAGGGCGAGGGCTCAGGGTTGCTATCCATCCGCCAAGTGAAGCGGAGACGTACAAATTATGCAATACAGCATAATTATGGCCTATTTACGCCACCGCAAGAAACGATCGGGGGCGCGGGTCTCCGAATAATGCGACGTACGTCACACTCCACCTGAGGAATGGATTAATTTACGGGTGTCTTATATGGTTCATAGCATAATCAAGGGCCGCACACAGGCCGGGAGAACATCATGTGGATCATCGAACTCAACGTCGCCGGCTATCAATTCACCCGCGAGATGCCTGACTTGCGGCGCCGCACATTCCGCTTCGGCCCACGCCACATGCACTGGCCGGCGATGCGGCACTCGCACGCTGCATGACCCCAGCCACAGGAGGTAGGTCAGTGGCGGCTATCGGTAAAGCCGCGCCCGAGCAAGTCTCGACAAAACGCGGCGGCACCCGGACGAAGATGTTGGCCAGCGCCGCCGAGGTGATGCGCGAACGCGGAGCAGCGGGCGTCACCATCGACGCCGTGCTCGCCCGCAGCGGCGCCCCGCGCGGCTCGGTCTACTACCACTTTCCCGACGGACGCAATCAGATCCTGACGGAGGCGCTGCGCTACTCCGGCGACTCGATCACGGCCATGATCGACGACGCCGCCGGGCGCGGCGCCCGGGTGTTGTTGCGGGAATTCGTCGCATTCTGGGAGCGGCTGCTCCTCGACGGCGGGTTCACCGCCGGCTGTCCGGTCGTGGCGGCGGCGATCGGCTGTTCGGAAGACGACGGCCCCAAGCTCGCCACCGAGGCCGGCGCCATCCTGGGCCGCTGGTGCACCGCGCTCACCCGCGCGTTCGTCAACGACGGCTTCGACCACGCCGATGCCGCGTCGCTGGCCGTGATGTCGATCGCCGCGCTGGAAGGTGCCATCGTGCTCTCCCGCTCCACGCGTAATGCGGGCCCGCTACACCAGGTGGTCGAGCAGCTCGAATTCCTGATCAAGGCAAAGGAATTCGTTGCGCGCAATAAGATTTCGGGAAAGCAGGGCGCCGCGCGGTGAGCCGCTCAGTCGCTGGCCGGTAACGGCTTGACCTCTTTGAGCTGCAGTGCGGTCTGCCCGATGCTCAGGCTCCCCGCACCCGGCTTGGTCACCAGCACCTCGGCACCGGTTTCGTCGACGTAGCGCTTGCCCATGACCGTGCCGTCGGCGAATGCCGGGTCCAGTTCACCCGACCGCTCGCCACCGACCGGCACCATCGGCGCACCCCCACACCGCAGATCGTCCAGGCTGTCGGCGCTTCTGACGACGATCACCTGGGTGTCACAGACCTGGCTCGCGAGACGAGTTCCGTTCTTGATCATTGATTTCCGTCCTTGATCGCTTACTGCTGGGCCGGTGCGGCGCGCAATCCGGTGAGGGTCTGAATGATTTCCCGCCGCAACACCTTGCCGGTGGCTGTGGTGGGCAGCTCGTCGCGAAACACTACCTCGTCGGGGGTGCGCGATCCGCGCAAACTCTTGCGGACGAATTCGCGCAATTCTTCGGGATCGGGCTCCACGCCCGCCGCGGGCACCACCACCGCGACGATCGCCTGGCCCCACTGCGGGTCCTCGACACCGACCACGGCGACGTCATGCACGTGCGGGTGCTCGACCAGGACCTCTTCCAGCTCGGCGGGCGCGATGTTCTCACCGCCGCGGATGATGGTGTCGTCGCTGCGCCCGCCGATGAACAGGTAGCCCTCGTCGTCGAGCATGGCGATGTCCTTGGTGGGGAACCAGCCGTTCTCGTCGAGCACCGAGCCGATCCCGGTGTAGCGTCCCGACACCTGCTCGCCGCGCACGAACAGTTCGCCGGTCTCACCCGGCGGCAGCACATTGCCGGCCTCGTCGCGGATCTGCAGCTCGATGCCGGCCACCGCTTGGCCCACCGAGCCCAGCCGGCGGGCGACATCGGGCCGATCCGCGGCCTGCGCCGCGCGATGGTCGTCGGGGGTCAACACCGCGATCGTCGAGCTGGTCTCGGTCAGGCCGTAGGCGTTGACGAAGCCCACGTCGGGTAGCAACTCGAGCGCACGACGGACCAGCGGCAGGCCGACCTTGGAGCCGCCGTAGGCCAGGTTGCGCAGCGACGGCAGCTCAATGGCCGCCCCGTCGCCGTTCTCCAGCACGGTGATGATGCGGTCGAGCATGGTCGGCACCACCGTCGCGGTGGTCACGTTCTCGGCGTTGATCAGCCGAACCCATTCCTGCGCATCGAAATTGGGCAGGTAGACCATTTTGCGGCCGGCATAGAGATTGGACAGCGCGGCGCTGACGCCGGCGATGTGATACGGCGGCACGCAGATCAGGGCGGCGTCGGTGTCGGAGGCCGCCCCGAATTCCACCGTCCCGGTGACGTAACTGGTCAGATTGTTGTGGGAGAGTTCGACGGCTTTGGGCTGCGACGTGGTGCCCGAGGTGAACAGCACGATGGCCACGGCGTCCGGATCGGGAAACTCCGCCGCGGGTTCGGCGGTGCGCGCGGCCGCCAGGAAGTTGTCAGAGATGATCATCCTGCCCGAGACACCGCCGACCGCGTCGCGGTAGCGGCTGTCGACGATCACCAACGGCTCGGGTAGCCGCTCGATCAGCGCCTGGATGCCGTCCGCCGAGAGCCGGTAATTGATCGGCGTGAAGGCCACCCCGGCGCGCGCCGCGGCGAAGATCAGCACCGGCAGCATCGCGCCGCCGGTGCCCACGTATGCCACATGCTTGGCGTTCGACCCGGCGATCACGCCTGCGCCGCCGTCGGCAAGATCGCTGAGCTGTTGCGTGGTCAGCCGCAGGTCTCCGGACACCACCGCGGTGCGCTCCGCGTTGCCCGACGCGGCCATCTCGAGCAGCAACGAAATGCTCATCCTCGATCTTTCTCGATTCCGGCCCTTTACAAATCTCGCCTGCAGTGTAACTCAGCCGGATTGTCCCCCGATGCCGAGCTTGCCGCGCGACAGGTGCCCTGGTCACGGCGGGTCCGTCGGCGCTGATGACATGCCCTTTGAGCCCTCCTCGGCAGGGATAAAACACGCAACCCGAATTTCGACCACTGCCGGGCGATCAGCTACCGCTTCAGCGACGAACGGGCGGATCCCAGGCCGAGACTCGCGGGATCCAGCGTGGCACGTTGACCCGATAGTCGACGTATTCACAGCCATAGCGCTTGGTGAGGTGGGGCTCCTCCCAGAACCGAATGCCGATCGCCTGGAACGTGAAAAAGATTGCGAACCAGAGCAATAGCGAGCCCGACGCGGTGACGGCCGCCTCGCCGAGCAGGATGCACAGCACACCGGTGATCATCGGGTTCCGCACGTGCCGGTAGGGGCCCCGGACGACCAGATGCACCGGCTCTCCCATGACATTGCCCAGCCCAAGCGTCCCCTCGCCCACTCGGTCAAACAGCACGTTTGTCCAGATCATCAGGGCCACGCCGGCGGCGATCAGTAAGGAGCCGACAGTGATCAGCCCGACCGTCAGCGCGGCATCCAAGTGCGGCGCGCGCACGCCTGCCGGGAAGACGATCAGTGCCGGCACCACGAGCGTCACCGTCACCGGGAACAGCAGGACAGACATCAGGTGTCGCCACCATAGGCGTCGTCGCGTGCTCGTCACCATGGAAGACCTCCTCCGTCAGATACTTCAACCTCCGTTCAACAACTAACGTACGCCGCACGAGGGCATTTGCCAACGCTTGTTGAAGTATTCTGGCGGGCATGCCAGGAGCGCGGCGCGCCGGCCGGTGGCGCACCGGTCAACTGAACCGACAGCGCATCATCGACGCGGCGCGCCAACGCTTCATGCGCGACGGGTACGAGCGGGCCACCGTCCGCACGATCGCGGCCGACGCCGGTGTGGACGTCGCGATGGTCTACTACTTTTTCGGCAACAAGGAAGGCCTGTTCACCGTGTCCACGCTGACCGGCTCCGAGCACCCGCTGCATCAGCTGGCCACGCTGCTCGACGAGGGGACCGAACGGATCGGCGAAAGGCTGGTGCGGCGCTTCCTCGAGCACTGGGAGGAAGGCGCCGTCTTCGAGCCGTTCCTGACGCTGTGGCGTTCGGCGGCGATCCACCCCGAGGCGCGAAAGGTGTTGCACGACAGCCTCGCCGGCCCAATCGCCAAGCGGGTCGCGGCGGAATTCGGGGTGGCCGATGCCGAGCTACGGGTCGAGCTGGTGGCCAGCCACCTGGCCGGGCTCGCTTTCGCGCGCTACCAGCTGAAGATAGAGCCACTCGCGTCGACCACCGTCGAGGACCTGGTCGGCTGGCTGGGCCCGACGCTGCAGCGCTATCTGACCGATTAAGTGCCCGTCCACTTGGGTGGGCGCTTCTCCGCGAACGCGATGGCGCCTTCCTTGGCGTCGTTGGAGGAGAACACCGGAGTCAGCAGCTTGTTCTGCTCGGCAAACATCTCGTCGGGGCTCCAGCCGCGGGACTCGACGATGATCCGCTTGGTGGCGGCCACCGCGAGCGGCCCGTTCGCCGCGATCTTTTCGGCCAGCTCGATCGCGGCGTCCAGCGCGGTGCCGGGGTCGGCCAGCACGTTGACCATGCCCAGCGCGTGCGCGCGCTCCGCGCTGAGGTTTTCACCGGTCAGCGCCAGTTCCATGGCGATCGCGGAGGGGATGCGCTGCGGCAGCCGCAGCAGCCCGCCACCGCCTGCGACCAGCCCACGCTTGACTTCGGGAATGCCGAACGCGGAGTCCTTCGAGGCCACGATCAGGTCGGTGGCCAGCGCCAGCTCGGTGCCGCCGGCCAGCGCGTAGCCCTCCACCGCCGCGATGAGCGGCTTGACCGGGGGACGCTCGGTGAAGCCCATGCCGCGGCCCTCGACGATGGGGAGCTCGCCGCGGGCAAAAGCCTTGAGATCCATGCCCGCGCAGAACGAACCGCCCGCCCCGGTGAGGATGCCCACCGAGAGGCCGGTCTCGTCGTCGAGCCGATCCACGGCGGCGGCCAGGCCATTGGCCACCGCGGAGTTGACCGCATTCTTGGCCTTGGGCCGGTTGATCGTGATGATGAGGATTCGATCCCGTTGTTCGACCAGAACTTCGGGTTCGTCGGTGCCGGCCTCTTGGTTTCCACTGCTCACGGTGCCGCGGCTCCTTACCCGGATCGGTGGCTTTGAGATAGCTCCTGTCGGACCGATGGTAACGGTCGGCGGAAATGGCGTTAACGCCCCGCAGAGATTCGCCTTACCGCCAAGGCGCAGCGGCTAGGAATCTCGTGTCGATCACGCCGGAGCCATCGCCGCTTCGATGACCGTAAGGTGCTCGGAAAGCCCTGCGGCCCTGCGTATCTCGATGAAGTCGGCGACCATGGCCTCGGAAACCTCGTGCGGGTCCTCAAGCGTGGAGCCATCCGAGAGCACCGAGATGTTGAGCTGATCGACGTAACTCCACACGGTGATGTTCAGGCCGCTTCCGGCGGTCAACGGGCCCACCGAATAAATCTCGGTGACCAGCGCCCCGCCCACCCGGCCGCGTTCCCTTGGGCCGGGCACGTTGGAGATGTTCAGGTTGAGGATCTTGTTGTGTCCGTCCCGACCGGAGGCCCACCGAAAGAAAGCCTGGGTGGGCGCGGGTGGCATGTAGGCCGCCCACCTGCTGACCAGTTCCGGCCCCATCAGTTGGTTGCTTTCCTTGGCGGCGATGGCGTTTTCGTGGCAGCACCGCACCCGCTCCAGCGGATCATCGGAATTGGTCGGCAGGCCCACCAGCACTCCCGTGAAGCGATTGCCCGAGATCCGTTCGGGCGAGAAGTCGAAACTCATCGGCACCGAAGCCAGTAGCGGTTCGGCCTTGCCGTCGTAGCGCAACAGTAGGGTGCGCAGGGCGCCGGTCGCCATGGCCAGCACCATGTCGTTGATCGTCGCCCCAAGCCGCTTACCGGTCTCCTTGACGTCGGCCAAGGACAGGGTGGCGGTCGCGAACCGCCGTTCCGGGGTGATCTTGTGGTTCATGAAGGTCGGCGGCGGCTCGAAGGGCCGCGTCAGTTCCGGGGAAAGTTTGCGCGAGCTGCGGCGGACCCGGCCCAGTCCCTGGGCGGTGTAGCGGATGGTGCGGGGCAGCGCTCCGACATGGCGCATGTGGTCGGCGAATGCCGAGCCCATCAACTGGCGGGTGGTGGGAGCCGGGTCGCAGACGTAGGGGCCGCCCTCCGGGCCGGGCTGCAGGTCCATGCCCCGGGCCATCAGGTTCGCCGACGCGACGCCGTCGGCGAGGGCGTGGTGAATTTTGCCGACGACCGCAATCCGGTTGTTGGCCAAGCCTTCCACGAAGTACATCTCCCACAGCGGACGGCTGCGATCGAGTTGCGTGCTGGCGATTTGCCCGATGGCCTCGTCCAGTTCGCGGCGCCCCCCGGGTGGCGACACCCGCCAGGGCCGAATGTGATAGTCCAGGTCGAGGTCGCAGTTCTCCCGCCACATCGGGTGGTGAAAGCGCAACGGCACCTCGACAAGCTGGTAGCAGAACGGATCGAGCTTGTTCAGCCGCCCGGCGATGACTTCCCGAAACGCGTTGACGTCCAGCGATCGGCGATCGGCGTCCAGCTCGATAACGGCCGCTTTGATGGTGTGCATGTGGACGTTCGGCGCTTCGCTGTACAGCAGTACGGCGTCCCACCCGCTAAGCCTCTTCACCGCTGCCCCTTGCCCATAGAGGGACCATACTCAGCGGCGGCGGCTCAGATGACCTCTTTTGCCCCGACGCGTGTCTTGGTGCGGTAGATCTGGTTGAGGAACAGCGAAGTGACGTGCGCGGCGGCACCGGCTCGCTCGCCGTCGATGAGGTCGTACCCGTGGCCGGCGCCCGGGAATTCGAGGTAGCCGACCATCGAATGCGACACCGCCCGGAGCCGTTCCACGAAGCTGCGTGCCTGTTCGACGGGGATCACGGAGTCTTTGCTGCCGTGAATGACCAGGAAGGGCGGCGCGTTGCGGTGCACGCGCGCGATCGGCGACGCGTCGTGAAAGATGTCGGGGCGCCGCGCGATCGACTTCTTCACCACGACGCGCTCCAGGAACTCGACGAACCGTTCGCGCTCCGGCGTCGAGCGGTCCTCCCAGTCGTAGCGGCCGTAGATCCCGACGACCGCGTCGACCGAGGTGTCCGCACCCTCGGGCAGCTTCGCCTGGAACTGCGGATCGTCGGGCGTCAGCCCGGCGAGCGCGCACAGGTGGCCGCCGGCCGAACATCCTGCTATCGCAACGAAATTGCGGTCACCACCGAACTTGTCGACGTTGGCGCGTGCCCACGCGATGGCGGTTTTGACGTCGATGATGTGGCGCGGCCAGCGGTGGTGCGGCGAAACGCGGTAGTTGACCGCCAGGCATACCCAGCCCTGCTCGGCGAGCCGCGACATCAGCGCCGACCCCTGACCCATGCACTTGCCGTGCACCCAGGCGCCGCCCGGCAGGAAGATCAGGACCGGCGCGGGTTGCGCGGGTAGGTCTTTGCGCCGCCAGACGTCGAGAACCTGATCGGGGTGGTCGCCGTAGTGCACGGCGCGGCGGTACAGATAGCGGCGCTGGCGCAGGCCGTCCCAGATCGGCGGTGTCTTTTCGGCGACGGGCCAGTCCCTCTCGAGATCGGCTGCCGCCACAACCCCGCGCAGCGCGGCGAGCGACACCTGCTGGGTGCTCTCCCGGTCGCGGCGGCGTACGTCGCTGATCCCCGGGGTGAACCAGCCCTTGGTCGCCGTGGAGATCACCTCCGGTGCGTTGCGGGCTCCCCAGACACCCATGGCGGTCAAACCACCCAGGGGCTCGAGATGCTTGCCGACCACGGGCAGCGAAGCCCCCGCCACACTCAACGCCAGCACATAGTCACCGGGGCGGGCCCGCAGCAACCATTTGACGCAATCGGTAATGCCCGGTCCACTCACGGTCATGCAGGGGACTGTACCCCTCGCCGCGATTCGCAAACTGACGTTTGCGTCGAACCGGCGATGGTGGCGAAAGCGCTTTGCCCGGTGTGCTCGCGGAAAGCGGTATTTATGCTGTTTGGACCGCTTTTCGCGGTCCCGTACGATCGATGAATTTTGCTGTGTACGACACGCTTATCTGGCCGTCAGGTCGGCGATCACCCGGCCACCGACAAGGCTGACGCCGGTCAGCGTCAGTCCCACCTGCGCGGCCAGCGCGGCAGCGCTGTCCACCCCGACGGATGCCCAGCGAAACCAGGGACCGATCTCGCCTGCCGCCTCCAACCGAACCCATCGCGAGCAGATGCCGATGGCCTCGGCTTCGAATTCGGCAATGCAGCGGCCACCCCGGGCCAGCAGCTCGAAGGCGCGCCCGAGGATTCGTCGTGGATCTCCGCCCAGCCCCACGTTGCCGTCGACCAGCAAAACCGTCTGCCACAGGCCCATTCCCGGCAACGGCTCGAACACATCGCCCAGCAGGGCCGGCGCACCGCCGCGACCCGCCAGCTGAATCGCGGTAGCGGACCGGTCGATTCCGAGCGCGGGGATGCCCCGCTGGATCAGCCTCGCCACCAACCGGCCCGGACCGCAGCCCAGCTCGATTGTCGGCCCGGTGCACATCTGCGTGACGGCTTCGTCGAAGACTTCGTCGAAGGCGTCACCAGAACCATCAC
This sequence comes from Mycobacterium sp. 852002-51971_SCH5477799-a, assembly GCF_001667145.1. Taxonomy (GTDB): domain Bacteria; phylum Actinomycetota; class Actinomycetes; order Mycobacteriales; family Mycobacteriaceae; genus Mycobacterium. The sequence continues at coordinate 80,544 of NZ_LZIF01000044.1, forward strand.
CGGGACATCGCACACCCAACCATTTGTGCACCGGAAGTGGCCGCAGTTCGCCGTCCTCATGACGGATCCAACATCGCTCGCCGCCGAGTGCCCGATCGTAAAGTTGCCCAAGCATTTCACGTCCCTCACGTCCTAGCCGATCGGGCGGCGCGCCGGCGCTCGGTCCCCCCGAAGGACGTTGCGGCGACTCACCGGCAAACCCCAACAAGCTGACGGCAGGCACGTGCGCCAGCATTGCTGCTTCGATACCCCGATCGTGGCTCGGCTAATCCATCTTTGTTCCAAGGCCCTTCCTGCGGCTACGTTGCAGCGCCCGGCGTGGTTCACTCACCGACCGTGACGGGCGGTGGACCGGCGTGGCCACGCAAAACCGAAGAGCCCGAACTATGCTGTGCAACAGGCTCTTTCGCCCATCGGCGGGCATTGCAAATCAACCAAACAAGAATGCGTCCAGCAGCTCGTTCACCCGCGCGGGATCTTCCAGCGCGGCGAGGTGGGCGACCCCGTCGAGCACGGTGAAGGACGCGCCCCCGATCGAGTCGGCCATCGCGCGGGTCTCGGCCACCGGGAAGGTCGCGTCTTCAGCGCCGGCGACCACCAGCACCGGGGCCGTCACGCGACCCAGCAGGGCGCGCTGGTCCGGCCGCGCCGGAACCACACTGCGCACCGCCCAGCGGACCGAATCCGTGTTCACCGATTGCACATTGGCCCGCACGGTGTCCACCACGTCCGGGCGGGTGTGCAGCGTCGTCGGCCCCAAGAAGGCGCGGATGGCCGAGCGGGTCAGCGGCGGCCGGATCCCACCCAGCGCCGTCGCCAACCTCACCAGGGCCGCGTACTGCATCCGTTGCGCGACACCGGCTTTCGAGGCGGTGCAATTCATCAGTACCGCGCGGTTGAGGCGGTCGGGGTATAGGGCGGCGAAGGTGCCGCCGATCATCCCGCCCCACGAATTGCCGACGAAGTGTGTCCTGTCGATGGCGAGGCGGTCGAGCAGGTCGACGACGCAGCGCGCGCAGTCGGTGAAGCTGAACATCGCGCGCAGCGGGGCGCTGCCGCCGTGCCCGGGCGGATCGATGAGGACCAGGCGGTGGGTGTCGCCGAAGCGCGCGGCCTGCCCGGCCCACAAATCGCCCGTCATCAACAGGCTGGGCCACATCAGGACGGCGGGCCCGGTCCCCTCGCTCACCTGCACCCGGATCGCGCCGAGGCCCGTATCGACCACCCGCGAAGCCAGCCGGGGATTGTTGGTGGTCACGCTGCCTCCTGAAGTCGTGGCGCGTACCGCAGACCGCGCACCGTCGTCTCCCGATTTTCCGCGTCGGTGATACTTGTCGGGTGACGAACAACGATGTTCACCCTGACCTGCGGCGATTCGTCCGCTTCGCCCCTCGGAGGCTCGTCAGTTCCCGGACCCTGCCGCTGATGCGGGTGGGGATGGCGTGGCGCGGACGCCTCGGCAAGCCCGTCGCCGACGTCGAGGTGATCACGCTCGGTTCCGGGACCGGCGTTCGGCTGTTCCGGCCCGCGCACGCCACCGAGGCCACACCCGCGATGTTGTGGATTCACGGCGGCGGCTACGTGATCGGCACCGCCCAACAGGACGACCGACTCTGTAGCGGGTTCAGCAGGCGGTTGGGGATCACCGTCGCGTCGGTGGATTACCGACTGGCGCCCAAACATCCGTATCCCGCTCCGCTGGAAGACTGCTATGCCGCGCTGACCTGGCTGGCCGGGCTGCCATCGGTGGACCGCTATCGCATCGCCATCGGCGGCGCCAGCGCCGGCGGTGGGCTCGCGGCGGCCCTGGCCCTGCTAGCCCGCGACCGCGCCGAGGTGAGCCCGGCGTTCCAGCTGCTGACCTATCCCATGCTCGACGACCGCAGTTCGGCAACGGCGCCCAGTGCGAACTACCGGCTGTGGGACAACCGCAGCAACAGGTTCGGCTGGGCGGCGTACCTGGGCGACGCCGACCCGCAGGTCGCCGTTCCCGGGCGCCGCGACGACCTCAGCGGATTGCCGCCGGCCTGGATCGGTGTGGGCACGCACGACCTGTTCCACGACGAAGACCTGGCATACGCCGAGCGCCTTCGCGCCGCGGGGGTGCCATGCCAGGTCGAAACCATCCCGGGCGCCTTCCACGGTTTCGACCTGGTCATGCCGAAAGCCCAAGTGTCCCGGCGGTTTTTCGACAGCCAATGCGACAGTCTTCGGGCGGCCTTGGCCCCCGCCGCTTGACACGGCTCACATCGCGAAATACACCAGCTCACCGCCGATGACGGTGGCCGCCACCAGCCCAGCGTCCAGGGCGGCCAGCGCCACGGCCGGCGGCTCATTGAGCACACACAGGTCGCCCGCCTGCCCGACTTCCACGGCGCGCGGCCGGCCGGGCTCATCGGCCCGGCCCAAGAACATCGTCAAAGCCTCTCGCGCCGAGACACATTCGCGTGCTCCCAGGACGACGCCCTGCGGCGTGGTGCGGTGTACCGCGGCGCGCATCGCCGTCCACGGGTCGCCGTGGCCGAACGGCATGTCGGTGGACAGCGCGACCGGCACCGTCGCGTTGCGCAGGGACGCGACGCGCCACAGTTGTGCGTGCTCGGCGGCGGGAACGTCGGCGAGGTACTGGTCGCCGCGCTCGGCGACGAAGTTGGGTTGTGTCACGACCGTGACCCCGAGGTCGGCGAGGTCGGCCAGGTTGTCGTCGGGCACCACGGCGGCGTGTTCGATCCGGTCCCGCGGATGGCCGCCGGCCGCGCGCAGCGCCGCGATGGCCACCACGAGCTGTGCCGCGGTCACGCAGTGCACGGCGACCGGCTGCCCGCTGTCATGTTGGCGCGCAATCCATTCCGTGAGCGCATCGAGGTCCAGGCGATCGTCGTGCAGGATCTTTTTGCCCGGCGACAGGAAACTCAGCCGCGGCCGGAACTCGCCGCACTGATGAGCCGTTGTCAGCGACGCCATGTCGTCGGCATCGAGATCGGGGGTCGCGTCGGTGACGCCGGTGACACCGGTCGCGGTGATCCGGCGGCTCAATTCGGCCAGATCGGTTTCGCGCCGCTGCAGCGCCAACGACCAGCCCCGGTCGGCGCTGCGCAGCCGCCCATCGGGATGTTCGGCCAGGCCGACGCGGCCCAGCGCCTCGGAATTGAGGATCCACAGCGCCCCGCTGCGGTGCTGGATGCGCACCGGAACCTGGGAAACGATGGCGTCGAGGGCGCACCGATCGAGTTCTCCGGCAACCGAATCGTGATATCCCACAGCGCGAATCCAGCCGTCGGGTCCCGGGGTGGCGTTCGCGAGCAATTGGGTGAGCTGCGATGCGGTGCTGACCCCGGGCGGCCCGACGAAGAACGAGTCCAGTGCCGAGGCCGCCGAGCGCACGTGCACATGGTGGTCGTGCAGCCCGGGCAGGACGGTGCCGCCGCCCGCGTACAGCACGCCCTCGCCCGCGCGGGGCACCAGACCCTCGCCCGGCAGCGCCATCTCCTCGATCAGCGCACCCACTCGGAGGTCGGTGGTGGTCCCGTCCAGCAGGGTGGCCCGCTGAATCAGCATGACAACACCCGCCTTTGGCTTACCAGGCGACGCACCGCCCCGTTGTCGCCGCCCGGCGCGGACGCCGGACGCGACGCCGGCGGGGCCGACGGTGCTGACACCGGCGCCGGCGATGCCGACGCCTCGACCGGCAGGGCCGCGTAAGTCGCGGCGACCCCGGCCATGGAAACGCCGATCAGCTCGCCGCCGCCGCGGCCCAGCGATTCGGCCACCGCGAGCGTTGCCTGCAGCCCGGTCAACGGGTCGGCGATGGCGTCGCCGCAGAACACCGGTCCCTCCGCACTGGTGCCGGTCAGGCCGCCGGCCACCGCGGTGTCGTCCCCGAATCCCGGCCGGCGACCGTCATATCCGGTGATCTGCAACCAGATTCGGCCCGGGCGCGGCGCGACGTCATCGGGTCCGAGCCCCCGGCGCGCCAGCGCGGCGGGACGCGACCCCTCGATGACGACGTCGCTGACGGCGAGCAGCTCACGCAGTTCGTCGGCTTGGCTATCGAAATCCACCTCGTAACAGAGTTTTTGGGCGTTGATCCAGTCGAAAAAGGCCCGGTTGCCGGCCCGGGTCCCGTCCGGGCGGCGCGGGCTTTCGACCTTGACGACGGTCGCCCCCGCGTGGGCCAGCAGGTGCCCGCACAGCGGCCCCGCCCACATCGAGGACAGGTCGGCCACCAGCAGACCCCGCGGCGCGCGCGGCGCCACCCGCGATCCGTTCACCCGTGTCCGCGGCGGTGCGGGTGCGGTCTCGCCCAGGGCAGCCGCCGGAAGGTCGAGCAGCCGCGCTCGCTCGACGATCTCGGCCACCGGACGGGTGGCGGCCCAGCGCTGCAGCACCGGCCACGGGTCGGCGACCACGTCATCGACCCCGACCTGCAGCAGTGCCGGGACGGCGTCGAGGTCGTCGGCACGCGAGAGGGTGAGGGCCCAAAAGCCGTCCCGGGCTGCGAGCAGGCGGGTGCCGCCGCCCGGCGAAACCCGGCCGCCGCGGGTCAGTCCCAGCAGTGCGGCCCGCCCGGTCAGCAGGCTCACCGCGTCGACGTCGATATCCAGTCGGTCGCCGATGGCCGTCGCGACCTGGTGCGCGCGGGTCAGCAAGTTGGCGCGGGAGAAGTCGGCGGGACCGTCGGGCAGGCCGGTCAAGTAGGCCAGCCCGCTGCTCCCCCACTCTTTGACCTGTCGGGGCTCGCCCAATGACGAAGCCGAACTCACGCCCCCATTGTGCGCGTGGCCCGCGATGGTGACCGGCGAACCCCGCTCAGAACTGCAGTGCGTGAAACCTCCAGTCCAGCACCGGACGGTCCGGCTCGGAATCGCCGACCGCATACACCAGCGACCGCAGCCCCAGCACACCGCCGTGATCGGTCGGCTCGGCGGATTCGATGTGCAACTCGCTGTACAGGGTGTCACCCTCGTGCACGGGCCCGGTGTGGTCGCAGGACTGCCAGTTCAGGACCGTCACCAGATTGGGCAGCAGCCTGCTCGCCTGCGCGAACGCCAGCCCGATGGTATGTCCGCCGTACACCAGCCGGCGCCCGCCGATCCGCGAATCATGATGCGTGGCGGCGATATTCAATGTCAGACGGGCGAGTTCGGCAGCGCTACTGACCACGTCGGCGGTGCTGTGCAACACCGAACCCGCCAGGCCGGCATCGAAGTGCGGGCCGGGCACCTTGTCGCGGAACACCTCCGGGTCCCACTGCGCGGTCGGATCGTGGGCCGGGCCGGGCACCTCGACGCCGATGCCGGACAGATCGTCGTGCGGCGCCTCGTCGGGCGTGAAACCTGGGCTGGCGGGCAACATTCCGCACCGGTAGAAGTCGAGCACCAGCTGATCGGCCTGGTCGATCGTGATCATCCGCAGCGCCGCCAGCCCCGTGGGCGCCCGGCCCGGCTTGGGCGAGTTTGCCCGCAGCCCAACCACTTCGGTGCGGGTGTAGAGGGAATCGCCGATGACCGGATACCGGTGGAAGACCAGCCCGCGATAGAACAGGTTGGCCTTGACCCGCTGGGTCACCAGCGTCGACTGCCCGATCGCCACGTCGCACACCAGCGCCGGATGGGCCAGCGGCGCTGGAAGGCCCGTCACCGCCGCGCACAGATCGGCGTCCAGCGCCAGGCGCAGCCGGTCGCCCACGATCGCCTGGTGAGCGCCCGCCAACCCCGACGACAACGTCATCGACGGCGCCCAGTCGAACACCTGCCCTACCGAGAGGTCGTCGAAGTAGGGTCCCCCCTCGCGAATCCCCGCGTACCCGCCACTAGTCACAACGCCCCATGCTGGCAGGCTGTGGAATCGAGGGTCAACTCGTGGCGGTCGCGAGCGGGGCAAAGCGGGTCGCCAGGGTCAACTCGTGCCGGTCGCCACCATCGGGACTGAAGGGGTGATCACAGGTGAACGACGATGAAGAGATGCTAGTCGCCACGGTGCGGGCGTTCATCGACCGCGACGTCAAACCGAGCGTCCGCGAGGTCGAGCACGCCAACACCTACCCCGAGGCGTGGATCGAGCAGATGAAGCGGATCGGCATCTACGGTCTGGCCGTCCCGGAGGAATACGGCGGGTCGCCGGTTTCCATGCCGTGCTACGTGCGAGTCACCGAGGAACTGGCGCGCGGCTGGATGAGCCTGGCCGGTGCGATGGGCGGGCACACCGTTGTCGCCAAACTGCTGACGCTGTTCGGCACCGAGGACCAGAAGCGGACCTACCTGCCGCGCATGGCCAGCGGACAGGCGCGCGCCACCATGGCGCTGACCGAGCCCGGCGGTGGCTCGGATCTACAGAACATGACGACCACCGCGCTGCCCGACGCCGACGACGGGCTGGTGATCAACGGATCGAAGACCTGGATCAGCAACGCGCGCCGCTCCGGACTGATCGCGCTGTTGTGCAAGACCGGCCCGGATGCCAGACCGCGCCACAAGGGCATCTCAATCGTGCTCGTCGAGCACGGGCCCGGCCTGACGGTATCGCGGGACTTGCCGAAGCTGGGTTACAAGGGCGTCGAGTCCTGCGAGCTGTCATTCGACAACTTCCGGGTGCCTCGGACGGCGTTACTGGGAGGCGTTGCGGGCGAAGGCTTTTCACAGATGATGAAGGGGCTCGAGACGGGACGCATCCAGGTGGCCTCGCGTGCCCTGGGGGTGGCGGCCGCGGCGCTCGAGGACGCGCTGGCCTACGCCCAGCAGCGCGAGAGCTTCGGCCAGCCGATCTGGCAGCACCAGTCGATCGGGAACTATCTGGCCGACATGGCGACCAAGCTCACCGCGGCCCGCCAGCTGACCCGGTATGCCGCCGAGCGGTACGACAGCGGCGAACGCTGCGACATGGAAGCCGGCATGGCGAAGTTGTTCGCCTCCGAGGTCGCCATGGAGATCGCGCTGAACGCGGTGCGAATCCACGGTGGCTACGGCTATTCCACCGAATACGACGTCGAACGCTATTTCCGCGACGCACCGTTGATGATCGTCGGTGAAGGCACCAACGAGATTCAGCGAAACGTGATCGCCCGGCAACTGGTGACGCGCGGCGGAATCTGATCCGGCCCGCCAATCGTTCGGCCCGAGAACGGAATTTGGGAGTATATTTACCTGACTTCTCCGGCGGGCAAACCGGTATCGAAGTAAAGCCGTTCGCCAGCCGAGGAAATAGAGGGAAAGGCAGCCGCCATGAGTTATCCCCCCGTGCCGCCAGGTGGGCCTGGGCAGCAACCGGAATGGCAAGGCCAACAACCGGAATGGCAGGGCCAGCAGCCCGCCGGGTGGCAGCCCCAGCAGCCACCGGGATGGCACGGCCAGCCGCCGCCCGCCGGATGGCCGGCACCCCAGCCGGGATGGCAGGAGCCCGAGAACTATCTGGTCTGGGCGATCCTGGTCACAGTGCTGTGCTGCCTGCCGTTCGGGATCGTGTCGATCGTCCACTCCAACAAGGTGTCCGCGCTGTGGGCCCAGGGCCGCTACGCCGAGGCCCAGGAGGCGTCCAACAATGCCAAGAAGTGGGCCATCATCGGTGCGGTCGTGGGTGCCGCCGCCGCGGTAATCGGTGTCGTGCTGTGGTTCGCCATGTTCGCGGCGATCGTGTCGTCCATCCCGTCCACTACCACTACCACCTATTCAGGCTTCTGACCTCAGGCCTCGTCGACCAGCCCCCAGGCCAACGCGGTCCGCGCATCGACGGTGCGACCGGACAGTACGAGATACGCTGTGCGCCAACGACCTATCCGCCGCGTGACGCTGACGGTCCCACCAGCTCCGGGGAGCAACCCCAATGCCAGCTCGGGTAGCCCGAACATCGCACCATTGCGGGCGGTGACCCACCCGCAAAACGCCGCCATCTCCAGTCCGCTGCCCATCACCCGCCCGTGCACCTCGGCCCGGCACGCGCGGCCGAGCCTGGCGGCCAGCGCGTCGAGCGTCAGAGCGGGGCTGTAGCGGGTACGGGCCAGGTGCGCGCTCGCGGGGTCGGCCAAGGTGCCGAACTCGCCCAGGTCCCCACCGCTGCAGAACGACGGACCGTTGCCGCTCAACACGATGCCGGTGACCGAGGGGTCCAGCTGGGCCACCGTCAGGGCCTCCAGCAGCGCGGCGCGCGCATCGGTGGAGAACGCGTTGTGCCGCTGCGGCCGGTTGAACGCGATGCGCACAACGTCGCCGTCGCGGGTCACCCGGACCGGGTCGGGGATCTCCGGCATCCGGGCCGGGCCCCGCTCGCGTAACCACCGCGCGAACTCCGGGCCCGCTTGCAGGGTCGAGTACGCCAACGACTCCGTCATCACCCCGGACAGCGTCGGGCCCAGCGGATCGACCGCGCGCAACACGTCATCACAGACAGCACTGGCATGCGGCCAGCGTTGACAGCGTGCCCTCAGCTCCTCCACGGTCGCGGACACCGACGCGACGGTGACCACCCGCCGGTCGGCGCAGGGATCTTCCGTCAGTGTGAAAGTTGCCGCATTAAGCCAGGATTCGGCCGCATCGATGTCGGCTGCCGAGCCGACGCCGACGATCACCCCGGGCGGCGAACCCGGGCCGTCGTGCGGCACACTCGACAGGTCGACCACCCGGAGCATGGCTCACACCGAGTACTTCTCGATCAGCCCATTCTTGTAGAGCTTGCCGGTGTCGGTGCGCGGCAGCTGCGCTTCGAAGGCGATCGATCGCGGGCATTTGTAGTGCGCCAAGCGGTCTCGCAGCCACGCCGTCAACTCCTCGGCGAATCCGTCGGTGGCGTCGGCCGCGTCGACGGTCTGCACGGCCGCCACCACGCGCTGGCCCATTTCGTCGTCGGGCACCCCGAACACCGCGGCGTCCAACACCTTCGGGTGGGTAACCAGAAGATTCTCGGCTTCCTGCGGGTAGATGTTCACCCCGCCGGAAATGATCATGTGGTGACGCCGGTCGGTCAGATACAGATAACCCTCGTCGTCGAGATAGCCGATGTCCCCGACGGTGGCCCAGCCATGCTTGTCGCGTGACGAGGCGGTTTTCGTTGGGTCGTTGAGGTATTCGAAGGAATAGCCGCCCTCGAAATAGATCTCGCCGGCCTGCCCGGGTGGCAACTCATTGCCGTGCTCATCGAGGATGTGCACTGCGCCGCCCATGGGTTTGCCCACCGAACCCGGATGGGCCAGCCAATCCTCGGCGGTGATCAGCGTCGAGCCGTGCGCTTCCGAGGATGCGTAGTACTCGTCGATGATCGGGCCCCACCAGTCGATCATCTGTTTCTTGATCTCCACCGGGCACGGGGCCGCCGCGTGCATCACCCGCTGCAGGCTGGACAGGTCATACGAATGACGCACCTGCTCAGGCAGTTTCAGCATGCGGGTGAACATCGCCGGGACGAATTGACCGTGCGTGACCCGGTGGCGCGCGATGACGTCCAGGCATCCTTCGGCGTCGAATTTCTCCATCACCACCGTGGTGATGCCGCCGGCCTGCGCGCTCATCGACCACACCGACGGCGCCGTGTGGTACAGCGGCGCGGGGCTGAGGTAGATCGAATCGGGCGTCATCCAAAAGCCGACGAGTGCGGACATCATGCCGGGCGCCTCGGCCGGTGGCACATGCGGCAGTTCGCGTTTGATGCCCTTGGGCCGGCCGGTGGTGCCCGACGAGTACTGCAGCAGGTCGCCCTCGATTTCGTCATCGATCGGTGTATCGGGCCGCCCGGCAACGCATTCCGGGTAGCGCTGCCACCCCGGCAGGTCGCCATCAGCGATCAGCAGCAGTTCGGGTAGCCCACCGGGGGAATGCTCGGCGAGGCCGGCGAGCGTGTCGCGCAGCACCGCCGAGCCGATGATGGCCTTGGCGCTGCTGTTGTCGATGATGTAGGCCGCCTCTGCCGCGGTCAGGTGGGTGTTGATCGGCACGTAGTACAAACCGCTGCGGCGAGCCGCCCACATCACCGCGTGGATGTGCTCGTTGTTCTCCATCAGGATTGCGACGGTGTCGCCCTCACGCAGACCCGCCTCGCGGAACCAGTGCGCCAGTCGATTGGCACGCGCTTCGAGGTCGTCGAAGGTGACGACCGTCCCCGACGGGTAGAGGATGACAGCAGGTTTGTCGGCGCCGACATGGGGGCGGATCTGCATGGGCAGACTGTACCGCCGCCAAACTTGACGGGTGTTAAGTGGTCGCCGGCGCGGGCAGTAGCAGCGCACTGTCGCCGAATTCGTGCCACAGGTAGCCGTGTTCCACCGCCTCCCGATAGGCCAGCCCGACCAGCTCCGGGCCCGCAACCGCCTCCAGCAACAACAGGTGCGACGCTCCGGCGTCATGCCATCCGGTGATCAGGCCGTCGACCACTCGGCACGACCGCTCGGGCCCAAGCACCAGATCCGTCCAGCCGTCCTTCTGCCGCACCAGGCCGTCCTCGGCAGCGGCGGACTCCAGAGCGCGCGTCGCGGTTGTTCCCACCGCTATCACCCGCCCGCCGGCCGCGCGGGTGAAGTTCACCAGTCGCGCGGTCGCCGCGGGCACGTGGAGGGGTTCGGCGACCGGTGGCTCGCCGGCATCCGCCGACGACACCCCCGCGTGCAGCGTGATCGGCGCGATGCCGATGCCGGCGGCCACCAGGCCGGTGACCAGCGCTGTGCTGAATGGCCTCGCCGCACTTGGCATCTCAGCGCTACCGGGTCGTCTGGCGAACACCGTCTGGTAGTAGCGCAGCGGCCACGGCCGTGGCACATAGGAGTACCGGATGGGTCGGCCGTGCCGGGTCAGGTAGGACGCGAAGTCACCCTCCACGACGACCCGCGCGGTCCACAACCGTGCGCCGCCGATTCCCGGTTTCGGGTAGGACGACTCGACGACAAGCACTGCGCCGCCGGGCATTTCGATGCGCTCGCGCGGCCGGATGTCGGTCAGGTTCCCCGTCGCGTTGCCCGCCGGCCGGAGTTCGACCACCCAGACCCTGTCGGCGCGTGCCGTCGAGAAGTGGATGACGATCGGACGTCCTGCGCGGTCGCCATCCACGGCGGCCGGCAGGGTGGCCGAGTCGTTCACCACCAGTAGATCACCCGGTCGCAGGTAGTCGCCGAGGTCGGTGAATCGGGCGTGGGTGATGCCGTCGGGGCGAGCGACCAGCAGCTTGACGGCATCGCGGGCGATGCCGTGCGCTTCGGGCGGTTCGATGGCGTCGGAGCCCGAGGCGCGGTGGAAGCGGGTGCGCGGAGCCATCAGGGTCATCGCGGCGCTCCGGACGGCGCCAGTTCCGCGGCACGGTAGCGGCCCCCTGGGGGCCGGGTGTCCAGCAATCGCAGCAGCGCCGGCACGACGGACTCGGGCTCGGCCCGGTCGGAGATGTCCTCGCCGGGAAACGCGGCCTGGTGCATCTCGGTGCGCATGTCGCCCGGGTCGAAGGCATACACGCGTACCGCGGGGGTCTCGGCGGACAGCACCGCCGACAGGTGGTCCAGCGCGGCCTTCGACGAGCCGTACCCACCCCATCCCGGGTAGGGCTCGACCGCGGCGTCCGACGTCACGTTGACGACCGCCCCCGCGTTGTCCGTCAGGGTCGGTAGCGCCGTCTGGATCAGCGCGAGCGGGGCGAACAGGTTCGTCTGGTACACGCTCCACAACTCGCTCGCAGGGTAATCGGCGAGGACCGGTTGCGGGCTGGGCCCCAGCCGACTGGCGTTATTCACCAAGAGGCCAAGTGACCCGGCGTCTAGCGCTGCGGCGACCAATTCGGCACGGTGGCACGCGTCGGTGACGTCACCGGGCAGCGCGATGAAAGCCTCCGAATGCAGTTCTCGGACAGTGGATTCCAGTTCGAACGCGCGTCGGGCATCACCCACGACGGTCCATCCCCGCTCGAGCAATGCGGCCGCCAGCGCCTTGCCGAACCCGCGGGACGCGCCGGTGATGATGGCAACGGGTTGCTGTTGTGATTGAGTCATCCCCCCATACTGATAGTTGAAGTAAACTTTAAGTCAAGCCACGAATTCGAGAAGGCCACAATGGATAAGAAAGACTTGTTCACCGTCGGCGAGGTGGCGAAGCGCAGCGGCTTCGCGGCGTCTGCGATCCGGTTCTATGAGAGCCAGGGCCTGATCACCGCGACCCGGACCGGCGGCGGCCAGCGCCGTTTCGAGCGACAGATGCTGCGACGCCTGGCGTTCATCAAGGCCGCCCGCAACGTCGGCCTAAGCCTGGACGAGGTGGCCGACGCGCTCGCCACACTTCCCGACGGCCGCACCCCGACCCGCGCCGACTGGGGCCGGCTGTCCAAAACCTGGCGCGCGCGCCTCGACGATCAGATCGCCGGGTTGATCGCGCTGCGCGACAATTTGGACTCGTGCATCGGCTGCGGTTGCCTGTCGCTGAAGCGCTGCGCCATCTCCAATCCGGGCGACCTGGCGGCCAGCGCCGGGGCGGGAGCCGTCTACCTGCCGAGATCGTTACGGCGGCAGTCGATTAGCGGCTGAGGCCAACCGTTACCGAGCGGGCTCAGCCCGCTTCGGACAACCGCTGCTTGAGCGCCTCGAACTCGTCGCGGACACCGGTGGGCAGCTTCTCACCGACGAACTCGAACCACTCCTCGATCAGCGGCAGTTCTTCGCGCCACTCCGCCGGGTTGACCGCCAGCGCCTTGGCCACAGCGCCGCCGTCGACGTCCAGGCCGTCCAGGTCCAGGTCGTCGGCCGTCGGCACGATGCCGATCGGGGTGTCCTGACCGCCGGCCTGGTGCTCGATGCGGTCCACGATCCACTTGAGCACCCGGCTGTTCTCGCCGAAGCCCGGCCACAGGAAGCCGCCGTCTTCGTCGCGGCGGAACCAGTTGACGAAGAACACCTTGGGCATCTTGGATTCGTCGGAGTTCTTGCCCAGGTCGATCCAGTGCTGGAAGTAGTCACCGACGTGGTAGCCCAGGAACGGCAGCATGGCCATCGGGTCGCGGCGCACGGTGCCGACCTTGCCCTCGGCGGCGGCGGTCTGCTCGCTGCCCATGGTGGCTCCCATGAACACGCCGTGCTTCCAGTCGCGAGCCTGCGTCACCAGCGGCACCGTCGTCTTGCGGCGCGCGCCGAACAGGATTCCGGAGATCGGCACGCCCTGCGGGTCGTCCCACTCCGGCGCCAGGATGGGACACTGCGACATCGGGGTGCAGTAGCGCGAGTTGGGATGCGCGGCCTTCTCGCCGGAATCGGGCGTCCAGTCGCGGCCCTTCCAGTCGGTCAGGTGCTCCGGCTCGCCCTCCAGGCCCTCCCACCACACGTCGTTGTCATCGGTGAGCGCCACGTTGGTGAAGACGGTGTTGCCCCCCTCGATGGTGCGCATCGCGTTGGGGTTGGACTTCCAGTTGGTCCCCGGCGCGACGCCGAAGAAACCGAACTCGGGGTTGACCGCATACAGGCGGCCGTCCTTGCCGAACCGCATCCAGGCGATATCGTCACCGAGGGTCTCGGCGCGCCAGCCCGGGATGGTCGGCTGCAGCATGGCCAGGTTCGTCTTGCCGCACGCCGACGGGAACGCCGCGGCGAAGTAGTAGGCCTTGTTCTCCGGCGAGATGAGCTTGAGGATCAGCATGTGCTCGGCGAGCCAGCCCTCGTCGTGGGCCATTGCCGAGGCGATGCGCAGCGAGTAGCACTTCTTGCCCAGCAGCGCGTTTCCGCCGTAGCCCGAGCCGTAGCTCATGATCTCGCGGGTCTCCGGGAAGTGGGTGATGTACTTGGTGTCGTTGCAGGGCCATGGCACGTCCTGTTCGCCCGGCTCCAGCGGAGCACCCACCGAGTGCATTGCCTTGACGAAGAATCCGTCGTCGCCGATCTTCTCCAGGGCGGCCTTGCCCATCCGGGTCATCACCTTCATCGAGATGACGACGTACTCGGAGTCGGTGATCTCCACGCCCAGCTTCGGGTCGTCGGCGCCAAGCGGGCCCATGCAGAACGGCACCACCCACATGGTGCGGCCGCGCATGCAGCCGCGGTACAGATCGGTCATGGTGGACCGCATCTCGGACGGGTCCATCCAATTATTCGTCGGCCCGGCGTCGACCTGGCGCTCGGAGCAAATGAAGGTCCGCGACTCCACCCGCGCCACGTCGGACGGGTCCGACAGCGCCAGGTAGGAGTTGGGGTGCTTCTCCTCGTTCAGCTTCGTCAGCGTCCCGGCCTCGACCAGGTGCGTGGCCAGCCGGTTGAACTCCTCGTCGGAACCGTCAGCGAAGACCACCCGGTCGGGCTGGGTGAGCTCGGCGACCTCCTGCACCCATGACAGCAGGCCCGGGTGGTTCGTGGGGGCTGTATCCAAACCGGGAATGGTCGCTGAGGTCATCGAACTCTCCTGGATTCTTTGCGTATCGGGCTGGTGTTGCTCGCTATGCTCTCGCCCACACAATTAAAGAATTGGTGGCGTTAACAACAGGTTATCGTGAGGATCTTGTCGAGGGAGCCTCGGGCGGGTATAAGCCTTCTCACTACAACGATTCAGAAGATCCCGAAGGGTCAGCATCTTCGCTCCTCGAAGGGGCTTTTTCGGTTTCGTCATCACCGGAGTTTTCGGGGTGACCTTTGCCCTGTCGTATACCCGGTTCTCCCAGTTCTGCACGTACGACCGCCAGGGCCGCCGTCACCGCGGGCATGTCCCGATCCCGCGCCGCGGCGGCCCGCGCGGCGGCCAGCGCGTGCTCGCGCAGTTCGGTGTCGATGACGCCGACCGACGCCGACACCTGCGCGTTCTCAGCCTCGTCCTGAGCCAGCAGCGCCTTGCTCAACACCGACTCGGCGGCCAGCACGCGGGTGGCGACCAGCTCCTCGACGACCGACTGCAGCGCGGACGTGGCGTCGCCCGCCCAGCGGTCCAGCAGCGCCCGGTCGTGCAGCAGCGCACGGATGTTGATCACCATGAATGTGAGCGCGACCGAGATCGCCACGCACGCCAGGGCCGCGGCGACGGCCAGCGCGGGGTTCAGCCGCGAGGCCAGGCCGCTCATCAGCCGGCTCAGCGTCAGCGCCACCCCGAGGCCGAACCCGACGCCTAGCACGATCATCAGCCAGGTTTCCTGTCGGCGTGATTTCAGCGGCGGCGGTGAGACGGTGACCTCCGGAAGCCGCTCGAACGGCGGCAGCTCCATCGGCACGCTCACCGCCTGCGCCACCTGAGCCAGTTGCGTGTCGGTGGCTTCGCTGACCTCCGCCACCACCGCTTCCAGCTGGTCGCGGGTGAGCGCCTCGAAGCCGGACATGCCGCGCCGCGACAAATCCGCCGCGCGTTCCTGCAGGTCGGTGCGCGCCGCCGCGCACCGGTTACGCGCGGAGTGCGACAGGGCGACCCGCGACTGCTGGATCTGGCCGCGCAGGGTGATGGTCCGCTCGCTTTTGGCCTGACGCCGCTGCTGCAGTGCGGTGCTGCGCTCTTCGCGCAGCGCCTCGACCCGGGCCCGCCGCCCCGACCCCTCGACCTCGCGCTCATACCGGCGCGCCATCGTCTGCAGCCGGGATTCCCACGCGCGCAACCTGTTTCGTCGCGCAAGATCGGGCTGATCAAGCAGCGCTGTGACGGCTTCGGCCAGCTCGTCGACGTCCGGGTCGCCCACGTCGGGCAGGGCCGCCGCGCCCACCCAGGGCGCCCGGCCGTAGCGCGGCGCGTGCGCACCCAGCGAGTCGCGGTTGGCGGCGACGATGTCCTGCCAGTTCAGATGCACATCGATCTTGGACACCACGCCGACGACGGCGTCGGTGTGCTCGGTCGCGGCGTCCAGCAGCGCGCAGTCCGACGGCGTCAGGTTCGCCGCCGCGGAGACGACGAACACCACCGCCACCGGCGCCTCCCCGGGGCCCAGGTCCGTCGATTCGACGAATTTGCGTTGCGACAGCCGCTCCCGCAGTGCGTCGGCCACCGCGCTGACCCCCGCCATCCACGGACCGGTCACCAGCACCACGTCGCAGCGCTGAATCGCCGGCGGATCCAGCCCGGGGCCGGCCGCCGCGACGAGCGCGTCCACCTCGGCGACGGGATCGTGGTTTGTCTCTTCGCTCACCAGGATTCCCCCGGCAGCGACGCGCAAGCCTGTGACCACAGCCGCAGCGATCCCCGGGCGATGTCGGCGCCGCAGGCGCGGTGCAGGTCGCTGGCCGACGACCGGCTGTAGCGCTGCCATCGCACCGCCCGCGGCAGGTGCCCGGACGGGTCTCGATGCGGGTCGAGGACCTTGTGATCGCCCGGCTGCAGGCCGGCCGACTCGGCGAGGTCCACGGCGGCCGCCATCCGGGCGAGCACGGTGTCGTCGCTTGACAGGAACCCGCTGATGCGCTCGCCGAGCCCGCCACCGCTCGCGGCCAGCGCCTCGAGTTCGGCGACGGCGTCCAGCACCCGCTGGTAGCGCGCCTCGGCGCCCAGCGCGGCGATTCTGGCCAGGATCGCGTCGATGCCGCTCAGCCGGTGCAGCAAGGTGAGCACCTGGGCCGGGGTCCGGCCCTGCCGGAACGCGGCGACCGCCAGCGCCGTGCCCAACAGGTCGAGGGTGTCCAGCAGGCGTCGCCGCACCTCGGCCGGCACCGGGACGTCGGCGGCCAGGAATCCGGCGAAGGAGCCGTCGAAACATGCGGTGCCGCCGGGGTGAGCGGCGAGCGCGGACAGCGCCGTCCACTGGGTGCTGTCCAGGTCGTCGAGCGCGGCGACCGCGAGCAAGCCGGTCATCGGTTCCATGGGCACGCCGATCAGCGCCGAGAGCTCCGTACACCTCGCGCGCGCCGCGGCGATCGGGCCGTCACCCCCGGACAGCGAGCCCGCCAGATCGGCCTTGTTCAGCACCGCCAGCACCGGGCGCCCGGCCGCTGAGAACCGGGCGATCGCGTGGGTGTCCTCGGGCTTGACCACCTCCGCTATCACGTAGACCACCACGTCGACGTCGCGATCGGTCACCGGTTTGTCGACCGCGATTCCCGCCGCAGGTCCCGCGCCGGCCAGGGCGCGGCGCACGGTGCTGCAGCCGACCCCCCGACGGCCGCGCACGACCACGCGCAACGGTGCGGCGGATCGCCGCGCGATCGCCGTCACACGCGGGTCGACGTGGCCGGCGGCAAACCGGGCCAGTTCGTCGACGAAAGTTCGGTGTCCTTGTGCCCTCATATCCCGCCTGTTCGGTCCGGATGACCCCTTGCCCGGCCGGCGCTGACGCTAGCGGATGCAGCGCCGGGGCCGAGCGATCCCACCGAATGGTGGCACCCGCGTCACAAAGAAGCGAGCCACCGTTAATCAGTTACCAGTTGAAGGCAACTGTTGGGTATCAATCCGGACCAGGGGCGGCTACATCCACGGTTCATAGGCCACCATGGACAAATGCATGCGCAGCGCGGGGTGGCGATGTCTGCCGACACGCCTACCGGGGACTCCGACCGCCCGGACCAGCGCTATCTCCCGGCGACGGCGTTCCGGTCGCGACGCTCGGCGCTGTCCGATGCCCAGCGCCAGACCTGGGAGCGACGCTGGCCCGAACTCGGCCTGTCCGTGGGCGCACCCGACGAACCCGACAGCTCCGAACCCCCGCTGGATACGGTCGCCTGGTTCGGCCGACAGGCCCCGGTGGTACTCGAAATCGGTTGTGGCAGTGGCATTTCCACCCTGGCGATGGCTAAGGATGAGCCCGATATCGATGTCGTCGCGGTAGAAATCTACCGCCGCGGGCTGGCGCAACTGCTGTCCGCCATCGACCGCGACCAGGTGAGCAACATCCGGCTGATCCGCGGCAACGCCCTCGATGTCTTGCAACGCCTCATCGCTCCGGGTTCGCTGACCGGGGTTCGCGTCTTCTTTCCCGATCCGTGGCCGAAGGCCCGGCATCACAAACGCCGGTTCCTGCAGCCCGGCACGATTGGCTTGATAGCCGACCGGCTACTCCCTGGTGGTGTCCTGCATGTTGCGACGGACCACGCCGGCTACGCCGAGCACATCGCCGAAGTCGGCGCGGGTGAATCCCGACTGCATCCGGTCGGTCCCGGCAGTGCGCTGCCGATCTCGATCGTGCGCCCAACCACCAAGTACGAGACGAAGGCTCAAGAAGCGGGCAGCGCGGTCACCGAATTCATTTGGCTTAGACGATGAGTAGGCGATGAGTATGAGCCTGACTGAAGAGACCGCGGCGGGAGCAGAGCCCGTCGCGCCGCCGGCAGTGCTGAGCGGCGACGAGCTGGGCGACTTCGCTCCGCCCGGTGGGCGGGTGCTGCTGGTGTGGGACGCCCCGAACCTCGACATGGGCCTGGGCTCCATCCTGGGCCGCCGCCCGACAGCCTTAGAGCGCCCGCGGTTCGACGCCCTGGGACGCTGGCTGTTGTCGCGCACGGCCGAGGTCAGCGCCAGTCGCCCCGGCGTGGTGGTGGAACCCGAGGCCACCGTCTTCACCAACATCGCGCCGGGCAGCGCCGACGTCGTCCGACCCTGGGTGGACGCGCTTCGCAACGTGGGATTCGCGGTGTTCGCCAAGCCGAAGATCGACGAGGACAGCGACGTCGACCGCGACATGCTGACCCACATCGAACTGCGGCGCACCGAGGGATTGGCGGCGCTGGTGGTGGCCTCCGCCGACGGCCAGGCGTTTCGTCATCCGCTGGAAGACATCGCACGAACGGGGGTCAGCGTCCAAGTGATCGGATTTCGCGAACATGCGAGTTGGGCGCTAGCGTCGGATACCTTGGACTTCGTTGATCTGGAGGATATCGCTGGTGTCTTCCGGGAACCGTTGCCGCGGATCGGCCTAGATTCGCTGCCTGACCAGGGTGCGTGGCTGCAGCCGTTCCGGCCGCTCTCCGCGCTGCTGACCTCGCGTGTGTGACACTGGAAAACCTATGCGCGGGTCGTTGACGATCCAGTAAGGAGCTTGCGTGTTCGCCTGGTGGGGTCGAACTGTGTACCGATACCGGTACATCGTGATCGGGGTCACGGTAGCTCTGTGTCTGCTGGGTGGCGTCTTCGGCATGAGCCTGGGCAAGCATGTTACACAGAGCGGCTTCTACGACGACGGCAGCCAATCCGTTAAAGCCTCGGTGCTGGGCGACCAGACCTACGGCCGCGACCGCACCAGCCACGTCGTGGCCACCTTCACCGCTCCGGACGGAAAGACGGTCGATGATCCGGCGTGGCGGAACAAGATCGTCGGTGAGCTGAACAAGTTCAAGACCGACCACCCCGCCCAGGTCGTCGGTTGGGCCGGCTGGCTGGCGGTGGCCAATCCCGTCGACGCACCCCCGTTGATCAAGGGGATGGTCAGCGAGGATAGGAAGCACACCTTCGTGTCGATCCCGCTTAAGGGCGACGACGACGACAGCATCCTCAACAACTACAAGGCCATTCAGCCGGATCTGCAGAAGCTCGGCGGGGGCACGGTGCAGCTGGCGGGCCTCGAGCCCATCGCCAACGCCCTGACGGGAACCATCGCCACCGACCAACGCCGCATGGAGGTACTCGCGGTCCCGCTGGTCGCCGTGGTGCTGTTCCTGGTCTTCGGGGGCGCGGTCGCCGCGGGCCTGCCGGCCATCGTGGGCGGCCTGAGCATCGCGGGCTCGCTGGGCATCCTGCGGTTGGTCGCCGTGTTCGGGCCGGTGCACTTCTTCGCCCAACCGGTGGTCTCGCTGATCGGCCTGGGTATCGCCATCGACTACGGGCTGTTCGTGGTGAGCAGATTCCGGGAGGAGATAGCCGAGGGCTACGACACCGAGGCCGCGGTGCGAAGAACGGTGATGACGGCCGGCCGCACGGTGACGTTCTCGGCAGTGCTGATCATCGCGTCCAGCGCCAGCCTGCTGGTGTTGCCGCAGGGCTTCGTGCATTCGCTGACTTACGCCATCTTCGCCGCGGTGGGCCTGGCGGCGCTGCTGTCGATCACCTTTCTGCCCGCCTGCCTGGGCATCCTCGGCCGCCACGTCGATGCGCTCGGCGTCCGGACGGCATTCCGGGTGCCCTTCCTACGGAATTGGAAGTATTCGCGGGCCTACCTGAACTGGTTGGCCGACCGGCTGCAGAAGACCAAGACCCGCGAAGAGGTCGAGGCCGGCTTCTGGGGCAAACTCGTCAACTGGGTGATGAAGCGCCCGCTGGCGTTCGCCCTGCCGATCGCCATCGCCATGATCCTGCTGGTCATCCCGCTGGGCAACCTGTCATTCGGCGGCATGAGCGAGAAATACCTGCCGCCGGACAACCCGGTGCGCATGGCACAGGAGCACTTCGACAAGCAATTCCCTGGCTACCGGACCGAGCAGCTGACGGTGGTGATCCAAAGCGACAACCACGGCAAGGTCACCGACCAGCAGGTCGCCGATATCCGCAACAGGATTTCCTCGATCGGTGGCTTCACCGACAAGCAGTGGGAGGAGCGGGCCTGCCCGACCATTGCGGGCAACCCCTGCGTCGCCGGACCGAACGGCACGACGGTGCCCAAGGACGGTTCGGTGCGGGTGATCCAAAACGGTCTGGTCAACAAGAACGACGCCGCCAAGAAGCTCGCCGAACTTCGCTGGGTCAACCCGCCGAAGGGGCTGAACCTCTATGTCGGCGGCACGCCGGCCCTGGAACAGGACAGCATCCATAGTCTGTTCGACAAGGCTCCGCTGATGCTGGTGTTGCTGCTCGGCGCCACCATGTTGTTGATGTTCCTGGCGTTCGGATCGGTGGTGTTGCCGATCAAGGCGGCCGTGATGAGCGCGCTGACGCTGGGGTCGACAATGGGCATCCTGACCTGGATTTTCGTCGACGGGCACTTCTCGAACGTGCTGAACTTCACGCCGACCCCACTGATGGTGGTGGTCATCGCGCTGGTCGTCGCCGTCGGTTTCGGTCTGGCCACCGACTACGAGGTGTTCCTGGTATCGCGAATGGTCGAGGCGCGCGAGCGTGGCATGTCGACGGCCGAGGCCATCCGGATCGGCACCGCGACCACCGGACGCCTGATCACGGCCGCCGCACTGGTGCTGGCGGTGGTCGCCGGCTCGTTCGTGTTCTCCGACCTGGTGTTGATGAAGTATCTGGCCTTCGGTCTGATGGCGGCGCTGCTGCTGGACGCCACCGTCGTCCGGATGTTCCTGGTGCCGTCGGTGATGAAGCTGCTCGGCGACGACTGCTGGTGGGCGCCGCGCTGGGCCCGGCGTCTGCAGAACAAGATCGGGCTCGGCGAGATCGACCTGCCCGACGAGCGCAAGCGGCCCACGCTCAACGGCCGGCCCGCGCGACCGCCCGTCGCCGCCAGCCTCGTCGCGGCGGCACCGCGGCCACCGCACGACCCCACCCATCCCGGCGCCCTGGAACCACCGCGGCCGGCGCGCCCGGGTCCGGCCGAGCCGCGGCCCGCGCGCGACCCGTCCCTGGGTGAAACCGCGGGCGGCACCCGCGTCCCCGCCCGCCCCAGCCAGCCGACCGAAGCCAAGACGACGCGCTTCTCCGCGCAGGGCGTACCCGGGCATGACCGTCCGGCCGACCAACGCCCCGCCACCAACTCCGCACCGCACGCCGCCCAACGACATCCCGCGCCGGCCCCGGCCGCACCTCCGTCTACCGATCAGACGCGGGCCATCCCGGTGCCCGGCCACCGGGCCGACGACACCGGCGACGCCGCCGAACCCACCACCGCCCTGCCGAAGATGCGCCCGGAAGGCAACGACCCCAATGCGGCCGGCGATCAGGTGGATGCGCGCGGGCAGGGCGAAAACGGTGATCCGGCGCGGCAACGCCGACGCTCCGGCGGCGGCCTGTCCGCGCAGGACCTGCTGCGCCGCGAGGGGCGACTGTAACCAGACCCGCTACAACGGCGAAAACCCGTGCAGCTCAGCCGGATTCGTCCTCGGGTTCGTCGGGCTCGGCCTGCAGGATCGCGGCCTTCTCGTCGGCGTCCTCGGTCTGCTTCTCGGCTTCGGCGGACGGGTCGGGCGCCAACAATACTTGGACCGCGTTGTTGAGGAAGGCCACCGTCGGGACCGCCAGCAGGGCGCCGACGATCCCGGCGACCACTCCGCCGGTGGAGATGGCGAGCACCACTCCTAGCGGGTGAATCGACACCGCGCGGCCCATGACCAGCGGCTGCAGCAGATGGGCCTCGATCTGGTTGACCGCGATCAACAGGCCCAGCGTGATCAGCGCGTAGACGATGCCCTTGGCCAGCAGCGCGACCACAACGGCCACCAAGCCCGAGACCAGCGCCCCGACCAGCGGGATGAACGCGCCCAGGAACACCACCGATGCCAGCGGCAGCGCGAGCGGGACGCCCATGATCGCCAAACCCGTGCCGACCCCGGCGGCGTCGGTCAGGGCCACCAGGAAGGTGGCCCGCACGTACCCGATCAGCGACCCGTATCCGGCAGCACCTGCCTCGTGCACCCGGCCGCGCACGTCCGACGGGATGATCTGCACGACGTACTGCCAGATGTTGCGGCCGCCGTAGAGAAAGAAGATGAGCGTGAACAGCACCAGCACCGCCGCCGTGACCAGCTCGGTGACTGTGGCAGCGGTGGAGAGCGCGCCGCTGGTCAGTTTCGCCTGATTGTTGTGCAGCGCCTCGATGGCGGCGTTGCCCACATTGTCGATCTGTTCGTTGCGCAGGTGCGCAGGACCGTGGATCAGCCAGCGACGGGTCGACTCGATGCTGTTCGTCACCTGTTCGGTCAACCCGGGCAAGCCGTCAATGAACTGCAGGATGACGAACGCCAGAATGCCGCCCAGGATCGCGAAACCGCCCAGCAACACCAGGGCCACCGCGCCGCCGCGGGGCAGGCCCCGCTTGTCCAGCCAGTCGACCACGGGCACCAGCAGCGCGCTCAGCAGCAGCGCCACCAGCACCGGAACGACGATGATTTCGAGTTTTTTCACCACCCAGAGCAGGGCGAGCACGGCGATGAGGATGACGAGCAAGCGCCACGCCCAGGCTGCGGTCTTGCGGACAAGGGGTTCGACCGAGGCATCGTCGACGTTTGCTGACATCTGGCCAGCCTATCCGCCGCGGCGCGGGGTCAAACGTGGACCAAACCTGTCTCGAGGCCGTCTGCGCGCCGTTCCGGGCCGTCGTCGCCCGGCACGATCCGGTTACGACGTCGACACGGTAAGCGATCCGCAGCGATCGCCGCGCCACCTGCACCGTTACCCTAAATCACGTGCCGCACGACGCACCCGCCCGCAACCTCGACTTCCCGCGCGAAGAAGCACCGCGCGGGAAGTACTGGTGGGTGCGCTGGGTGGTCCTGGGCGCGGTAGCGATCGTGCTTGCAGTCGAGGTTTCGCTGGGCTGGGATCAGCTGGCCAAAGCCTGGATGAGCCTGTACGAGGCGAATTGGTGGTGGTTGCTCGCGTCGGTGGCCGCGGCGGCGGCGTCGATGCACAGCTTTGCTCAGATCCAGCGCACGTTGCTCAAGTCGGCCGGCGTGCACGTCAAGCAGTTGCGCTCCGAGGCCGCCTTCTACGCCGCCAACTCGCTGAGCACCACGCTGCCCGGCGGACCCGTCCTGTCGGCGACCTTCCTGTTCCGCCAGCAGCGGCTGTGGGGCGCGTCGACCGTGGTGGCGTCCTGGCAGTTGGTGATGTCGGGCGTGCTGCAAGCCGTCGGGTTGGCTTTGCTGGGGCTGGGCGGCGCTTTCCTGCTGGGCGCTAAGAACAACCCGTTCTCGTTGCTGTTCACCCTGGGCGGCTTCGTCGCGCTGTTGCTGCTGGCCCAGGCCGTCGCGTCACGCCCGGAGCTGATCGACGGCATCGGCAGCCGGGTGTTGGCATGGATCAACTCGGTCCGCGGCAGGCCGGCCGACGCCGGCCTGGACAAGTGGCGCGAGACCCTGATGCAGCTGGAATCGGTGAGCCTGGGCCGGCGCGACCTGGGGGTGGCGTTCGGCTGGTCGATGTTCAACTGGATTGCCGACGTCGCCTGCCTGGGTTTCGCCGCATACGCCGCCGGGGACCACGCCTCGGTGGCCGGCTTGACGGTGGCTTACGCGGCCGCCCGCGCGGTCGGCACCATCCCGCTGATGCCCGGCGGGCTGCTGATCGTCGAGGCGGTGCTGGTGCCCGGCCTGGTGTCCAGCGGAATGTCGCTGCCCAACGCGATCTCGGCGATGCTGATCTACCGGCTGATCAGCTGGTTGCTCATCTCCGCGATCGGCTGGGTGGTGTTCTTCTTCGTGTTCCGCACCGAGAACGTGGCCGAGTCCGACGAGGACCCGATCACGGGTCCGCTACCAGTCGTGCCGTTGCAACGCGACCCCCCGGCCGATCCGACGGAGACCGCGCTGCAGGGGCCGTTGCCGCCCGACCGGAGTCCGGAAGCCGACGGGCGGGCCTAGTGGCGATCGCGAGGGCGCCCGCGGCGATCGCAAGCGCGGCGTAGCCGGGCGCGGCGGGTCGCCGCATAGTCCAAAGCCGGACGAGGCGGGTCGCCACCACCGGGCTTAGCCGACGGTTTTTCCGCGCGACTGGCCCGGCAGCGGGTTGGTCACCGCGGGCGGCGCCGGCCGCGGCGCCGCCGCCGGGGCGCCACCGGTGGTCCCACCCAACGGCGAGGCGCCGGCAGGGTTGCCGGGCAGCGCGGGCAGCCCGCCGGCCGCGCCCTGCGCCTGTTGCATCAGGCCCATCGCCTGCGGGATCGATATCGGCAGCTTGCACTGCGTCGACAGGGTGGTCAGCGGCTGCGCGATCGACGTGATGTCACCGGCCACCTTGGGGTTGGCCTCGAAGTAGGACTTCAACCCGTTCACCGACTGCGGCCCCGCCTGCTGCTGCAGCATCGAGGTCATGGTCTGGTTGGTCTCCGGGTGCGAATCCAGGTAATCACCCATCGATTTGGAAACCGAGCCGATCGTCCGGGCGACCTCACTGGCCGCGCACGGGTCGTTGGCGCCGGTCGCTGGGGCGCCGGCGAACACCGCGAGGGCTGCGCCCGGCACCGTGGCGGCGATCAGCCCGGCGAAGATTTTGCGACCGCGCCCAACGGTGGCTCTCGTCATCGATAACTCCTTAGGAGTTTGCGGCGGACGGCCGGGATCGGCGCCCCGCAACGACTGCAGTAGACGGCCGCACTGACGCAGGCATCCCTGAAACTCCGAGGCCGCCTGGTGGGCCATTCGACATCCTGCCACCGCCGGTATCACCGCTGCCAGTTCGAACGGAGCGTGTGACCCAAATCCCGCTTGGTCACCGGTTCACAACATCTTCGCAGCGTCTTGGCAACAACACCGTCGCCGCAGCTCAGGAACTAGATAAGCCACATATTCCACAGCCGGCTGCGGTATCGTCGCGAGCACGCGCTACGCGAGAACCGGGGAGCGACAAAATCCAGCAGTTGATGATCCGCCTCAGCCGCAGCCTGCGTAAGTACCGCTGGTTGGTCTTCACAGGCTGGTTGCTGGCATTGGTTCCGGCGGTGTACCTGGCGCTGACGCAGTCGGGCAATCTCACCGGCGGCGGGTTCGACGTGGCCGGATCGCAATCGCTGGCGGTGCACGATCAGCTCGAGGAGCTGTACCACGACCAGGGTGGATCGTCGCTGGCACTGGTGGCCGCGCCCCGCCCCGACGCCAGCTACCAGGACATGAACGACGCCGTCGCCCAGCTGCGACAGATCGCCGGCGGCGTCCCCGGCACCGCCGAAATCCCCAACCCCATCCAGCGGCCGCCGCAGCCCGACCGCCCGTACGTGCTCTCGGTCCGGCTGGATTCCCGTAATACCAGCGACATCGCCAAGCAGCTCCGCACCAAGGTCGGCATCAAGGGCGATCAGCCCGGCCAGACCGCGAACGGCCGCGTGCGGCTCTATGTCATCGGCCAGGGCGCGCTGTCCGCGGCTGCCGCGGCCAACACCAAACACGACATCGCCGCAGCCGAAAAGTGGAACCTTCCAGTCATTTTGATCGTGCTGCTCGCCGTATTCGGGTCGCTGGCCGCCGCGGCCATTCCGCTCGCCTTGGGGATCTGCACGGTCGTGGTCACGATGGGCCTGGTTTATCTGCTGTCCGCCTACACCACCATGTCGGTCTTCGTGACCTCGACGGTGTCCATGTTCGGGATCGCGCTCGCCGTCGACTATTCGCTGTTCATCTTGATGCGGTTCCGGGAGGAACTGCGGACCGGGCGTCAGCCCCGCGAAGCCGTCGATGCCGCGATGGCCACATCCGGGCTGGCCGTGGTGCTGTCCGGCATGACGGTCGTCGCCTCCCTGACCGGGATCTACGTGATCAATACCCCGGCCCTGAAGTCGATGGCCACCGGCGCCATCTTGGCCGTCGCGGTCGCCATGTTGACCTCGACCACGTTGACGCCGGCTGCGCTGGCGACGTTCGGGCGCGCTGCCGCCAAACGCTCGGGCTTCCTGCACTGGTCGCGACGGCCCGAGAGCACGCAGTCGCGGTTCTGGAACCGCTGGATCGGCTGGGTGATGCGCCGGCCGTGGATGTCCGCGCTGGCGGCGTCGCTGGTACTGCTCGTGATGGCCGCGCCGGCGTCATCGATGGTGTTGGGCAACAGCCTGTTGCGGCAGTTCGACTCGTCGCACGAAATTCGCGCCGGGGTCGGCGCCGCGGCGCAGGCCCTCGGTCCCGGCGCGCTGGGCCCGATCCGCGTGCTGATCAACTTCCCCGAGGGCGGCGCGGCCTCCCCCGAACACAGCCACACCGTCGGCGCGATCCGCCAGCGGATGTCGCAGGCCCCCAACATCGTCTCGGTCTCGCCTCCGCAGTTCGCCGAGGACAACGGCAGCGCGCTGCTGTCCGCGGTGTTGTCGGTGGATCCCGAGGACATGAAGGCCCGCGAGACCGTCGGCTGGATGCGCGCGCAGCTGCCCAAGGTCCCCGAAGTGGGCACCGCACGCGTCGACGTCGGCGGCCCCACCGCTCTGATCAAGGACTTCGACGACCGGGTATCGGCGACCGAACCCCTCGTGTTGGGCTTCGTCGCGCTGATCGCGTTCCTGATGCTGTTGCTCTCCATTCACTCGGTTTTCCTGGCGCTCAAGGGCGTCCTGATGACGCTGCTGTCGGTCGCCGCGGCCTACGGCAGCCTGGTGATGGTCTTTCAGTGGGGGTGGCTGAAGGACCTCGGCTTCGCCCAGATCAGCTCGATCGACAGCACCGTTCCCCCGCTGGTGCTCGCGATGACCTTCGGGTTGTCGATGGACTACGAGATCTTCCTGCTCACCCGCATCCGGGAGCGTTTCCTGCATTCCGGTAACACCCGCGATGCGGTGGCCTACGGCGTCAGCACCAGCGCCCGGACCATCACCAGCGCGGCGCTGATCATGATCGCGGTGTTCGTCGGGTTCGCGTTCGCCGGCATGCCGCTGGTGGCCGAGATCGGCGTCGCGTGCGCCGTCGCGATCGCGGTGGACGCCACCGTGGTGCGGCTGGTGATGGTGCCGGCGCTGATGGCGATGTTCGCCCAGTGGAACTGGTGGCTGCCGCCGTGGCTGTCCCGCGTGCTGCCGTCGGTCGACTTCGACCGGCCGCTGCCCGAGGTCGACCTCGGTGACGTCGTCGTCATCCCCGACGACATCTCGGCGCTGGTCGCCCCCAGTGCCGACCTGCGGATGGTGGTCAAGTCGGCCGCCAAGCTCAAACACCTCGCGCCCGACGCGATCTGCGTGGCCGATCCGCTGGCCTTCACCGGCTGTGGCCGGACCGCGCAGGCGGGGGTGACCCCCGAGGAGGATCAGTCCCGCGGTCTGGGGCCTGGACAGATTCCCCACCAGGTCGCCCTCGGCGAGGAGAAGGTCAGCGTCGGCGTGGGGACCGACAAGAAGCCCGGCGCCAACGGCCACACCAACGGCTCGCTGGCGGCCAAGAAGCTGGTCAACGGCCTGGCGTCGCGCAACGGCATCGCCAAGGCCATCACCGGCAGGCCCGTTCACCCGGTGACATTGTGGCGGGGACGCCTGTCGGTCGCGATCGACGCGCTGGAACGCGACACCGGAGCAGCCGTCGGCGACGGGCCGAAATACGAGCGGCGCAGCCCGGTGGAGACCACCAACGTGCAGCTGCCCACCGGCGACCGCCTGCTGGTCCCGACCGGTGCCGAGACGCTGCGGCTCAAGGGCTACCTGATCATGTGCCGTAACAGCCGGCGCGATTATGCCGACTTTGCAGACATGGTCGATACGTTGGAGCCCGAGACCGCCGCGGTGGTGCTGGCCGGAATGGACAGGTACTACTGTTGTAAATCATCCAGGCAGCAGTGGATCGCCACCCAGCTGGTCCGTCGACTCGCAGATCCCCACCCGTGCGACCACCCGGAAGATCAGGGATCGGAAGCCGAGGCCGACTCGGACTGGGAGGGAATCAGGCAACGCTGCATGTCCGTGGCCGTAGCGATGCTGGAGGAGGCGAGGTGACGTTGGCACCCGACCGACGCCCCGCACCGCCACCCCACCGGCCGGGCTCCGAACAGCGCCAATCCCGCAACGGGCCGGCCGGGCCCTTCCAGGACCCCGACCAGCCCGTGGAGTTCTGGCCGACCTCGGCCATCCGTTCCGCCCTGCAGGGCGGTGACATCGCGACCTGGAAGCGCATCGCCGGCGCACTGAAGCGCGACCCGTACGGGCGGACCGCCCGCCAGGTCGAAGAGGTCCTCGAGGGCACCCGGCCGTACGGCATCGCCAAGGCGCTGTGGGAGGTGCTCGAGCGTGCCCGCACCCACCTGGAGGCCAACGAGCGCGCCGAGGTGGCGCGCCACGTCGCGCTCCTGATCGACCGGTCCGGTCTGGCCCCGCAGGAATTCGCGTCCCGCATCGGGGTCACGGCCGAGGAGCTGGACGGTTACCTCGACGGCAGCACCAGCCCGACGGCCGCGCTGATGATCCGAATCCGGCGGTTGTCGGATCGGTTCGTCAAGGTGAAGTCCGCTCGGTCAGCCGAAGCCAACTGAGTAGCTATCTGACCGGCAGCACATCGGCGACCAGCCAGTCGCTGCCCCGCTTGGTCAGCGTCACCCGCAGCGCCGGCGCCGCCTGACTGGGCGGCTGTCCCGGGGTGTTCTGAGTGACCCGCAGGACCACCGCCACACTGGCCGCCGACGGCCCGAGGGCCTCGACTCCGGCCGACACCGTCGTGGCTTGCGCGGTGACGTTGTGCTGGGCCAGCTCGGCACTGGACTTGGTGTACTGCTCCTTGAATGCGGCCGCGTGCTCCGGGACGATCATCGCCGTGGCCCGGTCGATCGAGCCGGTCGGGGCGGTGGGGCTGAACGACGCCATCGCCTCCGCCATGCCGGTGGCGATCTGAACGACTCGGTGGGAGTCG
The DNA here is from genome assembly GCF_001667145.1 of Mycobacterium sp. 852002-51971_SCH5477799-a. Lineage (GTDB taxonomy): Bacteria > Actinomycetota > Actinomycetes > Mycobacteriales > Mycobacteriaceae > Mycobacterium. The sequence goes on from NZ_LZIF01000044.1 coordinate 109,783, forward strand.
TTGGTGAAGTCGTTGTCCGCCCCGGTCCAGTGCGTGTAGCCGGTCGCGACGGCCGCGCCCAAGGCCGCCGTGCACAGCAGGACGACCGCCAACCGCAGTCCCGGTGCGTCGTCGTCGGTGCCGAGGCTGACCGAATCGCGGCGCAGCAGCCAGAAATTGATCGCCACGCCTTCGACGATCAGCAGGATCAGCACCGAGCACGCCGACACCCACCACAGCGGCCAGCCGAGCACCAGACCGATGGCCAGCAGGGCCGCGATCGCGGCCAGCGGCGCCAGGATGTCGAAGGCGGCCAACCGCCAGATGTTTCTCATCGGATCCTCACCTGATCGAAGCCAATCCGGAGATCATCTGCTTGCCGTCCACGTCGGAGACGTCCAGCCGCAGACTCCAGTGCACTGTCTGCGGCTTGGCTCCGACGTTTTCGCTGACCGAGGTGGCGATGAGCATCACCGAGTCGGTTCGACTCGCGAATGGAGGCAGCTTGGTGGTGACCACCGGCCGGGCGATGCCGGGCTGGGTGTCCAGGTCATGGTGCACCGTTTCGATCGCCACCGCGTCGATCCGCCCGGCGCTCTTCGACTGCAGCTTCTCCACCACGGCCTTATACGGCTGCACGGCGGCATCGAAGTCGGTGTTGAGTTCCCCGACCGTCCCCTCGTGCAACCGCCGCAGGCTGGCATCCACGTTGCCGCTGTTCATGTTGATCAACACATTCGCCCAATCCGCGGCGGTCTGCATGGCGCGGCTCAAGTAGCCGCGTTCGGCAACCTGGTCTCGATGATCGGACCAGATGATGAAACCGAGCACGACCGCGGCCACCGACAACACACCGAGAACCGCCGACGCGACGCCGTAATGGGAGAACATTGCGGCGCTTTCGAATTCCTCCCCGTCGACGTCGCCGGAGTCGCCCTTCGCGTCGTCGCCGGGGTCGACGTGAACGGAATCTTCTTCGGCAGGTCGCTCGGTTCGCTCGCCGTCGGACATGGCCCGATCGTTGCACCCGGGAAAGATGGAAGGATGGCGGGGTGACGAATACGGCCATCCGCTCGGGCATCGACCTGAGCCATGTCGACGAAAGCATCCGCCCCCAAGACGACCTGTTCGGTCACGTCAACGGCCGCTGGCTGGCCGAATACGAGATACCGGCGGACCGCGCGACCGACGGCGCCTTCCGCCAGCTGTATGACCGCGCCGAAGAACAGGTGCGCGACCTGATCGTGGAGGCCAGCCAGCAGGGTGCGCCCGCCGCGGACGACGACGCGCAACGCATCGGCGACCTGTACGCCAGCTTCCTCGACGAGGACACCGTGCAGCGCCGCGGCGTGCAACCACTGCGCGACGAGATGTCCGTGATCGACGACGCCGCCGATGCCGACGCGCTGGCCCGGGCCATCGGCGCGCTGCAGCGCACGGGTGCGGGCGGCGGCGTCGGGGTGTACGTGGACACCGACGCCAAAAACTCGACCCGCTATCTGGTGCACTTCACCCAGTCCGGCCTCGGGTTGCCCGACGAGTCCTACTACCGCGATGAGCGGCACCTCCAGGTGCTGGAGGCCTATCCCGCGCACATCGCGCGGATGTTCGCCCTGGTGTTCGGCGGGGACAGGGCAGACCACATTCAGACCGCCGAACGCATCGTCGCGCTGGAGGGCAAGCTTGCCGAGGCGCATTGGGATGTGGTCAAGCGCCGCGACGCCGACCTCACCTACAACCTGCGCACGTTCGCCGAACTGCGTGACGAATCGTTGGGCTTCGATTGGGCGGGCTGGGCCACCGCGCTGGGCGCCGGCCCGGAATCGCTTGCGGAAGTGATTGTGCGCCAACCTGATTACCTGCGGACCTTCGCCGAGCTGTGGCGCAACGAGGACCTCGAGGTGTGGAAGAGCTGGGCGCGGTGGCGGCTGATCCGCGCGCGGGCCTCCTGGCTGACCGACGAACTGGTGTCCGCGGACTTCGACTTCTACGGCCGGCTGCTGACCGGGGCCGAGCAAATCCGGGAGCGGTGGAAGCGCGCGGTGTCGCTGGTGGAGAACCTGATGGGCGACGCCGTCGGAAAGCTTTATGTGCAGCGGCATTTCCCGCCCGGGGCGAAGGCCCGCATCGACGAGCTGGTCGCCAACCTGCGGGCGGCGTATCGGATGAGCATCAGCGAGCTGGACTGGATGACGCCGCAGACCCGGGAGCGGGCGCTGGCCAAGCTGGAGAAGTTCACCGCCAAGGTCGGCTACCCGGCGAAGTGGCGCGACTACTCCGCGCTGTTGATCGAGCGTGACGACCTGTACGGCAACTACCTGCGCGGGTATGCGGTCAACCACGATCGCGAGCTGGCCAAGCTCGGCGGGCCGGTGGACAAGGACGAGTGGTTCATGACGCCGCAGACGGTCAACGCGTACTACAACCCGGGGATGAACGAAATCGTCTTCCCGGCAGCCATTCTGCAACCGCCCTTCTTCGACCCCGAGGCCGACGACGCGGCCAACTACGGCGGCATCGGCGCGGTGATCGGGCACGAGATCGGGCACGGCTTCGACGACCAGGGCGCAAAATACGACGGCGACGGCAACCTGGTCGACTGGTGGACGGATGCGGACCGGACCGAGTTCGGCGCCCGCACGAGGGCTCTCATCGAGCAGTACGACGCCTACACGCCGCGGGGCCTGGGCAGCGACCACCACGTCAACGGCGCGTTCACCGTCGGGGAGAACATCGGCGACCTGGGTGGCTTGTCGATCGCGCTGCTGGCCTACCAGTTGTCGCTGAACGGCGAGCCCGCCCCGGTGATCGACGGCCTGACCGGCGTGCAGCGGGTGTTCTACGGCTGGGCCCAGGTATGGCGCACCAAATCCCGTGAGGCGGAGGCGATCCGGCGCCTCGCGGTGGATCCGCACTCGCCGCCGGAGTTCCGCTGCAACGGCGTGCTGCGCAACATGGACGCCTTCTACGACGCCTTCGACGGCGCCGACGCGGGTGCGCTGTTTCTAGAGCCGGAGGACCGGGTCAAGATCTGGAACTGACACTCACCGGTGCGGCCTCGATCCGCGCGGGCACGTGCTTGTGCCACGGCGTGCCGGCGTAAGGGTCGCGCCACTCGGTCGAGGTGAGCGCGTTCGGGGCGACACCGGGAGTGACGGTCCGCCCGTCGGCGTCGAGGTAGTCGAGCCCAAAACCGTTGGGCAGGGCGGCATGCCCGGCCATCATCGTCTCGGTGATCTCCACGGTGGCCTCGGCGCTACCGGCCGCGGTGCTGATGCGCGCCCGGCATCCCTCGACCAGTCCCAGGATCTGGGCATCTTCGACGCTGATGCGCAGTGCGCCATCGGCGTCGCGTTTGCGCCAGGCCGGATCCCGGAAGATGTCGTTCGCGGTGTAGGCACGGCGCTCCCCCACCGAGAGCACGATCGGGAATTCCGGTGTGGTGAGCCGGGGCGGGGTGCGGGACAGTGCGTTCAATTCGTCGAGCATGGACGGAATTTCCAGGGCGATCTTGTGATCGGCGTGGCTGATCAGTGTGAAGTCGTCCTCGTAGTCGTGCACGGTGAAGGTCACCCCCGACGGAGTGTCCAGGATGGCGTCGAACAGGGCGTTGCCGTCGGCGTGCCCGGCGCGTCGCACCGCATCCGGATAGGTCAGCGCGGTTTTTTGGGCGAGTCCCCACAGGGCGGCCGCGCCGCGCAGCCCCTCGGGCAGTGTCGGCCCCAGCGTTTCGTACAGCACATACGGAAGCAGTTGCGCCACGGTTGGATTGGTCGCCGCGGCACCGAGAAACGCTTCGGTGTATGCCTGCCTGCCATTTCGCGCGGCTTCGTGCAGTGGCCGCAGATCGGCGTCGTTCACGACGCCGAGCGCACGCACGAGTCGTGCCCAGATCTCGGGTTCGGCCAAAGTTCCCGGCAGGGGCTCCATCAACGGGCGGCGCAGCTGGAAGGTGTTGTGCGGGAACTCGAGGTTGAAGAAGGTGGCTTCCGGCTTCTCGAATTGGGACGCTGCGGGGAGCACGTAATGCGCGAGCCGGGCGGTCTCGGTCATCGCGACGTCGATGACCACCATCAGTTCCAGGGCTTGAAAGGCCTCCCGGCACGCGACCGAGTTGGCCAGCGAGTGCGCGGGATTGCTGCTTTCCACGACCATGGCCCGGAACCGGTCCGGATGGTCGGTCAGAATTTCCTCGGGCACAACGTTACTGGGCACGAGTCCGGAGATGATCGGGGCCCCGGTCACCGGCGTGCGGCCGGAGAACTGGCCGAACAGCGGGGCGAACGACGAATGCAGGTGCTGGCCACCCTTTTTCGCGAAGTTGCCGGTGAGGATCCAGAGCAACTTGTTCAGATAGGAACACAGGGTGCTGTTGGGTGCCTGCTGCACCCCGAGGTCTTCGAACACCGAGACGCTGGCGGCGGTTCCGATGCGGCGCGCTGCCGTGCGCAGCAGTTCCTGGTCGACCCCGCAATGCTCGGCGTAGTCGGCGATCGGAACCTTGCGCAGCGCGGCGCGCACAGCGTGCGCGCCGCGCACATGCTCGGCGAGAAACGTTTCGTTGCACAGGTTTTCCTGCACGAGGATGGCGGCCAGGGCGGCCAGGCACCATGCATCGGTGCCGGGTCGCACCCGCAGGTGGAAGTCGGACATCTTCGCGGTGTCGGTGACCACCGGATCGATGACGATCATGGAGCGGGCCGGATCTTTGGCGATCTCGTTGAGCACCACGCGCGCTCGCGGGAAGCTCTGCGACATCCACGGGTTCTTCCCGACGAACACCGCCACTTCGGCGTGCTCGAATTCGCCCCTGGTGTGTCCACCGTAGAGCTGCCCGTCGATCCAGGCCTCACCGGTCTTCTCCTGCGCCAGCGCATTTGAGCGGTAGCGCGAGCCCAGCGCCTTCAAGAAGGCGCCGCTGTAGGCCCCGCCCAGGTGGTTGCCCTGCCCGCCGCCGCCGTAGTAGAAGATCTTGTCGCCGCCGTAGCTGTCGCGAATGCGTCTGAAGCCCTCGGCGATCTCCACGATCGCCGTGTCCCAGTCGATCTCCTCGTAGCTGCCGTCCGCGCGGCGCCGCAATGGGGAGGTCAGCCGGGCGCCGCTGTTCTGATAGTGGTCCAGCCGCAACGCCTTGTTGCAGGTGTAGCCCTGCGAGCCCGGGTGCGCCTTATCACCGCGGATGCGGGCCAGCCGGCGGTCTTCGACTTGGACGACGATGCCGCAGTTGCATTCGCACAGGATGCAGGCGCTGGATTGCCATTCACCGGTCATCGCAGTTTTCCTTTCCGGGCGCCTGTTGGGGCGACGCCGTCAGCAGCAGATCGCGCAGCTGGCGGTGGACGACGTCGAGGGGCGTCAGGTCACGTCGCACCCGCGCGAGCACGATCGCGCCCTCGAGCGAGGAGGTCGCCATGATCGCCAGCTCGCGCGCCCGCTCCGGCGCAATGCCGTCGGCGATGAACCGCGCGGCGATCAGGTCCGACCATCGGTCGAAGACCGCCGCGGCGCGCTCGATCACCACGCGTTCGGTGTCCTGCCGCTCGCCCGCTTCGACGGAGACCGCCACGATGGGGCAGCCGGCGCGGAAGTCGCTGTCGAGCAGCTGCCGCCGGTACTTGTCGATCAGGGTGTCCAGCAATCGCAGGCCGTCGTCGGCGCCGGTGATGACGGCGGCGACATGCTCGCCCGCATAGTCCACGGCCTCGCAGAGCAGCTGCGTGCGCCCGCCGGGGAAGTAGTGGTAGGCCGATCCGCGGGGCGCGCCACTGTGCTCGAGCACATCGGAGATCGCGGTGGCGCGCGCGCCCCGCTCCCGGATCAGCAGCGCGGCGGAGGCGACCATCCGCTCGCGTGGACCACGCATCGCATCTCCTCTCGGGCGTCAGGGTTATGTATGATGCTATACATAACGGCTCCGCCAGCGGAAGCCCCTCACGCAGTTGGCCTGGATCAATGTGGGCCGCGGTTGACCTACGGACACGAAATCGCCCATTTCCGAGTGGAAATGGGCGATTCTGCGCTGTTGATGCGGGTTAATTCATCCAGTCGGCGGAGCCGTCGTTCTTCTTGTACGAGCCTCCGCTGGAGTTCTTCACCACGACGGGGTCACCCGGACCGAAGTTGTCGAAGAACCACTTCGCGTTGCTGGGGCTGATGTTGATGCAGCCGTGGCTGACGTCGCGCTTGCCCTGGTCGTCGACCGACCACGGCGCGCTGTGCACGTAGTCGCCGACGTTGTCGAAGCGGACAGCGTCCTCCACCGTCACCTTGTAGCCGTAGGTCGAGCTCACCGGCACCCCGTAGGTCGAGGAGTCCATCACCACCGACGCCTTCTTGTCCTGCACGTAGTAGGTGCCGTTGGGGGTCTGGTGGTTGCCGGAGGTCATGCCCATCGACATCGGGAAGGTCTTCTCCACGGTGCCGTTGCGGGTGATGGTCAGCTGGTGGGTGGCGTCGTCGGCCGTGGCGATCAGCGTGTCACCGGTCTGGAAGGTGGAGACGGTGCCGCCGGCGTCGACGGTCACCGCGGTGTGCGCGGGCCAGAAGTTGATCGGGCGCCAGCGCAGCTGGGTCGGGGTCATCCAGTAGAACTTGCCCGGCACCGGCGGGACGGACGAGACGTGCACGGCGCCAATCGCCGCGTCGGCGTTTTCGACCGTTCCGGGGAAGTTGATGATGATCGGCTGGCCCACACCCACGGTCGAGCCGCCCTTGGGGACGAACGACGGCGGCCCGAACGGCGCCGTCCCTGTGAACGGCGTGGCGTTTTGCCCCTCGGCCGAGGCCGCTGCGGGCTGGGCGTTGGGCGGAGCCCACGGCGCCGGCGGCGCCAGCGGGTTGGGCGGCGGGGCCGCCAACGGGTCGGGCGGCGGCGGCGCCAACGGATCGGGCGGCGGGGGCGGCCCGGGCGGAGCGGCGACCGCACCCGGGTCAGCGGGAGCCGGGTCCGGATCCGCCGATGCGGGGCCCGCAGTCAGCACCAGCGCCAGGCCCACGACGGACGCCAAACCGGTTGTGCTCAGAGCGGCGAAGAGGCCCTTTCTAGTCCCGGCCCTCGTCCAGCCTGACATACGCATACCTCCACTCGTGTTCTCGACACAGTGTGGCATAGGAGCCACGCCAGCTACCTCCACCGGCGGTTGGTCGCGCGTCGGGAAGGGTGCCGATTATGGGTTTGAGCTGCGCGGCTATGAATCGGGTGAGCTTGTCGGAGCAACGTCCAGCATCCGCCGGTTGGCCGCGATGCCGGCCAGCGCGACGGCCATCAGGGCCGCCGAAGCGGTCAGCATCATCGTGACGCTGCGCTCGAACAGCAGGCCGCCGACCAGCGAGCCGGCCATGATTCCGACCTGGAAGGCCGTGACGTAGAAGCCCGACGCCCCGTCGGGGTCGTCGGCCCCGTTGCGCATCGCGGCGGATTGCATCATCGGCGAGACCGCGGTGGCCATCGCCCCCCACAGCACGATGGCGGCCGTTCCGATCAGGGCGGTGGCCACGCCGGCCCTGCCACCGAACGCCAGCCCGGTCAGCACCACGAAGGCCGCCGTCAGCCCCGTCATGCAGAGGATGACGGCGCCCTTGGGCCGGTGATCCAGCGGCCGCGCCACCAGCGGCAACGACAGCAGTCCGGCGAGCCCATAGGCGGCCAGCACGAAAGCGAGGTTCGGCCCCCGCACGCCGAGGACGTTGCGAATGATCTCGACGATGAAGGTGTACGACACGAAGTGGCCGGTGACCGCGATCATCGCCAGCACGCTCACCAGGATCAGCCGGGGGTTGCGGTGATGCCGTGACCTCGGGCCCACGTGGGCGAGCTGGTCCTCGGTGAGCACCATCTCCGGCAGCATCAACCGGGCCGCGAACGTGACGGCGGCCGCAGCGACGGTGATGCACACGACGGCCAGGCGCCAGCCCCACATCAGGCTCAGGGCCGCGGTGAGCGGGCTGCCCACCACCAGTGCGAGGCTGGTGCCGACGTAGATCGACATGGTGGCGCGCCCGGCATGGCTCGGCGGCACCAGCCGGGTCGCGATCGGTGCGATGACCGCCCACAGCAGGCCGTGGGTGATCGCGCAAAGCACCCGGCCGGTGGCCAGCACCGCGAAATTGGGCGCCAGTGCCGAGATCGCCTGCGAGGCCGTCAGACAGGTCAGGCTGAGCATGAGAGCGCGCCGCCGCGGCCAATGCGCGGTCCAGCGCACCAGCGGAAACGTCGTCAGGGCCGCCACGAAGGCATACCAGGTCAACAGCGTTCCCACCGCGAACAGACTGACGTGCAGGTCGCGAGCGATCGCCGGCAGCGCGCCAACGGGCAGGATCTCGGCGGTGACGTAGGTGAAAGCCGCGGCCGCCAGCACAGCCAACTGAGCCGCGATCCGTGGGGTCCACGTTCGCGCGGCAGCGTTGATTTCGGCAGTCATGGCTTCTGTATCGGCCGGACTACCCACTTCCTGGGTTGTCGCGCCTAATGCGATCACACTGCCTTACCGTACGGACCGCAACTGCGCCTCCCCCCGAATCAGGGCCGATCCGCAGGTCTCAACTACGTCACCAATCAGGAACGAACCAACCGCGCGATCGCGGCAGAGGCCTCGTCGAGCTTGGCTTGGGCCTCGTCGCCGCCATCGGCGACGGCGCGCGTGACGCAGTGACTCAGGTGCTCGTCAAGCAGGTTCAGGGCGACCGAACGCAGGGCGCTGTTGACGGCGCTGACCTGGGTGAGGACGTCGATGCAGTACTTGTCCTCCTCGATCATCCGGGCGATGCCACGCACCTGGCCCTCGATCCGCCGCAGCCGCTTGGCGTAGTTGTCCTTCTGCTGCGAATACCCGTGGTCGTTCGTCATCTGTCACCCCTGCTGAGTCGCCCGCCCTGCGGCGGCATCACGCCGGACTTCAGCTTATACCCCGTTGGGGTATAACCCCGGCAATGGGTATCGCGACTGGCCAGCGCATACTTGAACAATGCCCACCACCGATTCGGCGGCAACCGCCGACATCAAGCCGCGTAGTCGTGACGTCACCGACGGCCTGGAGAAGGCCGCCGCCCGGGGCATGTTGCGGGCCGTAGGCATGGGCGACGAAGACTTCGCCAAGCCGCAGATCGGGGTGGCGTCGTCCTGGAACGAGATCACCCCGTGCAACCTCTCCCTGGACCGGCTCGCCAAGGCGGTCAAGGAGGGCGTGTTCTCTGCCGGGGGGTACCCGCTGGAGTTCGGCACCATCTCGGTGTCCGACGGCATCTCGATGGGCCACGAAGGCATGCACTTCTCGCTGGTCTCCCGCGAGGTGATCGCCGACAGCGTCGAGACGGTGATGCAGGCCGAGCGGCTCGACGGGTCGGTGCTGCTGGCCGGCTGCGACAAGTCGCTACCCGGAATGCTGATGGCCGCCGCGCGACTCGACCTGGCCTCGGTGTTCCTCTACGCGGGGTCCATCCTGCCCGGGGTGGCCAAGCTGTCCGACGGCAGCGAGCGCGAGGTCACGATCATCGACGCGTTCGAGGCGGTCGGGGCCTGCGCCCGGGGCCTGATGCCCCGCGAGGACGTCGACGCCATCGAGCGCGCGATCTGTCCCGGCGAGGGCGCGTGCGGCGGCATGTACACCGCCAACACGATGGCCAGCGCCGCCGAGGCGCTCGGGATGTCGTTGCCGGGCAGCGCGGCGCCACCGGCGACCGACCGCCGCCGCGACGGGTTCGCACGGCGCAGCGGTGCGGCCGTCGTCGAGCTGCTGCGGCGCGGCATCACCGCCCGCGACATCCTCACCAAGGAGGCCTTCGAGAACGCGATCGCGGTGGTGATGGCGTTCGGCGGCTCGACCAACGCGGTGCTGCACCTGCTGGCCATCGCCCACGAGGCCGACGTCGAACTGTCGCTCGACGACTTCAGCCGGATCGGATCGAAGGTGCCCCACCTGGCCGACGTCAAGCCGTTCGGCCGCCACGTCATGTCCCACGTCGACCACGTCGGCGGCGTGCCGGTGATGATGAAGGCGCTGCTGGATGCCGGGCTGCTGCGCGGCGACTGCCTGACGGTGACCGGTGCGACGGTGGCCGAGAACCTGGCCGAGATCGCCCCGCCCGACCCGGACGGCAAGGTGCTGCGCGCGCTGAGCAATCCCATCCACCCGACCGGCGGGATCACCATCCTGCGGGGCTCGCTGGCGCCCGAGGGGGCGGTCGTGAAGTCGGCCGGATTCGACTCTGACGTGTTCGAGGGCACCGCAAGGGTTTTCGACGGCGAGCGGGCCGCGTTGGACGCTTTGGAGGACGGCACCATCACCAAGGGTGATGCCGTGGTGATCCGCTACGAAGGCCCCAAGGGCGGCCCCGGCATGCGCGAAATGCTGGCCATCACCGGCGCCATCAAGGGGGCCGGTCTGGGCAAGGACGTGCTGCTGCTGACCGACGGCCGGTTTTCCGGCGGGACCACCGGCCTGTGCGTCGGCCACATCGCGCCCGAGGCGGTCGACGCCGGACCGATCGCCTTCCTGCGCGACGGCGACCGCATCCGGCTGGACGTGGCCAATCACGTGCTCGACGTGCTGACCGATCCGGCCGAATTCGACGCTCGCCGCGCGGATTTCACCCCGCCGGAGCCGCGCTACAAGACCGGCGTGCTGGCCAAGTACGTGAAGCTGGTCAGCTCCGCCGCGATCGGCGCGGTCTGCGGCTGATCGCCGTCCCGGGCCGTGGGATCCCGCCCGGGGCCGGCGAACTGCCTCGCGGTCTAACGGAGTTCGCGATTACGCGTGCGTGTCCGCCGCGCGAGTGCGCATGCCGAAGTAGGTCGCGTTGAAGCCCAGGAACGTCAACAACGCGCCCGCAACGACATTCGACCAGGTCATGCCGGCGCTCAGCGTGACATCCGGCAGGATCCAGGTCGAGACGATGACCCACCCGCCCAGCACCGGCAACGTCCAGGTCATGCCGTGCGCGCGATCCAGCGTCGTCGCGAACCCGTAGGCCAAGAATGCCGCCGCGATCCCCGCGATCAGGTCGGACGTGGCAAGCGATGCCGTGGCGTTGAATCCAACGATCCACGGCGACGCGGCCACATACAGCCCCGTCAGCAGGGCCAGACCGAACGTGACATGCGCGCTCATCGACTCGGCGACGCGCTCATAGCGCTCACGCAGAGCCAACAAATCGGGGTGGTGATCGATTGATGAATGGACTGTACTCATTTTGTGACCTTTCTGTTATGCAGCAAGCCTTTTGAGCCGGACTGCACCCATCCATCCGCCATCAAGATTACGCCCGCGCGCCGTTGGCCAGCAACGAAAATCGGGCTCTCGACGAGGCGCTCTGCCCGGCCGTATCGACACGCCGCGTAGCGTCGTAGGGCATGGATATCGCAGACCGGCTGCGCCTCGATGTGCCGGTCGGACAGGCAGGCATGGGCGGCGGACTGGCGGGCGCGGCGCTGGCGGGCGCGGTCGCCCGCGCGGGCGGACTCGGCACGCTGGGCATCGACACGCCCCGCCGGCTGCGAACGTCGATCGAGCAGGTGCGCGCGCAGGCGCCGGGCCGTGCCGTGGCGGTAAACCTGTTGCTACCCTTCGTTCATCGTCGTCATGTCGCCGTCTGTGTCGATGCCCGCGTGGACGCAGTCGTCCTGGCGTTCGGCGAGAAGCGGGGCCTCGTCGCGCACCTGCGCGACGCCGGGATCTTCGTCTTCGTGATGGTGGGCACCGAAGCGCAGGCGCGTGCCGCGATAGCTTGCGGCGCCGATGGTTTGATCGCTCAGGGACGCGAGGCCGGCGGCCATCTCGTGGGAACCATGGCGGCACTGGACTTTCTGCCGCACGCCCTCGCCGCGGCCGCCGACCGCCCGGTCTTCCTGGCCGGTGGCATCGCCACCGGTGCCGACACCCGCGCCGCGCTGGGCGCGGGTGCCAGCGGCGTCATCGCCGGCACACGATTCCTGTTGACCCACGAAGCCAACGCGAACCACGAGTATCAGCGGCGAATCCTGCGGGCGGACACGACGATCGAAACCAATTTGTTCGGCATGAGCTGGCCGTTGCGCCACCGCGTGGTGCCCAACGCGGCCACCCGCCGGTGGTGCGGCCAAGACGGGAAGGCCAAGGCGCTGCCCGCCGCCGTGAACGCGGCCAGCCGCCCGCTGTCGGCGTTGGGCTATTTCGACGCGCGGCCTCTGATGCGTCTGCAGTCGCCGGCCTTCCCGTTCTTCACGCCGCTGGCGCCGGTGGCCGGAGTGCCCGATTCCTGGTTGGACAGCGCGGCTTTGTACGCGGGCGAAACTGCCTTGCGGATAGGCGAACTCATTTCCGCCGAGCAGGCCGTCGCGGAGCTCACCCCGCGCTGAGGCCTAGCGCACCAACGCGAGGGCGAAGCCGTCCCAGGGCTTGGCACCCACCGTCTGGATCACCGCGGTGTCCAGCCGCGGATCCTCGCCCATCGCCTGTAGCGTTTGCCGCACAGCCTGCGCCTGAGCGTTGGAGTCCGGATCGAGGATCTGTCCCTGCCGAATCACGTTGTCCGCCACGATGACCGCGCCGGGGCGGGCCAGTCGCACCGACCAGTCCAGATAGGCGGGGTAGTTCTCCTTGTCGGCGTCGATGAAGATCAGATCGAAGGGACCGGTCACCGTCGGCAGCGTGTCCAGCGCGGCCCCGACGATCACCTGCACCCGATCGGCGAGGCCGGCCCGCTCCAGGTTGGCCCGCGCCACCTCGGCGTGCTTGGGCTCGTACTCCAGCGTCACCACCCGCCCTTGCGGGCCGGCGCCGCGCGCCAGCCAGATGGTGCTGAAACCGCCCAGCGTGCCGAGCTCGAGGATGCTGCGCGCACCGGTGGCACCGGCGAGCAGGCTCAAGAACTTTCCTTGCTGGACCGACACCGCAATCGGCGGCAATCCGGCCGCGCTGCTGGCCTCCAGGGCCGCGCTCAAGGACGGATCGTCATGCACCACGGTGCTGTCCAAAAATGCATCGACGTCTTCAGGGGTTGATTTCTCGGTCATTTCGTCCACGCTAGCCGCGCCCGGGCGTGCCGGCACGCGGAGCCGGGCCGGCATCGAACCGTCCGCCGCCATTTACCGTATACCCATGGGGGGTATATAGTGAGGGTGCGGTCGACCCGCACCGCACAAGTCACCATCAACGAGAAAAGGGTGAGTTACATGGCAACTTACGAGGCCGGGACCGAGTTGACCTGCGGCCACGAAGGCTGCGGCTGTCGCGTCCGCATCGAGGTCCCCTGCCACTGCTCGGGTTCGGGCGAGCCCTACCGCTGCACGTGCGGCGACGCGCTGACCCCCGTCAAGTAGTCCACCGGGCCGGTCGTGCGTTCGGGTGCGTGCCCGTGGTGTTCACCGCCCGAACGTACGGCCGGTCAGCTCGACCGTGGCGTCTAGCCGCATCGCTGTCGCCGACGCACCCACCGCCGCCGTATACGAGCCCGGGCGAATCCGCCAGCTCTTGGCTTTGCCGTCGTAGCGGGCGAGCAGGCGCGGGTCCGCCTCGACACTGACCCGGTGAATCGCACCGGGCTCGAGCTCCACCCGCTCGAATCCCAGCAGCCGTAAGCACGGTTCACCGGCGGCGGCCGTCAGGTACAGCTGGGCTACGTCCGCCCCGGCGCGGTCGCCGACATTGACGACGCTGAAACTGGCGCGGATGGTGTCTCCGCCGCTGACCACCAGGTCGTGGTAGTCAAACCTGGTGTAGGACAACCCATGACCGAAGGCGAACATCGGTTCGTGCCCGCGCGTGGCAAACCAGCGGTAGCCGACGTCGGCTCCTTCGGCGTAGTCGATCGTGGTGGCTGTGCCCCACGATTCGTCGGCGCCGGGCAGCTGCGGGCGCGGCGTTTGGTCCAGATCAACAGGAAAGGTGATCGGCAGCCGGCCCGACGGGTTCACCTGCCCGGTGAGTATCTCCGCGATGGCCCGGCCACCGGCCTGCCCCGGAAACCACGCTTGCACAATGGCGTTCACCGAGTCCCGCCAGGGCATCGACACCGGATTGCCCGTCTGCAGCACCACGACGGTGTTCGGGTTGGCCGCCGCCACCGCGGTGATCAGCTCGTCTTGGCCCCACGGCAGCGACAGGTCGGCGATGTCGAAGCCTTCGCCTTCCGCGCGGACCGCGAACACGATCGCGATGTCGGCCTTGCGGGCCGCGCGCAGCGCCTCGGCTGGACTGATGCCGGGATCGAACTCGATCTGCGTGTGTGGCAGGTGTTTACGCAGCCCTTCCAGCGGACTCGGGGGCAGCAGGTACAGGTTGCGCAGCCCGGCCTCCAGGCCCGTGCCGCCGATGGGGACCACGCCCGCGTATCCGCCCGGCGGAACGACGGTGCTGGAACCGTAGCCGGCCGGCACACCCAGGTGTGCGTACCCGCCGATGACGGCGATGCGCACGCTCGACCCGGGCGCCAGCGGCAACGCCCCCCGGTTGGTCAGGAGCACGGTTCCCTGCCGGGCGATGTTCAGCGCAATCTCGTTGTGCGCGGCCAGGTCCGGCGTCGGCACCGCATCGGTTTTGTCAACGCCGATGGCGAACATGGACCGCAGGATCCGGCGAACCATGTCCGACAGGCGCTCCTTGGACAGCTGGCCGTCGGCGTACGCGTCACGCAGCGGCGCACCGAAGGACTCGGCCTGCCATAACAGCGCGTCGATCTGGGCCCCACATTCCTGATCGAGGCCGGCCAGCGCGCACTGCCAGCTCGGCGTGGCACCCCAATCCGACATCACCCATCCCCGATAGCCCCAGGCACCCTTCAGCACGTCGTTGATCAAGACGGTGTTGGCCGCGGCATAATCGCCGTTGATCTTGTTATAGGCGGTCATCACGGCGCCGGGCTGCGAGCGCTCGATCGCCAATTCGAAGGCAAGCAAGTCGGATTCGCGGTGGGCATCGGGATCGATGACCGCGTCCAGGAAGTGCCGGTTGGTTTCGTTGCAGTTCAACGAGTAGTGCTTGACCGTCGAGATCACGCCTTGGCGCTGAATGCCGTCGATCGACTCGGCGGCCATCGTGGCGGTCAAAACCGGGTCCTCGGAATAATATTCGAAATTGCGGCCGTTGCGCGGGTCGCGGGCCAGGTTCATCGCGCCGGCGAGCTGCACGTTGAAGCCGCGGCTGCGCGCTTCGCGGCCGATCGCTTCGCCCGCGGCGCGGGCCAGCGACGGATTGAAGCTGGCGGCCAGCGCCAGACCGGCGGGCAGCGCAGTGGCGGTGTCGCCGTGGCGGAAACCCGGGTTGGTGACGCCCAGGCCGGCGTCGCTCATCAGCAACGCCGGCACACCCAGGCGGGGAACACCCGGCACGTATCCCGCACTCATCGGCGTGTCCGCGGGGATGCGCTCGTCGCGGACCGGCCACATCTCGCCGGCCCCCATCACCGAGACCAGCAGCGCGAACCGTTCGTCGTCGGTCATCCGGGCCTCGACCTCGCGTGCCCGCGCGTCGGGATCGGCGGGGTTCACCGCACACCCTCCTTGGCGTAGACCACCCGCAGCACATGCCCCAGTTCCGGTCCCATCACCAGCTCCGTCAACTCGCAGATCGTCGCAACGAACTCGGGGCCGTGCGGCGGCTCGGCCTGGCACAAATGATGCGCCAGCTCATGCAGCATCACCAGCTCGCGCAGCGCCCAGTCGGCGGTATCGCGATCGGGAACCGCGATAACGCCTGTGCCGTCACGGCTTTCGTAGTGCGCGGCGGTGGCGGCGCGGCGCGGTCGGACTCGGAGCGGCGACACTCCCGGCCACCGTCGCCGCACCGCCGGGAGCGCGAGCACGTCGTCCACATAGCGCTGCGCGGAGGCCACCGAACCGAATCGCCCCTCCGGCGGCAGCGTCAACTGCGTGCCGAAGAACTCCACCACCGGTGAACCGCGCTGGGCGGCACGGTCGAACATCGTCCGGACGAACTCCTCGGCCGCATAGACCTTGGAGCGTTGAGAATCCCGCCGCGGGGAGTTCCCCGACGTCACCCGCTCAGCGCGCTCCGCGCCCCGGGGAGTTCGGGACTGTCGCCCAGCCGCGCTCGCCTGCCGGCCCGGTCCCCGGCACGCCGTGCCGCCGACGAATACCCCGCCGACGCCCGGGCGGCCTGCCAGGTGCCGCGTGCCTTCGACGCACCGCGGTAGTAGTCCACCAGCTCGACCTCCTTGTCCCGCAACGCGATAGCGGTGCCCGGCGCCCGGCGGCGGTCATTGGTCGCTTCCCGCCGGGCCTGGTCGCGGGCCTCGGTCAGCCGCTGGCCGACGCGCGTCCCGAAGGCGAGCTGAAAGTTGAGCCGGGCGGTGATCGTCGGAGTGGGACGATGCGCACCCGAGGCGAGGTAGGCGTCCGATGCGCGGACCATCTGGACGACGAGGCTGGCATACAGCGCGTGGCTGGCGTCGATGTCCTCGACGAACCCGTAGGCGTACACGAACGTCGAATTCGAGGCCACGTCGCAACGCACGTCGTTGGCCGCGGCGATCAGCACGAACAGCTGCACATACGTGCGTAACCCCTTGGTGCCGGCGGCCCCGATGGTGATGGTGCGCTGCGTCGGCGTCTGCGCCGCCGACCGCTGGGGCGAATGCGAGCGGGCCACCGCGAGGTCTATGGACGCGGCCGTCGCGAGCCGCTGCGCGGCGGACATGAACGCGTCGGCTTCATGGGTGTTGTCGGTGCCCTCGGCCTGACGCAGCAGTGCGGCGATGCGCGCCAGCATCTTGTCGTCACTCATTGGCGCCAAGGTACGGGAGCCCGCCGACACGCCCGCCTCACAGGCGAGTGGTGATCCAGGAGACCACGTCATCAAGCACCTGCTCACGCTCGGGCTCGTTGAAAACTTCGTGGTAGAGCCCCGGATAAACCTTCAACTCGACGTCGGTGGACCCCACGCACTCGACGAGGCGCCGGCTGCCCGCGACCGAGATCAGCCGGTCCTGCTCGCCGTGCACCACGAGCAGCGGCGCCGTCAGGGCCGGTGCCCGCCGCGGCATGGTCTCGCCGACCAGCAGCAACGCGCGGCCGATGCCGGCCGGCACCTTGCCGTGATACACCAGCGGGTCTTCTTTGTAGGCGGCCACCACCGCGGGGTCCCGGGAGATGGCGTCGACGTCGAGTTCCTGTGCCGGCAGCCCGGGCATGACGGCCCCGAGCACCTTGGCGGTCAGCGCCAGCAGCGGCGAGACCTGGTCCTGGGCAGCTACCGCGGGCCCCGACAGCACCATCAGGTCGTAGTTGTCCGGGCGTTCGACGCCGTAGGCGAACACGATTCCGCCGCCCATGCTGTGCCCCAGCACGATGCACTTGAGGCCGTGGTGTTCCCGGGTGGCGATGCCGACCAGGGTGTCGAAGTCGGAGGTGTACTCGTGGATGTCGCGCACCAGCACCCGCTTACCGCCGGAGCGACCGTGTCCGCGATGGTCCAGCGCGTAGGTGACCAGGCCGGCCTCGCCGAAGCGCTTTGCGACGTGGTCGTAGCGCCGGGCGTATTCGCCGAGACCGTGTGAGAGCACCAGGACGGCGCGCGGGGCGGTGTCGGGCGTCCAGACGTCGTAGACGATCCGCACACCGCCGAAGCCGTCGAAACTGCGTTCGGTGCGGTTCACTCGGAGGTCCTAGTCATTACGGGCAGCGTAGTGGCTGCTGATTCGGGCCGGACGCCCCGACACTGCGTAGGCTCATGCGGATGAGCCTTCTCGCGCAGAACTCTGAAGGTGACCCGGTAACCGGCGAGGGTTTCTCGGAGCACGCCGAACCCTATCGCCGCGAACTGCTGGCCCACTGCTACCGAATGACCGGGTCGCTGCACGACGCCGAGGACCTGGTGCAAGAGACCTTGCTACGGGCCTGGAAGGCGTACGACCGTTTCGAAGGCAAGTCCTCGATGCGGACGTGGTTGCATCGCATCGCCACCAACACCTGCCTGACCGCGCTGGAGGGACGCCAGCGCAGGCCGTTGCCGGTGGGGCTGGGCGGTCCGAGCTCGGACCCGACGGCCGAGCTGGTGGAGCGACGCGAGGTGCCGTGGCTGGAGCCGCTGCCGGAGTTGACCGAGCATCCGGCCGACCCTTCGGTCGTCGTCGGGTCGCGGGAGTCGGTGCGGTTGGCGTTTGTCGCTGCGCTGCAATACCTCCCACCCCGGCAGCGGGCGGTGCTGCTGCTGCGCGACGTGCTGCAGTGGCGTTCCGCGGAGGTCGCCGATGCGGTCGGGACCACCACCACCGCCGTCAACAGCCTGCTGCAGCGGGCCAGGTCTCAGCTCGAGGAAGTCGGGCCCAGCGCCGAAGACCAACTGGTGCAGCCGGATTCGGCCGAGGCCCAGGACCTGCTGGCACGCTACATCGCCGCGTTCGAGACCTACGACATCGACCGGCTGGTCGACCTGTTCACCGCGGAGGCGATCTGGGAGATGCCGCCGTACATCGGCTGGTACCAGGGCGCGGGAGCCATCGTCACCCTCATCCATCAGCAGTGCCCGGCGGAGGGCAGCGGGGACATGCGCATGCTGCCACTGATCGCCAACGGCCAGCCTGCCGCGGCCATGTACATGCGCACCGGCGAGGTGCATGTCCCTTTTCAGTTACATGTGCTGGATGTCCGGGACGGCAAGGTATCCCATGTGGTGGCCTTCCTCGACGACGCCCTGTTCACAAAATTCGGCCTGCCCAGTTCGCTGTCCGCGGACCAGAGGTGAGAAGGACCCATCCATGACGACCACCACCCAGGTGACGCCAACTCCTGGCAGGCCGGCGCTGCTGCTGAGCGCCTTTGACCTGGCCGACGTGGGCTACTGCGTCGAGGAGTTCTTTCTCGCCGGTACGGCCAGCCGCTATACGCCGGTGAGCGAGCTGGGCCCCGATGGTCGCTGGGACGCAACACCTTCGGATTCAGCGGAGTTCACCACCCGCATCGTGGTCCTGACGCCGTCCGACCCGGCCCGGTTCAACGGGACGGTGCTCGTTGAATGGCTCAACGTCAGCGGCGGCATCGACGCCGCCGCGGTGTGGATGATGGCGCACCGCGAGATGCTGCGCGCAGGTTATGCCTACGTCGCGGTCTCGGCTCAGCGGGTGGGAGTCGAGGGCGGCGAAAGCCTGCTCGGCACGGATTTGTCGCTGAAAGCCCAAGACCCGCAACGGTATGCGGCACTGCACCATCCGGGCGATGCGTTCTCCTACGACATGTTCACCCGAGTCGGCGAGCTCATCAAGACCGGCGAACACGGCGTCATCCTGCGAGGGCTGGCCGCACAACGCGTGATCGCGCTGGGCGAATCCCAGTCCGCGATGTTCCTGACGACCTACATCAATGCCGTCGATCCGCTGGCAGGCACCTACGACGGATTCCTGGTGCACTCCCGGTTCGGCCCGGCCGCCCCGCTGGACGGCAGCTCGATCTTCGACGAATCCTCTGCGACGCAGGCGGTTACGTTCCGCCCGGAACTGCGGGTCCCGCTACTGACAGTCATCACCGAGACCGATGTCTTCGGCGGCCCGCGCGACGGCTACTACTTCGCCAGGCAGCCGGACAATGAGCGGCTGCGGGTCTGGGAGATCGCGGGTGCCGCCCACGCCGACAACTACACGATCCAGGTTGCGTTCATCGATAGCGGCTCGGCACCGATCGAGACCATCGTTGCGGCCTACGCGCCAACCAACAATTTGTTGGGCCAGCAGTTGGCGCACAACATCAACTTCGGTCCCCAGCACCATTACGTGGTGCAGGCCGCGCTCGCGGCGCTGAACACCTGGGTCGCCACCGGCGAACCCGCGCCGAGCGCCAACCCGCTCGAGGTCCGCGAAACCGCCGCGCCGCAACCCGTTCCGGATGGCAACGGGCTCGCCCGCGGTGGCATCCGGACCCCATGGGTGGACGTGCCGATCGCCAAGACGTCGGGCCTGGGCGGCGAAGAGAGCATCATGTCGGCGATCTTCGGCTCCGGAGAGTTGTTCGACGCCAACACGATTCATCGACTCTATCCCGGTGGCAGTGCGCAGTATCTGGAAAGCTTCACCGGGGCCCTCGACGCGGCGGTCGGCGCCGGGTTCATCCTGGCGGCCGACCGCGCCGAAATCCTGCAGCTCGCCGCCGCTACGTTCCCCGACGGCCGCGCTTAGGTCCGATTGCGCGGCTCCTCACTCGCGCCGTTGCGGCGCTCGCCGTCGCCGCGCTTAGAACAGCCGGCTGTCCGGCGGCGGGCCAGGTACCGGACGCACCAGACCGGTCCCGGTGATCAGCGGCAGGTCCAGCGCGGACAGCAGTCCGGGCGGGGCCGCACATACCGCGGGGATGGCGTTGACCATTCGCGACGAGCCGGCGATGCGAGCCCCCAGGTCGTGGTCTGCGGCCTCGGCCATCTCGAATTCGCAGCGCATGCTCGGCGAACCCTCGATCTCCACGCGGTACAGCCCCTGCCCGGACGCCGGCCCAAAGCCGAGGTCCTTCGGCGCGATGGAGATGCGCGGCTGGGGCCAGTCCGGGGCGATGTCGTCGCGCATGCGCGTCACATGGTCGAGCACGAAAGTTGGCTTGCCGTCGACGTAACCCGTGAGCGTCGAACGCATCGCGGCGATGGTGCCGGCGGCGATGTGACCGGTGGGGGTATCGAAGGACTCGGTGGCGGGGATGCGCTCGTTGCTCTCGTCGATGTCCTCGATCTTGACGCCCAGTCCGGCGGCCAACTGGTGCAGCACCGGACCCCAGCCGAAGGTGAAGATCCCCGGCTGGGCCGCGAAGGCCGGGTAGTCCGGTTGCTGGCCGAATCCGAGGATCTCGTAGACGGCGGAGCGGTCCGGATAGGTCGCGTAATTGAACATCTCGGTGACCCGCACCGACTCGATCACCCGCGAGACGCCGGTAAGCACCAGCGGCAGCACGTCATTGGCGAACCCGGAGTCGATGCCGGTCGTGAAGAACGACACGCCCCCGTCGATCGCGGCCTGGCGCAGCGGGTCGGTGAACGCGCCGTCGACGGCGTCGGGGAACACCAGCGGCACCACCGAGCACGACACCACGTTCTTGCCGGCCCGCAGGATGGACGCCATGTCCTCGACGGCCTCCATTGGTCGCAGGTTCGCGGCCGCCGCATACACCACCACGTCGGCATCACCGCCCAGTAGGGCCGCCGGATCCTGGGTGGCCACCACGCCGACGGGCGCGATGCCACACAACTCTCCCGCATCGCGACCGGCTTTCGCATCGCTGTGCACGACGACGTCGACCAGTTGCAGCGCCGGATGGTCGATCACCGCGCGCAGCGCGACCACGCCCATCGACCCCGGCCCCCAAACTCCCACCTTGATCACGACATTCTCCTATTATTAGGACGCATATCTTGACATTTTGGACGGATCGTAGGGAGGCGGCGGTGGATACGTCAATGGCCGGGGCCCGCGGCGAATCGAACACCAAATCACCGCCCACCGCCCGGGTGATGAATCTCCTTACCACCCTGGCGAATTCGTCCCGGGGCCTGACCTCTGCCGAGCTGGCCAAGAGCTGCGCGATCAGCACCTCGACCTGCGCTCTGGTGCTGGCCGAACTGGAGCGGCGGGCCTGGGTGGCGCGCCACACCGATCGCCGCTACGTGCTGGGCAGCGGATTGTTCGGACTGGTTCACGGGCTGCGCGATCAGTTTCCGCTGTTGGACCGCGGGCGCGACGCGCTGCGCTTCCTGCACGACACGCTCGGGGCCGGCTGCTCGATGTCGAGGATCGGCGCCCGGCACCTGACCACCGTCGACGCGGTGGGTCATGGCACCGACGGCGAGCATGCCGTGGGGCAGCGCTTTCCCATCGACCCGCCGTTCGGTCTGGTCGCGATGGCCTGGCGCGACGACGACTTCGTCGACGCGTGGCTGCAGCGCGTGACGCCCAGGTTGAGCCGCACCGAAATCGCCGAGCACCGAAGGGTACTCGCCGATATCCGCGCCCGCGGCTACGGCGCGTGGCGGTTCGACGATACTCACCGCTCGCTGCACACCCGGCTTGCCAATGTGCTGGCCTCGCTGGAACCGACGGCGCAGGTGACCCGCCAGCTCACCACGCTGATGACGATGGTGACCCTGCGTTCGGTCACCGACGTGCTCGAGACCGAATTGCCTACAACGGAATTCGTCGTCTTGCCGATATTCGCCCATGATGGCCAGCCGGAGTACCAGATCGAGATCCACCTCGGCCGCTCCGCCGGGCTTACCTTGCCGGAACTCGACACCGCGCTCCGGCGCGCCCAAGGGTTGCTCACCGCGGCGGTGACCTGACGCGCCCAGACATTAGGCTGGGGCGATGTCAGCCAGCACGGAGCTAAGGGATGCGGGAACCCGCGCCGTCACCAGGACCCCGTGGCTGACATCCCGGCATTCTTTCTCCTTCGGTGGCCACTACGACCCGGGCAACACCCATTTCGGGCTGCTGCTGGTGAACAACGACGACATCGTCTCGCCGGGAACGGGATTCGACACCCACCCGCACCGGGATATGGAGATTGTGACCTGGGTGTTGCGTGGCGAACTGTCGCACCGCGACTCCGCGGGCAATCGAGGCGTGATCTATCCCGGCCTGGCGCAACGCATGTCGGCCGGCAGCGGAATCCTGCACTCCGAGCGCAACGACTCCCCCACTGAGCCGGTTCATTTCGTGCAGATGTGGGTGGTTCCCGATGAGGCCGGCGTCGAACCGAGCTATCAGCAGTATGAGATTGACGAAAGGCTGTTGTTGACGGGCAACCTTGTGACGATCGCCTCAGGGATGTCCGCGCGTGACGCCGCGATCACGCTGCACAACCGCCACGCCGCGCTGCACGTGACGCGGCTGGCGGCCGGTGCCGCGGTGGGCCTCCCGCAGGCTCCCTACCTGCATCTTTTCGCGGCCCAAGGCCGGGTCGACGTGGAGGGAATCGGCGCGGTGGCCGAAGGCGATGCCGTGCGATTTACCGACGCCGACGGCCGGCGCGTGTCGGCGAGCGAGCCGTCGGAACTGCTGATCTGGGAGATGCACGCGAAGCTCGGTGACTGAGGCCATAGAGGGCCGGCTCCCCAGCCCATAGAGTGGGCTCGACAGACAGGAGTCGGCATGCCTCAATCGCACCCGCAGCACGCGGCGCCCAACCCCAACCGGAACATCAAGGCGATCCGCACCGTGCGGTTCTGGGCGGCGCCCCTGGTGATCACCGTGGCGTTGATGTCGGCGCTGTGCGCGCTCTATCTCGGTGGCATCTTGAACCCGACGACCAACCTGCGTCATTTCCCCATCGCGGTGGTGAACGAGGACGCCGGCCCGGGCGGCGCACAGATCGTCGACCGCCTGGTCAATGGGCTGGACAAGAACAAGTTCGACGTTCGCGTGCTCTCCCGTGGTGAGGCCAGGCACCAAATGGACACCGGCCGGGTGTATGGCCAGGTGCTGATACCGCCGAGCTTCTCGTCGAAGTTGCGGGACTTCGCGACCAGCGCGGTGCTGCCCGCCCGCGCGGACCGGCCGTCGATCATGGTTTCCACCAATCCGCGGGCCGGCACGCTCGGCGCGAGCATCGCCAGTCAGACCCTCAACACGGCCATGGGGATGGCCAACGGCATAGCCGGGCAACGGGTTACGGCGGAGGTGGCCGCGCAGACCGGCGGCGCACCGCTGGCCGGGGCGGCCCAGGTGGGCCTGAGCGCCCCCATCGACATCCAGTCGAACGTGTACAACCCGCTGCCGAACGGCACCGGCAACGGCCTGTCCGCCTTCTATTACGCGCTCTTGCTGCTATTGGCCGGATTCACCGGCAGCATCGTCGTCAGCACGCTGGTGGACGCCCTGCTCGGCTATGTGCCTGCCGAATTCGGTCCGGTGTACCGGTTCGCCGAGCAAGTCAGGATTTCCAGATTCCAGACCCTGCTGCTGAAGTGGGCCATGATGGTGCTGCTCGGGCTGATCACCTCGGCGGTGTATCTGGCGATCGCCGACGGGCTCGGCATGCCCATCGACCACAGCTGGCAACTCTGGGCGTTCGGCGTCTTCGCGATCGCTGCGGTGGGCATCACGTCCAGTTCGCTGCTCTCGGTGCTGGGTACGGCCGGAATGTTGGTCAGCATGCTCATCTTCGTGATCCTCGGTCTGCCGTCGGCCGGCGCCACGGTGCCGCTGGAGGCCACGCCGTCCTTCTTCCGCTGGCTGGCCGAATTCGAACCGATGCACCAGGTCTTTTTAGGGGCGCGCTCGCTGCTGTACTTCGGCGGCCATGGCGATGCCGGCCTGACTCAGGCGCTGACCATGACGACGATCGGCCTCGTCATCGGGCTGCTGCTCGGCGGCGTCGTCACGCACCTGTATGACCGCAAGGGCTTTCACCGGATTCCGGGCGCGGTCGAACTGGCGATCGCCCAGGAGCATCAGGCGCAGCACCAGGCCCGCCGCGGTAAGCACGCGGAGGCGGCCGCGGCCGCGCCGGCCAAATCCGAGCCGGCGGCCAAATCCGAGCCGGCGGGATCCGGCATCGCCGAACCCGCCGGCACCGAACCCGAAAGTTCAAGCGAGCAAGCGTAATTCGCGTGTAGCCCGACCGTCACCGCAGCGTTACCTTTGTTGACACTGTGACTAATGAGGCTGATGATGTATCTGTTGCATCCAGCTCCAGGCGGAAAGGGCTATCGTGCTGACCCGACGCGCCAGCTTCCGCCCGCTCTCGGCGTCCTGCGCCGCCGTCGTCACCTGCCTCACGCTGGCGGTCACCTCCGGACAGCCCCTTGCCCGGGCCGCCGACGGCCGCGACCTGCTGGCCAGCGCAATCGGCAGCACCCGCGGTTCCTACCTGGTCTACAACTTCGGCGCCGGCCATCCCGCGCCGATGCTCAACGCCGGTGGCGGCTGGTACGAGATGAACAACGGCGGCCACCTGATGATCATCAAGAACGCTGCGGGACGCCTGTCTCCGCACTTGCTGGTCGACACGCACCAGGGCGATCAGGCCCGGTGCGAGAACAACCCCGCGGCCCGCACCGGAGAGGGCCTCTGGCAGGCCTCGGAGCTCTACACCCCGCTGCAGGCCTGGCAGCGCATGGGCCAGCCGACCATCGCGATCAACGCCAACTTCTTCGACGTCCGCGGACAGAAGGGCGGGTCGTGGCGCCAGACCGGCTGCAGTTCACCGCTGGGCGCCTTCGTCGACAACACCCACGGGCAGGGCCGCGCCAACCAATCGGTCACCGGCACCGTCGCCTACCCCGGCAAGCAGGGCCTGTCCGGTGGCGGCGAAAGCTGGAGCGCGCTGTCAACCATGATCCTGCCGTCCGGCGGTGCGCCATATGTGGTGTGGCCCAAGACAAAAAACGACTATGACGCAGCCACTCCGGTGGTCGCCGACCTGCTCAATAAGAACGATCGATTCGTCGCGGTCTCGGGCATCGGGCTGTTGGCGCCCGGCAACACCGGACAGCTGCACGACGGCGGCCCCAGCGCCGCCCGAACGGCCATTGCTTACGCCCGGCAGAAAGACGAGATGTACATCTTCGAGGGCGGCAACTACACCCCGGACAACATGCAGGACCTCTTCCGCGGACTCGGCAGTGACAACGCCGTCCTGCTCGACGGGGGTGGCTCGTCGGCGATCGTGCTGCGCCGCGACACCGGCGGCATGTGGGCCGGCGCCGGATCACCGCGCGGATCGTGCGACACCCGGCAGGTGCTCTGCGATTCCCACGAGCGGGCGCTGCCCAGCTGGCTAGCGTTCAACTAGCAACGGTCACAGCGGGTTTCGTCGCGGGCGGCCCTAACCGGAAGATCAGCAGGCTCGCGGCTATCACCGCCGCGGCGACCACGAAAACCGGGGCGATGACGTATCTCGACATCGTCGCACCGAAGAAGGCGCCGGCGCCCATGGTGACCACTACCCCGATGCGCAGCCTGTGGCGTTCGCCGGTGCCGCCGGCCAGGCGGCTGTCCAGTCCAAGGCTGACGATCGTCGACGTCAGCACCGTGGTGGACAGCTCCTGAATGCCGAACTGGCGCGCGCTCGAGTGTTGTAAGCCGAACGTCACCGCGAGGATGCCGATCATGAACAGCTTCGAATTCCCCTGATAGCGCAGCACTCCCGTGCCCGCCAAGATCGCCAGCGCCACCAGCAGCACGATCTCGGTCGCCAGTACCGTGCTGATCCACGCTCGTGTGCGGCTGCCGAAATGGCGTGCGAGTCGGCCGCTGATGATCGTCGTGCACATGAAGGTCGGTAGCGCCACCACGACGGCGGTCAGGTCAATGGTGGTGCTCGGAGCAAGCCAGAATCCGAGGAAGATCACGTTGCCGGTCATATTCGCGACGAACACGTGACCGAGCGCCAGGATACTTATCGAGTCGGCCAATCCGGTGGCGAAGGTCAACAGCAGCAACGCTGCTACGGTCCATCGTTCGGATACCGGAGACGTGGCAGCCATGCGGCGCAGTATCTTTCGGCTTCGCCGGGCGCCGCGGCTAAACTTTCGGTGTCAGATCCAAC
This sequence comes from Mycobacterium sp. 852002-51971_SCH5477799-a, assembly GCF_001667145.1. Classification (GTDB taxonomy): domain Bacteria; phylum Actinomycetota; class Actinomycetes; order Mycobacteriales; family Mycobacteriaceae; genus Mycobacterium. The sequence goes on from NZ_LZIF01000044.1 coordinate 136,211, forward strand.
GACGTGATGGTCGTCATCCTGGTTACCAGCCAATGGTTGTGGGACCGCTTCAAGAACAGCCGATAGGACAGGTACTTCAGCGACGGGACGTTCTTGGTCAACGGGCTGGTGGAGGTCGTATTGGTGTAAACGATGACTGCGGCGTTGGGGTCGTCGAGCGTTTCGACCGCAGCGCCGGTGACCTCGGTGCTGTTGGTGATCTTGGCCTGCTTGTTGGGCGCCACGATCGCGTCGACAAATTTGCGGTACTGCGCTTCGAAATCGCCGCTGAGGTAGTGGGATGCGCGGTCGGCCAGGGTGTCCATGTTTTCCGGCGTGTACGTCCACAGGGTGGTGATCGCGCTGGCCGCGGTCCGCGCGACGTTCAGTTTCGTTGCGGCGAGGGCTCGGTCGGCCAGATAAGGCTGCAGCATCGCGCCGGCGAACGCGGCGGATCCGACGAACAGCAGGGCGGCAATCGTGGCGACGACGCCCCAGACCTTGCCGGTCCGCCGCTTTTTCCGCGCGCCGTCGGACGCAGTGTCGGCGGCCTGCTCGGCGTCCTGGTCGGCCTGCTCGGCGTCCTGGTCGGTGGCTTCGTCCTCGTCGGTGGCTTCGTCCTCGGCGCCGTTTGGTTCGGCGGTGACCTCGGATTCCGTTGTCGCGTCGGCTTTTTCGTCGGTCGACTGCGGGCTGTCGGCCCCTGCCGCCTGGGTCGCGTCGTCCTCGGCGGCGGCGGTTTTCTCCTCGGCGGTCACATCACCTGCTGCAGGTTGCTGATCTTCCACTGGTTCCCTTCCTGCGTCGCGGTTGCCGCCCAACGATTGGCGTTCTGCAATACCTGTTTTTCATCCGGCGACTTGGTGGTGATCGCCGTGGCCACCATGACATTGACGCTGCCGTCGTCGTTCCATCGCTCCAGGCCGGCATCCAGGACGGTGCCGGTGGCCGGTTCGGCCCGGGCGACCTGGAGGAGAATCTCGTTGGCGTTCTTCTGATATTGCTTGGCGAAGTCGCCGGTTGCCTGCGCCAAGATCCGGTTCACGTAGTCGTTGGCGTGGAACGGATCGATCGAGGTGAACTGCGTCATGAAGCCGCTCACGTAGTTCAGCACCTCGCGGTCTTTCGACGCCGTGCGCGCCCGCGACGCGTGCGAGGCGAGCATTAGCGCGCAGGCGGTGATCGCGGCCACCATCAGCACCGCGGCGACCGTGCCGGCCAACGGCACCAGCCAGGGTCGCTGCGCCTCGACATCGACCGGGCGCGCAACGAGCAGGGGTCGTTCCCCGGGCGCAAACCTGCGGCGCGGGCTCATTTACCGCTCCCCGGCTGCCTCGGCTTGGTCAGCACGTTGAGATCGTCGACGCGCCAATCGTTTCCGCCGGCCTTGACCAAGTTCACCCGGACGGTGGCGCTGATGTAGCGCTGCTCGGGCCCCACGCCGCGCCGCCCCTGCATGAACAGCAGCATCGTTGCCCGATCCGGGCTCGCCGATTCGATCGAGCTGTTGGTCACCCAATACTCGTTGATGACCGGCTTACCCTTCTGAACCAAGTCCTGCTGGGCCGCCAGCTGGGGCCGATATTTGTCGGTCGCCAGCGACAGTGCCCGGGTGAAGTCGTCGTGCAGCGTCTTGGGGTCATACGTCAGCATCTGGGCCACCATCTTGGGCCCCTGCGTCGCGATCTGGGCACGGGTCTGATCGGTCGCCCGGTCCGCGGAGTAGACCACGAAGAAGCTCACCGCGGCCCCGGCCAGGCAGAGGACCACCGCGCTCGATGCGGCAACCGCGCTCCAGCGCCGGATGTGGGGCGGCGCCGTGTCCGGTTCCGCGCGGTGCACTTCGGTGCGCGTCAACATGTCGGCGAAGGTACGGCGGCGTGAATCCCACAGGGGCCAAAGCCATCCCACGATCGACACGGTGTCGAGCAGGTGGGCGAGGTCCCGGAGTAGCAGGGTCCACGGCCCCGGCGCGGTCCCGCTGGGTCGTGTCACGGTGGCACCCACCAGCGCGCGGCCCAGGCTCCAGCCGGCGATCACCGGCAGCAAGAGCCGGTTGACCAGAACCAGAAGGATCACTACGCCCAGGACGGAGATCGTCAGCCACCACCACACGCCGCCCGCGGGCACGGTGAACGACACCAATGCCAGGGTCGTCACGACGGCGATGCCGGGCAGCACGTCGATGGCGAATGCGCTGACGCGAGAACGCCAGGGCGCCAAGGTTTCCCGCGATGACTCCTGGATTGCGGTGGGCGCAGTCGGTTCGACCACCACCGTCACTTCGTCACCTGGTCGAGCTTCGAAATCTTGTATTGCCCTTCAGCGAAGGCCATTTTCACGCGCAACCGGTAGCCGGCTTCGCTCTGGTTCTGGTCGCTGGCCACCTTGACGCGCAGCGCGACAAGGATGTCGACCGACCCGTCGGGGTTGTTGCGTTCGACGGCCGCCCGCACATCCGACACCTGGACGTGGATGTTCGCGGCCTGATACGCCTGCACGAGCATGCTGGTATACAGCAACGCTTGCGAGCGGAAGGCATCCGTGCCGCAGTCGATGATCTTCTGCTCGCTCGCGGTCATCGCGTTGGTGTCCGGCGCCTGGGTCGCCGACACGCACTCCACCGCGGCCTTCAGCGCCGCGTCGTCGTTGCGGGCGGTCCGTTGGGTTTGGTGGTGGTAGTGCAGCGCGAGGTAACCACCGGCCCCGACGGCGCCGGCACACAGCACCAGCACCGCGGCGATGGCGGCCCACCACCCGCGACCCACCCGGGACGGACCGCGCGGTGCCGCCACGGCGGGTTCACCGGATTCCGCGACATCCTCGGCAGCGCCGCCGGACTCGGCCCGGTCGGCGTCGACGTCGGCAGCGCCATCGGTGGATTCCACGGCATCCGCGGAGGCGTCCTGCGGATCGGTTTGCCCGGATCCGGTCTCGGGTGCCGTCGAATCCTCGTCCTTGTCCTGCGTGGTCAACGAATCGTCCGTGTCGATGGGGTTCAGCCGGCTGGTGCCAGCATCTCCTTCCATCCATCGTCTCCTGTTCTGGTCGAGTTCTCGACGGAGTATTTCACTCCGTCTGGCCCTACCAGTTCACCGCTTTGGGGACTGTAGATCGCCGAGGGAGGCCCGCTGGGTTTGTAGACACAGGGGTTGGGCTGCTGGCCATTGCACTGCACGGTACCCGACCCCGGCCGGGACAACGGATCGCTGGTCGGCGGGGGCGTGCCCGCGACCCGGTCCGAGGGTGCCGGGTTCAGCCCGGTGTCCACCGACGGCGCCGGGATCACGATGCCTGGCTTGACCGGCTGGTCACACCGCGCCGAGGGCGCGGGACAGGTCAGCGTCTGATTGGGGTCGCCGTACCACGGGTTGGTACCCGCGGGCACATACGGCTTGGGATCGCGGCACTCCCGCGGCGTCGCGGCCCGCTTGCCCGGAATGTCGGTACACGGGATGTTGCGCGATCCGCGCACGCTGTTGGCCGGGGTCTCCATCGGGATCTTGCAGTACGTTCCCGTGGGCAGCGGCTGGATGCTGGTGTCCGCCGGTGACCGCCACTCGGGGGCCGGGATGAAGCCGGTCAGGCAGGGCGGCGGCTGGTTGATCGACAGCGCCAGGTCGAGCGCGGCCATGTTGGGGAACGGCGCGGCCACCGTCTGGGCGATCGATGCACCCTGCGGGAGGAACACCAAGACCTGCTCGAGGCCGGTGTGGTAGCGCTTGAGCAGATCGATAACCACCTCGAGGTTGGCCAGCGTCTGCGGCAGCGAATCCCGCACGTCGTTGAACGTTGCGGCGACCTGATCGGCCGTCGGCGCCGCCTGGCGCAGCACGCTCTTCAGGTGTTGATCTTCCTGCGCGGTCTGGGCGCCGAGCCTGTTCAGGTTGCGCGCCCAGCGCTCGATGTTGTCACCCGATTTGACCTGGCTGTCGAGCACCGGGCCGGAGTTTTGGATGATGTCGTTGACGTCGGTCATCTGATTTTTGAAGTCGCCGACGATTGCCTGCGTGGCGTCGACCAACCGCTGCAGGTTCGGGCCCAACCCGCCGACGGCTTGCGCCGTCTCGTCGAGCAGCTGGCCGATCTTCTCTTTAGGCAGCACCGCCAGCCCCCGGTTGGCCGTGTCCAGCGCCGGACCGATCTCGGCGGGCACGGTGCCCTTCGTGATGGTCTGGCCCTCCGCCAGGTACTTGCCGATGCCGCCGGACGACGTCAGGTCCAGGTACTGCTCACCGACGGCCGAGACCGAGTGCACGTTGGCCGTCGCATCGATCGGGATCTTGTAGTGACTGTCGATGCTCATCGTCGCCTGGACGCCGTGCTCGGTCGGCTCGACATCGGTGACCTTGCCGATGGTGATGCCGCGATAAGTGACATTGGCCGTGGGATACAGGCCGCCCGATGCGGGCAGGTCGGCCTTCAGCGTGTAGCGGCCGATGCCGACCAGGCTCGGGATCTGCAGGTAGTAGATCCCGAGGACCAGCAGCGAGATGACGGTCAGGATCCCGAAGGCGATCAGCTGCCGTCGGATGAAGGGAGTCAGCAATTCCGGTCCCCCCTTTCCACCAGCGGTCCACCCGGTGCGTCGTTCGGGTTCGGCGTGTAGCGCACGTCGGGGATCATCGTCTCCGGATCGCGCCCGAACGACTGCTCAAGCGCCCGCAGTGCTCCCGACAATCCGGTTCCGGTGAGGAACGCGTTGTCGACCGCGCTGTAGGTCAGGTCGAGCGTCAGCGAGATGTTGATGTAGTCACCGCGGAAGATCTTCGGGACCGTGTCGATGTCGAACGGCTGGGTGAGGATCAACTTCAGCGCGCCGATCAAGTACGGCGAGGCCCGGCCAAGCTCCTTCAGCGGGCACTGCAGCGCCTGCAAGTCCGTGTGCAGCGGCCCGCGCGTCTCCGACAGATACTGATCGGCGACCTGACTGAGCCGTCCCACCGCATCGGTAGCGTTGATCAGCAGGTTCTTGGTGTCGGCGAAATGCTTGATCAGCGGCGGAACGTCGGTGAGCACGCGATCAAGGACGTCAGCCCGGCCACCCACGTAGGTCAGCAGCCGGTTGGTCGAATCGATCGCGTGCGTGATGTCGCCGCGCTGCTGGTTGAGCTGGTTGGTGAATGTGTCCAACTTGCCGAGCAGGGCCCGGATCTGGTCGCCGCGTCCGTTGAAGATGTTGTAGATCTCGTTCTGCAGCACCTCCAGGTTCGGGATGCCGCCGCCGCGCAGGATGAGCGACAGACTGGCCAGCGTCTGCTCGGTCGTGGGATACGAGGTCGAGTTCTTCAGCGGAATTGTGTCACCGTTCTTGAGCAGTTCGGGCGACGAGTTTGGCGGCGCGGCGAGCTCGACGTGCTGCGAACCCAGCAACGAGGTCTGGCCGATTCTGGCGATGGCGTTTTTGGGCAGCTTGACCTTTTTGTCCAGGCCCAGCGTCAGGGTGGCTATCCAGTTCTTCAACTGGATGTCCTTGATCGAGCCGACGAACACGTCCGCGACCATCACCTTGCTGTTGCCGTTTATCGCCAAGGTGTCGGGCACCTGCACGTAGACGGTCATGGCGCCCGAGCCGCTGCCGGGGCCGCCCGGGATGGCGACGTTGGAGATGCCTTTCCAGCCACACGAGCTCAGCACCATCGCGGCGATCAGCAGAACCAGCCCTTGCCAGCTCCGATGGCGGAGCACGCGAAGCGCGCTCCTTGCGGGCCGGCCGCTCGGCTTGCTTCCCAGTGCGCTCGTCGCGCCACTCACTGGCCACCTCCAAAGTCAGCGGGTGACGCGGGCCCGCCCGCGTTCGGTGCGGGTGCGGACACCGGCGCTGGTGTCGGGGCGACCGGACCCGGCACCACGCCCGGCCCCGGCGGTGGCGGCGGAATGGGAACTTGCGGCGGAACCTGGCCGATGACGGGCGCTATCGGGTTCTCGTCGTAAGCGTTCGGCGGACCGGGCGGGGTCTGCAGGGTCGACTGAACCGGCTCGATGTTCGGGCCGCCCATCAGCTCATTCAGCGAGTCCGGGGTCATCAGGCCCGCGGTGATCGGTCCCACCTGCTGGCCCTGCATACCGGGCGCGACGATCCAGCCCGGCTGGGTGTTGCGGTGTGACGTCGGGGTGTCCGGCACCCAGATGCCCGGGACGGTGGTGTCCTTGTATCCGTTCGGCGGATGCAGCCGATCCTCCGAATAGGCGACTTCCTTGGGCAGCGTCTCGGCCGTGCTGAACAGGTTCAGCCCGAACGGCGGGTAGTTGAACTTGATCGCGTCGAGAATCGGCGAGAGGTACTGCGCGCACAGCTCGGCCGACTCCTGGTAGCCCAGCCGGCTGCCGGCCTGGATGGCGCTACAGATGAACTGCATCGGGTTCGCGAAGTTGGTGATCGACGGGATAGCGACCACCGAACCGTGCGACGGATGATAGATCTGGTTGATGTTCGCCGCGGCCGTCGGCAGGACGTGCAGCGCGGTCTCGAGCCCATTCAGCGGGTCCGGTTGCAGCAGCGCATTGGTCGCGGTCTCGAGATTGTTGACGTCCTGGGTCAGCACCGCGCGGTTCTGGTTCAGAAACGGACGGATCGTGCTGAGCAGACCGTCGAACTGCTCGATGGCGTTTGCCAGGTCGTTGTCGGAGTGCGCGAGGTGCGTGGTGAAATCGGCCAGGTTCTGGTTGAGCGCGACGAACTGCTGGTCGTCGTTGTGCAGCGCGTTGACGAACAGCGCCAGGCTGCGCACCACAGCGAAGAAGTCGCCGCGACCCTCGTTCAACGCGGTCAGCGCCTGCGACAGGCTGCTCAGCGTGTTGTTGAACTGCTTGCCCTTGCCGGCCAACCCATTAGCGAACGACTCGATGACCTCACCGAACGGGCCTTTCGGCTGCTCGGGTGTGGGGCCCAGCTTGGAGATGATGTTGGTGATGCTGTTGCGCAGCTGGTCCCACTCCACCGGCACCTGGGTGCGTTCTTCGGGGATCACCGCGTTGTCGGCCAGCACCGGACCGCCCTTGTAGGCCGGCTCCAGCTGAATGGACCGCGACGCCACCAGGGTGGGGTTGAGAATCACCGCCGAGGCGTTGGCGGGAACCCGGTACTGGTTCTCGTAGTGGAACGTGACCTTCATCTTGCTGCCGGACGGCTCGATCTTGTCGATCGCGCCCACGCGCAGCCCCATGATTTGGACCTTGTCGCCCGGGTACAGCGCGTTCGCCGCCGGGAAATAGGCCACCACCGTGTTGGTGGTCACCTTCTGGTACAGCCGCCAACCCACATAGCCGACGACGATCGCCAGGATCACCACCAGCGACGCGATGATCACCGACGCCCGAGTCAGCTTCGGCAGCCGCAGGTTGCGGACATCAAAGATGGTGCTCAATTCTGGCTACCTCCCCCCGCTGCGCCACTGCCTCCGGATCCTCCGGGATTGATGAACGGTGCCGGCAGTTGGTTGCCCGGCCCGGGCGGCGCCGGCGGTCCCGGCGGGAATCCCGGCGCGAACGTCGACGGCGGCGGCGTGGGCCCCGCCGGTGCGAGGTTCTCGGTGCGCGCGCCGGGGGGTGCCTGCGTCGGCATCGGCACCGGCGTCCCCGGAACGTCGGGTGGCGGATCGCCCGGCCGGCCCGCAATCGGGATGCCCGGCGTCGGCGGCAGACCCGCGGGGTTCGGCGGCGACGTCATCACGTCCACGGGTGCCGGGAAGCCCGGCCCACCGAACGGTCCAGTCATGGCACCCGCACACGGCAACGGATTCCACGGCCGCGGCAAACCCTCGTCCCCGACGGTGACATTGCCGCCCGGATTGGCCGGCGTGTACGAGCAGGGGGATCCCGGTGGGACGGCCGGACCCGGGTGATCGGGCGTGCCCTCCAGCACCGGCGGTGCTGGCGGCGGCGCGCCGTTGGGGAACCGGGTGCCGTTGGGATCGGGGAACCGGAAGGCCGGCAATCCGGCACTGCGCCAGAAGTTCTCCGGATCGATGCCGCGCTTCTTGAAGGCGGCGTCGACCCAGGGCTGGGAAATCTGGTACAGGGCCAGGTTGTGCAGGACCACTTTGAAGAACGGTCCCGAGGCGATGGCCTCGTTCAGCGACGGCAGGAACTTGCCGACCTCGGTGAACCCGTTGGCCAGGTCGTCTTTGCGCTGCACCAGGATGTCGCTGACGGTGTGCAGTTGTTCGAGCACGTGGTTGAGGTTCGGGTTGTCGTTGATGAAGCCCTTGACCTGTTCGGAGAACGAGGCGATGTTGCCGAGCAGGGCGTCGATCGCCTGGCCGCGCTCGTTGAAGGCGGCCAGCAGCGTCTTGGTGTTGACCAACAACCGGTCGATCTGATCGCTGCGATCGCCGAGGATGCCGGCCACCTTGTTGGCCTGGGCGAGCAAATGCTTGACCTCTTCGTCGCGCTTGCCGACGGTGGCGGAGAACTTCTCCACCCCTTCGAGCGCCGGGCTCAGGTGCGGGTAGGTCTGGTCGATGGTCTGCGACAACACGTGCAGAGACTGCTTCACGGCGTCGATATCCCAACCCTGGGCGGCCTTGGTGACGTCGAAGAACGCGTCGTAAATCTGGTAGGGCGTGGTGCTTTGGCCGATCGGCAACGTCCCCCCCGGCTTCAGCGTCTGGTTGCCACGCGGCTCGAGTTCGAGGACCTTCTTACCGAGGATGGTGTCGGTCTTGACCGCGATCCGGCTCTCGGTGCCGAATCGCTCAGCGCCCGCGTTGAATTGAACCGCGACGTGATCGCCGTCGATCTTGAGGCCCTCGACCTTGCCGACGTCCACACCGGCGATGCGCACCTTGTCGCCTTTGCTGAGGCCGCCGGTGTCGCTGAACTGCCCGTAGTAGTGCGGTTTGGCCATCAACATCGGGACACTGGTGAAACTTTGGCCGACGCCGATCACCAGCGCCGTCACGACGATGCCCATCAGACCGATTCGGACCCGGTTGGGTGGTTCCAGTGTTCTCATTGCGGCGTGCACCTACCCGTCGGCTGCTGGAACAGCCTGACCGTGCGGACCGGACCACCGGCCTGCAAGCCGTTGATCTTCAGGGTGATGTCGCAGGCGTAGAAGTTCACGAAGTCCCCGTAGGACCCGATTGCACGCCCGATCATGTTCAACGCCGTCGGCACCTTCTTGAGGTAGTCCTGCAGTTGGTCCTGCTGGTCGATCAGCGGCTGTTGCACCGCGTCGAGGTAGTTGAGCGTCTTGTGCAGCAGGCCGCGGTCCTCGGCCAACAGGTCGGCTACCGTGCCGGCGGCGTTGCTGATGTGCGCGGTCCCACCGGCCAGTTGGTCGCCGTGGTCCTTCAGACCCGTGATCAACACCTCCAGGTTGTTGATGGTCTGGTCGAACTGCTGCCGGTGCCGAACTGTCGTGTCCAGCACCGTATTCAGGTTCTTGATGACCTCGCCGATCGCCTGGTCGCGCTCGCCGAGCTGGCTGGTCAGCTGCGCGGTCTGGTCGAGAATGTCGTTGATGGTGCCGCCCTGGCCCTGGAACACAGTGACCAGCGCGGTCGCGATGGTGTTCACCTTTTGCGGGTCAAGCGCCCGGAACAGTGGCTTGAACCCACCGATCAGGGCGTCGAGGTCGAGCGCCGGCTGGGTGCGCGCCACCGGGATGAACCCGTTGGGCGGCAGGACCTTGTCGGCCCCCTCGCCTTGACCGCGCTTGAGCTCCAGGTAGCGATTGCCGATCAGGTCGAGGTAGCGGATCTGGGCGCTCGTCGACTGGTACAGCGGTATTGAGCGGTCGACGTTGAATTTCACCAGCGCCCGCTTGCCGCCGTCGACCAGCTTTACCGTGTCGACCTTCCCGACCTCAACGCCAGAGGCGCGGACGAACTGACCCGCGCGTAGGCCGCTGACGTTGGCGAACTCCGCCGAGTACTTGTTGGTGCGGTCGAACCGCATCTGACCGAACACGACGATGATCATCACAGTGAAGACCAGCAGCACGACGCCGAAGATGCTGAGCTTGACAAGGGTTCCGGTGATTTTCATGGGTTGATCGTGTTATCCCCTACCTGGCGGCCCCAGACGTATTCGATCGCAAACGGCGATCCGGTGTCGAGGTGGTTGTACGGCGCGAGGCTGTTACCGGAGTCCATTACCAGCTCCGGAGCGGGCCACAGGTCGTGGGTGAGGGGTTGCCAGCAACCCGGTGCACCGCCCGGGCCGCCGCGCGCGTTCACCCGAGGCAGATTCTCCGGGTAGACGTATGGGTTGGGCGCACCCCCGATCAGGCCGGCGGCGCCGCCGAGCCCCATCGTGAGCGCGGCGACGGCTACCAGTGAGAGGGGGTTCGCGACCAATCCCAATCCGGACAGCGCCTGCGTGTGGCTGTTGAGCGAGTAGCCGTTGCCGCCCAGGAACGAGGCGGCCTTGGGCTCGATGTCGTGGTAGTTACGCACGGTGCAGAACAACTCGGGGCTGTAGGTGTCCAGCAGCTGCGCCGTCGGCACCAGGTCGGCCGCGCCGCGCGCCAGATACGGCCCACCCTTCTCGAACAGCTCCGCACCCGTGTTGCCGAACCCGACCGCCGACAACAACGCCTGATCCAAATCCTTTTGCTGG
>NZ_LZIF01000045.1 GCF_001667145.1 Mycobacterium sp. 852002-51971_SCH5477799-a
GTGGCCTGCCCCTTCGCCGGGCCCGCGGCGCCGGGGCAGCGGATGTATCGCACCGGGGATCTGGTGTGTTGGCGCGCTGATGGGCAGCTGGATTATCTGGGCCGCGCCGATGAGCAGGTCAAGATCCGCGGCTACCGGATCGAGCTGGGCGAGATCCAGGCCGCCCTGACCGGGCTGGACGGGGTGGAACAAGCGGTGGTGATCGCCCGCGAGGACCAGCCCGGCACCCCCCGGCTGGTCGGCTACATCACCGGGGCCGCTGACCCGGTCGCGGCGCGCGCCGCGCTGGCCGAGCGGTTGCCCGAGTATATGGTGCCCGCCGCGGTGGTGGCGCTTGACGCGTTGCCGTTGACGGCCAACGGCAAACTCGACACCCGCGCCCTACCCTCCCCGGACTACACCGGTGTGGCGTACCGCGCCCCAGTCAGCGCGGTCGAAGAGATCCTGGCCGGCATTTATGCCGAAATCCTCGGACTCGAGCGGGTCGGAGTTGATGATTCGTTCTTTGAGCTCGGTGGGGATTCGCTGTCGGCCATGCGCCTGATCTCCGCGATCAACAGAGGCCTGGATGCGGGTCTTTCCGTGCGGGCGGTGTTCGAGGCACCCACTGTTGCCCAGTTGGCTCTGCTTATCAACGCAGAGACGAGCCAGGTAGAGCCATTGGTGGCCCAGGAGCGTCCGGCGGTGGTGCCGTTGTCGTTTGCCCAGCAGCGGTTGTGGTTTATCGATCAGTTGCAGGGGCCCTCGGCGGTGTACAACATTCCGGCGGCGTTGCGGCTGCGCGGTCACTTGGACGCCGCGGCGTTGGGTGCGGCGTTGACCGATGTGGTGGGCCGGCATGAATCGCTGCGCACGGTGTTTTGCGCCCCGCAGGGCATCCCCGAGCAGGTGGTGGTGCCCGCGGAGTCGGCCGCGGTGGGCTGGGAGGTCATCGATGCCCGCGGCTGGCCGGCCG
>NZ_LZIF01000046.1 GCF_001667145.1 Mycobacterium sp. 852002-51971_SCH5477799-a
GTGGGGTTCCCGATCGCCGGGCGCCGTGACCCTGCGCTCGATGAGTTGGTGGGTTTTTTCGTCAACACGTTGGTGTTGCGGGTGGATGTGGGCGCCGATCCCACCGTTGGTGAGTTGTTGGCTCAGGTGCGGGCGCGCAGTTTGGCCGCCTATGAGCATCAGGATGTGCCGTTTGAGGTGCTAGTGGAGCGGCTGAATCCGGTCCGGTCGTTGACCCATCATCCGTTGGTGCAGGTCATGCTGGCCTGGCAGAACTGGCAAGACGCTGATCCCGCCGCCGGGGTGGCCTTGGGGGAGGTGCAGGTCACGCCGTTGCGGGCCGATACCGACACCGCGCGCGCGGATTTGACGTGGTCGTTGGCCGAACGCTGGACCGAGGCTGGTGAGCCCGCCGGCATTGGCGGGCAGGTGGAGTTCCGCACCGATGTGTTTGATGTGGCCAGCATTGAGGTGTTGGTGGAGCGGTTGCAGCGGGTGGTGTTGGCGATGACCGCGGATCCAGCGCGGCGGCTCTCGTCGGTGGATGTGTTGGGTGTTGGTGAGCGTGCCCAGTTGGAGGGGTGGGGTAATCGGGCGGCGTTGATGTCCCCGGTTGTGCAGCTGGGTGTCTCGGTGTCGATTCCGGCGGTGTTCGCCGCGCAGGTGGCCCGGGCTCCGGAGGCGGTGGCGCTGAGTTTTGAGGGCGAGTCGTTGACGTATCGGCAGCTTGATGAGGCCTCGAATCGGTTGGCGCATTTTCTGGTGGGTCAGCGGGTGGCTGCCGGTGATCGGGTGGCGTTGTTGTTGCCTCGGTGCGCTGAGGCGATCGTGGCGATTTTGGCGGTGCTCAAGACCGGGGCGACCTATGTGCCGATCGATCCGACACAGCCGGGGGCGCGGATGCAGTTCATGCTCGCTGATGCGGGGCCGGTCGCGGTGGTGAC
>NZ_LZIF01000047.1 GCF_001667145.1 Mycobacterium sp. 852002-51971_SCH5477799-a
GATCCGAAGCCCGCCTACGGCACACCTCCGGGCTATGGACCGCCATCCGGATACGGACCTGCGCCGGGCTACGGATCGCCGCAGCGCTTCGGTGGTTACGGACCCGTCAAACCAGGGATAATCCCGCTGCGGCCGCTGACCTTGGGCGACATTTTCAACGGCGCGGTCGGCTACGTCCGGGCGAACCCGAAAGCGACGCTCGGCCTGACCGCCATCGTCGTGGTGCTCATGCAGATCGTCACCAAGGTCGCATTCTTCGGACCTTTGGCCGCGGCCGACAGATTCTCCGGCGATCGACCCGGCGAACTGAGCTCGGCAGTCCTGGGTGCCTGGTCCGCGTCATTGATCGGCGGCATCCTGGTCAGCTGGCTGGGCGGCATGCTGCTGTCGGGAATGCTCACCGTCATCATCGGGCGGGCGGTTTTCGGGTCACCCATCACCATCGGCGAAACCTGGATCAAGATCCGCGGGCGCCTGCTGGCCCTGCTCGGCCTGGCGCTGCTGGAAGCCGTCGTTGTGGCGGCCGTTGCCGGCTTGGTCGCGGTGATCATCGGCGTGCTGGCGGCGATCGGCAGCGCCGCGGCGGCCGTAGTGCTGGGCATCCCGCTGGCGCTGACCGTCCTGGCGTTGGTGGTCTACCTGTACACGGTGGTGATATTCGCCCCGGTGCTGATCGTGCTGGAGCGGCTGCCGGTCATGGACGCGGTGACCCGATCGTTCAAGCTGGTTCGCAACGGCTTCTGGCGGGTGCTGGGAATCCGGGTGCTCGCGTTACTGGTGACATCCGTCGTCGCCAGCGCAGTCGCGGTGCCGTTCAGCATCGCCGGCCAATTCGTCCAAATCAGCTCGTCCGCCACGGCGTTCGTGGTCAGCACGGCGATTCTCTCGGTGGGGGCGGCGATCGGCGAGATCATCACCGCGCCGTTCAACGCGGGGGTCATCGTCCTGCTGTACACCGACCGCCGCATGCGTGCCGAGGCATTCGACCTGGTGCTGCAAAGCGGCGCCGCCCAGGGCCCCTACGCGGCCGCGTCCACCGACAACCTCTGGCTGACACGGCCCCTGTAAGGGCCGAGCGAGGACTAGCTGAGGATGCCTTCCATCGACATCGACCGCGATGCCGCGCATCGCGTCGCGCAGGACGAGCTCAACAAACCCATCTATTCGAAGGGCTCGCCCGGGCAACAATTCATCGACTGGGTCTTCGACGTGATTTACCGGCTGTTGCAGAAGATCTCCTCGGTTCCGGGCGGATGGTTCACCGCGACAGTGCTTTTCACCCTGCTCGCCATCGCAGTGATCGTCGGCATCCATATTCTGCGACGCACCATGCGCACCCGCCGCGGCGGTGACCACTCGCTGTTCGACACCGCCCAGCTGACCGCGGCCCAACATCGCGCGACCGCCGAAAGCTGCGCGGCCGAGGGCAATTGGGCCTCGGCGATTCGTCATCGGCTGCGCGCCGTCGCCCGCCAGCTCGAAGAAACCAAAGTGCTGACGCCCGCCCCCGGCCGGACGGCCAACGAGCTGGCCCGCGACGCCGGTGCCGCGTTGCCGCACCTGGTCAGCGAATTGAGGCAAGCGGCAATGGCGTTCAACGATGTCACCTACGGAGAACAACCCGGCACCCAGGCCGCCTACCAAATGGTCGCCGACCTGGACGACCACCTGCTGACCCGCTGGCAGGGCGGTCCGCTCGAGCCGGGCCGGCCCGCCGCAACCGAGTCGTGGGCGCAGGTGCGGTGATGTCGACGATGACCGGTGCGGGTCCCGAAGCCACGCCGCGGCGCTGGCGCTCCTGGCGCTGGGCGCTCGTCACGCTCCTGGTGCTCGCCGTCATCGCCGGCATCGACGCGTATCTGAACGCACCGCGACCCGGTCCCCGCATGGACCCGGCGTCAACCAACCCTGAGGGTGCGCACGCGCTGGTGGAGTTGCTGCGCGGCGCCGGAGTCGACGTCGTCGTGGCCCACAACATCGCTGACGTCGAAAATGCGGCACGCCCGGACGCGTTGATACTCGTGGCCGAGAGCCAAAACCTCACCGACACGCTCCTAGACCGGCTGGACAATGTCCATTCGGACCTGCTGCTGGTGCAACCGACGGCACGGACCCGCGGGGCCCTGCTGCCCGGCGTGCGGATATCGCACGCCAAAGGTTTTGACCTCGAACCGAATTGCACGATGCGCGAGGCTGTCCGGTCCGGGCCGGTCCGGTTCGGGCTGAGCAACACGTACGAGTCCGAAGACGGCCGCGCGATGACTCGCTGCTATGACGGCGCGCTGATCCGCTTCCGCAACGACGGACGCACCGTCACAGCCGTCGGCAACACCGACTTCATGACCAACGGCAGCCTGCTGCAATCGGGTAACGCCGCGCTGGCGATGAACCTCGCGGGCGACCGGCCCCGGCTCGTCTGGTACGCACCGCACGACGTCGAGGGTGAATCCTCGCCCAAGTCAACGCTTTTAGAGCTGCTTCCGTCCAAAGTGTTCTGGCTCGTCGGGCAATTGGCGCTGGTGGTGCTGCTGGTCGCCGCGTGGAAGGCCCGCCGCCCGGGCCCGCTGGTGGCCGAGGAGTTACCGGTGGTGGTGCGCGCATCGGAGACCGTCGAGGGCCGCGGCCGGTTGTACCGGTCCCGACGGGCACGCGATCGCGCGGCCGCCGCATTGCGCGCAGCCACGCTGGCGCGGCTGCTGCCGCGGCTCGGCCTCGGTGCGGGCGCTTCGCCGTCGGCGGTGGTGACCACCTCGGCCGGGCGCATCGGATCGGATCCGGCGTTCGTCTCCTACCATCTGTTCGGTCCGCCCCCGACGACCGACAACGACCTGTTACAACTTGCCCGTGCGCTCGACGACATCGAAAGGCAGGTCGCACGCCAGTGACACAACCCACTACCGCCCAATCCCCCACCGCTGAATCGGCGCGCGAGGCGCTGCTGGAGTTGCGCGGCGAGCTGGCCAAGGCCGTCGTCGGACAGGAGGGCGTGGTCAGCGGCTTGGTGATCGCGCTGCTGTGTCGCGGCCACGTGCTGTTGGAAGGCGTTCCGGGAGTGGCCAAGACGCTACTGGTCCGGGCACTGTCCGCGGCGCTGCAGTTGGAGTTCAAGCGGGTGCAGTTCACCCCCGACCTGATGCCCGGCGACGTGACGGGTTCGCTGGTGTACGACGCGCGCACCGCCGCGTTCGTGTTCCGGGCCGGTCCGGTGTTCACCAATCTGTTGCTGGCCGACGAGATCAACCGGACCCCGCCCAAGACCCAGGCCGCGCTGCTCGAGGCGATGGAAGAGCGTCAGGTCAGCGTCGATGGCGAACCGCAGCCGCTGCCCGACCCCTTCATCGTGGCCGCGACCCAGAACCCGGTGGAATACGAGGGCACTTACCAGTTGCCCGAGGCCCAGCTGGACCGCTTTCTACTCAAACTGAATGTGACACTCCCGCCCCGGGACGCCGAAATCGCCATCCTGCATCGGCACGCGCACGGCTTCGACCCGCGCGATCTGTCGGCGATCAAGCCGGTGGCCGGACCCGCCGACCTGGCGGCCGGCCGCGACGCCGTACGAAGCGTGCTGGTTGCCGACGAGGTGCTGGGCTACATCGTCGACATCGTCGGGGCCACCCGCTCCTCCCCCGCGCTGCAACTCGGCGTGTCGCCCCGCGGGGCGACCGCCCTGCTGGCGACGGCGCGCTCCTGGTCCTGGTTGTCGGGACGCAACTACGTCACTCCCGACGACGTGAAGGCGATGGCCCGCCCGACGCTGCGGCACCGGGTGATGTTGCGGCCCGAGGCCGAACTCGAAGGGGCCACGCCCGACGGCGTGCTCGACGGGATCTTGGCGTCGGTTCCGGTGCCCCGCTAGTGGTCCTGACCGGACGCACCGGGTTGGTCGCACTGATCTGCGTCCTGCCCATCGCGTTGTCTCCTTGGCCGGCAACGGCTTTCGTGGTCCTGTTGCTAGTGCTGGCGATCGCGGTGGCCGTCGACGCCGTTCTGGCGGCCAGCACCGCCAAGTTGCGCTACGTGCGTTCCCCGGACCGCTCGGCCCGCCTCGGGCAGCAGGTGGACTGCGACCTACTGATCCACAATGACGGACCTCGCCGGTTCCGCGGCCAGATCCGCGACGCCTGGCCGCCCAGCGCCCAGGCGCAACCGCGCATCCACCCCATCGACCTCCCCGCCGGGCAAGACCAGCACGTCCAAACCCGGCTCCAACCGGTTCGCCGCGGCGACCAGCGGGCAACGCTGGTGACCGCCCGATCCATCGGCCCGCTGGGGCTGGCGGGACGGCAGAGTTCGCGACCGGTGCCGGGGCAGCTGCGGGTGCTGCCCCCGTTTCTGGCCCGCAAGCACCTGCCGTCGCGGCTGGCCAAGCTACGTGAGATCGACGGCCTGCTGCCCACGCTGGTCCGCGGTCAGGGAACCGAATTCGACTCGCTGCGAGAATATGTCGTCGGCGACGACGTGCGCTCCATCGACTGGCGCGCCACCGCGCGTCGCGCCGATGTGGTGGTGCGCACCTGGCGGCCCGAACGCGACCGGCGGGTGGTGATCGTGCTCGACACGGGCCGCACGGCAGCGGGCCGGGTCGGCGTAGATCCGACCGCGTCGGATCCCGCGGGCTGGCCGCGGCTGGATTGGTCGATGGACGCCGCACTGCTGTTGGCGGCGCTGGCATCGCGCGCGGGGGACCACGTCGACTTCCTCGCCCACGATCAGGTGAGCCGCGCCGGTGTGTTCGGCGCCTCGCGCACCGAGCTGCTCGCCCAGCTGGTCGACGCGATGGCGCCCCTGCAACCGACACTTGTCGAATCCGACTGGCGGGCGATGGTTTCCACCATCGCGCTGCGCGCCCGCCGGCGGTCCTTGGTGGTGCTGTTGACCGACCTCAATGCGGCCGCCCTCGAAGAGGGCCTGTTGCCCGTGTTGCCGCAGCTGTCGGCCAAACATCGTCTGCTGCTGGCCGCGGTCGCCGACCCGCGCGTCGACCAGATGGCCGGGGGGCGCGCGGATGCCGCGGCGGTGTACGACGCGGCGGCCGCCGAACGCTCCCGCAATGACCGCGGCGCGATCGCCACGCGGCTGCGTCGCGGCGGGGTGGAAGTCGTCGACGCCCCGCCCACCGAATTGGCGCCCGCCCTTGCCGATCACTACCTGGCGATGAAAGCGACCGGGCGCCTGTAGGTGCCGGTCATCGGGCGGCCCCAGGCCGTTGACACGGCCGCTCAGCGAGTCGGAACGACGTCGGGCGACTCTTCTATATCACCGCTTTCACCTGCCTTCACAGCGCGGCGGCCGAAGTAGACGATGTAGGACAAGAACGCCACCTCGGCGATGACGCCGATGCCGACCCGCACGGACGTCGGAAGCGGGGACGGCGTCACCACTGCTTCGATCAACCCCGAGACCAGGAGCACCGCGACCAGACCGACCGCGACCGAGACGACGGCGCGGCCCTGTTCGGCGAGTACCTGACCGCGAGGCCGGTCGCCAGGGGAGATCACCGACCATCCGAGCCGCATTCCCGTTGCGCCCGAGAGGAATACCGCCGTGAGTTCCAGCAGGCCATGCGGGGCGAGCAGACCTAGCAGCAGGGCGCCCTTCCCGGCGGGAAACATCAAGCCGGCAGTGACGCCCAGGTTGGCGGCATTCTCCAACAACACCAGGGGAATCGGCAGTCCCAACACCACCGACATTGCGATGCATTGAGCGGACACCCACGAGTTGTTCACCCAGATCTGCAGCGCGAACGCCGCGGCGGGATGTTCGCTGTAGTACGACTCGACGTCGTGGTTGATCAATTGCTCGATGTCCGTGGGTGTTCCGATCAAGGACTGCACGTCCGGGCTGCCGGCGACCCACAGCGCGACGATCACGACCACGGCAAAGAACGCCGCCGCCGTACCCACCCACCAACGCCAGGTGCGGTAGGCAACTACCGGGAACGACACCGTCCAGAACCTCTTGATCGTACTGCTCAGGGGCGCATGAGCACCGGTCACCGCGGAACGGGCCCGCGCCACCAGGCTCGAGAGCCGACCGATCAACACCGAATCCGACGAAGCCGAACGCAGCATCGACAGGTGGGTGGAGACCCGCTGGTACAGGTCGACGAGTTCGTCGATCTCCGCACCGGATAGCGACCGGCGCCGCCCGATCAATTGGTCCAGGCGGTCCCAGGTAGGGCGATGGGCCAGCACGAACGCGTCGACATCCACCCTCGGCAGCCTAATCGCACCGCAGGCACAGCTCAGTGCGGCGGGCCACACACAACCCAACCTGTACCGTTCGGAGTTATGTCGGAGGTGGTGACCGGGGACGCTGTGGTGCTCGATGTGCAGATCGCCCAGCTGCCGGTGCGGGCGTTGAGCGCGCTGATCGATATCGCGGTCATGGTCATCGGTTACCTGCTCGGCCTGATGTTGTGGGCTGCCACCCTGACTCAATTCGATACCGCGCTGTCCCAAGCGATCCTGCTGATCTTCACGGTGCTGGTGGTGGTTGGTTATCCGCTGATTCTCGAAACAGCAACGCGGGGACGCTCGGTGGGCAAAATCGCGATGGGCCTGCGTGTCGTGTCCGACGACGGCGGCCCAGAACGCTTCCGCCAGGCGTTGTTTCGCGCCCTGGCATCGTTGGTGGAGATCTGGATGTTGTTCGGGAGCCCCGCCGTCATCTGCAGCATCTTGTCCCCCAAAGCCAAAAGGATCGGCGACATCTTCGCCGGCACGGTGGTGGTCAACGAACGCGGACCTCGCCTCGGGCCGCCGCCGATGATGCCGCCCTCGCTGGCGTGGTGGGCATCGTCGCTGCAGTTGTCGGGGTTGTCCGCCGGTCAGGCCGAGGTTGCGCGTCAATTCCTCTCCAGGGCAACACAACTCGACCGTCAGCTGCGCATACAGATGGGATACCGGATCGCCGGCGACGTGGTGGCCCGCATCGCGCCGCCGCCTCCTCCCGGCGCTCCGCCGGAACTCGTGCTCGCCGCGGTTCTCGCCGAGCGCCACCGCCGCGAACTGGCCCGGCTGCGGCCGGTCATGCCCGCGCCGGGGCAACCGCCGACAGGTTCGGCGCCGTGGCCACCGCCTGGCCCCGCATACCAGGGCCCCCCGGCTTGGCCAAGCCCGCCGTCGGGTGCGGTACCGCAACCGCCAGCACCGGCCACGGGGTGGCCGGGACGGCAACCCGGCCCCTCCGGCCCGCAAGAATCCGATGCGCCCGCCGGTTTCTCCCCGCCGAGCTAGCGCTAGCCGGCCACACTCGCCGCCATCAGCAGGACGTCGGCCACCAGCAGCGCCCAGCCGCACAGCGGAACCGCGATACCGCCCCGGCGTTTGGCGGTGAAGAACGAGATGACGATGACGACGACGGCGACCGCGGGCGCGCCGTAGAACGCGACGCCGAAGTTGATCCCGCCGTGGCCCAGGTTGGGACAGCTGCGATCGCTGCAGCCGTCGGTGCTCATTACAGCGCCGAGCGCGAAGAGCATCACGAGCGCGGCGGCGGGCACCGTCGCCAGCGCCAGCCCCCAGTTGATCCACGGCCAGGTGCTCCGGGTCCGGGCGCCATCGGGTCGCCCAGCTGCGGCCGAGCCGCCGCTACCCCTATCGACCTGCAAGTTGTTGTCGGGATCCATCCCGATAGTTCCTACCCGCCGTTCGGCGCATGCAAACCGCCCTGGCGGCCCGGATGGGGTCAGGAGTTCTCCAGTTCAGGCGCTCCCACCGAGATTGTTCCGACGTTCACCGTTGCATCGCGTTAGTTTTCGATATATCGTGATATTTCGTAGCGCACGACCGGTGCGCAACACACAAGCGTAAGGACAGAACAATGACAAACCCATTCACTCCCCCCGAGGGCCCCTTCGCCGGCCGACCCGGCTTCGGCTTCGGCTCCGGCCCGGTCGACCGGCGTGCCCTGCACGAGGCACGGCGCCAGGCCCGACGGCACTTCCGCGAGCATCTGCGCGATCATGCCGGTGGCCACGACGGCCCACTCGGATTCGGACCCGGTTTCGGACCGGGATTCGGTCCAGGCTTTGGTCCCGGCTTCGGCCCCGGTGGCCGGCGCGGCGGATGGCGCCGCGGCGGGCCGGGTCGCGGCAAGCGCGGCGACGTGCGAGCGGCCATCCTCAAGCTGCTCGTTGAGCGGCCGATGCACGGCTACGAGATGATCCAGCAGATCGCCGAACGGAGCAACGGACTCTGGAAGCCAAGCCCCGGCTCGGTGTACCCGACCCTGCAACTGCTCGACGACGAAGGTCTGATCAACGCGAGCGAAACCGAAGGCAGCAAAAAGCTTTTCGAGTTGACCGAACAGGGCCGCGCCGCGGCCGAAAAGATCGAGACCCCGCCGTGGGACGAGATCACCGAAGGGGCCGACCCCGGTCACATGAACCTGCGGGCCGCCGTGGGTCAATTGTTCGGCGCGGTCGGGCAGTCCGCCCACACCGCTTCGGCCGAGCAGCAGCAGCGCATCGTCGACATCCTCAACAATGCGCGGCGTGAAATCTACGGCATTCTCGGCGAAGACTGAGTGCCTCCGGCGGGCCCTGGATGAGGCGACGTCACGTCACGTCGACCCAATCCAGGGTCCGCTGCACGGCTTTTCGCCAGCCCGCGTAACCTGCGGCGCGCTGCTCGTCGTTCCAGGTGGGCGACCATCGCCTGCCCTCTTGCCAGTTGGCACGCAGGTCCGCCGGATCGGCCCAGAACCCCACCGCGAGACCGGCCGCATAGGCCGCGCCGAGCGCGGTCGTCTCGGCGACGACCGGCCGGACCACGTCCACCCCCAGCACGTCAGCCTGAATCTGCATGCACAGGTCATTGCCGGTGATACCACCATCGACCTTCAAGACCTCAAGGCGCACACCGGAATCCGCCGCCATGGCGTCGACCACGTCGCGACTTTGATAGCAGATCGCTTCCAGCGTCGCGCGCGCCAGATGCGCGTTCGTGTTGAACCGCGACAGCCCGACGATCGCGCCGCGCGCATCCGATCGCCAGTAGGGCGCGAACAACCCGGAAAACGCGGGGACGAAATAGACGCCCCCGTTGTCGTCGACCTGGCGCGCCAGCGATTCGCTTTGGGCGGCCCCGCTGATGATGCCCAGCTGATCGCGCAGCCACTGCACGGCCGCGCCGGTCACCGCGATCGAACCCTCTAGCGCGTACACGGGTTTGGTGTCACCGAACTGATAGCAGACGGTGGTGAGCAACCCGTTGTCGGACCGCACGATCGTCTCACCGGTGTTGAGCAGCAGGAAATTCCCGGTGCCGTAGGTGTTTTTGGCTTCCCCTTCGGACAGACACACCTGACCCACCATCGCCGCGTGTTGATCACCAAGAATCCCGGTGATCGATACCTCGCCACCGGCCGGCCCCGCGTCCGAGGTCACGCCGTAGGGCTGCGGCGACGACGACGGGCCGATCATCGGCAGCATCGCGCGAGGAATGGAGAAGATCGACAGCAGCTCGTCGTCCCAGTCCAACGTCTCCAGGTTCATCAGCATGGTCCGGCTGGCGTTGGTCACGTCGGTGGCGTGTACGCCGCCCCGGGGCCCCCCGGTCAGGTTCCACAGCACCCAGGTGTCGGGGGTGCCGAACAACGCATCGCCGCTTTCGGCTGCCGGACGCACGCCATCAACGTTCTCCAGAATCCATTGCAGCTTGGCGCCGGAAAAGTAGGTGGCCGGGGGCAGGCCGGCCTTGCGGCGGATTACGTCGCCGCGACCGTCGCGTTCCAGCGCCGAGGCGATCCGGTCGGTGCGGGTGTCCTGCCAGACGATCGCGTTGTAGTAGGGCCGTCCGGTCTTGCGGTTCCATACCAGCGTGGTCTCGCGCTGGTTCGTAATACCCAGCGCGGCAATGTTTTCCGAACTCAGATTGGCCCGGTTCAACACCGACATCAGCACCGAGGAGGTGCGCTCCCAGATCTCGACCGGGTCGTGCTCCACCCAGCCGGCCCGGGGCAGGATCTGTTCGTGCTCGAGTTGATGGCGGGCGACTTCGGCACCACCGTGATCGAAGATCATGCAGCGAGTGCTGGTGGTCCCCTGGTCGATGGCTGCGACGTATTCGGCGAACTCGGCCAACTGTTCTCCTCCACCCGTGAGCTCGGACACGTTTAGCGGCAAAAGTCCATCATGGTCTACCCGCGGGACGGACGATGCGGCGACTGCGACTCATGAGAGCTTGCGTTACCGGCGGTAACCCTGTTGCATCTGCGTTGTGGGCGAAGAGGTCAAGCGCACCACGTACGACAGCGCGCATCGGCGGGAATACCGCCGCAAGGTACAGCTGTGCCTGGACGCCTTTAAAACAATGCTGGCCCGCTCATGCTTTGAGTCCGAGCAACCGCTGACCGGCATGGAGATCGAGTGCAATCTTGTCGACGCCGACTACCAGCCGGCGATGTCGAACCGCCATGTTCTCGACGCCATCGGCGACCCTGCGTATCAGACCGAATTAGGCGCCTACAACATCGAATTCAACGTTCCACCGCACGCGCTGCCCGGGCACACCACATTGGATCTCGAGGCAGAGGTGCGGGCCAGCCTGAACGAGGCCGAAACCAAGGCCAGCGCCGCCGGCGGCGCCCACATCGTCATGATCGGCATCCTGCCCACGCTGATGTCCGAACACCTCGACCACGGCTGGATGAGCGAGTCGACGCGATACGCCGCCCTCAACGACTCGATCTTCACCGCCCGTGGCGAAGACATTCCCATCGACATCTCCGGTCCCGAACCGCTGAGTTGGCACACAGCCACGATCGCACCCGAATCCGCCTGCACCAGCATGCAATTGCACCTGCAGTTGGCGCCCGAGACGTTCGCCGCCAACTGGAATGCGGCGCAGATCGTGGCCGGCCCGCAGCTGGCGCTGGGCGCCAATTCGCCCTTCTTCTTCGGGCACCTGCTCTGGGCCGAAACCCGCATCGAGCTGTTCACCCAGTCCACCGATACGCGGCCCGAGGAGCTGAAAACCCAAGGCGTACGTCCGCGGGTGTGGTTCGGTGAGCAGTGGATCGGCTCGGTCCTGGACCTCTACCAAGAGAACGTCCGATACTTCCCGTCGCTGCTGCCCGAGGTGTCCGACGAGGACCCGGTCGCCGAGCTGGCGGCCGGGCGCATCCCGCAGCTTGCCGAACTGCGCCTGCACAACGGGACCGTCTACCGGTGGAATCGCCCGGTGTACGACGTGGTCGATGGCCGCCCCCATCTGCGACTGGAGAACCGGGTGTTGCCGGCCGGACCGACCGTCATCGACATGCTGGCGAACTCGGCCTTCTTCTACGGCGTGCTGCGCAGCCTGTCCGAAGCCGACAATCCGCTATGGGACAGCATGGATTTCGGTGTGGCAGAAGGCAATTTCCTGGCGGCGGCGCGCTACGGCATCGACGCCCGGCAGCACTGGCCGGGGACGGGTGAGCTAAGCGCCCGCGAACTCGTGCTCGACACGCTGCTGCCGGTCGCCGACGAAGGCCTGCAGCGCTGGGGCGTCGACCCCGAGGTGCGCGACCGGTTCCTCGGGGTCATCGAGGGCCGGGCCCGAGCCGGGCGCAACGGTGCCAGCTGGCAGGTGTCGACCGTGCGGGCATTGCAGGACGGCGGCATGAGCAGGCCTGCGGCGCTGGCGGAGATGCTTCGCCGGTACTGCGACCACATGCATGCCAACGAACCGGTGCACACCTGGGAGTAGCTTGGAAACCATGGCTGATCAAGTGATGGACTGGGACGGCGCGTATCGCGAGCAGGCCCACTTCGAGGGCCCACCGCCGTGGAACATCGGTGAGCCACAACCCGAACTCGCGGCGCTCGTCGCGGCCGGTAAGTTTCGCAGCGACGTGCTGGACGCCGGATGCGGGTTCGCCGAGCTGTCGCTGACACTGGCCGACCAGGGTTACACCGTGGTGGGCGTCGACCTGACACCGACGGCCATCGCGGCGGCTACCCAGGCCGCCCAAGACCGCGGCCTGACCACGGCCACCTTCGTGCAGGCGGACATCACGTCGCTCACCGGCTATGACGGACGGTTCTCCACCGTGGCCGACAGCACGCTGTTTCACTCGTTGCCGATCGAGGGGCGCGACGGCTACCTGAGGTCGGTACACCGGGCAGCCGCCCCGGGGGCCAACTACTACGTGCTGGTCTTCGCCAAGGGTGCCTTCCCGGCGGAGATGGAGACCAAGCCCAACGAGGTCGACGAGGACGAACTGCGCGACGCGGTGAGCAAGTACTGGGAGATCGACGAGATCCGGCCGGCCTTCATCCACGCGAACATCCCGCCGGTAGTTCCTGCCGACGCTCCCTTCGAATTTCCGCAGCACGATCGTGACGACAAGGGCCGGATGATGATGCCTGCCTACCTGTTAACCGCACACAAAGCCGGCTAACCGGTCGCGGTCGCCGCGGTGGCGGCGATGAGCGCCTCGGCGAAAGTTTCCAGGTCTTCGGCCGTGGCGTCCACGTGCGGCGAGATCCGCAGCACCGGTTGCGTCAGCTCCAGCGGCGCCCGCTGCACCCCGGCGAACGTGGTCAGGATCCGCCGCTCGGCGAGCAACCAGGCCCGCACCGCCTTCGGGTCGGCGCCGTCCTTTGGCGCCAAAGTGGTGATGGCACTGGGTTCTTCGACCTCCTCGACCACCGTCCAGCCGGTCACATCGGCCAGCACTGTGCGGCTCAGGCTGCCCACCTCGGCCAGACGCGCGCAAACCGCCTGTGGCCCGTACGCCAGATGCTCGCCCATTGCGAGCGAAAAACCCACGCGCGCGGCGACATTCGCCTCGCCGAACTCCAGCTGTTCGGCCACGGTCGGCGAGCCGCCCTTGCGAGCCCACTGCGGCGCGGCCAGCCGTGGGCGCAGGCTTTGCATCAGCTCGCGGCGCACCCCGAGCATCCCGACACCGCGCGGCCCGGCGATCCATTTGCGCGACGAGGAGTAGGTCACGTCGGCGTCCGCCGCGACGTCGACCTGGCCCAGTGCCTGCGCCGCGTCGACCACGAGCGGCAGCCCCAACTCCCGGCAGAGTTGGGCGACCATCGAAACCGGTTGCACCACACCGCAATGGCTGGCCACCGCGGTCAGGTGCACCAGGGCCGGCGGATCGGCGTCCAACGCCAGTGCCGCGTCGTCCAGCGCGATCCGACCGTCGTCCATGGCCGGCAACAGCTGCCGGTCGAACCCGTGCGCGGCCAGCAGGGCAAGGTTGGGCCCGTACTCGCCGGGCAGGCAAGCCACCGTAGCGCGCTCCGCCGGCCAGCTGCCCAGCAGCAGATCCAATGCGTTCAGCGAGCCGGTGGTGAAAACCATTTCGGCATCCGGCATTCCGGTCAGCGCGGCGAATGCGACGCGTCCTGCATCGAGCACCGGTGCCGCCGCCTCCGCCGCGACATAGCCACCGACCTCGGACTCATTGCGGGCGTGCTGCGCGGTGGCCTCGATCACTGCCAGGCTCTGCCGGGAGCACGCCGCGTTGTCCAGGTGCAGCCCCGCCATCGGCGGGCGGGCTGACCGCCATCGCTCGGCCAGCGCGTTGGCGCCGGTCACTTCACGGCCAACGACAACCCGAAGTCGCCCGCCTCGTCGGTCCACCACCGGGTCCGACGCAGTCCCGCCGCGGCCAATTCGCCGGTCACCTTGTCGGAGCGGAACTTACACGACACCTCGGTGAGCATCTCCTCGCCGGCCTCGAAGTCGACGATCAGCTCGAGCGCACCGACCCGCACCCGCTGGCGCCGGTCGGACCGCAGCCACATCTCGATGCGTTCTTCCGCGCCGTTCCACCGGGCCACGTGCCGATAGGCGTCGACGTCGAAGTCGGCATCGAGTTCACGGTTCACCACCGCGAGTACGTTGCGGTTGAACGCCGCCGTCACCCCGGCGGCGTCGTCGTAGGCGCGCACCAACCGCTCGGTGTCCTTGACCAGGTCCGTGCCCAGCAGCAGGCTGTCGCCGGGTCGCATCTGCGCGGACAGCGCGGCAAGAAACTCCGCGCGCGGTCCGGGCGTGAGGTTGCCGATCGTCGAACCCAGGAACACGAACAGCCGCTGCCCGCCTTGGGGGATCTCGGTCAGGTGCTCTTCGAAATCGCCGCATACAGCCTTGATTTCGACTCCCTCGTACTCCTGCTGGATGGCCGCGGCGGCGGTCGACAGGATGCTGGCGTCGACGTCGAACGGGACGAACCTGCGCAGCGAATCCCGCGCTCGCAGCGCGTCGAGCAGCACCCGCGTTTTCTCCGACGTGCCGCTGCCCAATTCCACCAGGGTGTCGGCCGCGCTGGCCGATGCGACTTCGGCCGCCCGGGCGCGCAAGATCTCGGCTTCGGCGCGCGTCGGGTAGTACTCCGGCAGCCGGGTGATCTGATCGAACAGATCACTGCCGACCGCATCGTAGAACCATTTGGGCGGCAATGCCTTCGGCGTCTTCTGCAGGCCGTCCAGCACGTCGCGGCGCAACGCGTGGTACGCGGAGTCGGCGGCCAGGTGGTTCGACAGCGACAGCGTCATCAAGATCCTCTCGACTGGTCCAGCGGCGTCAGCGCGACACCGTCGGAAGAGACTTCGACAAGGTGGCGGTCGGGCACGTCCTCCCAGTCGGAGTCGTTGTCATAGGGTTCACTGGCCAGGACCACACCGTCCGGGCGGCGCAGGATGGACAGCGTGTCACCCCAGGCCGTCGCCAGCATGCGAGAGCCGTTGGCGGCCAAGATGTTCAGCCGGGCGTTGGGGTCGGCGGTGGCTACCTCGGCGAGGGTGTCCCCCAATGCGTCGAGGCCGCGCTCGAAGATGGTGGCCGCCAATATCGCGCTGTCACAGACCGATTCCGCGGGCGCCGTCGTCGGTAACACGGCCCGGTCGACGATTCCGTTGTGCGACAACAACCACTGCCCGTCGGTGAACGGCGCACACGCGCTGGCCTCGATCGGCATGCCGACGGTGGCCGAACGCACCGCCGCCACCACGCAGTGACTGCGCAGCGCGGGCGCGACGGAATCGAACGACACGTCGCCCCACAGCGGCGCCTGACTGCGCCAGCGGCGCGGCACTCCGCCTCGCGCAAAGCCATGCGAGGAGGTGTCGAAAAACCCGACGCCCCAACCGTCGGCGTTGAGCAGGCAGTGTTTTTGCCGGCGCGGCGCATAGGACTGCACGCGCAGTCCGAACGGCGGGTCGAGCACCAACGAGGAAACCGTGACGTCCCTGCCCAGCCAGCCCAGGTGCCGGCACATCAGGCGCGATCCCCGGCGTCGGAAACGTCCCACGCCAATCGGACGCCGTTGAAGATCTGGCGCCGGTAGGGGTGATCCCAGTTGCGGAAGCTCGGCCGCATGATCCCTGCCTCCACGGCCCACGAGCCGCCGCGCAACACCCGGTAATCACCGTCGAAGAAGGGCTGCGAATACCGCTCGTAGAGCATCGGAGCGAACCCCGGCCAAGGCCGCAGCGGTGAGCTGGTCCACTCCCACACCTCGCCGAGCATCTGCTCGGCCCCGTACGCCGATGCGCCGCCGGGGTAGGCGCCGACGGGCGCCGGACGCAACGCGGTGCCGCCCAGGTTGGCCAGCGCCTCGTTCGGTTTGCTCTCGCCCCAGGGGTACCGGCGCCGCGTGTTGGTGGACGGATCCCAGGCGCAGGCCTTCTCCCACTCCATCTCGGTGGGCAGCCGCGCCCCGGCCCAGGCCGCGTACGCCTCGGCCTCGAAATAGCTGACGTGCTGGACGGGTTCGTCGGCGGGGATGTCCTCGACGTGGCCGAACCGGGTGCGGGTCGTGCCGTCGGAGCTCCAGAACTGCGGCGCGGTCAGGCCGGCGGCCTTTCGGTGCTGCCAGCCACGCTCCGACCACCAGCGCGGCTGGTCGTAGCCGCCGTCGTCGACGAACCCGCGCCATTCGCCGTTGGTGACCGGAACCCGCCCGATCCGGAACGCGGGCAGGTCGACGACGTGGGCTGGCCGCTCGTTGTCCAGCGAATGCGGTTCGCTCGTGGCGTCCACGCCGAGCACGAATTCGCCGCCGGGCACCAGCACCGACGTGCCGGCCAACCCCGCTCGACCGGCCGGCAGCACGGAGGCGTCCCGCAAAAGCGGTGCGCCGCTGCGCAAATTCAGTGCCTGCAGCATGGTTTCGTCATGCTGGTTTTCGTGGCTGACCACCATCGCGTACACGAACGCCGCCTCGTCGCCGGCGGGATCGTCGGGCAGCATGTCAAGCGCGTCGAGCACGGCGGACCGCACGGTTCGGCAATATGCCCGCGCCTCCTTCGGCGAAAGCAGCGGCAGCTCGACGCGGCTGGCGCGGGAATGCACGAAGGCGTCGTAGAGCCCCTCGACCGCCGGCGGCAGCATCCCGGGCCGCGCGGGATCACCACCGCGCAACAGCCACAGTTCCTCCTGCTGACCGATGTGCGCGAGGTCCCACACCAGCGGGCTCATCAACGGGTCGTACTGCCGGCAGAGTTCGGCGTCGTCGAAATCGACCAGCCGTAGCGTCCGCGCCCGCGTCCGGGCCAAGTCGTCGGCGATGCCCTCCCGTGACGTCACAGCTCCCCTTGAGCCAGTCGCGCCACCGTCGGCGCGAGGCCGTACTCGATCACCTGGTCGGAGAACTCGTCGCCGGGGCAGCGGCCCTGGTCGACAAGGCGGACCAACCGCTGCATCGAATCGCCCAGCTCGGCCGGGGCTTTCGCGGCGGCGACGGCCAGGCACGCGTTGGCCGCCGCGTACAGCCGCCGATCCCGCAGCCCCACTCGGGCCGCGGTGTCCCATGCGGTGGCAACCGGTTCGACCGCCTCGGCCGCGGTGTCGGCGGCGGCCGCGTCATCGAGCAGGACCGCCAGGGTGAACGCCACGGCGGGCCACAACGCGTCCGGCACGCTGTCCAAATAACGGATCTCCAGCCACTGCCTGGGCCGCACCGGCGGGAACAACGTGGTCAGGTGGTACTCGAGGTCAGCGACGCTGGGTCGGCGATCCGAAAGCAGCTCGCGGCCGTCGACCCAGTCGGCGAACGGCACCCAATGCGTGACGGCCTCGGCGTCGGGGTTGTGCACCAGCATCACCGGTGCCTTGAGCGCATACCGGGCCCAGTCGGTGCCCGGGTCGTCGCCGCTGGCCCCCAGGATGGGTCCGCAGCGCGCTGAGTCCATCCGGCCCCACACTCGCTGCCGGCTCGACACCCAGCCCGTGAATTCACCGCCCAGCATCGGCGAGTTCGCCGTTACCGCGATCATGGTGGGCCCCAACGCATGTGCCAGGCGCACCCGCGCCGCCCAGCCTTCCCGCGGCCCAGCGTCCACGTTGACTTGAATCGATGCGGTGGACGTCATCATCGCGGCACCCGCTTCCCCCGACTCGCTGGCCGCGAAGAACCGTTCCATGGCGCGATACCGGGCGCCGGGGTTGATGCGTTTGGGCGGCCGCAGCGGGTCGGCGCCGAGGAAGACCAGTCCCAGCCCGGCCTGAGCGAACGCCGGCTGCAGCACGGCCTGATCCCGGCGCATGGCGTCGATGGCGGGCAGCACGCCGTCGGCCGGCGGCCCGGACAGTTCGACGGCGCCACCCGGCTCCACGGTGACCCTGCTGCCCCCGGGTAACGCGGGGAGCGCATCGAGCACGCCGGCGATCTCGTTCCAGCTCGGTCTGCGGTGCGGATCGGCCGGGTCGTGGCAATGGGCTTCCAACTCCAGACCGATGCGGCCCAGCGGGGCGTCCACCAGACATCCCTCGGCGATGTACTGCGCGACGGCCGCGGAGTCGGCCAGCTCGGCGATGTCCAGCCCCGGGGCGGGGTCGGCACCGGCCACCCGCGACTCCGACTGCGAAGCCGCGGAGGTGATCGGCGCGAACGTCATATCACGATCCCTTCGGGTCCGGGCAAGCCTGTGCATGGACTTGCGGACCGCTTCCCTGCGGCAGCTAATCGAACGATAATCGGCACGATTTCGTCTAGTGCTTCATCTATCAGATGCCCCCGACATATTCCCTTCCCCGGGCCTCCGAATGCACGGGGAAGACGGATACACAGAACGCCCGATTACTGCCCCAGGGCGTTCTGCATCGCCCCGGCCAGCACGTTCACCGCGGGCCCGGCGTTGCCGGATTGGCACACTTTCGCTTGCAGCAACACATTTTCGCGCAGCCTGGTTTGATTGAAGCACCGGCGATCGGTGCCCGCCTCCTGCTTGGTCCAGTTCTCGTCGGCGGGGCCGGCCGGGCCGCCGTCGAACGACCAAACCTGGGTGCTGCCGTTGTCCAGGTGGAGCGCGGTCGTCTGTCCCGAACAGCCCACCGTTCGATCCACCACCCGATGAAATGCCCGGCCCGCGGCGTCATTGGTGGCGAACACCCCGACGGCCTGTTTGACCAGATGGGTCTGGTCGGTGGCCGACGTCTGGGTGAGGGCCCCGTTGAACGACGCCAGGTCCGGATCGTTGTACACCTCGGGCAAACCGATGTCGGCCCAGTTGTTGCACTCCGGGAGGTCCACCCAGTCGCCCTGCCCGGGCTGGGTGAACACCGACTCCCAGCCCATGGGTCCGCCGACGATGTTGCCGACCGAGCCTTTGCCCAGCACGGCGTAGTTCACCACGCCCGGCTCCGACGGGTGCGCGGCCGCGGTCGCCGCCACGGTGGTCGCGGCCAAGGCCAAGCCGACGGCCAACACGGCCCCTTCTATTTGGGCAACCTGCGAAACCCGCATGGGCATGCAGCGATCATGCCAGGCCCGCGGACGTGCGGTCAGCCCCCGCTGCCCCGGACGCCTTCCTCGACCTTCTTCCCGAGGTCGGGATCGACGTTGCGCCAGTACTCGAACACCCGGGAGAGCACCGGCTCCTTCACGCCCTGGGACACGTGGCCAATGATGTTGTCCGCCAAGCGTTCCCGGGCCGCGTCGTCGAGGACTTCGCGGACCATGGTGCCGGCTTGGCCCCAGTCGTCGTCCTCGGGGTGCAGCGTGTACGCCGACCGGACCATGTCACCGTCGGCATGCCAGCGGATCTCGGCGGCGCGTGCCGGCTCGGCGTGCGGCCCACCGTAGGAGTTGGGCGCATACACCGGGTCGGAGACGTTGTTGATCCGCATGGCCCCGTCTTTGGAGTAGCTGTTCACCTCGAATCTGGGGGTGTTGACCGGGATCTGGCGGTAGTTGGTCCCTAGCCGGGCGCGATGCGCGTCGGAGTACGAGAAGCCCCGGGCCTGAAGCATCTTGTCCGGGCTCAAGCCGGTGCCGGGCACGGTGTTGTTCGGCTCGAACGCGGCTTGCTCGATCTCGGCGTGGTAGTCGGTGACGTTGCGGTTCAGCGTCATCCTGCCGACGTCGATCAACGGGTAATCGCCGTGCGGCCACACCTTGGTCAGGTCGAAGGGGTTGAACCGGTAGTTCTTGGCTTCTTCGTACGGCATGATCTGCATCTTCAGCGTCCAGCTCGGGTGATCCCCGCGTTCGATCGAATCGAACAGGTCGCGCTGGTGGTAGTCGCCGTCCTCGCCGGCCAACCGGTCAGCGTCCTCCTGCGTCAGGAACTCGATGCCCTGATCGGTGATGAAGTGGTACTTCACCCAGAAGATCTCGCCGGCCGCGTTGATCCAGCTGTAGGTGTGGCTGCTGTAGCCGTTCATATTCCGCCAGGTCTTGGGGATTCCCCGGTCGCCCATCAACCAGGTCACCTGATGCGCCGACTCCGGGGAGAGACTCCAGAAGTCCCACTGCATGTTGTGGTCGCGAACATTGCTTGCCTGCAAGCGCTTCTGGGACCGGATGAAGTGCTGGAATTTCAACGGATCGCGCATGAAGAAAACCGGTGTGTTGTTGCCGACGAGGTCGAAGTTGCCTTCGCTCGTGTAGAACTTGAGGGCGAAGCCGCGCGGGTCGCGCCAGGTGTCTGGGCTGCCCCGCTCGCCGGCGACGGTGGAAAACCTGGCCAACATGTCGGTTTTGGTGCCGGGTTGGAAAACCGCGGCCCTGGTGTACCGGCTGACGTCATTGGTCACTTCGAAATGACCGAACGCGCCACCACCTTTGGCGTGCGGCTGACGCTCCGGGATGCGCTCGCGATTGAACATCGCCATCTGTTCGATCAGGTAATGGTCCTGCAACAGAATCGGCCCGTCTGGGCCGATCGTCAGCGACTGATCGTCGCTCGGCGCAGCAATACCGGCGTCATTGGTCGTGAAACGCTCCGTCATTACGCTCTCTCCTCGTCACCGGGCTGAAGGCCGAAGCACCGAGATCGCACCACCTCGCCGAAGCCGCCTAAACAGCAAGCATTTTCGGCACGTCGGTGAAAGTCCCGGATCTTCCGACCCGCAATCGAGTACCCCTCGTCTTGAGCTGGTCAAGAAAATGCGGGCACTCTAGATCGATTGCCCACTACGGGTTAGTACCCATTCCTGGCAGGACTTAAGTGAGCGCAATCAGGGACGCGGCGCGGGCGCACCGGGGGGCGGGGGCTGCCCGGGGCCGCTGACACCCGGGCCGGCATGCGGTCCGCCGGGACCGCCCGGACCGCTCGGGGGCATCGGAACGATCAACCCGGGTCCGCCGGGCCCATATCCCCCCGGTCCGTTGTCGGGTCCCGGACCACCGGGTCCGCCGTAATACGGTCCGTAGCCGCCGCCGGGGCCGCCATACTGCCCAGGCCCGTTACTCGGCCCGGGGCCGCCAGGTCCCCAGGGCCCATTGCCCGGTCCGGGATTGCCGGCGCCGCCGGGGTGGAACATGCCGTGATGATGCTGGCAGGGGTGCTGGTGCTTCCAGATGTAGGCACCGACAAAGAACAGCGACGTGAGGATGAAGACGACGCCGGCGACGATCACCACCCAGGCCGCCGCGGTGTACAGCCGCGGCGTTTCCACCCGGTGCGGGTGTGGTTGCGACGGCGGCTCAGCGACTTGTGTGGCGGGCGTCGGCGCGGTGGTCGGCTCAACTGGTGGTTCGGGTGTCTCGCTCATGCCTTGCATATTGCCCCGCATACCTGTGCCCTAACAGGTCTCGGCTACGAAAATGTTGTGAATCGAGACGCGTCGGTTAGGCCGCGGTGACCGCACCGAAAAGGGGCCCGGCGCTCGCGAGGAGCGCCGGGCCACTGGTTGATGAGGGTTTTTCAGTTGGTCAGCACGATGACGCTCGGGACCTGTCCCGGCGCGCCGTGGGCCGTGGCTGCCGAGTGGAAGACCGACGGCGGGAGCTGACCCGGGGCCATGCCGCTGGGACGCACGCCCGAGGTAGTCGGAGGAGCGGTCGTGGCACCCGGACCGTTCTGTCCGCCCTGTCCGCCCTGACCGCCGGGTGCGCCCGGGCCACCGAAGTTGCCGGGTCCACCAGGACCGCGGTGGTGAACCATCGCGTGGTGGTGCTTGTGGTGGTGGCCGTGATGGCCGCCGCGGTGGCCGAGGATGAAGCCGGTGAAGAAGATGACCGCGAGGATGAACACGATCCCGGCGACGATGGCGACCCACGCGGCGATTTGGAAGACCCGCGGGGCCCGGTAGGCCGCTACCGCTTCCGCGGCGGCCGGTGCAGTTGCGGTGGAGTGCCGCACAGTGGGGGTTTCAGATGTTTCACTCATGAGACAAATGATGAAGCCGTTAACAGTAGTGGCCGCTATGCGCTACTTATGTAGGAGCTGTGAACTAAAGCGCCCGGTCAGCGGGTGAAAACGCGCTATTCGGGCCGCAGCGGGTTGACCGCGAACTGGATCACGCGGTACGGCGCGGCGACCCGCGCCCGAGTGTCCCACTGGCTCACGAAAATTCGCAGCTCGTCGAGCGTCGAACCCGGCGAGATGTAGCCGCCATACGGTTGAGCGAGCCGGTTGTCGTAGGGCGGCGGCAGGCTCTCCGCCGGCTCGGGCCACTCGTCGTGCTGCACCACCGTGGTGACCGGCGCGTCGCCCAGCGACGTCGGATCGTCGGCCACCCGGACCTCCATGTTGCCGGTGACGGCGTTGAAATAGGACAGTACCGCCTTGCCGTCGATCTGCCGGATGCACAACTCTCCCACCGCGTCCGGCCACAGCGGTGTCGGCGGCTTGCCCCAGCCCCCGCCCGGGCCCGCCGCCCAACCCTGCCATCGCGACCGGTCGGTGAAAGTCTGCGGCGTGGCCCGATACAACAGCACCGGATCCCTGCGAGTGAAACTGTCGGCGACTATGTACACCCACCCGCTGGGTGACGCCGAGGTGGGAATCGGGTCGTAGTAGCCGCTGATCTGCGTCTGCGAGCCGCCCTGGTACGACGCGGGTCGCTTGGATCCAGGGATCGTCTGCCAGCCCGCGCGCGCCGGTTCGGCGGTCACCAGCCGGGATGTCTGCGGCTCGAGGTTCTTGGTCGTCGTCACCAACAGGTAGTTGCGCCGGTTGATCTGCACCACCCCGGCAGGTAGCTGCGAGGCGCCGGGCGGCGCGGGCTCGGCCAGGAGCGGATTGCTGATGCCGGTGACCCCGGTGTAGCGGACCCCGCCAGGGTCGTCGACGGACGAGGTGTCGACGCGCAACGCGACCGGCGCGTACCAACCGCCGAATCCGACCCCTTGCCCGGCGAAGCTGTCGCCGCAGACCTGGAGCAATTCGGCGGGAAACTCGACGAACTCGCACAGGTCGGTCGCGCCGATGCCGTAGTCCACGGTCGGCGTGCCGGTTCCGGCGCTGGGACCGATGCGCAACACCTGGCCGGGCGCCAGCGGTTGCAGCACGGGCTCAGGGGCGGGCGCCGCCGGGTCGGCGCGCGCGACGCTCATCCATTGCGGCAGAACCAATATTGCCGACGCGGCGAACAGTGAGCACCGCGCGGCCAAGCGAATGTGGGCGGTGCTCACCCGCTTGTCACCGCTGGGCGGCCAGCAGCTCGGCGATCTGAATGGTGTTCAGCGCCGCCCCCTTGCGCAGATTGTCACCGGAGATGAACAGTGCCAGACCGCGGCCCTCGGGCACCCCGGGGTCGTGCCGAATCCTGCCGACCAGGGATTCGTCGACGCCGGCGGCCGCCAACGGGGTCGGCACGTCGACGACCTTGACGCCGGGGGCGGTGTCGAGCAGCTCGCGGGCCCGCTGGGGTGACAGCGGCCGGGCGAATTCGGCGTTGATGGACAGCGAGTGTCCGGTGAACACCGGTACCCGCACACAGGTGCCGCTGACGGCCAGGTCGGGGATGCCGAGGATCTTGCGGCTCTCGTGGCGTAGCTTCTGGTCCTCGTCTGTCTCCCCGGAGTCGTCGGCCACCAGCGATCCGGCCAGCGGCACCACATTGAAGGCGATTGGCGCCACGTAGGTCTTTGGCGGCGGGAACTGCACCGCGCTGCCGTCGTGCACCAGCTCCTCGGCCCCGTCGATGACCGCACGCGCCTGCGACGCCAACTCCTCGACCCCGGCGATCCCGCTGCCGGACACCGCCTGATAGCTGGACACCACCAGGCGCTGCAGCCCGGCTTCCTCGTGCAGCACCTTGAGCACCGGCATGGCGGCCATCGTGGTGCAGTTCGGGTTGGCGATGATGCCCTTGGCCAGCGAGCGCGCGTCCCGGACGTCCCGGTCGAAGTTCACCTCGGATACCACCAACGGCACTTCCGGGTCCTTGCGCCAGGCCGACGAATTGTCGATCACTGTCACCCCGGCCGCGGCGAAGCGCGGCGCCTGCACCAGCGACATCGTCTTGCCTGCCGAGAACAACGCGATGTCGAGGCCGCTGGGGTCCGCCGTCGCGGCGTCCTCGACCTCGATCTCCTGGCCGCGGAATCCCAACTTGCGGCCCTGCGAGCGTGACGACGCGAAGAAACGCACCGACGTCGCGGGGAAGTCCCGCTCGTCGAGCAACCGGCGCATCACCTGACCGACCTGGCCGGTGGCGCCCACAACTCCGATGGCAACCATTTATCTACCCGTCCCCGCGTACACGGTCGCCGACTCCTCGCCGCCGAGCCCGAACGCCTCGTGCAACGCCACGACGGCCTTGTCTAGTTCGGTGTCGCGGCACAGCACCGAGATGCGGATCTCGGACGTGGAGATCAGCTCGATGTTGACGCCCACCTCGGCCAGGGACTCACAGAAGGTGGCGGTGACCCCGGGGTGGCTGCGCATGCCCGCTCCGATCAGCGACACCTTGCCGACGTGATCGTCGTAGAGCAGCTGGCTGAACCCGATCTCATCCCGAAGTGCGTCCAGTCTGGCCACCGCGGTGGGCCCGCTGTCGCGCGAGCAGGTGAAGGTGATGTCGGTCTTGCCGTCCTCGATCTTGGAGACGTTCTGCAACACCATGTCGATGTTCACGTCGGCGTCGGCGAGCGCCCGGAAGACCCGAGCGGCGTACCCCGGAATGTCGGGAATGCCGACGACGGTCACCTTGGCCTCGCTGCGGTCGTGCGCGACTCCGGTCAGGATGGGGTCTTCCATGGCTATGTCCTTGATCGTTCCGACGACTATGGTGCCTGGGTTTTCCGAATAGGAGGATCGGACGTGCACCGGCATGTTGTAGCGGCGTGCGTACTCGACGCAGCGCAGCATCAAAACTTTGGCGCCGCACGCCGCCATCTCGAGCATTTCCTCGAAGGTGACCGTGTCCAGCTTGCGGGCGTTGTGCACGATCCTCGGGTCGGCGCTGAAAATGCCGTCGACGTCGGTGTAGATCTCGCAGACGTCGGCGTGCAGCGCCGCGGCCAGGGCCACCGCCGTGGTGTCCGAACCCCCGCGTCCCAGCGTGGTCACGTCGCGGGTGTCCTGGCTGACACCCTGGAATCCGGCGACCAGCACGATGCGTCCCTCGTCGAGCGCGGTCTGTAGCCGCCCCGGGGTGACGTCGATGATCTTGGCGTTGCCGTGCGTGCCGGTGGTGATCACCCCGGCCTGCGAACCGGTGAACGAGCGCGCCTGCGCACCCAGCGATTCGATCGCCATTGCGACCAGTGCGTTGGAGATTCGCTCACCGGCGGTCAGCAGCATGTCGAGTTCGCGCGGTGGCGGCGCCGGACAGACCTGGTGGGCCAGATCCATCAAGTCGTCGGTCGTGTCGCCCATCGCGGAGACGACGACTACCACATCGTTGCCCTGCTTCTTGGTAGCGACGATGCGCTCGGCCACTCGCCGGATCCGGTCGGCGTTCGCCACTGAGGATCCGCCGTACTTCTGCACGACGAGCGCCACGTTGTTCCTGCCTCTCCGGCCCGGCATCAGGTTTCGGGTTTAAGTCCACAACAGAATACGTGCCACCGCATGGTGATTTACGTCGCGATACCGCCCCACCTTGTACTGAGCATTCGCTGCGGTCTCGGCGCAATTTCTGCCAACGCGCCAAAAGCGGTAAAGTTTCGGACGTGCAGCGGGTGCTCCTCCTCGGACGCCGCGACGGGGTCTGATCCAGACCGGCTTCCCGTCGCGGGTGTTCGCGATGCGCCGGTCTGAAGTTTCCCTTCTGAATCCCCGGAGCAATATCGTGACTTCCAATCCCGACGCATTCAGCTCGACACGAACCATCATTCAGCCCGCGGGCCCACCAGCGCCCCGACAAGCCGCCTGGAACCCGCAGCGGGGCTCGTCGATGCCGGTCAACCGGTACCGACCGTTCGCCGATGAGGTCGAGCCCATTCGCCTGCCCGACCGCACTTGGCCCGACCGTGTCATCGCTCATGCGCCGCTGTGGTGTGCGGTGGATCTGCGCGACGGTAATCAGGCGTTGATCGACCCCATGAGCCCGGCGCGCAAGCGGCGCATGTTCGATTTGCTGGTTCGCATGGGCTACAAGGAAATCGAAGTGGGATTCCCGTCGGCCAGCCAGACCGACTTCGACTTCGTCCGCGAGATCATCACCGACGGAGCGATTCCCGACGACGTCACCATCCAGGTGCTGACCCAGTGCCGGCCCGAACTGATCGAGCGCACCTTCGAGGCATGCGACGGCGCACCGCAGGCCATCGTGCACTTCTACAACTCGACCTCAATCCTGCAGCGCCGCGTTGTTTTTCGCGCCGACCGGGCCGCCGTACAGACGATCGCGACGGAGGGTGCGCGCAAGTGCGTCGAAGAAGCTACCAAGCGCCCGGGCACCCGGTGGCGGTTCGAGTATTCGCCGGAGTCCTACACCGGCACCGAGCTGGAGTACGCCAGGCAGGTGTGCGACGCCGTCGGCGAAATCATCGCGCCGACACCGGACAACCCGATCATCTTCAACCTGCCCGCCACGGTGGAGATGGCCACACCCAACGTCTACGCCGACTCGATCGAGTGGATGAGCCGCAACCTGGCCAACCGGGAATCGGTCATCCTGAGCCTGCATCCGCACAACGACCGCGGAACCGCGGTTGCCGCAGCCGAATTGGGCTACCAGGCCGGTGCCGACCGCATCGAGGGCTGCCTATTCGGCAACGGCGAGCGCACCGGCAACGTCTGCCTGGTGACGCTGGGGCTGAACCTGTTCTCCCGCGGCGTGGACCCGCAGATCGACTTCTCCAACATCGACGAAATCCGCCGCACCGTCGAGTACTGCAACCAGCTGCCGGTGCACGAGCGTCACCCCTACGGCGGGGACCTGGTCTACACCGCGTTCTCCGGCAGCCACCAGGACGCCATCAACAAGGGCCTGGACCAGATGAAGATCGACGCGGACGCCGCGGACTCCGACGTCGACGACATGCTCTGGCAGGTGCCATATCTGCCGATCGATCCCAAGGATGTCGGGCGCACCTACGAGGCGGTGATCCGGGTCAACTCGCAGTCCGGCAAGGGCGGGGTGGCCTACATCATGAAGGCCGATCACGGTTTGGCGCTGCCGCGGCGGCTGCAGATCGAGTTCTCCCAGGTGGTGCAGAAGCTCAGCGAAGGGGAAGGCGGCGAGGTGAGTCCCAAGGAGATGTGGGACGCCTTCTCCGAGGAGTATCTGGCGCCGATCGTGCCGCTGGAGCGGATGAAGCAGCGCGTCGACGCCTCGGAGGACGACAGCGGCGTCACCCGCCTCATTGCGACCGTCAAGATCAACGGCGCGGAGACCGAGATCAGCGGGGAGGGCAACGGCCCCCTCGCCGCGTTCGTCCACGCGCTGGGCGGTGTCGGTTTCGACGTGGCGGTCCTGGATTATTCCGAGCACGCCATGAGCGCCGGCGACGACGCGCAGGCCGCCGCCTATGTGGAAGCGTCGGTGGACGGTCGCACGGTGTGGGGGGTCGGCATCGCGCCGTCGATCACGTCGGCGTCGCTGCGTGCGGTCGTGTCGGCGGTCAACCGCGCCGCTCGCGGATGACCCCGTGCCGCTAAACCGCGAGCAAGCGCTCGAAGAATTCGCGATAGTGCATCAAGGCCAGGCGGAGGTCTTCAGTGGACGCTTGCTCCCCACGGGCCCACTGCTCCTCGAGTCGCGAGCGCATTGTGTTCTGGTTCCGGTGAGATGCGCCCAGCCCGAGATCGGGCGCGTCTCGATTGCCAGCGTTCAGAAGTAGTGCCGGCGGCCGCCGACGGCGCGTCCGGTGGATCCGAGGATCGCCAGGATCACGCCGGCGATGACGAGGATGATGCCGATGGTCCACAGCACCGCGATCTTGAGCAGAAATCCTGCGATCAGCGCGATGATGCCCAGGATGATCATGGTGGGCCTCCCTTTTGCGGTTGACGACTGGCTAACTGGTTGCGCCAGCGATGAATCCAGTCGATCACCCCAAAGGGGGGTAGCAATACACCCCTAGGGAGGTAATCTCGCCGCCATGCCGCCACCGTCTCCCCGCGCGCCGATCACGGTTGCGCTCGTCGATGACTACGACGTCGTCGTGAAGGGCGTGGCCAACATGCTTGACCCGTACCGCGATCGTGTCGTGATCGCAGAACTCGACTCCACCATGCCCGTCGCTGACCCCGTCGATATCGTCCTGTACGACTCGTTTGCCCAACCCGAATCCGACCACGAGGAGATAGGGGTTTTGGTCGCCAATCCTCGGGCACGCCGAGTCGTGGTCTACACGTGGAACTTTCACCCCGACCTCGTCGAGAGCGCCCGGCGCCACGGGGCCCAGGGATACCTATCGAAGACCCTGCCCGCGCGCGAGCTGGTCGCCGCGCTGGAGGCGGTGCATTCCGGTGAGGTAATCGTCAGCGACACAACCGGCCGGGCGCGCAGTGCTCCCGGGCTCGACTGGCCAGGGCGCGGCGAAGGGCTCAGCGACCGCGAGGCGGAGATCCTGGCGCTGATCACCCAAGGCAAGAGCAATGCCGACGTGGCTCGGCTGACCTACCTGAGCCCAAATACCGTGAAGTCCTACATCCGCAACGTCTACCGCAAGCTCGGAGTCGCAAGCCGCACCCAGGCCGTGCTGTGGGGCGTGCAGCACGGATTCACCCCCGACCACCACCGCATCGAACATTGGCGCGGCGGGCCCTGAAATAGCGAGGACGGCAAGCCGCTCGGGTCTGATCAGAACAGCGCCAGCTGCTGGTCCAGGCTGCTGGCGTCGGTGAATTCGTCCATGCTGGTGCCCCCGATGACGGCGCCGACGTAGTCCATGAACTGCGCGTCGCCGATCACCGGCACGCCCAGCTGCCGGGCGAGGTAGCCCTTGCCCTGCTCCGGGGCGGGATCGTTGCAGACCACCAGCGAGGTCTCCCGGTCGACGGCCTCGGTGTAGGCCAGCCCGGCGTGCAGAATGCGTTCCACGAGTTCCTCGTGGGTGCGTCCCACCTCGGCCGCCAGCGCCACCCGCATGCCCTGCACGAGTGGTCGGCCGCCCACGTACGGGCCCGGGTTGAGATACGGGCAGGGCATCCTGGACGCCAGCACCTTCAGCGGTCGCAGCTCGTCATGGGTGACGCGGCCGTTGGGCCAGCGACGCCGGGTGACGGGATGTATCGGCAACCAGATGTCGCCTGCTCGGGCCAGCTTGAGCGCGGAGGCCAGCACGCCGGTCAGCACCATCGCGTCGTCGAAGGCGTCATGGGGTCGCTCCTGGGTGACCCCCCAGTGCGCCGCGAGAGTCTCCAACCGCAGGTTGTCGATGCCGAGGTCGAGCCGTCGGGCCAGCTCGACGGTGCACATGACGCTGTCGACGGGCAGTTCGGTCTCGGCCAGTTCGGCTTCCGCGGCAAGAAACGCGTAGTCGAACGCCACGTTGTGGGCTACCAATGTGCGGCCGCGCAGCACCTCGGCCACGTCGCCGACGATGTCGGCGAACTGCGGCTGGTCCTCCAACATGGCGGCGGTCAGGCCGTGCACGTGGGTCGGACCTGGGTCCACGCCGGGGTTGAGCAGGCTCACCACCGAATGTTCGACGTTGCCGTCGGCGTCCAGGCCGAGCGCCGCAACGCTGATGATCCGTGCCTGCCCCGGCCGAAAGCCCGAGGTCTCGACGTCTACGACGGCCCATCCCGCGTCCGGCTCGCTGGCCGGCCGACCCCAGGACACCCCGCTCATGCACTGAGGATGGCACGGTCGACCGACATCACCTGTTCGCTGCGGGCCGTGTCGTACGGAATTTGATGACGGCGGCGGCACATCGCGCCCGGCGCCGAACGCCGCGCTTGCGATCGCCCGGAATTCGATGACGGCGGCGGCACGCATTTAAACTCTCCGCGTGGTCACCACCCGTGCCCGTCTGGCCCTCGCCGCAGGAGCGAGCGCGCGCTGGGCGTCGCGGGTGAGCGGGCGTGGGGCCGGGGCGATGATCGGCGGTCTCATCGCGATGACGCTGGACCGCTCGGTTCTCCGGCAACTCGCCGTCGGACGGCGCACCGTCGTCGTCACCGGCACCAACGGCAAATCCACCACCACGAGGATGACGTCGGCCGCGCTGGCGACGCTGGGAACGGTGGCCACCAACGCCGAGGGCGCCAACATGGACGCCGGCCTGGTCGCGGCGCTGGCCGGCAACCGCGGCGCACCCCTAGCCGCGCTCGAAGTCGACGAGATGCACGTCCCGCACGTTTCCGACGCCGTCGAGCCCAGCGTCGTCGTCCTGCTCAACCTGTCGCGCGACCAGCTGGACCGGGTCGGTGAGATCAACGTCATCGAGCGGACCCTGCGCGCGGGCCTGGCCCGGCACCCCACGGCGGTCGTCGTGGCCAACTGTGACGACGTGCTGATGACGTCCGCGGCGTACGACAGCCCCAACGTGGTGTGGGTGGCCGCGGGCGGGTCGTGGTCCAACGACTCGGTCAGCTGCCCGCGCAGCGGCGAGGTCATCGTCCGCGAGCGGGGTCACTGGTATTCCACGGGCGCGGACTTCAAACGGCCCAGCCCGCAATGGTGGTTCGACGACGACACCCTCTACGGCCCCGACGGCCTCGCCCTGCCGATGCGGTTGGCGCTGCCCGGCGCGGTCAACCGGGGCAACGCCGCCCAGGCCGTCGCGGCCGCGGTCGCACTCGGCGCCGATCCCGCCGAAGCGGTGGCGGCCGTCTCGACGGTCGACGAGGTCGCCGGGCGTTATCGGACGGTCCGCGTCGGCGCGCACGAGGTGCGCATCCTGCTGGCCAAGAACCCGGCCGGCTGGCAGGAGGCGCTGTCGATGGTGGATAAGCATGCGGCCGGGGTGGTCATCTCGGTCAACGGCCAGGTGCCCGACGGCGAAGACCTGTCGTGGTTGTGGGATGTGCGATTCGAGCACTTCGAAGAGACGGACGTCGTGGCCGCCGGCGAGCGCGGCACCGATCTGGCGGTGCGTCTCGGGTACGCGGGCGTCGAGCACACCCTGGTGCACGACACCGTGGGCGCGATTGCGTCGTGCCCGCCGGGGCGGGTGGAGGTCGTCGCCAACTACACCGCGTTCCTCCAGCTGCAACGAGCATTGGCACGCCATGGCTGACTCGGTGGTGCGGATCGGGTTGGTACTGCCCGACGTGATGGGCACCTACGGTGACGGCGGCAACGCCCTGGTGTTGCGCCAGCGGCTGCGGCTGCGCGGCATCGCCGCCGAGATCGTCGAGATAACGCTGGCCGACCCGGTGCCCGAATCGTTGGACCTCTACACGCTGGGCGGGGCCGAGGATTACGCGCAGCGCCTGGCCACCCGGCACCTGATCAAGTACCCCGGCCTGCAGCGCGCCGCGGAACGGGGCGCCCCGGTGCTGGCCATCTGCGCGGCCGTTCAGGTGCTCGGGCACTGGTATGAAACCTCGGCCGGGGAACGTGTCGACGGCGTGGGCATGCTGGACGCGACGACGTCACCGCAACAGGCGCGCACCATCGGCGAGCTGGCCACCAAGCCGTTGCTGACGGGCTTGACCGAGCGTCTCACCGGTTTCGAGAACCACCGCGGCGGCACCGTGCTGGGACCGGCGGCGTCGCCGCTGGGCGCCGTGGTCAAGGGCGCGGGAAACGCGGCCGGCAACGGCTTCGACGGCGCGGTACAGGGCAGCGTGATCGCGACCTACATGCACGGGCCTTGCCTTGCCCGCAATCCGCAACTGGCCGACCAGCTGCTGAGCACGGTCGTCGGCGCGCTGCCGCCGCTGCCCATGCCCGAGGTGGACTTGCTGCGCCGCGAACGCCTCGCCGCTCGCTAGGGCCGCTCAAGGCGAAACGTATGGTCGCAAGCACAACCGGTTCCGGGCAGCAAAGTTTTGGGTACGGGACCTGTCAATGAGGATCCGACGCAGGGGCGCGGGCACT
Source organism: Mycobacterium sp. 852002-51971_SCH5477799-a (assembly GCF_001667145.1). Taxonomy (GTDB): domain Bacteria; phylum Actinomycetota; class Actinomycetes; order Mycobacteriales; family Mycobacteriaceae; genus Mycobacterium. The sequence continues at coordinate 31,572 of NZ_LZIF01000047.1, forward strand.
GAGCCCCGGGATACCGATGCGGCGATGCGGCGGGACACCCTCGCGACTGCCATCGGCAATTTCATGGAGTGGTACGACTTCGGCGTCTACGGCTATATCGCGACCACCATCGCGCGGGTCTTCTACCCCGGCAATAGCGTCAGCGCGGTCCATCTCATCGCCACCTTTAGCACCCTGGCGGCGGCGTACGTAGTACGTCCGCTCGGCGGGTTCGTCCTCGGCCCCCTCGGTGATCGCGTCGGGCGCAAGCGGGTTTTGGTGATCACGATCGTGCTGATGGCGGTGGGGACCACCATGACCGGCCTACTGCCCGGCTACAGCACCATCGGCATCTGGGCGCCGATCCTGCTGCTGGTCGCCCGCGTCTTTCAAGGCTTGTCCACCGGCGGCGAGTTTGTCGGCGCGATGACCTATCTCGTCGAGCGGGCCCCGGACCGCAAACGCGGCAGGATGGTCGGGTTCCTGCCGCTGGGCAACCTGGTCGGGTTTGTGCTCGCGGGGTTGCTGGTGACCACTTTGCAGGCGTGGCTGCCCAGCCATTCCATGCTGGCGTGGGGGTGGCGGATCCCGCTGTTGCTGGGAGCTCCCTTCGGAGTCCTCGCCCTCTATTTGCGGCTGCGGATCGAGGAGTCACCGGCGTACAAACAGGTGAGCGGCAACACCGATGCGCCGGTTGACCGCGGCTGGCAGCAATTTCGGCACACGGTGGTGCAGCAGTGGAAGCCGATGGTGGTCTGCGCGGCAGTCGTGGTGGCCTCACAGGTCCCCGACTTCATGCTCACCGGCTACCTGCCCACATACCTCAAAGTGGTTGTGCACGTGGGTAACACGGCCGCGCTAGTGATCATCGTGGCAACGTTGGCGATCCTGATGGCCGCGGTGGTGTTCGTGGCCATGTTGTCCGACCGTATCGGCGTCAAGCCGATCATGTGGACCGGCTGCGGATTGCTCGTTGTGGCGTCGGTCCCGGCTTTTTTGCTGATGCGCTTCGGCGGTGCCTTTCCGTTGATCTTCATCGGTGTGCTGCTGGTCGGGCTGATGGAGCTGTGTTTCGACAGCACCACCCCCCAGGCCCTGCCGGCGCTGTTCCCGACCAGGGTGCGCAACGGAGCGCTGGCCATCGCGTACAACATCGCGCTATCGACCGTCGGGGGAACAACTCCGGTAATCGCTCAGGCGCTGATATCCGGCACCGGCAGCGCCATGGTGCCGGCCTACATGCTGGTCTTCGCGGGCCTGGTGGGCACGGTGGCCCTTCGATTCATGCCGGAAGTCGCCGGCAAGCCGCTGCCGGGATCTGGGCCTGCGGCCGAACGCGAGGCCGGCGAGCTGGCCGGCGCGTGAGAGGTCGCCGGCCCGCCGCCTCAGACCATGGCCCGGCGGCCGGCGAGCGCGCGACCGAGCGTCAGCTCGTCGGCGAACTCCAGATCACCGCCCATCGGCAGCCCCGACGCGATCCGCGTCACCGTCAGGCCGGGAATGTCGCGCAGCATCCGCACCAGGTAGGTGGCCGTCGCCTCGCCTTCGGTGTTCGGGTCGGTGGCGATGATCACCTCGGTGATGTCGACGTCATCGACCCGCTCCCCGATCCGGCTCAGCAGTTCGCGGATCCGCAGCTGATCGGGCCCCACGCCGGACAACGGATCGAGCGCACCGCCCAGCACGTGGTAGCGGCCGCGGAATTCGCGGGTGCGTTCGACGGCCTGGACGTCCTTGGGCTCCTCGACCACGCACACCTGCGTGCCGTCGCGGCGGGGATCCGCGCAGATCCGGCAGCGCTCGTTGTCGGAGACGTTGCCGCACACCGCACAGAACCGCACCCCGTCGCGGACCTTCGCCAGTACCGCGGTCAGCCGGTCAATGTCCGGCGGTTCAACCGAAAGCAGGTGGAAGGCGATGCGCTGGGCGCTTTTGGGTCCGATGCCCGGCAGCTTGCCGAGCTCGTCGATCAAATCCTGGACGGGTCCTTCGAACATGTCGGTCGCGGAGTCTAAAGCCCCTGCGCCGGCGCGGGCGGTTGCCCGGGCGGCGGGCCGAAGCCGCCGGCCAGCGAACCCAGCCGTTCCTGGGCCATCCGGGTGACCTGCTTGGAAGCGTCCCCCATGGCGCCGACGATCAGGTCCTGCAAGGTTTCGACGTCAGACGGGTCGACGACGGAAGGATCGATCTTCACCGCGACCACCTCGCCGCTGCCCTTGACGACGACCTCGACCAAGCCCCCACCGGCCTGACCGCGTACCTCGGCGTTCGCCAGTTGTTGCTGCGCCTCCATGAGCTTCTGTTGCATCTGCTGCGCCTGGGCCAGCAGCGCCGACATATCGCCTCCGGGTTGCATGACAATCCCCTCGCATCTTGGTCTCGAGTTGGTTTCGCTCGTGAGTCTCCGGCGATTCGAAACACCCAGCGTAGACCGCACGGCGCTAGCTTTGCGCCGTGGACCTACGAGTGAGCAGGCGTGTCGGCTTCAGGACGATCATCTGCATGATCGTTGCTGCGTCGGCCGTCGTCATCCCGAACGCAGTGGCAGCGCCATCCAGCATCGCCGGCATGGTGGTCTTCATCGATCCGGGCCACAACGGCTCCAATGACGGCTCCATCAACCGTCAGGTGCCGACCGGTCGCGGCGGTACCAAGGACTGCCAGACCAGCGGGACGGCCACCAACTCCGGCTATATGGAGCACACCTTCACCTGGGACACCGCGCTGCGGGTGCGCGCCGAGCTGAACGCCCTGGGGGTGCGGACCGCGCTGTCCCGCGCCAACGACAACGGCCTGGGACCCTGCGTCGACGAACGCGCCAACGCGGCCAACGCGCTGCGACCCAACGCGGTCCTGTCCATCCACGCCGACGGCGGCCCGCCGTCCGGCCGGGGCTTCCACGTCAATTACTCGGCCCCGCCGCTCAACCAGGTGCAGGCCGGCCCGTCGGTGCAGTACGCGCGGATCATGCGCGACCAGATGCAGGCCTCCGGAATCCCGCCGGCGAACTACATCGGCCAGAACGGCCTTTACGGCCGCTCGGACCTGACCGGCCTGAACCTGGCGCAGTACCCGTCGATCCTGGTCGAATGCGGCAACATGAAGAACCCCGCGGACTCGGCGCTGATGGAGTCCGCCGAGGGCCGGCAGAAGTACGCCGACGCACTGGTCCGCGGTGTCGCGGGTTTCCTCGCCTCGCAGGGCCAGGCGCGCTAAACCTGGGACGCTAGCTCAGCTCTCCAGTTCCTTCTTCAGGTTGGCCAACACCTCGCCCTGAATCCTCTTGAGCCCCAACGGCGCAAAGGTCTTCTCGAAGAAGCCCTTCACACCGCCCGCGCCGTCCCAAGTGGTCTTCACAGTGACGCTGGAGCCGGGTCCGGCGGGAGCAACCGTCCAGTTGATCACCATCGACGAGTTCGCGTCCTTCTCGATCACGGTGTGCCCGGCAACGTCGACGTTGGCCTGCACCTCGCGCACCCGCGATTTGGTGGCCTGCAGCTTCCATTTGGCAACCGTGCCGGCCCCCTGCCCACCCTGTAGCACCTGGTAGTCGCTGTACTGCGGGGAGAGAATTTTCGGGCGGACGTTCTGGTAGTCCGCGACGGCGGCCAGGGTTGCCGCGGGCTCCGCGTTGATCAAGATGGTGCTCTCTGCGCTCACCGGTGCCAAAGCGACCCCTCCTCATGATGATTTCCCCGACGCTGCCCTTCCGACGGGTGCACGGGCTGTTGTCGAAGACTAGGGTATATGTGGTGCCTGTCCCTGGATCTGCACTCTCGGCCCACAAGTCTGGCGTTGACCGGATGCTGTCAAGTTATCGATCCATTCCCCCGACGTCCGCCGTCCGGCTGGCCAAGCCGACGTCAAACCTATTCCGCGCCCGCACCAAACGTGATGCGCCCGGTCTGGACACGTCCGGACTGACCGGCGTCCTGAACGTGGATCCCGAAACCCGCACCGCCGATGTGGCCGGCATGTGCACCTACGCGGACCTGGTGACCGCGACGCTGCCGTATGGCCTTTCGCCTCTGGTAGTCCCGCAGCTGAAGACCATCACCCTCGGCGGCGCGGTCAGCGGCCTGGGCATCGAGTCGGCGTCGTTTCGCAACGGTCTGCCGCATGAATCGGTGCTGGAGATGGACATCCTCACGGGCGCTGGTGATTTGCTCACCACCTCGCGCACCCAGCACCCCGAGCTGTTCCGCGCCTTCCCGAATTCGTATGGGACACTTGGTTACTCGACCCGACTCCGGATCGAGCTTGAGCCTGTCGCGCCGTTCGTGGCACTGCGGCACGTCCGATTCCGCTCGCTGCCCGATCTGATCGCGGCCATGGAACGCATCATCGACACCGGCGGGCAGGGCGGGACGCCCGTCGACTACCTGGACGGCGTCGTCTTCAGCGCCGACGAAAGCTACCTTTGCGTGGGCCGGCGGACCACCACTGCCGGCCCGGTCAGTGACTACACCGGCCGGGACATCTACTACCAGTCCATCCGGCACGACGCCCCGGGCGTGGAAGCCACCAAGGATGACCGGCTGACCATAAACGACTACTTCTGGCGCTGGGACACCGATTGGTTCTGGTGCTCACGCGCATTCGGCGTGCAGAACCCGCGGCTGCGCCGCTGGTGGCCGCGGCGTTATCGGCGCAGCAGCGTCTATTCGAAGCTGATCTCCATGGACCGCCGCCTCGGGCTGTCCGACCGCATCGAGGCGCGAAACGGCCGGCCACCCCGGGAGCGGGTGGTGCAAGACGTGGAGGTGCCGGTCGAGCGCACCTGCGACTTCCTGGAGTGGTTCCTCGACAGCGTGCCCATCACGCCAATCTGGTTGTGCCCGTTGCGTCTGCGCGACCACCAAGGCTGGCCGCTGTACCCGATGCGGCCGGATCACACCTATGTGAACGTCGGCTTCTGGTCGTCGGTGCCGGCCGGGGCCACCGAGGGCGCCACCAACCGGACGATCGAAGCCAAGGTGGGCGAGCTCGGCGGTCACAAGTCGCTGTATTCCGAGTCGTTCTACTCCCGTGAGGACTTCGACGAGTTGTACGGCGGCGAGGCCTACAACACCGTCAAGAAAACCTATGACCCCGATTCTCGTTTACTCGACCTCTACGCGAAGGCTGTGCAACGACGATGACGACGACAAAAGAACCGCACCGCTCGCCGACCGGCAAACTGAGCATGGCCGAGATCCTGGAGGTCTTCGCCGCGACGGGGAGACATCCGCTGAAGTTCACCGCCTACGACGGCAGCACGGCCGGAAGCGAAGACGCCGAACTGGGTTTGGATCTCAGGACGCCTCGCGGAGCCACCTACCTGGCCACCGCGCCCGGCGAACTCGGCCTGGCCCGGGCCTATGTGTCGGGCGACCTGCAGGCGTATGGCGTGCATCCGGGTGACCCGTACCAACTGCTCAAGACGCTGACCGATCGGGTCGAATTCAAGCGGCCGCCGGCGCGGGTGCTGGCCAACGTCGTCCGTTCGATGGGCTTCGAGCGGTTGTTGCCGGTGTCACCACCACCCCAGGAAACCCGGCCGCGGTGGCGCCGGGTCACCGAAGGGCTGATGCACAGTAAGACCCGCGACGCCGAGGCCATCCACCACCACTACGACGTCTCCAACACCTTCTACGAACTGGTGTTGGGTCCGTCGATGACCTATACCTGCGCGGTGTATCCCCACGCCGAGGCGACGCTGGAGGACGCGCAGCAAAACAAGTACCGGCTGATTTTCGACAAGTTGCGGCTGCAGCCCGGTGACCGGCTGCTCGACGTCGGCTGCGGTTGGGGCGGCATGGTGCGCTACGCCGCCCGCCGCGGCGTCCGCGCGATCGGCGCCACCCTGTCGGCCGAACAGGCGAAGTGGGCACAGCGCGCGATCGCCGAGGAGGGGCTGGCGGAACTGGCCGAGGTGCGGCACTCCGACTACCGCGACGTCGGCGAGGCGCAGTTCGATGCCGTCTCCTCGATCGGACTGACCGAGCACATCGGCGTCAAGAACTACCCTGCCTACTTCGGGTTCCTGAAGTCGAAGCTGCGCACCGGCGGGCTGCTGCTCAACCACTGCATCACCCGCCACGACAACACCTCCACCTCGTTCGCCGGCGGATTCACCGATCGTTACGTCTTCCCGGACGGGGAGCTGACCGGATCGGGCCGCATCACCAGCGCAATCCAGGACGTGGGCTTCGAAGTGCTGCACGCGGAGAACTTCCGCCACCACTACGCGATGACGCTGCGCGATTGGTGCCACAACCTGGTCGAGCACTGGGACGTCGCGGTCGCCGAGGTCGGCTTGCCGACCGCCAAGGTATGGGGCCTGTACATGGCAGCATCACGGGTGGCGTTCGAGCAGAACAACCTTCAGCTCCATCACGTGCTGGCGGCCAACACCGACGCGGGGGGCGACGACGACCTGCCGCTGCGGCCGTGGTGGACCGCCTGACGCGCTAGCCGTTGTCGATGCGGCGGGCGCCCAGCTCGTTCTGCAACAGTTCGAGCGCGACCTCTTCGGGGTCGCGCCGCGGCGCCGACGGCTCGTCGCGGACCGCCTCGGCGAGCATGTGCTCCTCTTCGTCGCGGCGCGCGGAATCGACGTCGGGCGCGGGCTCGGCCACCGTGGGAGCCGCCGGCCCGGCTTCCCCGCCGGTGAGAGGGGATGACGCCGACGCCGGTGCGCCGGCCTCGCACCGCACCCGCCAATTGACGCCCAGCGCGTCTTTGAGCGCTTCGGCGATGACGTCGGCGTTGCGCTGTTCGCAGAGCCTCTTGGCCAGGGGCGCCGATTCATGGCTCAGCACCAACGTGTTGCCCTCGATGGCCCGTACGGTCGCCCCGGCCAGCATTACCTCGGTGGTACGGCTGCGCTGACGCACTTTTTCCCGCACCGTGGGCCACATGGTGCGCACCGCCGCGGCGTTGAGTTCGCCTGGGGCAGAAGCTGATTCGGCCGCCGGAGCCGGGGCCGGTTCGGGGGGCACCGCCGCAACCGGTGCCGGTTCGGGCTCCGGCTTCGGGTCGGATTTCGCTTCGCGTTTCGGTTCGGACTTGGGAGCGGCCGCCGCGGACGGCCGGGTGAACCGAACGGGTTGCTCCTCGGCCGGCGCCGGCGCGCTGCGAGGCGCCGCGGCGGGTGCTTCGGAGCCGGGGATCGACATGTCCAGCCGGGTCTCGATTCGCTCGACGCGTTGCAGCAGCGCCGATTCGGTGTCGCTGGCCGAGGGCAGCAGCAGCCGCGCACACACGACCTCGAGCAGCAGGCGCGGCGCCGTCGCTCCGCGCATCTCGCCGAGCCCCGCCTGCACCACCTCGGCGTAGCGGGTCAGGGTCGCCGGTCCGATCCGGGTCGCTTGCTCACGCATCCGCTCGAGCACGTCCTCCGGTGCGTCCACCACGCCACGGCTGGCCGCATCCGGGACGGCCTGCAGCAGGATCAGGTCGCGAAACCGTTCCAGCAGATCGGTGGCGAAGCGCCGCGGGTCGTGGCCGGCGTCGATCACCGACTCCACCGCCCCGAACAGCGCCGCGGCATCCGCGGCGGCAAGCGAGTCCACGGCGTCGTCGATCAGCGCCATGTCGGTGGCGCCCAGCAGACCCAGCGCCCGTTGATAGGTCACGTGCGCGCCCTCGGCGCCGGCCACCAGCTGATCGAGCACCGACAGGGTGTCGCGAGGCGAGCCGCCGCCGGCGCGGATCACCAGCGGGTAGACGGCGTCGTCGACGGCGACGCCCTCCTGCTCGCAGATCCGGCCGACCAAGGCCCGCATGGTCTTCGGCGGCAGTAGCCGGAACGGGTAGTGATGGGTGCGCGACCGAATCGTCGGCAGCACCTTCTCCGGTTCGGTGGTGGCGAAGATGAAGATGAGGTGCTCAGGGGGCTCCTCCACGATCTTGAGCAGCGCGTTGAACCCCGCCGTCGTGACCATGTGCGCCTCGTCGACGATGAACACCCGGTACCGCGACTGGGCGGGCGCGTAGAACGCGCGGTCGCGCAGCTCGCGGGTGTCGTCAACGCCCCCGTGGCTGGCGGCGTCGAGCTCCACCACGTCGATGCTGCCGGGCGCGTTGGGCGCCAGCGCCTGGCACGAGTCGCAAACCCCGCACGGGGTGGCCGTCGGGCCCTGAACGCAGTTCAGCGATCGGGCCAGGATGCGCGCCGACGACGTCTTCCCGCACCCGCGCGGACCGGAGAACAGATACGCGTGGTTGATCCGGCCGGCCTCCAGGGCGATCGACAGTGGTTCGGTGACGTGCTCCTGCCCCACCACTTCGGCGAACGTTGCCGGTCGGTACTTGCGGTAGAGGGCCACGGTCAGCAGGCTACCGGCGCCGGGTGACCAGGGCCCGCGGGGCGCCGAGTGTGAACGTAGGGCGCGATTTCGGCGATTTTCTCACCGTCAGTTCACACTCGACGCGGACGACGCCAGCAGCGACTCCGACGCCGCCAGCAGCGCGCAGGTCGCCAGGCCGTCGACGGCGTCGCGCAGGTCCGGCAGCGAAGGGAAGGTCGGCGCGATCCGGATGTTCGTGTCCTTCGGATCTTTCCGGTACGGGAACGACGCACCCGCTTCGGTGACCGCGATGCCGGCGTCTTTGGCCAGCGCGACGGTGCGCTTCGCCGTCCCGGGCAGCACGTCCAGGCTGATGAAGTAGCCGCCCCGGGGGTCGGTCCACGACGCGATCTTGGAGTCGCTGAGCCGCTGATCCAGGATTTCGGCGGCCAGCGCGAATTTCGGCGCCAGGATCTGCTGGTGGCGCAGCATGTGCAGCCGCACCCCGTCGGCGTCACCGAAGAAGCGCAGGTGCCGCAGCTGGTTGACCTTGTCGGGGCCGATCGACTTCTTTGCCGCGTATTGCAGGTACCAGGCGATGTTGCCCAGCGATCCGCCCAAGAAGCTCACGCCGGCGCCGGCGAAGGTGATCTTCGAGGTGGACGCGAGCACGTAGGGCCGATGGGGGTTGCCTGCCGCGGCCGCCAAGCCGAGCACGTCGACCTGCCGGACGAAGTCATGCGTCAGGGTGTGCACCGCATACGCGTTGTCCCAGAACAGCCGGAAGTCGGGCGCCGCGGTGCGCATCTGGACGAGCCGCAGGACCGTGTCCCAGGAGTAGGTGACCCCGGTCGGGTTGCCGAATACCGGCACCGTCCACATGCCCTTGATGGCCGGATCGACGGCAACGAGTTCCTCAATCAGGTCGACGTCCGGCCCGTCGGACAACATCGGGACGGGGATCATCTCGATGCCCATCGTCTCGGTGATGGCGAAGTGCCGGTCGTAGCCGGGAGCCGGGCATAAGAACTTGATGCTCGGTTCGTCCTTCCAGGGCCGCTGCGAGTCCACGCCGCCATACAACATCGAGAAGGCGACGAGGTCGTGCATCAGCTCCAGGCTGGAGTTGTTGCCCGCGATCAGGTTCTGCACCGGGATGCCGAGCAGCTCCCCGAAGATTGCCCGCAGCTCGGGCAGCCCGTGCAAGCCGCCGTAGTTGCGTGTGTCGGTGCCCTCGCTGTCGCGGAAGTCGTCCCCGGGCAGGCTCAGCAGCTGGTTGGACAGGTCGAGCTGGGCGGGCGCCGGTTTGCCGCGGGTCAGGTCCAGGGAGAGCTTCTTGGCCTGCAGGTCCGCGTAGTCCTGCTGGTGACGAGTGTTCGCGGCCGCGAGCTCGGCCGGGGTGAGCGACTCCAGCGACACCATGAACCCTTTCGCTATCGACGGCGGGAAACCAGTGGCGAGCGCAAGCGCGGCAAAGCCGGGCGAAGCGGGTCGGCACTCATGGAGATAGGGGACCCCGCGCACCCGACAGAGCCCATTGACCCTTGCTGCCTTCCGGCCCTGGGGGAGTTCACAGGATAGACGCCGCGCGGGGTCCAGCGAAGAGTCTAATACCTGCCCCGGCGTCGACGACGAGCAACTGGCGAGGGCCATCCGGCCCTCGGTTACCATGGCCACGGAGGATTCGCCTAGTGGCCTATGGCGCTCGCCTGGAACGCGGGTTGGGTTAACAGCCCTCGCGGGTTCAAATCCCGCATCCTCCGCCATTGGTCCGCCAAGCGGACACGGACGAATTGATACTGATTCGGGTCGGCCGCCTTTAGGCTGACGTGGATTCACCAGCACGAGGAGGGGTATGGGGCGCAAGGTCGCCATCCCGTGGCACGCGTTATTCTCGATCGCTGCCGGCTTCCTCTACTTCTTTTTCGTGTTGCCACGCTGGCCTGAGCTGATGGGTGACACCGCGCACTCGTTGGGGACTTCGCTGCGCATTGCGACCGGTGCGCTCATCGCGCTCGCGGCGCTGCCCGTGGTGTTCACGCTGCTGCGCACCCGCAAGCCGGAGTTGGGGACGCCGCAGCTGGCCCTGTCCATCAGGATCTGGTCGATAGTGGCCCACGTGCTGGCCGGAGTGCTCATCATCGGGACGGCGGTCAGCGAGATCTGGCTGAGCCTGGACGCCGCCGGACGGTGGTTGTTCGGCGTCTACGGGGCGGCCGCCGCGATCGCGTTGCTTGGAATTTTCGCGTTCTACCTCTCGTTCGTCGCCGAGCTGCCCCCGCCGCCGCCCAAACCGATCAAGGCGAAGAAGCCCAAGGAGCGCCGCGTGCGGCGTAAGAAGGGCGGCGAGGCCGACACCGAAGAAGCGGAAGAGGCCGAAGCCGACGAAGGCGCGACGGAAGAGGCGGAGACCGCCCCTGCCGAAGCCGAAGAGACCAAGGAAGCCGAGGAAGCCGAGGAAGCCGAGGCGGCGGCGACCCCCAGTGAAGTCACCGCCGAAACCGCCGACTCTGAGGCGGCACCGGAGCCGGCGACCGAGGCAGCGCCGGTCAAAGACAGCACCGAGACGGCCGATGCGACCGCCGACGAGGGCGACGAGTCGACGGCCAAGTTGCGCAACCGGCGCCCGACCGGCAAGGGGTCACACCGGATGCGGCGCAGGCGCACGCGGGCCGGCGTGGCTTTGGACGAAAACACTGACGAGGAATAGTCAGCGCCGTCGCAGCCGCTCCACGTAGGCGGCGATGCGTCGCAGCGTCTCGTCCGTGCCCCACATCTGGCGAACCTCGTCATCGACGCCGCGGGCCTGGTGAATCCGCGTCATCGTCGGGGCGTGCAACTGGGTCTTCGTCTGCCGGTAGGCGTCGGCCGGGATGCTGCCAAGGTCCGACGCTTCCGCCACGGCCGCCCCGACGAGATCGTCGGTGACGACGCGGTGGGCCAGGCCCCGGGCCACGGCCTCCGCACCCCGATAGTTGCGGCCGCCCAGCAGCACCTCATCGGCGTGGATCCCACAGGCGTAGCGCATGACCTCCAACGCCGCGACCGGGAACGGCACTCCGACGCGCACTTCGGCCGCGCCGATCTGCGCCTCGGGACTGATCAAGCGGCGGTCGCAGGCGCAGGCGAGCACGCAGCCGCCCGCGATCGCGGCGCCGTTGATCGCGGCGACGGTCGGCCCCGGATAGCTGAACATCGCATCGAACGCCGCGGACAGCGCGGGGACAAGCCGATCGGTGTAGGCGGTGCCACCCTGCACCACGCGGTTGAGGTCGACGCCGGCGCTGAAAGCGCGCCCGGCACCGGTGACGACCAGCGCGCCGGCGTCGGAACGCGCCAACTCGCGCACCGCCGAGGCCAGTTCTTCGAGCAGCTCGACATCCTGCGCATTGACTGGACCCGACGACAGGGTCAGCACCCGCACCGTCCCGACGGTGCTGATGTCGATCATGATCATTCCTCCGATCAGCGGCTGACGGCCGCGAGAACCACGGGAATGGGCGTGTTCTCGTCGGTGTGATAGCTCGCGCAGACACGGTGGTAGCCGTCGGCGATCTGCAAAGCAACCCCGACGAGGAAGTCGCCGCGCACCAGCAGGATGGGCGACAGGGGTAGGCCCTTTTCGATCTTGGTCAGGTCCGCGGCGACGTGGGGATTGTCCGCCGGGAGCAGGCTCAGCCGCGCGGCCCGCAGAATGTCTTTGGCCTTCCGGTGCGTCACCGTCCCGGATTTGAGCTTTTTGATCACCTTCTTCACGGTCTGCCGGTCCGCAAGCATGGTGAGGTAGTCCGCCGCCGCCGGAAAGTCATGAGAGTCAGGCTTTTCCAGCCATTTCACGCTGAGCATCTCGTTGCTCCCTTCGCCTGCTCGGACATCGACGCAGCCTACCGGTTAGGCCTCGTGAAATTTGGGATCGGTAGCAACCGCAGCGTTCTGTACTTGCGCCAGGACGACGCCATCGGGGCGGCGCACGAAGGAAGGAACCACAAGTGAAACGTCTTCTCGCAGCTGCGATTGGGACCCTGGGCTGTGCCGCGGCTTCGGCAGCTCTGGTGCGGTGCTCGGCGACATCCACCGGGATCGCGATCGCACCGCGATCGAGGTCCTGCATCGATACGTGGCGGATGCCGAGGTCGTTGCCACGCTGGCCAAGCAGCTCGACCGCAGTTGGCGCGACGTGCGGGCGCGCGAGGCCGTCATCGACTCGTTCCGCGCCGAGCTCAACACGGTCTTGGGGGCGGCGGGCAGCCATGGCGCCGCTGCGACGCGTCAGCGCGTCTGGTCGGCCATGATCACCGACCCAACCCCGTACAACATGGGCGCTCTGGCCCGCACCGACACCACGCGACTGCCATGGTCGATCATCGAGCTGGGTTTGAGTTCGATTGCGCCGCAGCGTCCTCCAGCGATTGCCCAGACTGCGGATGGCGACCGTCCGCTGGACCGCAGTGTCGTGGACCGGGTGCGCGCGACCCTGAGGCGCGCCTTGGATCGCGACGCTTTGCCCGAAATCCCCTTGCTTTGCGAGGAAGAAGTCGACCGGGCCTGCGCGCCTTGGGGGCTACTGGCCGAAGACAAACAAGCCACGTTGGTGGCCGGCATCGAGGTCGCGGTGCAGCTGGCTCCGCTGGATCCGTCCGCTTCTTGCCGCTACGAGCTCGCGACCCAGATCCGGGCGCGACCTGGTGCCAGGCTCGGTTGCCCCGCTGCGCAGGTTGGCCACCGGGCATTGGCTGCGCCGGTGGTGGCCGGCCAGGAGTCCGCGGCGTGGGACCACGATTGGTCGATGATGTCGGTGGTCGTCGGCGCCGAAACAGTGGAAGCCCCCGAGACACGGGAGCGGGTGCGGCGGTGGGCGCGGGCGCGGCAGAACCTGCCGCCCCAAGACGCCTTCCTGGCCGAAATATTGGCCGCAGAATCTGCCTATTAGGTCTACTAAGAACCCCGGTTCTTCCCTATGCTGAGCGAGTGCCAAACACCTATCGCGTCGTGCAGTGGAACACCGGAAACGTCGGCAAGAGCTCGCTGAAATCGATCGTCACCAACCCCACCCTGGAATTGGTCGGCTGCTACGCCTGGTCACCGGAGAAGGCCGGGCGCGACGCCGGCGAACTCGTCGGGATCCCACCGCTCGGCATCGCGGCCACCAACGACATCGACGAGCTGCTGGCGCTCAAGCCCGACTGTGTGGTCTACAACCCGATGTGGATCAACGTCGACGAACTGGTCCGCATCCTGTCCGCCGGCGTCAACGTGGTGACCACGGCCTCGTTCATCACCGGACACAACCTGGGCGAGGGCCGCGACCGCATCCTGGCGGCCTGCGAGAAGGGCGGTTCCACCATCTTCGGGTCGGGTGTCAGCCCCGGCTTCGCCGAACTGTTGGCCATCGTGTCGGCCATGGTGTGCAACCGGATCGACAAGGTCACCGTCAACGAGGCCGCCGACACCACCTTCTATGACTCGCCGGAAACCGAGAAGCCCGTCGGCTTCGGCCAGCCGATCGACCACCCCGACCTGCCGGCGATGGCCGCGAAGGGCACGGCCATTTTCGGCGAGGCCGTCCGGCTGGTGGGCGACGCGCTCGGAATCGAGCTGGACGAGGTGAAGTGTGTCGCCGAGTTCGCCCAGACCACCGAAGACCTGGTCATGGCCTCCTGGACCATCCCCGCGGGACATGTCGCGGGGACCTACATCAGTTGGCAGGGCATCGTCAACGGCAAGACGCTGATCGACCTCAACGTCCGGTGGAGAAAGGGGCAGACCCTGGAACCCGACTGGAAGATTGAGCAGGACGGCTGGATCATCCAGGTCGACGGGCAACCGACCGTCACCACCAAGGTCGGCTTCTTGCCGCCGCCGTACTTCGAAGCCACCACGCTCGAGGAATTCATGGACCTCGGACACATCATGACGGCCGTGCCCGCCATCAACGGCATCGCCGCCGTCGTCGCCGCGGCGCCGGGAATCGCCACCTACGCCGATCTTCCGCTGACACTGCCGCGCGGCAACGCCTACGTCGGATAGCCCCGATCAGCCCTCGCCCGCCGCCACGGTGTCGCGGACGCTGGCCCGTCGCCGCGCGGGCTTGGCGTAGCGGGCGCCCAGCGGCGGCACCGCGAGGGGACCTTGGTCACGGACCGCCTCGATGGCGTTGCGCAGCGGACGGGCAAGGCCCGCAAAGGATCCCATGTCGAACAGCAGCGGCGTCAGCAGCCGGTTGTGGACGAACCCGAAGGCGCTGCCGGTCTCGGGGTCGGCCCAGCCGAGCGTTCCGCCCAGGCCGACATGACCGAAGCCGCGGAGTAAACCGGGAACGGGCGACTCGTGGTAACCCAGATGAAAAGGCATGGGCACCACCATGTTCGCGTCGGGCCACTTGCGGCGCGCCTGCCCGGCCAGCCCGCGCACCAGGTCTTCGGACAGGAACTTCTTTCCATCGATGCGGCCGTCGTTGGCAAGGACGGCGAACATCTTGGCGAGCCCCCGGCCGGTGACTACGCCGTTGGCGGCGGGGATTTCACCATCCAGGAACGGGGTGTCACCCTTGATCAGGGAGATGACGCCGGGGAAGTACATCGCACCCAGCGCGCCGGAGAACGGCAGACCGGCCACGCGCGGTGCGATGAAGTTGATCACCGGCGCGCGCAGCCTGCCCTGCGGTATCAGGATTTGGGCCGGCGTCGTCGGTGAGCCTTCCGGTGGGCGGCCCAGATGCAACCCATCGGTGTTGAGCGGACGGGCCACCTCCTGGCGGATCAGCTCGCGCATCCCTTTGCCGGTCACCGCCCTGGCCAAGCCGGACAGCAGCCATCCGTACGTGAGCGCGTGGTAGGCCTGCACACCGCGCAGGTGGTCGACCGGCGCCGCTGCCAGTCGCTCCTCCATGAGCAGGTGGTCCATCAACTCCGTCTTGCTGACGCCGCGCAAGTGCGACAACCCGGACCGGTGCCGCAGGACGTCGCGAACCGTGATCTCGGCCTTCCCATTGGCGGCGAACTCGGGCCAGTAATCGGCTACGGGCGCGTCGTAGGACAGCAGCCCGCGGTCGGCGAGGCGGTGGATCACCGTCGACGCGACCCCCTTGGTCGCCGAGAACACCATGGCCCCGGTGTCGGCGGTCCAGCGCTGGGTGCCGGCCCGGTCCGACCATCCGGTCCAGACGTCCACGACGGGAATCCCATCGACGTAGACGCTCAACGCACCCCCGCCGAACCGGCGACCGGGAAACAGTTGGGAGAACACCCTGATGGCGCTCGCGAAACGAGGGTCGGCAGCACCGGACACACCGCGTGGCAAGCCAGCATCGGTGACCAGCAGAGTCGACGGCGTCACGGCGTCGCGACGCCCCGAGCGTTCACGAGGATTGAAGCTATCAGCCTGGGCCCGATTCGCCCCCTGACTTCACAGATCAGCGCGCGGCGCCGTCGAGTAGCGCGTCGAGGAGTCCGTCGAACTCGGTCGCGGGCGGGCCACCCGCCGGCATGCCGGTCAGCACCCGCAGCAGCAGGGTGCCGATCAGTGCGTTCGCGACCGAATCGAGATCCGCATCGGCGTGCAAGTGGCCGTCGCCGGCGGCCTGTCGCAGGCGGGCCAACAGCCCTGCGTGCTGGGGGATGCTGAGCTGTTGGTAAAGCGCCTCGTTGTCAAACGCGTTGGCGGCCGCAGCGGCGACCAGCGCGCGTATGAGTGCTGCGCTCGCCGGGTCGGCTATGAATTCGGCGTGCTCGACGAGCCAGGAACGCAGATCGGCTCGAAGGTCACCGGTGTTGGGGACTTCGAACGAGCCGCCTCGACCGTAGGCGTCCAGGACGGCATCTGCGACGAGTGGGGCTTTCGACGGCCACCGCCGGTACAACGTCTTCTTCCCCACTTTGGCGCGGGCGGCCACCTTTTCCATCGACAACTCGGCGTAGCTGCCCACTGCCAAGAGATCCCGGGTGGCCACCAGAATCACATCGTCAAGCTGCACGTCGCGCGGCCTGCCGCCCCTCATCTGAGGCATGAGGCGAGCTTAGATCAGGCCACGCCCTTCCTAAGGGTGCGCCGCATGCGGTAACTTCGCTTCCAGCCAGTAACGACACGGTCCGTGTCGTTACTGGCACACCACGGCCGCCGCGACGAGAGGATCCCGGTGAGCACACTGCCGCTGTCGGTGCCGCAGAGCTGGGATGACATCACACCGGCCTGGATGTCGGCGGCCCTCGCGGGGCGCCACCCCGACGCCGTGGTCGATGACGTGGCCGTCGCGCTCCGCGACGACGGCACCAACCGGCGCGCCCGATTGGCGCTGAGCTATTCGGCCGGCGGCGGTCCGGCCACCGTGTTCGTCAAGGCCGCCGATCCGGCTCACAAGGAGCTGATCCGGATGACCAGCGGGATGTTTCACGAGCCGCGACTATTCATGTCCGGTGTTCGCCTGCCGCTCGAACACCCCACGGTGTACAGCGCAATGATCGATGAAGACGCCTACGACTTCATCATGGTCATGGAGGATCTGAACGCGCGTGCGGCGGATCCGCGTGATTCGCTCCGGCCGCTGACCCTTGACCAGGCCGCCTCCGGGGTGCGCGCCCTGGGCCGACTGCACGGCCGATACTGGGGCGAGCGCGTACTGCGACATCCGGGTCTCTCCTGGCTCGAACCGTTCCTGCCCTTCGATGGCCTGCAATACGCTCCGCTGCCGTCGGCCCTGGAACTCCTCGATCGCGATACTCCCGCCGAGGTGCTGGGCCTGACCATCGACCATCTCGTCGAGTCAGTGTGGAAGCCCTACATCCGAACTCTGACCTCATCGCCGGAGACGTTGCTGCACGGCGATCCCCACATCGGCAACACGTACGTCACGCCACACGGCGAAGTTGGATTCCTCGACTGGCAGATGACGCGCCGGGGTAACTGGTCACTTGACCTCGGCTACTTCCTGCAGGGCGCCCTGACGGTTGATGATCGCCGCAGGCACGAAGGTGGCCTCCTCGACGAATACCGCGACGCGCTCGCGCTGTCCGCCGATGAGATTCCGTCCCGTGCAGAGGTTTGGTTGCGCTATCGCGCGTCGGTCGCTCACGGGCTGACCTTGTGGCTGTGCACGGCCAGCGCCGGCGGGGGACTCTGGCAGCGCGTCGAAGTCGCCGTGGCCCTGGCCCAGCGCTATGCCGTCGCTTTCGGCGACTTGGAGAGCGCGGCCGCGATCGGCGCGATCGCCAGCTGAATTCGCACGCCCGTCAGGAGATCGGCGGGTCCGGTGGCCCGGGCGTGATATCGCGTGGTTCTTCGGTGGGTGAATCCCTCAGATATCGCTTCAGCCGCAGCAGCTGATTGACCACCATGCCGATGCCGAGCAGCATCAACACCACCACTACTGCCACCACGATTGCGGTGCTCACCCGTCCATGATGACAGGGTGGGGTTTCGATAACTCCGGTTGCGGGGTAGCCAGCACGCCATGAGTAACGAAGACAAGGTGAAGAACAAGATCGACGACCTCGGGGGCCGGGCCAAGGAAGCCATCGGCAAGGCGACCGGCGACCACGACACCCGGGACGAGGGTAGGGCGGACCAGGCGAAGTCCAGCCTGAAGGACGCCGGCGAAAAGGTGAAGGACGCCTTCAAGAAGTAATGCGTATTCGCCCGGGTGCGGCCGTCGTGGCGGCGCGCCGGTTGGTTGTCGTGTCGGCGCTGTCGGCGGCGGTGGTGACGGGTTCGGTCGTTCCGAGCGCGCCCGCCCCGTCCGCGGCGGCCGAGCCGTGTCCCGACGTCGAAGTCGTTTTCGCCCGGGGATCCGGCGAAGCGCCCGGCCTCGGCGGGATCGGCCAGCCGTTCGTCGACGCGTTGCGATCCCAGGTGGGCGGCAAATCACTGCCCGTATATCCGGTCAATTACCCTGCCAGCACTGACTTTTCGAGCCCCGACTTTCCGCTGACTGTGATCGACGGCATCCGGGATGCCAGTTCGCACATCGAATCGACGGCGGTGGATTGCCCCAACACTAAAGAAGTGCTCGGCGGTTACTCTCAGGGCGCCGCGGTGGCGGGCTACACCACTTCGGCCGCCGTGCCTCCGGGCGTGCCCGCCTCCGCGGTGCCTCCACCGATGCCGCCGGACGTCGCGAAGCACGTCGCCGCCGTGACATTGTTCGGCACGCCATCGGGTCAGTTCCTGCGGAAGTACAACGCACCGCCGCTGACCATTGGGCCGCTGTACCAGCCGAAGACGCTCGAACTGTGCGCGCAGGGTGATCCGATCTGCGGTAACGCCGACACCGACAACTTCGCCGCGCACACGTCGTATCCGGTTAACGGCATGACAAATCAAGCTGCCGGCTTCGCCTCCAGCCACCTCTAGGTTCGCAGTCCTGCAGAATGAGCCCATGCGGGTTCTCGTCACGGGTGGTACCGGTTTCGTCGGCGGGTGGACCGCCAAGGCCCTCTCCGATGCGGGGCACTCCGTGCGGTTCCTGGTCCGCAACCCCGACAAGCTGCAAACCACCGTCGCCAAGCTCGGCGTCGACGTGTCGGACTTCGCCGTCGCCGACATCACCGACCGCGTCGCGGTGCGCCAGGCGTTGCAGGGATGCGACGCCGTCGTGCACAGCGCCGCTCTAGTCGCTACCGACCCACGCCAGACGCCCCAGATGCTCGCCACAAACATGCAGGGCGCGCAGAATGTGCTGGGCCAGTCCGTCGAACTCGGCCTGGATCCCATCGTGCACGTGTCCAGCTTCACCGCGCTGTTCCATCCGGACCTGGAGATGCTGACGGCGGACCTGCCGGTGGTGGGCGGGGCGGATGGATACGGCACCTCCAAGGCACAGGTCGAGATCTATGCCCGGGGGCTGCAGGATGCGGGCGCGCCGGTCAACATCACCTATCCCGGCATGGTGCTCGGCCCGCCGGTCGGTGACCAATTCGGTGAGGCGGGCGAGGGTGTGCGGGCGGCCGTGCAGATGCACGCGATCCCCGGCCGCAGCGCCGCGTGGCTGATCGTCGACGTCCGCGATCTGGCCGCGCTCCATGCGGCGTTGCTCGAGCCCGGGCGCGGGCCGCGCCGCTACACCGCCGGTGGCCATCGGGTGCCCGCGGCCGACCTCGCGAATCTGATCGGCGAGGTCGCCGGGACGCCGATGGTCGCCGTCCGGATTCCGGACACCGCGCTGCGCGTCGCGGGCGCGGTGCTGGATCGGGCGAACCGTTTCCTGCCCTTCGAAACGCCGTTCACCTGGGCGGGAATGCAGTACTACACGCAGATGCCGGCGTCGGACGATTCGCCGAGTGAACGAGACCTCGGCATCACCTATCGGGACCCCAAGGAGACCGTGGCGGACACCTTCGAGGCGATGCGCGAGGGCGGCTAGCTGCGGCGCGCCTCAGCCGGCGGGCTTGATTTCGAGGCCGACGTGCACCTTGTCGATGCCGCCGCGGACGATCGAGTGCGCGTAGAACCACGGCGCGTGATACCAGTACCGCTTGAGGACGGCGTTGTAGACGCGTCGCGTCTCGGACTTCGGTAGCACCCGGGCTTTCGCTTCGACCTCTTCGCTCTTGGGCTTGCCCAGCGCCCCGCTCCTGGCGATCGTCACCCTCGGAGTGTTGTTGATCCGCTTGGTTTTCCACGAACCGTCGTCGGTGATCACCAACAGCGTGTCGTCGCCGTCGGGCACGCCCCAGATCGCTGTCGGTTTCGGACGCCCATCCTTGGTGAATGTCGTCAACAGCAAGTACTTGGACTGAATAACGTCCTTGAAGCTGGCGGCCACGCGTGTCCCTATCTATGAACGGATTGCCCCAAGCTATGCCCGATAGTTAAGATACTTAGACTCGGCCGGTAATGACGGCAAGTCATGACGTCGCCGCCGAAATGGATTGGCTGGCGGTGTAACTGTCGATTCCCTCGGTACCGAGTTCGCGCCCGTAGCCACGGTTCTTGACCCCGTCGAACGGTGCCGCCGGATCCATGATGTAGCCCTCGTTGACGCCGAAGGTGCCCGGCCGCACCCTGGCCGCCACGCTGTAAGCGCTCGGCGTCGCCGGTGAATATCGATCCCGCCAGCCCGTATTCGGAGTCGTTGGCGATGCGAATTGCCTCGTCCTCGTCCCGGTAGGAGATGACGGTCAGCACCGGACCGAAAATCTCTTCGCGGGCGATCCGCATGTCATTGGTGGCATCGCTGAACAGCGTCGGCCTTACGTACCAACCGTTTTGGATCCCGTCGGCGGACCGGCGTCGAAAGCCGAGCGCGCTGTCCGGAGTGGGTGCTCGACGACGAGATGTTGACGATGCGACCCCACCCGGCCTCGATCATGTCGGGCAGCACGGCCTGAACGGTGTGGAAGACGCCATGCAGATTGACGTCAATCACCTTGGACCAGTCCGAGAATGACATGTCCATGAACTCCTTGAAACCTTCGGCGGCATTGACCAGCACCAGGATCGGGCCGAGGGCCTCGCGGATCGCCGCAATCGCGCCGTCGACCTGGGCGCGGTCCGTGACGTCGGCGATGTACCCGAAA
Organism: Mycobacterium sp. 852002-51971_SCH5477799-a; assembly: GCF_001667145.1. Taxonomy (GTDB): domain Bacteria; phylum Actinomycetota; class Actinomycetes; order Mycobacteriales; family Mycobacteriaceae; genus Mycobacterium. Next base: position 52,333 of record NZ_LZIF01000047.1, read on the forward strand.
TCGTCGTCGGTGGCGGAAAGATCGATGACGGCAACCCGCAACCCGTCACTGCGCAACCGTTCGGCGACGGCGCGGCCAATCCCCGATGCACCCCCGGTCACCACAGCCGTCTTCACGCCCAACTGCGAGCCACCTTCCTGAGCGATCGCCCAACCCGATGAGCTTCCCATGCCTATCACCCCGCGTCAACGACGGTCAAGTAACGGGCCTTGAATATCGAATGCCGCGCAATTTAGGGTCCGTTGATGGACAGGCCCCCGTTCCGCTTCGCGGTGCAAGCGACCAACGCCAGCAGCGGACGGGAGTGGCGCGACACCGTTCGCCGGGTCGAAACCCTCGGATACTCAACGCTTTTCCTCGCCGATCACTACCTGGGACCCGGTCCCGCGCAACGCGAAGCGCGCACCCCACGCCAAGACCTGGCACCCATCGCGGCGATGGCGGCGGCCGCCGCCTGGACCGAGACCTTGCGCATCGGTTGCCGCGTCTTCTGCATCGATTACCACGTGCCCGCGGTGCTGGCCAAGGAAGCGGCCACGCTCGATGTGCTCTCCGGCGGGCGGCTCGAATTCGGCATCGGCGCCGGCTGGAGCGGAGTCGAGTACGCGGCGATGGGGCTCGAGTTCGACAGGCCCGGACGACGAATCGCCAAGCTGGCCGAGGTTGTCGCGCTCATCAGGGCCCATTGGCGAAGCCAGGAACTCGACTTCTCGGGTGAGTTCGTCGAAGTACGTGGTTACGCGGGCCGGCCGAGGCCGGTGCAATCACCCCATCCGCCGATCATCATCGGCGGCGGCGGGCGGCGCGTGCTGACGCTGGCCGGACGCGAAGCCGACATCGTCAGCATCTCGAGCGTGCCGTTCGTGGCGCGGGACGCCGACGGCCTTGACCCCCAAGCGGTAGCCGAGCGCCGGATCGGCTTCGTGCGTGCCGCCGCCGGCGAGCGCTTCGGCAGCCTGGACGTCGAGAGCTCCCCGTACTTCACCGAAATCACCGACGATTCAGGTGCGGTGCTGACGCGGCTGGCGTAGTCGACGGGCATCGCCGTTGATCTGCTACGCGACCATCCAAATGTGCTGGTCGGTTCGGTGGATCACGTTGTCGAGACGCTGCATTCGCGCCGGGAAAGTCAGGGCGTCAACTATGTCACGGTGCAGCAGTCACAGTTCGAATCCTTCGCACCCGTGGTGGTCCGCCTGCACGGCCGGTGAACCTTGACCACCGCGACCGGAGGTGCAAGCATGTCAGCTACCCGGTTTGGGCGATCGCTCAAACCAGCGGGCTGACAGTTTCTCGGAAATGAGACGGCTCAATGGCAAAGCGAACCAGGTACAGCGAATACCACGATCAGTACGCCAATTACCGGCTCGAGCTCGGCCAAGACGGCATCCTGTTCATGCAGTGCCACACCAACGGCGGCAGCCTGGTGTGGGATTGGCGGGCACACGATCAGATGTCGGACGCGTTCGCCGATATCGCCGGGGACCGCGAAATCAAGGTACTCATCCACACCGGGACCGGCGAGAACTACAACGCCAACTGGGGACGCATGCCCAACGGCGATCTGGTCGAAAAGCCCGACTATCTGCTCATGCCCGGCACCCGCGGATTGTTGAAGCTCGACGAAAAAGCCTGGTATGCGCGCCATTTAATTTCCAACGTGCTCGACGTCGACGTCCCGATGATCAGCGCCGAGAACGGACCGTGCAACATTCACTCCGAGGTGCCCTTGCTCGGCGACATCGTCTTGGCGTCCGAAGACGCATACTTCCATGACGCCTCGCACTTTCCGCGCGGGCAGGTGCCCGGCGACGGCCAACACGTCATCTGGAGCTTTCTGGCCGGCCATACCCGCGCCCGCTACTTCCTGTTGACCGGCATGAAGCTGGGCGCGCAGGAAGCCAAGCAGTGGGGGGTCGTCAACGAGGTGCTGCCCAAGGGCCAATTGCTGAACAGGGCATGGGAACTCGCCCGCGAACTGGTCAAGCGTCCGCCTCTGACACTGCGTTATTCACGCCAGTTGTTCACCAACCCACTCAAGCGGGCCTTCATCGACGAACTCGGCCACGGCCTGGCCCGGGAAACCTACGCGCAGCGTGCCTTCTTCCCGTTCGGAGGCGAGATGGCGCCGCTGGACCGAGCCTGGGACCAGGAGCCCTGGAAGAACTCGGCGCCCAAGGGCGGGCAACGCAGTGAAGAGGTCCCCTCGTGACCGGCATCCAGCAGCGCCTGTCGACGGGGCGGGGCAAGTTCACCACCGACTATCCCGAGCTGGGGGCCGCGCCCGATCTTGAACCGTTTGTCGCCGACTGGGCCTTGCCGACCCGGGCCGAACGCTACGGGGCGCGGCTGTCCAAGCCCTACGACGACCTCGTCAGGTTCTACCACGCCATCGCCCCCCGGGCCGAGGAGGCGATCGCGTATCTAAATGGGCGCGATATCAACGCATTACCGGACGATGCGACCAGGCTGCTGCACCTGCTGTACTCGATGATCCTGGTCTCGTACGCCGTCAACGTGTTCAAGCAGAATTGCATCCCGGATTCCGGCGCCGCCTTCTTCGAGATGGTCGCCGAGCCGGCCGTGTGATAGGACCACTACGTGACGGCATCTGAACGACCCAAGGCGCGCGACTCGACGACGCGCGACCTGCTGGTGGCCGCGACGAGTCAGATCATGCTCGAGGAGGGCTACGCCGCGGCCACGTCGCGCCGGGTGGCCGCCAAGGCCGGCGTCAAACCGGCGCTGGTGCACTACTACTTCCCCACGATGGACGACCTGTACCTGGCCGTCTTTCGCCTCGGCGCGGCCGTTTACCTGGAGCGCCAGCAGGCGGCGCTGGCGTCGGATCGGCCGTTGCACGCCTTCTGGGATACCCTCATCGAGCCCAAGGACACCAGGCTGCTGCTCGAGTTCATGGGGCTTGCCAACCACCGCAAGGAGATTCGCGCTGAGATCGCCGCATGGTCGGATCGCTGGCGTGAGCAGCAGATCACTGCGCTGAACTTCATCATCCGCGAACACGACGTCGACACCGACGAGTATCCACCCGCGGCCATCGCGGTCTTCATCGCCTCTATTGGCCGCACCCTGATCTTGGAAGAAGGGCTGGGATCGTCCGGGGGCCACGAAGCGGCCATCGCCTTGGTCAACCGGCTGCTGGACCGGTTCGAGATGCCCACCCCGAAGAAACGCAAAACCACCTGACGCGGCTAAGCCTGGTCGGTCAGGGCACCGAGTGTGGGGCCTACGCACGCGACGCGGCGTGAAATAGTGCTTACGCACGATCGGCTAGTTTCACGTAGCCGGTCTCAGGGCAGCACGACCCGCAGCCGCTCCCAGCCGCGCACGGTCGACGTCGACGCCAATTGCGCGGTGTCGTAGTCGATGTCCCATTCGGGCCACCGGTTGAGGATCTCGTCGAGCGCGACGCGGCCCTCGAGGCGAGCCAGGTTGGCGCCCAGGCAGTAGTGCACGCCTTTTCCGAAGGTGATGTGCGAGATGTTGTCGCGACGGATGTTGTAGGTGTCCGGATCGGTGTAGCGGCGGTGATCGCGATTGGCGGCACCGAACAGCAGCAGCATCGCGCTGCCGGCCGGGACGATCGTGCCGTAACACTCGAAATCCTTTGCCATCCAACGCGCGACGTGCGGACCGGTGGGTTCGAACCGCAACGTCTCGTCGATGGTACGGGTCAGCAGCGACCGGTCCTGGTAAACCTCGCGACGTTGGTCGGGGTGCTCGGCGAGCACCTTGGCCAGCCAGCCGATCAGCCGGCCGGTGGTTTCGTTGCCCGCACCGGCCACCACCTGCGTGTAGTGCAGCACCTCTTTGCGAGTCAGCTTGCGGTGCACCCCGTTCTCGTCATCGAATTCGACGTTGAGCAGCGTCGTCATCAGGTCATCCGAGGGGTTTTTGGAACGCCAGTCGACGTAGTCGGCATAGATCCGGCCGTCGGCGATGGAGTCGGCGTTGGCGACCTTCAACGGCGCCCCCGGCTTGGTACGCAGGTTGGCGTCATTGGCGTCGCGCACCGAGATCTGTTCGGATTCCGGGATTCCCAACAGCATGCCGATCACGCGCATCGGCATCATCGACGCCAGATCGGCGATTATGTCGAATCCGTCGGAACCGACCAGCGGGTCCAGGCAACGTATGCAGTACTGCCGAATCTGGTCCTCAAGGGCGGACATTCGGCGTGGGGTGAACACCCGCGACATCAGTCCGCGCAACCTGGAGTGTTCCGGCGGGTCCTGAAACATCATGACACCGCCGGGCATGTCGAATTTCGACTGGACCAGCTCGAGGATGTCGCTTCGCCTATTGGAGAATGTCTCCCAGTTGGCCAGTCCGTGCTCGACGTCGGAATGCCTTGACAGGGCCCAGAAGTCGTAGCGCTCGTTGTAGTAGATCGGCGCCTCTTCGCGCAGCCGCGCGTATATCGGGTAGGGGTTGGCATTGATGTTGACGTCGTAGGGGTCGTAGTAGACGTCGGTGTCGTTGGTGACCGTCATCGATGCTTTCCTTACTTCAGGCAGCTGCCGGCATCCACCGGCAGCGCAACGCCGGTGATGTATCGCGCTTCGTCGGAGGCCAGGAACAACACAGCATTGCTGATGTCCTGGGCGGTGACCCACGGGATCGGCAGCGTGTGGAAGGTTTGGCAGATCGGCGCGAGGTCCTCCGGCCCGGGGTTCTGCAGGTCGGGACGGAAGGCATGAAACGTGCCCTCGTTGATCAGCAGCGGCGTGTTCACATGTGTCGGCAGCACGGCGTTGACCCGGATCATCTTCTGCCCCAACTCGACTGCGAACGCCCGCATCAGCCCGACCACCCCGTGCTTGGCCGACGTGTAGTGACCGGTGTGCAGGTAGGCCTTCTTACCCGCGACGGACGAGGTCAAGATGATCGAACCGCCGCGGTCCCCCTCCAGCAGGTGTGGGACGCCGGCTTTGACCGTCTTCCACACCCCGCTGAGGTTGACGTCGATCATCTCCTGCCACAGCGCCTCGTCGGTCTTGTGCAGCTTGCCGGTCATCGTGCCGATGCCCGCGTTGGCGACGATGACATCCAGCCGGCCCAGCTGTTCGACTCCGCCGTCGACGGCTGCCTTCAACGCGTCGTATTCACGCACGTCGACTTCCGCGGTGACGACGCGGGCTCCGGCGTCCTTGACCATGCCCGCAGTGATGTCGAGGTCTTCCGACGCGGCAGCGGGGGCCGGCGATCCTTCGAATCCACGGCAGACGTCGACCGCGATGATGTCGGCACCCTCCTGCGCGAGCCGGACGGCGTGGCTGCGGCCCTGCCCCCGCGCCGCCCCGGTCACGAAGGCGACCTTGCCGTCCATCCGACCCATGACATCCTCCACCCATCGACTTTGGGCGACCGCCCAAACTTGTGGCGCAGGCCATGTGTAGCAGGATCGCGAGGAGTCCGTCAAGACCGCAGGGCGCCCTCGATCAGCGTTGCTGTTCATTAGGGGGCCGCCGAGAGACGATGGTCTGTGACCGCCGACGAGGCCGTCGCTGCGATTACCTCTCTTTAAGGGGACGTCACGAGGCCGTGCAGCTCCGTGAAGATTTGCGGCACGGGTGTGAAGGCTTCGTTAAGACAGAGGCACGCCGGCCGCCGGACCCGCACCGTAGACCTATGACACCAGCCGCCGCCACCCGCGACGGCGTCTTGCGTTGGACTCAGGCGCCGCTGCGTGCCGTACCCGGCGCGGCATCGGTGCGAGTCACGGCCACCTATGCGGTCATCTTGCTCGTCATCTATCTCATCCTCTCCGCGCTCGGTCCGCATGCGCGCGAGGTCGCCGTAAGCCGAATGAGCACCAACGTCCACAATCTTGGGCGCGGCCATCTGGGCACCCTGATCGGGAGCGCATTCGTCAACGACGGCGGGGATCTGTTCTTATGGCTGCCCGGGCTCGCCTGCCTACTGGCCTTGGGTGAACTCATGTGGTGCGGCCGAGGATTGCTTTTTACCTTCGCCGTCGGGCACATCGGCGCCACGTTGATCGTCGCGGTCGGGCTGGTCGCCGCCATCGGAACGGGGATGCTGCCGGTCTCGGTGGCACGTGCCAGCGACGTGGGGATCAGTTACGGCGCGATGTGCGTGCTCGGCGCTTTCACGGCGGCGGTCCCGGCGCGCTGGCGCGGTGTCTGGGTGGGGTGGTGGCTGGGGACCGCGGTGGTGGCGGCGACGGGCGGGGACTTCACCGCCGGCGGCCACGTGGTGGCGTTGCTGCTCGGCATGGGATTGTCGTTCCGGATGCGCCCGATCGCTTCATGGTTACCCCTGCACCAGGCCCTATTCGTGGTCGGTGTCACGTTCGGCTATCTCGTGTTGACCGGGCCCTCGCTGCTGGCACCGGTTGGCAGCCTGGCGGGCGCGCTCATTGGACTGGCCGGCAATCGCTCGCTAGCTGCGCCGAGGTGCTCTTCTCCCGCCTTGCCCGCATCACCGACCGCGGAACACGCCCGCGCCGCCACCGACATCCAGCTAGTCCCTCTCGGCTTTAAGATCTCGATCCCGGCTGGGCTGAACGCGTTTGGGCTCGCCCGGCATTTTCGGGTAGTTCGGCATGCCCGGGCATTTACTAACGGGGCGGCGTCCTCGACCCTCGCCCAAGCGCAGCGGCACCCGGCTAGCGTAGTGCGGCTCGGGTTCTGTGACTCTGGGAATTCAGCCTCTACACTTTTTCGCCATGGCACCCGAACCAGAGTCACTCCCCGACTTCTCGCCGTTCCACAAGATGAGAGATATCGAGCTCGACCCTGAATCCGTCGTGGGCAAGGAGCTCCGCGACCGGTTCGCTTACCTCGACCAGTCTTTTACCGGAAAGAACGCCCTTTGGGCCGCGGTCGTGAAACTCATCGGCCTCACTGCTATGTGCGCGAAGGGTGTCATCGACCTCGAAAAAGAGGTGATCGAGCTGAAGCGTGAAGTGAGATCCCGCCGCGCCACATGACCGTTCGCAGCCGAGCCGCCGCGCTGGAGCGCCGCTTCCTGCGGGGCGCCCCCGTCGACGGTGACGTTCAGCGACGGATCGACGAAGGTTTCGACCCGCTGCTATGCAGGCGATAACGCCGAGGTCGTCATCTGGTAGGCCACCACCGCCGGTGAGCCGCTGCGACAAAGAAATCACTGCGGGTCACCGACGGCGTGGCCGGGCCATGACAGCCATATTGCCAACGCCGCCTAGATGGTTGACATCGGCAGCGGAGCGCCTACGTCAGGTAAGCGATCACCGCTTGTCGCGGGGTGGGCAGGGATCGTTGCCCGGCTCGATGGTGTTTTTCGCCCGGATCTGGCCTTCCCGGTTGTGGATCACCTGCTCTCCGCCACCTGCGTTGTGCAGGATCGTCCGGCTGCGATCGATCGCATCGGACTGCCGGTTGTAGTGGGCGCTTGCGCATTCTCCGCCCGGCTTGGTGCGGAGAGGTTCCCGGGTGACGGCGTGTTCGTTCGAAGCAACTCGGCGCAGATTTCCGCCGGCCACCGACTCGCCGGGCGTCGGCACTGGCGCGGTGAACGGTACGACGGGCACAGCGAGTACGCGTCCACCTCCTCGGCGATCGGGGGTCAGCGTCTACACCCGCACGCCGCGAGACTCTCGCCTGCCGTTGTGTGCCGGGCGTTGAGGTCCGAGTAAGCGGATAGCCCGGGCGGAGGGCCAGTGGTAGTCCGGACTCCTGTGTGGCTTAGTCCTTGGTAGTCCTGCGCGCGAGCCATAAAGGACGCCTCACGTGGGAGCGGCGCGCTTCTGGTTGGTGGACGTGGGCGGTTGAGTCGACATTGAGTCAAGGAATTCGCGGGCGAGGGCGCGCAGTTTGATGTTGCGTCGTTGGGAATCGTTGAGCAGTGTGTTGAACGCGTCTTCGGCGCTGTAGCCGTGTAGTGCGCGCAGGGCGCCCTTGGCCTGTTCGATGTCGGCGCGCGAAGTCAACGCCTGTTCGAGTTGGGTGACGGTGTCGCGGGATTGTTGCCAGCGCCGTGCGTTGGTGATGGCGTGGCTTGCGGCGATAGTGAACAGGCCCATCAGCTGCTCGTCGAACGGGTCGAAGGCTGAGGCGCGGCGACTGTAGACATTGAGTGAGCCGACCAGTTCTTGCCCGCCGCGGTCGGCCACATCGATCAGCAGCGGCACCGACAGGCTCGCGTGCACACCCTCGCCGCGTGCGGCCGCCACGAATTCGGGCCAGGGTTGCACCTCGTTGTTCATCTCTACCCGCACCGGGACCCGTCGTTGCGCGGCTTCCACGCAGGGCCCGCGCCCGGAGCTGTACTGTTCGTGGTCCAGGCGCAGCAGTTGTGCATCGGTATAGGCGAGGGTTCGTGGGGCCTTGCTCCCACCGTCGCCGCCGGCCAGCACGGTGATGGACACGGCATCGGCATCTGGTGTTGCATCAAGTGCGGTGCGTGCAATGCGGGTCAACACGTCGTCGAGAAGCTCCTCGGCGGCGAATACCTCTCGCAACGACTCGATCGCTGCGGCGGTCGTCGACAGCCGCGCCAACAAGTCCTCGTGTTCAACAGTCATGTAGTCGCCGCTTCCCGCTCATCATGAAAACCGCTGGTCGAGCTGTACATCACCCGCCAACCCAATCACACGTGTGCCCATGTGCGTAGCCCCTTGTGTCCTATGATGTGACGTTTCGCCGACTGGTCGCAACGTCGGGTAGTGGGTCAGTTTGAATTCAATCGGCAGGTTAGGGACAACCCAGGGGGTACATGCAATGCCATGGAGCCGGTAGCGTCAGGCTCGGCGCCACGGCCACTCTCCACCGACGTTACCGATGCAGTGTTAGAAGGTGCTCGTGACGTCCGTAACGACGCCCGACGAGTCCAACTTCTCTCCGCCGATATCCGTCGTCGCGCTGCTTGGGCGCGCCAAAGAGCGCGTGTCCAACGTAATCGAGCGATCAATGTTCGCACCGCACGGTCAGTCGAGTAGCGCAGCGATGTCACGGTGCCATCGCTGGAGCGGTGGGTCTCCCCCTAGCGTCGGTTGGTTATCCCGAGTGCGGTGAAAAGACGCGTGCGAATTCACAGGGGTCCGCCGCCCGGTGATCCAAACTGATCCACTACCCAACGTCGACGCAGCCCTCACCGGCCCGCCTGACCAATGGTGGATCGATCCGAACTTGGTAGTGGTTAGTTACCGTTGCGGTGTCCGACCGTCGGCACCGCCATAGCCCTCGCCATATAGGCGCCCCCGGCAGCCGCTTCATGACTACCGGGGGCTAGGCACCGCGGCAACCCCGGGTCCGCCGCACGTCTGACGCGCCGGGATACCCACTTCGACCATCGCCACACCAGCAACACGCAGGTTTTGCGCGGAGCCAACCCGGTCTCGGCCTGGTGCCTGTTTCTGAGAAGCGAGGTTGATCAGATCTGCCTTAGATGAAATGACCCCAGCATCAGCGGAGTTCAGGACTGAGGGTCATTCACTGGAAGGCGGCGCTGGTCGCCGAGGCTGCGGTGAAGTTCGGCGTTTATTGCCTGGGCCTCAGCGAGTTGATCTTCCAGGATGATGATGCGGCACGCCGCCTCTAGCGCGGCGCCGTGATCGACCAATTCACGAGCCCTCGCCGCGATCCGCAGTTAATAGCGGGAGTAGCGGTGCTGAGAACCGTTGTCCCACCCCGGCCCTCACGTGTCTGACCCGTTGATTGACGCATCGCAGGTGCCGAGTGCAGAAACTGTTCTACGATTCTGACATGGCCCTATCTGACTCCGACGCCGTCGGGACAGATGCGATCCTGCGTCACATCGATGCGGAAGCCGATTCCGTCAGCATCGAAGTGACGCTATACCTGCCCTGGGGCGTGGCAACGGGGATAACGGTGCCCGGCGCATACTTCGGCCACTACGTCACCAAATTCTTCGCCAAAAACGAGGCCGAGGATGTCGCCGACCGTATCGGGGCGCTCGAAGCAGAGCAGGCCAGGGTCTTCCTTCATCTCCGTAAAGCCCGCTGTTACGTCGCAGGCACCATCGTCGAGCACGAATCGCTGCGCATCCGCTTGTCCGACGTGTCCGCATGGACAGTCGCCGGCATCAAGGATGTGAAACTTTCAACCGCAGTTGAAAGTTCTTCTTGAGCGCACTGCGCCACCCGACGGCTAGTGATATCACGTCGCCGCTGTCCGCCATCGCTTCCACGCAGAGCCAAACACAGCTGCCCTCCCGGAATCGCGGACGCCGGTCATCGGCCGGCGCCATTGCGTTCGCCCAGCCGCGACGCTCTGCCCGGCCCAGGCCACCATCCCGGCCGCCACCGACACTCAGCGAAGATCGTGCGCAACGGACCAATTCACCGGCGAGCACAGGATGATGCGGCAGAACATTTCGACCGGAACCCCGTACCGGTCGACCAGAAGCCATGCGGTGGCGTGGCCGCTTCCTCTCACGGCTGCGAGCACGCGTGTGCGCTTCGTCGAGCCTATGGTTCAACCAGGCATGTCGAAGTAGTCGCGCCAGGCAACAATCTTGTCGCCGACCACATCAAAAGTTCCCATGCAACGCGTAGACACCTTCTTGCCGTCGTAGATGAAGCGGTCAATCCGCTCCACCATCACGAGGCTGCCGTTGACCGCAACGTTCAAGACTTCGAGATCCGCGTGGTCCATGCGTTCGACATGCTCCTGAACCCAGGAACGGACCTCGCCTAGCCCGCGATAAGTCCCTGTCGGATCGACCAGCACCGCCTCATCGCTGAAATAGCTCAAAATCTTTTCGGCGTCCAACGTCGCCCAAGCGTTCAGCTGTGCGCGCACGACATCTTCCGGACTCATCGCTCCTCCGAAGTAAGAATGCTGATTTATCCAAGCACTGCGCCCTGCCAACCTAATGACTGCGCCCGGCTTTGGCTTGGAGGTAAACCTGGTTACCACCGGCGAGGGCTAGGCAGCGTCCAGATCCGCCAGCCCGTCCGGGCAGTGTGTGCCAAGCCCGGTGTCCATATGGTTGCGGCGCCGATGAAGTCGCGCCATTCCTCGGACATCGGCTCGAAGTGGTCAGTCATACCAATTCATGGTCCTAGCCCCAAGTCGGGCAACCGGTTTCGCTCATCACGACCCCTGAACGTCACTTCGATTTGTTTTTCCTGTTTAGGTCCGTATTCCGAGATGGTTGCACACGCTTCGGTTCGCCCGGCATTTTCGGGTAGTTCGGCGGATACGGCATGTCCCCCAGCCCGCGCTCTTCGTCGGCCTCGGCCATCTCCAATAAGGAGGCGATGGATTGGACCGCGTCATCCATTGCGGCCCAAGGGTCGTCTCGGTCCTTGACCAGATCGGGCACGGTTGCGATGGTGTAGTCGTCCGGCTCGGCGGCGGACAGTTCCTCCCATGTCAATGGCATCGACACCGTTGCGATCGGCGTGCGCCGCACCGAATATGCCGATGCCATGGTGCGGTCCCGCGCGTTCTGGTTGAAGTCGATGAAGATGCGCTCCCCGCGTTCTTCCTTCCACCAGGACGTGGTGACCGCATCGGGCGCGCGGCGCTCGACTTCGCGGGCCAGGGCGATGCCGGCGCGGCGTACCTCGATGAAGTCCCAGTCGCTGGCGATTCGCAGAAAGACGTGGATCCCGCGACCACCCGAGGTCTTCGGGTATCCGACCAACCCGAGTTCGTCGAGCAACGGCCGCAGGACGTCGACCGCGACGGTGCGCGCCTGGTCGAAGGCGACACCGGGTTGCGGGTCCAGATCGATGCGCAGTTCATCGGGATGGTCGGTATCGGGGCAGCGCACCTGCCACGGATGCAAGGTGACCGTGCCCATCTGCGCCGCCCACACGACAGCCGCCGGATGGGTCACCTTCAGCGCATCGGCCGTCCGTCCCGACGGAAAAGTCACCCGACACGTCTGCAGATAGTCGGGGTGGTGCTGCGGGATCCGCTTCTGGTAGATCTCCTCGCCGTCCACGCCGTCCGGGAAGCGCTGCAGATGGGTGGGCCGATCGCGCAGCGCGTCGAGCATCGGACCGCCCGCGACGGCACGGTAGTAGTCCACCAGGTGTCGCTTGGTGCCGTTGGACCCCAGTTTGGGGAAATACACCTTGTCCGGATTGGTCAGGCGCACCGCGATGCCGTCCACGTCGAGCTCTTCTGCAGCAGCCATACCTCCGATTCCAGCACAATCAGGCTATGGACCTCCCTGTCATGCCGCCGGTGTCGCCGATGCTGGCCAAGTCGGTGCGCTCAATCCCCCCCGATGCGTCCTATGAGCCCAAGTGGGACGGCTTCAGGTCGATCTGTTTCCGGGACCGCGACCAGGTCGAGCTGGGCAGCCGCAACGAACGACCGATGACGCGCTATTTTCCGGAGCTGGTCGCCGCGGTCCGAGCCGAGCTGCCGGAGCGCTGCGTGATCGACGGGGAGATCGTCATCGCCACGGGGACCGGGCTGGATTTCGAGGCCCTGCAACAACGCATCCACCCGGCCGACTCGCGGGTGCAGATGCTTGCCAAGACCACGCCGGCATCCTTCATCGCGTTCGATGTGCTCGCCCTCGGCGACGACGACTACACGCGACGCCCCTTCAGCGAACGGCGCGCTGCCCTGGTCGATGCCTTGGCGGCCTCGGGGCCCTCGATCCATGCCACACCGGCGACGACCGATCTGGACACCGCGCAGCGCTGGTTCGACGAATTCGAGGGCGCCGGGCTCGACGGCGTGATTGCCAAGCCGCTGGACATCACGTACCAACCGGACAAGCGGATCATGTTCAAGATCAAGCACGAGCGCACCGCCGACTGTGTGGTCGCCGGCTATCGGGTGCACAAGTCCGGCGCCGGCGCCATCGGTTCGTTGTTGCTCGGTCTCTATTCCGATGATGGCCAGCTCGCGTCGGTCGGGGTGATCGGCGCGTTTCCGATGGCCGAGCGGCGGCGGCTGTTCGACGAACTACAGCCACTCGTCACCGATTTCGAGGATCACCCGTGGAATTGGGCCGCGCACGAAGCCGGCGAGCGCACTCCTCGTAAGAACGAATTCTCGCGCTGGAACGCGGGTAAGGACCTGTCGTTCGTGCCGCTGCGCCCCGAGCGAGTCGTCGAGGTCCGCTACGACCACATGGAAGGCCGGCGGTTTCGTCATACCGCGCAGTTCAATCGGTGGCGTCCGGACCGCGAACCCCGCTCGTGCACCTACGAACAGCTCGAACAGCCAGTGACTTTCAGCCTCGGCGAGATCGTGCCGGGACTCGGTTCCGGCTAGGTCGGTGGTCGATTCCCGGCCCGACGGCGTCTGAGCCAGGGGAGGTCGGCTTCATGTCACGATGCCGTTGTCGCGCGACTCGCGAACGAATTCCTCTCTACCTCAAGCCATTTCAGCTTTAATCCGCCGCTGGTCATGACCGGCGTGGTAAGCGACTTAGTTGGGTGTTGGTGGTGGTTGCGGCTGGAAGGGTTCGTACCACCACCAGTCGGCGCGCTCGCCGGTGGGCCCGTGCCA
>NZ_LZIF01000048.1 GCF_001667145.1 Mycobacterium sp. 852002-51971_SCH5477799-a
ATAGCTGCTCGTGCCCGGTGATGCGGTGGATCTCGCTGAGCGCGAGGTGCTGGTGCTCGAGCGTGCGGTTGTTCGTGTTTTGGAGTTGCGCGAGCAACTCGGTGGCGGTGGTGGTGGGTGTCAGACGCGCCCGGACCGGAACGGTGTTGATCAGCAGCCCCACCATCGATTCCGCCCCGACGACGTCGGCCGGCCTGCCCGACACCGTGGTACCGAATGCCACATCGTGCTGGCCGGTCAGCCAGCACAGCAACTGGGCGAAGGCGCTCTGCAGCACCGTGTTGGCTGTGGTCTGACACGAGCGGGCCAGCTCGCCGACGGCCCGCATGGTCTCGGCAGGCAGCAGGAACGATTCGACGGCACGGGTTCCCAACGCCAGCCTGCGCCCCGAGCTGACCAAAGCGGGGCTGTCAAAGCCCTCCAACACCTCGGCCCAGGCCGCGTGAGCGGCATCCAGATCACGATCGGCCAGCCAGGTCACGAACCGGCGATACGACCCCGCCGGGGCCAGGGCCTGACCGTGATAGCTGGCGAATATCTCCGCTAGCAAGATCGGCAACGACCAGCCGTCGACCACGATGTGGTGATTGGTCAGCACGAAGCGGTGCCGATCCGTCCCAACGCGGATCAACGCCGCCCGGAACGACTGCTGACCGGCCAGATCCCCGACCGCCGCACGCTCGGCCGCACATAGCTGATCGACCAGCTCATCCACGTCGACGTCGAGGCCGTCGCCGTCGAGGTCGCCGTTGCCGTCGAGGTCGACATACCGCCAAGGCACCACCGGTTCAGCAGGGATGATCTGCACCGGCTCATCGAATTGCGCGCAGAATCGGGCCGCCAGATGCGGATGCCGGTTGACCACGGTGTGTACCGCATCGCGTAGACGGCCGGAATCGAGAGCACCGGTGACGGCGATATTCAGCTGCACCGCATACAGATCGTCGTCGCTCCCCCGCACCGTGCTGGCGTGGAACAACAACCCCTGCTGCACCGGGGTCAGGGGCAGCACGTCGGCGATCTGCTGCTCCCGCTGAAGCTGGTCGATTTGCGGCTGGCTCAGCCGAGCCGGGGCGATGTCAGACGGGGTCAACCCGCCGCCCCCGCGTTGCACGTGCGCACAGATCCCGGCCAGGGCGTCGCACCACAGCTGGCTGAGCCGACTGACCTGCGCGTGATCGAGCGACGAAGGTGCCCACATCCAATCGGCGTGCAGTTGCGGCCCGGTGTCGGTGTCGACCGTGCCGGCGTTGAGCTCCACGGTGTGCATCAGCGGCATGGGGATGGCCGCGACGGCGCCGGTGCCCGACGAGCCTTCCCGACTCGGCCACCACACATCGGCGTTCATCGCTGTGTCGCCGCCCGACGCGCCCAGCCGCCCGAGATAGTTGAAGCCGATCACCGGCTCGGAACCGGTGAGGTCCACCTCGCGGTTCACATACCGCAGCAGACCGTAGGTCAGGGAATCCGGGAGGGCGCGAAGCTGCTCCTTGGCGTCCTTGAGTACGGCACCCAACGCCGCCTCGCCGGCGGTCACATGAGTCCAGCGCAGTCCACCGACGGTCAACGACACCGGGTATTTGGAGGTGAACCAACCCACCGTGCGCGACAGGTCGACACCGGGCGCCAGGTCCTCATGCCGGCCGTGGCCCTCCACGTCGATACCGATCGGCGCGGCACCAGTGTTCGCGAACTCCGCCACCGCCAACGCGAAGGCGATCAACAAAATGTCTTGTACCCCGGCATGAAACGCCGCCGGCACCTCGCCGAGCAGCAGCCGGGTGGTCTGGACATCCAACGCCATCGACAGGTGCCCCGCTGCGGCGAACGTATCCGTTGCCGGCTGAACCGCCGGCAGCACGGCCGGGGCTCCCGCCACGTTCCGCCAGACTTCGGCCTGGTCCACCACGTCTGGGCTGTGGGCGTGTTCGGCGAGCAACGCGGCCCACCGCGCAAACGACGTCCCGGTCACCGGCAGGTCTATCGGTTGCCCGCCGCGATGTTGGGCCCAGGCGATGTTGAGGTCCTCGAGCAAAATGCGCCACGAGACCCCGTCGACGGCCAAATGGTGAACGATCAACACCAGCTGCTTGCTGGGACCAACCCACAGCGCGCTCAACATCAGACCGGCGGCCGGATTCAACCGCGCCCGGGCCGCCACGAGCGCCTCGTCGGACAGCGCCTCCACCCGCTGCAGGCAGGAGCGGGCGTCCACTGAGCCGGCCTCGAGGACCTGCATCGACCACGC
>NZ_LZIF01000049.1 GCF_001667145.1 Mycobacterium sp. 852002-51971_SCH5477799-a
GGTTGGCGCCGCCGGGGCGGGCGGATTGTTGACCCTGGCGATCGCGCAATACATCACCACCGTCTTGACCATCGACTGGTTCGGCACGGGCGTCGGTTCTCGCCAGGTCAAGAAATCGCTGAACGACCAACCCGAGGGCACATCGCTACCTCCGATCGGGATGCCGATCGACCTGGACCTCAACCGCCAACGCCTCGCGGTGTACTTCCGTCCGGTGCCGGCGAAATTGTGGGTCGATTGCGTCACGGCCGAAGAGGACGAAGGCGAGACGGGCGGTGGCGGCGAGATTCGGGTCATCGGTGGCCGGTGGCCCACCGATGGCCACCCGTGGCGGCTTTCGCACGATGATGCCGTGTTGTTCGTCGACTCCGACGAACTGCAGCTTTTCGTCGATCCCGCCAGCGAGTGCGGCGACCAGTTACCCATTGGCGTCGACGCCGAAGAGGGCGGACTACGCCGCCTGCGGGTGCCCAGCGATCCCGAGATGCTGCGCCGGCTTCCGCAATGCTCCCTTGACGCCGCCGACCCGCGCGAATAGAAGCGCACGAAGGTTGAGAAACGGCCGGTCGAACGCCGCTAGCACAAGGCGGCGGCCGAGAACCACCCACCGGCCACCAGCGCGATCAGAAGCGCGGCGGTGGTTTGGCCCATGAGCGCGGCCGCGATGACGCCCACTATCGCGCAGATGAACACCGTGACGGTCAGGACGGCGACGAGCAGGCGGTGTGAATTGACGGCCGCGCCGGCACGAGGGGCGATGACGGCTTTCCTAGAGCGATCCACGCCAACCATAAAATCTCCTCCTTTGTGACCTGTGCAACATCCTATCGCCAGATGTGGCCCACATCACATCGCTGCGGCAATCAACGGACCGGGTGTCGGATACTCGGTCGGAAGACATGGCACGGCCAAGGGAATGAGAAACGCAACAAGCCAAGTCAGCCCTCGGGTCGGGACAACGTTCGATAACGGGCACCCGCAGCGTTGGCTGCGCGGTTGGCACGCGAACGACGTGACCAACGGGCACGCCAACCGCGCCGATCCGCGCGCTCGATCTCGTCGGCCCCACACGCGAAGTTCCTTCGAGCCGCGCGCAATTGAGCCGCGCGTCCCCGGGGCGCCCCATTCTCGGAACGTCCGGCGCAACGAGGAGGTCGAGCCCCGTCGCAACGTGGCGATGCGCGATCCGCCCTGGCCGACAGGTCGCCGTTATCCGGCCGAGATCGCCGATTAGGTTTTCGCCTGGATGCGGATTAATCTTGCCCGCGGTTCGTCCGCGACTCACCGAAAGCAGACATGTCTGTTCAGCCCACTCTGCTGCGCCGTCAATCGCTGCGTAGCGCCCGCCGACAGCGGGTCGCTTCCCGTGTGAAGTGTCCGATGGTCGGTCAGTGCTTCGATATCGACATCGCTCGCGACGCGGACGGATGGCTGATCCGGATTCCCGAGATCGGCAGGACCACCCGCGCCGGCAGTCGGACCGCCGTGGAGCTGGCGGCACGCGAATGCATCGCGACCTGGACCGGCATCCCCATCGGATACGTCGCCGTGTACGTCGCAACCGAAGCCAGCTAGCTACCTAGCCGCCCGCCGCGACCGCAATCGACTTCGTGTCGAGGTAGCCGTCGAGCCCTTCGGGTCCGAGCTCTCGGCCGTAACCGCTGGCTTTGACGCCGCCGAAGGGCGCGAACGGGTCCATGGTGTAGCCCTGGTTGATGCCGACGGTGCCGGTGTGGATCCGCGTGGCCAGTGCCAGGGCCCGGTCGGTGTCGTCGCCCCAGACCGAGCCGGCAAGCCCGTAGTCGGAATCGTTGGCGATTTCCACCGCCTCATCCTCGTCGCGGTAGGGGATGACCGTGATGACGGGACCGAAGATCTCTTCGCGTGCGATGCGCATGGCATTGTCGGCGGCCGCGAACAGGGTCGGTTGGACGTACCAGCCGCGGTCGAGTCCGCCGGGCATGTCGGCGCCACCAATGATCAAGCGGGCCCCCTCCTGCTGGCCGACGTTGATGTAGTCGCGCACGCGCTGTTGTTGCCGACGAGAGACCAGGGGACCGAGCTGAGTTTCGGGGTCGCCGGGGTCGCCGACGCGCAGGCCGCTCATCTCGGCGGCGAGCGCATCGACGTATTCGTCGTGACGGGGTAGGGGGACCAGGACACGCGTCAGCGCATTGCAGATCTGACCGCTGTTGGACAGGCTGGCCGATCGCACCCCGGCGGCGACCTTGTCGGGTGCCGCGTCGTCGAGCACCAGCGCCGCCGACTTGCCGCCAAGTTCGAGGCTGACCTTGGTGAGGTTTGCTGCGCCGGCCGCGGCGACGGCGCGGCCCGCTGTGGTGGAGCCGGTGAAGGACACCTTGTCCACCCCGCGGTGGGCAACGAGATAGGCGCCGAGCGCGGCGTCGCCAGGGAGCACGCTGACCAAGCCGGGCGGCAGGCCGGCTTCGGCGATCATCTCGCCTAAAAGCAGGGCGTCCAAGGGAGTTTCGGGTGCGGGCTTGAGCACGACGGTGCAGCCGGCCAACAGCGCCGGCACCAGTTTCGTGACGATCAGGAATTGGGGCATGTTCCAGGGCACGATCGCGGCGACGACGCCGACGGGCTCTTTGCGGACCAGCACGTCGCTCCCGAAGAACCCCGGCCTCGTTTCCTGCCACTGGTGTTTCTCGGCCAGGTCGCAGAACGCGCGGATCATGAATGCAGGCAGGCCGACCTGGGCGCGCTGGGCGAAGCTGATCGGTGCGCCGATCTCTGCGGTGATGGTGTTGGCCATCTCGGCGCGGCGTCGGTCGTAGATGTCGGCCAGCCGCCGGATGGCGGCGATCCGTTCCCTGGGCTCGCTGCGACCCCAGGGCGCTGAGGCCGCGTGCGCGGCGGCGATCGCAGCGTCTACGTCGTCGGGCCCGGCCGCGTCGACCTCGGCGATGAGTTCCTCGGTGTGTGGTGAAATTACCTGCACGACGCCGGCCTGCGGCCGCGCCCGATCGCTCGCGGCGGTTCGCACTCCGAGGTTGTGGTCCATCAATGCCTCCCGAGGTCAATATCAACTACTTGCTATTGATGGGGTCGAGGATATACCGTCGGCCGTGACGGAGCTCTCAGGGATCGGTGAAACCGGTGCGCAGGTGGTTGTTTCGCGCGGGCATGCAGAAGTGAGCGGCTGGGCACGCAGGTTTCCCCAAGTTGGACTGCATAAGGAGCGATCATGGCTCGATTCCCCAAACCGCCGGAGGGCAGCTGGACCGAGCATTACCCCGAATTGGGCACCGATCCGGTGTCGTACGAGGACTCCATCAGCCCCGAGGTCTACGAGCTGGAACGCGAGGCCATCTTCAAGCGGGCCTGGCTCAATGTCGGTCGCGTCGAACAGCTTCCGCGCAAGGGTAGTTACCTCACCCGGGAGCTGAAAGTCGTCAACACCTCAATCATCTTGGTACGCACGACATCTGGCGATATCAAGGCCTACCACAACGTGTGCCGGCACCGCGGCAACAAGCTGGTGTGGAACGACATGCCGCAGGAGGAAACGCGCGGCGTGTGCCGGCAGTTCACCTGCAAATACCACGCCTGGCGCTACGACCTGGACGGCAACCTCACGTTTGTGCAGCAGGAGGAGGAGTTCTTCAACCTCGATAAGAGTCGCTATGGCCTGGTGCCGGTGCACTGCGACGTGTGGGAGGGCTTCATCTTCGTCAACTTCGCGAAGAAACCCGAACAGTCGCTGCGAGAGTTCTTGGGGCCCATGATCGCCGGGCTGCAGGGCTACCCCTTCGACAAGATGACGTCCCGCTGGTACTACCGCTCGGAAGTCAAGGCGAACTGGAAGCTCTACATGGACGCTTTCCAGGAGTTCTATCACGCGCCCGTGCTGCATGCGAACCAGTCGCCCACCGCGTACTCAAAGGCGGCCGCCGAGGCGGGTTTTGAAGCCCCGCACTACCGGCTGGACGGGCCGCACCGGTTGGTCAGCACCTCGGGGGTGCGGGCCTGGGAAATGGCCGACGAGATGCGCAAGCCGATGGAGGACATCTGCCAGAGCGGGCTGTTCGGGCCATGGGACAAGCCGGATCTGGGGCCGATGCCGGCCGGGCTCAACCCCGCGAAATGCGATCCATGGGGCCTCGATTCGTTCCAGCTGTTCCCCAACTTCGTCATCCTGTTCTGGGGCCAGGGTTGGTATTTGACCTACCACTACTGGCCGACGTCGTACAACAGCCACCTTTTCGAAGGAACGCTGTACTTCCCGGCGCCGCGTACCCCGCGCGAGCGGGTGGCTCAGGAATTGGCGGCCGTGTCCTTCAAGGAATACGGGCTGCAGGACGCCAACACCCTGGAGGCGACGCAGACGATGCTCGAGTCTCAAGTGATCGACGACTTCTTGCTCTGCGACCAGGAGGTCCTGATCCGTCATCTGCACAAGGAGACCGCGGCCTGGATCGACGACTATCGCCGGACCTCTACGGCAGGAGTGTGAACGCGATGGCGATGCTGCCCCCAGAATTCGCCGATCTCGAACGGTTCTCCGACTGGTGTCTGCCCAGTGAACCCGAACGCTACGCCAAGAGGCTGGCCAGCTCGATGACGGAGATGAAGGCCTTCTACGACGCGATCACCGCGCGGGCCGAAGAGGCCCTGACGTTCTGCGACAAGTTTTCCCTCGACGACCTGCCCGACGATGTCCAGAATCTGATGCACCTGCTCTATTCGATGATCATGGTGTCGTTCCCGGTGGAATGCTGGAAACAGCCCCGCGTCCCCGATTCGGGTGCATCGACGCTGGACTGCGTGTCCGAGCCCGTTCCATGACCACCGTGCTGCGCGCGGCGCGATGGGGTGACGTCGTGACCGGCCAGATCCACACGCTGGCGGTAGTGGTGATCGACGGCGAACGCATCGCCGCGATCAATCCTCAAGAGCCGCTTGCCGATTCGGCGACCGTCGTCGATCTCGGCGACGTGACCCTGCTCCCGGGCCTGATGGACATGGAACTCAACCTGCTCATCGGCGGCCCCGGCGGTCCGGAGGGCCTGCCGTCGCCGATGCACGGGGTGCAGGACGACCCGGCGTATCGCACGCTGCGTGGCGCGGTCAACGCGCGCACCACCCTGGAGGCCGGATTCACCACCGTGCGAAATCTCGGGCTGATGGTCAAAACCGGGGGATATCTGCTCGACGTGGCGCTGCAGCGCGCCATCGACCAGGGTTGGCATACCGGGCCGCGCGTCTATCCCGCCGGCCATGCGGTCACCCCGTACGGCGGGCACTTGGACCCAACGGTGTTCCAACGGTTGGCTCCCGGGATCATGCCGCTCTCGGTGGCCGAGGGCATCGCCAACGGTGTCCCCGACGTGATCGCCTGCGTGCGTTACCAGATCCGGCACGGCGCCAAGCTGATCAAGGTCTCTGCTTCGGGCGGGGTGATGTCACACAGCACCGCGCCGGGAGCCCAGCAGTACTCCGACGCCGAGTTCGCGGCGATCGCCGATGAAGCCCATCGGGCCGGAGTCCGGGTGGCCGCGCACGCCGTCGGGGACAGCGCCATCCAAGCGTGCATTCGCGCCGGGATCGACTGCATCGAACACGGCTTTTTGGCCAGCGACGAGACCATTCAGATGATGGTCGATCACGGCACGTTCCTGGTGTCGACCACGTATCTGACTGACGCAATGGCCATCGACCGGATCGCACCGGAGCTGCGCACGAAGGCGCTCGAGGTGTTCCCGCGCGCAAAGTCGATGCTGCCCAAGGCGATCGACGCCGGCGTGCGAATCGCATGCGGCACCGATGCGCCGGCAATCCCGCATGGCCAAAATGCGAAGGAGCTCGGCGCGCTAGTGGAACGGGGCATGACTCCCGCGCAAGCGATCCGGGCGGCCACCGTGGTGGCCGCCGAGCTGATCGAGGCGGATGGCGAGTTGGGCAGGCTGGCGCCCGGCTATCTGGCCGACATCATCGCCGTTCCCGGAGACCCGTTCGAGGACATCGCCGCCACGCTCGACGTCCGCTTTGTCATGAAAAACGGGCAGATCTACAAAAGCCCCGCGGCGTAACGGAGGCGGGAATGGAACTCACCGACAACATCCTGTGGCTGCTCAAGCAGGCCTTCTACTATTCGCTGACCACCATCAACGAGGCGATGCGCGAACACGGCGTGAGCACCGCCCAGATCGGCGTGCTGCGCCAACTGGCCAACGAACCCGGCCTGTCCGGCGCCGAGTTGGCGCGGCGCCTGCTGATCAGCCCGCAAGGCGTCCAGCTGGCACTCACTGCCCTGGAGCGTCGCGGTCTGGTGGAAAGAAAACAAGACCCCCAGCACGCACGCATCCTGCGGGCCTACCTGACCGGGGAGGGCCGCACTGTCGCCGAAACGGTGGTCAATGACGCGATCGCCGCACACCAGGAAGTGTTCGGTGTGTTGAACGAGCAAGAGCAGCGGACCCTGCGGGAGTTGCTGGGCCGCGTGGTCGAAAAGGGCACCGGTCATGAGCTGTTCAATGATCACGTCGACGGCTGACGCCGTCCAGAGCGGCGTGACCCCCGGCCTCGATGCGCGGCACCTGTATCTAGTACTTGAGACTAATCGCAAGTAGTTGATATTGTGGCCGGGATGGGTGAAATTCGGGCGGCCGCGAATGTCGGTTCGGCCGCGGTGAGCGAGGCCGGATCGGGCGGTGTCGACGTCGCTGCGTTGCCGGATGGCTTTGTGCCGCTGCGGATCAAGCGCGTAGTCCCCGAAACCCGCGACGCCGTTTCGATCATCCTCGACGTCCCGCAGGGCAGTGCGCAGCAGTTCGGCTACCAAGCCGGACAGTTCCTGACGCTGCTGGTGAGCGTCGACGGCCGTGAGCATCGACGGTGTTACTCGATGTCGTCGTCACCCGCTCTGGGCGAGGATCTGCAGATCACCGTCAAACGTGACCGCGACGGCGTGGTGTCGAACTGGCTCAACGACACCGCCGCACCCGGCGATCAGTTGTCCGCACTGCCACCGCAGGGCCGCTTCGTCCTGCACGACAACGATCGAGAGCTGATCGCATTCGCCGGCGGAAGCGGCATCACGCCGGTGTTTTCGCTCGTGCGTACGGCGCTGGCGTCCGGCAATCGCGCCACGCGGCTGTTCTATGCCAACCGGAGCCGTGAATCGGTGATCTTCGACGCCGCGTTGGCGTCGCTGCGCACGCGGCACGCCGATCGCTTCGTGCTGCACCATCACCTCGACGACAACACGGGTTTCGTCACCCGGGCGGACATCGAGGCATTCGTCCGAGACGCCGCAGAGGCCGACGTGTACATCTGCGGGCCGAACGAATTCATGGAGACGGTACGAACCGCCCTTTCCGCGACGGGCGTGCCGGAAGACCGTCTGCATGTGGAGCATTTCGACGTGAACGACGTTGCCGCGGCGGCGCCGCCGGCCACGGAAGTGATCACCGACGAGGTCACCATCGTGCTGGACGGGGTTACGACGACCGCGTCCTACGATGCGGGCAACACGCTGCTGCAGACGGCCCGGATGGCCGGACTGCGGGCCCCGTCCTCGTGTGAGATCGGTTCGTGCGGAACGTGTATGGCCCGCCTGACGCAGGGCAGCGCCCGCATGATCAACAACGACGCGCTCGAACCGGATGAAGTCGAGGAGGGTTGGGTGTTGACGTGTCAGGCCCTGCCCACCAGCCCCACGGTGCGGGTGGTCTACGAGTGAGAAGGCGGTCGACGGTGGAGCGGGGTCAATGACGAGGGTCGCGGTGGTGACCGGCGGCGCCTCGGGTATGGGCGAGGCGACCTGTCATGAATTGGGCCGGCGCGGACTCAAAGTCGCGGTCCTCGACGTCAACGAGGACGCCGCGCAACGCGTCACCGACGACCTGCGGGCCAATGGTGTGACCGCGCTCGGGGCGGGCGCCGACGTCACCGATCGGCCCGCCGTCGAGCAGGCCTTCGCGAGGGTGCGCAGCGAGCTGGGCCCGGTGACGGTCCTGGTGACCAGCGCCGGCATGTTCGACTTCTCGCCGTTCTCGGAGATCAGCGCCGAAACCTGGTCGCGGATCATCGACGTCAATCTCACCGGCACCTTTCACTGCTGTCAGGTCGCGTTGCCGGACATGGTGGAGGCGAATTGGGGGAGGATCGTGATGATCTCGTCGTCGAGCGCCCAGCGTGGCTCGCCGTTCGCCGCCCACTACGCGGCGTCCAAAGGTGGGGTCATCACCTTGACCAAGTCGCTGGCCCGCGAATACGCGCCGCACGGGATCACGGTGAACAACATTCCGCCCTCGGGCATCGAGACGCCGATGCAGCATCAGGGCCAGGCCGCCGGGTACCTGCCGTCCAACGAGCAGATCGCCAGCAATATCCCGTTGGGCTACCTCGGCACCGGCGCGGATATCGCCGCGGCCGTCGGGTTTTTATGTTCGGAGGAAGCCAGGTACATCACCGGCCAGGTGTTGGGCGTCAACGGCGGATCGGTGATGTGATTGTGAGGATTCGATGACCAGAGCAGGCAGGCCCCCGGAAGGCTCCTGGACCGAGCACTATCCCGAATTGGGCACCGGTCCCGTGTCTTTCAAGGACTCGACATCGCGGGAGTTCTACGAACTCGAGCGAGAGGCGATCTTCAAACGAGCGTGGTTGAACGTCGCCCGCGTGGAGGAGTTGCCGCGCGTCGGCAGCTACCTGACCAAGGAGATCGAGGTCGTCGGCGTCTCGGTGATCCTGGTCAAGGGCAAGGACGAGCAGATCCGCGCGTTCTACAACGTGTGCCGGCACCGCGGAAACAAGTTGGTGTGGAACGACTTTCCCGGTGAACAGACCCGCGGCACCTGTCGGCAGTTCACCTGCAAGTACCACGGTTGGCGCTATGACCTGCAGGGCGCGCTGAAATTCGTCCAGCAGGAGTCGGAGTTCTTCGACCTCGATCGCGCGCAGTACGGGTTGCGTCCGGTGCACTGCGACGTGTGGAACGGTTTCGTCTTCATCAACCTCGACGCCGAACCGCGCCAGAGCCTGCGTGAGTTCCTCGGCCCGATGATCACCGCGCTCGATGACTATCCGTTCGGCAAGCTGACCGAACGCTACGACTGGGTGGCCCACAACAACAGCAACTGGAAGATCTTCGCCGACGCCTTCCAGGAGTACTACCACGTGCCCTCGCTGCACTCACAGCAGGTGCCCTCCGAGGTGCGCGACCCCAACGCCGGATTCACTTGCGGACATTTCCAACTCGACGGGCCGCACCGGTTGGTCTCCACGGCCGGGCGGCGACGCTGGCTGCTACCACCGGAATACATGTACCCGATCGAGCGCGCCACCCGCAGCGGGTTGGTGGGACCGTGGCGAACGCCCGACATCGGCGAACTGCCGGCCGGCCTCAATCCGGGAGGGATCGAGCCCTGGGGCATCAGCAATTTCCAGATCTTCCCGAACACCGAGATTCTGATCTATGGCGGATGGTATCTGCTGTACCGGTACTGGCCGACATCGCACAACACGCACCGGTTCGAGGCGTACACCTACTTCCATCCCGCCCGCACGGTGCGGGAGCGTATCGAGCACGAAGTCGCCTCGGTGGTACTGAAAGAGTTTGCGCTGCAAGACGCCGGGATGCTCGGCGGGACGCAGGCGGCGCTGGAATACGGCATCGTCGACGAGTTCCCGCTCAACGACCAGGAGATCCTGGTGCGCCATCTGCACAAGGTCGCCGTGGACTGGGTCGAAGCCTATCGCCGCGAGCTGGATTCGGTGGGCGTGTGACGATGCCTCCCATGCTGCCCAGCGCATTCGCCGAGCTGGAGGACTACGCCCAAACCTGGTGTTTGGCAACAGAAACCGAACGCTGGAACGCCCGGGTTAACGCGTCGATGCCGGAGCTGCGCGACTTTTACGACGCGTTCTTTCCGCGCCTCGAAGAGGCGATCGACTACTGCGACAAGTTTCCCCTCGACAATGTGCCCGACGACGCACTGAATCTGCTGCACATGATTTATTCGCTGATCATGGTCGCCATGGCGGTGGAAATCATGCATCAACCCGCCCCGGTAGACGCCGCCGACGCCGTCATGATCCGCACCGGCGGACCCGTGCCCTAAGCGCTACGCCCCAGCGTCGGCGCACCATACGCCAATCTTTCCGAAAGGACCGACCATGAGTCTGCTCACCATCACCAAACTCACCGAGTCAGTCGGCGCCGAGGTCGCCGGCCTGGAGCCCGCCGCACTGGCGACCGACGACTCGGTCGGTGAGGCGGTGCTGGATGCGTTGGAAGACAACGGGGTTCTGGTCTTTCGTGGTCTGCAACTCGACCCGGAGGCCCAGGTCGGCTTCTGCCGTCGCCTCGGCGAGATCGACCATTCCTCCGACGGCCACCATCCGGTGGCCGGCATCTACCCGATCACCCTGGACAAGTCCAAGAACGCCTCGGCCGCCTACCTGAAGGCCACCTTCGACTGGCACATCGACGGCTGCACACCGCTGGGCGACGAATGCCCGCAGAAAGCCACCGTGTTGTCCGCGGTACAGGTGGCCGAATGGGGTGGTGAAACCGAATTCGCCAACTCCTACGCCGCCTATGACGTCATGACCGACGAGGAGAAGGAGCGGTTCGGCGCCCTGCGTGTGGTGCACTCGCTGGAGGCTTCCCAGCGTCGCGTCTACCCCGATCCGACGCCGGAACAGGTGCAGCGCTGGCGATCCCGTCGCACCCACGAACACCCCTTGGTGTGGACGCACCGCAGCGGCCGCAAGTCGCTAGTACTGGGCGCCTCGGCGGATTACGTCGTCGGCATGGATATCGATAAGGGGCGCGCCCTGCTGGACGAACTTCTCGAGCGCGCCACGGTGCCGGACAAGGTCTACAGCCACAGCTGGTCGATCGGCGACACCGTCATCTGGGATAACCGCGGAGTGCTGCACCGCGCCGCCCCGTACGACCCGGCCTCACAACGAGAAATGCTGCGCACCACCGTTCTCGGCGACGAACCGATCCAATAGCATGACCACGGCCGACCAGCATCCGCTGCGCCTGACACCGCTGCCCGCCGACGAGTGGGACGACGGGGCCCGCGCCGCGCTGGCGTCGCTGATCCCGGCCGAGCGGGCGAATCCCGTTGGCGCGGGCAATGTTTTGTCGACCATGGTCCGCCACCCCGACCTGACCGCGGCCTATCTGCCGTTCAATGCTTATCTGCTCACCCGATCGGCCCTGTCGCCCCGGGTGCGCGAAGTCGCACTGCTGCGCGTGGTGCATCGCAGCAATTGCGGCTACCTGTGGTCGCATCACATCCCGATCGCACTGCGCGCCGGCCTGACCGAATCCGAGATCGAGGACATCCGGTCCGGCCGTTGCGCCGACCACACCGACCGGGCGGTAATCCGCGCCGTCGATGATCTCACCGGTGACAGCACGATCAGCCAAGCAACCTGGGATCTGCTAAGCGAGTTGTTCACCCAGCAGCAATGCATGGATCTGACGTTCACCATCGGCGGATACCTCTTGCTGGCGTTGGCCGTCAACACGTTCGGCATCCAGGAAGAGCACGGGTAATCCCGCGGTCGGCGCAACCATGAGGCGAGCCGACCGAGGTGCCGTTGTGACGTCTGCGCGCTAGTCCTCGCGGGACAGCGCGGCGCGTGGGCACTCGGCGACGGCCTTCTCGACCAGCGCCTCCTGGTCGGCGGGCACCGGGTCGGCGATGACCACCGCGTAGTCGTCGTCGTCGAGCCGAAACACATTCGGCGCGATGTTCACGCAGTAGGCATTGCCTTCACACCGATCAAGGTTCACCACCGGCCGCATGAAGATTCTCCTTCGATCTCGCGCGAGGGTTTTCCACAGGTGGAGCTTGTGTAAATTCTAGTATGCCCCTTCTCAGTGACCTCTCAGTGCTGCGGTCTTACGCTGTAACCCTGGGTCCGGGAGGTCGATGATGAAGATCGCATCCGTCATCGCCCGCCAACTGCTGGACTGCAAAGCGCGGCCCCTGCTCGAGGTCGAGATCACCACGGACACCGGCGTTGTCGGTCGCGGCGCGTCCCCGACGGGCAGTTCGGTGGGTTCACACGAGGCGTTCGTGCTGCGGGACGGGGATCGCAGCCACTACAACGGGCTGAGCGTGCACCGCGCCATGACCGCGGTGACCGACGAGATCGCCCCCGCCCTCATCGGCGCGGAACTCGACGACCCCCGCTCCCTGGACCGGGTCATGATCGACCTCGACGGCACGCCCGACAAGCACCGGCTCGGCGGCAACGCGATCTACTCCACGTCGATCGCGCTGCTGCGGGCGGCCGCCGCCGCGGCCGGAACACCCACTTACACCTACATCGGCGCACTGCTCGGGCTCGAACCACCGGCCACCGTCCCGGTGCCCAGCTTCAACATGATCAACGGTGGTCACTACGGCGATGTCTGCCAGACCTTCAGCGAATTCCTCGTCGTGCCCTATCGTGCGGACTCGATCGAATCCGCGGTCGAGAAAGGCGTGGGCTTGTTCGAGACGCTCGGCGAGGTGCTTACCGAGCGCCTGGGTCGCGCACCGATGCTGGCGTCGTCGTACGGATACATCGCGCCGTCCAGCGACCCGCGGATCGTTCTGGAGGTGCTGGCCGAGGCCGTCGAGCGCGCCGGCTGTGCCGACATCATGGCGTTCGCCCTGGACTGCGCTTCGAGTGCGGTGTACGACAGCGACTCTGCGACATACGCTTTCAATGGCGAGCGGGTGACCGCGGAGGCGTTGATCGACTATGCCCGGGCCCTGTCGCACGAGTTCCCGATGCTGTTCGTCGAAGACCTGCTGGACGGGGATGACTGGGCCGGATTCGCCAAAGCGGTCCAGACCGTGCAGCGCTCGATCATCCTCGGAGACGACCTGATCGTCACCAACCGCGCCCGGTTGCAGCGCGCCGTCGAGATGTCGGCCGTGGACGGGTTCATTCTGAAGCCCAACCAGGTCGGAACGATCGCCGAGGCACTGGATTGCTTCGAATACGCCAGGCGCAACGCCATTTTGGCCATCCCGTCGGGACGCTCGGGCGGCGTCATCGACGACGTGGTGATGGACCTGGCGGTGGGACTGGGGGCGCCGTTTCAGAAGAATGGCGCACCGCGGTCTGGTGAGCGCATCGCAAAACTCAACTTCCTGCTGCGCGCGGCCGAAGGCATCCCGGATTGTGCGTTGGCGGACGTGGCGGTCCTGGCGCAATTCTGAGCGGGTTTCGGGTCAGGGGCCGGCGATCAACGCGAGCTCGGCCGCCAGGGCGATCCCACACACCGCCGCGACGATCGAAAGTGCCACCCAATCGGCCGGTTTCGGTCGCGACGAAGCCGCCGAGATCTGGCCCGTACCGCCGCGGGCGGTGATCGCATCGCCCATCTCGTCGGCGCGCCGCAGTGTCACCGTGATGACCGCGACGACCACGTCTACGACGCCTACCGCCGGACGTCGCAACCGGGCCCAGCGGGTTTGCGGCGGCCCCTTGGGCCGCAACCGGCGAGCGGCGAAGAGCACCCGGAATTCATCGATCAGCATGGGGAAGGTGCGCAGCGCGAGCGCCAGCGCGACCGACCAGTCATCGACCGGGATCCGCAACGGTCGCAGGAAGCGGCCCAAAGTGGCCACCGCCGGGGCGACCTGGGCGACATTGGTCGTCCAGGACACCAGCGCGCTCAAGGCGAGCAACACCACCGACAGCGCGGTAATGCGCAGAAAATCCAGCAGGCCACCGAAGCCGAGGGACGCCGCACCCAGCTGTATCCTCGGACTTCCGCCGGCGACTGCCGCGTTGACCCCGACGATCACCAGCACGATCCACAGCCAGCGCGGCACCGACGGCACCACACCCCGGGGGATACGCGCGAGCCATATCCCCGCGACCGCCAGCGCGGCGCTGAGTCCGATCGCCACCCAACCGGGGAAGAATGTCAATAGCAGCGAAATGCCAAACACGACAAGCAATTTCGTTCCGGCCCACAGCTCGTGTATCGGTGAGGTGCCCGGCACCGGCCGTAACAACACGACGGGGCGCCTGCGGCGGGCCCGGTGCTTCGCCGGAGCGGCCGCAACCGCCGTATTGGCTTGGGCCGCAGCCGGTGCCGCCTGCAGCGAACCGTCCCGCAGGTGCAAGGTGCGAGGACACAGTTCCTGAAGCCCGGAGAAGTCATGCGAGATGACCACCACCGTCAGGCCGGTGTCACGGCGCCGCTCGGCCAGCAACTGGACGAGACCGCGTTGGCTGGCGGCGTCCAGCCCGGCCAGCGGCTCGTCGAGGATCAGCACCCGTGGCGATCGGGCCAGCAGTCCGGCTAGGACCACGCGGCGCATCTGGCCACCGCTGAGCTGGTCGATGCGCCGCTGGGCCAGCCCGGGCTCCAGGCCTACGGCGCCCAGCGCCACGGCCACCCGGGCGTGATCGGCGGGCGAAAACCCGGCTGCCGAAGCCACTTCCAGGTCGACCCGGCTGCGCATCAGCTGCAGTCGGGCCGCCTGGAATTGGAGCGCGACAGCGCCGACCTGGTCGGCAGTCGGCCGACCGTCGAGCAGGCAGGCGCCGGTGGCCGGCTCGGTCAACCCGGCCATGATCCATGCCAGTGTCGACTTGCCGGAACCGTTTCCGCCATGGATCAACAGCCCGTCACCCTCGTGCACGACGAAGCTGACATCGCGCAGCGCGGTCTGAGCCCACGGTGTGCCGCCGGCGTATTCGTGTCCGACGCCGACGAGTTCGAGCACCGGAGCATCGGATGCGACACCGGCCGCCACCGTCGGCGCCGGGGCGGACGCGCTTCGCACCAGATCGGTTTCCGCCGACGCATCGCCGAGATTGATTGCACGCTGCGCGTATTCGGCCTCGTCGTTGTAGTGGGTGATGTGCACCAGCGCCGTCTGGTGGCGCTCGGTCAGGCCGGACAGCACGGCGAGCAATTTCTCCCGGCCCTGCCGGTCGACCATGCTGGTGACCTCGTCGGCAATCAACAACGCCGGCTCGCGGGCCAACGCCGCGGCCACCGCCAGGCGCTGCAGTTCCCCGCCCGACAGGCTGCCGGTGTCGCGGTCGGCCAGTGCGGCCAGGCCGACCTCGTCGAGTAGCCGGGAAACGTCGGTGCTCTTGCCGGGGGGCAGTCCCCAGACCACGTCGTCGGCGACCCGCGTGCCCAGCACCTGACTCTCCGGGTGTTGCATGATGACCGCGGTCCCGCCGAGTTCGCCGAGCCCCACTGACCCGGGACGGTCGACGGTGCCCGAGGTCGGTTCGCGACCGGCCAGGATCAACATCAGCGTGGTTTTCCCGGAGCCGTTGGCACCGGTGACCGCGATGTGTTCACCGGTGCGCACGTTCAGGCTGACCGCCCGCAGCGCATCGTGGTCCGCGTGCGGATAGCGCAGGCGCACCCGGTCCAGCCGCACCGGCACGGGCCGGATCGGGCCATTGCCGGCGGGTGCATCCAGCTTGTGCACATCGGGAATCCCGCGTAGCCGCTCCAGTACCCGTGACAACGCCCACCAACCGACCAGCGAGGCACCCACGATGACGAATACGGCGTACCCGAGGGCGATCCACTGCCAGTAGTGCAACGCCCCGGCGAAGAACGAGTTGAACTGTTGGGCACTCGTGCGCAGCTGCGGCACCCGCGAAACGACCGTCGTTGCGCCGTCCACGGTTGCGCTGGCGGCGTGGAAGGCGAGCTGCCGGAACCGGGTCAGGACGGTCAGCGCGACTACCATCCCCGCGCCGACGACGACGGCCGCGGCGAAGGACACAGCGATGACGGTGGGCGTGCCGCGGCTGTGCCGCTTGACGGTTCCGGCAAGCCCCCCGACGTACGCGCACAGCGCGATCGCCCCCAAGCCGCTCAAGCCGACCACCAGGAAGCCGATCACCCCGGCGGCGACCGTCGCGGTGATCAGAACGCGGATCCGGTACCGGTAGGCCAACAGCCCGGTGGGCACGCTGCCCAGCAGGCCGAGGCCCCCACCGTGGGGAAGGATGACCGCGATGATCGCGATCGCCGCGCACAGGGCGCCCATCACCGATGCCTGCGCCAGTTCGCCGGGACGCAGCGATCCGGCACGCTTTTTCGGCATCGCAGCGACGGGCCCCTTCACGACACGATTATGCCCGTCGCCGTCGGCGCGCCCTGAGTTCTCTCATCAGATCTTCAGGTAGCCCTTGTACGTGGCACAGCGGCTTTGATGGTGTTCCAGACACCGCTCAGGGCTGTGGCAGCGGGCGGGCACGCACCAGCGTCGGCCACCAGAACCACGGCCCCAGGATCCGCAGGATGGATGGCACCACAAACGAGCGCACGATGAGCGTGTCGAGCAACAGGCCGATGCACACCGTCGAACCCACCTGGCCGATCGTTCTCAGATCGCTGGTGAGCATGGCAAGCATGGTGAAGGCGAACACCAGACCGGCCGACGTCACCACACCACCGGTGCTGCCGAGCGCGCGGATGAGACCGGTGTGGATCCCGCCGTGCAGCTCCTCCTTGACCCGGTTGATCAACAGTAGGTTGTAGTCCGATCCGACGGCCACCAGGATGATGAAGGTCAGCGGTAGGACGAGCCAGTGCAGGTGCAGGCCGATGAGGTGCTGCCAGAAAAGGATGGACAGGCCGAACGCCCCGGCGTAGGAGAAGGCCACGGTGCCGGGAATCACCAACGCCGCCACCAGACTTCGAGTAATGAAGAGCATGATCAAAAAGATCAGCACGAATGCCGCGATCGCCGCGATCAGCAGATCCGACATCGCGTATTCCTTGATGTCCTTGTCGTTGGATCCCGAACCGCCGATATAGACCCGCGCGCCGGCCAGCGACGTCTCTTTCAGGATCGTCTTGATCGCGTCAGGGAACTGCTGGACATGCTCCACACCTTCGGGGCCCATCGCGTCGCCCTCGTGGGTGACGATGAAGCGGGCGGCCTTGCCGTCCGGCGACATCATCAGCTTCATGCCCGCTTTGAGGTCCTCGTTGTCGAAGGCCTCGTGCGGGATGTAGAAGTAGTCGTCGCTGCGGGACTTGTCGAAGTCGTTGCCGACGTTGATCGAATCGTCGTAGGTCTGCTCGGTTTGGATGGACTGCAGATCCGCCGACCCGTAACTGTTGACCAGCTTCGACTGAAGGGCTTCCGTGTCGTCGGCAGTGGCTTTCAGCTGGGCGATGATCTGCGGGAAAGCCTTATCCACCTCCACGAGGGAGATCCTGGCGTACTTGATGTCCTCGGCCAGGTGGTCGATCTGGTCGAGCCCGTCGAACAACGATCGAAACGACCAGCAGATCGGAATGTCGAAACAATGCTTCTCCCAATAGAAATAGCTCTTGATCGGGCGGAAGAAGTCGTCGACGTTCGCGATCTCCTCGTTGATCTCGTTGCTGACACGTTCCAGGTCCTCGACGGTGAGCACCGTCTGGTGCAGTTCGTCGGACACCTTCTGGAAGAAGCCGATCTCTTTGCGCAAGACCGCAACGGAGTGCGCCTGGATCTCCGCCTGCGCATCGGTGTTCGAGTTCTGCTCCCTGTTGAACGGGAGTTGTTGGCCGTTGCCGCTGCCCTGCGTGGTGAACAGGTAGGGAATGCTGGCGTGCTCGAGCGCCCGCCCCAACGGCCGCGTCATGCCTTGCACCATCGCCACCCCACGCAGGCGGATCAAAGCCCTGGCGACGCGATCCAGCGAGATGAAGTCGGCCGAGTTGCGCATGTCGTGGTCGGTCTCGATCATCAGCATCTCGGAGAACAGCTTGCTCTTGGGGAAGTGCCGATCGGCGGCCTGAAAGCCCAGATTCGCTGGCGCACTGGCCGGCTGGTACTGCCGATCGTCGTAGTTCTGCCGGTAGCTCGGCACGAAGATCGCGCCAAGCATGACCACGGCGGAGCTGGCCACCAGGATCGGCACCGGCCAGCGCACGACGCTCGCCCCGATGCGCCGATACAGAATCCCTTTGGCGCTGGTTCTCGGGTCGAACATTCCGAACAGGCTGCCGACGGTCAAGACTGCCGGGCCCAGCGTCATCGCCGCCGCGATGGTGAACAGCATGGTGATCGCGACGGCCGGCCCCATGGTGTGGAAGTAGTTGAGGCGCGCGAAGGTCAAGCAGTAACACGCGCCGGCGATGGTGAGACCAGACCCGATGATGATGGGCGCGACGCCCTTGTACGCGATGTAGAAGCTGTCCTCCCGGCTTTCGCCCGCCTGTCGCGCCTCGTGATATCGGCCCATCAGGAAAATGCCGTAATCCGTTCCCGCTCCCAGGGTCAACGCGATGACGATGTTCACCGCGAACGATGAGAGTTCGATGTACCCGTAATGCCCGAGGGTCGAGACGACGCCCTTCGCGACGAGCATCTCGATGAGGACTCCGAGCAGGGGCACCAACAGGGTGGCGGGGGTCCGGTACACCAGCAACAGCATCACGAGGATGAGGATGATCGTGACGATCGTGACGTTGTTCAGGCTCGCATTGGCAATTGCGAGTGTGTCGGAGGCCAGCGGAGCCGCGCCGCTGACATAGACCTTGAGCCCGGGGGGCGGGGTGTCCTTCTTGATGATGTCGCGCACGGCATCCACGGACTGGTTGGCTTGAATCTGGCCGATGTCGCCGGCGAGACGCAAGAGCACATAGGTGCACTTGCCATCGACGCTTTGCGCCCCGGCCGCGGTGAATGGCTTGCCCCACAAGTCCATCACGTACTGCACATGCTTGGGGTCGCGCTCGAGGCGACGCATCAAATCGTCGTAATACCGGTGGTCCTGGTCCGCCAGTGGCCGGTTCGCCTCGAACACCACCATGGTCAAGTTGGTCGAGTTGGATTCGTGAAACTTTTCGCCGATGTGCAGCAACGCCCGCTGCGAGGGCGCGTAATGCGGGACCATCGGCCCGGCGAGCTCCTCTGCGACCCGTTCCACTTGGGGCATAAAGGTATTCGTGGTTACCGCGAGAAGCCCCCAGAAGAAGATGATCGGTATCGCCAGAGCGCGGACCATCCGGGGGATGAAGGGACGCTTGACCCGGGGCTCATCGAGGCGATGCTCGGTCATGCCGACTTCACCCTGCACTGGACGTCGGCGTCCTGATGGTCGCCGGAATGCTCGTCGCGGACAACGCCGTCGACCAGCATCCGGCAACCCACCTGACCGCCGTGAACGTGCACCGAGATGCTGCCGGATGCGACCGTGAGCGTGGTGGTCTCCGTGTGGGACCAGGGCAACGACGTGATATCGACCTCGTGCGGATGGCCATCGATGTCGACGTAGACCAGCTTCCCGCCACGCCCGGCGGACCCAAACACCTCATAGGTGATCCGTTTGAGATTGAACTCCTCGGGCGCCTGTGGACCGTTGACGGTGATGACCGGCTCCGGTTCGGAGAATTGATGCACCTTGTACATGCACAACAGGCCCGCACCGACCGCAACAACGGCGACCAACGGCATCCAGATTCGCGAAAGGACTCTCCGCCCGACTGAACGAGGGCTCATTCGATCATCTCTCGCGACCCGGCAGGGACATCGTGTTCGTGCCCCCCGTTCTCGCCCTCGTGCCCGCCAAATAGTAGACGGTCATGTGCCCAATTGACACATCATCGTGCAAAGACCGGGAACACCGCAACCCGGACCGGCCAGGAAGGCCGACCGGCCCGCCCGCCTGCCCGCGACCGCACAGGTTGCCCGGCCTGGACTTGCGTCAGGACACTTTCTTCAGCCGCCGTTTCAATCGTGCGCTGCGCCGGATTTGGATGGCCAGGTTCGTCGAGGTCAACATGGGGATCACCCCGAGGAACGTCCGCTCGGAGGGAGTCGCTCCATGCAAGTGGTAGAGGCTGCCGAAGACATAGAAGCAGCCCAGCATGAACAAAGCGCCTGGGATGCACAGGGTCATCAACGAACCACGATCGGCAACGACTTGCCTCGCGTAGTCCAGCTCCTGCCGTGACATCGGTTCGCCCTTGCGCACCTTGTGCAGAACCGCTTTGGCGCTCCCGATATCTTCGCTGACCGGAGCAGTCGTTCGGCGCTCCAAGCGATTCACATACACGGCAGCGCTGGCCGCCAAAGCCAGGGCCAAAACAAGGGTGAGTACGGTCAGCAGACCATATAAAGACGAACTCATGCTTTAGTCCTTGCTTCGCCGTGGGATTGCCGAAGGCTCGCGGAGAACGCTACCCCAACGATTGCGACCCGACGTCGGTGCTTTCCGCAGTCGCGGTCCGTGAAGACGTCCCAGTCGGTCAGAACCCGAAGTCGCCGCCACCACCGGAATCGGATCCACCGCCGAAGTCGCCGCCACCACCGAAATCCGATCCGCCGGAGTCCCAACCGCCGCCCGACTCCCACCCGCCGCCAAAGCCGACATCGCCGCCACCGGAGTATGCGGCGTCGCCGCCGGCGAATCCGACGTCGCCGCCGCCCGAATCACCGCCGGCGAACCCCACGTCCGCCGTCGGGCTGTCGTAACCGGTGCCCTGTCCACCGTCATAGCCGTAGGTGTCGGCATCGGCGGAATCGCGGCCCGCCTCGAAGCCACGCTCGTAGCTGCCGCCCCAATGGTCGTCCAGCACCGCGTCCATCAACAGCACGTCGGCCAGCGCCCACGTCCAGCCCGGACCCCAAAACGCGTACGGGTAGAAGCCGGGGTAGAAGAACATTCCGTTGTGGTAGCCACCGCCGTAGTAGTACGGGTAGCCCGGCTGCGAAGTGGTGCTGTAGTTGCTGTTGTTGATCGTCACCGACTCGCCGGTGTCGGGGTTCGTGGTGCGCACCGTGGCCTGCTTGCGCTCATCGGCCGGCACCGAGTTCACGGCGGCGACGTTGGGTGTGGGCCGCCGCGGGTCCAACTTCCGGTTGGCCTTGTCGACCGTGGACTGCACCACTCGCAGATGAGCCCGCGCGGCGCCGTAATCGCCTTTCTCATAAGCATTTCGGGCGTCGTACAGGCTGGAGTTGGCTTTCAACGACTCGGCGCTGACATCTGCGCTGCCGTCGGTCAGCACCGCGTTGTCGAGGTCGCTGACGTTCGACGTGGCCGCGATCAGCTCCTGCTTGACCTCCTCGCGCGCCTCGGTGTCCTTGCGGTGCTTACGATTTCGGTGCACAGCGAAGAAGAGCAAGCCGGCCACGGCCAGCGCGATGCCGAAGACGACCAGCGTCACCTTGAGCCACGCCCACTCGTCGTGCTTTTCGTGCGCGACGGGAGAGGTGGTCGCCGGCCCGCGGGAGACCGCGTTGGCGCTCGCCAGCTTGCCGACGAAGGCGCTCGTGGCGCCGTACGGGTCGTTGCGGTGGTCTTTCGCCGACTGGTTCATGAATTGATCAACGTTGTCCGCAATGGCCTTGGGCACGTTGTAGGCGCGCACGTGGTAGCCGCGAGAATCGATGACCAGGATGACTCCGCTGAACTCGGCGTTGCGCCGAAGCATGGCGGCGTGAACGGCATCGGCCGTGGTCACGCCGCTTTGGGCGGGGGACACCGCGGCCACCCAGACCGGAGGGCCCGAGCTCCAGGTCCACGAGCTGGTGAGGATCTGCTGGTTCAGCTTGTCGGGGTTCTGCAGCGGCGGCCTGGCCCCCGGGTCGACCACCACGTGGGTCTGAGCGTCGAACCTGCTCACCAACTGGTCGGTGTAGGTGTCGGCGGAGGCGGACGGGGCGAGCAGCAGCGCCAGCACCATGATCAGCGAAGCAAAGGCAAGGCTGCGGAACCGTAGAGTCACATCTCTCCTGCCGTCGTTACGTGAGCGCCCACCCTAGCCCGTTTCGGACGGCTCTGCCGGTTGCCGTCAGTGCGCACCGGCGAAGTTCAACGTGACCACCCCGGCGATGATCAAGCCGACCCCGACGACCTTGGACAGGGATATCGAGGAGCCGAGGAACAACACGGCAATGAGCACGATGAGGGCGGTGCCGATCGCCGACCAGAGTGCGTAGGCGACGTCGGTCTGCATACCGCGCGAAATCGACACCGCCAGCAGCGCGAAGGAGACGGCATAACCGATCAGGCACACCACGGTCGGCCACAGGCGGGTGAAGCCTTCGGTGCTCTTGAGCAGGCTGGTCGCTATCACCTCGGCGAATATGGCGCCGAGGAGAAAGAGATAGGTCAAAACGCCTCCTTTCATACCTGGGTACAAGTACGTATCTACCTGACAGAGCGCCGGCTGTGGTGGCGCCGGCGCGGCTGGGTGGCGACCGTAACCTAGCCAGCGTGACGACGAATCTGGGCCAAAGACTCACCCCCTGCGCCCCGGCCGTACTGAGCGTGTTTCGGTGCGTCTACGGTCTGCTCTTCGCCGCATACGGGTCGAGGAGCCTCTTCGACTGGCCCGTCCGGTCGCCCGTTGCCGTCGAAGTCGGATCCTGGCCCGGTTGGTATGCCGGGCTGATCGAGATCATCGCCGGCCTGCTGATCGCCGGCGGATTGTTCACCCGCGCCGCCGCGTTCGTCGCCTCGGGGGAGATGGCGATCGCTTACTTCTCGGTTCATCAACCCAAGGCGTTGTGGCCCGTGGCCGATCCGCCCGCGGGCAACGGCGGAGCTTTGGCCGTCCTGTTCTGTTTCGCCTTCTTCCTGCTCGTTTTCTTCGGCGGCGGCGCCTACTCCCTCGATGCATTTCGCCGGAGGACGGGACGGCCGCGGCCTCGGCGCTGACGACAGCGCGCCGAGCCCAGGCTTCCCCTCAACCGGCGATAATGGCATTCTCTGACACGGAGAAGCCGTTTCCAGCGAAGGACGGGTTCGGAGAGGCGGACGATGAGCGCGCAACGCTGCGACGGGATGGTGGCTTTGGTCACCGGAAGCAGTCGGGGCCTGGGCAAGGCAATCGCCGCGCGGCTGGCCGAACGCGGAGCCACGGTGGCGTTGACCGCCCGCACGATGGATCCCGATCCGAAGTACCAGGGGTCGCTGAGCCAGACCCGCGACGAGATTGTCGCGGCCGGCGGGAAAGCCGTTGCGGTCCAAGCGGATCTGTCCCAACCCGAAGACCGGGAACGGCTGTTCGCCGAAGTGGTCAGCGCCGTGGGCGCGCCCGACATCCTGGTCAACAACGCCGCGGTGACGTTCCTGCGCCCGCTCGACGGGTTTCCCGAGCGGCGCGCCCGGCTGATGATGGAGATGCACGTCCTCGGGCCGTTGCATCTGTGCCAACTGGCGATACCCGCGATGCGCGAGCGCGGACGCGGCTGGATCTTGAACCTGACCTCGGTGGGCGGCGACCTGCCGCCGGGCCCGCCCTTTTCGGAGTTCGACCGTACCGCCGGCTTCGGCATCTACGGTACGGCGAAGGCCGCACTCAACCGATTGACGAAAAGCCTTGCGGCCGAACTGTATGACGATGGGATCGCGGTCAACGCCGCCGCCCCGTCCAATCCCGTGGCCACGCCCGGCGCCGGCACCCTCGATCTGGCCAAGACCGACACCGAGGACATCGC
Organism: Mycobacterium sp. 852002-51971_SCH5477799-a; assembly: GCF_001667145.1. Lineage (GTDB taxonomy): Bacteria > Actinomycetota > Actinomycetes > Mycobacteriales > Mycobacteriaceae > Mycobacterium. The sequence goes on from NZ_LZIF01000049.1 coordinate 23,424, forward strand.
GCTGATCACCGAAACGGCGTTCCGGTTGTGTACTGGTGATCCGAAGACCCTGACCGGGCGCATCGCACATACCCAGCCCTTCCTTGCCGAGGTCGGCTGGACCACGCCGGCGGGCTGAATGCCCGAGCTCGATCCCGCCGAACTGCGCCGGCGGCTCGACGGTGCCCGCGTCGTCGACGTCGCTCCGCTGTCAGGGGGAGCCTCCAGCCTCACCTTCGCGGGCGTCAGGGATGGCCAACGGGTGGTGGTCAAAGTCGCCCCGCCGGGTGTCGAACCGGTTGCGCATCGCGATGTGCTGCGCCAGGCCCGCATCATCAAAGCTCTTGGAAAGAGCAGCGTTCCGGTGCCGACGGTGCTGTGGGAGGACCCGGGGGAACCGCCCGGGACGCCACCGCTGTACGTGATGACGCACGTCGAAGGAGAGTGTGTGGAACCGTTGTTCGACGGTTGCACGCCTGTGCCCGGCCTCGGCGATCGGTATCGGAATGCGTGCCGCGCCATGGCCGCCCTGCACAGACTCGCGCCGACGGAGCTCGGGCTGGGCGATGAACCGGTGATCGATCCGGTCGCCGAAGTCCACCGGTGGTCCGACACGCTGCGGACCGTCGACCCGTCGCTGGCACCAAATTGGCCCGAAGTACGCGTCGCGCTGTTGGATTGCGCTCCGAGCGCGATGACGCCGCGCGTGGTGCACGGTGACTTCCGGCTGGGCAACGTGCTCGCTACCGGATCACACGTCAACGCGGTCATCGACTGGGAGATCTGGTCGGTAGGCGATCCCCGCGTCGACGCGGGCTGGTTCCTGATCAACTGTGACCCCGACACCTACCGGCGGGTCGCGCCGGCCGACGGCATGGTGCCACCGATCGCAGAACTCACCGAGCTCTACGGGTCTGAGATGGCTTGCGAGGTCGACGATTTGGCGTGGTTCACGGCGCTGGCGTGCTTCAAATCGGCGGCGACGTGGTCGCTGATCGTCAAACACAATCGCCGACGAGCTGCGCCGCGAGCCGAATTGGAAGCCATGGCAGCGGTGTTGCCGAGACTGCTGGACCGCGCCAGGTCGACGCTGGCTTAGCCCGAGGGTCTTACTGGCAGCGGACCAGGAGGTTTTCGCAGATCATCCCGACGTCACCCGTGTCGTTGACGGGCTGACCTTCGTTGGATGGGTTAGTCCAGGTGGTCGGGAACGGGCTCCATACTTCGTCGATCCCCGGTGGCTGCGGGCGCGGATCAACGTTCGGGTCCGCCTGCGCGATACCGGCGCCGCTGGCCAGTGCGATGGCCGCCGTTGCGCAGACGAGCAGTCCGCGAGCGCGCGTGCGAAGCGTCATCGCCGCCTCCTCGGTTTCTGCCGAAGGTTGTTGGCTTTTCAAGCATCGAGTCTACCTTCGGCCCCATATCGCGTAATAGTTACAAACAGACAACGACTTCGATCCGCCGGCCAGCAAATTGCGTGACTCGAAATGGTGGGTGCTTACGGTGTCGCCCGTGAGGCCCATAGCCGTGGTCATTCGTCGCGCCCTGGCGGCCGCCGTGTGCCTGGCTGTCTCTTTGCCCACGGCGCCGGCGACGGGCGCCGATCCCGACGCCGAACCGCCCCCTCCCGAAGCGGCGCCGGTTGCCGAGGGCTCGTTGCCGTCGAACCCTCCGGTGGTCCTGCAGACTCCCGACGGCTGGACCCTGGGCGTAGGCGCCAGGGACGAGCAGCAGGTTCCGGTGGCGCCGTTGACCACCGCGGTTTCCTCCCGCGAATACCTAGCCAGCGGGATATTCGTGGGGTCGCTGGTGGGCCCGGGCAAGCCCCAGGGTGTGCTCGAGGTGGGTTTCGAGATCGGTTGTGGGATCGACATGAGCACATCCGACGGCGTCACGATCGGGGGCACCGCCGGCATCACCCCGGGTGTGACGGGGCCGGTCACCGGCGTGCCGGGTGACGTGCTCCCGTTGGTGGTTGCTCCGATCGCCGGCGTGCTCAACGTGGGACTCAAGCCCGGCCTCGTGGTCGTGGTGCCCGTGGTCAAGAAACAGTTCAGGGGTCCAAACCCTTGGGTGATGGTCAGCAACTTCCACGTCAAGATCGACGGATGTGTGGGGCAGTCGTTCATTCGCTCCTACGCGGTGCTCAACCGGGTAACCGACGATTCCGACGTGGTCCTGTCCTACGTCGGCGTCACCAAAACCGTCTGATTCGGGTTGGCGCTCAGCCGCGGGCGATGCCCGCCAGCTTGTCGGCGAACTTGGCCTCCGCGGCGGCGCGCAGCCGCAGCAGATGTTCGGAGGGAAACATATCCGGTGCGGGCTCACGGTCTTTCAGCAGCAGCCGCGCCAGCGTGACCTTGTGCACTTCGGTGGGGCCATCGGCCAGCCCGAGCACGAACGACTCGACCAGATACTGCACGAACGGCATCTCGTGGGTGGTGCCCAGTGACCCGTGCACCTGTAGCGCACGCGACGACACGTCGTGCAGGACCTTCTGCATCATCGCTTTCACCGCCGAGATGTCGGCTCGCACGGCCTTGTAGTCGTTGAATTGGTCGATCTTCCAAGCTGTTTGGAGGGTCAGCAGCCGGAACGCCTCGATTTCCATCCACGAGTCGGCGACCATCTCCTGGACCAGTTGCTTGTTGGCCAGCGCCTCGCCCTGGGTGTAGCGCGACACGGCGCGCTCGCAGATCATGTCGTAGATCCGGCGGACCAGGCCCACCGTGCGCATCGCGTGGTGAATCCGCCCGCCGCCCAACCGGGTCTGCGCGACGACGAAGGCCCCGCCGCGCGGGCCCAACATGTGGTCGGCGGGCACGCGGACGTTTTCGTAACGGACATAGCCCTCACGCCCACCGCCGGTCGGCTGGTATCCCAGCCCGACGTCGCGCAGCACGTTGATGCCGGGGGTGTCGCCGGGGACGACGAACATCGAGTAGCGCTCATAGGGCGGTGCGTCGGGATCGGTCATCGCCATCACGATGAGGAACGACGCCATCGAGGCGAACGACGAAAACCACTTCTCCCCGTTGATGACCCAGTGATCGCCGTCTTGCACCGCGGTGGTGCGAAACACTTTCGGGTCGGCCCCGCCCTGCGGCTCGGTCATCGAGAAACACGAAATGATCCGGTTGTCCAACAGCGGTTCCAGGTAGCGCTCCTTGAGCTCGGGTGTGCCGTAATGAGCCAGGATTTCGCTGTTGCCGGAATCGGGGGCCTGCGAGCCGAAGACGATCGGCGCGCATTCCGAGCGACCCAGGATCTCGTTGAGCAGCGCCAGCTTCACCTGACCGAAGCCCGGACCGCCCAGGTGCGGGCCCAGGTGGGTCGCCCACAGGCCGCGCTTCTTCACGATCTGCTGCAGCGGCGGGATCAGCGCCTGACGCACCGGGTCATCAAGGTCGTGAGATTCCTTGACAATCAGGTCAATCGGCTCACACTCTTCGCGCACGAAGGCGTCGACCCACTGCAGTTGTTCCGCCCACTCCGGGTCGGTGGAGAAGTCCCACGACATGCGTCGTCCTCTCTGGGTTAATCACTGTGAGCTGCTTTGGGCCACCACGCCGGCGTCCTCGAGCGCGGTGATGGCGTCGGTGTCCAGGCCGAGCTCGCGCAGCACCACGCGGGTGTGGTCCCCCGGCAGCGACGGCGGTGCGGGGGTGGCCGGACGGGTCCGGGAGAAGCGGGGCGCCGGTGCGGGCTGGGTGATGCCGTCGAGCTCGATGAAGGCCTGCCGCGCGAGGTTATGCCGATGAAGCGGTGCCTCGGTCAGCGAAAACACCGGTGTGGCACAGCATCCCGGCGTATCGAGCAGGCGCTCCCACTCGGCGCGGGATTTCTCGGCGAAGCGCGCGGCAAGTACGTCCCGATGGGCCGCCCACGCGGTCGGGTCGCCGTCGTCGTGGGGCACATCCACGCCGAGCCGATCGCAAAGCTCGGCGTAGAACTTCGGTTCCATGGCGCCGACGGCGATGTGGCCCCCGTCGGCCGTGGCGTACGCGCCGTAGAAGTGCGCGGCCCCGTCGAGCAGGTTGTCGTGGCGCCGGTCGCGCCACGTGCCGGCGGGAAGCATGCCGAAATACGGTGCCAGCAGGGCGGCGACGCCGTCAACCATCGCCACATCCAGGACTTGGCCGACACCCGACTCGCGGGCCTCGAGAATCGCGCTCAGCAGCCCCACGGCCAAGAGCATTCCGCCGCCGCCGTAGTCGCCGACGAGATTCAGCGGCGGTATCGGCGATTCGGCGGTGCCGATGGCGTGCAGGGCGCCCGTGAGCGCAAGGTAATTGATGTCATGACCGGCGTGACCGGCCAGGGGCCCGTCCTGTCCGTAGCCGGTCATGCGGGCGTAGACCAGGCGGGGATTGTGGTTCCGCAGCGCGCCGGGGCCGATGCCCAGGCGTTCGGCCACCCCCGGCCGGTAGACGTCGACGAAGGCATCCGCCTCGGCGGCCAGCCGGTGAACAAGGTCCCGGCCCCGCGGGTCCTTCACGTCGGCGGCCAGCGAACGCTGGCTGCGGCGGACCGCGTGGTCGACGGGCAGCGGGCCGTCCACACCCTTCAGCGCATCGACGCGGATGACTTCGGCGCCCAAGTCTCCCAACAACATTCCGCAAAACGGTGCCGGCCCCAACCCGCCCATCATGATGATGCGAACACCGCGCAGGGGGCCGCTCATGAAGACCATTTCGTGCGGCGCTCGGCCGCCTCGTCAGTCGCGTGGGAGATCACCTGATTGCGGTTTTCCAGTTCGATGGCCGACGCCAGGCTCGTGGCGTCGGTGTTGACCTGCAGGGCGCGCTTGGTCAATTGCGCGCCGAGCGGGGCATGGCTTGCGATCAGCGACGCCAATTCCACCGCGCGATCGGACAGTCCATCCGGGTCGGTGACCTCACTGACCAGGCCGCGCCGATCGGCCTCGGTGGCCGACACGGTGCGGCCGGTGAGCATCCAGTCGGCGGCGACGCTGGTGCCGACAATGCGCGGCAGGTGGTAACTCATGCCCATCTCGGCGCCCGAGAGTCCCAGCAGGATGGCGGCGTTGCCGAAAGAGGCTGCCGTCGAGCAGATCCGGATGTCGGCGGCCAGGAACAGCGCTAGTCCCGCGCCCACGCAGGGGCCGTTGACGGCGGCGATGACGGGCTGCGGCAACGCCCGCACCGCCTCGGCCAGGGCGGCCATCCTTTCCTGAAAGCGCATCCGGTCCAGTGCGGGAGCGCTCGCGTCCACCATCGAGGGCCCGAAGTCGCGCATGTCGATGCCCGCGCAGAATCCGCGTCCGGCGCCGGTCAGCACGACGGCGTGCGCCGCAGTATCGGCGGCCAAATCCTGGAACGCGTCATGCAATTCGGTCTGCATTGCCTCGTTGATGGCATTGAGCCGCTGCGGGCGATTGAGCCGCAACACGACGACCCCGTCGCGGGGCCAGTCCAGATCCACGGTTTCGGGCACGGTCACACCCGCTCGATGATCGTTGCCGTGCCCATCCCGCCGCCGGTGCACATCGTCACGAGTCCCGTTGTCAGATCACGACGTTCGAGCTCGTCCAACACGGTGCCGATCAGCATGGCGCCGGTGGCGCCGATGGGGTGCCCGAGCGCGATCGCTCCGCCGTTGACGTTGACCAGCTCCGGGTCGATGTCGAGGTCGCGCATCGTCTTGAGCGGGACGGCGGCGAAAGCCTCGTTGATCTCCCAGAGATCGATGTCGGTCACGGTCATGCCGGCGCGCTCGAGGCACCGCTGCGCCGCGGGTCCGGGCGCGGTGAGCATGATGATCGGTTCGCTGCCGATGGCCGCGGTGGCCCGGATCTGCGCGCGCGGCGCCACCCGATGGGTGTGCATCCAATTCGATGAAGCCAACGCCACGGCGGCGGCGCCGTCGACGACCCCAGAGCTATTGCCCGCATGGTGTACGTGTTCGATGCGGTCGATGCCGGGATAGCGCTGCAGACATATCTCGTCGAAGGTGCGCCGCTCACCGTCGGCGCACGCGGCGCCCATCGAGGCGAAGGCCGGTTTGAGACGGGCCAGCGACTCGGTGGTGGTGCCGGGGCGAGGATGCTCGTCGCGTTCGATGCCACCCTCGGGCGTCGGGACGTCGACCAGCGAACGCCCGAAGCGCCCCTGCTCGATGGCCGCGCTGGCGCGGCTTTGGCTCTGCGCGGCGTAGGCGTCCACGGTCTCGCGGCTGAATCCCTCCAGGGTGGCGATGAGGTCAGCCGAAATGCCCTGCGGGACAGTTGGATACATTGCGCGGAGATCCGAATTGTTGCCGTCGATGGTCGGGACGCCCGCTGCGACGTCCCACCGCGACATCGACTCGACGCCGCCGGCGATCACCAAATCCTCGCTGCCCGCGGCGATGCCCGCCGCCGCAACGGTAACGGCCTGCTGGCCCGACCCGCAGAATCGGCTCAGCGTCATCCCCGGAACGCTCTCCGGCCAGCCGGCCAGCAGCACCGACAGGCGCGCAATGTCGTCGCCATGGTCTCCGCTGAGGATGCCGTTGCCGGCGACCACGTCGTCGACGTCGGCCGGATCGAAGCCGACCCGTTCGGTCAGCGCGGTGAGGCATCGCGCGAGCAGTGCTTGGGGATGCACGCCGTGCAGTCCGCCGTCGTGGCGCCCGCGCCCGCGAGGCGTGCGGACCGCGTCGAGAATCCAGGCGTCGATGGGTAACTCCGATCGTTGTGCTGCGGACGCGACTTGTCCGGGTGCCACACCGGCACAGGTCACCAGCGATCGTAATCTGTCTCTCGGCTGTGGAGAACTACCTTCTCCGAATCGGCGAAGCTGTTCTCGTTCAGCGGTGAGTGGTGCCGCGTTGCGTCTCTCCAGTCACATGCGCCCCGCGCCTCCGGGGGCGGGCACTCGACACGCCCTTCCGCGGCGTGACGAGAGCGGTCGTCGTGACCTGAGGGGCCGACGGAGCGCACGCCCGCCGACATGTAAAGCGGTGGCTCGCAGCATAATTCGTCGACGCAACGCAACGGCGGCGGTGAACGAGCGCTCGCCTCGGGCTGACCCCGCTTTCGGCGGCCAGCAGATCGACGCCGTCAGCTGGCGCATAACCGGGCGCGCAGCGGGTAGCCCGGCGCCATGACCAAGATCGGATACTTTCTCACCTGCGAACAATTCGGCCCCAAGGAACTCATCGACCAGGCCAAGCGTGCGCAGGACGCCGGATTCGACGCGTTGTGGATCTCAGACCACTATCACCCCTGGAACGACGAACAGGGCCAGAGCCCGTTCGTGTGGGGAGTGATCGGTGCGCTGTCCGAGGCGACGTCGCTGCCGGTCAGCACCGCCGTCACGTGCCCGACCATTCGCATCCACCCGGCGATCATCGCGCAGGCGTCGGCCACCGCGGCCGTGCAACTCGACGGACGCTTCGTGCTCGGGGTGGGCAGCGGCGAGGCCCTCAACGAACACATCTTGGGCGATCCCTGGCCGTCCGTCGGGGTGCGGCTCGAGATGCTGGAGGAGTCGATCGAGGTCATTCGCAAGCTGCACAAGGGCGGTGAGGTAAGCCACCACGGCAAGCACTACGAGGTGCAGGAAGCGCAGGTCTACACCCGGCCCGAGCAGCCGGTGCCGATCTATGTCTCGGCGTTCGGACCGCAGGCCGTGGAGCTGGCCGCCCGCATCGGCGACGGCTACAGCATCGCCATGCCCGACGGCGACCTGGTCAGGCAGTTCCGCGAGGCCGGGGGCGGCGACAAGCCGGTGCAGGGCGGTACGAAAGTCTGCTGGGACGCCGACGCCGACGCCGCGCTGAAGACCGCGCACCGGTTGTGGGCCAACGAGGGGCTGCCGGGCCAGACGTCGCAAATCCTGCCCCGGCCCAAGGATTTCGCCGCCCTGCAGTCGCTGGTGCCGCCCGAGACGGTCGCTGAGAGCGTGGCTTGTGGCCCCGACCCCGACAAGCACATCGCGCAGGTGCGCGAGTACATCGACGCCGACGTCGACGAGATCTACGTGCAGCAGATCGGCCCCGACATGGACGGGTTCTTCGCGGCGTGGCAGCGCGACGTTTTGCCCCAGGTGCGCGGCTAGGGTTCAGGCGTCACCCGTCGAAGGCCGGACCGTCGAACCGATCACGAGTGATGAACTCCGTGACCGGCCGGCGGCGCAGTTTTCTCAGCTGGCGCACCGGCTTGCCGATCGGCACGACCGCGGCCACCGCGTGCGCGTCGGGAATGCCCAGCAGTTGGTGGACGTGTTCTTCGGCCGCGATGGCCATCGTCGTGATGGTGCCGCCGTAGCCCTCGCTACGCGCGGCGAGCAAGATGTTCCAGATCAACGGGTAGACCGATGCCCCGCCCGCGATGCCCACCCGGTCCAGATCTTGATCGAGTGCGGCGACAACGGTCAGGTCCACCGAAACGACCAGCACCACAGGCGCTTTGACGATCGGCGCCACGAATGTGTCGGGGATCTCGGTCGCGTCGACGACGTCTTGCGGCACGCCGCTGGGGTCGACCGAATTCCATGGGCTTTCGCCCGCCTGCAGTTGGGCGAAGTAACGGCGAGCCGCCGGCTTGCCGAGTTCGGCCAGCCGGCGCCGGATCGTTTCGTCGCGCACCACGATGACGTGGGCGCCCTGCCTGTTGCCGCCGCTGGGAGCGAACCGGGCGTTGTCAAAGATGCGCGCCAGCACGTCGTCGGGCAGCGGATCGTCGGTGAATTCCCGTGCCGCGAAAGTCGTTCGCATCACGTCGTATAGCTGCATGGGGGAGTGGCTCGTCAACTCGCGGCGGCGCACCGCTCCAGCCGGAATGTGCGTTCGAACCCGGCGGGCTGCGTCGTCAGCGTCACTTCCACCGCACCGCTGGGAGCGATGACGTAGCGCTCCTCGACATCGGGCCCGTCCATCCACCGGCCGACCGGCTGACGTCCTAAATCGTCGCGGTCGTGCAGGGCCGGGTCGAACGGGAACAGCACCGGGTCATACGGCGTGACGTCACCGTCGGGCCGCCCGTTGACCAGGCGGCTGCATTCCACGAACCGGAAGTGCCCGATATTGTGCGCCGCTCGATATTTCCGTTTCACCACCAGCGGGGATTGCCCGTCGGCAGGAAGCGAAACGTCCTTGCACACGATCGGGTCGAAGACGACCCCGGCGCCGGCCTCGGCCTCCCGAAACACCCCGAAATTCCTCGAGAAGCGTTCGGACAGCGCGAAACCGGACTCCTTGTCCAGAAAGACAGCGAGTCCGATGGCCGTGGCGGCGAAGGGGTGCGGCGAGCGTTTCACCCGCTTTTCGCCGAAGGTGCTGCGCAGCATCCGAGACACCAGCGGAAAGCCCCCCGCCCCGCCGACGACGTAAATGCCCGCCACCTCCGACCAGTCCACGTCGGTGCGGCCCGGCGCCGGATCGTGCAGGACCCGATTGAGCAATCGCATCGTCTGGTCGATCAGCGGCGCGCACACCGTGTAGACGTCGTCGATGGGGCAGGAGAACGGGGGCCGGTCGACCGGGGACAGGTCCACCAGGAAACGGCGCGTCTGCGGCCCGACCGCCTCCTTGCGGGTGGCGCACTCCTCTGCGAGCAGGTCGCGCTGGGCGGCGTCGAGGCCGGGCAGGTTGGCACCGGCGAGCACCAGTTCGACGATCGCCTCGTCGAAGTCGTCACCCCCGAGGCGCTGGATGCCCTCGCTGATGACGACCTCGTTCGCGTGCCCGGTCATTTTCAGCAGCGACGCGTCGAACGTGCCGCCGCCCAAGTCGTAGATGAGGACGTACTCGCGTTTGGCGGTGATGGTGGACCGGTACCGGTGGGCGTATTCCAGGCTCGCGGCGGACGGTTCGTTGAGCAGCGCGACGACGTGAAAACCGGCCGCCACGTAGGCATCCAGGGTCAGCAGGCGCTGGGCGCTCGAGGCATTGGCCGGAACGCTGATCGCGGCTTCGATGGGTTCGCCCGGGGCCAGAGCGACGTTCGAGTGTCGCTGCAGATCGGCCTTCAGCTGGGCCAAGAAGCCGGTGAGAAGCTCGGCCAGCCGATAGTCACGGCCGGCCAGGGTGACCTCGGTTTGGGGTCCGGCGTCGTTGAGTAATCGTTTGAACGAGCGCAGCACCGACCAATCCGGTTCGTGGCGGACGGCGGCGGCCGCCACGCCGAAGCGCAACTCGCCGGCGGCGTTGGCGGCGATGAGCGACGGCCACGCGTCCACGCCGTCGAAGGAGACGACGGGATAGTTGCCGCGGTCGACGGCCGCGACGACGGTGTGGGTGGTGCCAAAGTCGATGCCGACTCTCATCGCGCAAGTTTAGGACCGCGCCGCATACTTCGGCACGACCTTTCCGCGTGGCGTGCCTTCGCGATTTGTCAGTCCTCGAAGTGGCGCTCGTAGTCGTTGCGCTCGAGCCTGCACTGCAGGTTGTAGGTGCCCACTGCGAGCAACATCATCAACCCGACGCAGGCGATGCTGATGATTACGTTCACAGCCTGTCCATCTCGCGCACCATGCGGGCGTCCTCGAGGTAGGCGTAATGCCTCAGGTAGGGGTGCCGCGGCCGATTCGCTTCGGCGACCAGCTGTCGCAGCGCGGCCCCGATCCGGCTGCCGAGTGGGGAGCGGCGCGTGCGCTGGACGACGGCGGTGCCGAAGAGCACCTGCTGGGTACTGATCAGGACCGCTGGGGGTGCCGCCTCGACAGCGGGCGCTGCCGACGACGGTTGCGGTATGGGCTGGGTATCGGGTGCGGTCCGGAGTCCCGTTGACGTGACCAGCATTTCGTCCACCTTCTTCGTGCTGCGGTCCCGTCGACCAGGTAGGTCGGGCGGTGATGGACTGAACCTACGGTCGGCGATCACCAGTACGCACGCGTAGTCGACTACCTGTTGTGCGCGGCCGGCTACCGTATGTGGCTGGTACGGTCAACGCTCCTGGGCGCCGACGACCCCCGGAGTTGACGTCGGCGGCTGATCCCATTGCCGCTGCACCCCTCGCTCGGCGGCCGTGGGGATAAGGCCCGCCGGCGCGAACCGTTTCGACGGCACCGGGTCGTCCTCGGTCAAGGGCCGGCTGAACTTACTGGCGGGACCGCGAATCGTCCCGAGCGCGACCACGATTCCGGCGGTCACCACGATTACGGTGGTCACCGCGAAAAGGATCGACAGCGTGCCCTGGATGAAGGTATTCCTGATGACCTCGTCGAGCTGAGGCGCGTTGCTGGCCGAACCGAATGCCGTCTTGCCCGCTTGCTTGGCCGCCAGGTACTTCGAGTGCTGCGCCCAAAAGCCGACGGCGGGATCAGAAGAGAAGATCTTCTGCCACGACGCGGTCAGCGTGACCGCGAGGTCCCACAGCAGGGGAATCCCCGGAATCCACGCCCACTTCAACTGGCCCTTCTTGATGACCACCACGGTGATGACGGTCAGTGAGATCGCCGCGAGCAGCTGGTTGGCGATACCGAACAGCGGAAAAAGTGTGTTGATGCCGCCGAGCGGGTCGCTCACGCCCATCAGCAGGATGCCGCCCCAGGCGGCAACCACGGCCAGGCTGCAACCCCAGACGCCCGGGCGCCAACTAGGGTTTCGCAGCTTGGCCAGTGGGCCGCCGAAGTTGCCCAGCGCGTCGGAAAGCATGAAGCGGTTGACACGGGTGCCCGCGTCGAGAGTTGTCAGGATGAACAGTGCCTCGAACATGATCGCGAAGTGGTACCAGAAGGACTTGAGACCGGCGCCGCCGAACACCCGCTGCAGCACGTCGGCCATTCCCCACGCCAGCGTGGGAGCTCCGCCGGTGCGCGACACGATCGACTTCTCGCCGACGCTACTGGCGGCCTGGCTGATCTGGTCCGCGGTCGTCGGGGCGCCCGGCAATCCAAGTCCATTGACGTAATGCGCGGCGGTGGCCGGGGCGCCACCGGTCTGCGCCGTCGGCGCGTTGATGGTGAAGTACAGATGCTGGTCGAGGATCGACGCCGTAACCAGCGCCATGACCGCGACGAACGACTCGGTGATCATGCCGCCGTAGCCGATCATTCGCATCTGGCTTTCCTTCTCCAGCAGCTTGGGCGTCGTCCCCGAAGAGATCAGCGCGTGGAAGCCGGACAGCGCGCCGCACGCGATCGTGATGAACAAGAAGGGGAACAGCGAGCCGGCGAACACCGGGCCGTTGCCCCGGGTGGCGAACTGCGAGATCGCGGATGCCTGCATCTCCGGCCGTGCGATGCAGACACCGACGGCGAGCAGCCCGATGGCGCCGACCTTCATGAACGTCGACAGGTAGTCGCGCGGCGCTAACAGCACCCAGACCGGCAGCACGGACGCGGCGAAACCATAACCGATGAGGCACCAGCACAGCGTGACCGGAGACAGCGTGAACCACGATGCGCCCCAACGTGTTTCGGCGACCCAATGGCCGGACACCACCGCGAGCAGGAGCAGCGCGAAACCGATCACTGATACTTCCGATACGCGGCCGGGACGCAGCCACCGCAGGTAGCAACCCATGAACAGGGCGATGGGGATGGTCATGGCTATCGAGAAGACACCCCACGGGCTCTGGGCCAGCGCCCGCACCACGATCAGCGCCAGCACCCCGATCAGGATCACCATGATGACGAGCACCCCGACGAGGGCGGCGGCCCCGCCCACGGCGCCGAGCTCGTCGCGGACCATCTCGCCAAGGGATCGGCCACGCCGCCGGGTGGAGATCCACAACACCAGGTAGTCCTGCACGCAGCCGCCGAACACTGCGCCGATGACGATCCAGATGCTGCCCGGCAGATAGCCCATCTGCATGGCCAGCACCGGGCCGACGAGCGGACCGGCCCCGGCGATGGCGGCGAAATGATGGCCGAACAGCACCCGCCGGTCGGTCGGCACGAAGTCGGTGCCGTCCTCGAGAAACTCGGCGGGCGTGGCGTGGTCGTCGCGCGGACGGACGATCTTCATCTCGATCAACCGCGCATAGAACCGGTACCCGATGATGTACGTGCAGATCGCCGCGACGACGATCCATACGGCGTTGACCGTCTCGCCCCGGGCGAACGCGATGATCGCCCAGGCGACGGCGCCGAGGACCGCGACGACGCCGAACACGATCCGGTGCCGTGCGGTGATAGGGGAGCGGTCGATGACGGCCACGGGTGGCAGGTCTTCGTCGGTGTGGATGTAGCTGACGTCGTCGCCGTGCTCGCTGACCGCCACGGCGGAAACCCTACGCGCGCACAACCGACCGCGCCTGTTCAGAAAGCCTGGTTCAGTACAGCGCGCGCACGGCGTCGATGGTGTCGGCTTCGGCGGGGCTCTTGTCGTCGCGGTAGCGCACCACGCGGGCGAACCGCAACGCCAGCCCACCGGGGTAGCGCGACGAGTTCTGTACGCCATCCAGAGCGATTTCGACCACCTGCTCGGGGCGCACCTGGACGACATGACCGTCCGTCGCGCCGATGGCGAGTTCGCTGAACCGGGCGGTCTGCCAGTCCAGCATGGCGTCGGTCATGCCCTTGAAAGTCTTTCCCACCATGATGAATTCGCCGTTGGCCGGGTCGCGCGCACCCAGGTGGATGTTGGAGAGTTTGCCGTGGCGGCGCCCCGACCCCCACTCCACCGCGAGCACCACCAGATCCAATGTGTGCACGGGCTTGACCTTCAGCCAGCCCGCTCCCCGGCGCCCGGCCTGGTACGGCGTGTCGGGCGCCTTGGCCATCACACCCTCGTGGCCGGCGGCCAGCGTCGCGTCCAGGAACGCACCCGCCTCCGCGGGGTCGGCGGTGAGAAGCCGATCGACCCGCTGCGCTGCCGGCACCAATGCGTCGAGGGCGGTCAGCCTCTCGACGGTCGGCGCGTCGAGCAGGTCGACGCCGTCGCGGTGCAGGACGTCGAAGAAGAACACCGAAAGCCGTTGTGCGGCAACGGCTGCAGCGATGTCGACGGAGCGGCCGAATCGTGAGGCGGTGACCTGGAAGCGGTGCGGCCGGTTGTCGGGTCGCAGCGCGATGGCCTCGCCGTCGGCGATGAGATTGTCCACCGGCAGCGCCAGCGTCGCCTCCACCACTTCGGGCAGCCGGGCGGTGACGTCGTCGAGGCTTCTGGTGTAGACGGTGACCTCGTCACCGGCGCGGTGGATCTGTACCCGCGCGCCGTCCAGCTTGGCTTCGAAAATCGCGTGCCCGCCGTGGCGTTCGATCGCCTCGGCCACGCTCGTCGCGGTCTGGGCCAGCATCGGGCCGACCGGCCGGCCGACCCGTAGGGTGAACGCGTCCAGCGCCGAGGCCGAGCCGGACAACGGACCGGCCAGGGATGCCGCCGCCACCGCCGGCAGGTCCCCGCCCAGCATCGCCGCGCGCTGCACGGCGGCGGCCGGGATGCCGGCGGCCTTCGCCACGGCGTCGGCCATGATCCCGGCCAGTGCGCCCTGGCGGAGTTCGCCGCCGAGGAGCCGCAACAGAAACGTCTGTTCGGTGTCGGTGGCTGCGGCGAACAGGGTGCTCAGGAGCGCGGCGCGGCGCGCCTGCGCGCCCGTGCCCGCCACGGCGCCGATGTCGGAGAAGGTCGCATCGACGCCCGCGACGGTCAGCGATGCGTGGGCGGCCGCCGGCGGGCGCGAGCGCAGCGCCGCCCACCCCACGCCGATCTGGCGCTGCCGCAACTCACCGGAAAGCCACGACACCACGATGGCGACCACCGCGGCATCGGGTGCGGCACGGGTCAGCAGGTCGGCGATCCGGGCGACCTTCATCAGCCGCGACGACGTGCTCCCGACGTCGTCAGACGTCGTCGCCACGTCGAGGAGGAGCACGGTTGCCAGCTTGGCATGGCTCGGTGACAGGCCTGAAGAGCGGACACGCTAGCGTGCCTACGTAACGTTACAGATCGCAGGGATTCTGACAACCACAAAGGAGACGCCCGGATGGAGATCAGTGGGAAGAAGGTCGTCGTCATCGGCGGCGCATCGGGAATGGGCCGTGCCAGCGCCGAGCTGCTGCACGAACGCGGTGCGGATGTCGCCATCCTGGACCGCGAGGGCTCCGACGGTAAGACCGTCGCCGAGGGCGTCGGGGGTACCTTCTACCCGGTTGACGTCACCGACTTCACCGGGACCGAAGAGACGCTGCAGACCGCGGTCGACAAGCTCGGCGGGCTGCACGTCGTGATCACCACCGCGGGTGGCGGAATCGCCAAGCGGACGCTGACCAAATCGGGTCCGCACGACCTCGAGTCCTTCCAGTCCGTGATCGACCTGAACCTGATCGCCACCTTCAACATCAGCCGGCTGGCCGCCGCGCACATGGCCAAGAACGAGCCCGAAGACCCCGACACCGGGGAGCGCGGCGTCATCATCAACACCGCCTCCATCGCGGCCTTCGAGGGCCAGATCGGGCAGGTCGCATACACCGCCGCCAAGGCGGGGATCGCCGGGATGTGCCTGACGATGGCCCGCGACCTCGGCTCGGTGGGCATCCGCGTGCTGGGAATCGCCCCGAGCCTGTTCGCGACGGGTCTGACCCAGGGCATCCCCGACGAGTTCGCCACGCAGCTGACCAAGGACGCGGCCTTCCCCAAGCGCCTCGGCCGTCCCGAGGAGTACGCCAAGCTGGTCGCCGCCATCGTGGACAACCCGATGCTCAACGGCCAATGCCTGCGCCTGGACGCCGGGCAGCGGTTCGCGCCGAAGTAGACGCCCCCGGTTGGGGCCCTCCTCGCATTAAGTACACTCTTTAGGCAGCCGCCCCGCTTCCCCTCGAAGCGGGGCAGGCCACCCAGCTTCAGCTCCGACGATGCGGGCCGCGCGGCGGCCCGAGGGAGCGGGACAATCGAACCCGGCTGGCATGCGGCGCGAGGAGGGCCCTCATGGGTATCGCAATAACCGACGACCATCGTGAACTCGCCGAGGTGGCCCGCGGGTTCTTGACCTCGCAGAAGGCGCGCTGGGCGGCGCGATCGCTGCTCGACGCCTCCGACGAGCCACGCCCCGGGTTCTGGCAGAACCTGGCCGAGCTGGGATGGCTGGGCCTGCACGTCGACGAGGAGTACGGCGGCTCAGGATTCGGGCTGCCCGAACTGGTCGTCGTGATAGAAGAACTCGGTCGCACGGTCGCGCCCGGGCCTTTCGTACCCACCGTGATCGCGTCCGCGGTGATCGCCAAAGATGGCACCGCCGAACAGAAGTCGCGCCTGCTGCCCGGCCTGATCGACGGAACCGGCACCGCGGGTGTCGGGCTGGACAGCCAGGTGGAGGTCAATGACGGCGTGGCCGACGGTGAGGCCGGAATCGTCCTGGGCGCCGGGCTGGCCGAGCTGCTGCTGATCGCCGCGGGTGACGACGTGCTGGTGATCGAACGTGGCCGCGAGGGTGTCTCGGTCGAGGTGCCGGAGAACTTCGATCCGACGCGCCGGTCCGGACGCGTCCGCTTGGAAAACGTGCGGGTGTCCGACGACGACATCCTGACAGGAGCGCGCCAATCGGCGTTGGCCCGCGCCCGCACGCTGCTGGCCGCCGAGGCGGTGGGCGGGGCGTCGGACTGCGTCGACACCGCCGTCGACTACGCGAAGGTGCGCCAGCAGTTCGGGCGCACCATCGCCACCTTCCAGGCCGTCAAGCATCACTGCGCGAACATGTTGGTGGGCGCGGAGTCCGGGATCGCGGCCGTGTGGGACGCCGCCCGCGCGGCGGGTGAGGACGAGGAGCAATTCCGGCTGATCGCCGCGGTCGCCGCGGCGCTGGCCTTACCGGCCTACGTCCGCAATGCCGAGCTGAACGTCCAAGTACACGGCGGCATCGGCTTCACCTGGGAGCACGACGCGCACCTGCACCTGCGCCGGGCGGTGGTCAGCGCGGCGCTGTTCGGCGGCGAATCGCCGGCCGCCGACGTCTTCGAGCGCACCGCCGCCGGCGTCGCCCGCGAGAACAGCCTCGACCTACCGCCGGAAGCCGAAGAACTGCGCACCGGCATCCGCGCCGACGCCGCCGAGATCGCCGCCCTGGACAAAGAAGCCCAGCGCGACAAACTGATCGAGACCGGCTACGTGATGCCGCACTGGCCCAAGCCGTGGGGACGCGCGGCCGACGCCGTCGCGCAGCTCGTGATCGAGGAGGAGTTCCGCGCGGCCGGCATCAAGCGGCCCGACTACGGGATCACCGGCTGGGTGATCCTGACCCTGATCCAGTACGGAACGCCTTGGCAGATCGAACGATTCGTGGAGAAGGCGCTGCGCAAGGACGAGATTTGGTGCCAGCTGTTCTCCGAGCCCGACGCCGGTTCGGACGCCGCGTCCATCAAGACGCGCGCCACCCGGGTGGACGGCGGCTGGAAGATCAACGGCCAGAAGGTATGGACCAGCGGAGCGCACTATTGTGCGCGCGGCCTCGCCACGGTGCGCACCGACCCCGACGCCCCGAAGCACGCCGGCATCACGACGGTGATCGTCGACATGAAGGCGCCCGAGGTGGAGGTGCGCCCGCTGCGCCAGATGACCGGCGGCTCGGACTTCAACGAGGTCTTCTTCAACGACCTGTTCGTTCCCGACGAGGACGTCGTCGGGACGCCCAACTCGGGGTGGACGGTCGCGCGGGCGACGCTGGGCAACGAGCGGGTCAGCATCGGCGGCAGCGGATCGTTCTACGAGGGGCTGGCCAACCAACTCGTGCAGCTCACCGAGCAGCGCCCGGATCGGTTGGCGGGCGGGCGAGTTCGGGTCGGCTTGTATCTGGCCGAGGAAACCGCGCTGCGGTTGCTGAACCTGCGCCGCGCCGCCCGCAGCGTCGAAGGCGCGGGTCCCGGCCCGGAGGGCAACGTCACCAAGCTCAAGCTGGCCGAACACATGGTGGAGGGCGCCGCGATCATGGCGGCGCTGCTGGGTCCGGACGTCGCGCTGACCGACGGTCCCGGTGCCATGGCCGGCCGGCTGATGATGGGGGCCCGCGGCATGGCGATCGCCGGCGGCACGTCGGAAGTGACGCGCAATCAGATCGCCGAGCGGATCCTCGGCATGCCGCGTGACCCGCTGATCAACTAGGGGTCAGGCGGCGCGAATTGCGCCGCGCCGCCGCTGCCGCGTTGCGGCCGCAGAGCGACGGGCATGCCGCAACTCACCGAATCCGGTTCGCAGTCAACGATATTGGCGGCGACCCGCAGCCCGCTCTGTTCGGCGAGCTCGACGATCGCGATAACGTACGGGGTGGGGATCTCCGGGTTGTACGGGTGATGGTTGACCGTGTAGCTGAACACTGTGCCCTGCCCGGAGACCACCCGCGCCTCCAGCGTGCCCCCGCATTCGCGGCATACGCCGCTGGCCGGATGCACCCAGCGCGCGCAGTCCTCGCAGTACTCGATGAGCAGCGGCCCGTCTGACACGACGAATACAGTACACTCTATTGATTCGGAGCTTGGTCTGACGGGCGGTGTGCATGACGCATTTCGAAAAAGACGCGATCCTGTCCGGCATCGGGATCTCACGAATCGGCCGCCGCACCGGCATCCCGGGCCTGGAGCTGACCATGGAGGCGGTGCGCGCCGCCATCGAGGACGCCGGGCTGGCCCCGACCGACATCGACGGCATCGCCACCCTGGGTGACACACCCGCGGCGGACGTCAACGCCCAGCTGCGCATCGATGCCGCGGACTGCGGATCGGGCTTCGGCACCGGCGGCCTGCTCTCGCCGGTGATGTCGGCCTGTCGCGCGGTCTCCGAACGCCGCGCCCGCCACGTCGTGGTGTACCGGACGATACAAATGCTCGGCGGCACGGTCCCGGTCAAGCAGGAAGAGAACGCGCCGGCGCCGCCGCTGGCGCGGATGTTCGAAACACCCGAAGGTGAGCCGAAGCCCGCCGTTGGTGCGATGGACGACGTCAACGATCTCGTTGCGGCGCATGCCTATTCCGCCGCCAATTGGCTGGCGCTCAACTGCCGTCGCCACATGGACCTGTACGGAACCACCAAAGAACAGCTGGGCTGGATAGCGCTCAACGGCAGGCGCAATGCGGCGTTGAATCCCCGTGCCGTCTACCGGGATCCGATGACGATGGCCGACTACCTGGGCGCTCGGCTGGTGTCCACCCCACTGGGGCTGCTGGACTGCGACGTCCCGATCGACGGCTCGATCGCGGTGGTGGTCTCGCACGCGGAGCACGCCGCCGACTGCCCGCACCGCGCGGTGAAGGTGGAGGCGATCGGTGGGTCCGATGGAGCAGGCGGCTGGTTTCACCGCGCCGACTACCCGAAGATGGCGATGTCGGACGCCGCGGCGCAGATGTGGTCACGCACGGCGTTGAAGCCCACCGACCTGCAGGTCGCCCAGTTGTACGACGGATTCACCTATCTCACTCTGGCCTGGCTGGAAGCGCTCGGGGTCTGCGGCGACGGCGAGGGCGGCCCGTTCGTCGAGGGCGGGGCGCGGATCGCCCGCGACGGGCATCTGCCGCTGAACACCTACGGCGGCCAACTTTCGGCCGGGCGCATGCACGGCTACTGGGCGCTGCACGAAGGGTGCCTGCAGTTGCGCGGCGACGCGGGCGAGCGGCAGGTGTCGCGTCGCCCCGAGGTGGGTGTCGTCTCCGTCGGCGGCGGGCCCGTCGCGGGGTGCATGCTGTTGACCTGTTGACCACGAGCGCGATCGAGCTCAGATGACTGAGGAGCCAAGGACCGGCCGGGCGAACAAGCTCGCGTCGATCCTCGCCCGCGACATCGAAGCCGATATCGTGCACCGCGGTTGGGCGGTCGGCGAATCGCTGGGCTCCGAACAGGCTCTGCAGCAGCGCTTCGGGGTGAGCCGGTCGGTCCTGCGGGAGGCCGTTCGCCTGGTCGAACATCATCAGGTCGCGCGGATGCGCCGCGGCCCCAACGGGGGGTTGTACATCTGCGAGCCCGACGCGGGGCCCGCCACCCGCGCGGTCGTCATCTATCTCGAATACCTGGGCACGACGCTGGGCGACTTGCTCAACGCGCGCCTGGTACTCGAGCCGCTGGCGGCCTCGCTGGCCGCCGAGCGCATCGACGAGGCCGGCATCGCGCGGCTGCGGGCGGTGCTGCACGCCGAGGAGCAGTGGAAGCCCGGCCTACCGGCGCCGCGCGACGAGTTCCACATCGCGCTGGCCGAGCAATCCAAAAACCCTGTGCTGCAACTGTTTATCAACATCCTGATGCGGCTCACCGCCCGCTACGCTTTGGCGTCGCGGCCGGATTCGGAATCCGAGGCCATGGAGGCGGTCGACCATCTGCACGCGCACCATTCCGCGATCGTCGCCGCCGTCACGGCCGGCGATGCCGCCCGCGCCAAGACGCTGTCCGAGCGACACGTCGAAGCAGTCACCGGCTGGCTGCAACGGCATCACGCGGCCGACGGGAGCCGGGGACGAGAGAGGCGCCGGCGGCTCGATTCTGAGGCGCCCAGAGGCAAACTGGCCGAGATGCTGGCCGCCACCATCGGTGACGACATCGCCGCCGGCGGCTGGCGCGTGGGCGCGGTCTTCGGTACCGAAACGGGCCTACTGGAGCGCTACCGGGTGAGCCGAGCGGTGCTCCGCGAGGCCGTGCGGCTGCTCGAATACCACTCGATAGCCCACATGCGCCGCGGACCCGGCGGCGGTCTGGTGATCGCCCAACCCGCGGCGCAGGCCAGCATCGACACGATCGCCTTATACCTGCAGTACCGCCGCCCGAGCCGCGAAGACCTGCGATGCGTCCGCGACGCCATCGAGATCGACAACGTGACCAAGGTCGTCAAGCGGTTGGCCGAGCCGGACGTGGCGGCGTTTCTGGCCACCCATCGGTCCGGGCTTCCGGAAAACTCCCAACCGACGGCGGACGACGTGCCGCAGGCGATCGCGGAGGAGTTCAACTTCCACGTCGGTCTGGCCCAACTCGCCGGCAACGCGCCACTGGATCTGTTCCTGCGAATCATCGTCGAGCTCTTCCGCCGGCACTGGTCGAGCACCGGGCAGGCGCTGCCGACCTGGTCGGACGTGCTGGCCGTGCACCACGCTCACCTGCGGATTGTCGAGGCCGTCGAAGCCGTCGACGAGAGCGTTGCCTGTTATCGGCTCCGCTGTCATCTCAACGCGGCCGCCTCGTGGTGGCTGTGACAGCGCGATCGCGAGCGGCTTACCTGGTCGCGCCGGTGAGGCAAACCTAAAAGGGACCTGTTGCGCGGTATAGCGAACGCCCGTCTTGGGTACTGGGAAAGGGGGAAGGCGTCAGCCGACCCAGCAGGGGGTTGGCGTAAGTGATTGAAAGTGAGAGCGCTGAAGTGAGGGCGGATCACGAAACCAGGCAATACGGTTTCGTCCACTCCGCGTCGATTTACCACTCTCAGCAGGAGTTCGTGGATTTGGCGGGCCGCTTCGTCGGCGACGGTTTGGCGCTGGACGAGGCGGTGCTGCTCGCCGTGCCGCCCGAGACGCTGGCGCTGCTAAGCGACGGGTTGTACGCCGGCGGCGATCCACCGGCCGACGTCCGCGTCGTTGATATCACCGAGGCGGCCCGCAACCCGAGCCGGTTCATGGCGATGCAGGGCGCGTTCATCGACGAGCACCCGGACCAGCGAGTCCGGATCGTCAGCCAGCTCGCGTGGCCGGGCCGCACCGACGAGGAGTTCGTCGCCTGCATGGAGCACGAGGCGCTCGTCAACGAGGCCATGGACGGCTACCCGGCGACCAGCCTGTGCCTCTACGACGCGGGCCGGCTCCGCGACGGTGTGCTGTCGGATGCGCGCGCGACACATCCGCTGCTGTGGGAACTCGGTGCGCCGCAGCGCAGTTCGAATTACGCCCCGGGCGATGTCCTGGAACGCTGCAACCAGCCGCTGGCCGCCGGTCCCGGGGCCGTCACATACATGGTCCGCAAGTCGGCCGACCTTCGGCCCGCGCGATCCTTTGCCGTCGACTACGCGGGCTGGATGGGGCTGTCCCAGGAGAGCATCGAGGATCTACAACTGGTCGCCACGGAGCTGGCCACCAACAGTTTGATGTACACCGGGGGCGCCTGCCGGCTGGCCTTCTGGCAAGACGACGGGCATTTGGTCTGCGAGGCGCGCGACACCGGGCGATTCGACGACCCCATGGTGGGGCGGCTGGACCCCGGCCCGCGCGCTCCCGCGAGTCGCGGCCTGTATCTGGTCAACGCTATCTCGGACTTGGTGCGAACCCACACCACCAGGACCGGTACGACGATCCAGGCGTATCTGCGGTTCGAGCCCGCACCGGGCCCGGCCGGCTAAGCGTCGCGGGCGTTTTACAGCGGGCGCAACACAATCGGCATGCCGTCTTTCGGCACCGGCATGCCGCCGTAGTCCCACTCGCACTTGTAACCCGGGCGGGGTGGCTCCAGCCGATACCTGCGGAGAAGGCGGTGCAGGATCGTCTTGATCTCCAACTGCCCGAACGTCATTCCGATGCACTTGTGTGCGCCGCCCCCGAACGGGGTGAACGCGTAGCGGTGCCGCTTGTGCTCGTTGCGCGGCTCGGTGAACCGCTCGGGGTCGAATTTCAGTGGGTCGGTCCACAATTCGGGCAACCGGTGGTTCATGCCGGGGTAGGCGATCACGTTGGTGCCCTTCGGAATGAAGTAGCCCAGCAGGTCGGTGTCGCGCACCGTCTGGCGCATGGCCCACTGCACCGGTGTCACGATGCGGATTGACTCGTTCATCACCAGATCCAGCGTCTCCAGCTTCTCCAGCGCATCGATGTCGAGCGGCCCGTCGCCCAGCCGGTCCGATTCCTCGCGGCAGCGCTGCTGCCACTCCGGGTGCAGGGCCAGGTGGTAGGCCATCGTGGTCACCGTCGAGGTGGAGGTGTCGTGCGCGGCCATCATCAAAAAGATCATGTGGTTGACGATGTCGTCGTCGGAGAACTTGTTGCCGTCCTCGTCTTCGGTCTGGCACAACACCGACAACAGATCGGTACCGGGATTCGCGCGCTGCTCCTTGACCCGCTCGCGGAAATAGTTCTCCAGCAGCTCGCGCGCCTTGAGGCCGCGCCACCACGTGAACGGCGGCACCGAAGTGCGGATGATCGCGTTGCCCGCGCGGGTGGTGACCGCGAACGCCTTATTCACCTTGGTCACCAAGTCGTGGTCGGTGCCCGGCTCGTGGCCCATGAACACCATCGACGCGATGTCGAGAGTCAATTCCTTCATGGCCGGATAGAGCAAGAACCGTGCGTCATTGGTCACCCAATCGTTGGCGACGGTCTGCGAGACCACCTGGTCCATTTGCTCGACATAGCTGACCAGGCGGGACCGGATGAAGGCCTCCTGCATGATCCGCCGGTGGAACATGTGCTCTTCGAAGTCCAGCAGCATCAGGCCGCGGTTGAAGAACGGGCCGATTACCGGCACCCATCCCTGCTGGGAGTAGTCCTTGTTGCGATTGGAGTAGATGACCTGGGCGGCATCCGGGCCCAGGGCGGCGACGCCCGGCAGCACGGGCGAGTCCCCGAAGACCACCGGACCCTTGGTCTTGTACATGTGCAGCAGGTAGTCGGGCCCGCCGCGCAGCATCTCGATGATGTGCCCAATGACCGGCAGGCCAGCGTCGCCGACGACCGCTTTGAGCCCGCTGCCCGGTGGTGGCTCGGCGAGTATGCGCTCCGGGAAATCGGTGTTCAACAGCCTGCGCTCGACCGCCCCCATGCCGGGAAAGTTGTTGATGGACGGCGTGAACCGGCGCCGCGCCTGATCCAGCAGGTACTGCGGGGTGCTGATGGTGGCGGTCATAAACGCTCCTTTGCGTGCCCTCCCGGTGACGGCCGTCACTGATTCATACCTTCGCTGAAAAACTTGACGGCTGTCAAGTTCCCTTTTTGGGCGGCGTGGTGCAAGGTCAGGGAGTGACCAGCCACCCCGCCACTCCAGAGCCGGGCGCACGACGGCGTGGTGACAAGCAGCGTCAGGCCATCGTGCAGGCGGTGCGCGAACTGCTGCAGGAAAAGCCGTTCGCCGAACTGTCGGTCAGCACCATCAGCCTGCGGGCCGGGGTGGCGCGGTCCGGCTTCTACTTCTACTTCGACTCCAAATACGCGGTGCTGGCACAGCTCATGGCCGAGGCCGCCGAAGAACTCGAGGAACTCACCGAGTGCTTCGCCCCTCGACAGGCCGGCGAGTCACCCGAGCAGTTCGCCAAGCGGATGGTCGGCAGCGCGGCGGCCGTCTACGCACACAACGACCCGGTGGTGACCGCGTGCAACGAGGCCCGCAACACCGATGTCGAGATTCGCGATCTGCTGGATCAGCAGTTCGAGGTGGTGCTGAGCCAGATCGTCGGGGTCGTCGAGGCCGAGATGAAGGCCGGGACGGCCAATCCGATCAGTGACGACCTACCGACGCTGATCCGCACCCTGGCGGGCACCACCGCGCTGATGCTGACCGGCGACCCGATCCTCACCGGGCGCGACAGCGACCGTGATCGACGGGTGCGCCTCCTCGAGCAGTTGTGGCTGCACGCGCTGTGGGCGGGCCGTCCCTAAGGCGGTGCTACCGCCGGTATCGTCACGGCCATGGCGCAGAGGGGAATCGGGCGGTCTTTCGCGGGAAAGCGGTGCCTTGTCACCGGTGCGGCGAGCGGAATCGGCCGTGCCACGGCGCTGCGGTTAGCCGCGCAGGGCGCTGAGCTGTACCTGACCGACCGCGACAGTGACGGCCTCGAACAAACCGTGGCCGACGCGCGCGCGCTGGGCGCCCAGGTTCCCAAGCATCGGGCGCTGGACATCGCCGACTACGAGCAGGTGGCCGCCTTCGCCGCCGATGTGCACGCCGCGCATCAGAACATGGACGTCGTCCTCAACGTCGCCGGCGTGTCCGCGTGGGGAACCGTCGACAGGCTGACCCATGAGCAGTGGAGCAAGATGATCGCCATCAACTTGATGGGTCCGATCCACGTCATCGAGACGTTCGTGCCGCCGATGGTGGCGGCCAAGCGCGGCGGGCATCTGGTCAACGTGTCCTCGGCGGCCGGACTGGTGGCCCTGCCGTGGCATGCCGCCTACAGCGCCAGCAAGTACGGATTGCGTGGCCTGTCGGAGGTGCTGCGCTTCGACCTGGCCCGCCACCGCATCGGGGTCTCGGTCGTGGTGCCGGGCGCGGTGAACACCCCGTTGGTGAGCACCGTCGAGATCGCCGGCGTGGACCGCGAAGACCCCAACGTCGACCGGTGGGTGAAGCGGTTCGCCGGCCATGCCGTGTCGCCGGAAAAGGCCGCCGACAAAATCCTGGCCGGGGTGGCCAAGAACCGGTACCTGATCTACACGTCGGCCGACATCCGCGCCTTGTACGCGTTCAAAAGGCTTGCGTGGTGGCCCTATAGCGTGGCCATGCGTCAGGTGAACGTGATCTTCACCCGCGCGCTGCGGCCCAGCCCGGCGACGATGCAGGCCGTGCAGCGGCCTGAGGAGGAGGCGGGCAATCAGCCCAGCCCGGCGACGCTAGTCCGGCATGACCAGCTCGAGGCGCACCCCGAGCAGGCGGACCGGCCGGTCGAGCTCGAATAGGTCGAGCACCCGAAGGGCCGCGGCCACGATGACGTCGCGATCGGTGCTGGGCGCATCCAGCTTGCGAATCTTGGTGCGCGTGTAGAAGGTTGCCGTGCGCACGGTCACCGCCACCCGGATCACGACTCGGTCCGCCGTCAGCACGTCCGTCAGCGCCCGTTCGGCCAAATCCGTTACGGCCGCGTTCATCTCGGACCGATCGGTGAGGTCGCGCGGAAAGGTCACAACATGGCTGCGCGAGCGCGGCACCCAGGGCTCGGCGCTCACCTGACTGTCGCCGCCGCCCTTGGCCAACAGCAGCAGCCACAGCCCGGTGCGCGGACCGAAGGTGGCCGTCAGCAACTCCGCATCGCAGTGGGCCAGCTGCGATACCGTCGTAATATGAAGCTCCGCAAGTTTTTTCGCCGTCTTGGGGCCCACGCTCCACAGCGCATCGACCGGACGATCGGCCATCAGGGGCATCCAGTTCGCGTCGGAGAGCACAAAAATGCCGCCCGGTTTCGCGAAGCCGGTGGCGACCTTCGCACGCTGCTTGTTGTCGCTGATGCCGACCGAGCAGGACAGCCCGGTTTCGGTGGAGATGACGGTGCGGATCTGCTGTGCGACCCCGCTCGGGTCCTGCGCGGTCACCGCGACATAGGCCTCGTCCCAGCCCCACACTTCGACCGGATGCCCGAGGTCACGCAGCACACTCATCACCTGATCGGACGCCGCGTCGTAGGCGGCCGGGTCCGAGGGCAGGAAGGTCGCCCCCGGGCAGCGGCGGGCGGCGGCACGCAGCGGCATGCCCGCACGCACGCCGAACTCGCGGGCCTCGTAGGAGGCACAGGTGACGACCTTGCGCGGTTCCTTCGGATCGCCGCTGCCGCCGACAATGACCGGCAGTCCGGCCAATTCGGGGTGCCGGCGCAACTCGACCGAGGCCAGGAACTGGTCGAGGTCCACGTGCAAGACCCACGCCGGTGCCGCGGAGGGCCCGCCGTTCATCGCCCGCAGAGCTTGCGCGCCAAGCTTTCCCACGCGTCGCCCAGTGTCGCCAGGGTGTGACCGCCCTCGGCCAGTTGATGCTCGACGTAGTCCACGTCGAGCAGCGCGAGCAACGCGTCGGTCTGGGCGTCGAGGTCGCCGGTGGAGTCGGCCGCTTTGAGCAGCACGCGCACGTGCGTGCGCAGCACCGTGGCCGGTGCGTTGTGCCGGTTTTGCGGGTCGCGGTTGGCCGCGGACAGCAGTTCGCAGTGGTCGTGAGCGAACCGGATCCGTTCCCTGCCGAACGCGATTAGCCGATCGGTCGGCGGGGCGCCGGGGCCCAGGGGCGGCGGCCCGAACAGAAACGATTGCTGAACGGCTTGTTCGTCCTCGTCCAACAGCACCATCATCAGGCCGGCCCGGCTGCCGAAGCGGCGGAAGAGCGTGCCTTTGCCGACCCCGGCGGCGGCGGCGATGTCGTCGGTGGTGACGGCGTCGGCGCCGCGCTCGGCGACGAGGTTCCGGGCGGCGTGGAGGAGCAGGGCGCGGTTGCGCGCCGCGTCGCCCCGTTCCTGGTGCACGACCTGGGGGGCGTATACCTGCAACTCCCCAGACCGCTCGTTCACTCCTGCACTTTAACCCCGCCGGAATAAAGCGGACTATAGTCCGGTTAGCTCGTGCGAGGATGTACGCAACGACCGAAGGGAAACTCCAGCAGTGGCAATGAACATCTTGGCGTTAGTGGGAAGCCTGCGGGCGGCGTCGATCAACCGCCAGATCGCCGAGTTGGCGGTGGCGGTCGCCGCCGACGACGTGACCGTAACGATCTTCGAAGGACTCAGTGAGCTGCCCTTCTATAACGAGGACATCGATTACGCGATGAACACCGACGCGCCGCCGCTTGGTCCGGTGGTCGCGCTGCGCGCCGCGGCGGCCGACGCGGACGCCGCACTGGTGGTGACCCCGGAGTACAACGGCAGCTACCCGGCCGTCATCAAGAACGCGATCGACTGGTTGTCTCGGCCGTTCGGTGACGGCGCGCTGAAGGGCAAGCCGCTGGCGGTCATCGGCGGATCCTTCGGCCGATATGGCGGGGTGTGGGCGCACGACGACACCCGCAAGTCCTTCGGCATCGCCGGCGCACGGGTCGTGGAGGCGATCAAACTGTCGGTGCCGTTCAAGACGCTGGAGGGCAAGGCGCCCGCCGAGCACGCCGAGCTCTCGGCGAACGTGCGTGATGTGGTGGGCAAGCTGGCCGCCGAGGTCGGCTGATTGGCAGAAGTCGACAAGCCGCCCGCCGGGCGACCAGCGAGGTTGGCACAACCGAATAGCAGAAGCCGCCAGGTCCGCCTGGCGGCTTTGCTGGCTGCGGGCGGGCCCGCCGGTGTCGGCGGTGTTGTCGGTGGTCGCTGATATACCGGAGCGCATGATTCACTCCACCGCGATTTGTGATCTGCGACACGCCGGGCGGGTGTCCAGATTTGTTCGCGCCCGGGCTCACGACCAGGGAATTTCAAAATTGTTATTCAGAACATCTTGTATCTCGACATCTTGTCACCCACTAGGTGTAGTGTTTCGAGCACCGGCAGATCCCAGGACCACCAAGCAAGCCAGACTCGGTGAACCCCCCGAAATCGGCGCCCACAGGTCGTTCGACCTCGACCGCCGCGCGACGGGAATCAGGGGCCTGACGGATCGCTGAACGAAGCAAAGACGCAGTCCAAAAGTAGTTGCCAGTCCGTTGGATCCCCTCTTCCGCGAAGGAGCGGCATTCTATGAGCATCACCGTGTACACCAAGCCGGCATGCGTGCAGTGCACCGCCACCTACAAGGCGCTGGACAAGCAGGGCATCGCCTACGAGAAGGTCGACATCTCGCTGGACGCCGAGGCGCGTGACTACGTGATGGCCCTGGGATACCTTCAGGCTCCCGTGGTGGTGGCAGGCAACGACCACTGGTCGGGTTTCCGCCCCGACCGCATCAAGGCGCTGTCCGCGGCGGAACTGAGCGCGTAAGGCGAGACGTTAGGTAAGGAGGTTGCGGTGCAGTCGCGCAACCCAGGTTGGACGAGTGGCGACCCGTCCCCCGCAAGCGGGAGGTACCCCCAGCACCCGGCTACGCCGCGCTTGCGATCGCCACTGGTCTATTTCTCCTCGGTGTCGGAGAACACCCACCGCTTCGTGGAGAAGCTGGGGATCCCCGCCACGCGGATACCACTGCATGGCCGCATCGAGGTAGACCAGCCCTACGTACTCGTCCTGCCCACCTACGGCGGCGGGCATGCGACTCCGGACCTCAACGCCGGCGGTTATGTCCCCAAACAGGTCATCGCCTTTTTGAACAATGAGCACAACCGGTCGTTGATCCGCGGCGTCATCGCCGCGGGCAACAACAACTTCGGCGCCGAATTCGCCTACGCGGGCAACGTGATCTCGCGCAAGTGCGGCATCCCATACCTCTACCGCTTCGAACTCATGGGAACCCAAGACGACGTGGAAGCCGTCCGCGCGGGCTTAGCCAACTTTTGGAAGGAACAGACGTGTCACCAACCGTCGCTGCAGAGCCTGTAACCACCGGAGCCCACGCATTGCCGGGGGAAACGGATTATCACGCGCTCAACGCGATGCTGAATCTCTACGACGCGGACGGCAAGATTCAGTTCGACAAGGACCGCGAGGCCGCGCATCAGTACTTCCTGCAGCACGTCAACCAGAACACGGTGTTCTTCCACAATCAGGACGAGAAGCTCGACTACCTGGTCAAGGAGAACTATTACGAGCGCGAGGTTCTCGACCAGTACAGCCGCAACTTCGTCAAGACGCTGCTGGACCGCGCGTACGCCAAGAAGTTCCGGTTCCCGACGTTCCTGGGCGCGTTCAAGTACTACACCTCCTACACGCTGAAGACGTTCGACGGGAAGCGGTATCTGGAGCGCTTCGAGGACCGCGTGGTCATGGTCGCGTTGACGCTGGCCGCCGGTGACACCGTCCTGGCCGAGAAGCTCGTCGACGAGATCATTGACGGGCGATTTCAGCCGGCCACCCCGACGTTTTTGAACTCGGGCAAGAAGCAGCGCGGCGAGCCGGTGAGCTGCTTTTTGCTGCGCATCGAGGACAACATGGAATCGATCGGGCGATCGATCAACTCCGCGCTGCAGCTGTCCAAGCGCGGCGGGGGAGTCGCGTTGCTGCTCAGCAACATTCGCGAGCACGGCGCCCCGATCAAGAACATCGAGAACCAATCCTCGGGCGTCATCCCGATCATGAAGCTGCTCGAGGACTCGTTCTCCTACGCCAACCAGCTCGGGGCCCGGCAGGGTGCGGGCGCGGTGTACCTGCACGCGCATCATCCGGACATCTACCGGTTCTTGGACACCAAGCGTGAGAACGCCGACGAGAAGATCCGCATCAAGACGCTGAGCCTGGGCGTGGTGATTCCCGATATCACCTTCGAGCTGGCCAAGAAGAACGAGGACATGTACCTGTTCTCGCCGTATGACGTCGAGCGGGTCTACGGCCTGCCATTCGCCGACATCTCCGTCACGGAGAAGTACTACGAAATGGTCGACGACGCCCGCATTCGCAAGACGAAGATCAAGGCGCGCGAGTTCTTCCAGACGCTGGCCGAGCTGCAGTTCGAGTCCGGTTACCCCTACATCATGTTCGAGGACACGGTGAACCGGGCCAACCCGATCGACGGCAAGATCACCCACTCCAACCTGTGCTCGGAGATCCTGCAGGTGTCCACGCCGTCGGTGTTCAACGACGACTTGACGTATGCCAAAGTGGGCAAGGACATTTCGTGCAACCTGGGATCGCTGAACATCGCCAAGACGATGGACTCGCCCGACTTCGCGCAGACCATCGAAGTCGCGATCCGCGCGCTGACGGCGGTGAGCGATCAGACGCACATCTGGTCGGTGCCCTCAATCGAGCAGGGCAACAACGAGTCCCACGCGATCGGGCTCGGCCAGATGAACCTGCACGGCTACCTGGCCCGCGAGCGCATCCTCTACGGGTCCGAAGAAGGCGTCGACTTCACCAACATCTACTTCTACACCGTGCTCTACCACGCGCTGCGCGCGTCGAATCGCATCGCGATTGAGCGGGGAAGCAAGTTCGGCGGCTTCGAAAAGTCGAAGTACGCCTCGGGCGAATTCTTCGACAAATACACCGAGCAGGTGTGGGAGCCGGCCACGCCGCGGGTCCGAGAGATCTTTGCCGAGGCCGGCATCCGCATTCCGACACAAGAGGATTGGCAACGGCTGAAGGAGTCGGTGCGGCAGCACGGCATCTACAACCAGAACCTGCAGGCCGTCCCGCCGACCGGCTCGATCAGCTACATCAACAACTCGACCAGCTCGATCCACCCGGTGGCGAGCAAGATCGAGATCCGCAAGGAAGGCAAGATCGGCCGCGTCTACTACCCGGCGCCCTATCTGACCAACGACAACCTGGAGTACTACCAGGACGCCTACGAGATCGGCTACGAAAAGATCATCGACACCTACGCCGCGGCCACCCAGCACGTGGACCAGGGGCTGTCGCTGACGCTGTTCTTCAAGGACACCGCCACCACCCGCGATGTGAACAAGGCGCAGATCTACGCCTGGCGCAAGGGAATCAAGACGCTGTACTACATCCGCCTTCGCCAGATGGCTTTGGAGGGAACAGAGGTCGAGGGCTGCGTGTCCTGCATGCTGTAATCCTCGGGCTGATCGGACAGTCTGCCCAGGTCAGAAGCCGCTACCGGGTAAAGTGCTTGACGTGGTGAGAATTCCCAGACCCCACCCCAGCGTCAAGCCCGGGGCCAAGGTCGACGCGCGCAGCGAACGCTGGCGCGAGCACCGCAAGAAAGTGCGCAACGAAATCGTCGATGCGGCCTTCCGTGCGATCGACCGCCTCGGGCCCGAGCTGTCCGTGCGGGAGATCGCCGAGGAGGCCGGCACCGCCAAGCCGAAGATCTACCGCCATTTCCACGACAAGTCCGACCTGTTCGAGGCGATCGGGGAGCGGCTGCGCGACATGCTGTGGGCAGCGATCATCCCGTCCATCGACCTGAAGACCGACTCGGCGCGCGAGGTGATCCGGCGCAGCGTCGAGGAGTACGTGATCCTGGTCGACAAGCATCCCAACGTGCTGCGCGTGTTCATCCAGGGCCGGTCGGCCGCCACCACGCAGGTCCTCAACGAAGGACGCGGAATCACCCTGGCCGTGGCCGACATGTTCGACAACGAGCTCCGCGAGATGGAGCTCGACCACGCGGCGGTCGAACTGGCCGGGCACGCGGCATTCGGCTGTGCCGCGTCGGCCACCGAGTGGTGGCTGGGTCCGGAGCCCGAAAGCCCGCGGCTGATGTCGCGTGAGCAGTTCGTTGCGCACCTGACGACCATCATGATGGGGGTGATCGTCGGAACCGCCGAGGCGCTGGGCATCACGATGAATCCCGACCTGCCGATTCACGACATGGTGGCCGGCAACCCGGCCGCGAGCTGAGCGAGTCGCGGCGTTGACAAGCGCTGCGGCCATCGATAACACTCGTCCAGACCGATACCCTGGGTACTGGGTATCTGCGCCAGGCCGGCCGCAGCCGAAAACGCCGGCCAACTCCGACCCGACAGGCCTGGATAGGAAGACCGATCGATCGTGACCGACGTCGTAACACAAAATGAGGCAATCCCGGCGGCCACCGCCCACAAGCCGGTGCACACGCGCGCCGTCATCATCGGGACCGGATTCTCCGGCCTGGGGATGGCGATCGCGCTGCAGAGGCAGGGCGTGGGCTTCGTCATCCTGGAAAAGGCCGACGACATCGGCGGAACCTGGCGAGACAACAGCTACCCGGGGTGCGCCTGCGACATCCCGTCGCACCTGTACTCGTTCTCGTTCGAGCCCAAGCCCGACTGGAAGAACCCGTTCTCCTTCCAGCCCGAGATCTGGGACTACCTCAAAGGGGTCACCGAGAAGTACGGGCTGCGCCGCTACGTCGAGTTCAACTCACTGGTCGATCGCGCTCACTGGGACGACGACGAGAACCGCTGGCACGTATTCACCGCCGATGGGCGCGAGTACGTCGCGCAGTTTCTGATCTCGGGCGCCGGCGCGCTGCACATCCCGTCCATGCCCGACATCGAGGGGCGCGACGAATTTCGCGGCGCCGCCTTCCATTCCGCGGAGTGGGACCACAGCGTCGACCTGACCGGCAAGCGGGTGGCGGTGATCGGAACCGGCGCCAGCGCGATCCAGATCGTGCCGGAGATCGTTGGGCAGGTCGCCGAACTTCAGCTCTACCAACGCACTCCGCCGTGGGTGGTTCCGCGCTCCAACCCCGAGATCCCGCCGGCGGTGCGCCGGGCCATGGCGAACGTGCCCGGCCTGCGCGCGATCGTTCGGCTCGCGATCTACTGGGGCCAGGAAGCCCTGGCCTTCGGCATGACCAAGCGGCCGAACCTGCTCAAGTTCATCGAGTCCTACTGCAAATACAACATTCGCCGGGCGGTCAAGGACAAGGAGTTGCGGCGCAAGCTCATTCCGAACTACCGCATCGGCTGCAAGCGAATCCTGAACTCCTCCACTTATTACGGCGCGGTCGCCGACCCCAAGACCGAACTAGTTACCGAGCACATCGCGCGAATCACCGCCGACGGCGTCGACACCGTCGACGGCAGACACCGCCAGGCCGACGTAATCGTCTATGCCACCGGCTTTCACGTCACCGACTCCTACACCTACGTCCAGATCAAGGGCCTGCACGGCGAGGACCTGGTGGACCGGTGGAACCGCGAGGGCATCGGCGCCCACCGCGGGATCACCATCGCCGATGTACCCAACCTGTTCTTCCTGCTGGGGCCCAACACCGGGTTGGGACACAACTCGGTGGTGTTCATGATCGAGTCCCAGATCCGTTACGTCGCAGACGCGATCGCGACCTGTGACAAGCTGGGCGCAGAGGCGCTGGCCCCGACCCGCGCCGCCCAGGACCAGTTCAACGACGAGCTGCAACGCAGACTCGGCCCGTCGGTGTGGAACAGCGGCGGCTGCAGCAGCTGGTATCTGGACGAGCACGGCAAGAACACCGTGCTCTGGGGCGGTTACACCTGGGAGTACTGGCGGGCGACGCGTTCGGTCAAGCCGGACGAATATCAGTTCTACGGCGTGAACATGGGCAGGTCCGCGGCGGCGTCCTGACCGCGGCCGCCCGAATCATCGCCGGGCGCTGAGCAGTTCGGCGAAGACGCGCGCGGCCGCGTCGACACCGGCGTCGTCATCGGTGGCCACCAGATCCAGCAGTAGGCCGCGTACGACGGCCAGCCCTAGGCGCGCCAGGGCGGCGTCGACCGGTGCCTCGGCGACATTGTTCAAGGCCTCCACCTCGGTCAGCCAGCCATGGACGGCGCCGGGAACCATTCTGGCAAAGGGCTTTTCACCCTGCACGGCGCGGGCGTAGCACTCGAAAAAGAGGCGTTCGGATTCACGCATTTCGGGTCGGCGGAGGTCGGCCCACATCGCGCCAAAACCCGCGGCCGGGTCGGAGGGCAGTTTGGCGAGCAGCCCCATCTGGCGGCGCTCGACCTCTTCGACGATCGCTACGAGCAGATCTTCTCGAGAGCCGAAGTGGTGCAACAGCATTCGGTGGCTGGTGCCCACCGCGGCAGCCACCTCGCGCAGCGACCGGTCGCCGATGCCCCCGGTGGCGAACTCGGTGACGAGTGAATCGAGGAGTTGCCGACGCCGCCCGGTGTCAGGAGTGCGCGCCATCGGCGTGGCTGAGTTGCTCGGAGCGGGCCCTGAGGCCCCGGGCTTCCAGGTCGAGGAAGCGCTTGGTCTTCTTGACCATCAGCCGCCCGATGAGGGAACCCAATATGCCGCGCTGGTCGAGTCGCTGGCGCACCAACGTGCGGCCGCCGGGCTGCGCGATGACGTCATGACGAGCGGTCACCCGCCCCCCGGGAGAGCTCTGCACCCAGGTCCACGACCGCCCGGGTTCGAGCTCGGTGACCTTCCAGATCAGCTTCGGCATGCCGGGCTGCTTGATCGCGAACCGTCTGCCCACGGCGAGGGCCGCGGCGTCCAGTCCGACCAACGACGTCACCGAGGCGGTCCACTCGGGCCAGTGCTCGACGTCGGTGAAGACATCCCAGACGAGTTGAGGCGGTGCGTCGATCTCGACGCCGTCTTCGGTAATCATGTACCAAATGGTACATGATTACAGGGATTGTGAACAGTGACCTTCTCGCGCCCCGCTCGACGCCGGGTTAGGTTGAGGCACACTACTTTTCGGTGGGCAGGCGCAGCGGGTTCGTTTGGGCTGGCGTGGCCCCAAGAGCCTTCCCCGGCGCGATGCTGCACTGGTTCGCCGATCGCGGCCACGTTCAGCATCGGGATCCACCGGGTCGCGCCGCCGAGCCCATACTGGAGGTGGCCTGACGCGGTGCACGACACGTAAACACAAGCTCTTGTGTTCCGTTACGTTGTCACACCCCAGGGGTAGTGTCGGGAGCCTGAGATACCTCAGGCGAAACGGTGTGTGAAGTGGGGTTCTGGTGAGCGAAAACATGAAGCTGATCGACCGCGTTTCGGCGATCAACTGGAACCGGCTGCAAGACGAAAAAGACGCCGAGGTGTGGGACCGGCTGACCGGCAACTTCTGGTTGCCCGAGAAGGTGCCGGTATCCAACGACCTGCCATCATGGGGCACGCTGACCGCCCACGAGAAGCAGATGACCATGCGGGTGTTCACCGGCCTGACGCTGCTGGACACCATCCAGGGCACCATCGGGGCGGTCAGCCTGATTCCGGACGCGCTGACCCCGCACGAAGAAGCGGTCTACACCAACATCGCCTTCATGGAATCTGTGCACGCGCGCAGCTACAGCAACATCTTCTCCACCCTGTGCTCGACCGCCGAGATCGACGACGCGTTCCGCTGGTCGGAGGAGAATCCCAACCTGCAGCGCAAGGCCGAGATCGTCATGCAGTACTACAAGGGCGACGAACCGCTCAAGCGCAAGGTCGCCTCGACCCTGCTGGAGAGCTTCCTGTTCTACTCCGGCTTCTACCTGCCGATGTACTGGTCGAGCCGCGCGAAGCTGACCAACACCGCCGACATGATCAGGCTGATCATCCGCGACGAGGCCGTACACGGCTACTACATCGGCTACAAATACCAGCGCGGCCTGGCGCTGGTCGACGACGCGCGCAAGCAGGAGCTCAAGGACTACACCTACGAGCTGCTCTTCGAGCTCTACGACAACGAGGTGGAGTACACCCAGGACCTCTACGACGAGGTCGGGCTGACCGAGGACGTCAAGAAGTTCCTCCGTTACAACGCCAACAAGGCGCTGATGAACCTCGGTTACGAGGCGCTGTTCCCACGCGACGAGACCGACGTCAACCCGGCCATCCTGTCCGCGCTGTCACCGAATGCCGACGAGAACCACGACTTCTTCTCCGGCTCGGGCTCGAGCTACGTGATCGGCAAGGCCGTCAACACCGAAGACGAGGACTGGGACTTCTGACTCCGCTGCTCAGCACGTGAACGCGCCGGGGAGGTAGCACCGGGGAAAGGCTGCTCGTCGTCGAGGGGAGTGCCCATTCACGCCGGCGGCGTTGCCTGGTTAGCTCGCCGCCTTCACAATGCACGACCGCCGCGACTGCCTGGCGTTGCTGTTGTCATAAATGGCCTGGCGGACTTGGCCGTCGAGTGGCTCCGCAACTGGGGAGAGGCAGAAATAGCACAGATCGAAGCCGTAGGTCAGATAGCCGCACACGAGGCAGACATCGGGGCAAACATCGGTGGTCACTATCTGCACCTCCTAGTGGCGCTTATCTAATGCTCCACCCAGTTGCCTCATCCCCGCTCATCGACACGCGGCACCGATTGCAAATTCGCGACGTTTCGCCGGCAACGCATCCGCCGCGCCCTATCGACGGCGGGCGTTCCGCCCGGTTTATGTATGCGGTCGACGGCAACCCTAGAGGCGATGAGCGTACTGACATACCTTTCCATAGTCCTTCTTGGTCAAGCCGTCTTCGCTGCTATATGTGGTGTGAGTTTGTCGATGCTCGCGGCGGCACTAAGAATTTGGCCGTCGAATCTTTTGCGTACACAGATGAAAGGCGCATCCAAGGTTGCGAAGACTTCGGCGATTGACCATCCCGACGAGCTAGCGGAACTGTTGAACGAGGAGTACGCAGACCTCTGCAGGTGATCGCGGCCGCGTGGCCGTGCATGCGCATAGCCGCGGCCGCTCGCGGCAAGCTTGGAGCAAATCCACTAATCGAGCTCGGCAAACACATCGTGCCTGAGAAGATGCTCAAGCGGCGCGGTAGCGGAGGAAGCTGAGGCCACCTGCTTGAAGTCATCGACAAGGGGTCTGTCAAGCCGGGGTGGCCGGCGGTGGTCGAAAAAATCGACGGCTGGTTGACAACGCGTGGGCTGTGACGGCGCTCCGCGAGGTGCATTGCGCACCTTTTGATCGGCTCGGCTCCACACCAGTTAGCCCTGTTTGGCCGGCCTTGAGATGGGATTGGATATGACTCGCGTGGACGCGCTAGGGGGTGAGGTGTTGCGCCTGGGTCGGCGAATAGATCCTGGGCTTGAACGTCGCCATCACCGGCAAGCGCAGCGAGATGCCGCCCGCTACCGGTAAGTGGACCGTGAAGTAGACGATCTGCATGTCCAGACCCAACTGGAGGCGCAACTCCTTGAGGGGCTCCCCCTGTGCCCCGATGCCCATCCCTCGTAGCCGCGCGCCGATGCCCTGTTGGAACGACTCGGCCACATCTGTCGGCCGTGGAACGCTCGGTGCGGGAGTGCCCTGGCTGCCAATGCTCAGAGAGAAGATCGGTGGCCGGTTCTTCGAGGACGGAGTCGTCATGGCTCGACTCTACTCCGCAGGAACGGCGCCCCATGACGAAAATGTCTTTGACCAGTGCAAGTAGCCCTACCGTGGCTCCGCGCGGGGGCCGGCCCCTGCCGAATCGCGCACTCGAAACCAGAGCGTCAACCGTTGCGGTTGGTGCGCGAGGGAGGCCCTACCTATCCAGGTAAACCCCGTATGAATTGTCTGGACGGCGTTGCGCCGCGGTAGCGCGGTGACCCGGCTGCCCTGACACTGGTGGGGTGACGAATACCGCCGCCTCTGCCACCACCAACTTCTGCCGTTCGGTACTTCGCTGGCTGCGCGCCGGCTACCCCGAGGGCGTGCCCGGGCCGGACCGCGTGCCTCTGCTGGCGCTGCTGCGCAGCACCCCGCTCACCGAGGAGCAGATCGCCGAGGTGGTGCGCAACATCACCGCGGAGGGATCCCCGGCGATCGCCGATGGTGTGATCGACCGGGACGAAATCGCCCACTTCATTTCCGACATGACCCACTACGACGCCGGGCCGGAGAACATCATCCGGGTGGCCGCCACACTGGCGGCGGTCGGATGGCCACTGGCCGGCATCGACGTCAGCGAGGTCATCCCAGGCGACGAATGGGGTGAGGCCGCCGAAATCGCCGCGCGCGGAGCGACTTCCGGGAAGGCGCCAGGCGCCGCGCTGTAGGGCGTGCGCCCTACAGCTTCGAGATGTCGATGACGAAGCGGTAGCGCACGTCGCTCGCCAGGACGCGCTCGTAGGCTTCGTTGATGTAGTCGGGCTCGATGAGCTCGATTTCGGGCGTCACGTTGTGCTCGGCGCAGAAGTCCAGCATCTCCTGGGTTTCGGCAATGCCGCCGATGTTCGACCCGGACAGGCTGCGGCGCGCCAGCGCCAGCGAGAAGGCGCCCACCTCCATCGGGTGTTCGGGAATGCCCAGTTCGACGAGCGTGCCGTCGACGTCGAGCAGGCTCAGATAGTCGTTGAGGTTCAGATTCGCCGAGACGGTGTTCAGGATCAGGTCGAAGCTGTTGCGCAGTTTCTTGAAGGTCTCGCGCTCGGCGGTGGCGTAATAGTGCTTGGCGCCCAGCCGCAGCCCGTCCTCCATCTTCTTCAGTGACTGCGACAGCACCGTCACTTCGGCGCCCATCGCCGCGCCGAGC
Organism: Mycobacterium sp. 852002-51971_SCH5477799-a; assembly: GCF_001667145.1. GTDB lineage: Bacteria > Actinomycetota > Actinomycetes > Mycobacteriales > Mycobacteriaceae > Mycobacterium. The sequence continues at coordinate 61,840 of NZ_LZIF01000049.1, forward strand.
TTAACGCCCATGTGGCCCAACCCGCCCAGGCCGATGATCGCCAGGCGGGTGTCCTTGCCGGCCTTCCAGTGCCGCAGCGGCGAGAACAGCGTGATGCCCGCGCACAGCAGCGGCGCCGCCTTGTCCAGCGGCAGCGAATCGGGAATGCGTAAGACGAAGTTTTCATCCACGACAATCGCCTGGCTGTAGCCGCCCTGTGTCGTCGTGCCGTCCTTGTCAGTGGCGTTGTAGGTGAATGTCGTTCCCCGGCTGCAGTACTGCTCGAGGCCGGCCTTACAGCTGCTGCACTGGCCGCAGGAGTTCACCATGCAGCCGACGCCCACGTGGTCGCCCACGTTGTGCTTGGTGACCTCGGAGCCGACCGCGGTCACGACGCCGGCGATCTCGTGCCCCACGACCAGCGGGTAATGCGGTGTGCCCCATTCGCCCTTGGCCGTGTGGATGTCGGAGTGGCAGATTCCGGCGAACTTGATGTCGATGGCCACGTCGTGCGGACCCGGGTCACGCCGTTCGATCGTGGTCTTGGTCAGCGGTGCCGTCGGCGAGGTGGCCGCGTACGCCGAAACTGTGCTCATTGAAAGTCCCTCTTCGATTCGATACGTCATCAAGAAGTTTAGCTAAGGTAAAAGTTATTCCGCCAATGGGCGCGGCGAACATCACGTTGTGACGTTGTCTGCGTTGTCGTCCGGCCGCCGTCAGTTGATCGGGGCGTTCACCAGGCGCAGGTCGTCGACGATGCCGCGGGCGGCGATCAGGCCCTCGCCGGCTTGCCAGATCTCGTTGTTGACGATGTAGACCCGGTTGTCACGGTTGGCCGACAGCTTGCGCCACGGGTTGCTGTCCAGGATGGTGGCGGCCCGATCGGCGGCCGGGGTGTCGCAGGACACGTAGACCACGTCGGCGTCGGCTATTGAGAGGTCAGGATTCTTCGACAGGTCCGCGTCGCTGGCCCCGATCTCGATGTAGGGCTTGTCGGTGAACCGCTGGGAGGCCGGCCGCTCCACGCCGACCGCACCGAGCACGCTGGCCGGGAAGTTGTTGGCGCCGTACACCCGTATGGTGCCCGTCGTGAGCTGCACGATCGACGCCTGGAAGTGGGAGGCGTCATGCCGCGCGCCGATGTCGGTGGCCCGCTGGGTAAAACCGCTGATCAACGAGTTCGCGGCGGCGTCGCGGCCGGTGGCGGCGCCGACGGCGCGCAGGTTGTCCTGCCACGCCGCGCCCGGGGCGGCCGTGAACACCGTCGGCGCGATCGCGGTCAGCTGCGGATACAGCGTGGGCGTCAGCCCCTGCGACCCCAAGATCAGGTCGGGGCGGGCGGCGGCGATCGCCTTCACGTCCGGGTGGGAGCGGCTACCGATCCCGGGCACTCCGTGCACCGCGCCGCCCAGATAGGCGGGCTGGCTCGAGGACCCGTCCGGCAACGCCGCGCCGACCATCCGCGACTGCAGGCCCAATGCACACAACGTGTCGAGCTGGTCGCCGGAGAGCACCACGATGCGCTGCGGGTCGGCGGGCACCTGTACGACGGCCGGGTCGACGCCCGCGGCGTTGTGGACCGGCCGTCTCGGGGGGCCCGGGTCGGCCGCGGCGGCGTCCCGCGCGCACGAGTCGTCGGAGCGGCGGTCGTTTCCGAGCACACCGGCGCCCGCGATCTGGGTGGTTGGGGTGATCAAGGAACGGCCCGGCGTCTGGCCGGCGGGCTTGTCGGATCCGCAGCCGCTGCACGCCAGGATGACCACCGCCGTCACCGCGGTCGCCACGACCGGCCGGCCGGGTCTGATCACGCCGAACAACACGCGTCAGACGCTAACATCCGGCCAGTTCGGGGACGCCGTGCCGACGGACACGCCGCACCGGCGAGCCATTTACGACAGTTTGTAGGACCAGCCCTGACGGCGCCACGATCGACGGCTAAGATTCGTCTCAAATACCGATTTTTGGGCCAGTGTCCGATCTGGATGTTTGGAGAAGCTGTTGACAGCCGAAGCGCCCCCCTTGGGTGAACTCGAGGCCGTTCGTCCGTACCCGGACCGCATGGGCCCCAAAGGGAACCTCGTCTACAAACTGATCACCACCACCGATCACAAGATGATCGGCATCATGTACACGGTCACCTGCTTCGCCTTCTTCTTCATAGGCGGGCTGATGGCGTTGCTGATGCGCACCGAGCTGGCCGCTCCCGGGCTGCAGTTCCTGTCGAATGAGCAGTTCAACCAGCTGTTCACCATGCACGGCACGATCATGCTGCTGCTGTACGCCACCCCGGTGGTGTTCGGTTTCGCCAACCTGGTGCTGCCGCTGCAGATCGGTGCGCCCGACGTGGCGTTCCCGCGGCTGAACGCCTTCTCGTTCTGGCTGTTCCTGTTCGGTGGGCTGATCGCGGCGTCCGGCTTCATCGTCCCGGGCGGGGCCGCCGACTTCGGCTGGACCGCCTACACGCCGCTGTCTGACGCCGTGCACTCACCCGGCGCCGGGGGCGACCTGTGGATCACCGGCCTGATCGTCGCCGGTCTGGGCACCATCCTGGGTGCGGTCAACATGATCACCACCGTGGTGTGCATGCGCGCACCCGGCATGACGATGTTCCGGATGCCGATCTTCACCTGGAACATCCTGGTGACCTCGATCCTGATCCTGATCGCGTTCCCGATCCTGACCGCGGCGCTGTTCGGGCTGGCCGCCGACCGACATCTGGGCGCCCATGTCTACGACGCCGCCAACGGCGGAGTCTTGTTGTGGCAACACCTGTTCTGGTTCTTCGGCCATCCCGAGGTGTACATCATCGCGCTGCCGTTCTTCGGCATCATCACCGAGATCATCCCGGTGTTCTCGCGCAAGCCGGTCTTCGGTTACACCACGCTGGTGTACGCGACGCTGTCGATCGCCGCTCTGTCGGTCGCGGTGTGGGCGCACCACATGTTCGCCACCGGAGCCGTTCTGCTGCCGTTCTTTTCGTTCATGACGTATCTGATCGCGGTGCCGACCGGGATCAAGTTCTTCAACTGGATCGGCACGATGTGGAAGGGGCAGATCACCTTTGAGACGCCGATGCTGTTCTGCGTCGGCTTCCTGATCACCTTCCTGCTGGGTGGTCTGACCGGCGTGATGCTGGCCAGCCCGCCGCTGGACTTCCACGTCACCGACAGCTACTTCGTGGTCGCGCACTTCCACTACGTGCTGTTCGGCACCATCGTGTTCGCCACCTTCGGCGGCGTGTACTTCTGGTTCCCGAAGATGACCGGCCGGCTGCTCGACGAGCGCCTGGGCAAGCTGCACTTCTGGTTGACGTTCATCGGGTTCCACACCACTTTCCTCGTGCAGCACTGGCTGGGCGACTTGGGCATGCCGCGCCGCTACGCCGACTACCTGCCCAGCGACGGCTTCCAGCCCTACAACGTCGCCTCGACGGTGGGCGCCTTCATCCTGGGCGCGTCGATGTTCCCCTTCGTCTGGAACGTGTTCAAGAGCTGGCGTTACGGCGAGGTCGTCACGGTCGACGACCCGTGGGGCTACGGCAACTCCCTGGAGTGGGCAACCAGCTGCCCGCCACCGCGCCACAACTTCACCGAGCTGCCCCGAATCCGTTCGGAGCGTCCGGCATTCGAATTGCACTATCCGCACATGGTGGAGCGGCTTCGCGCCGAGGCGCACGTGGGCCGTCACGCCACGGCTTTCGAGTCCCCGAAGGGTTTCGGTCCGCGAACCGAGCCCGATCGCTCGACTGCTGAGCAGTAGCGACAGCTGTCGGGGAGTGAACTCACCACCCAAGGTGTCGGTGCTGATCACCGTCACCGGCGTGGACCAACCGGGCGTGACAGCGAACCTGCTGGAGGCACTGTCGCGGCACGGCGTCGAGCTGCTCAACGTCGAGCAGGTGGTGATCCGGCGCCGCCTGACGCTGGGCGTGCTAGTGTGCTGCCAAGCCCAGGTCGCCGATAGCGCGCAGTTGCGCGAAGACGTCGAATCGGCCGTCCGCAAGTTGGACCTGGATGTCAGCATCGAGCGCAGCGACGACGTGCCCATCATGCGCGATCCCTCGACCCACACCATCTACGTGCTGGGCCGGCCCATCACCGCCAGTGCGTTCGGCGCGGTTGCCCGCGAGGTGGCGGAGCTGGGCGTCAACATCGACCTGATCCGCGGGGTTTCCGACTACCCGGTGATCGGCCTGGAACTTCGCGTCTCAGTGCCGCCGGGCGCGGACGGGGCGCTGCGGACCGCCCTGAACCGGGTGTCCAGCGAGGAACTGGTCGATGTGGCGGTCGAGGCCTACAGCCTGGAACGACGGGCCAAGCGGCTCATCGTGTTTGATGTCGACTCGACGCTGGTGCAGGGCGAGGTCATCGAGATGCTGGCGGCGCGGGCGGGCGCGGAGGGCAAGGTCGCCGCGATCACCGAGGCCGCTATGCGCGGCGAGCTGGACTTCGCGCAGTCACTCGAGCAGCGGGTGGCAACGCTGGCGGGGCTGCCCGCCAGCGTGATCGACGAGGTCGCCGACGCACTGGAATTGATGCCCGGCGCCCGCACCACGATGCGGACCTTGCGGCGCTTGGGTTATGCCTGCGGCCTCGTGTCCGGGGGGTTCCGCCGGATCATCGAGCCGCTGGCCGAGGAGCTGATGATCGACTATGTCGCGGCCAACGAGCTGGAGATCATCGACGGCACACTCACCGGCCGGGTGATCGGGCCGATCGTCGACCGGGCCGGAAAAGCTTCGGCGCTACAGGAATTCGCAGACCAGGTCGGGGTGCCGATGGCGCAGACCGTCGCGGTGGGCGACGGCGCCAACGACATCGACATGCTGGCCGCCGCCGGATTGGGGATCGCGTTCAACGCCAAGCCGGCGCTGCGCGAGGTCGCCGATGCGTCGCTGAGCCATCCCTATCTGGACACGGTGCTGCTCCTGCTGGGCGTGACCCGAGGTGAAATCGAGGCCGCCGACGCGATCGACGGCGAGGTCCGCCGGGTGGAGATCCCGCCCACCCCATAGCGACCCGGCAGGCGTCCGGGCGTCGCGGTACGGCACGATGGTCGGGTGCCCGAAAACGGAAGCCGGAGGTGAAACCCGAGGATTCGAGAGAATCCGCGGGCAGAGCCGACCAGACTAGCAAGGCGGCCGACCCCGATCTGCTGCTCGACTTCAGGCAGGTGTCGCTGCGGCGCGGCGGCAACGTCTTGGTCGGCCCGCTGGACTGGGCGGTCGAACTCGACGAACGCTGGGTGATCGTCGGCCCCAACGGTGCCGGCAAGACCTCGCTGCTGCGGATCGCCGCGGCCGCCGAACATCCCTCGTCCGGCACCGCTTTCGTGCTCGGTGAGCGACTGGGCCGGGTCGACGTGACCGAGTTGCGGTCCCGGATCGGGCTCAGCTCTTCGGCTTTGGCGCAACGCATCCCCACCGACGAAGTGGTTCGCGATCTCGTTGTCTCGGCCGGTTATGCGGTGCTGGGCAAGTGGCGGGAGCGCTACGAGGACCTCGACTACCGCCGCGCGATTGACATGCTGGAAAGCCTGGGCGCCGAGCATCTTGCGGACCGAACCTACGGGACGCTGTCGGAAGGCGAGCGCAAGCGGGTGCTAATCGCCCGCGCGCTGATGACCGACCCCGAGCTGCTGCTGCTCGACGAGCCCGCCGCCGGCCTGGATTTGGGCGGCCGCGAGGAGCTGGTCGCGCGGCTCGCCGACCTGGCCGCCGATCCCGACGCTCCCGCCCTGGTGCTGGTCACCCACCACGTCGAGGAGATTCCGCCCGGGTTCAGCCACTGCATGCTGCTTTCGGAAGCCGAAGTGGTTGCCGCGGGATTGCTGACCGACGTGCTGACCTCCGAGAACCTGTCCACCGCATTCGGCCAAGCGATCGCGCTCGATGTCGTCGACGGGCGCTACTTCGCGCGGCGAATCCGTACCCGCGCAGCCCACCGGAGGAGGCTGGAATGAACACCGCCCCCGAGCCGCTGCCGACTCGGCCGGCGGCGACCGTGATGCTGGTCCGCGATGTGCCCGGCGGCTTGAAGGTCTTCCTGATGCGCCGCCATTCGAAGATGGAGTTCGCCCCGGGCGTCATCGTGTTTCCCGGCGGCGGCGTCGACGACCGCGACCGCAACGCCGACATCGCGTGGGCCGGTCCCCCGCCGGAATGGTGGGCACAGCGGTTCGGCATCGACTCCGAACTGGCCGTGGCATTGGTATGTGCAGCGGCGCGGGAGACCTTCGAGGAGTCCGGGGTGCTCTTCGCCGGCCCGGCCGGCGACCCGGACGGCATCGTTCGCGACGCCGCGGTCTACGCCGATGCCCGGCGCGCCCTGGACGATCGGACGCTGTCGTTCGCTGATTTCCTGCGCACCGAAAACCTGGTGTTGCGCTCTGACCTGCTGCGGCCATGGGCCAACTGGGTCACTCCGGAGGCCGAGCGGACCCGCCGCTACGACACCTACTTCTTCGTGGCGGCCCTGCCCGAGGGCCAGCGCGCCGACGGGGAGAACACCGAGTCCGACCGGTTCGGCTGGGCGTTGCCGCAGGATGCTATCGCCGACTTCGAGGCCGGTCGCAACATCCTGCTGCCGCCGACCTGGACCCAGCTGGATTCGCTGGCCGGCCGCAGCGTCGCCGACGTGCTGGCCGTCGAACGCCAGATCGCACCCGTGCAGCCGCTCCTCGAAAAGCGGGGTGACAACTGGGTTTTCGAGTTCTTTGATTCCGATCGCTACCACCAGGCGCGCATATCGGGCGGTATGGAGTGGCCCTGGTGAACGCTCAGGTGAACGAGTTCGTCAGCGTGGTCGTCAGCGACGGCTCCCAGGACGCCGGGCTGGCCATGTTGCTGTTGTCTCGGCCCCCGACGAACGCGATGACCCGCCAGGTCTATCGGGAGGTCATCGCGTCCGCCGACGAGTTGGGCCGGCGCGACGACGTCGCCGTGGTGATCCTTTTCGGCGGCCAAGAAATCTTCTCCGCGGGTGACGACATGCCCGAGCTGCGGACCCTGCGGGGCTCCGAGGCCGAGAGCGTGGCGCGGGTCCGCCAGCAGGCCGTCGACGCCGTGGCGGCGATCCCCAAGCCGACCGTCGCCGCGATCACCGGATACGCGTTGGGCGCCGGGCTCACGCTGGCCCTGGCCGCCGACTGGCGGATCAGCGGGGACAACGTGAAGTTCGGGGCGACCGAAATCCTGGCCGGCCTGGTGCCCGGCGGCGACGCGATGGCGCGCCTGACCCGGGTGGCCGGCGCGAGCAAGGCCAAGGAGTTGGTGTTCAGCGGCCGTTTTTTCGACGCCGATGAGGCCCTGGAGCTGGGCCTCATCGACGAGATGGTGGCCCCTGACGACGTGTACGACGCCGCCGCCGGCTGGGCGCGCCGCTTTCTCGACGGTCCGCGGCACGCGCTGGCCGCCGCCAAAGCCGGGATCAACGAAGTCTTCGACCTGGAACTGTCCGAGCGGCTCGCCGCGCAACGCCGGCGCTACGTCGAGGTGTTCACTGCTGGTCAGGGCGGTGGCGATAGGGCGGATCCCGAGGGCCGTTAGGCTGCCCTGCATGACCAGTTCGACCGACGCCGTTCCGACGCCCCACGCCAGCGCCGAGCAGGTGGAAGCCGCCCGGCACGACAGCAAGCTGGCGCAGGTGCTCTACCACGACTGGGAAGCCGAGTCTTACGACGACAAGTGGTCGATCTCTTATGATCAGCGCTGCATCGACTACGCCCGGGGCCGCTTCGACGCGATCGTGCCCGACGAGGTGCTGCACGAGCTGCCCTACGACCGCGCCCTCGAATTGGGCTGTGGCACAGGCTTTTTCCTGCTCAACCTGATCCAGTCGGGAGTCGCCCGGCGCGGATCGGTGACCGACCTTTCGCCGGGCATGGTCAAGGTCGCCACCCGCAACGGGCAGTCGCTGGGCCTCGACATCGACGGCCGGGTCGCCGACGCCGAGGGCATCCCGTACGCGGACAACACCTTCGACCTGGTCGTCGGGCATGCGGTGCTGCATCACATTCCCGACGTGGAGCTGTCGTTGCGCGAGGTGATCCGGGTGCTGCGTCCCGGCGGCCGGTTCGTCTTCGCCGGCGAGCCGACCAGCGCGGGCGACGTCTACGCCCGCGAGCTGTCGACCCTGACCTGGCGCATCGCGACCAACGTCACCAAGCTGCCCGGCCTGGGCGGCTGGCGGCGCCCGCAGGCCGAGCTCGACGAATCCTCCCGGGCCGCGGCGCTCGAGGCGATCGTCGACCTGCACACCTTCACTCCGGGTGACCTGGAGCGGATGGCCGCCAACGCGGGCGCCACCGAGGTGCGGACCGTCAGCGAAGAGTTCACCGCCGCGATGTTCGGCTGGCCGGTGCGCACATTCGAGGCGTCGGTGGCGCCCGGGCGCCTGGGCTGGGGTTGGGCGAAATTCGCCTTCAACGGCTGGAAGGCGCTGAGCTGGGTGGACGCCAACGTGTGGCGCCGGGTGGTCCCGAAGGGCTGGTTCTACAACGTGATGGTGACCGGGGTCAAACCCTCCTGAGCGGTGGGCTGCGCTTCAGCGCGAACGACGTCGGCTATCTGCGCTCGCGCGCGGGTGCCGCGGCCCTGGCGGCGGTCGCCGAGTTCGAACTGACCGACGCCACCCGGGTCGGCGACGTCGCGGCGGCACGCGCCCGGTTCGGCGACCGGGCCGCGGTGCTGGTGGAGACGGTCCTGTTGCGCCGCCGTGCCGCGGACAAGCTGCGCGGGCTGGGAGTATCGGATTGGCTGTTCACCGATGAGGCGCTGCAGCAGGCCACCGCGGCGCCGGTGGCTATGCACCGGGCCCGACGGCTGGCCGGCGGCGGCAGCGGCGTCGTCGTGCACGACGCGACCTGTTCGATCGGCACCGAGCTCGCCGCCCTGAGGGTGTGCGGGGTTGCCGCGGTGGGCAGCGATATCGATCCGGTGCGGGTGTTGATGGCGCGCCACAACGTCGGGGAGTCGGCGTGGATCTGCCGCGCCGACGCGCTGCGCCCGGTCACCCGCGATGCCGTGCTCGTGGTCGATCCGGTCCGACGCGTCGAGGGTCGGCGACGGCTGCGTATCGACGAATATCAGCCCGGCCTAGGCTCGCTGCTCGACACCTACCGCGGCCGGGAGTTCGTCGTAAAGTGCGCTCCCGGAATCGATTTCGATCAGGTTCGGCGTCTCGGTTTCGACGGAGAAATCGAGGTGACGTCGTATCGCGGCTCGGTCCGGGAGGCGTGCCTGTGGTCGCCCGGACTGGCGCAGTCCGGTGTGGGCCGGCGGGCGAACCTGCTGGATCGCGGCGAGCAGCTCACCGACAACGACCCCGACGATTGCCCGGCGCGCCCGGTGGGGCGGTGGATCGTCGACCCGGACGGCGCCGTGGTGCGGGCCGGGCTGGTGCGTCACTACGGCGCGCGGCACGGACTGTGGCAGCTCGACCCCGACATCGCCTACCTCTCCGGCGATCGGCGGCCGGCGGGCGATCGCGGCTTCGAGGTGCTCGAGCAGCTGGTCTTCGACGAACGCCGGCTCCGCCAGGCGCTGTCGGCGCTGGACTGCGGATCGCTCGAGGTCCTGGTGCGCGGGGTCCGGGTGGACCCGGACGCGCTGCGCAGACGGATGCGGCTGCGCGGGAGCCGGTCGCTGTCGGTGGTCATCGCCCGCATCGGCTCACGGCCCGCCGGCCGGGCGATCGCGTTCGTCTGCCAACCCTCCCGATAGCGCCGGGTACGCTGGCGGCGTCACTTCCCCGGGGCACCGGCCCTGGCCAGTCTGCGAGGACACTTCCACGATGCGTTTTCTGATAGCCGCCGCGCTGCTCGCGGCGGCGGTCTTGCTGGGCGGGCCAGCCGCGGCCGAGCCGCCGTCGTGCGCCAGCCTGGGCGCCAGCCTTGAGGCCGGCCAGATGTGCCGCCTGCACGCCACCGGCCCCAACTACACGCTCAACATGAGCTTTCCCGCCGACTATCCCGACGAACAGGCCCTGACCGACTACATCACCCAGAACCGGGACGGCTTCGTCGCCGTAGCGCAGAGTTCCGGGGGCCGTGACCAGCCTTACCAGCTAGAGGCCACCACCGAGCAACACGGTGCCGGGCAACCGCCGCACAACACCCGCAGCGTCGTGCTCAAGTTCTTCCAGGACGTAGGAGGGGCGCACTCGTCGAACTGGTACAAGGCGTTCAACTACAACCTCGGGACCAAGCAGCCCATCACCTTCGACAACCTGTTCCCGCCGGGCGCTACACCGCTGGACGCCATCTACCCGATCGTGCAGCGCGACCTGGAACGTCAAACCCCTTTGGGCGCCGCAGTTTTGCCGTCGACGGGACATGACCCGTCGCACTACCAGAATTTCGCCATCACCGATGATCAGTTGATCTTCTACTTCGCCCCGGGCGAGATGCTGCCGGCGCTCGGCGGGCCGCTGCAGGCCCAGGTGCCGCGCAACGCCATCCCGCCGCTGGCGATCTAGACGGGTCCGGCCTGCAACTCCATCGCCACGGCGGCGAGCGCCAGCGCCACTTGCGCGACACAACCGATCAACGGGACGACAAAGGCCCGTCGTTTGTGCCGCACCAGGAAATACACGGCGACCGCGATGTCGGCGACCAGCAGGACGGCCCCGCCCCAGGTGCCCAGGTCCATGGCCCGGTCGACCCAGGCGGGATCGCCGCATTTTCGAGACCCGCAGGCGTCGGTGGTCATCACGAGCAGGCCCAGCAGCGCAAAGCTCGCCGCGTACAGCCCCCCGTGGATGACCAGCAGGACGGACGTCGCCACGATGTCGGCGGCGTTGCTCCGCGGGCTTGCAGTGGTTTTGGTTGTCGCGGCGCCTGGCGCAGCGGGCTCGTCTATCGGCACCATAGTGGTATGTCCGGGTCAGGCCGGCGCGAAACCGTAAACCTGGCCGTCGCTGGTGGCAGCCACCACCCGGCGATCGGCGCCGACCGACACCCCGACCGGATACCCGGTGGCCGCCGGCATCGGGTAACTGTCCAGCGTGCGGCCGCTGCCGGGATCGAAGATCAGCAGCGACATGCCGGGGGCGCCGTTGGCCGGTGGCCCGCTGGCCACCGTGTAGCCGACACCGGTACCGGCCAGGCTCGACGTCGACAGGGGCAAGACGTCGTCGCGCCGCCACGCCTGATCGGCGTGATCGCCGGCGTCCTTGAACGCCACCAGCTTCGTGTCGGGCCCGCCGCCGGCCACGATCAACCCCTGCGGGGTGACCGAAGGCGGCGTCTGTGCCAAGAACCCCAGCGGCGCCGACCATTTCACTTTCGCGTCGGCCGTACGCAACGCCCACAGCCGTTGGTCGCGGCCGTTGACATAGACGGTCGACCCGTCGGCCGACAACACCGGGCTGGCGATGGCACCGGCGCCCACGGTGTCGCTGGTCCATTCGCGGGTCAGCAGTGGCGTCTGCCCGGGGTGGTACTTCAGCCCCACCAAACCCGCGGCGGGAGCGCCGGGCTGCCAGACGCCCAGCACCGCCATCCCGTTGGCGGTCGAGAACGCGGGGGCGGCCGCGACGGGACAGCCCTGCCGGGCCGGCGCGCAATCGGCCAACCCTCGTGCGGCGTCGGTGGGATCGACGCCGTCCACCAGATCGAGCGGGCTGCCGACGACCTGGCCGCGATGGGAGTCGAAGACCAGCACCTGACCAAGGTGTGTGGCCACGAGCAGCTCGCCTTGCCCAACGAACCGCGGCGTGGTGGGCATGCCGATCACCGGTTGGCGCCACCGCGTCCACTGGGTCACCGGGAAAGACAGGAACGCTCCGGGCTGGCCGACGTAGAGGTTGTCGAAACCGTCGAGTAGTGGTCCGGCAAACCCGCCGCCCTGGACCAGACGCACGCACCAGCGCTGTCGACCGTTGTCGTTGTTCTCCCACTCCATCAGAGAGCAGCCCGCCGAGGTTTCGGCGTTGAGGGCCAGATAGCCGCGCGCGCTGAGCGCCGGTCCGGCGGCCAGGCTGCCCTTCACCGACCGGGTCCACTGCAGCGAGAGCTTCATGGCGCCGCCGGTCGCGGTGTAGCTGCTGTTGGCGGCGTCGGCGTACTGCGCCGGCCAGCCTTGCGCGGCCGATGCGGCGACCCACGAGTCGGTATCGCCGCAGGCGCCGAGCATGACCGCGAGCACAGCCGCCAGCAGTGCCGATGACCAACGCCGGAGCCCACTGACGAGTTGTCGGGCAAGCACCTTCGGTTTTCCAAATCCTTCTTGGGAGGCGGGCCGCTCGCGGGCAGACCCGGCCGTTCGGCGGCAATCGAGTACAGGTGAGGGTAACCCGTGGCGGTTCGCGGGCTCGTAGATGACCGAGTTAGGCTGTCCGGCCATGACGAGCATGTGGGGTGCCCCGGTCCATCGCCGCTGGCGTGGATCGAACCTCCGAGACCCTCGCCAGGCCAAGTTCCTCACGCTGGCCTCGCTGAAATGGGTGCTGCGCAACCGCGCGTATACGCCTTGGTACCTGGTGCGCTATTGGCGGCTGCTGAAGTTCAAACTGGCCAACCCGCACATCATCACCCGCGGCATGGTGTTTCTCGGCAAAGGCGTCGAGATCCACGCGACGCCCGAACTCTCGCAGCTCGAGATCGGCCGGTGGGTGCACATCGGCGACAAGAACACCATCCGCGCCCACGAGGGCTCGCTGCGGTTCGGCGACAAGGTGGTGCTGGGCCGCGACAACGTCATCAACGCCTACCTCGACATCGAGCTCGGCGATTCGGTATTGATGGCCGACTGGTGCTACGTCTGCGATTTCGACCACCGCATGGACAACATCGGCATGCCGATCAAGGACCAGGGCATCGTCAAGTCCCCGGTCCGGATCGGTCCGGACACCTGGGTGGGCGTGAAGGTGTCGGTGCTGCGCGGCACATCCGTCGGGCGGGGCTGCGTGCTGGGGTCTCACGCGGTGGTCCGCGGGGTGATCCCGGACTACTCCATCGCGGTCGGCGCTCCGGCCAAGGTGGTCAAGAACCGCCAGCTCGCCTGGGAGAGTTCGGCCGCGCAACGCGCCGAACTGGCTGCGGCGCTGGCCGACATCGAACGCAAGAAGGCCGCCCGCTAGCCGGCGGCTTGCCGATGCTACCGGCCGTCGCGCCCGAAATGAGCAGCGTGCGGAAGTGAACTTGGTCATGTCGCCTCCCGAGTGACGGTGAATCGCCCGTCAGATGCACTGGTAGCGCCGCAGCGCCTCGGCGCGCTCGGTGGCGTGGTCGACGATGGGCGCAGGGTAGCCGTCCGGGCGCTCGCCCTTGCGCAGGTGCACGTCCTCGGCTGAGCGCAGTTCGGGTACCCAGTGCCGGATGTAATCGCCCGACGGGTCGAACTTCTCGCCCTGCGTGCTGGGGTTGAATATCCGGAAGTAGGGCGCGGCGTCGGTGCCGCAGCCGGCGCACCACTGCCAGCCGTGCTGGTTGTTCGCCATGTCGCCGTCTACCAGCTGGTCCAGGAACCATTCGGCGCCCCATTGCCATGGCAGGTGCAAATCCTTGACCAGGAACGAGGCCACGATCATCCGCACCCGGTTGTGCATGAAGCCGGTTGCGCGCAGCTGACGCATCCCGGCATCGACGAAGGGAAAACCCGTCTCGCCCGTTTTCCACGCCTCGAAGCGGCGTTTGGCCTCGGCGCCGGTGTCGGTCTGGATGCCGTCGAAATCACTGTTCCAGTTGCGCCAGCTGCTGGCCGGCCAGTGGTGCAGCACGTCGGCGTAAAAGTCGCGAAAGGCCAACTCGCGCAGGAAGGCTTGCGCCCCACTGCCGCGCGGGTCCAGGTCGGCGACCAGGGTGCGCGGATGAATGGCACCGAACTTCAGGTGCGCCGACATGCGGCTGGTCCCGGTCAGGTCGGGCCTGTTGCGGTCGTCGGCATAGCTGTGTAATCCGTTGTCGGCGAACGACTTCCACTGTTTGCGCGCCTCAGCCTCGCCGGCGGCCATCTCGAGGGCGACCCCGGGATCGGGGATCTCGCAATGCTTGACCCGCAGCTGCACCGGATCCAGCCAGCGTGCGGAGTCCGCGTTCGACTTCGCCGGTTCGCGCCAGCCGGTCTTCTGCCACTGCCGCAGAAACGGGGTGAACACTTTGTAGGGCGAGCCGTCCGGCTTGGTGACGCGGCCCGGTGAGACCAGGTACGGCGACCCCGTCGCCACCAGCGGCACCGAATCCAGCGCGGCGCGCACCCGCTCGTCGCGGCGCTTCCCGAACGGGGCGAAGTCTTCGGAGATGTGTACCGACGACGCGCCGATCTCCTTGGCGATGCGCGGGATCTGCGTGTGCGGCTGCCCGCGGACGATCAGCAGCCGGCCGTCAAGGTCGTCGCCCAGCCGTCGCAGTGAGTCACCCAAATACTGCATCCGTCGTTGTCCCGACGACTTTTCCAGGCGCGGGTCGAGCACGAAGCAGGCGAGCACCTCATCATTCTCGGACGCGGCGACGAGCGCGGGATGGTCATGCACCCGCAGATCGCGGCGAAACCACAACAATGCCGGCATGATTCAGCGGTTGAGTCGCCAGATGTGCGTCGACAGCATGGTGGCGAAGCCACACCACAGCGGGTAAGGCAGCAACGCCACAGCGCCGCGCGGGGTGGCTTGGGCCGTGCGCCTCACCAGATCGGCGCTGCTGACCGTCAGCGCCGCCGCGCCCACCGCGGACGCGCCGAGTTTGTGGTAGCCGAAGAACAGCCAACTCCACCCGGCGTTGAGGAGCAGGTTCGCCGCCAGCGCCGCGGTGTAGCCGCGCGCCCTGTCATGCTGTCCGCTCGCGCGAAGCCGGTCGATGGTCACCGCCGACGTGGCCGCGATGTCACCGTAGAGTGCGGTCCACACGGTGGGGAAGGCGGCGCGGGGCGGCTGGTAGGACGGCTTGCGAAGCCGCGAATACCACCGCGGAATGGCGTTGCTGCTGGCGATGCTTCCGGTGCCGGCGGCTGCGGCGACGGCCAGGCTGGTCGCTGCCAGTATCGACCTGTTCACGGTGTGCTCCGTTCTGGTTGTTTCCGATCAGTTTGTCGCTCAACGGGTTTGGCAGGGACGGGACTGGTTGGCCACCAGATCCGGTCACCGATGAGGCCGAACAGGGCCGGGATGACCAGCGTGCGCACCACGAACGTGTCGAGCAGGATTCCCAGGCCGACGATGATGCCCAATTGGGTCAAAACGATCAGTGGCAACACGCCGAGCACACAGAACACCGCCGCCAAAACTATTCCGGCGCTGGTGATTACGCCACCGGTAGCCGACACCGCCCGTACCATCCCCGCGCGGGCGCCGTGCGACGCGGCTTCCTCGCGCGCCCGGGTGACCAGGAAAATCGTGTAGTCCACGCCGAGGGCCGCCAGGAACAGGAAGGCGAACAACGGGGTGGTGTTGTCCAGCGCCGGGAAGCCGAAGACGTGCAGGCTCGCCCAGCCGCCCAGGCCCAGCGCGGCCAGCGCTCCCAGAATCGTCGCCGCCAGCAGCGTCGGTGGCGCGAGCGCCGAGCGCAGCAGCACGTACAGGACGACGAGGATGACGGCCAGGATCGCCGGGATCAGCAGCACCCGGTCGTGCGTGGCCGCATCACGAATGTCCAGGGCCTGTGCGTCGGCCCCGCCCACCAGTGCGCGGGGGTCAGCGGCCCGTGTCGAATCGCGCAGCGCGGCAACGATGCTGAACGCCCGCTTTGACGACGGCGGTGCGTCGATCACCACCGACCACTTCGCCAGTCCGGATGCCGATCGCCCGGTCTCGGTCGCCGACACCACGCCGGGGGTGGACGTGATTGTCTGCTGTACCGGTGCGACGCGGTCGGCTGCGCTGACGACCAGCGTCGGATTCGCCAGGCCGGCCGGAAAATGTTCGGCCACAACGTTGTAACCGATTACCGAGTCGGCGTGTATCCGGAACTGCTCGGTCTGCGACAAGCCGATCCGGGTTCCCAACAAGCCGGTGCCAAGGGCCACCAGCGCCGCGATCGCGACAGCCGCGACCAGCGCGGGTCGCCCGCCGACCCATTCCGCGACCCGATGCCAGCCGCCGGAATCCAGGGTTCCGTCGTCGCCGTCGTGCGGGATGAACGGCCAAAACAATCGCCGGCCGCACACGGCCAGCAGCGCAGGCAGGATCACCAGCACCGAAACCGCGGCCACCACCAGGCCGCACGCCGCCAACGCGCCCAGGCTGCGGGTGCTCGGCGTGGACGCGAACAGCAGGGTGAGCAGCGCCAGCACTACGGTGGCGTTGCTGGCGACGATGGCCGGTCCCGCCCTGCGCACGGCCCGGCGCAACGCCGCGCGATGGTCGGTATGGCGCCGAAGCTCTTGGCGATATCGAGAAATCAGCAACAGCGCGTAATTGGTGCCCGCACCGAAAACCAGCACGCTGGTGATCCCGGAAGTGGCGCCGTCGAAGCTCAACCCGGTCAGCGACGCCACCGCCGTGCCGAGCGCCGCGGCCACGCGATCGGCGAATCCGACCACGACCAGCGGCACCAGCCACAGCACCGGGGAGCGGTAGGTGGCCATCAGCAGCAGTGCCACCACCGACGTCGTCACCGCGAGCAGGGTGATGTTTGCGCCGGCGAAGGCGCCGGCGATGTCGGCGCCGAACGCCGGGCCCCCCGTCACGTGGGTCTGCAGGTCCGCGGGCAGGCCATGTGCGGCCGCGGTGCGCATTGCGGCGACGGCATCGCCCAGGGCAAGCCCGGACAAGGATGCGCTGATCGACACCACCGCGATAGCCGCCTTCTGGTCGCGCGACGGCAGCACAGGTGCTGCGGGCCCGGCCGCCTGCACTCGGTTCAGCGCGGCCTGGGCGGCGACGATGTCGGACGGGCCGAGGACCCCACCATCGGCGCGGCTGACCACAACGATCAGTGGGGCATTGTCACCCCCAGGAAACTGCTTGGCCAGGGCATCGACCTGCGCCGATTGCGCATCGACTGGAATCGATTGCGGCGATTGGCCGGCGGCGGCGTTGCCGCCGACGAGAACCAGGAGTGCGACACCCAGCAGGGCCGTGACCAGTGCGAGCAGCCATGAACGCCGGCCCGCCACAGCGGCGGCCACGGAATCCCACATCACAAACACAACCCTTTCAGTTTATTAAACATTAATCAACTGAAATGATGCATCGCCATGTGGCAGCGTCGGCGGTGCATAACAGGGGGCACTATGGACATTATGAACGCGGGGCGCGGGAGCAGTGTCGGATGCGAGGGGGTAGCTGCGATGACCGCTGACCGGGGCGAGATGAAGAGCCGCAAGCGGCGGCACATCGACGTGTGCCTGAACGAGCCCGTCGGCTATGAGGGCGTCAGTACGGGCCTGGATCGCTACGAATTGCCCTACAACGCGCTGACTCAGACAAATCTGGGCGACATCGACTTGTCCACCAGCTTTTTCGGCGTAAACCTGCGGTTCCCGATACTCATCGGTGCGATGACCGGCGGCGCCGAGCTGTCCCGGACGATCAACCGCAATCTGGCCGCGGCCGCCCAACAGCTGGGCCTGGGCATGATGCTGGGTTCGCAGCGGATCATGCTGGACAGCGCGCTGGGGGAGCGCGCCGCAAACAGCTTCACGGTGCGCGACGTGGCCCCGGATGTCTTACTGTTCGGCAATATCGGCCTGGCTCAGCTGACGAAGGCCGCGGCGCCGGACCTGGCGAAGGCCCTCGAGCGGGTGGGCGCCGATGCGCTTGCCGTGCATACCAATCCGCTACAGGAAGCGGTGCAGCACGACGGCGACACGGATTTCTCCGGGTCGCTGAACAGGCTGCGCGAGGTGGCCGACACCCTTGACTGTCCGGTGCTGCTCAAGGAGGTCGGGCACGGGATCGGTGGTGCGGCAGCCGCGCAGCTCGTCGGGACCGAGGGCGAATTGCCGGTCGCCGGAATCGACGTCGCGGGTGCCGGTGGCACGTCGTGGTCGCGGGTCGAGCAGTTCGTGCGATACGGCGAACTGCGCTATCCGCACCTGGCTGATTGGGGTATCCCCACCGCGCGGGCCATCGTCGAGGTGCGAAAGGTTCTGCCGGCGCTTCCGTTGGTGGCCTCCGGTGGCATCCGCACCGGTATGGATGCGGCCAAGGCTATCGCGCTGGGCGCCGACGTGGTGGCGGTGGCGCGGCCGCTGCTGCCCGCCGCGATCGAATCGACTGGCGCAGTGGTCGATTGGCTGGCGCCGTTCATCGACGAGCTTCGAATCTGCCTACACGGCTGTGGTGCCGCAAAGCTGGCGGATCTGCGCGACATCGACCTCATCGGCATCCACTAGGTACGCGCGACGTGGCTGTCATCCGTCGCCGCGTTTGGACGAACCGCGACGGCCTTTCGCCGTCGCGCGCTTCGGTTCCGCGGCCGAGGCTTTCGGAGTTGTTGCGGCGAGCCGGGATTCGAAGCCGGCCATCGCCTCGACCATCGACGTGAACACCCGGTGTGCCGCCGCCAGGTCGCGATCGGGAAGGTGGGCCAGCGCAGTATGTAGTTCGGCCCCAAGGGGAGTGAAAAACGACCGGGCCAGGGCCATCCCCGGTTTCTCATAGCGCAGCAGGGTTTTGCGCCGGTCCTGGGGATCGGGTTCGCGCCGGACGTGGCCGGCGTCGATCATGCGATCGACGAGATAGGTGATGGCGGCCGGTGACACGTCCATGCTCCGGCGTAACTGCGCCGCGGTCAAAGGTTCTCCGGCGGTTTCGGCAACCATGATGTGCAGCAACGCGTGGAAGTCTGTGCCACTGACATCGTTTTGGCGGGCGAAGTGCCGGCCGATGCGGTCGGACTGTGCGGTGATCGCGCGCATGTCGGCCGACATCAATTTCTCGAGTTCGGCCCGGTCTACTCGCCGGTCAGCCGCGGCGCGCTTGGTCACTTACCCGCACCCTTCGTGCAAATACGCCGGCGTATCGGCGAGCGCTAATCGCGGCCGACGAAACGTTCGGGGGCTTCTCCTTTGTAGCGCATACAGACGCACGCTGAGAGCAAACACGCCCGCAGGTGCGCGATGCCCTAGCCTACGGCACCCGTGCCGCGCAGCCGCGACGAGCGGGCACTGTCAGGATTTCGCCGGGTCGTGGCCCCAGTTCATCAATGAGTATCGCCAAGGGCTCTCGTCGATCTTGCGTGCGGACGTTGCGCCAGGTGGCGTTTCGCGTAGCTTTGCCCAACGCTCTTCGATTCCTCTGGTTTCCAGCGCCTCGGTAACCCGTCCTACCGCCTGCGCAACGCCGTTATCGTCGGTGCTGGTCGCTCATTACGTTCCTCCGCCGCGTAGACCTAGGGCATTCCCGCGGCAGGGCGGCCCGAATCATCGGCACGAAGATTCGGCTATTCAATAATTGAATAGTTAAACGGATGACGTACCTGGTGCGCTGCGCTGCGTGTCGGTTTGAATGTGTGCGCCTCGGGTACTTGGTTTGACGATGACTGTGATCGAGACTTCCCGGCGTCTGGGGCGTGCGGAGCGGAAAGTGTTGCGCTTGCAACGACGTTTGTGGCTCGCGCAGCTGGCCATGTGGCCGGCCGTGATCGTGCTGGCGGCGCTGCTGGTCGGTGGCGTGCTGTGGGTGGCGCGGCGGCGGTCGGCCGGCGGCCGGCATGCCGCGGCGCCCCCGCCCAACGCCTCCGCCGGCGACTATCCGGATCCGGCGCGCACCTCGTAGCGGCGTTCGGCATAGGCGACATCGTCGCGCCAGAGTTTGGTGGCCGCATAGCGCATCAAGGGTGTGATCAACGGCGCCACCCGCGAGGCGCGGGTGAAACCGGGCCGGTCTGAATGCGCGATGGTGGCTTCCAGGACAGCGGTGCGTGGTCGGCCATCGACACCGAAACCCATTGGTGTCGCGTGGGTTTCGACGACGCTGCCGGACCCCTCTCCGTCCACGATGCGCATCACGATGGTGCGCGCCTCCGGACAACTGAACTCCGCGACGACAGGCACCCCCAGGCGTCCCATCCGGAAGGTCACGGCCACCAAGAATCGGTCGGCCTGTTCGGTAGGCGTCGTGAGCACCTCGAGCCGGGTGAACGAGTAGGGGTGAAACCATGCGCCGTGCCACGGATCGAGGCGGTTGGCGATGATGTCGGTCGGCTCGCACACACCCACCACGCGGGCGACCGCGCTCAGCGTGTCGCCGGTCGGCCGTTGCCGAATCACCGGCCGATCCAGCGGTTCCTCCTTGCCCACCGCGTCGAGCCGAACCCATGCCAGGACGCCGTCGTCGTGGCTGGGCAGCGGGCTCCAGCCGAATTCGCGGGCGCGCCCGTCCAGCGTCAGGCCGTGCCAGCGGCAGATCAGCGCGCCCCGATGCACAATGCCGGTCGCCAGGTCCGCCCCCAGGTGCGGACAACTGCGCGGACCCACGCACAGCCGGCCCCGTTCGTCGCGCCAGGCGACGAGGTCGACACCCGCGACGCGCGTGCCGTAGGGTCGCCCGCCGGGCACCCGGTCGCTCGCGGCGAACGCGTACCAGTTGCCGGTGGACTTGCGCTGCGAGCGCCGCAGCGCGCCCTCGATGATGGCGGGTTGCGCGTCGCGATATGTCGGGTGCTGATCGGTCCATGAGGTGCGCGGAAGCACCTGCAGCGGCCACCCTTTCGTTCCGGTGGCGGACAGGCGTTGTTGAAGCTGTTCGCGAATCTTCATGGTCGGCTTGATCTTTCGCGGTCGGCAAGCCATCGCAGCAGTGGTGACCGGCCTTGGGTGGGTACCGTGGCCAAGGGGTGCCCGGCCAGTCCCCATCGTTGCAGGAGTTGGTTCGCGGCGCACCAGCCGGTGGTGGCGGCCCGCTCCATGAGTGCGACCGGCAAGTCGATGCGGATGGCATCGCCGGCCAACAGCAAGCCCGGCGTGGGCGTGCTGACCGGCGGCCGAGCGGGATAGGAGCCGGGCGAGAACAGCGGGCAGTCGCTGCGATGCAACAGCTTTTCGTGGACGATTTGTGCCGCAGCGGTTTCCGGATAGATCCTGTGCAGTTGTCGTAGCGCGGCGGCGCGAGACGGCGCGGCGTCCAACGCGTACGAGTGCAGTTCGACGACGGAACCGTGATGCGCGGCGGCCCAGTCGCGGGCTTCGCATTCGTAGCGCTCCAGCACGCTGATGTTGTCGAGCGGCTCATGGCCGGCCGTGCCCAGAAACGCCGGCCGGTGCGCCGCGACGGGGCGGTCGAGCCACAATCGGTGCACGGCGAACGGCGGCGCGGTGCGCAGCCGCGATATCCGGGCCCGCCAGTCCTCGGTGCCCAGGTCGCTGGACGCCGCGACGATCCGCTTCAAACCCTCGATGTCGGTGGCCAACACAACGGCGTCGACGTCGGAGTGCTCACCGGAATCGCTGCGCACCCGGAAGGGCTTCGTCGACTCGGTGTCGATGCCGAGCACCCTGGTGGCGAGCCGGAACCGCACGCCGCGCGCTTCGAGGTAGCCACGCAACGGCTGCCACAGCGCGCTGTCGTAGTTCGCGCGCGGCACGTCGAAGATCAGGCCTTCGGACGACCCCAGGAAGTAGATGTGGAACATGGTCGCCAACTCGGCCGCCGAGAGCTGGGAGGGGTCGGCGAAGAAGCTGCGGGAGAACACCTCGAACGCCAGATGCCGTGCGGCCTTGGGGAAGCGGATGTCTTCGAGAAACGTCGCGGCGTCGGTATGGTCCAGGTGCTGGTAGGTGCCGGGCACCGATACGGCGGCCAGTGGTGCGGCCGCGCGTGCGTCGATGCGGGCGAAGTCACGCAGCCGAAACGTGGGGCTGCGCGCCGCGAACATCACGGCGTTCCACGGTGGGGTGCGCGGCAGCCCGCGGAAGCTGTCACGCCGGCCCGCCCCGTCGATCAGCGGGTAATCCTCGACGGCGGTGAGCATTCGCAGTTGCGGGTCGACTCGGCTCAGCAGGGCGCGCAGGTTGTAGTACTGCCGGAAGAAGGCGTGGAAGCCGCGGTTCATCGCCAGCTCGTCGCCGCCGTTGCGCTCGGTCCAGCCGCCCACCCGGCCGCCGAGGTAGTGCTCGCTTTCGATGACCTCGACGGCGACGCCGCGCTCGGCCAGCCCGGTGGCGGCCGCCAGCCCGGCGATCCCGCCGCCGACGACGGCCACCCGCGGGCGCGACGCGAGCGCCCCGGCATCCGGCAATCCCTCTGGCGCGGCGAATGTCCGGCGACGTCGGTCGGCGGTCATCGCGGCGCATCCGCGAGGAAGGTGTGCACGATGTTGGCTTCCCAGCCGGGCATCGTCTCGCTGTGCACCGCGGTGAAACCGGCGTCGGCAAGCCGGATCCGGAATTGGGCAGCGCCGTCGAACGCCAGCACGCTGCGCCACAAGTAGCGATACAACCCGGCGTCCCGGGTGCGCCACCACCCGGCGGGGATGATGATGCCCCAACACACCGCGTGCCAGATCCGGGTCGCCGTGGGGGAGTCGCGCACCGAATATTCGTGCACCGCCAGCGTGCCGCCCGGGCGTAACAGCTCGCGGAACCTGCGCAGCTGCGCGTCGCGGTCGGCGACGTTACGGATCAGATAGGCGGCCATGATGCCGTCGAACGGGCCGGTGATTTCGTGCTCTGCCAGCTCTTCGACGGGGGTGTGCACGAAGCGCACCGAATCGGGCCAGCGCTTCGCGAGCGCCGCATCGAGCATTCCGCGCGACGCGTCGACGGCGACGATGTCGGCCTCGGGCGCGACGGCGAGCAGCGCGGCCGTCGAGGCGCCCGTGCCGCATCCGGCGTCGAGCAACCGTAAACCCTTGCCCCGGGCCGGAATCCGCATCCGTCGGGCCGACAAAATCAGCTGCGCGTGGTAGCCGGGGCTGGCCCCGACCAGGCGGTCGTAGGCCGCCGCGCCCGCGTCGAACGCGGTCGCCAACTCGCCGGGGCCCGCATCACCGACGCGCACGTTGCCGCTCCCACAGCAGCAGCACCGCGGTGACCAACGCGAAGCCGAACAGAAAATCTTCGACCGGGATGTCGAACGGGAAACGCGCGCCACTGAGCTGTTTGTCGTCATAGATGACGATGGGGGAGCTGAGTTTGGTCAGCCAGCCATCCACCGGGATCTGGAAGCCCAGCACGATCAACATCGACAGCCAGTAGGCCGGCCGCCGGAAGAGCCCGGTCCGCAGCAGCGCCAATTCCGTTGCGCAGACCAGCAATACCGCCAGCGCCGCCGGCAAAGTGTAGCCAAGGCCGGTCATCGGCGCTGCACCTTTGCCAGGATGGTGGTCACGGCGTTGTAGGTCAGCAACGCGCACACCGGAATGACGAGGAAGAACAGCACCTCCTCGATCGGCACCCGGAACGGGATGCTCAGCCCGCACAGGTATGCGCGGTCATACGTCCACACGTGCGCGGCGATCGCGATTGCATCCCAGACCAGGAACACGACAGCCACCGGCACGACCGCCTTGATGACGCGTCGCCACTGCCGGTAGACGCCGGGGCCGAAGATCTCCAGCGGAGCGGTGATCACCAGGCATGCGGCGAGCACAGCCAGGTATTGCCACCGATCGCTCATCCGGCCCCCGTTTGACGAACGCCCCGCGCGCCGTTCCGCGCCCGCCACGACCGTATCAGTCCTGCACCGGCGACTCGAAGCCGTCGCGCCTTGCCGACCGTGGCGCGGTGATCGAACACCGCGAAGTCGCTGCTTTCGATGCGGTCCAAGATCTCCGAGTACAGGGCGGCCGCGGTCGCCACGCATGGTCGGGACCGGGCGGCCAGCGTGGCGATCCCCGCCGTGGCGAATCGGTAGGTTTGCCGGGCGATTTCATGCTGGGCGATCAGGGCCCGGCGCACCCGCGGATCGGTGCGGCGGTGTGCGTGACACCAGGTCAACAACTCTCGGTCGACGCCCTCGGCGGCCAGTTCGTCGGCCGGCAGATACACCCGGCCGCGCTGCAGGTCCTCGTCGATATCGCGCAGGAAGTTGGTCAGCTGGAAGGCCCGGCCCAGTGCCGCGGCGTACGGCGCGGCCTCCTGCGTTGGCGTTACCGTGCCCAAGATCGGAAGCACTTGCAGCCCAATGGCTTCCGCAGATCCCCGCATGTACAGGTTGAGCGCGTCGCGGTCGGGGTAGTCGGTGACGGTGAGATCCATCCGCATCGAAGCCAGAAAGTCCTCGAACAGCCCGGCGCTGATCCGATAGCGCCGCACGGTGTCGGTCACCGCGGCGACCAGCGGATCCTCCAGGTGAGCACCGCCGGAGAAGAATCGCTCCGACAGCTGCTGCAGCCGCCGGCCGCGGACGTCGGCGCCGACCTGCGGGTCGAGCTCGTCGAGGATGTCGTCAGCGTACCGCGCGAAGCCGTACAGCGCGTGCACGGGCGGTCGCTGGTCGGGCGCGAGCAGCCGGGTGGCCAGAAAGAAGGTGCGGCCATGCGCGGCGTTGAGCTCGCGGCATTGGCGGTATCCGTCACGCAGCCGCGGATCGTCGATTCCGGCCGCGGCCAACTCGCTGCGCATCATGGCAATCGGGCTTTCATGTCGAAGTGCGCGCTCGATCGGGTGGGGATGCCGGTGACGCGGTCGGCGGCGAGCCGCCCGGAGATCAGCGTGGTCGGAACTCCGACGCCGGGCACGGTGGAGGAGCCGGCGAGCACCGCGTTGTCGATGCCACGCACCATGTTGCCCGGACGAAACGGTCCCGTCTGACCGAACGTGTGGGCGAGCGCGAACGGGCTGCCGGCCGCCATGCCCTGCCGCGCCCAGTCGGCGGGTGTGACGACATCCAAAACCGTTGCGTCGGGCGGTAAACCGGGCAGCATCCGGTCGGCGACGTGCGAGATCATGTCCTCGACGTAGGCGCCGCCGGTGCTGGCCCAATCGATGGTGCCCCGATGCAGGTTCGGCGCCGGGGCGAGCACGTAGAGCAGGTCGCGTCCCTCCGGAGCAAGGGTCGGGTCACTGGCCGTCGGCCGGGTGACGAGTAACGACGGGTCGCGCATGAGTTGTCCGTCGTCGACGATGTCGGTGAACGTCTGTTCCCACGCCTCGCCGAACAGAATGGTGTGATGGGCCGTCTCGGATGCGACGGCGGGACAGCCCACATGCGCCACGACGGCCGAGGGTGAAGGACGCAGCCGCACCGCGCGACGCGGTGTACGGCCCAGCAAAGCGTAGGTCTGCGGCAGTTCGGTGGTCAGCACCACCGCGTCGCAGGCAATGGATCCGGACTGCTCGGTCACTACGGCGCTGATCCGCCCGCCGGTGCGTTCGAGGGCGGTAACCGTTGCGCCATAACTGAATTGGACGCCCGCGTCGGCGGCGGCCGCGGCGAGCGCGTCGGGCAGCGCGCGTACGCCCCCGCGCGGGAACACCACACCCGAGATGGTGTCCATGTAGGCGATTACCGCGTATACCGCCAGGGCGTCACGCGGCGCCACGCCGGCGTACAGCGATTGAAAGGTGAAGATCCGCTGCAACCGTGGGTCGGTGATGTACCGCCCGACCATCCGATC
This sequence comes from Mycobacterium sp. 852002-51971_SCH5477799-a, assembly GCF_001667145.1. Classification (GTDB taxonomy): domain Bacteria; phylum Actinomycetota; class Actinomycetes; order Mycobacteriales; family Mycobacteriaceae; genus Mycobacterium. The sequence goes on from NZ_LZIF01000049.1 coordinate 87,256, forward strand.
CCACTTGCGGAAGCCGCCGATGGCGGTCAGCTGCGCCAACCGCGGGGTGAGCAGCGACAGCGGCGAATCGAAGTTCGCGGCGATGAAGCCGTCGAATTCGGTGCGGTACAGCCGCGTCAGCCACTGTCGAAGCCGTCGGTAGCCCGCTGCCTGCCCGAACCCAGCGAACTCCGCGACTGCGTCGGCCATCCGGTCTGCATCGCTGTGCACGTCCAAGGCACTGCCGTCGGCGAACACGGCGCGATAGGCCGGATCGACCGTCATCAGCTCCATGCGGTCGGAGAGCCGTTCGCCCACGGCCGCAAACGTCTCGTCGATGATGTCCGGCATGGTGAGCACCGTCGGCCCGGTGTCGATCCGATAGCCGTCGATGTCGAGGCGGCCGGCCCGCCCGCCGGGCCACGGCTCGCGCTCCACCACCGTGACCGCCCGCCCGCGGCCGGCCAAATGCAGCGCCGCGGAAAGCCCGGCCAGCCCGGCACCGATCACCACCACGTGATCTCCGCGCCCTTCGATGGTCCGCATGATCAACAGGCTCCCCGGTCGGTGCTACTCATTCAACGCGATCCGTGCAGACGGCCGCCATTTCGGCCAGCGCGGTGCGAACGGGTTGGTCGATCGGCAAGTCGCTGACGTGCTCGCGCGCGGAAGCCACACGGTCACCGATCATCTGCTCGATCAGCTGCACGGCTCCCGTCTCCACGATCAGCGCTTTCCAGCGGTCGATCGCAATGTCGTCGAGGGCTTCCCGATTCGCGAGCTCGACGAGCTCACGCCGGGCCGGCGCATCGGCCAGTTGGTGGGCGGCCACCACGACGCTCGTCGCCTTGCGCTCGAGCAGGTCGCCGGCACTCGGCTTGCCCGTTACCGCCGGTGAGCCGAAAACGCCGAGCACGTCGTCGCGAAGCTGGAATGCCTCGCCGACGACCGCGCCGTAGCGGCCCAATTGGGACAGTGTTCGATGGTCGCACCCGCCCATCGCCGCGCCCATTTCTAGTGGCCGTCGCACGGTGTAGTTGCCCGACTTACGCCGTGCCACGTCGAGCACGACTTCCAGCCCGGGTTTGTGCCTGGCGTCGTTCGTCAAGTCCGCGAATTGCCCGACGGCGAGCTCGGTGCGCATGGCGTCATAGCGCGGCCACGCGCGTTGCAAACGCCGGGGCTCAACGCCACTCTCGCGCAGCATCTGTTCGGCCCAGATGAGGCAGAGGTCGCCCAGCAGGATGGCTGCCGATTCACCGAATCGCTGCGACGAGCCGGACAATCCGCGCTCGCGATGCCATTGGCCGAATTGCCGGTGCGCCGACGGACGGCCGCGCCGTTCGTCGGAACCGTCCATGACGTCGTCCTGGAGTAGGGCGAAGGCGTGCAGCAACTCGAAACTGGCCGCAGCGCGCAGGGCCGCGTCGTCGGGCGGCGCGCCGCACAGCCAGCCCAGGTATACAAACGTCGACCGTAAGCATTTACCGCCGGAAACGAACTGAACCAGGATGTCGCCGGCGGCATCGATGCGCACCCCGTCCAGTTCGCCGGCACGTCGGGCGGCGATGAAATCGGCGACATCGCCCAACACCATCCGCCGTACGTTCGACCGCCATGCTTCGAAGTCGTCGGCGCTGAGCCAACCGATTGCCACCGGCGCCGACGCTGTGGCGGGTGAAAACGACAAAGCTCTCATACTGCCCAAGCGCTCCCTTCCGGACGGCTTGGCATTCCGGCCTGCGCGGCCCAAACACACGCGTCATACCCGCCGATAAGGCGGGCAAAACCACAGCGTTCACTCCTCAGACACCCGCCTTTGCGCCGCCCGCCAACACATACCACCTCGTTCAATAACTTAAACATTAATTTAATGAACTTCAGCGGCGGGCGCCAGTCGGCGCGACCAAGCGCGGGGTCAGTTGCCCTGCTGACTATTTAAGAAACTGAAATGCCACCGCGATCGGCGATATGCTCAGTAGCGTTATGGACGCTGATGGGCAGCGCTTCGCCCGCGACGAGCTGGAGTCGCTGATATCGTCTGCGGGAGCTGTCAACCGAGTCCGATCAGATCGGCCGGCTGTTCGCGCCGCCGATACATAGCCTGCGGCCCAATGATTTTCGTGAGCTGGGTGGGCGGCCGATGACCTTCGAGCGACCTCAGTCAACGGTTGGGTCTGTCGGGATCGGCGATCACCTATCTCGTTGACCGGCTGATGGACGCCGGTCATATCCGTCGCGACGACGACCCGGCCGATCGCCGAAAGGTCCTGTTGCGCACGATGAATCCGGTCTGGCCACCGCCAGGTCGTTTTTGCGTCCGCTCAACGCGCACACCCGATTCGCGCTCGCCGAGCTGCCCGATGCGGACCTGACCGCCGCCCATCGAGTTTTCGCCGCGCTGATCGACGCGCTGCATTGCCTTCAGCACGAACTGATCGGCGGCTCGAAACCCTAAGCGCTAAGGCGGTTAACGGCCCTTACGAGGCGGCGCTGTGCGCGGCTTGGGGCCGCGGTGGTTTTGGCCGCGCCAGGTCGGACAGTAGCTGTCGTCGCGCCCTCAGCATGTCTTCGAGGTTTTGAAAGGCCTCGGGCACCGACCCGGCAATCGGCAACCCGTTGTGATGCACGATCCGCAACAGGGGACGAACCGCCGCGCCGCCCACCACGCTGCAGTAGACGCGCGCTTTGCGGAGCTCGTCGTTGAGCAACAGCAGCGCGCGGAAACCCTCCACGCTGACAAAGCGCAGATGGCTGAGGTCAAGCACCAGGGGAGTCTTGAGCCGGGCGAAGGTTCTGATCGCCTGGGTGAGATCCGTTGCGTTCGAGGCGTCGATCTCGCCATCGACGCGCAGGACCGTGCCGAGGTTGCGCGCGTAGACGAACAGGTGTGCCCGGTCGAAGTGAGCCATGTACCGGCACCGTGCGGGGTCGTGTCGGTCCGCTGAGTTTGCGGAGCGAATAGCAGCCATGAGACCGCCTAACGAAAGTCGTGAAGTGGGGAGTAAACGGTGTTTTGCATACCACCCGTGAGAGACGCAGCTGTGAACTCAACCTGTTCGGTAGCCTACCGCCGAGGTCGGGCACGGATATCGATTCGCCGAAATGCCTTAGCTAGCACAGCGAACGCGACGAGAGCCGGACCAGCGTGTTCCAGCGCAGGTCGACGGCGTGGACCCCGAAGCTTTCGTTTTCCGGCCTTTCGGCACACGGCACTCGTTCGCTTGACGGCCATCTGAAGACGGTTTGGCCGGATTGGCGGCGGGTATACGCGTGTCAAGTAGCAAACGCGAGGACCCCGGACGTGAGGGGTGATGCGTCCCAATGGAAGAGCTCGGCTGCCGACTACGTCGGCTAGCGGTCGCATCCGCGTTGACGACGATGCTTCTTGGCGCACCGGGTCAGGCGGCTGCCGATCCGGGGAGCACTGTTTTCCCCGGAATGGAGATTCACCAAGGCGCCACGGTCTGCATGGTGGGATTGGTCGAGCCGCGGCTACGGGTCGCGATGACCAGTGGCCAGTGTGATGGCGGGCAGTCGGTGGTGACCGACCGTGACCGCAAGCCGATCGGCAACGTGGTCCTGGGCCGTCGCCAAGTCGACGCGGACTCCGCCGCGGACACATCGATGCTGCCCGTGGAATACGAAGTCATCGCGATCGCGCCGGATGTGACGGCCACCGATGTGCTGCCGACGGGGCGCCATCTGGGATCCGCGCCCGAGATGCGCGCTCAACCCGGGATGCCCGTATGCCAGCTGCGCAGCGCCACCGGCCAGCGGTGCGGCTCGGTCAGCTCGGTCGGCAACGGCCGCTTCGCCATCACCGACATGGCCTCCGACAGCCGCGACTTCGGCGGTCCGGTTTACACCCTGACCGACGAACACAACGCCCTGATCGTCGGATTGGTCGAGGGCATCTGGAAGTCCTCACCCCAGATCGAGTCGTGGCAGGCGGTGATGGCACAGGTCTACATCGACAGCCACACCTATAGCCCGCAACAGCATCCGCCGGCACTGCGAATGATCGGCCAGCACACGTCGTCATAATTATTCGCACCCGAACCGCGGATCGCCCGGCGTCGACCGCCCTGTTTCCCCCGCCACAGAATGGGAATCCGCCGCCGGTGAACGTTTTCGATTTTGTCGCGTTGCCGTTTCAGTGGGGCTCCGCGATCCGGGGTAAGCGGTTGTTCCACCCGATCGGGGTGCTCGCCGAGGGCTTCATCGAGCGCGTTGCTCCCCCGGCCCAGGGCTTGCCGGTCGCGTCCTCGAAAATAATTGCGCGCGTGTCGAAGGCCAGCGGCACGCCCGGGGCGCTGCCCGACTTCATCGGGTTGGCCTTCCGAATGCCCGTGCCGCAGCCCGCGGAGAAGCCGTGGGACATCCTGCTCGTCTCGTCCGGTTCGGGCGTGCTCTCACGTGCGGTGGCGCTACGGCCGGCCACGTCGTGGAACGGTCAAACGCTGACCACGCTGATGCCGTTGCACTATCGGGGCGACAACTGGTGGCTTCGGGCCCACACCTCCAGCGAGATCGGTGGCACGGGGTTGTCCCTAGACAGCGTCCGGTCCAAGCTCGAGCGCAGCAACATCGAGGTGACACTTGATCAAGCTTGCGGCAGAGCCGATTTCACGTCCCTGGCGCGTATCACGCTGACCACCGCGATCGATCCCGACGCTGACGGGGACGTGTCGTTTGACCCAGTTCTCAACACGGCGCCCGGTTTGAGCCTGCACCCCCGGTGGCTCGCGGACCTGCGCGCCCGCGCCTATCAGCACAGCCGCGACGGCAGAGATGCCGAAGAGTAGCCGCTCGCTGTAAAGGAGGTAGCCGTGTCCAAACGGATCGTCATCACCGGGGCCAGTGGCAACGTCGGCACCGCGCTGCTGCGCCGGCTCGCCGAAGACGGCAACGACTACGAGATCATCGGCGTCACCCGCAGACGGCCGCCGCCGGACGGTGTGTATCGACCCGTTCAATGGCATGAGCTGGACCTCGCGGACCCGGGCGTGGAAACACAGCTGCTCAACGTTTTTCGCGGCGCGCGGTGTGTGATCCATCTCGCGTGGGGGTTTCAACCCACCCGCAACACGCGCTACCTGGATGCGGTCGCCATCAACGGGAGCTCCGCCGTGCTGAGCGCGGCCCACAACGCCAAAGTGCCGCAGTTGGTGCACATGTCGTCGGTGGGCACCTATGCCCCGGGACGGTACGGGGAGAAGGTCGACGAATCGTGGTCGACGGCGGGCATCAGGTCATCTGCCTACAGCCGGGCGAAATCCACAGTGGAGCACATCCTCGACGACTACGAGCGCCGCAATCCCGACGGCGTCGGCATCACCCGAATGCGACCCGGATTCATCATGCAGCGCGACGCCGCGCCGGGTCTGCGCCGCTACACCCTGCCCGCATACCTGGACTCGCGATGGCTGCGCTGGCTGCCGGTGCTGCCGCTGGACCGCTCGCTGTGCGTGTCCATCGTGCATGCCCACGACGTCGCCGACGCCTGTGTGAGGGCGATGGAGCGTGGCGCCACGGGCCCGTTCAATCTGGCCGCCGAACCACCGGTGTCCCGCGACGACATCGCAAAAGTGTTGCGGACACATCCGATTCACGTGCCCTCGGTCCTGCTCGGGCTGGCGGTAGAGGCCTCGTGGCGTGCCCGATTGCAGCCAATCGACCGCGGCTGGCTCGATATGGCGTTTTCGCTGCCGCTGCTGGACACCGGCCGGGCGCGCGAGGTGCTCGAGTGGTCGCCGCACTGGAAATCGGTGGCCGCACTGGCCGACCTCGTCGACGGGTTCCTGCGCGCTTCGGGGACACCGAGCCCGGTGCTGCGCTCCCGGTCGTTGGTCGAGGCGCTGGGCCGCGACGTCACCGCCGGGCCGCTCACCGTCCGACGGGTGCCGTAACGAGATCGTCAACCGGTGCGCCCCAACAGGTGACGCAGCGCCTGGTCGAGGCAGGGCTGGCGGAACCGATGCCCGGCGGCGACGAGCTTGGTCGGACCCACCCGCTGGCTCGCGGTCGCCAGCTCGCGAGCGCCCTGGCCGCCCAGCAGTAACCGCGGACCCAGCGACGGCACCGGCAACACCGCCGGCCGGTGCAACACCGCCGCCAGGGTAGCGGTGTACTCGTTGTTGCGAACCGGTTGCGGTGCAACGGCATTCACCGGACCCGACAACGTGGCGTCCCAGAGCGCGCGGTGATAGACGTCCACCAGGTCGTCGATCCCGATCCAGGACAGCCATTGCCGGCCGTCACCGAGGCGGCCACCCAGCCCGGCGGCGAACAGCGGACGCATCAGCTTCAACGTGCCGCCGGCGGGTGACTGCACGATGCCGGTCCGCACATGTACGACCCGCACCCCGGACTGCCGAGCGGGTGTGGTCGCCTCCTCCCAGTCGGTCACCACGTCGGCCAGAAAACCGTCGCCGCGATCGCTGTCCTCGGTGAGAGTTTCATCGCCCCGGTCGTATCCGTAGTAGCCGATCGCCGACGCCGAGATCAGCACGCTGGGCCGGGGCTCGCTGCCGCCCAGCAATTCGGCGAGCCGCCGAGTCGGGCCAATCCTGCTGTCCCGGATGGCTTGCCGGTGCTTATCGGTGAATCGGCCGGCGATCGAGGCGCCCGCGAGGTGGATCACCGCGTCGATCCCGTCGAACAGCCCCGGGTCGGGATCGTCGGGGTTCCAGCGTCGCTCATCGCCATCGCGCGCGGAGTGGCGGACCAGCGCTATCACCCGATGCCCACCGGTGCGCAGGAACGCGGCCAATGCCGAACCGACCAGTCCCGAGGATCCGGTGATGGCGATCGTCACAGGCCGCAGCCCGTTCTCGGCGGCCAGCCGGTGGGCGGCCAAGTCGTCGGCCAGCTGCCGATGCCGGTAGTCGAACATGGGCCGCAACAGCGACCCGGGCACCGGCGTGTCGACCCGGTCGATCACCCTGGTGCGATTGTCTCCGAGAGCTTCGAATTCATGAATGTGACGCCAGCGCACCGCAATTCGCGCGGGGAGCGCGGCCAGGCCGTCGCCGCCGATGGCGTCTACGAAACGCCGCGGCGGGTCATAGCCGTCGGGCTGGTGGACGGCGACCCAGCGCAGACCCCCGGGCAGCGCCAGCGTGGCCCGCCCGTCCTCGAGTGAGGTGGACTCGGTGACCAGTCGCATCGGCTGCCACGGCGGCGAAAGGCGGGCGAAGGCCCCCGGCCTGGCATGCCAATCGAAAACCTCGGTGATGGGAGCGTCCACAACACTCGAATAGTCAAGCCCCATGCCTCGACGGTAGCGGCTACCGGTTCGGCAGGGCGTGTTCGATGATGGGCAGCCGGGCATGCGGCTGCCGCACACCACGCTTGGCCGACAGATACACCTGCGCGGTCCTGTCGGCCACCGTGCGCCAATCGAAATCCGACGTGAGTCGTTCGCGTGCGGCGCGGGCGCGCCGCTGCGCGGCCCGCGGGTCGTCGAGCACGGTGCGCACCGCCGCGGCCAGTCGGGCCACGTCGCGAGGCGGGCACGAGACACCGGTCTGACCGTTGATCACCGCCTCGCCCAGGCCGCCGATGTCCGACGTCACCAGCGGAGTGCCCGCCGCGGCCGCCTCCAGCGCCACGATTCCGAACGGCTCGTAGTGACTGGGCAGCACCGCGGCGTCGGCGCGATGCAGGACCGCCAGCAGCTCGGCATGATCGAGGTGCCCGACGAACCGGATCGCCTTGAGCACCCGGTGTTTACGGGCCCGCTCGATGAGCCAGCCCTGCTGGGTGCCCTCACCGGCGATGGTCAGCGTGGTGCCGGGGTGGCTGCGCCTGATCCGCGGCAGCGCGGCGATGACGTCGTGCACACCCTTCTCGTATTCGAGCCGGCCCAGGTAGAGCAGCTCGGCCGGCCCGGTGCGCGGGCGGCGCTCCGCAAACGGCCATCGTGCCGTCTCGATGCCGTTGCAGATCACCGTGATCTCGGCCAGGCCGGGACCGAACAGTTCGGTGATTTCGTCGGCCATCGACGCCGAACAGGTGATCAGCGAGTCGGATTCGCGCACCAGCCACGATTCGACCGCGTGCACCTGACGGCTGATCGCACCGCTGACCCAGCCGGAATGCCGACCGGCTTCGGTGGCGTGGATCGTGGAAACGATTGGCGCATCGTAAAACTGGGCGAGTGCTATCGCCGGGTGGGCCACCAGCCAGTCGTGGGCGTGCACGACGTCCGGCCGCCAGGCGCGGTTGGTCCCCGGCTTCGTCAGGGGCAGACCGGCGCGGATCATGGAGTGGCCCATCGCGAGCGTCCACGCCATCATGTCGGTGCCGAAAGAGAATTCGTGCGGGTCCTGGGCGGCCGCGATCACCCGGACACCCTCGCTGATGTGGTCGGACGACGGATGGCTGCGGGGATCGGTTCCGGTGGGACGCCGCGACAGCACGACGACGTCGTGGCCGGCGGCGGCCAGCGCGGTCGACAGATGGTGCACGTGCCGGCCGAGCCCGCCGATCACCACCGGCGGGTATTCCCACGACACCATCAGGATTTTCACGCCGCCGCCCGCCTCATCGGGGCAACCTGCGGGCATCAAGGGCGCCGAACAGGCCGTCGGCGCGGTTCCATCCCTCCGCCAGCCGCTGCGCGGTCTCGCGCCGCCCCGATGCGAGCGCGTCGGCGATCTCGCGGGTGGCGTGGGCATGCAGGTGGGCGCGGTAGCGGGCGTAGTCGGAGGCCGAATCCTTGCTCACCATGAAAGGCCAGTCGCTGGAGACGGTGAGCAGCGTTTCGCGCAGGATCTGGTCGGCGACGTGGTCGCGGGGGACGGGTCCGTCCAGCGACGCCGTCTGGGACAGCGCCTTGTCGACGGTGCTCAGAGCCATGTCGACCACTTCGCTGTTCAGCGCGACCAGATCGGCGACCTGGTCGCCGGCCCAGACCTGCCAGTCCTTGCCCGAGCCCCACGAGCTGGGCGGCAGCTCCACCGGCTCGCCGACGAAGCCGTCGGCGAGGGCGTCGTTGAGCGTGCCCACCCGGACGCCGGCCTCGGGCAGCGCCCGCAGCACCCGCTCCAGCCACGTCGGACCCTCGTACCACCAGTGGCCGAACAGCTCGGTGTCGAAGGCGGCGACCACATGAGCCGGTCGCCCGATGCGGTCGGACTCCGAGAGCAGGCGGTTGCGGACCACGTCGACAAAGTCGGCGACGTGGATGTCGACCGCGTGGTCGGCGCGCTCGGGGTCGTAGGGCGCCTTGTCCTGCGAGGACACGTTGCGGCCCGTCACCCTGGCCGGCTTGAGGCCCGTCAGGTGGTCATAGGTGTGGAAGTCGCGATACGCGGCGTGCCCGGGATAGCCGGATTTCGGTGACCACACCCGGTAGCTGACCTGTAGGTCGCGCCCGAACGCGACCACATCGGTGTCGCCGACGGGCCGGCCCAGCGCCGTGTCGCCGTGCAGCGACGGGCCGTCGACCATGAAATGGGTGACGCCCGCGGCGGAATAGTCGTGCTCCATGCCGGGCGCGTAGGCGCATTCGGGCGCCCAGATCCCGCCCGGGCGGTGGCTGAGGCGGGCTTGCGCGTCGGCCAGACCCTCGCGCAGTGCGAACTCACGCAGCCGCGGCGCCAGCAGCGGTTGGAACGGATGGGCCAGCGGGCCGCCGAGCAGCTCAACCGTGCCGGCATCGAGCAGGTTGCGCAGCAGCGGGCTGCCGCCGTGCCGCCACAGCGTGGCGAAGTCGTCCAGCGCCCGCTGCGCCTCGGCGGATTCGCGAATCCCCAAGGCGCGCAATGCTTCCGGTGTGCATGACTGGTAGCTGACTGACTTCGAGCGGGGCGCGGACCGCACGCTGGTGGCCTCCAGCCCGCGCAGTCGCCAGTTGGCCAGCCAGTGATGCATGCCGTCCAGGCAGTACGGGTCGTCGAGTTGGGCGTTCACCACCGGCGTCACGCCCAGCGTGAGCACGCCCCGCCGCTCTTCGCCGGCCAAGGTGTTCAGCACGCGCATCAGCGGCAGGTACGCCGCCGCCCAGGATTGATACAGCCATTCCTCGCCGACCGGCCAGCGGCCGTGGTGGGCGAGCCAGGGCAGGTGGGTGTGCAAAACCAGGGTGAAGAGGCCGGGAACCCGGTTCTGCGGTGTACTCACGGGGCTACCGCGATCGCGATCAGGTCGAGGCTGTCGTCGATGTGGTGGCCGGTGTCCGCACCCGCGTCGGCCTCGACCAGCTCGAAATCCTCGATGGTGACGGTGGCGACGTCGGCCGCCAGCTCGGGCGGCCACGGTGCGTCGGCCATCGCGCGCGCGATCTGGGCATCGATGATCGAGCCGCCGTGCCGGGCGTCCATTTCGCGAAGCCTCGGGCCGTGGAACAGGCCGCTGATCGACACGTGGGTGAAGCCGCCGTCGATGAGCAGCCGGGTCAGTTCGGCGGCGTTGAGTTCCCGGGTGTGGAAGGGGTTGATCGGGGTGTCGCGACCCGGCGAGAAGGTGACTCGGTTGGGCGTGGACATCATCACGAGCCCCGACGGGCGCAGCACCCGGGCGCACTCGACGACGAACTGTGTTTGGTCCCACAGATGTTCGATCACCTGGAAGTTGACCACAACGTCCACTGACGAATCGGGTAGCGGCAGCCGCGCGAGGTTCGCCCGCATGACGTCCACCCGCGGGTAGCGGCTGCGGACATGGGCCACCGCGGCCTCGTCGTAATCCACCGCGACGACGCGGCGGGCGACATCGGCGATCAGATCGGCGCCGTAACCCTCCCCGCACCCGGCCTCGAGTACGTCGGCGCCCGCGCAACGCTCGGCAAGCCGCTGGTAGACGACTTCGTGGCGGCGAAACCAGTAGTTCTCGATGGCCAAATCCGGGATGGTGCGCTCGCCCGTCAACATCATCACGGCATCACCCGCCGAGGCGGTGTGGCCGGGGGGGTGCTGCGGGACGTCGGGGACCGGTGCGCTCATTGCATAGGCAGGCTAACGCGAAGTGTCGGATTCGCGAACCGGGGAACTGAGCCCCCGCTCCTCAGGCGGCGGACGGGCTGCGAGAACGTGCACTACGACCAGCTATGGTGTGAATGCATACCGCACAAAGTTACCGGGTAGTAACACGGCCGTGCGTTGCGAAAAACGCGTACCGAGGTTTCGCAGTCGATTGCTGCGAGCCCCCTTCGAGGAGGACGAACCACACTCATGACGAACATCGTGGTCCTGATCAAGCAGGTCCCAGACACCTGGTCGGAGCGCAAGCTATCTGACGGCGATTACACGTTGGACCGTGAGGCCGCCGACGCGGTGCTGGACGAGATCAACGAGCGCGCGGTGGAAGAGGCGCTGCAGATCCGCGAGCGCGAGGGCGGCCAAGGCTCGGTGACCGTGCTGACCGCGGGCCCCGAGCGCGCCACCGAGGCGATCCGCAAGGCGCTGTCGATGGGCGCCGACAAGGCCGTTCACCTCAAGGACGACGGCCTGCACGGCTCCGACGTTGTGCAGACCGGCTGGGCCCTGGCGCGTGCGCTGGGCACCATCGAGGGCACCGAGCTGGTCATCGCCGGCAACGAAGCCACCGACGGGACCGGCGGCGCGGTGCCGGCCGTTATCGCCGAGTACCTGGGCCTGCCGCAGCTGACCCACGTGCGCAAGCTTTCCATCGAGGGCGACAAGATCACCGGCGAGCGGGAAACCGACGAGGGCGTGTTCACGCTCGAGGCCACCCTGCCCGCGGTGGTCAGCGTCACCGAGAAGATCAACGAGCCGCGCTTCCCCTCCTTCAAGGGCATCATGGCCGCCAAGAAGAAAGAGGTCACGGTGCTGACCCTGGCGGAGATCGGGGTCGAGAGCGACGAGGTCGGGCTGGAAAACGCCGGATCGACCGTGCTGTCGTCGACGCCCAAGCCGCCGAAGACCGCGGGCGAGAAGGTAACCGACGAGGGCGAGGGCGGTAACGACGTCGCCAAGTACCTGGTTGCCCAGAAGATCATCTGACCGAGTAGACGAGAAGAGCGAAATAACCCATGGCTGAAGTACTGGTGCTCGTCGAGCACGCAGAAGGTGCGCTGAAGAAGGTCACCTCCGAACTGATCACCGCCGCCCGCGCGCTGGGCGAGCCCGCCGCCGTCGTGGTCGGCGCTCCCGGGACCGCCGCGCCCTTGGTCGACGGGCTCAAGGAGGCCGGCGCCGCGAAAATCTACGTCGCCGAGTCCGACGACGTCGACAAATACCTGATCACCCCCGTGGTCGACGTGCTGGCCTCGCTCGCCGAGTCCAACTCGCCCGCCGCGGTGATCCTGTCGGCCAACGCCGACGGCAAGGAGATCGCCGGCCGGCTCGCGGCCCGGATCGGATCCGGCCTGCTGGTCGACGTGATCGAGGTCAAGGAAGGCAACAAGGCGACCTACTCCATCTTCGGTGGCGCGTTCACCGTGGAGGCGCAGGCCAACGGCGACACTCCGGTGATCACCGTGCGCGCCGGCGCGGTCGACGCCGAACCGCAGGCCGGCGCCGGCGAAGAGGTCGAGGTTGAGGTCCCGGCCCAGGCCGAGAACGCCACCAAGGTCACCGCCCGCGAGCCCGCGGTCGCCGGTGACCGCCCGGAACTGACCGAGGCCACCATCGTCGTCTCCGGTGGTCGCGGTGTCGGCAGCGCGGAGAACTTCAGCGTCGTCGAGGAGCTGGCCGATTCGCTGGGTGCGGCCGTCGGTGCGTCGCGCGCCGCCGTCGACTCCGGCTACTACCCGGGCCAGTTCCAGGTGGGCCAGACCGGTAAGACCGTCTCGCCGCAGCTCTATATCGCCCTGGGCATCTCGGGTGCCATCCAGCACCGCGCGGGCATGCAGACGTCCAAGACGATCATCGCGGTCAACAAGGACGAAGAGGCGCCCATCTTCGAGATCGCCGACTACGGCGTGGTGGGTGACCTGTTCAAGGTCGCTCCGCAGCTGACCGAGGCGATCAAGACGCGCAAGGGCTGAGTCTCTCGGCCGCACAGCCCCCGGCACCTCGGTGCCGGGGGCTTTTGCGTCGGACAAGTCATACCGGCGCCGTGTCCGCGCAATGCACCGAACTTCAGATCCTGCGTCGCACCCTGGCCCTCTTACGCACGATTCGTCATCTGACGTGCACCGACACGTCATAGCGGCGATGCCGACTAGCTCATCGACTACGCCACGTTGGGGTTCATGAGCATTGCTTCAGTCCTCATACCCAGCGAAAAGCCCACCGGTACGGCCACCAGCTCGGTGGCCGCACCCCGCTACTCCCTGTTGTTGTCCACCGACCCCGGCATGATCGAGGCGGCGCAGCGACTCCGGTACGACGTGTTCACCAGCACGCCGGGCTTCGCACTGCCGGCGACCGATCGGGATGGTCGGGACCCCGACAGATTCGACGAGTTCTGTGACCACCTGCTGGTGCGCGACGACGACACCGGTGAGCTAGTCGGTTGCTACCGCATGCTGGCGCCGGCGGGGGCCATCGCGGCCGGAGGGCTCTACACCGCCACCGAGTTCGACATCCGCGCGCTCGACCCACTGCGGCCGTCGCTGGTGGAGATGGGACGCGCCGTGGTGCGCGACGGGCATCGTAACGGCGGCGTCGTGCTGTTGATGTGGGCGGGCATCCTGGCCTACCTGGACCGCTACGGCTACGACTACGTGACCGGGTGCGTGTCGGTGCCCATCGGCGGCGAACCCGACCTGCCGCCGGGCAGTCAACTGCGCGGCGTCCGCGACTTCATCCTCAGCCGGCACGGGGCGCCGCCGGAACACCGGGTGTACCCGCACCGACCGGTGGTCGTGGACGGGAAGGGCATCGACGACATCGCGCCGCCCGCGCGACCCGCGGTGCCGGCGCTGATGCGCGGTTACCTGCGGCTGGGCGCCCGGGTATGCGGCGAACCGGCGCATGACCCGGACTTCGGCGTCGGCGATTTCTGCGTCCTGCTGGGCAAAGCGCACGCCGACAACCGCTATCTGAAGCGACTCCGATCGGTGTCCGTCGCCGCCGAGATGCGATCGGCGGGCGGCCGGCGATGAACGCCCCCGCGGGCACCGGGCACCCGTGGCTTCCGCGCGCATCGTGCGATGCACGCTGCGTGGTTGCGAGCGACGTACTGACGTCGCGGCCGCTCCCGGGGGCCCTGCGGATGGCCCTTCGCCTGACGCTGGCGCTGCTGCTGGCACCGGGGCTGGCGTTGCTGGCGGTGCCGCTGCCGGGCCGGACCCGCGTTCAGCGCATCTATTGCAGGTTGGTGCTGGGCTGCCTGGGAGTCCGAATCACCGTGACGGGCAACCCGATTCGCAACCTGAGCGGTGTATTGGTGGTGAGCCCGCACATGTCCTGGGTCGATGTCTTCGCCATCGGGTCGGTGCTGCCCGGATCGTTCGTCGCGCGCGCCGACATGTTCACCGGCCCGGCGACCGGGATCGTGGCCCGCTTCCTCAAGATCATCCCGATCGAGCGGTCCAGTCTGCGCCGCCTGCCCGGTGTGGTGGACGCCGTCGCCCGCCGGCTGCGCGCCGGACAGACAGTGGTGGCGTTCCCGGAGGGCACCACCTGGTGTGGTCGGGACCGTGGCGGCTTCTACCCGGCGATGTTTCAGGCCGCCATCGACGCTGGCCGTCCGGTGCAGCCGCTGCGGCTGACCTACCACCACGTCGACGGCAGCCCCTCGACGGTGCCCGCATTTGTCGGCGATGAGACCCTGCTGAGCTCGATCCGGCGGCTGCTCGTCGTGCCGCGCACGCTGGCAAGGGTGCACGTCGAGGCTCTCCAGCTTCCGGGGACAGATCGGCGCGCCCTGGCCGGCCGGTGCCAATCCGCGGTGGGCGCCGGCACCGCCCGGCGCGCTGGTCACGGGCACGTGCTGGTGGCCTGAGCAAACCGGCGGGCCGGTATCGTGGGTCGCGTCATGGTCTACCTGGATCACGCCGCCACCACCCCGATGCACCCCGCCGCCGTCGAGGCGATGACGGCTGTGCTCGGCACGGTCGGCAACGCGTCGTCGCTGCACACCAGTGGCCGGGCGGCGCGGCGCCGCATCGAGGAATCCCGTGAGCTGATCGCCGACCGGCTGGGCGCGCGCCCCTCGGAGGTCATCTTCACCGCCGGCGGCACCGAGAGCGACAACCTGGCGGTCAAGGGCATCTACTGGGCCCGCCGCGACGCCGAACCCCGCCGGCGGCGCATAGTCACCAGCGAGGTGGAACACCACGCCGTGCTGGACTCGGTGAACTGGCTCGTCGAACATGAGAGTGCCGAGGTCACCTGGCTTCCGACCGCCCCCGACGGATCGGTGTCGGCGACGGCGCTGCGCGAGGTGCTCACCCGTCACGACGACGTTGCGCTGGTCTCGGTGATGTGGGCCAACAACGAGGTCGGCACGGTCATGCCGGCCGCCGAACTCGCCGCCGTCGCGGCCGAATTCGGCGTGCCGATGCACAGCGACGCCATTCAGGCGGTGGGACAGTTGCCGGTCGACTTCGCCGCCAGCGGATTGTCGGCGATGAGCGTGGCCGCCCACAAGTTCGGCGGGCCGCCCGCGGTGGGTGCGCTACTGCTGCGTCGCGACGTCGCGTGCGTGCCGCTGGCACACGGAGGCGGGCAGGAGCGCGACATCCGTTCGGGCACCGCCGATGTCGCCGGCGCGGTCGGAATGGCGGCGGCGGCGCGGATCTCAGTCGACGGGCTCGAGTCCAACAGCGTCCGGCTGCGCGCGTTGCGCGACCGGCTGGTCGACGGCGTGCTGGGTGGCATCGAGGACGTCACCCTCAACGGCGCCCGCGATCCGCTGCGCCTTCCCGGCAATGCGCATTTCACGTTCCGCGGCTGTGAGGGCGACGCGTTGCTGATGCTGTTGGACGCCAACGGAATCGAGTGCTCGACAGGGTCGGCGTGCACCGCCGGTGTCGCGCAGCCCTCGCACGTGCTGATCGCAATGGGCGCCGACGCGACCAGCGCTCGCGGGTCGTTGCGCCTCTCGTTGGGGCACACCAGTGTCGACGCGGACATCGACGCGGTGCTGCGGGTACTGCCCGGGGCGGTGGACCGCGCCCGTCGCGCCGCACTGGCCGCCGCGGGGGCGTCCTAAGTGAAAGTGCTTGCTGCCATGAGCGGTGGCGTCGACTCGTCGGTCGCCGCCGCCCGGATGGTCGACGCCGGACACGATGTCGTTGGGGTGCACCTGGCGCTGTCCAGTGCGCCCGGCGCGCTGCGCACCGGGTCGCGCGGGTGCTGCTCGAAGGAAGACGCCTCCGACGCGCGCCGCGTCGCCGATGTGCTCGGAATCCCGTTCTACGTATGGGATTTCGCGGAGAGGTTCGCCTCGGACGTCATCGACGAATTCGTGTCGTCGTATGCGCGCGGCGAGACCCCCAACCCGTGCGTGGTGTGCAATCAGAAGATCAAGTTCTCGGCGCTGTCGGCGAAAGCCGTTGCGCTCGGGTTCGACACCGTGGCCACCGGCCACTACGCCCGGCTGCAGGACGGCCGGCTGCGTCGCGCCGTCGATCATGCCAAGGACCAGTCGTACGTGCTGGCCGTCCTGAGTGCCGGGCAGTTGCGCCACGCGGCGTTCCCGATCGGGGACAGCCCCAAGCCGCAGATCCGGGACGAAGCCGCCCGGCGCGGTCTGACGGTCGCCGAAAAGCCGGACAGTCACGACATCTGCTTCATCCCGTCGGGCAACACCCGTGCCTTTTTGGGCGAGCGCATCGGGGTGCGCCGCGGTGCGGTGGTCGATGCGGACGGCACGGTGCTCGCCGAGCACGACGGCGTGCACGGTTTCACCGTCGGCCAGCGCAAGGGGCTCGGCATCGCCGGGCCGGGGCCCGACGGGCGCCCGCGTTACGTGACCTCGATCGACGCGGAGACCGGCACCGTGCAGGTGGGCGAGGCAGCTGATCTCGAGATACGCGAAATGGTCGGCCGGACACCGATTTTCACCTCGGGTGTCACCCCAACCGGCCCGGTGGAGTGCGCGGTCCAGGTGCGCGCGCACGGCGAAACGGCCGGCGCGATAGCCGAACTGGTCGACGACGAGCTCGTCGTGCGGTTGCGGGCGCCGATGCGCGGGGTGGCCCGGGGCCAGACGCTGGTGCTGTACCGGCCCGATCCCGACGGTGACGAGGTGCTCGGCAGCGCCACCATCGCCGGCACCACCCGCTGAATCAGGGCTACCGCGGCAGGTTCGCGGAGATATTCGTCATCACGATGTCGGACACCGATTGCGCGAACCCGCAGAAGGTGACCTCGAGCATGGCCACCGACAGAATCCGGTAGTCACGGCCGCATCCGCCGGGTCGCAGGCGCAGCGAGGTGGCGTCGGCGTTCCAGTCACCAACGTAGAGTTGCCCGCTCGACCCGTTCGCGCAGTCGCCGACGGTACTCACCAGGGCGCCGAAGGCACGGCGGGCGGTATCGGCGTCGCGATACGCCGCCGCGCCTTCGGAGATCAACGCGCCATCGGGTGGGTCCTGAAACGTCGTCTTGTGAAACGCCTCGAGATCGCGTCCGAACGTTGCCGTCTCGGCGTAGATGAACCGGCACTCGCGCGGCGCGTTCTCGGCCAGCGCGTCGATGTCCACCGGACTGGTGCCGTCCATCGAGGGGATGATGGTCAGATGCTCGCCGGCGCCGGTGATCGCGCGCATCCGCGTCTGGTCCAGCAGGATCGTGTCGACGTCGACGCCCTGCACCACCCTGCGGCCGGCGCCGGGTCCCGCCACGGCCGCCCCGTCCACCACCTGGGTGCACGACGCCATCACGATCGCCACCGCGCACAGCAGCGGTAGCCATGCCGATTTCGCCTTCTGCGACACGTTTTCGCACCCCTTCGGCGTTGAACCTACCCGCGCTGCCCCGCGGCATACAGACCCCTGCCGACAGGTGGGCGGTGCGACGTCGAATACGGTTGTCCGGTGAGTGTTTTCACCCATCCCTTCGCCAGCGCCAGCGGTGTCGGATCGTGGCCCGGCATCGGCGCGCGCCAGGCCGCCGAAGTCGTCGTGGGTGAACTCGCGGGGGCGCTGGCGCACATCGTCGAGCTGCCCGCGCGCGGAGTGGGCGCCGACCTGATCGGCCGGGCCGGCGCGCTGCTGGTCGACGTGGCTATCGACACGGTGCCGCGCGGCTACCGGCTCGCCGCCCGGCCCGGGGCGGTCACCCGCCGCGCCATCAGCCTGCTCGACGAGGACATGGACGCGCTCGAAGAGGCCTGGGAAGCCGCCGGTCTGCGAAACGACGGCCGGGTGGTGAAGGTGCAGGCGCCGGGCCCGATCACCCTGGCGGCCGAGGTCGAGCTAAGCAACGGTCACCGGGCGATCACCGACCCCGGGGCGCTGCGCGACCTGGCGGCGTCGCTGGCCGAGGGCGTGTCGGCGCATCGCGCGGGGCTGGCTCGCCGGCTCGAGGCGGAAGTGGTGGTGCAGTTCGACGAGCCGTCGCTGCCCAAGGCCCTGGGCGGCCGGCTGGGCGGGGTGACCGCGCTGAGCCCGGTGGCACCGGTCGACGAGGAGGTGGCCGCCGGGCTGCTGGACACCTGCGCCCGGACGGTCGGTGGGGAGGTGCTGCTGCACTGCTGCGCTCCCGGACTGCCATGGGAACTCTTGCAGCGCAGTGTGTTTCAAGCCGTCTCGGTCGACGCCGGCGCGCTGAACGCGGCGGATCTCGACGGTGTCGCCGAGTTCGTGGAGTCCGGTCGCACCGTCGCGCTGGGGGTGGTCCCCGGCAACGCCCCGCCGCGTCGCCCGTCGGCGCAGGAGGTGGCCGCCGCGGTGGTCGCGGTGACCGATCGCCTGGGCTTCGCCCGCGCGGCGCTGCGCGAGCGCATCGGCGTCACGCCCGCGTGTGGTCTGGCCGGCGCGACGCCGGAGTGGGCGCGCACCGCGATCGAGCTCGCCCGCAAGGCGGCCGAACTGTTCGCCGAGGATCCGGACGCCATCGAATAGGCAACCGTTCGGTTGCGTTTTAGGGCGCGCTGTGCTGAACTCATAGGCAACCAGGAGGTTGCATATGAAAATCGAGAAGCATGTGGTGCTGCGGGCGCCACTGGAGCGGGTGTGGCGGGCCATCAGCGACGCCGAGGAGTTCGGCCGCTGGTTCGGGGTGCGCTTCGACGGGCCGTTCGTCGCCGGGACGTCGGTGACCGCCGCGATCAGCCCGACCATCGTCGACAGCGAGGTCGCCGAGCGACAGGAGCCGCACACCGGAGTGCGAAGCACCTGGCAGATCGTCGCCGTCGAGCCGCGGCGCCGGTTCGCCTACCGCTGGCATCCGTACGCCGTCGATCCGGATGTCGACTACGACCACGAGCCGACCACGCTGGTCGAGTTCACCCTGGCCGAGCGGCCCGACGGCGTGCTGTTGACCATCACCGAGTCCGGGTTCGAGGCGATTCCCCAGGCGCGCCGCGGGCCGGCGTTCGAGGCCAACGGCGAGGGTTGGGAAATCCAGACGACGCTGGTGCGCAAGTACATCGAAGACGTCCGGGTATGAAAGTCGCCGTCGACGCGCCGCTCTTCGACGCGCTGGGCGATCCCAACCGGCTGCGCATCATCGTGCGGCTCTGCGACCGGGGACCCAGTTCGACGTCGCAGGTCACCCGCGTCATCCCGGTCACCCGCCAGGCGGCCAGCAAGCACCTGCAGCTGCTGGAGTCGGTGGGCCTGGTGACCAGCAGCCGGCGGGGCCGCGAGCGAGTCTGGACGGTGCAGACCCAGCCACTGGCCTCGGCGAGCGACTACCTGAGTCAGCTGTCGCGCCGGTGGGATGCCGCGGTGGATCGATTGCGGTCCTATGTGGAGGACCAAGTGGAGGACTGAGCGCGCCCGGTTTCGCGTCGGTGTCCTCGGATAGCCTGCCAAGGTGAGCGCAGCAGAAGCTGATTCGGTATCACCCGAGGTTCGCCGGCAGTGGCAGGACCTTGCCGAAGAGGTCCGTGAACACCAGTTCCGCTACTACATCAAGGACGCACCGATCGTCTCGGACGCGGACTTCGACGCGATGTTCAACCAGCTCCTCGCGCTGGAAGAGCGCCACCCCGAACTCCGGGTGCCCGATTCCCCGACGCAGCTGGTCGGCGGGGCGGGTTTCGCCACCGAGTTCGGCGAGGCGGCGCACCTGGAACGGATGCTGAGCCTCGACGATGTCTTCGATCGCGACGAGCTGGTGGCCTGGAGCAACCGCGTCGAAAACGAGGTCGGCACGCAGCCCTACTACCTGTGCGAGCTCAAGATCGACGGGGTCGCCCTGGCGCTGGTGTATCGCGACGGCCGGCTG
This sequence comes from Mycobacterium sp. 852002-51971_SCH5477799-a, assembly GCF_001667145.1. Classification (GTDB taxonomy): domain Bacteria; phylum Actinomycetota; class Actinomycetes; order Mycobacteriales; family Mycobacteriaceae; genus Mycobacterium. Next base: position 107,496 of record NZ_LZIF01000049.1, read on the forward strand.
GAGCGCGCCGCGACCCGGGGCGACGGCCGGGTGGGCGAGGACGTGACGCTCAACGCCCGCACCATCGACGATGTCCCCGAGCGGCTGTCCGCCAGCAAGGAGTTTCCAATTCCCGCCCTGCTCGAGGTGCGCGGCGAGGCGTTCTTTCGGCTCTCCGATTTCGAGGCGCTCAACGCCAGCCTGGTCGAAGACGGCAAGGCGCCGTTCGCCAACCCGCGCAACAGCGCCGCGGGGTCACTGCGCCAGAAGAACCCGGCCGTCACCGCCCGGCGCAAGCTGCGGATGATCTGTCACGGCATCGGCCGCACCGAGGGATTCACGCCGAAGACTCAGCACGAGGCCTACACCGCGCTGAGCGCCTGGGGGCTGCCGGTGGCCGCGCAAACCGCGCGCGTGCGCGGCCTTGCCGCCATAGAGGAGCGGATCGGCTATTGGGGCGAGCACCGCTACGACCTCGAGCACGAAATCGACGGCGTGGTGGTCAAAGTCGACGACGTGGCGCTGCAGCGCCGGCTCGGGACCACCTCCCGCGCGCCGCGGTGGGCCGTCGCATACAAGTACCCGCCGCAGGAGGCGCAGACCAAGCTGCTCGACATCCGCGTCAACGTCGGGCGCACCGGACGCGTCACGCCGTTCGCGTTCATGACGCCGGTGAAGGTCGCCGGGTCGACGGTGGGGCTGGCCACCCTGCACAACGCCGCCGAGGTGAAACGCAAGGGCGTGCTGATCGGCGACACGGTGATGATCCGCAAAGCCGGCGATGTGATCCCCGAGGTGCTCGGTCCCGTCGTCGACCTGCGCGACGGCTCCGAACGCGAATTCGTGATGCCGACCGAGTGTCCCGAATGCGGCACAACGCTGGCGCCCGCCAAGGAGGGCGACGCCGACATCCGCTGCCCCAATGCCCGGTCCTGCCCGGCGCAGTTGCGGGAGCGGGTATTTCACGTCGCCGGCCGCGGGGCGCTCGACATCGAGGGGCTGGGCTACGAGGCCGCGACCGCGCTGTTGAAGGCCGGGGTGATCGCCGACGAGGGCGACTTGTTCGCACTCACCGAGGACGACCTGTTGCGTACCGAACTGTTCCGGACGAAGGCAGGCGCCCTGTCCGCCAACGGCAAACGGTTGCTCGACAACCTGGACAGGGCCAAGAAGGTGGCACTGTGGCGGGTCCTGGTGGCGTTGTCGATCCGGCACGTCGGCCCGACTGCCGCGCGTGCCCTGGCGACCGAGTTCGGCGACCTGGACTCGATCATGTCGGCGTCGACCGAGCGGCTGGCCGCCGTCGAAGGCGTCGGCCCAACGATCGCCGCGGCACTCACCGAATGGTTCACCGTCGACTGGCACTGCGCGATCGTCGACAAGTGGCGGGCCGCCGGCGTGCGGATGGCCGACGAACGCGACACCAGTGTGCCTCGCACGCTGGAGGGGCTGACGGTGGTGGTGACCGGCTCGCTCGCCGGCTTTTCCCGCGACGACGCCAAGGAGGCGATCCTGACGCGCGGGGGGAAGGCGGCGGGCTCGGTGTCGAAGAAGACCGACTACGTCGTGGCCGGCGATTCGCCGGGCTCCAAGTACGACAAGGCGATCGAGCTGGGGGTGCCCGTCCTCGACGAAGACGGCTTCCGGAAGCTGCTCGCCGAGGGTCGACCCGATTCCCCGGCGGAGTGAGCCGATGAGCAGGCGATACGGCGATTCCACGCGCAGCCTCAAAGCCATTGATTCACAAGCTATTTCGGGTCAGCCGGTAGCGCCGCAAGCGGTGCTCGCCGCCACCTACCACCTGTCCGGCGACGAGACAGGCGCGCTGGACAGCTACGGCCGCAGCTCCAATCCGACCTGGCGGCAACTGGAGTCCGCACTCGCCGAGCTGGAGGGAGCCGCCGGCGCGCGAGTGTTCGGCTCGGGGATGGCGGCCATCAGCGCCGTCTTACGCGCGCTGGCCAAGCCGGGGTCCACAGTGGTGGTGCCGGCCGACGGCTACTACCAGGTGCGCCGCTACGCCCGCGAAGACTTGGCGCCCGGGGGCGTGACGGTCATCGAGGCGTCGAGCGCGCAGATCTATGACGCCGCCGCGGGAGCCGACGTGGTGCTGGCCGAAACGCCCACCAACCCTGCGCTGAATGTGATCGATGTGCACCGGTTGGCCGCCATCTGCCGGGGCCGCAACGCGCGCTTGATCGTCGACAACACCGCCGCGACGCCCCTGGGGCAGCAGCCGCTGTCGTTGGGTGCCGACGCGGTGGTGGCCAGCGCGACCAAGGCCCTGTCGGGTCATGGCGACCTGCTCGCGGGCTACGTCGCCGCCAACGAGCCCGAGTTGCTCGCCGCGGTGGAGCGACACAGGCTGCTCGCGGGTGCGATCCTGGGCGGATTCGAGGCGTGGCTTCTGTTGCGCAGCATGGGAACTGCCGGATTGCGGTTCGAACGCCAATGCCAGAACGCCCGGGCAGTGGCGACCATGCTGGCCCGTCACCCGGCGGTGCGGGCGGTGCGCTACCCCGGATTGGCCGACGACCCGGCGCATCCGGTGGCCATGGCGCAAATGCGCCGATTCGGGGCACTGGTGTCAGTCGAATTGGCCGACGCGGCCGCGGTGCACGCGCTGGTGGACCGCAGCGAACTGCTGATCGCGTCCACCAGTTTCGGCGGTCTGCACACGTCGGTGGACCGCCGGGCGCGCTGGGGAGACGCGGTCGCCGACGGATTCGCCCGCATCTCGCTGGGTATCGAAGACACCGACGATTTGCTCGCCGACATCGAACGCGCGCTGATGGGCTCCCGCTGACGAACTAACATTCGTCGGCGTTTGACTGCACCGAAATTGGTCCGCATCGCCCGGGCGGCTCTATCGTGGGCTCTATGACCCAGACGGCCGACCGGTGCGAGCAGGCATCGCCATGGTCGGCGCGCGAGGCCGAAATATTGGCCGTCACCCTGGCGCTGCTGCAGGAACACGGGTATGACCAGCTGACGGTGGAGGCGGTGGCCAATGCCGCGCGCGCCAGCAAGGCCACGGTTTACCGCCGCTGGCCGTCCAAAGCCGAACTGGTGTTGGCCGCCTTCATCGAAGGTGTCCGCCAGGTGGCCGTGCCGCCGAATACCGGCACGTTGCGGGGCGACCTGCTGCGGCTGGGGGAGATCATCAGCCAGGAATGTGGGCAGCACGCCGGCACGATCCGCGCGGTGATGGTCGAGGTGTCGCGGCATCCCGCCCTCAACGACGCCCTCCAGCACCAATTCCTCGACCAGCGCAAAGCCATGATCCAGCACGTGCTGCATCAGGCCGTCGACCGGGGCGAGATCACCGAAGACGTCATCACCGACGAACTGTGGGACTTGCTGCCCGGTTACCTCATCTTC